>JAKOXH010000063.1 GCA_029781135.1 Planctomycetota bacterium
CGCCGCCGGCTACAACCTCCGCAAGCTGTTGCGGTGGATTGTGCTTGCGCCCATTTTCTGGCTCTGGTGCCGGCTCACTGCTACGATTGTCACTCAAGTCACACCACAATCTCGTCTCGATGTGCTTGAACCCGTGCCCGTGGGAACCCCAAAATCACGATCACCCCGACCGAAGCGTATTTTTCAGGGACGACTATTTAGCGGCACCCTTCTATTGCTTCTAGCACTCGCGGTAAGTAATTCAGTCACAGCTGCTTCGGAAACGCTGACCTGGACCATGGACGGCGTCGAACGCAGCGCCCTCGTATTCACGCCCGCTGACGCACCGAAGTCGGACGTCTCCCCCGTCGTGTTTGCCTTTCACGGCCATGGCGGCAATTCACGCCACTTTGCCAGGAACGCGAGCTTCCAGACCGCCTGGCCCGAGGCAATCGTCGTTTATATGCAGGGCGTCCCCACCGCCACGATGGTCGACCCGGAGGGCAAACTCCCTGGCTGGCAACGCGACCCAGGCGAACTGGGTAACCGCGATGTCAAATTCTTCGACCTCGTCTTGGCAACCATTCGCAAAAAGTACAAGATTGACGACCGCCGCATCTATGCCACTGGCTTTTCCAATGGCGGCGTCTTTACTTATTTGCTATGGGCGGAGCGGCCAAATATATTTGCCGCCCTGGCACCTTGTGGTAGCCTGCCGCGTCCAACACTGAGAATTACGGTACCTAAGCCAGTCTTCATCGTATCCGGTCAGAAAGATCCGCTTGTTTCGCTGGCCAATGCCGAGCGGTCGATTGCGTTTGCACAGAAGGTCAACCACGCGTCAAACGACGGCGAATCCGGTAACGACGGCACCGTGTTGTACAAATCAAAAGAGGGCACGCCGGTCGAAACCCTCGTCCATCCTGGCGGTCACATGTTGCCGCCAGCGGCACCAAAGCTGGTCGTCGAGTTCTTCCGCAAATACGAACTGCGGCCAAAAATAGTGTTGAATGGGACGCAGTGATTAATTGTTTTGGTGACCATTAATAGCAGTTAGCTCCCAGCAGGTAACGTTGATTACTTCCCTGCCGCCAAATCCAAAAACACGATCGCCGACGGATTTCCCACGGGCACAAATTGCCCCGTGAATTCAAGCCGTCCGGACGGCCGATCAACTCGAAATACCGTGACGTTATCGGCGCGCTGATTGCAGCAGTACAAGAATCGACCGGTGGGATCGAACGTAAAGCTGCGCGGATAATTCCCGCGCGTCCAAACATCCTCGACCCACTTCAGGTCACCATTTGCCCCAACAGAAAAGACGCCGATACTATCGTGCAGCCGATTTCCGGCGTACACAAACCGCCCATCGGCAGAAACGAGTATTTCCGAACAGAAGTTGCTGCCAGCAAACCCGCGCGGCAAAGTCGAAATCGTCTGCCGCGCGGTGAGCCGCCCAGTTGCGGCGTCATAATCGAACAGCACGATCGTCGAGCCTTCTTCTTGCACCGAATATAGCCACCGTCCATTGGGATGAAAGTGAAAATGCCGCGGTCCGTCGCCGGGCGGCAATGAAACTTCCGGGTATTCACCCGGCATTAGCTTGCCGCGCTGGGCATCGAACTTCGAAACGAAGAGCTTATCGAGCGCCAAATCCACATGCAGCACGAACTTCCCGGCTGCGTCACTTTGTATCAAGTGGGCATGGGCACGATCGTGTCCGCTAATCGCAAAACTTCCCGGCGGCGCGTTCTGCGCACGCGTTGGGCCAATCTTGCCGACATCTTTCTTGATGTCCGACGCTTCGCCCAATCGTCCATCTGCTTGAATCGGAAACACGGCCACCGAGCCGCCGTGGTAGTTGGCCACCAGCAGGAACTTCCCTCTGGGGTGAATACTCACATACGTCGGCCCTTCGCCGCCCGATTTCACCGAGTTGAGTAGCGTAAGATTGCCATCGCTGCGATCGATGGCAAATGCGCTTACGGTGCCCTCCTTATTGCCACCAACTCGATCCGTCTCGTTCACCGAGTACATCCGATCACCGGCCGCGTTCACCGCCAAGCAACTTGGGCTGTTCCCCATCTCAAGAACGCCGAGCGGCTTGAGCCCGCCCGTTTCGCGATCGACCAAGAACCGATGAATGCCACGACCGTTGCCCGGCGGCAAATCGACCTGCGTCGGCAACGCGTCTCGCAACGGCGCACTGTACGTGCCGACGTACGCAACGAGCGGCTTTTGTCCCTCGGCCGCTGCGGCATATTGGCATTCAACGGCGCTAATCGACAAAGTTACGGCCACAATCCCCAATACGATCAGTAATCGCGCGACCGTTCGTTCCAAGTTCTCAGCAAAAACCACGTGCAAATCTCCCGTTGAACCTAATTTCAAATATTTTTCACAATTGTACTTGCATTTAAGATTGCGGCCGCTACAAACAAGGGGTAGCTACCTTGTTCCCGTTATCGCTGGATCCAAACACCGGCCCTTGCCCGGTAATAATGACTTGACCCAAAAGGCGTTGCAACTTCCTCAGATGGGAGGAATTGTTGCAACGCCTTTTTCGTTTGCCATTGCCTTGAATCGGAATTCGATTTCGGCCCTCTTTTGTACCTCGAACCGCTAGGAATAGGAGACAACCGCGAGTGAATTGACCGCTAGGGTATCGCTGTGATTTTTCTCGAAATTTCCCCATCCCTATTAGGAGATCCTCGCATGTCTTCCACTTGTTTCCCATCACATTGCCAATCCACTTTTCGTGCAATCCTGCATTCACTGACGCGATTTGCCGTTGCGACCGCCATCGTACTGTTAGCAATGGAGTCGTATTCTCAGGCCGCAATTTACCCCGGATATCAGTTCCTGCCGCTCACAAATTTCTCCGGCACCGGCAACGCAACGTTCGCCCAGTTCACGGGCACAAACGGTGTTATCACGGTTAGCCACAGCTTTTCGCCCGGCGGTGCCGGTACGGCCGATAACCAGAACTTCATTGTCGGCTTCAACCCCAGCCAGTTCACGAACTTGTTCCCTGGCACCGGTTTGGTGCAGGGCCATCTTGCCCAAACCGTTTACAACCACACGTCGCAGGTTGAGTTCAATTTGCAGGGGTACGCCATCACGCCAAACACCGTTTTTGGCATGTGGAACACGACCGATGAAGTCACGGCACCGGTCGGCGGCAATCCCGTATATCGCGTCCAACTAGTCATCGCGAACACGCTCACGAATCCATCGATGCTCAGCTACATGGGCAATCAGGACAATCAAACTCAAGTGCAGGGGCGGCACTCGCTCGTCATGAACGCCAATGGCGACATCACCTTTGGCGGCACGATCAATGGCGGTATCGGCACCCACACCGATGCCGCGTTCTGGCGAAGCATCCCCACGGGCACGCAAAAGATCATCGTCTACGGCGACCTGCCACCGCTCAACACCATCGGCGACGGCGTCGGCTATTACTTCGCCGAACTCGTTCCCGAACCGACAAGCTTTGTATTGCTGTCGCTAGGCCTGCTCACAATTGGTGCAACCTGCCGACAACGCCGCTGCTAAAATTCCAGTGATTGCGAAACGCAACGCAAGCCCCATTTCAGCCGGGGGCGGAAGTCCCCGGTTGGATTTGGCGCTCCATTTTCGCGGCCGAACACTATACTGTTCGCATGACCGAAAGCAGGAAGCGTGAATCTCTATGCGACGCCAATTCTCGATCGGCAGAAGTCGCCACGGTGGCTTCTCGCCCAACGTTATCGTCGCCGGGTCCGCGCCCATTACTCGCATTCCTGCTATTTGCGGCGTTAGCATTCATTGCTTATCTACCGGCGCTCCGTGGTGGATTGATCTGGGATGATGAAGCCCATGTCACGAGGCCGGAACTGCAATCGCTTACGGGGCTCCATCGAATCTGGTTCGAACTCGGCGCCACGCAACAGTACTATCCGCTACTACACAGCGCGTTTTGGTTGGAGCACAGAATTTGGGGCGACAGCACGCTCGGATACCACCTTGTGAACGTCGCCCAACATTCGTTGGCGGCCTTCCTCGCGTACCTCATCCTGTCACAATTAAGGATTCCCGGAGCGCTATTCGCCGCTACGATCTTCACCGTCCATCCGATTGAAGTCGAGTCCGTCGCCTGGATCGCCGAGCAAAAGAACACGCTATCGGCGATCTTCTATCTGAGCAGCTTATGGGCTTATCTGCGGTACGAACGCGATCGAGATGAGAAAGCTGCAACTAACAAGCTCTGTTCCCGCTGGTATGTGCTCTCGCTTGCGCTTTTTATTTGTGGGCTCCTCACCAAGACCGTGATCGCGTCGCTGCCGGCGGCGATTCTTGTTATCGTCTGGTGGCAACGTGGGAAAATCTCTTGGCACGATATACGTCCGCTGCTCGCCTTCTTTATCGTCGGCGCGGCTTTCGGCCTGCTCACTGCTTGGATGGAGCGCAAATTCATCGGTGCCGAAGGAGCGGCCTTCAGCCTGACCGTGGCAGAGCGATTCCTGGTCGCCGGCCGAGCGGTTTGGTTCTACTTGGGCAAGTTGGTTTGGCTGTTCACCTTGGTGTTCATCTACCCCCGCTGGAAACTGGATGCCGCGGCGTGGTGGCAGTGGATATTCCCAGGCGCCGCCGTGGTCGTCACCGTCGCCCTGTGGGCGATTCGTCACCATTATCGGTCGCCCTTAGCAGGATGGCTATTTTTCGTCGGCACACTTCTTCCCGCCTTGGGGTTTCTCAACGTCTACCCGTTTCTGTTTTCGTTCGTGGCCGACCATTTTCAATACCTGGCGGGCCTCGGCATTATCGTGCCGGTTGCAGCTTGGCTCACGCTGGCCGGGCAACGCCTGAGCGGAACGCGGGAGCGGCTTGGCGAGTTCGCCGCCGCTGTCGTCGTCCTAGGTCTAGCAACTCTCACGATGCTGCAAAGCGCCATGTATGGGAACGTGATCGCGTTGTATCAGACGACCCTTGCGCGCAATCCCGAATGTTGGATGGCCCACAACAACCTCGGCGCCTACTTCGCCTCACACAACCGCGACCAGGAAGCGGAACCCCATTTCCGCGAGGCCTTGCGCCTCCGCCCAGAATATCCAGAGGCGCTGCTGAACTTGGGGATGCATCAGGCGAAAAATGGGCAATTTCAACAGGCGATCGAGCAATACCAACGAGCCTTGGCGATTCAGCCGGATTACGCCGAGGCCCAATTGAATTGGGGCAACGCGCTGGTGCAGTTGAAGCAACTTCCCACGGCGATCGAGCACTACCGGGCGGCGATTGAACTCGATCCCCACGCCGCGATGCCCTATTACAACCTGGCCAACACGCTCCGCGACCTCGGCGACTCGTCTATCGCCATCCAATATTACCAGCGGGCAATAGAGCTCGATCCGAACGTGTTCGAGGCGCACTACAACCTGGCACTGGTACTGGCCAAATCCGGCCGGCTTGCGGAAGCGATCGACCACTTCCGCGCCGCCGTCGCGCTGCGCCCCGATTACCCCGACGCTCAACACAGCCTCGAACTTGCCTGCCGTCTTCAACATGTTGAAAACCAGTCGTCGACCAAAACGCCAGCTGAGGACGGGAAGAATCCGTAGTCGTCGCCTGTCGGTGCCCTCGAATCGTACTGAGAGACTGAAATTTCAGCATCAATTGTTCGACGGACGCTCTAAGACCGATGCTGCGCTTCTTCCCCTCGCATCTGTCGCCGAGAACCAAATACCATTAGACCAGCCAGCGCCATGAGCAGGGCAGTAGGTTCCGGCACCGCCGCATTCGCCGCCGTCGCCGAGCCGATAAGAATCGTTTGGCCGAAGTGCGCGCGGAGCACCGCGAGGTCACCGGCATCAATAACGCCGTTGAAATCGCCATCGGCGGCGAGGCCCGTGCCGGATTGACCCAGCGTATTCCGCCACACCACATAGTCCGCCGCGTCAACCGTGCCGTTCAGGTTGTAGTCGCCCACGACGCCGCCCACCGAGAGTGTACCGGTCGTGTAAAGCTGGCTCGTGTTCCAGGTGAGACCGCCGCCAGGAAGATTGATGTTCGCAAATGTGCCGCTGCGCGTGCCCCAATCGAGGATGTCGAACGAGTTGCCCGCCTGCGGCACGAAGCTGTTGATGATCGAAACATTGAGAGCGGCGCCAAGCGTGGCCGTGCCGGTGACCGCCAGCTTGTCGAACTGCCCGGCGCCAGTGCCGGCGAGTTCGATTTCGAGCGCCCCGGCAGTTTGCGTGTAGTTGCCATTTACCGCGAGCGTTACGGGCGAAACCCCGGGCGCGAGCGTGCCGCCGGCGTTCGTAAGGTTGCCGTTGAACGTGGTCGCGTGCAGCGTACCGCCGGTGAAACCAAACGTACTGCCGTTGAGCGTGACCGTGGTCGCGTTCATCACCCCACCCGAGAGATTGAACGTCGCGCTGTTGGTGATGCCGAACTCGCCGGCCGTCGTGTTAAGCGTACCGGTCGAGACGTTCATCTTGGCCCCCACGAGCGCAATCGGTGCGGATGGCACAATCGCCGTGTTGCCGGTCACCTGACCCGCCGAGAAGTTGAAAGTCCCGCCCGCGACGTTAAGTTGCCCCGCGGCGCCGTTGGCGCCATTGGAAAAGCCGGTCCCACCAGTTCCGCCCGAAAGCAGTACCTTTCCACCGTTCAACGTCAGCGTGCCACCGCTTACGGTCGCAGTCCCGCCAGCGCCACCCGTGCCGCCGTTGGTGAAGTTTCCGAAGCTACCATTTCCTCCTGATCCGCCGCTGAGGTTCAGCACGGAGGAATTGGTCAGCGTAAACGTGCCCGCGGAAACTGCTGCCGATCCGCCGGCTCCGCCCACGCCGCCATTTGAATTACCGTTGGACCCGCCCGCGCCCCCAGCAAATGAGAGCTGCGCGGAATCGGCAACGGTAGTGCTTCCGCCTGAAACATTGAGTGTTCCCCCGCGACCACCGGGCGCCGTCGCGCCAACTGAACCGCCCGCCCCGCCCGCAAAATTCACGACTGCCGTCAACCCGATCGAATTCGTACCCCCGTTGATATTCAGCGTTCCGCCGAATCCGCCCGGCGCAGCGTTGCTCACTCCGCTTCCACCAGTTCCACCTTTACCATTGAGTTGCGAGGTAATCGAAGTCGTTCCTCCGTTGATGTTGACCGTACCTCCCACACCGCCAGCTCCCGACGGATTGCTGTCGCCGCTGCCAGCCCCGACGCCGCCGCTGAGATTGACTACCGCGGAATCAGCGAGCGAAATTCCCGTGGCCAACGTCAGTGTTCCGCCATTGCCGCCGGCACCACCGCCTGAACCGCTGCCCCCCGCACCGCCGTTGAGGTTCAGGTTCGAAGTGGTGTTAAGTGAAATCGTGCCAGCGGTCGTCGTCAACGAACCGCCAGGGGCACCTGCTCTGACGCCGGGCGATCCGCTGATGCTTGAATTCCCACCCCCACCGCCATTGAGATTGATCGTCGCCCCACCGGCGAGTGTGATCGACGATGCGCCGCCGAGCTGCATGGAACCAGCCGATCCCGCCGCTCCTCCAAGGCTACCGGAGGAGTTTGCTCCCGAGCCGCCGGAGAGATTCATCACGGCCGAACCAGAGAGTGAGAGTGAAACGTCGGTGCCATTGAACGCGCTACCACTGCCGCCCGCGCCGCCCGCCCCCGATGAACCCCCAGCGCCACCATTGCCGCCGGCAAGGTTGATGCTGCTGGTGTCGGTGGCCGAAATCGTTCCGCCGATCGCCGTGAGGCTTCCGGCTGCCCCCCCGGCGCCGCCTGCGCCTGAGGAGCTAGTGCCGTTGCCACCGTTGCCACCCTTGAGATTCAACTGTCCGCTATTCGCGAGCGAGATCGTTCCCGAACTGGTGACCGATCGCCCAGCGGCACCTGACCCGCCCGGACTACTCGTGCCGACGCCATTAGCTCCGTTCGCGCCCGCACCGGTGAAGAGGCCCGAACTGGTCACGTTCAACGTGCCCAGGTGATTGGTGAAGTCATTGTTCAGGTTGACCGTGCCGCCGGAAACGTTCATCGCCGCCTTCACGAGCGCCGCCGGCGTCGCGGGCGTGATCGATGTATCGGCCGTGATCTGCCCGGCGGTCATGTCAAACGTGCCGCCGGACACGTTCAGGGAACCGGCCGCGTTAGCGCTGCCGGAAGGACTTCCAATTCCACCCGATCCACCGGCAAGAGAGACTTTCCCGCCATGCATGGAAAACGAGCCCCCCGAGACGGACAAGATGCCTCCTACACCGCCGTTGCCGCCAGATTCAAAAAATGAAAAACCGCCGCTACCGCCGTTTAGGCGAATCATGGAGTCCCCGTTCATCAGCAGTGAGCCGCTATTGATTTGAAGAGTTCCTCCAGCACCGCCGTTCCCGCCGCCACTTTGGGAGACTACGGAAGCTGATCCCCCATTGCCTCCGACAAGGGACAGGGAAGCTTGGTCGCCGAGCGTCACGGTGCCGCCGTTGACGGTGAGGCTCCCGCCGGGTCCGCCCGTCCCGCCCGGTGAACTGATAGTCGGCGGGGCACCGATGGCGCCGGTGCCGTCGAAGAGGCCGGTGCTTTGCAGGGTGAGCGCTTGGCCGGCGCCGCGGCTGAAGGTGCCGCCAGGGGTGATGAATTTCCCGCCGTTGAGCAGCAGATTGCCCGTGACGTTGAAGATGCCCGTGTCCGTGCGATTGATCGTGCCCGTGGCATTGACAGTGACGAGACCGGTGCCACTGGTGAACGTGCCGCCGGTGTTGACGTTGATCGTCCCCGCGCCGCCCGTGGCGCTGCCGACCGTGAGCGTCGACGCGCCGCTTTGCAGCAGCGTCGAACCCGCGCCCGTAACGTTGATCGTGCCCGTTGCAGTGGAAGTCGTCGTCGCCAGATTGAGATTGTTCGCCAGCAGGTCGGCCCCACTGAGCACTTCCAATAATCCATCACAACCATCGTTCGCACTGCTGCCAATTTCCATCGTGCTCGTCATGCTGCCCTGGGCACCATTCTGGTAACGCAGTGTACCATCGCTCGTGCTGAAGCTCCCCAGAATTGCACCGGGACCATTTAATGTCGAGTTCGCCCCGCTCACGATGATCGTCCCGTTGCCCGCTGAATTGATCGTCCCCAGTTCGAGCGGGTTATTAGTCGTCACGAGCACCGGATTCGCCGTTGAGCCAATCGTGAGCGTTTGACTTCCGCCGCCGGCAATCAGCTTATTGATCGTAAATTGCCGTACCGTCGCCGAGTCGCTCAGCCACGAGACGTTTCCGTTTAATAACGAACCCGTGCCCAATGCCTGATTGCCCGTAAACGTCACCGTGTAGGTGGCATTGGCATTAAAGAACGCAAGATCGGCACCTCCTGGCACTAGGCCAAAATTCGGAGTCCAACTCGCCGGATTACTGTAAATGCCGTTCGGTGGCGATGCGCCGCTACCGACCCAGGTGTACTGAGCGCCGGCCTCACCAGCTGTCAGAACAGTTGCAAAACAGCACAGCAAGGCGCGGAATCGTCCCGAAAAATGCATGACTATTTCCTCGAAAGTGGCCAATCAAAACAGCAGGGTGAATAGAGAAAACAATTCGCCGGATCGTGCTTGCCGTTGCTGAAGCCCCCCAAGAGCAATCAGAAACGGCTCGTCCCCCCGCCGAACGGGGCATCGACCTAGCATACTCAGGAGGCATTCAAACCGCAACATAATGCCGCTCGGGCACTCGTCCCGCGTGCTCTTCGTTCGATCAATTTCCGTCGACATGCGTTGCTGAATCGCTGGCCAGCGTAAATTCGGCGAACCGTTCATCGAACTGGCGCGCGCAATGCTTCCTCAATTGTCAAAACGCGTTACTCGAAAGTTAGCGACACATTTCGCCATATCTCATGACACGAGAATGTGCCGTTGCGCGCCCAGCGTGCGATTTCGCGCGCTTTCGCGCCAAAGATCGATGAATGAGGTCATCCGATGAAAACAACTCTTTTGACATTTGTGGCCGCGCTACTCACCGCCCAAGCCGCGGCAGCTCCCGTGCTATTCGACTTCGACAACGCGGCGCCACACCAATCGCTGCCACTCGATCTTACCGTCGGCGGCGTCACTGCCCACCTTTCGGCCACGGGTCAGGGGTTTTCCATCCAGGACACGGTGCAAGTGATTGGCGTCTTGCCCGTTGGCTTTTCGGGCTTGGGAATCACGCCGAATGGCGTCTTTCCGGCCGATCTAATCGTCTCGTTTCCCACGACGACGCTTACCGACTTCTCGATAAAATTCGCCCCGCAAGATCTGAACACGGATTCTTCCGCCACGCTGCGCATCACCGCTTCGCTGAACGGCACCTTGGTGGGAACGAACACGGCCGTCACCGATTATCAAGGCACGTGGCCCTCGGGAACACTTACGTTCAGTTCCCCACAAACCTTCAATAACTTGGTCATTCACTACGATCGCCCACCGCCGACCGGTGGCGATTACGGCGTAATCTTCGCGGCCGACAACATGTTCGTGACGCCCGCCGCGCCGGTCACACTCGCCGGCGACTTCAACCAAGACGGCGTCGTCGACGCCGCCGACTATGTAGTATGGCGCTTGGGCCTCGGCATCGATTACACGCCGGCGGACTATGACACGTGGCGTGCCCACTTCGGCCAAGCCATTGGAAGCGGCGGTCTTATGTCCTCTGGGGCGGTTCCCGAGCCAGCTTCTTGGTTGTTTGTAGTTGTCGCGTTGACGACGACGCTGTGCCTCCGCCGGCGTTCATCTCCAATGATTGCCGCAGTTGCAGTATGTACGATGGCGCTTCCCGCCACTGCCGCCACCACGCCGACCATCGGCCCCGGCTCGGCCGTTTCCGTCGCCGATCGGTTCGACAACTTCGATGCCCTCGACTACAACGGCCGCGGCACTCCCCTCAGTGACTACCAATCGAATGGGCTCTATGTCCGTACGAACGGTAATAGTTACTATGGCGACGATTTCTACGGCCGCATTCAGCCGTCGCTAACCTATTTCAACCCCTTCCATCTAATTGGCGACGTTCCGGTCGGCTACTCGTACTACCCGGCCGGTGGCGGCTTCTACTTTCCTTATGACGGGGACTTCGGCAATACCGATTGGGTTTCCATTAGCGCCACCGACGCCAAGAGGATTTACGGCGTCGAATTCCTGTACGGCAATGGTTGGACGACCGGCGCCATTTACGGCCCCTATCCTTGGGGCAATGACTCCGCCGTCCTCGACTGGAAGACCTACAACGGCAACACGCTCGTTTCCTCCGGCACGTTCGGCCCTTGGGCGGTCGGCAACGTCCTCGGATTCTCCGACCCGACCGGCTTCGATCGCCTGATGATACGGTGCACACACCCCAACAGCGGCGATCCCAACTTGGAAGAGCTCGCACTCGATAATCTTCTCGTGCAGCTGCATCCGGATCTTCCCGGCGACTTCAATCGCGATGGTACTGTCGACGCTGCCGACTATGTTACCTGGCGCATCGGCTTAGACGTCGACTACACCCCGGCCGATTACGACATTTGGCGCGCCAACTTCGGCCAGGCCGTGGCGCTTGGCGGGAGCTTGCCAACGGCAAATAGCTCCGTACCCGAGCCTGCGAGCACACTGCTATTCCTCGTCGCCCTATTGGCGACCCCACACCGCCGCCGACACAACGAGTAAGTTCGCGCAGTGCCGCGAGCGCGGTCTTGGATGCGCGGCAGGGTGGCGGGGTGGCATGGCCTCGGAGGTACTCCGACGTGGCCATGTTGCTCAAGCGATTCCATGCTCACGCTGCGCGAGAGCATGCCACACTTCGGGCTCCATTTGAAAAAACTGATCGGCCAGGCGGGTGCGGCCATTCACATGCCCACGCCGAGCCGTGGGCATGGCACCCAATAGAAACGAGTTATCTTTCACCTTTCGTCGAACGCGGTGTATATCTCGTTCCGTCCGCCGCTGCGAGCCACTCCACTCAACACCGCCGGCGAAACTCAGTACAATCCGGCATGCCGTTCACCCATCACTTCAAGCCGACCCACAAGGAAATCAAAACCTACTACGAAGAACTCGCGGCCTATGCTGCCCACGAAGTCTCCCACGAAACGGCCATCCGCTCCGCCTTCCAAAACTTGCTGGCCGCCACCTGCAAGAAGGCCGATTGGCACCTCGTCCCCGAACAAACGACCCGCGTCCGCGGTAAGCAAGTCCGCCCGGATGGCACGCTCCGCGACGACTTCAATCTCCACCGCGGCTACTGGGAAGCCAAGGACTCGGCCGACAAACTCGACGTCGAAATCCGCAAGAAGATCGCCCTCGGCTATCCCCTCGCGAACACGATTTTCGAAGACACAAGCGCCGCCGTTCTCTACCAGAACGGCCAGCCGGTCGAACCGCGTTTCGATCTCACCAACGCCCAACAGCTCTGCGACCTGCTCAATCTTTTCTACAGCCACACCGAACCCGATATCGAAGGCTTCGAGCAGGCCGTCGCAGAGTTCAAGGAACGTGTTCCCGAACTGGCCGGTGCACTCAAAACCAAAATCGAGGAAGCCCACAAGAACAACAAGAAATTCCAAGCCGCCTTCGAGACCTTCTTCGATCTCTGCCGCCAATCGCTCAATCCCAACATCAGCCAGGCGGCGGTCGATGAAATGCTGATCCAGCACCTGCTCACGATCCGGCTGTTCGACACCATCTTCGACAACCCCGATTTCGTTCGCCGCAACGTGATCGCGGCCGAAGTCGAAAAAGTGATCGACGCCCTCGCCAGCAAGGCCTTCAGCCGCGAGCAGTTCTTGAAATCGCTCGACCGCTTCTACGTCGCCATCGAGTCGGCCGCCCGCGTCCTCGGCGACGACTTCACCGAAAAGCAGCACTTCCTCAACACCGTCTACGAACGGTTCTTCCAGGGCTACTCGGTCAAGGTGGCCGACACGCACGGCATCGTCTACACGCCGCAAGAAATCGTCGATTTCATGTGCGCGAGCGTCGAGGAAGTGCTCAAAACGGAGTTCGGCAAAACGCTCGGCTCCAAGGACATCCACATCCTCGACCCCTGCACCGGCACCGGCAATTTCATTGTGAACCTCCTCCGCCGCGTGCCCAAGAAAGACCTCCAGCGCGTCTACGCCAACCAACTCTTCGCCAACGAAGTGATGCTCCTGCCGTACTACATTGCGGCCCTCAACATCGAACACGCCTACTACGAACGCACCGGCGAATACGAGGCGTTTGAGGGACTCTGCTTTGTTGACACGCTCGACTTGGCCGAAAAACGGCAATACGAGTTCGGGTTCATGACCGAACGAAACACCGAGCGCGTCGAGCGGCAAAAGGCGACGCCGATCACAGTCATCATCGGCAATCCGCCGTACAACGCCTGGCAAGTTGACCAAAATGATAACAACAAGAATCGGAAGTACGATGTTGTTGATCGAAGAATTCGTGAGACCTATGCGAAAGATTCGACCGCAACGAACAAGAATGCGCTATCCGATATGTACGTGAAGTTCGTTCGATGGGCAGTTGACCGCCTAGAAAAACGCGACGGCATCGTATGTTTAGTGTCGAACAATAGTTTCGTCGATCAAATCGCATTTGACGGAATGCGGAAACACTTGTTGCAGGATTTCTCGCAGGTCTACCACGTTCATTTGGAAGGAAACGTCAGACAGAATCCAACGCTGGCCGGCACAACGTATAACGTATTTGGTATTCAGGTAGGCGTGGGGATTACCGTCGCAGTTCGTCGCAGTTCAAACCGCAAAAACGATCTGTTATTTTGGCGCGTCGAAAAGACACTCAATCGTTACCAAAAACTTGCGCTGCTCAAACAATTCGGCTCTTTGACGGGTGTTGAATGGAAGAAGTTGAAACCAGATGAGCGGCAAACGTGGCTCATTCCCGAACATGGTGCGATTTACTCGAGTTTTGTCGCAGTTGGGACTAAAGCTGCGAAATCATCAGCAAATGAAGCACACAGCACGGTATTCAAGTTGTACGGACGAGGTGTAGCAACCTGTCGAGACGATGTCGCGTATGATTTTCAACGCGATAGCTTGAGTGACCGCATGCAGCGCTTTGTAGACGACTACAATTCTGAGGTTGATCGTTATAGGCGCGCTCATGAGTCAGCGGATGTCGATGATTTCGTAAAGTATGACAAGATAAAGTGGAGCCGCGATCTGAAGTTGGATTTGCAACGTGGCAATTACGCAAAATATGATGATGAAAAAATCCGGCTATGTTTGTACCGTCCATTTTGCCATCGCCATCTCTTCCTTGACCGAGTTCTGAATGAAGAGGTGTATCTATTCCCAAGTTTCTTTCCAAATAAAGAAGCTGAATCGGCCAATCGTCTTATCGTCGTAAGCGATATTGGTTACCGCGCCCAGTCATTTAGCACTTTGATATCGAAGTGCATCGTCGATTTGCATGCCTGCGCTAGCTTAGATGGCCACCAATGTTTCCCCTTCTACGTCTACGACGAAGACGGCACGAACCGCCGCGAGAACATCACCGATTGGGCGCTAAACCATTTCCGCGAGCATTACCAAGACAAAACAATCACCAAGTGGGACATCTTCTACTACGTCTACGGCATCCTCCATCACCCCGGCTACCGCACCAAGTTCGCCGACAACCTCAAACGTGAACTCCCCCGCATCCCCCTCGCTCCCGACTTCAAAGCCTTCGCCAAAGCTGGCAAAAAACTCGCCGACCTCCACCTCAACTACGAATCACTCGAGCCCTGGCCGCTCGAATGGCTCGAAACCGAGGGTGAACCGCTTTCCTACCACGTCGAGAAGATGCGGCTGTCGAAAGACAAGACGCAACTCAAGGTGAACGACTCCCTCACGCTCGCCAAAATCCCGCCCGCGGTCTTCGAATACCGCCTCGGCAACCGCAGTGCTCTCGATTGGGTCATCGACCAATACCAAATCAGCACCGACAAACGTAGCGGCATCACCAGCGACCCCAACAACCCCGACGATGAAGAATACATCGTTCGCCTCGTCGGCCAGGTCGTCCGCGTCAGCCTTGAAACGGTGAAGATCGTCAACACGCTGCCCGCCTACCAGTAGAGCCTGCCCTGCCGATCCGTGCGAGTCTCGGAGAGACTCGCCCACACGTGGCCGCGTCTCTCCGAGACGCGGATGGTTTCGTCGCAATTCTTCCACCGTCTGGCGACGGTGGCTACGCTACACCCGCGCTCCGCCGACCACTGCGTGGTGCCCGGTCGCGGCTAAACGGCGGCATACTGGCAATGCGATCATCAATGAATCGCAAATCCGCACGTCCAAAACCCCGTTCTGTCAACCCGTTCCGCAACCACCACTCAACCCCTAAAATGATGCGTTCAGCGTCATTCCCTGCCCCCCGCATCCCCAATCCTGCATCCTCCTCATGGGCTTCTTCGATAAACTCAAACAAGGCCTCAAGAAGACCGGTCAACTTTTGAAGACCGATGTCCGCGACCTCTTCAAATCCGAGGGCCGGCTCATCGACCAGCCGTTCCTGGACGAAATGCGGGCCCTGCTGTTCAAGACGGACATGGGCTACGACGCCGTCGAGCAGATCGTCGAGGAGGTGGCCACCAACTTCCGCGGCCGCGTCGTCACGCTGGAACAGGTCGTCGAGACTTGGCGCAAGAAGCTCAGCGAACTGATGGCCCAGCCCGAAGCGCCGATCCGCTTCGCCGAGAGCGGTCCGACGGTCATCATGGTCTGCGGCGTCAACGGCAGCGGCAAGACCACGACGATTGCCAAACTGGCGTACATGCTGAAATCTCAGGGCAAGACGGTGCTTCTCGGCGCCGGCGATACCTTCCGCGCCGCCGCCGTCGAACAGCTCACGATTTGGAGCAGCCGCCTGGGCGTACCGATCGTCACGGGCGCACCGCAAGCTCACCCGGCCAGTGTCGCCTACCGTGCGGTCGAGGAATCGATCAAGACGGGCATCGACGTCTGCATCGTCGATACTGCGGGCCGGCTGCAGACGCAAAAGAACCTGATGGCCGAACTCACCAAAATCCAAGAGGCCATTCGCAAGCAGCTTCCCGCCGCACCCCACGAAGTGATCCTCGTACTCGATGCGACCACGGGGCAGAATGGCATCAGTCAGGCGATCAAGTTTACCGAAGCGGTAAACTGTACCGGCATCGTTTTGGCAAAGCTCGACGGCACGGCGAAGGGAGGCGTGGTCGTGGCCATCCGTCAGCAGGTGGGTCTGCCGGTAAAGTATATCGGCGTGGGGGAAAAGCCCGAAGATTTGGCCCCCTTCTCACCCGAAGAATTCGTACGAGCGCTATTCGACGAAGTAACCGGCGAACCCCCGCGCTCCTCCTAGGTTCGCGCTGTGCCGAACAGCGCAAGGCGGAACCTTTCCCCCATCGGCACGATTCGCACGATCGGATCGACAACCACGTGGCTCGCTGGCAAACCGCTAACGGCCGCTAGCGAACGACACCGATAGTTCCTTCTGGACCGCGGTCATCGCCCGATGATCGTCGTTTGGATTCCCGCCTGTTTGTCCCGCCCCGCCCATCCACGAGTTTCTGTTGATCGAATTGGGCCGGCCCCCGGCGACCGGCCAAGGCGCGACACGTCGATCCGTATCCGTGTCCTGTAATGGAGTACCCACTATGAAACGCCTGTTAACCCGCTGCGCCGCGTTCGGCGCCGGCTTGGCTTGGACCAGCCTCGTGCTGGCGGCTGAACCGAACATCTTCGCGCCGCAAACGGCACAAGTTCGCAGCACGATGGCAGCCTACTTTGAGGATGCCGCTGCGAAGAAGGAAGAAGCAAAGAAAGAAGCCGCCCCCGCGCCTGCTCCGGCAGCAGCACCCGCAGCTGCTCCAGCGGCCGCCCCGGCCGCCGCACCGGCACCAGCGATTGAAGAGAAAACGGCTCCGGCAGAAGAAGCCAAAGCCGATAACGGCTGTGCGGAAGCTGCCGAACCCGCCTGCGGCGATGAAGCCGGTGGCTGCGGCAATGCCTGCGGCGCAAGAGGTTGCTTCGGCGAGAATTGGGGCGACCTGGGGATCGAGAACTGCTGGCCATTCCGCTGCTGCTGCAAACCTGGCGACCCGTGGAAACTGCAAAGCTGCCTCGGCTCGCCGTGCTGCGACGGCACCACGTACGGTGGCTGGCTCTCCATGGGCTTTTACTCAAACAACGACCCACTTTCGGTTCGCGACAACGATCTGCTTTCGTTCTGGGACAACCCGAACGGCCTGAACTTCGACCAAGAGTGGTTCTACGTCGAGAAGCTGGCCAAGAGCGATTGTGGCTGGGGCTGGGGTTACCGCGTTGACTTGGTGTACGGTGTCGATGCCCAAAAGACCCAGGCGTTCGGCAACTCGGGCTATCCGAATCCGCAAGGCTACGATAATAGCTGGGACCACGGCAAATACGGCTGGGCCTTGCCGCAGTCGTATGTTGAATTGGCCAACGGCGATTGGGATATCAAAGTCGGTCACTTTTTCACGCCGCTGGGCTATGAAGTCGTGCCAAAGACCGGCAACTTCTTCTATAGCCATTCGTTCTCGCAGTTCAACAGCGAACCGTTCATGCACACGGGTGTGCTGAGCACCTACAAAGCCAGCGATAAGGTCACCTATTACCTAGGCTGGACATTGGGTTGGGACACTGCTTACGACCAGTTCGGCGATGGCAACAACTTCCTAGGTGGCTTTGCCGCTCAGCTCAACGACAACGTGAAATACACGTACTTGTTCACCGCCGGCGACTTGGGCTGGCGTGGCGACGGCTACTCGCACAGCAACGTGATTGATTTCACGCTCAGCAAGAAGTGGGAGTATGTGCTGGAAAGTGACTTGTTGACCACCAACACCAATACGCCGGCGCTGAACGACGCCCTGAGCTACGGCATCGGAAACTACGTGTTCTACACAATCAACGATTGCTGGAAGTGGGGCGTGCGGGCCGAATGGTGGAAGAGCAACCAGGTGACCAATGAAACGTCGTCGTACTATGAGGTCACCACAGGCTTCAACTATAAGGCGAATGCCAATCTGTTGATTCGTCCCGAAGTGAAGTTCAACTGGACTCCGTCGGATCAAGCATATACCAACGCCACTGGCGGAAAGTTCAACGACACGCTGTTTGGTATCGATGCGATCTATACGTTCTAACCCCGGAGAGTGTGTTTCGACATAACAACTCGACGATTGGATCAGCACCGGAGGTCGCCACAGGGCGATCTCCGGTTTTTGTTTTGATACTTGCCGAGAAACCCTAGTGCTTTGTCACATCAGGATTTTGGGGTAGACGGATTTTAGCTTGCCGCGTGCGTCGTCGATTTTCATTTGCCAGTCGACGCCGCGTTGGGCGTCGGTGACGTCGACCGACCAGGCGTGGATTTCTTCGCAGAGTTCTTCAAGTTCGCCCATCCGGCGATTGCGGAGACACTGGCGGGTCATGGAACTCAGTTCGTT
>JAKOXH010000074.1 GCA_029781135.1 Planctomycetota bacterium
TTCGAGATCCTGGTCATCGACGGAATGAGCACGGATGGCACTCGCGACATCGTCCTTGGCATGGCCAGCGCAAACCCGTCGATTCGGCTATTGGACAACGTCGAGAAGACGGTGCCGTATGCAATGAATCGAGGCATCCGCGCCGCACGCGGCGACGTGGTCATTCGCATCGACGGCCATGCCGTAGTCCCGCCGGACTTCGTCACCAATTGCGCCGAGGAACTCGTGGCACACCCGGAATGCGGGTGCGTCGGCGGACACATCGAGAACGTACACGAAACGGATGTTGCAGAGGCAATCTCACTGGCGATGTCTTCGCCGTTCGGCGTGGGAGACGCCATGTTCCGCCTTGGAACTTACGAGGGATATGTAGATACCCTGGCGTTCGGCGCATACCGGAAGGCCGCGCTCGAGGAGATCGGGTTATTCGACGAAGCGCTGGTTAGAAACCAAGACGACGAGTTGAATTTCCGATTGATCAGGGCTGGCTACAAGATCTGGCTTTCAAGAAGGATCCGGTCTCGATATTACGTACGCTCGTCCTACACAAAACTCTTCAGGCAGTACTTTCAATACGGCTACTGGAAAGTATATGTGAACCGCAAGCACGGCACCATTACCAACGCGCGGCAACTCGCCCCCGCGGCGCTAGTATTGGGTGTCTTGGCGGGTGGAATTGCGTCGCTATTCTCCCAATCGCTGTTTGCGATATACGCGCTTGTCCTTCTTGCGTACGTTTCCGCCGGCACGCTGGCAGCCTTCGCGAAAGGACGAAGGCTCGGCGCGAAAATCCTCCTCGCCTTCTTTACGATCCATTTTGGGTATGGGCTGGGGTACCTGCAAGGGTTCGCGGACTTCGTGCTCATGAATAGAGCCCCTCGTGCAACCAACGCCCGGGTCAGCCGCTGAGGGCGCATTGCATCGGGATCGCGCGAACGACGAGTTCCGTGGGCCCGGATCGGATGGACGCCTCGTGAGCCGAGCAGACGTTTTGATGCTGAACACGTGATCGGCATTGGTGGGTGGATTGGAGGCGAGTGATGTTTGGTTCCTGGAGGCAACCTGTCTTGGGCACACGAATCGTGGGGGATCTGCCGAGGATCGCTTGCATCGCCCTGCTTTATGCGAGCGCCCTTTCCGGCCGCTACACGTTTGACAGGTTTTTCGACGACTCTCTGGGCGCTTGGTGGCTGCAACTGCGCATATGGGCGACGATCGCCGCCGCGATCGCGGCCCTGTGGATGGTACACCGACAGAAATCGGAGCCTACCGAGGGATTCTCGGCACGACAGAAGCTCTGGTTCGCGCTTCTCGCCATTTTCTACATGTATCTCGGAGGCAATGCGGTCATCGCGGGAGACCCTGAAGGGCTATCGACATTCGCATTCGACACTCTCGTGGTATTTGTTCAAGCCGTCCTGATCTCCATGGCCTTCCGGTTGCCGACCGATCTGGCGGCATTCGCATGGACCGCCGAGATTGCGGCGCTCACGCTCATTCTGTTTGGAGCGCTGGGTTTCGGAAATCCCGAAGTGAATGGCCCGACATTCGCTCCCTTCGGAAACCCGATTACCATCTATCGGATCGAGTTTCTCGGTTTCTGTTCTGCCTTTTACCTCGCGTTCAAATGTTCGGCGCTGCCGTCGGCCCGCGTCGCACATGGACTGGCAGGTGCTCTTACGCTATACGCCACGTTTGCCGCGCTGTCCCGTGCGGCAACCCTCGCGGCGCTTGCGGTGATCGGAGCGATCTGCCTGCGGTACGTGGTCAAGCGAGCCTGGCGAGAAGCTGCGGCACTCGTCGGCGCAACCGTAATCGCATTTGGCTCAATGCTCGCCTACAACCCAGCGCTCGAAAACCGCTTTGCCGCGGCCGATCCGACTCGGGTTGCCTCCGCCGTGACGCGTGGCCACGAGGGCGAACA
>JAKOXH010000075.1 GCA_029781135.1 Planctomycetota bacterium
GATAAATGTCGCGGCCACGGATCGTAACCACGGCGCGATTCTTGCCTTTGTGATGGCGATACTTCGGGGTGCGCAAAGATACGGCGTCCAACATGATGAAACCTCCAATAACGGGAATCCTGTACGGTACAGGTTTCTCCCGGAATTTCGGGCCTCACAGTCGAACGCCGGCTGGCAACCTAAGTTCAAGGTTCGGCTAGATTTAGAACAAGTGGCGGGGTTTGCACTCTCTTCGAGCACTGGTTTCTGTGAATCTGACACGAGCAATCGACGGCGCGTCATTACCCACTTTTGGGGTGATTTTCTATCGCGAAACTGTCACTTTCCAGATCATAGGGCGCGCGCGAGAGAGTCTGGGCGTTTCGGCCCTCTAACGCGACGCCACGACCTCCAGCACAACATTGCCCATCTTCGTTTTGCTTTTTCCCTTGGTTGCCTTTGCCTTACTGGTGCGAACAACAACCTTGCCACCAGCCGCCGTAAATGCCCGAATTAGTTGATCCATCGATACATCCGACGCGGCTCGCTCAATCTTGGCCACGCGTGGCTGTGTCGTTCTTAGTTTAGCCCCCAGGTCCTTCTGGGTAAGACCGTGAACCTGCCGCTGCTGCCGAATCGCCAGCGCGAGCTTCACGCGGGCATCGAGGAGCTGGCGCTCCTCGACGTCCATGCCCAAAAAATCAGCGGCATCACCGACTTTCCAGCCCGCAGCTTCAATCGCCTTACGTTTAACGGCATCCATTGATCTGTCCTCTATCTATTTCTTATTGGCCGCTTTGACGGCCTCGTCATAACGGCTTAAGCGGTCCTTGCAACGTTTGATGACTTCATCCGGTATCTTGCGTGTCTTCTTCGAGTACACCTCAAGCACCAGGATCGCATCGGAGTCTGCACGATACATGATCCGCCAATTGTGCTCCGCATCCCGTACTCGCAACGCTCCGCAACGCCGACCGACATTCGGCAATGGCTCCGATTGCGGCATGCCCAATTGCTCACCTTCTTGGAGTAGTCGCAGAAGCATTCCAGCTTCCTGTCGTCCTTCGGCCGTAAACGGCGGCGTCTTGACTTCACCATGCAGCCAAACCAGTGGTTTCCGCGATGGCTCGTCTGTTTCGCCTCCCTGCTTTTTTGCTATCTCAGGAGCTCCCACCTAATAAAAGGATATATCGGATACGATATATTGTCAAATCAGGAATTCGGCCAGAATGTACGTCGCTGGCAATGCCAAAGGCAGCGTTTCGCGAAATATTCAGGATATTAGGCTGAAAGCGTGCATCTCTGCCGGGAAACGTCCTATGTAACTAAGGGCGGCCTGAATCGGCGGACAACCTGCTGCCGATCGAGCAGAATCTCTGGAACTGTTTCGCACCACCCGCAAATGCTGTTTCGACCAGCAATTCTACACAAATCGGCAATCGTCATGTCAACCAATCGATTTCCCGTTCTGGTGCATATCGCAGGAAAATGCGGCCCGTCGAAATTGCCGTTATGAGGTGTCGGTAGAGTGGCTTGTGGTGCGTGCCGATGCGTTCCCGGGCGCGCGAAACCTCACCTGAGACCGATTTGCCTACTCGGTCAATGCCGGACCACTCGCGCGCCCGTCCACCGAATCCTTTGGTCTTTGATACTTCCTTTTCCAGTTGTTCCATTTCGTTTTCTAATTTCGCAATCTGGCCGAGGTCGTGACTCTGCCGTGCTTCCTTAAATTGCTCTGCTAATTCAAGGCAGCGATGTTCACGATCACGTTGGGCTTTACCATCCACGACCCTACCACTAGACCACGTCGAAACCAAGGGGGCGACACCAGTTCGAAGTGAGTGCAGTGTCACCGCGGCAATGTATTGATTCGGTTCGGCCAGAAGGTGCGCTATGTATTCGAGACCAACGGAATGCTTGACGTAGACTGTCTTTCGCTCGAAAGTCATTTCCCAAAAGTCGCCGCGTGGCCTAAATACATTGCTATCGGCATCGGCAGCTGCTCGAAGAATCGCAGCCTCAACTGAACCCTCAACTTCTCGCTTGGGCCGGGCCAGGAACTCGGGTGTCATGCGGTAGACGATGAGCGACTGCGCGCGGCTTCGGAAACCACGGCCGCAACTGGAGCACTCGAACCCGTCCTCATCGTCGGTTGCCTCGCGAAAGGCGGCGGCGGAATTCAGATTCTGGCACCGCTCACATTCAACCATTGCTTCTGAGTCGAGGGCCCCTCTTCCCGCAAGCAAATCGAATATCGAATCCACCTGGTTCCTGTCACACCCAATCGCGCGTGCAAAGTCGGCGGCGCGAAGGGGCGCGGAGGAGAATATCGTGGCCAAGTGCCGATCAATCTCTTCGATTATGTGTTGAAGAGCTGCGTGCTCACGCACTATGTCTTCTGATTCGCGAAAGTTCATGGCGGATCACTTCCTCTTCGTTGGGTGTGGGGAAATTG
The DNA here is from genome assembly GCA_029781135.1 of Planctomycetota bacterium. Classification (GTDB taxonomy): domain Bacteria; phylum Planctomycetota; class Planctomycetia; order Pirellulales; family Lacipirellulaceae; genus JABDGM01. The sequence continues at coordinate 2,435 of JAKOXH010000075.1, forward strand.
ACTCGATTATCTGAACCGACAATGATCACGTGTGCTTCATCCTCCAGGGGATTCCTGTCAGAACCGTTGCCGTTGCTGGGTAACCAATAAAAGTTCCCCAAATGGCCAAGGCTCGATTTGCGAACGGCACCCAGCGCGGCATCGATCACGACGTCGCCTAGCACCGGATCATTTGCCGAGGCGCTTTTGCCCTCGAATCGCCGCCCCTGCAGCGTGCGATAGTTGATGCCATGAGAGCGGGTTTCCCCACGACGCGCCTCCTGCTTCGCCGTGGTGGCCGTCACTACTCGATACCTCAGTTGGCTTGATTGCGAATGCTGTCGAGATAATCGCAGCCGGCCCAGGTCAAGCGGTTGGCTCGCGCGTTCACATAGCCCACGTTTTCGAGTAACCACACGTGATAACGCACAAGCCCATCCTCGTAGCCGTCCAAGCGGATGCTCTCCAGGTGTTCGCCGCCAGCTTCCGTCTTTAAGAGAATCTTGCGGATTAGCTCCAAATCACGTTTCATACTGCGTTCCTTTCTAAAAATGTGCCCGTTAGTCGCCCAAGGCTACTAGATTATTGATTCGCCTCAACCCACCGCGCCCAATTCTGGCCATGCCGCCAAGTGGCCAGCGGAATTTCCAGCGGCGGCGGTTGACGTAGCTCGCGTGGCGTCGGCCGGCGCGTAACCGACATTATTTTGGTGTCAGGAAACCAGTGCTCGATTGGCGGCGACGGTGGCTGCAACGATTCCACGAACTCAATCGCGGCCTCGTCGCCACGTTTGAGAATGTTGAGTGCCAGTTGGATGCGTTCGGTTAACGTCATAGTTCAACGCCGGCGGCGGGAAGGAGCAAAACCACCCGCCGCCGGCACACCCTTGGGCGCGGAGGTTTCACGCGGCCCGCTCCTAGAATCAACCGGCCCCACTGCTAAACACAATCGAACGCCAATCGACGAACGCCACGCCAATATCAAGTCGCACGGCCCAGCCCATGCCCCATTGGCCCTTGTCGAGCGTGTAGCTGTCTATTTTCGGCGACGTGTTTGAGCCTTCCAAATAGCTCACCACCACTGCCGGCCGCTGTGCTGCCGGTGCGAACAGTGCCCAGCAAGTATCGCTACTGGTAATCACCGTGCTGGTTTCGGGATCCGTGGTGCCATTCGCACCAAGCCGATTTTCGGGGACGACAATCAAGTTGTTAGCATCGCCGTCCAACTGGTAGAGCCGCGCCACTTCCCGCGCCTTCTCATTCAGCGCCGCCGGAACCACGAGGTAGCGGCCGGCCAAACCCAACTGGTTGACGCTCCCATTGTCCGCCAGGAACGACTGCCCCAGCAGCTTGGTCATGGCATTATTTAGCCCCGCGCTGCCGAGTGCCGTGGTAATTGAGTTGGCGTGGTTCGCATGGACCATCGCCGTGCCGTCGTAGCAGGCGGGATTTTGCAGGAACTTGCTCCATACCAGATCGAGATAGCAACGCCGTGCGGCCCGGCCCAGTTCGGTGAACGACATCAGGAACGCGCCGGTCGTGGTCCCGCTATCCACGGCGTCCATTTCGTCGAACGTAATCTGTGCCGAGTAGCGGGTGATACTGCGCGGCGTGGTGGCTCCGCTGAACGCCACGTGCTCGGCCGGCCGACCCTTGCGCTGCCGACGCAGCCGCGTGGTTTCCTCGATCGTCACCAGGTCATTGGCCAAAAACGTAGGCGACGGCAGTTCGGCGATGATGCCTTTCGTGGTGTCGGCAACTTCGCCGTAGCCGGCGACCACCATGCTGCCGATTTTCGTTGAAAATGTGCTTTACAATGCTGGTGACGAAATCGCGGCCCGGCAAACCGTGTAATCGTCGTGCGCGTGAGGATTGTCCATTCCCGCTGCCGAGCCGAGCCGCTGCAACAGGCTGCGGCACGTTTCGGGGAGTCGCTTGCCCCAGTGCGATTGCCAGTCGAACTCACTCGCCAGCCGCTCGCCTTGCTTACGGTAGATTTCCTCGACAGCGTGCTTGCCGCTTGCCTCCCGCTGCCGCTCCTTACGTGCGCGAGCTTGCTGTGCTTGTAGTGCTTCCAGTTCTTGAATTGCGGTCGTCATGTTTTTAGCCCCTGCGTTCCTAATGTGAAAAGTACTCGGCTGCCACAAGTGGCGACACAATTCGCCGCACTGGCTTGCTTGGCATCGCCATTGGCGCGAAGTCGCGGAATGGTTCGACTTTGTATTGGGGAAGTCCCAGCTTTCGCAGCATGTTGTACATGGGAACGCTAAGCTGACTCACTGCCGGCGGCCAGTGCAAATTGGCCCCTTCGCCCACGGGTGACAAGTCGAATAATCGCGGGAAGTGTTCCAAAATGCTCTGGTTGTGACGGCCTGCCAAATCTGCCACGCCCGCCTTCTCGCGCAGCTCGGCAATCTTCGTCCGCAATTCCTGCACGCGCTGATAGTGCGTTTCGGGGTCGATGTTCTGTGTGCGGTAGAGGAACTCTAGTTGCTGCTGCAACTGGCTCGCCTGCTGCTCGGCACCCTCGCCGTCGGTGAAGATTTTGGCTAGCCGCTTGTGCTCCGCAACCGCCAGCACGAACAGCGGCGCGGAACGCGGGTCGATGGTGCCAATTTCAAACAAGTAATCAATCAACCGGCTCTCGTCGCCGGCGTCCGCCAGCTTGCGGATTTTCTCCCACTGAGCCGGCGTCGTTTCATCTTCCCATTCATCGTTTCGGCCGTAATAGGTCATTGATTTTGCTCCCGCAAAATGGCTTGCAGTTCGAGTAAGGCAACGCCGTCGTAAAAATCCACGTCGTCCTGATAAAACTTTGGCTGAATCCCACGTGCCGCCAGCAGTAGCCTGAGCTCCCGCGTGGCGACCTGCGTAATCTCCGTCAACCGGCCGGCACTGTAGTACGACGGGGTTAGTTCCGTGGCGAGTGGCATGATTGAATTATCCAGTGTTCAGGTTTTCATGGCGATATTTGGCAGTCCACAAAAGTGGTAATTATTACCACCTTTTTCAACGCACCATGAGGACGAAGTGAAACCCACAACCTTGGCACCAGCGATATTGCATCGACTCGTTGCCAGTCCGCTTGCTGCGTAGAACGAACTCCAGGCCGCCACACTGCGGACAGCGGAACCGACGGTGCTGATAGACCGGCAATGGCTGCCGTCGCTTCTCCGTCGATTCTGTGCGATTTGGCGGGGTATTCATCGGATGGACGGACTCTCTCTCGAAAAAAGTCGCACCGGGAAATTGAATTACGCAAAATCGCCGGGGAGAACCTACCATTCCCGGCTAGGTTGTTAGGTTCTCCCGAGCGCTTTGGCGCAACTCAGCTTCCCGTGGCGAGCTTTGTGGGGAAATAGTTCGTTCGTTCGGTGTGGCATACCGCCAAAGCTGGCTGGCAGGGTTGGCTTTGGGTGGGGTGCGGGTGTCCATTTGAGTGTTCCGGGGTACTGGTTCAGGTGTTCAGATTTAGCTCTGGACGTTGTACGCTCACGTGGTCCGTTACCACGTAGCTGGTCGTTACAGGGTGGGGTTGTACGCCGCCTATGTAATAGGCGTACAACCCCACCCCTTTTCTACCTTGTACGGTACGTTGTACGGTGTCGCGTACAACGTCCTTAGAGCCTGGAAAACAAGGTGTTTTATCACTTTTCATATCTGACACTCGGCATTGCGGTGTTGCTTGCTGAAAAGTTGGCCTCCGTACAACGTCTAAAAACAAGGTGTTTTTTGACGGTTGGACGTTGTACGCTACTTTTCATGGGAGGTAGTACTCGCGAGTTTGGTTGCCTCTAACCTTCGCCTCTCGAAACCCAGCCTTACCCTCCGCGCACAGGAGGTTGATAAGGTTCTCTTGCCGCTCTTTCCGGTATCCAGTTCTGTTACGGAGCACTGACTGAGTTGCTGGCCCCTCTCGAAGCGCGGCAATGGTTTTTTCCATCCCTTCCCGGTCCCGCTCCCGCTGCTTTTCCTCCTGACGGCCAAACCGCCCCTTGATGGCTTTGGGGTCGACGCCCGTGGTCGGCACCCATAACGGGAATTGCCAACGGAGCGCCAAGGGTTCGACGGGGGGGAAGCTGCGGACGGCAGCATCGAGAACCGCAACCTCCGGGTCTTCGTGCTCACGTAGGACGAGGTGACAATCCGCCGCTCGGCTCTGCGCGCCGGCACCAGCGCCAACGTCGGTGGTCCGCTTCCCGCCTTGGTCGCCCTTACTGCCGTGATGAACGAGAATGATTGCGGCTTTTGTGTGGTCCGCGATGTGGTCAATGAGGTTGTAGAATTGCGTCTCCGATGCGTTGTCGTTCTCGGAGGTGCCAGGCGCGATGAAACGATATTTGGCGTCGAGAATAATCAAGCGATACGTTCCCGGCTCGATTGCCTCCAAACTACTGGCGATGTCCGCCAAGCTGGCGAGCCTGCCACGCATCGGTCGGACGGTGAAGTCACTGCCGTAGAAATCGGCGTCGATGTTCAGCGAAGCGGCAACCGCCGGGATGCGATGGGCGAGCGTGTTACGGTGCAGTTCGTTGTCGATCAGCAAAACCCTGCCGGGGGTAGTAGCGAATCGCCCGAGCCACGGTTCGCCAACGATTACAGACCACGCCAGACCATACGCGAGCCAGCTCTTGCCGCTCTTACTGTTGGCAATGATATTGACCGTTTCGCCAACCCGAAAGAGACCGTCTACCATCGGCTGGTTGAGATTTGCATACTGCCGACGTAGATCGGACAAGGTAAATGTTTCCGGCTCTTTTGTGGCTTCTGTCTCCCGTCGCCAATCGTACCGCAATGATTCTAATTCGATGTCGATGGCTTCTGATGAATAGCCGTTGAGCGCGTGTGACGCGAGCGTCTGCAGCGCGTCGTACCGCTGCCGTTTGCGTCGGCACTCCACAATTTTGGCCACTTCGGTGGGAATGTGAACGGCGGTCGCCGGCGCGTTCGCCGGATTCATTCCGAGTTCAACCAGCGTTTGCGCCGCGCCTACTTCCCGCGCCAGCAACACCGGGTCGATGCCGCCGGCCGCAAATTGTTTTTGGGCAGCACGGAATATCTTGGCGTGTTCCAGGTCGAAAAAGTCCGTGGCGGTCAGTCGCGAGAATACTTCGTCGGCACGGTCGGGGAAGCGAATCAGGCAGCCGATGAGATATCTCTCAGCGTCTATATTCTTGGGTAGGGCCTCCATGTTAGTCATCGGTGCCGCCCCCCAGCTTCGCGCCGTAAACGATTCCGAGTGTCCTAAATGTTTCAACGAATCCCGCCACATTTGGCCCGAAATACAAAACGGCTTGCCCCTGTAATGGTGCGGCACTTCTCTTTCTCGGATTCCAAAAGCGAACGCGGCCGGCCAGAAAACAAATTGCCGCCGCATCGTGGGCCAGTTGCCGGAACCACTTTGTTTCTGTGGCGTTGTTGACGAGTACACACGCTTGGGTAACGTTGCCAGCGTTTATCGACTCGACCAGCTTGTTCGTAAATCTAGCAATTAGTGGTTGTGCAAATGGCGGATTCATCCACACGCGGCCGTTCCACGCCTGTTGCAGG
>JAKOXH010000076.1 GCA_029781135.1 Planctomycetota bacterium
GATAAATGTCGCGGCCACGGATCGTAACCACGGCGCGATTCTTGCCTTTGTGATGGCGATACTTCGGGGTGCGCAAAGATACGGCGTCCAACATGATGAAACCTCCAATAACGGGAATCCTGTACGGTACAGGTTTCTCCCGGAATTTCGGGCCTCACAGTCGAACGCCGGCTGGCAACCTAAGTTCAAGGTTCGGCTAGACTTAGAACAAGTGGCGGGGACAGGATTCGAACCTGCCTCAAATCCTTCGGGAAACACCATTGATACCTCTCAATGCGGCGCAAAAAGCGGCGCACTTGCTGCACGGGAAGGCGATTCCGACGCTGAGTTGGCGGAGGTGGTCGCGATGTGGCAGAAGCTGCCAGAGGCCATTCGGCAAGCCGTCCTGGCGATGGCGCGGACGGCCAAGTGAACGAAGGGGTAGGAAGGGGTGGAGAAGCTACCGGTTGGTGGTACCCCCGTGGGGCCCCCCAGCAATCGGCAGTTTGACCCGGACCCCCACGCGAACACCGTTCCAACGTCACCATTGATAATACCTTTGGCGGAGTCGGTGTTTTGGTTTTTTGCGGCGATAGACGTGGTGGAAGCGGCCCTAGAGCGACGGGTGAGGAAAGGGTATCAAACCTCGACCCACCCCCTCCGAGCGATTCTGGAGGCGTCCTAGAGGCCCAAGTTTTGGCCTTGCTGTGCATGTGTCCACTTTGGGTGTAAAGTGGCGGTACGGGTTTGCGGCTGATCCCCGCACGCGATTAGCCGGTTCGTCGAGGAATGCACTATCGCCTTGGCGGCCGGCCAATCGGCCCGCCAAAAGGATGGTGCATCAATGGCGGATTCTTCGCCCTACACGGTTAAGACGCTGTATCTCTACCTGAAGGACCTGGAGCGGCGGAAGCAGACCGCGCGAGACATCGCCGATCCCGATGAAGAGGATCATTTGGAAGACCCCGGTTGGATATGGGGGCGCAGAGTTGCGGAGAGTGAAAGGATTCTCCGTAGTTGGTCCGACGTTGAGCGGTTCCTGACCAAGTGTGAGGCGGCTGGATTTGCCTTCGATGCCGCCGGTGTGAACCGCTGGTTGGCGATTGTCTGCGACACCCACGGCAAACGACCTAGTGAAGTGGCCGATTGGAGTCTCTCTCAATTCTGCGACCTGGCCGGAAGTAATAGTGAGGCCAGCAGGACAGTTGCGCGTGTCGGCGAAGCGGCCGATGTAGAGGATGTGAGCGGCGGTGAGGCGATGCGCCGGTTGTTGAGCGTGTTCACGGGCGGCATGGCCGATGAGAAGTTCCAAAGAGCAGCAGCCATTTTGCAAGACGGAAACCTGTCGGCGAACGACAAGCTGACGAAGATAGACGCTGCTATCCCCCTTCCCGCGACGGCATCGACGCAGGACCTAGGAGACCTTATCGGTGTCACTAAACAATGCATCGCCCAAACCGAATGGTGGAAAGAACACCGCAAAGGTGAGAAAGCCGATGAAGTTGGGCGGCGGCGAGACGTGCATACACAGCGGGCGAAGCAGTACGAAGAGTACGAAGGGAATCCATTGGACGACGTTTACGGCAGCCAGTAGCGAATTGACGGCGTGTTGACGCCAGTTTTGACGAATAACTTTTCTTCGCCGCAGAGTGCAAGCCTCTGCGGCTTTTTTCGTGCGCTGGCAGTTGACGGTTTTGGTTGCCGTCGAGGGATACGGGGTATGTGCGTCGCACTCCGCGATGCACGACCACGCCAAGGAACCCACGATGACCGATCACTCTACACAGCCCTCGCTGCTAGTCAGCCCCCGCACTGCGGCCTCAATGCTCGCCGTGAGTCAGCGGAAGCTCTGGAGCATGACTTTTGAGGAGCAGCCTGCGATGCCCCACGTGCGTTGCGGCCGACTGGTCCGCTACTCACCGGATGACCTGCGAGGCTGGATCGACGCACGACGGGAAGGGGGTGCGCGATGACGCAGACCAAGCGAAAAGCAACCGCGACCAGAACGCGCGAGCGGCAAGCGGGCGTTCGGTCGGTCGCTATCTCCGCGATTCGGCCATCGCCCGAGAATGATGCCATCTACCGTTCGGTCGATCCGACAGACCCGGAAATCAAAGCGCTGGCGAGCTCCATTCGCCAGAATGGCCTCCTGGAGCCGCTGATCGTCACCCTCGATAACTTCATCGTCTCTGGGCATCGGCGCTACGCAGCCGCGAAGCTGGCGGGCTTGGACGCTGTTCCCGTCCGCCGCCTGGCGATCCGCCGTACCGATGATCTGGATGCCTTCGTTCGTTTGCTCCGCGAACACAATCGGCAACGGGACAAAACGAATGCCGAGAAATTGCGCGAGGAACTGGTCAGCATCAATCCCGTTGATGCCCATGCAGAGTTGTGGCGGTATCGACGTGAAAAAGCAGCGGTGGAGATGGCTCCGCTCAAAGTCGGACAAGTCCGACTTCGGAAGAAGATCAGCCCGGCCAAGCTGCCAATGCTGGCTGCTGCGTATGCCGTAATTATGGAGCGCCGCCAATTTTGGCCGCTCTCTGACCGTCAGATTCATTACGGCTTGTTGAATGCCCCACCGCTGCGTCATGCGAACAAGCCAGATTCAGTCTATCGCAACGATCGGGCCAGCTACCACGATCTATGCGATCTCCTGACTCGCGCCCGATTGGATGCTGGATGCGATACCGATGACCCATTTGGCCTAATCGCAGGAGCGTTCGGCCCGTCGATCCCGTTTGAGGCCATCGCCGATGAAACTCGGCCGGTCGAAGTGTGGAAAGTACATCAAACGGTACGGCCGTTCGTGCGGGAGGAATTGGCCGGAATGTTCAAGGGGTTTTGGCGCAACTTGTTGCAGTCGCAACCGAACCACATTGAAATTGTGGTTGAGAAGAACACCGTCAAGCCAATTGTGCAACCGGTGGCGGCTGAGTACACCGTGCCGCTCACGTCCGGACGGGGGTACTGCTCTCTGGCTCCGCGGCACTCGATGGCGCAGCGTTTCGAGCGCAGCGGGAAAGATAAGCTCGTTCTCTTGATCGTCAGCGACTTCGACTGCGAAGGAGAAGACATCGCACACAGCTTCGCCCGTTCGATGCGCGATGACTTCGGCATTAGCACCGTTCACCCCATCAAGGTTGCGCTCACAGCGGCGCAGGTGAAGCAGCACAAGCTGCCACCCATGATGAAGGCCAAGGCCTCGTCGTCGCGGTACAAAAAGTTTGTCGCACGGCATGGTCACGATGTTTTCGAGCTAGAGGCACTCGCCCCAGAAACCTTACAGGACATCGTTCGCGCTGCCATCGAGGGCGTCATCGATCGTGAGGCATTCGATGCCGAGATAGCGGCCGAACGCCAAGACGCCAAATTTTTAGCCGGGGTGCGCCGCACTGTGGCCGACACGCTAAAGGGCCTCGACTTGGAAGGAGGCGACGATGAAGAGTAACAACCGCGCCGAAGCTCACAAGCTGCACCGCGCGGAACTGCCAATTACGCTTTGTCCGCCCGATGGCAAAAAGCCTTTGGGCGACGGGTGGGACGGACAGCAAAACGGCCTGGCCTGGCAGAAAAAGAAATGGACCCTGAAGGAGATCGATCGCGCGTTTGAGCTGCGCGGCGAATTGAACGTGGGTGTGCTATACGGTCCGCGCTCTGGCCTGATCGATATCGAGGGCGATTCGGCAGGTGCGGAAGCGGCGATCCTGGAACTCTTCGGCGGCGAGCCGCCTATTGCACCAATGTTCCGGAGCCGGCGCGGTTTGCACCGGATCATGCGTTTTGACGCGGACCTGAACGCCGTCGGCAAGGCGTCTGTCCATTGGCCCGACCCCGGGCGGGGTCCGCTCGAAATCAAGTTGGGAGCCAGCGGCAAGGCGTCTCACTCGCTCTGGCCCCCCAGCACCGCCAACGGCATTCAGCGGGAATGGGTCGAGGGGCTGATGTACGACGAATGCGATGCTCCCTCACTGCCAACGGCCGTCAAAGAAACGCTATTGCAGAGTCATAGGAAAGCACAAGGCACAGTTAACACAGAGACACAAGCAATTGCCTGTGTGTCTGTGTGTCTGTGTAAACCTGTGGATGAGGCTATTGCCAAGGCCATCGGTGCGACCATTCCGACCGGGCCAGGATTTCGTCACCGCCAGCTGTTTCACTTCGCGCGACTACTCAAGGCCATTCCGTCGCTGGCTGACGCTGATCTGCAAACACTTCGCCCAATTGTCGAGCGGTGGCACCAACAGGCGCTACCACGAATTCGCACGAAGTACTTTACGGAAACGTGGGTAGATTTCTCCAACGCTTGGAGCAATGTGAAGTTTCCCGCTGGGTGCGGGCCGATCCAGGGAATATTCCAGACGGCCATTTCCAGACCGATACCGACGGTCGCGCTGAATTATGAAGTGCCAGAGATTAGGAGTCTGATCGCACTTTGCCGGGAGCTACAGCATATCTCCGGCGCGGCTCCGTTCTTTCTGTCTTGTCGCACGGCGGGCGAACTGCTGAATATTTCGTACGTGCTTGCCAACAAGTGGTTGCGCCTGCTCGTGCGTGACAAAGTGCTGGTGGTGGTGAGAGTAGGGGTTCGGCGCCGGGCAAGTGAATATCGATATGTGGATGACTGACACACAGCAACGGCAGCTACAGGCAAGGTGGTAGCTGGCTTAAATTTCTCTCCAATTTGAAATGGAAATGTGCTGGACAAATTGGCAAGTACGCGATAATATACGATTATGACGAAGAAACGAACTACCAAACTGACCGATCAACTGCGGAAAGCAATCGATGATTGCGGCCAAACGCGTTACGAAATTGCCAAACAAACGGGCATCGACGAAAGCGCGCTCGCGAAGTTCTACAACGGGCAGCGTGGGGTGTCGATGAAAGCCCTCAATGCACTCGGCGAATTCCTAGAACTGAAGATCGTGATGGGCCGAAAGCCCTCGAAGAAAGGTAAGTGACCTATGGCCAGCATTTCAAACGATCCCGGTGGTAGACGGCGAATCTTGTTTACGCTGCCCAATGGCGAGCGGAAGGCCATTCGGCTGGGCAGGGTTTGCCAATGGACGGCTGAGCGCATTCAAGGGCGCGTCCAAAAGCTGCTGGAAGCCTTGTATTACAAACAACCTGTCGAAGGTGAAATGGCGCAGTGGGTAATGGACCAAGAATTAGCGTTGCAGAAGAAACTGGCTGCCGTCGGCTTGATCCCCAACCCCGAAGCGAAGCCAGCGGCCGCGCTGGGGCCATTTCTCAAAGCGTATATCGACGGCCGCGCCGACCTGAAGCCGGCGACGAAGATCGTGCGCGGGCAAGTCATTCGCGACCTGAATGACTATTTCGGCGAACTGCGTGACGTGAAAACCATCACGCCGGGCAACGCCGACGACTTCAAGCAGTGGCTAGTGAAACGTGAACTTGCCCCAACCACGATTCACAAGCGGCTGCAAGTCGCTCGTTCGTTCTTCCATGCCATGCGACGACGGAAGTTGATTGGCGAGAATCCATTCGAAGGTGTGAAAGCGGCTGCGGCCGGCATCAAGGATCGGCAGCGCTTTGTGACGCGAGAAGAAATCAAACTGGTCTTGGCGGCCTGTCCCGACCACCATTGGAAATCGATCGTTGCCCTGGCTCGCTACGCCGGCCTGCGCTGCCCTAGCGAAGTGCTGTCGCTACGTTGGCAGGACGTGCTGTGGGATACCGACCGGATCGTAGTAACGTCGCCCAAGACGGAACATCACGCCGGCAAGGCGAGCCGCACGATACCGCTATTCCCCGAACTGCGGCCGATCCTGGACAAGGCCTTCGAGCTGGCTCCGGAAGGCGCGGTGTACGTGGTCGATGAAAGGTTCCGCAAGTCGGCGATGGGGCCGGGCGGCTGGATGAATACAAACCTGCGAACCACCTTTGAGAAGATCGTCACGCGGGCCGGCCTGACCCCTTGGCCCCGCCTGTTCCACAACCTGCGGGCAAGCCGGGAAACGGAACTGGTTGAGAAGTACCCTGTGCAGGTTGTCACGGAATGGCTTGGCAACACCCCCAAGGTGGCGTTGCGACATTATTTGATGACCACCAAGGAGCACTTTGAGGCAGCCGTGAAGGGGGATGAGCCAAGGGACGAAGTGGCGACGGGGCGATCTAACGGGGAAGGCGCAGGCGACGACACCAAAGCGGCGCAAAAAGCGGCGCAGTCGGCGCACGTTTCGGGTCGCAGTGACTCGCACGAGCAAAGCAGTGCGCATGAAAAACCCCGGACTTTGCCGGGGTTTGCGAACTCTTGCGATAGTGTACAAGTGTTCAGATTGGCGGGGACAGGATTCGAACCTGCGACCTCGAGGTTATGAGCCTCGCGAGCTACCTGGCTGCTCCACCCCGCGTCTGTATTAGTCGGCTGGGTACGATTCCCGGCCGAGGTTCCATTATTATCGCGTCGACCAGTGCCCGACAAGGTCCTCTGGCCTCCGGATTATCGAATTTGATCCATCAAAACGCCAATCGTATTTGCGGTGACGACGAAAACGAGGTTCTTTCGCGGAATCCGCAATAACTGAAATCGTTAGCCTCTTGACATAGCATCGGCCACACGCTCAGTCCCGATCACTTGTTCGGAATAAGCGGTTTCTGGCGAGCGTGCGAGAATTATTGTTTGACGTTACCCAGCTTGGCATTTCCCTGCCACTGCGACGCCGATCATTCGCAACAAGCAATGCTCTTTGTCGACAATCGGTACACGTGGAGAGAACGACGCCGAGCGGCGGCCGCGTGCGAAGTCGCCCCGATGGGCACTGGGTGGCAACCCGCACACGCACCGCCGCTCTCGTCCCAGGAGAGAATTGTGTTGGTCGTAATGCCTTGCTTGCTATCGACGCAGGCGCAACGTGCCAACACGAGTAGCTACTACCGAAGGCACCGGCTTCGTGGCAGAAGTTGTGGTGGTGGTCGTAGTTGTTGTCGTGGTGCCGCTATTTCCGCAGTTATGCGATTCGCCTCCGGTCAACCCGTTGAGGCCGCCCTGCCCTGCCCCGACATGCCCGTGCTCGTGACCTTGGTCGCAGTCGTGGCCATTATCCGTTTGAGTGCCTAGCCCCAGTGTTTTGGTGCCGCCGATGACCGCCGTGTCGGCAATGGTCACGGTGTCGTTCGCGTTGTTACTTTCAACGGTGAAATTGCCGCCAACACTGCCGTTGTGAGTGACAGTGTTATCTCCGGCACCCAAACGGGCAAAGAAGGCGTCGGTGATCTTGGCAGTTGCGGCAATCGTCACCGTGTCGTTTCCATCTCGGCCATCGACCTTAAGCGACCTACCAATCGCCCCGGCCGCCGTCACACTATTCGCACCGTCGCCCAACGCGAGAAAGGCGTTCTTGGTAATCGACGACGTTTCCGCAAGCGTCACCGTATCGGCGCCAGCACCGCCGCGAACGCCCAAATTGTTGACCGTTCCGTTGACGGTGAGGCTGTTATCACCGTCACCGAGACCGATCCGCGCGCCGTCCGTGACCGTTGAGCCAAGCGTGACCGTATCGGCTCCGCTACCGCCGCGATAGGCAAGCCGGGCGACCGTGCCATTCGAGATGTCAAGTGTATTCGCTCCGTTACCGAGCTTTACGGAAACTTGATCGACCGTCTGACCATTCAAGTCGAGCGTTACCTTGTTATCGGCACCGGCTGATTTATCGATGTTGATCTTGATGTCATCGGTGACGCCGGTAAGTGTCGTGCTATCGGCGATGAGCACGCCGTTGTCGCGAACTTCGTACGAACCGGTTCCCACGGCGACGATTTGCACGGCCCCGTCGGCATCTCCCTGAATAACGAGGTCGCCATCCGTCACGGCCGCCGTAACGGCCAGGGCCAAACGCTTTTCCAAGGATTCGAATCGCGATAAACGATGTGCCCGCATAGAATTGCCTCTCCGCGAAATGAGGGATTAGGTTTGTTCCGGCCCGCTGTGAAATGTCCTGCCCGCTGTGGCAGCCTCTGGCCAAAGTGGTTGAGGCGGGGAAAATTGGACCATTGGCATTCCAAACGACTCAGCCGGTGGATGTTCTCCAGCGGTCAGTCCTTGGCCCGTCAGCTGCAGTGCCGTCAAGGATAAGGACCGGGGAAAACGGTTCCGCGCCACGCCAAGGCCAAGATGCGGTTGTGGGACGAGATTTTGGCGGATTTGGCGGCACCATGGACTCCCGAGCCTGGTTCAAAAAGCTGGATGTTTGACGAGTTTTCTTTGCGATTTGGCAGCTGCGGCGGATTTAACTCGGAGAATTTGGGCGAGAGGACGCCTTTGACCGTGACAAACGCGCCGCAAATCGGTCCCCCGATAGAGGTGCTTACGCTGCGCGAAACCTGCCTTCTGCGATCATAATGGTAGGAATGTCCACCAATCTCCGGAATTCGAAGAAGTCGAACCCGCCGTCGACCGGCTCCCGGCGCCGGGGCGAAGCGACCGGCACGTCGTCGTCGCCGAAAGATAGCCAAGCTTTGTTCAATCGCGCCTGCCGGGGCAGCAAGAGTAGTCTCGGCGTTCTGTTGCAACAATACCGTAATTACCTGGTTGTTCTCGCTTCGATGCAGATTGAAAAGCGATTGCAACCGCGTGTCAGCCCCTCGGACGTGGTGCAAGAAACAATGCTCCGGGCCCACAAACACTTCGGTCAGTTCCGCGGCACAACCGAACAAGAACTGCTCGCTTGGCTGCGGCAGATTCTCGTGAACAGTTTGGCCACGTTCGTTGAACAGCACATGCTGGCTGCGCGCCGGGACGTTCGGCGCGAAATTTCGATCGAGCGGATCGGCGCCGCCTTAGAGCATTCGACGATTCAAGTGGCAGCCCTCGTTCCGGCGGCAATCTCGAGCCCCAGCATGGCCGTGCAAAAACGTGAAGAAGCAGTCGTGCTGGCCGACCGATTGGCGCAGTTGCCGGACGACTACCGCGAAGTGCTCGTTCTCCGAAATTTGCAGTCTTTGCCTTTCGAAGAGGTCGCCAAACGGATGGACCGCTCGGTCGGAGCGACTCGCATGTTGTGGTTGCGGGCCATTGAAAAACTCCGACAGGCGTATTCGCAAGAAGATTCGAGTGAGTGCTAACTTGAATTCCCCATCGACCACGACCGAAATAGCGCCTGCCGATCAGGAACGCCTGGCGCGCATTCTCGACGAATACCTCGTCGCGATTGAACAAGGGCAAAGCGTTACGCCGGAGGAGTTGTTGGCACGGCATCCGGCCGATGCGCCGCAGCTTCGCGGTTATTTGAGCGGTCTGAACTTGTTTCATGCCGCAGCGATCGAGCCAAATGGGAATCCGCAGCGCGACGAGCAGCATTCGACTGAAATTCCCGCCTCACTGCAGACGATCGGCGATTACCGGCTGGTCCGCGAACTCGGTCGCGGCGGGATGGGCGTCGTGTATGAAGCCTGGCAGCTTTCGTTGCGACGCCGGGTGGCCCTGAAAGTTCTGCCATTCACTTCAGCTCAAAACGCGAAACATCTGGGACGCTTTAAAAACGAAGCCCAGGCCGCCGCTCAGGTCCAGCACCCGAATATTGTTCCCGTTTATGCCATCGGTGAGGATTGCGGTACCAACTACTATGTGATGCAGCTCATCGAAGGGCAGTCGCTCACGAGCTTGCTCAATGCATTACGGTCGCCTGGCAAGGCACCATGCGACATCACGGTTCGGAACAACGGGCTGACGTACAACAGCCAGCGTGCTGGCGGCTATTTGGAACCAACCGGGCACCAGTCTCCGGCGTCGCCGCCGATGCGAGCCACCGACACGGCCGATCATATTCGGGTAGTGGCACGCTTGGGAATTCAGGCCGCCGAAGCGTTGCATGCCGCCCATGAATACGGCGTGGTCCACCGCGATGTAAAGCCATCCAACCTGCTGCTCGATGACCAGGGCAAATTGTGGGTTACCGATTTCGGCCTGGCACGCTGCCGTGATGACCAGGGCCTAACGCAATCGGGCGATGTGTTGGGCACGATGCGCTACATGAGCCCCGAGCAGGCGCAAGGTCGCTTGTCGCTGGTGGATCATAGGACGGACATCTATTCGCTCGGGCTGACGCTTTACGAATTGGCGACGCTGAACCACCCGGATGATGAAGCAGGCGAAGTGGCCAAGCTATTCGAGCGTCAGCGCGCTGCTCCGAAGCCGTTGCGCCACTGGAATCGAAATATTCCGAGCGATTTTCAAACCATCGTTTTGAAATGCCTGGGTGAGTTTCCGCACGAAAGGTATGCAACCGCGAAGGAGTTGGCCGATGACTTGCAGCGGTTGCTGGAAGGTCGACCGATTTTGGCGAGCCCGCCCAGCCTTGCTTCGCGCGTAACCAAGTGGGCCAAACGTCGCCGCGGAGTTGTGTACGCCACGGCCGCGGTACTGGCGGTAGCAATTGTCGCCATTGTTACCAGTTCAATTTTATTGTCTCGCGAACGATCGGCACATTTCGCGGCCGACCAGCGCACCATCAAAGACCGGTTGCGCGACGAGAGTTCGCGTCTGCGAGCTGTCTATGACAGGGTCGCGGACGAACTTGTGCCAATTCCTGGCGCTGAAGCGGTTACGCGGCGCATGTTGCAGGATGGCGTGGAAGATTACGAACGTCTTGTGCGCCAAATCGGCGAAGATCCCTTGTTCGTGGCCGATGCGGCGCGCGCCCAAGGCGCCCTGGGTACACTTCACGCGAAGTTGGGAAACCGGCCGGGTGCGATCGAAGCGCATTCCAAGGCGAAGGAAACTTGGGAGCGTGCGCTCGCGCGTGAACCGAATAACTCCGACTACGAGCAAAACCTGGCGTTAAGCCTGAATAACTTGGCTTTATTGATTGCCGATGACGGTCGTTTGCCCGAAGCCGTCGCTATGCTAACTCGAGCGGCCGAATTACAAACCACGTTGAAGGACGAGGAGCCATCTTCCGTCGAGATTGCCGCCGACCTGGCCACGACCCATTCGAATCTGGGCTTGATTTACTTGAAAGCACAACATCGCGACACCGCTGCGCGCGAGTTTCGCCTGGCCATTCAGGACCCTTTGGTCAACAACGCTAGCACGGATGCGGCACGACGCGCGCTGGCCGCGAGCTACAACAATCTCGCCAGCCTGCTGAGCGATTCTGATCCAGCCGCGGCAGCGGATGCGTACAAGAAAGCAATAACTTTCGATCGCGATCTCGTAAAGTCCACGCCTGTCAATCGAAACTATCAATTCGAGTTAGCGCGTGCTTACAACAATCTTGGTTCATTGGCCTCGAAAAACAATGATTGGAAGAACGCCCAGGTGTGCCATGCCAATGCGATCGAAATACGGGAAAACTTAGTGCGCTTATCGCCGCAAGTGGCTGCCTATCGCAATGACCTAGCGATGAGTTACAACAACTTGGGGATGGCGCAAAGTCGTAGCGACCATTTTTCCGAGGCGGAAGCATCCTTCCAGAAAGCCCTGCAACTTATCGATACTTTACTGCAGACGAGTCCTTCGGATGCTCAACTCCTGAGTTCGCAAGGAAACCTGTGGAATAACCTGGCGATGTTGCGTGACCGTCAACTTCGACCGACGGAGGCTGTCACGGCTTACAAGAAGGCGATTGAATCGCAAGTTGGTGCGCTGCAGTTGAGCGACAATAACGAGACGTTCCGGGCGATGCTCAGCCGCCATTACTTTAATTACGCGCATAATCTCGTTACTCAAAAGAAATTCGACGACGCGCTGCAAATCATGCTGAAGCGCAAGGATTTATGGGCTGGAAATCCGGAGCGTTTGTTCTCCGTGGTGCAGGAATTTGCGGTGGTCTACCATCAATTCACGGATGATCCGGCAGCGACAATCACCAAGGACAAATTTGCGCAAGCAGCAGTGGTCACTCTTCGAGATGCGCTCGATAAGGGTCTCGACGCCAACCGCTTGCAGGATGCTTCGCTGGCGGAACTAGCCCATCATGCCGCGTTTCGCCAGTTGTTGGACGAGCGAAAAGCTAGTATCTCCGCGTCGGAATGCAAGAACTCACCGAAAATAAGTCGCGTAAATTAGATCGGAATGTTAGGATTACAGTACCGTCACCGCAGGAATTACGAACACCATGTTCCGCCGAATTTCAAAACTGATTGTGCTCCGTCGCAAGCGACGGACCCTTGGTCGAGTAGTTTCTTCGCTTCGCAGTCGGCAGTTTGAACGCCTCGAATGTCGCTCGATGCTTTCGGCCAGCCTGGGAACAAGCCCGGGCGCGTCAAGCGAATATGCGCTCGACAAGTACGAATACGGCGGACCGCTGCGCGAGAATGACGACGTTTACGCGCCGCTATCGCAAGTCGCAGCCGGAGACGGTCTGATACCGCGCGGCGATGAACTGTATTACGCCCATCTCGATTCAATCAACCCGTATCACCCTGCATACAATAGCATCGGCGATGGTCGAGGCGCATGGGCTCTTGGTGGTCCGTGGGGATCACCTTCCCCAAGTGTTTCGGTGAATGCGTCTGCTTCGCCGAATCAACCGGCGGTAGCTTCGACGGTGGCGTCGCCCATGCTCGTCCTTGTTTATGTAAATAATTACGAGCCGTATTTTGAAAGCTATTCGCCGTCGCCGCCGCCATTGCAGCCCTCGGTAGCGCGCGCGACCGCGCCTCCGCCGTTCTCAAGCGATCAGCCTCAGTCAAAGGCGATGCAAAACATCTCGAAGACGTCAAACGGCCTCTATTTGTCGAATGTGTCGGCGGCGGCCACATCGGCCGCGATCCCATCGGCTGCGCAGATTATCGCTCGCTTTTCGGACAAGGTCTCGCTCGTTCCCAACACAGCCATCGATGCAGCGCTGCAATCCTACTCGCCGCATCTGCTGATGGCGATGAATAACTCTACGACGGATCGCGCACTGCCGGCAACGACGAGCGAGAATACCCTTCTCAGCGACAACTCATTTGACGATTTCATGGAACTCTCCAAATCGTCATCCGTTCAAACATCGGAGTCGACTGCGGGTGGTTCTAGTGTTGGTGCTTACGATGCAGCGAATTCAGTTCTGGAACATCTGCAAGAATTAGAGATGGCGCCTTGGCAGACCAACGCTTTGGATTCGCAAGTCGCAAAAGACGCCACGTACGATTCGGCATCG
The DNA here is from genome assembly GCA_029781135.1 of Planctomycetota bacterium. Lineage (GTDB taxonomy): Bacteria > Planctomycetota > Planctomycetia > Pirellulales > Lacipirellulaceae > JABDGM01. The sequence goes on from JAKOXH010000076.1 coordinate 13,092, forward strand.
GACGACACGCCAATAGCGTTGGCATTGGCAGATTTCGCGCTGGCCAACGCTGAAGGCGGCATGGTCATGCTCGAGTTCAACAACGGCCAATCGAGCGATGTCGACTTTTCAATGATCGCCGAAAGCGGCTTGGTAACACCGGCCTCGCATGCGAACTTCGATTCGGCCGTTGGCTTTTACCAGGCAATTGAGGTGGCCGGTGAAGAAGCACCCGTTGCGATTAGAACAACGGCCACCGCGCCTGTGCAAAGTGTTAAACAAAGTCGAGGCGAGAATCGGCTTTCGACCGAAAGCGAACGTCCCATCAGCGGAAAGGCAGCCGCTGTTGCGGGTGTTTCCGCTCTTATTGGCGCCGGGGTATGGTGCGCTCAACGAAAGCAGAGTGATAACGAATCCGCCAAGAACGGTGATTCCACTCCTGTTCGTCGCTCCCGTCAAGCACCTTAGATTCGCTGGACCGCGACGTTTCGCCGGCCGCCGTCTTGCGGCGCGGGTCTGGTACAGTTTTCGCACTTCGTCCGTTCATGGATGCCGAGATCGGGCTAGGTGTGATTGGTTGTGGCGGCTTTGGTTTGTTTGCCCTGCAACAGTTCGCGCAGCTTCCTGGTATTAGATTGGCTGGAATGGCCGGCACGGCGCGTCCCGCTGCGATCGCTGCCGCGAATCGTTTCGGACTGGAAGATATCGAAGACATTGAAAAGCTACTGGGACGCTCCGATGTCGACTTAGTCTATATTGCCACGCCGCCGTTCTTGCACTTCGAGCAAGCGCATCGCGCGCTGAGCGCCGGCAAGCACGTCCTTTGTGAAAAACCGCTGGCGCTAACGCCTGAACATGCCGACGAATTGATCGGGCTTGCTCGGCAAGTTGATCGGCTGTTGGTAGCGAATTTGATGCAGCGGTACAACCCGCTTTACGCAATCATCCGCGATCTGATTTCGAGCCGCGTGCTCGGGGCGCTGCTGCACGGCTACTTCGAGAACTACGCCTCGGACGAAAATCTACCGCCCGATCACTGGTTTTGGGACCGCACCAAGAGCGGTGGAATTTTCGTTGAACATGGCGTCCACTTCTTCGATCTATTTGCCGGCTGGCTCGGCGAAGGAGACGTTGTTTCCGCGCAGGCTTCCCAACGTGCCAGTTCGTCGATTGAAGACCAAGTTCAGTGCACTGTACGATACGAGGACGGCGTGCACGTTAATTTCTATCATGGTTTTCATCAGGCAGGTCGCATGGACCGCCAGGAATTGCGGCTTGTCTTCGAACAAGGCGACGTCACACTGCTAGGCTGGGTGCCGACGATGGCCCGCGTACATGCGATAACCGACGAAGCCGCGACTCGCGCGTTATGCAATTTGTTTCCCGGTGCGCGAGTCGATGCGATATCCACTTATGGCCCCAAGGATCGCCGTTGCGGTGGGCGCGGGCGCGAATACGAGGTCTATCAAGAGTTCGAATTACATTGGGGCGAGGGCCGGCAGAAGCTTCGCATTTATAGCAGTTTGCTGCGGGAGTTTATGAGCGATCAGGTGGCCTGGATCCGCGATCATCGCCACGAACGAAGAATTACCGAACGTAACGGCCGCAATTCCGTGGCAATGGCTTGTGCGGCCGACCGGCTCGCGCATGCGGATTCAACGCCCACGTAACAACATCCTACCGCAACGCCCTTCACGGGGGCGCTCGGCGACTGTCGTCATGATCCAACGATTGGCAACCCACTTGCTGCTTCGCCCGGAAGACGTGACGCCAAGTCACCCCGACTGGGAAGTGATTGGAGTTTTCAATCCGGGCGTGGTCCGGCACGGCGATCTCACGATCTTGCTGGTGCGCGTGGCCGAACGCCCACGGTTTCAGCGGCCTGGATGGACGGCATTACCACGCTGGGAACGCGCGACCGGCTACACGGTCGATTGGTCGCCGAACGAGCATTTGGAGGCCCGCGACCCGCGGGTTGTTTGCCACCTGCACACCGCACTCGTAAGGCTGACATTTATTTCGCATTTTCGGGTGGTGGTAAGTCGTGATGGCAGGACCGTGGATCACATGGGACCGACGTTTTTGCCAGAAAACGAGATGGAGGAGTACGGCATCGAGGATGCGCGGATCACGCCGATCGGCGCGCGGTTCTACATCACTTACGTTGCGGTGTCGCGACATGGGCCAGCCACGGCACTGGCTTCGACGGAGGATTTTCAAACGCTCGAGCGGCACGGCATTATCTTCTGTCCCGAGAACAAGGACGTCGTGCTGTTTCCCGAACAAGTCGACGGACAATATCTCGCGCTGCACCGCCCGCTCGGCGAGATGCCATTCGCGCGACCGGAAATGTGGATCGCTAGCTCGCCAGATCTTAGAGCCTGGGGCAAGCATCAATATTTTTTTTCTGGAGCGAGCGACTGGGAAGGCGGTCGCGTGGGTGCCGGGCCCCCGCCGCTCGAAGTCGAGGGTGGTTGGCTCGAAATCTATCACGGCAATCGCTTGCCGCAGGTGGTCGGCGACGTGGGCGCCTATTGCGCCGGCGCCATGCTGCTCGCGGAAGACGACCCGAAACGAATTCTTAAGGTCGGGCGCGAACCGATTCTCGAACCGCAGACAAATTTTGAAAACGAAGGCTTCGTCAACAAAGTCGTGTTTCCGACTGGCATTGTGCCGGAAGATGACCGCTTGCTCATTTACTATGGTGCTTCTGATAAATACTGCGCAATGGTGGAATTGGCCCGAGAGGATTTGCGCCAGGTCTTAGCGTGAGAGTTCATGATTGGCGAGGGAATTATTGGTGCGGAAGAAAAAGGCTACCACGATTGACAAGCAATATGCCCAGCACGGTTAAAATTCACAAGATCGCGTTTGTGGGCGATTACTTGCCGCGCAAGTGCGGCATTGCTACGTTCACGCACGACTTACGACAGGCGGTCTGCACGCAATACCCGGCGATCGATTGCGTCGTGGTGCCGGTCAACGACCGTGAAACCGGCTATGAATATCCGGCCGAAGTTCGCTTCGAGATTCAAGAGCAGGATGTGGCCTCCTATCGCCGCGCGGCAGATTATTTGAACTTCGCCAATGTCGATATTGTTTGTCTGCAGCACGAGTACGGCATCTATGGTGGCGTCGCGGGGGGCCACATCTTGGCGATGCTGCGTGATTTGCGGGTGCCGATCGTCACCACGCTCCATACCGTCCTGGAACATCCGAACGACGATCAGCGACGTGTAATGCGACGACTGTGTGACCTCTCCGCGCGCGTGGTCGTTATGTCGGAACGCAGTCGCCATTTCCTCACGTCGATCTACGAGGTTGCCGCGGAAAAAATTGATTTCATTTACCACGGCATCCCGGATATGCCATTCGTTGATCCGAATTTTTTCAAGGATCAGTTCGCGGTCGAAGGCAAGACGGTGGCCCTCACGTTCGGACTGCTGTCACCCAACAAGGGGATTGAAAACGTCCTCCATGCGCTGCCCGAGGTTCTCGCGGAGATCCCCGAGTTCGTTTACATCATTTTGGGGGCGACGCACCCGAACTTGCTCCGTGAGCAGGGAGAAACATACCGCCTTGGTTTGGAACGGCTGGCGCAGCGGCTCGGGATTCAAAAGAATGTTATCTTCTACAATCGGTTTGTCGAATTGCGCGAGTTGACCGAATTCATTGGGGCTGCCGATATTTACATCACGCCGTATCTCAATCCGGCCCAGGCCGTTTCGGGCACGTTGGCCTATTCGTTCGGCTGCGGAAAGGCTGTGATATCCACTCCCTACTGGCATGCGGAGGAATTGCTGGCGGAAGATCGCGGCGTGCTGGTGCCATTTGGTGATGCGGAAGCGATCGCCAAATCGATCATCGCTCTTTGGAACGATGAGCCGCGCCGCCATTCGATGCGCAAACGGGCTTACTTGATGGGACGCGAAATGATCTGGAGCCATGTGGCTCATCTTTACATGGACTCATTTCGGCGTGCCCGCCACAGCCGGCCGCCAGCCCTCTCGAAAACGAAGGCGGTCCGGCCGCTTTCCGAGGAGCCGCCCCAGCTTCCTCAATTGCAGTTCTCGCACCTGCTGCAAATGACCGATTCCACGGGCATCTTGCAGCACGCGACGTATTCGATTCCGAACTTCCAAGAGGGATACTGCCTCGACGACAATGCCCGCGCTCTGGTGCTCACCGTGTTGCTCGAAGAACTCGGCGTGGATGGGCTGGAAATTCAGCGGGCTTCGACCACCTATGCGGCCTTCATGAATTATGCATTCGACGGCGCAACCGGCCGGTTTCGCAACTTCCTCGGCTTTGATCGTCGCTGGCTGGAAGATGTTGGCTCCGATGACTCCGTCGGACGGGCCGCTTGGGCGATTGGTGCCTGTATCGGCCGCACGCGGCGTCGCGCCTTTCATTCGTGGGCAGCGCAACTTTTTGAACCGGCGATCAATGCCGTGCTGGAAGCGAACTCTCCCAGGGCCTGGGCGTTCGCCTTGATTGGTATTCATGAGTATTTGCGCCGAATGAGTGGTGACCGGCTCATGAATCAACACCGCGACACTTTGACCGGACGACTTCTTGAACTCTTTGATCGGAACGCTACCCAGGCATGGCCGTGGTTTGAGCCGCTTGCGGCCTATGACAATGCCAAATTGCCGCACGCGCTGATCCTCAGCGGCCGCTGGTCAAACAACACTCGCGCAACGGAAATTGGCCTCCGTTCGCTACGCTGGTTGGCCGACGTACAACAGGCACCCGCCGGGCATTTTCGCCCCATTGGTTCCGACGGTTTCATGTCTCGTGGTCAAGCCGCGGCGCAATTCGATCAGCAGCCGCTCGAAGCTCAGGCGATGGTCTCCGCGGCGCTGGAGGCCTACCGAGCCACAAGCGGAAATTGCTGGATGAAGGTGGCCCGCCGCGCCTTCGAGTGGTTTACCGGTGCAAACGATTTGGGACTGCCGGTGTGCGACACTAGTTCGGGGGCCTGCTACGACGGTTTGCACGCCGATCGCGTCAACCAGAATCAAGGCGCGGAATCGACCTTGGCGTATCTCCTGGCACTTGTTGAAATGCAACTGGTGGAAAGTTGAATAAAGGAATGCGATGATCGGATGCCACGTAATCGCGACGACAGTGACTGGGGCGACTCGGACGGCATCTCCCACCGCACGCTAAGTTGAAGTTGAGATTTGATCTCGCATTTCCAGTCACGTGCCGAGAATTCAGCAGCATGGACCGTCGCTGCCGAATGCCATATTTTCAACAGGGAGGTTGCCATGAACCTGCGCCGCACGGATGTTCTAATTAAACCCAATAATGCCCGTGTGCTCATTCGCCCGTTTGAATTCGCCGATTCTCAGCGGGCCCTCCGGATTGTTGCTCGGGTGATGTCGCTCACCGAGGATGAGGTCGACCAACTAGTGAGTAACTTGCTCGTGGAGTTTCACGGGCGGCATCAAAAAGCACGGCAGTTTGTGCTGCATCGCTTTGAATACGCCAAGCAATTCTTGCTCACCGACGCGCCGCTGAGCGAGAATCGCAAGTTGCTCATGGGCGGATATTTCACGCAGGAATATGCCCTCGAATCGGCGGCCCTCTTCAACCCCTCGATGGTGTGGCACCCCGATCAATCTGGCCTCGCGGCCGGCTCGAAGCGGTTCGTGCTCAGTCTTCGCGCCACGGGCGAGGGACACATTTCGTCGATCACGTTTCGCTCGGGAACGGTCGACAGCAATTGCAGCATCGCCCTCGACCCAACGCCGCGGTTCGTGACCACGCCAGAGATGGAAACCAACGCGCTGTATGAGAAACCACTCTTTCAGCGCAAGCTCGTGGAGCTGGGCTTCACGAATGGTTACGTCGAGCAGGTGATGTCGCTACTGGAAAATGAATTCCGTTTCGACCAACTGCAAAACGCGGTGCGCATGGTTCGCCGGCAGCAGCGCATGCGCCCCAATGATTTCGATGCGGTCGCCAATGCGATTCTCGCCTTGGGGAAATCGAATTACGAATTTACGTTTTCACCAGAGCAGAGCCTGGCGGAACGGGCGATTTTTCCGTACTCGCCGTCGCAGATCAACGGCATCGAGGATTCGCGCTTTGTACAGTTTCACGAGGATGACGGCACGACCCGCTATTACGCCACGCATACTGCGTTCGATGGTCGCGTAACACTGCCAGAATTGTTGGAAACTGCGGACTTCGTCCGCTTCCGCATCAGTACACTCAACGGACCGGAGATACGCAATAAGGGGCTGGCACTTTTCCCGCGCCGGATCAACGGCAGCTATGCGATGCTCTCGCGGCAAGACGGCGAGAACATCTACGTCATGTATTCCGATATGCTCCACTTTTGGTACACGAAACAGTTGATCGCCAAGCCGACGTTCCCCTGGGAGTTCGTGCAGCTGGGCAATTGCGGTTCGCCGATTGAAACCGAAGCTGGCTGGCTCGTGCTAACGCATGGCGTGGGACCAATGCGGAAGTACTCAATGGGGGCGTTTTTGCTCGATCTCGAAGATCCGACTCAGGTCATTGGCCGGCTGCGCGAGCCGCTGCTGGCCCCCAATGAAAACGAACGGGAAGGCTACGTGCCGAATGTAGTCTACAGTTGCGGCGGACTGTTACATAATGGCCACGTCATTATTCCCTACGCCATGAGCGATTACGCGAGCACGTTTGCCACGGTGCCGCTCGAGCGCTTGCTCAGGAAATTGACGCAAAACTGATGTCGCATTGACGCCATTCGACGTAGGATGGACAGGAGTGACTGTCCTACGGTGGCGTTGCCGATACTGATGGCGGCAGCGAATTCGGCAGCTTATCGCCTTCACCCGAAATGGTCTTCTGGCCGGACCGACGGCAACTCACCGATGCCCGGCGAGCGCTGCTGCCACGGGCTGCGCTGCCAGTTGTCGACCGGCGGTTCGTCCACGACCACCGGCGGTAGGCGAAATTCAAAGTAGCGTGAAAGCGCCATCAAAAATGGTTCATACATTTGCCGCAACTCACCCAGTCGAGCAAATGAGGCCGAACTGCAATCAACCTGCCGACCAGAACTGTGTAAGTCGTGAAGAAATCGATCGTACTGTTCGCTCGATAGTCGTTCGGGCACCTGTTTCGGCTGCGGCGTGTGAAAGATGAGCGCCAAGTCCACGGCCGCGTGCCGCGCCATCGCAAACGTAATCTGCAATTGATGTCGGCTGACTTCCGGGACGTTGCTCAGCAGTATCGAACACGTATCGAGAATAACGGCCAGGCCCGCTAACCAGTTTTGGTTGTCGTGTTGTGAGCGGTAGAACGCAAGAACTGGAAATGAAAGTTGGCTCTCCAAGAGTTCTGCTGCCCAACGTTCCCATTCCCATAACAGCGTGTCGACGGCTGCCAAATTACCCGTCTTCGCGATGCGTCGGATCAAGTCGCCAGCGGTGGGCGGTGAGCCGGCGCGGGCATCGAGCAGCGCGATATCACGTTCGCGGCGGGAGAAAGCTTGATAGAGCACGGGCAAGTACCCAATTACGATCGCCATGAAACCAAAACCGACGCCTGACTCCATGACACTGCAAAGCCGCCCTACCCAGCTTACGGGCGAGATATCGCCATAGCCAAGCGTGAAAAACGTTTCTCCACTTAAGTAAAGGCAGGCGGCCAAGGACGGCGGTTCTTTCGCACTGCCTAAAGGCGAGGCCACCGCCCACTGCACGAGCGCGAAGGCCACGATCAATCCGAACGCCCAGGATGCGAAGAGTGCGAGCAAGGAAAATGGCCCGTACCAACTCAAAAAGTGTTGCCGCATTGCCCCACGCAGCAGGCGGTCGGCCGTGCGCCGCCAGGAATGCCAGGTGATACGATAGAACATGCGGGCCAGCCGGTATTTGCGCATCGCCCGGCGGGGCAGCACCAACGCCTCGAAGGCGTCCACGAGGACGACGGTCATCATCACCAGGGCGATTATGCTGGCGAGTATTTTCATAGAAGTCCAAAGCAGCGGGCACGCCGCGTACGAGCATCCAAGTAGAGCAACGCGCTCGCGCCATCAGCCGAAGTTGACAAATCGGTTTCGTAAGCAAAGGTAACTGCATCATCCAATTTCAACAACTCCTCACCCATTTTCACCGCAGCAAACGCCAGATGAAGAAAGCCGTAATACCCCGCGGCCGCCGTGGCGGCGATCGACTCTTCGCGGCTTAAGTCCGGACGGATGGCGGATTATGCTGCAGCCTTGCTGAACCCCGCACAAGAAACTCTCGGCAAACGAGCGCTACGAGATACTTTTCGGTGGCCGGCCACGGATCGGCCAAGATTGCACTCAACGGTTTGCCAGCCTGGGCGTCCCCCAATTCCTAGTGATTATGAAAAATCAAGCGGCGAACTCATCGCATTTCCTATCTGCATTCGCTACAATTACGGACACTTTTCGACTTACAGCAGTCGGCATGAGTCTTCGCTGGCTTGGCATCCTAAAACATGACTCGCGCTCGCGCGAGCCACAGTTAACATCCGGCACAGTAAACAGATCGGAGTGAATATGCCTACCGAACGACACACCAAAATACTATTCGCCACGCTTTTAGTGATAATTGCGGGCAGTACTTCGGCTCGTGCCGATCAAGCTGCCGACGAAGCGGCAATTCGAGCGAACGCAGCTAAATACGTCGAGGCCTATAATCGCCGCGATTCGCGCACCATGGCGTCGATGTGGTCGCCCGACGCAGTCTACACCGATAACTCGACCGGCGAGGGTGTTGTTGGCCGCGAGGCAATTGCCAAGCAACTTGACTATGCCTTCGCGGGTGCGGAAGACGCCAAGCTCGTGGTGAATATCGGTTCCGTTGAATTCGTATCACCAAATGTGGCGATCGAAAGAGGCACGGCCGAGGTGTCCTACTCGAAGTCGCCCACGGAGAAGACGGAATACTCTGCCGTTCACGTCAAGCGCGACGGCCATTGGTTGCTGGATCGCGTATCGGAAGTGGAGGTCGGTGACAAGCCGCCTCAAGCGCCGCCTTCCAATTACGAACATCTGAAAGAGTTGGAGTGGATGATCGGCTCTTGGGTCGACGAAGACGAAAACGCCACCGTCCAAACCGATTGTGCGTGGACGAAAAATCGTAATTTCATGACCCGCTCGTTTGCCGCGGTGGTTCGCGACCAAGTCGCGCGAGCCGGCATGCAGGTGGTAGGCTGGGACCCAGTGGCCAAGCGAATCCGCTCGTGGGTGTTCGATTCCGATGGCGGTTATTTAGAAGGCACGTGGTCCCATAAGGGCGACAAGTGGATCGTGCAGCAGAAAGGCACCGTTCCGGATGGCGGCCAAACGACCTCAACCAACATCTTTACACGCGTCGATGACAACACCTTCACCTGGCAAGCGATTGACCGCCAGGTTGACGGCGAGATGCTACCCAACATCGACGAAATTCGGATTGTCCGCAAACCAACGGAGTCGCCCGCTCCTGCTGCAGCGCCCGTGGTCACGTCGCCAACGAAGTGATCGTTTTGGCGGCATCTTCGAATCTCTTACGAATCAATTCTATTTCGAATCAATAAGAACTGATCCTGCTTAGGTGTACCGATGAAACGTTCTCTCATAATCGCAATGGTATTGTTGGCCGCAGCGTGGCTATCCGCCGACTTGATGGCCCGCGGCGGTCGCGGTGGTGGCGGCTTTGGCGGCGGTGGCGGTGGCGGAGGCCGCGTCGGCGGAGGTGGAGGAGGTTATCGAGGCGGCGGGGGCGGCGGCTTTGGTGGCGGCAATTTCGCCGACCGCACGCCCAGCATGTCGCGACCTTCCGTTTCGCCCGGAATCGATCGACCGAGCGGCGGCCGCCCATCGATGGGAAATTTGCCAACTCCCACTACACGCCCTGGCGGCGGCGGTAACCCGCCGAATACGGGAATCGCCAATCGCCCGAACGTGCCGGTAAATCGGCCCAGCACGGGGATTTCGCGACCTGGCGGCGGCAACGTCGCCAATTTCCCGAATCGGCCAGATGTCGGCAACCGCCCCGGCGGCCAACCATCCGTTGGCGACCTCGATAACTTTTTGGATCTTCCGAACGGCGGCGGTGTTGCCCGCCCTGGTACGCTGCCAGCGACCCGGCCAGGCTTTGGCGGTGCAGTCGCCGGTGGGGCTCTTGCCGGTGGGGCGGCGGCCGAATTCCTCAAGGACAATCCCAAACCGTTTCCCGCAACCCGACCTGGCCCTGGCGATCTCGCGGACAATCGCCCATCGACCCGTCCCGCGCCAGGCATTGATCGGCCCTCCACTGGGGATGCATCCCGCCCTGGTGGTGCCCTGCCTGGTCGTCCCGGCGGCGGTGCTGAAGGCCTGCGTCCCGGCGATCTAACCAAACCTGCTCCTCCTGGCGATAACGATCGCCCGGGTCGCCCGGGTGAAGGCGGTGATCGACCGGGAAGGCCGGGAGATAACGGCGACCGCCCAAATCGGCCGGGCGACGGCGGCAATCGTCCCAATCGCCCCGGAGATGGCAATCGGCCTTGGCAACCAGGTGATTGGGCACACCATCGACCTGATCGTATTCCGGATTACGACCATTGGAACAATTGGCGACATGATCACCGCAACGACATCTGGAATAACTGGCACAATCACTGGCACGATTATGGGCACTGGTACAACCACGATTGGTGGAACCACCACAATTGTTATTGGCCCTACCACAACAACTTCAATTGCTGGACCTGGGCGGCGTGGCCTGCACTTTCAGGCTGGGTAACGTATGGCTGGGGTGCGCCGATTTACTACAACTACGGCAGCAACGTGTATTACGCTGGCGACCAGGTATATTACGGCGATCAGCCTGTGGCCACGGCCGCCGAATACGCCCAGCAAGCGGCCGCCATCGCGGCCAACGTTCCTGAAACGAAACCGGCGCCGGAAGACTGGATGCCGCTCGGCGTGTATGCGATCACCACGGATGGCAAGCCGAGTGATTCCGATCCGATGATGTACTTACAGCTAGCCGTCAGCAAGCAAGGAGTTCTTTCGGGCTCGCTGCAAAACACGCTCACCGACACGGCCCAGTCGATCGAAGGCATGGTTGATAAGCAGACGCAACGCGCCGCTTGGACGATTGCCGACAAGACAACGCCGATCATGGAAACCGGCATTTCGAACCTGACACAAGACACCACTCCCGTCCTGGTCCACTTTGCGGACGAGTCAACTCAGCAATGGCTTCTCGTCAGGCTCGATCAGCCGAAGGAAGGTGATGCGCCGTCAGAAAAGAAGTAACGTGGCATGAGGCCTAAGCTAGGATCATGCCCAAGAGCCGACGGTCCCATTGCGTTACAAGGACATTGGATACCCAATTCTGCGTGGTCAATTTGGAGAGAAAATGCAACGTCTTACCGCACTTTTATTATCTATAGCCACATCGCTGATTGCTGCGGCCGCATTTGCCGCGGATAGACCCAATATCGTCATCATTTGGGGCGACGACATCGGTCAATCGAACGTCAGTGCCTACTCGATGGGGGTGATGGGGTACCGCACGCCGAACATCGATCGCGTCGCCCGCGAAGGGATGATCTTTACCGACTACTATGCCGAGCAGAGTTGCACGGCCGGTCGGGCGTCGTTTCTTACGGGGCAGCACGGCCTGCGCACCGGCCTGACCAAAGTTGGAATGCCCGGTGCCACAACCGGGCTGCAAAAGCAGGATCCGACGATCGCCGAACTGCTCAAGCCGCTGGGCTACGCGACCGGCCAATTCGGCAAGAATCACCTGGGCGATCGCAATGAATTCCTGCCGACGGTACATGGCTTTGATGAGTTTTACGGCAACCTCTATCACCTCAATGCGGAAGAAGAACCCGAAGACCCGGACTACCCGAAGGATCCGGCGTTCCGAGCGAAGTTCGGCCCGCGCGGCGTACTAGATTGCCGAGCGACCGACCGCGATGATTCCACCGTCGATCCCCGGTTTGGCCGGGTCGGCAAGCAGACCATCAAGGATACCGGCCCGCTGACTCGTAAGCGGATGGAAACCATCGATGACGACATCGCCCAGCGGGCTGCCGAGTATATCGGTCGGCAGAGCGAAGCGGGTAAGCCATTCTTCGTGTGGGTGAACTTCACGCACATGCACTTCCGCACGCATGTGAAACCAGCCAGCAAAGGGCAAGCGGGTCAGTGGCAGAGCGAGTACCACGACGTCATGATCGACCACGATAAGAATGTCGGCACGGTGCTCAAGGCCATCGACGATGCGGGCATTGCAGACAATACCTTTGTGATGTACTCAACCGACAATGGCCCCCACATGAACACTTGGCCCGACGGCGCCATGACGCCATTCCGCAATGAAAAGAACACGAATTGGGAAGGGGCCTACCGCGTGCCCTGCATGGTCCGCTGGCCAGGCAAGATCAAGCCCGGCAGCGTATCGAACCAAATCGTTGCGCACCACGACTGGCTGCCCACGCTTCTGGCAATGGCCGGTGACCCGCAAGTAACAGACAAGTTACTCAAGGGCTACAAGGTCGGCGAGATGACCTATAAAGTCCACCTCGACGGCTATAACTTAGTTCCCTACTTAACGGGTAAGGTAGATAAATCCCCGCGTGATTCATTTCTGTATTGCAACGACGATCAACAGGTTACTGGATTGCGCTACAATAACTTCAAACTCGTGTTCCTTGAACAGCGGGTGCCGGGAACATTGCAGGTTTGGGCCGAGCCGTTCACTCCGCTGCGCGTGCCGAAGATCTTCAATCTGCGGACCGACCCGTACGAGCGGGCCGACATTACGTCGAACACTTATTACGATTGGCTGCTGAATCACGCATATTTACTGGTCCCTGCGCAAGACTACGTCGCGAAATTTTTGATGACGTTCAAGGAGTTTCCGCAGCGTCAGAAGGCCGCCACCTTCAATTTGGATGAGGTTTTGCATAAGTTGCAAGAAAACGGCGGCAACAAGTAGCCCAACGATTGACAAATGGAACGACTCGGTGAAATGCCGCATTTGCAGAGACAATCGGCGTGGCTTTCGCTGCTAACTATGAAGTTCTTCCCGACTTTACGTTATCAACGAGTGCTTGTAGTTCTCGTCGTCGTTGCAAGCGCCATTTGCTTGGCATACGCGGCCGGCACCGAACCGAAATCGGCAGCCGCTGACGTCGACGTTATCGCCATCGACGTGTTGCTCGCGCCGGATGGGGCTATGAGCCAGCGCTCCGTCGCGCTGAATGCTCGCCTGCGCGAGAATTACCCCGCCGGTTACACGCTCGGCGCCGAGCACACGCCCCATATCACGCTCGTGCAGCGCTTTATTCATAAGAGGGATTTGCCTGCGATTGAGGCGGCCGTCCAGAAGGTGGCCGGTGAAAGTCATTCCTGCAATTGGGAGTTAACAGCGACGGGCCTTGAATATGGTGTTTGGTCCGGCGTCGCGGTGACAACGATCAAGATTGATTGCTCCGCGGAACTTCGGCATCTCCATGAAGCGGTGGTGAAAGCGATGGAGCCTTTCACAGTTGCGAGCGGTACCGCGGCCGCATTCAGTACCACCAAAGAACTGCCGAAGATCGGTCCTGATGTGGTCAACTACGTGACCAACTTCGTGCCCAATGCTTCCGGCGACAAATTTAGGCCGCATATCACGGTCGGTGTCGCCCCGGAAGACTTCGTCCAGCAATTGAAGTCAGCGCCTTTTGAAGAAATCCATTTCAAGCCGGCGAGCATTGCCATTTATCAATTGGGCAACTTCGGCACCGCTCAAAAACGATTATGGCAATGCTCAGGCAAGTGAAGCCGCACCGCGCCATGGCGTGAGCGCTTCTCATCGCTCACCAGTGTCTCACAGACTAAGCATGTTACCGAGGGTCTTGTGACACTCCGATACGCAGGGGACTGGCATTCGAACAGGAGGAAACAGAGCCAACCGAGAAGAATATTCTCTGTTCTCTCTGCTTCCTCCTGTTCTAGAACTTCTTGACAGCTATTCGCGTGAGGGCGGAACTTTGTGCGTGTAGCAAAATGTCTGTCCACCTGCTTGGATCGCAACCGACGGCAGCCAACGGGTATTCCTGTGACCGGTGTTCCCGGCGAGCCGATTACGGCTTAAGCGCCGCTGCAGCTGCCGCTCGAACAACAGGGCTGCTATCTTCCTTCGCGGCATGCTCGAGGGCTGCCTTGGCCGATTCCGCGGCGGCACCGAGTTCACCGAGCGCCGTCACACATTCCATCCGCGTCTGCTCGTCGGCGTGCTTCAGGCCCTGTTCCAACTTTGCCACAATCGCTGCGCCGATCTTTTCGTCGCCAGGAGCAATTCGCGCAAGCGCCCAGGCCGCAGCGTAGGAATCGAATGAACCATCGGCCTGCATCTTCTCGGCAAGTGGACTAGCCGCCGCCTTCGCACCGGGGCCGATTTTTCGCAGAGCATACAGTGCGCTTTCGCGCTCCCCCGCCTGTTGGCTCGACAGCGATTTGGCCAACATTTCGGTGGCCGGAGCGGCCTTTGGACCAATTGCCCCGAGGGCAAGCTGAACATCCGTCCGCAGCGCCGGATCCGCAGTTGCGGCTTCAATGAGTGAAGTTACTGCGCCGGCCGCCTTCGGGCCGAGCTTGGCGGCCACTTGAACTGCCGGCTTGCGCGTCAGCGGCCGCTTTAGCGCGTTATTGAGCCGCGGCACGATCGACTCGCCCAAACTCGCGATGGCTTCAATCACGTTCTCCCGCACTTCCGGATTAGGGTCAGCCGTCAATGCGACCAATCCCGGTGCGATCAATTCAGGCGGTGCATTGAGCGACTGCAGGCAGCGGGCAGCCGCTGTGCGAATCTTGATATTATCGCTCTTAAGCGCTTGAGTAAGCTGCTCGATGGCCGACTTCAATGCGATCGGGTCCCCAGGATGAGTCTTAGCTATCGCCCAAGTCGCCATCATCTGTAAGAAAGGATCGGAATCAGCCGCGGCGCGGCGAAGCTCGGCATCCACTCCCGTGGCGCCAATGGAACCCAACGCAAAGGCCGCGGCCACTGGCACCGTATCATCAGTCTCGTGGGAAAGCAGGGGAACGATCTTCGGCGTGGCGGGGCTTGCCGCTGGGCCGATGCTCGCCAGAGCGAGCAGCGTCTGAATCAACATCTTCGAATGCTTGGTTTTGCCGAGGATCTCGGTTAGTTCGGGCACGGTCGGAGCGGCTGGCGGTCCGATCCGTTCGATCGCCGCGCAGGCCAAATAGGCCGTCTCGGTATGACCCAGCGCCACTTTCAAAAATGGCACGGCGGCCGGACCATTTTCCGAGAGCGTCTCCAAAGCGTGCAGCGTCACCGCCTGGTCATTCGACTGGAGCGCCTTCAGCAGGGCGTCGACCACCCGCTTCGGGCCCGGTCGCAAGCTGCGGATGGAAGCAATGGCCGCCCGCGCAACGCGTGCATCCTTGTTCGTTGCGGCATTCACGAGCGCGTCTACCGTCTCATCCGAGCGATCTTCCAGCTTGCCCAGCGCGACCACCGCATGATACTGCACGATGGGATCCGCATCCGCCAGCAACTTGCGCACGTTCGCCACTTCGCTGGCCGCCTGGCTACCGTAGTCGCCCAGGGCGCGCACGGCCCGCCAGCGCGTTTGCGGATCGCTGTCGCCCAGCAGTTTCGCCAGCTCCGGCACAATGGCAGCCGCATGCTCGTGACTTCCACCCAGCAAGTCGATGGCCTTATAGCGCGCGTCTCTATCAGTTCCCGCCACATCTTTCAGCAATTGCGTCGGGTCGGCCACTTCGGCGGCAACGCACGCCTGCGCCGCCCACGATGCTAATAAGCAGACTACGGCTGCCGTACACCGGCGAATCGAAAAAAAGTACTTCATCAACATGGGATAGGTGCCTTATATGAAATCGCTGAGAAGCGGCAAATTCAGTTGAGGTTATCGTTGAGTTCTCGGTTGACTTTCAAAACGAAGCGCGTCATTTGGCTCAGGATGCCGGACGGATACACGTCCTTTTGTGAAGCGAGCAACGTCCGCCAATCCTTGTTCGCCTTCGTGGCCTGCATGTACTCGTCGCCGGTTAATGCCCCCGCATACGCACGCTGCTTGAATGCCTTGTCGAGCGTGGAGCGATATGGATCATACTGCGTCTGTTCCAGCACTTTGGGCCAGTTGATCGTCCCAGTCGTACGATCAAACTCAGCCGGCGTTAGGCTCGTCAGGCCATGCTTCGCCAGATACTCATTGCGACGCTGGGTCGTCTCTGCCAACTCTGCCTCTAAGCGCTGATTGTAGATATCCTTTTGCTCCCAAAAGGCATTCACCGACTTCGTGCTATTGTCGATCGCTTTTGAGTACGCGTCTTGATTATTGATGCGCGCTTGCGAAGCATTTACGGCGGCTTCGCCAGACGCCTGAATGACCGATGCCGCACCGCGTTGATAACTTTCTCCCACGGTGGATGCATTGTTGTAAATTACTTGGCCAGTGAGAGCAGAAGCGCCCAACACAACCGAACCGATAATGCCTAGCGGAATGTATTTCATGGTCCGTTTACCCTTGGAATTCTGAAACCACGTGCGTGGAAACTGAATCTTTACTTTAGCTAAAATGTTGTCGGAATCTACTGTAAACCTGCGGTTGAAGACCGAAAAAGCTCGTCAGGTGATTTGGTTGCCATATAACCGGAAGGCAACGCCTTGCTCGGCAATCACTTGGCATCTCGGTCGGAAGACAAGATCTACGCTTGAACAGCCGACCGGATGCACCAAACGGGTTCGTACGTCGACAACCGGTGCCGCCGCCTAATCGCCGCAAATCCTCCTATTGTGCCGAAAACGGCGTTGCCGCCAGTGCGCGAACAATCGGGGGTGGTGCCCACTTACCTGTTAGCGCGGCCATTTTCGGCGCATACAAGCGCATCGTGAGGTTATACGGCCCTTTTGGGGCCGGCAACCAATTGGCCTCGTTCGCACCCTCCGGATTTTCATGCTGCACGTACAAGTCCAGCGACCCATCCGCATTGTACTTGAAGGGCATCCAACTGCTGACGGCAAACCGGTTTAGCGAATTGGGTACTTGAAAGCCATCGTCATCGTACAGCGTGATCGACCAAAATGCCTCGGCCGGCGGCAACGTGGCCTTCTCGAAATGAATGGTGTAGGAATTGACCCCGTCGAGCGGCTTGCCCGACTCATCCGCCAAGTTGAGTGGGTAAATGGCATCCTCTGGTAGGTTGGCCCCCAGCCCACGCTGGGCGACGATTGCCCGCTTCAGGTAGTAGTTGCCATATACGCCCATCGTGTCGGTATTCATCGACCAGCCATTCACGACCCGCGCCAACGTGGCGAGTTTCCAGGCCATTAGTTTGCGGCCATCTTCTGGGGCACTGGCCAGTGCTTTTTGAATGGCCGGATCGAGCCGTTCGAAATCAAGGGGCTTACCAGTAGTGATTCCAATCCGCTTCATGCGGGCGATGATCGGCTGATCGGTTGCATGGGGCGGGTGCAGCTTGAGCAGTTCCGCGGCATACGTAAAGAACTTTGCGGCCGGCATCGAATCAACCTGCACAAGCGGTGGCGTTTTCATGTCGACGCTGGGGTCGATCTTCACTTGAGGAGTTGCAGCAGGCTTGCCCCCCTGAGCGAGCGGCGTCACTTTGTAGCCAGCCTGAATCTTGTGGACGGCTTGATAGTCCGCAGGCCCATCGGTCCGAGTGCGGCCAATGACCCAAACGTATGGCGTCGGTGCAGCAATTGCCGTGATGCCTTCGGGCACGTTGCCGTTCCAGCCGGGCGGCGTGATAAGGAAGTTGGCCGCTTTGGTTCCCGTCGTGCGCCAGCCGGGCGATGCGAACACATCCGACCACATGTCGAGCATCGGCAGCAAATAGTACCGGCCGCCCGTATCGGGTGCGGAAACCACCACCGGCCCTTTCGTCAAATCGAGCCACACCGATGAGTAAAGCGTATCAAAGTTGGGCCGCACCACGCCGCGGAAGTCACCGGGTGGATACGCGGGCATGTTCGCGAACGCGTTCATCGGGCCTTTGCCAACCTCAACACCTGGCGCAACGTTCGTAAACTGCTTCCGCGTCACGTCCATTGTCACCAACGGGTATAAATACACGTACGCTTCCACGCCAATCGAATGCACATCTTCTGGCGAAAGAGTGGCTTCCTGCGCGCCCGCCACGTACGACACTTGCGCAATGACCATAAGTAATAATGCGGCAAATAAAATGATCTTCTTCATCGGTTGTGGCTCCAAATCCGAGTCTGAGTGCGTGTTACTCACTCGCGTGGTTGTTCCGTTGATTGTTCTAAACGCTTGATATCGGCCGGCGAAAGCTCGGGCCGATCGAGCTTGATCGTCAGCTTGTTGAGTTCCGCGGTAAGGTTGAAGGGCACTTGGTAATCGCGATCATCGACACCAGTGAGCGTGTCGGAACCGATATCGAATGATTCATCGAACTGCAAAATAATCGGGATGGTGCGGGGGAGTTTATGTGACGCGGCTTCTTTCCCGTCGACCTTGAGCACACCCGTGCCGCCTCGTCCGATGCCGCTTACACTGTTGAACGCCAGCGTGCCGGGCCCCAGGCCGTCGTACTTGAAATCGAATTCCAGCGTGTGCTTTCCCGGGGCGAGCGCTGCAGGCCCTTCCCAACGTATGCGCTCCAAGTCGAGCAAGTTCCACGTCCACACCGGCTTCCCCTTGAGCAGGTAGAAACCGTATCCAGCGAATCGGCCGCCACAAGTTACGATCATGCCTTCCGCGCCACCTTGCGGAACCGTAATCTCGGCCGTGACCGTGTACGACGTGTTGAGCAATGATGGCGAATCACCTAGCGGCAACCCTTTCATCGGCCGCGTGTACACAAACTCGCTGCGACCGGCCGTGATGTTCGGCCGCGGCTGCACGACGCGCGTCGCCACCGAGGAATCCAGCGGCAACACCTGATATTTCTCCGCTTCCTTGCGGAATAACTCCTTCAATTCCTTGAGCTTCTTCGGATTCTGTGCGGCCACATCATGGCTTTGCGTCCAGTCCTTCGTGAGGTCGTACAACTCCCAGGTGCAGTTGTTCATGGGGTCGGGATTGTTCGCCCCGGCCAGCACCCACGGCGGCCGCACGACCTTGGTCGAGGCAATCCAACCACCATGATAAATGGCATGGTCGCCGAACATTTCAAAGTATTGCGTTTGATGACGGCTCGGCGCGTTCGCGCTGGCCTTGGCGAAAGTGTAGGCGAAACTCGTCCCTTCGATCGGGCTCTGCTTGATGCCGTCGACGACGTCCGGTGGTCGCACGCCGGTCACTTCAAGAATCGTGGGCACCACATCGATGATGTGGTGGAACTGATTACGAATGCCGCCGACATCGGTGATGTGCTCGGGCCACGAAACTGCCATACCTTGCCGCGTTCCGCCAAAATGGGAGGCAATTTGCTTCGTCCAACTGAACGGCGTGCAGAACGCCCAGGTCCACGGCACGGCCATGTGGTTGTACGTCTGATCGCTTCCCCAAGCGTCGTAAAACTTCATGGAAACGTCAAAGGAAATATCGACGCCGTTCAACGAGGCGACTTCATTCGGCGTGCCGTGCAGCGTGCCTTCGGCGCTCGAGCCGTTATCGCCACTAATATAGATGATGAGCGTGTCGTCGAGTTTGCCCATGTCCTCGATGGCTTTGATCACACGGCCAATTTCGTAGTCGGTGTAGGACAGGTAGGCTGCATACACTTCGACTTGCCGGATGTAGAGTTTCTTCTGCTCGTCGGAAAGCGTTTCCCATTCGGGCAGCAAGTCCTTCGGCCAGGGCGTTAACTGAGCGTCGGCCGGGATGACGCCAAGCTTCTTTTGATTGGCGAAAATCGTTTCCCGTAGCTTGTTCCAGCCGCCATCAAACAGGTGCATCGCGTGAACCTTGTCGATCCATTCCTTGGTCGCATGGTGCGGCGCGTGCGTGGCCCCCGGTACGTAGTAACAGAAGAACTTCTTACTCGGATCGATTTGGTTTAATTCGTTTAGCCGTTCCACCGCCTCGTCCGCCATCGCGGTGATCAAATTCCAGCCCGGCTTACCCTGGAAGGGATAAATCTGCGTCGTGTTGCGGAATAAATTCGGCTGCCACTGATTGGTATCACCTCCCATAAAACCATAAAAGTAGTCGAAGCCCATTCCCGTCGGCCATTGATCGAAGGGACCGGCCTGGCTGCACTGAAACGTCGGCGTGTTGTGATTCTTGCCGAACCAGGATGTCGCATAGCCGTTATCCTTGAGAATACGGCCGATCGTTGCCTTGTCCTTGGCGATCACGCTGTTGTAACCCGGAAAGCCCGTTGCCTGCTCCGAAACAACTCCAAAGCCGGCTGAATGATGGTTGCGGCCCGTGATCAGAGCTGCCCGCGTCGGCGAACACAATGCCGTGGAGCAAAACTGCGTGTACCGTAAGCCGGCCTTTGCAACGCGGTCCATCGTCGGTGTGGGAATAACGCCGCCGAACGTGCTGGGAGCCCCGAAGCCAACGTCATCGGTCATAATCAACAGCACATTCGGCGCTTTCTTCGGCGGCACGATCCGCGGAGCCCACCACGCCGTTGACTGCAGCGCATTATCCTTGATCACGCCGCCAAATTGTGGATTCGGAGCGGGAAGTTGCTTGCCGCTAATCGTTGTCGTGGCGCCCGGTGAACCTGGCTGTCCCGTCGTCTCCTGACCCAGCGACTGCCCCACCAAAACTGAGCCTACGACACAAAAAACAATTAGCATCTGCTTGAACTTAGCCAAAGACTCGTGACGCGAGAAAATCGGAGAAATATTCCGCAACATGGCAGACTCCTGATCATCCGAACTGGCTAGGAATGCGGCGAACTATTTTGACGCCACAAGTTACTAGAACGGCCGATGACCTTCGAGACAAGAGGTCCACCGAGAAATCGGGCGGGAAAGCCGTCCAGCCAATCGCACGAGCAGATCCAGGCGCGGTCACAGCCGTAATTGCGTTCTCGCAACCAGTAGTATCCACGCATCGAATGGCGGCGCCGGCTACTGGCTGCCTTCAGCAATGACCGCCACATCGAGCGTGCCATCGGTAAACCATCGATCTCCGCCGCCATTGCGGCCTTCCCGCTCTGCGTGAAAGCCGTCCACTGCGTAATCGTCCGCCAATTCACCGGTTTGCTTGAGATCGGCAAACAAGTGGTCGCGTTCTTTGTCCACATCGGCATCAATGTGGTGCGTGATCTGCCCCGTCGTGTGACTCAAACCCACACGCTCATCATAGGACGCGGAGCCAATCCACACCGATCGGCCATCGACGTCGGCCCCATCAATTCTCCAAAAGCGCACATGGTGGCGCTGCCGCGGGTTATCCCCCACCGGTTGTTCGAACGCGAGATCTTCCTTGCGCCCAAATAAGTACAAATTGCTCACTGGAGCCTCATCATCCGAACGCGACAACACAGAGTCCGCCGCAATCGCTAAGTCAGTCCGCAGACCGAGCGCCGCGGCCGGGTACCACTTGGCCGCTTTCATGATCGCCTCAACTTGCTCCTTCGTGCCGATAATTGCTACATTCAGCGGGTCGCCTGGGTGACCATCGCTCGTGGTCGTGATTCGCGGATTGTCATCAAACGTTGGGTGCCGCTTGTAATACCGACTCGTAAGCGTTGGAATCAGCAGATAGGCAATCGCCAAATAGACCAAAAGTAGAAACAAAATCGCGCGTGCAGCGCGCATCTGCAACGTCCGGCGAGCCGGTGTTTCAATTGATCGTTCATCGGAGGGTCGTGACGCCATCACACAAAGTCGATGGTTCCATGATGTTCTGCACCAACCGAATTCTACAATCAGGACGCGACAAACCACAACCATCTGCCTTCATTGATTGGTGGTCTACGGCGATATACGGTTTGCCGGTATTGCCCGCGTCAGCGATCCTCGCAATCGTACGGCTCGCTCACGGCAAGCGAGCGGAATTTCGATATACTAGCCGATAGCGGCCAACGATTCCGGCAAAACAGGGCCGCCCATACCACAATCAATACACAAACCACATGTTCCACAGCCGAGTCAAACCCAAACTTGCCCGTAACGAACCTGTCCTGGTGGCAACCTTGTGCCTCGGCGAACCATCAATTTTCGAACTCACGAGCATTATGGGTTTTGACGGCATTTGGCTGGAACTCGAACACCACGCTCATAGTGTAGAAGCGGCCAGCACCTACATTCGCGCCGCCCGCGTTGGTGTGGCCGACGTGATCGCTCGACCGGGCAAAGGCGAATTCATGCGACTCGGCCGGCTGCTCGAAGCGGGGGCTCGCGGCATCATGTATCCACGTTGCGACGATGCCGCCGAAGCGGCCGAGGTCGTCCGCTGGTCGAAATTCGCTCCGCTTGGCGAACGTGGCTATGACGGCGGCAATCCGGATCAGCCCTATGGCGCAACGCCCATGGAGGAATACATCATCACTGCCAATCGTGAGACACTCGTCGTCGTGCAAATCGAACAGCCGAGTGCGCTGGAGCAGGTGGAGGCAATCGCCGCCGTCCCAGGCGTCGACGTACTCATGCTGGGCCCTGCCGATTTCACCGTGCTCAGCGGAATCCCCGGTCAATTCGAGAGCGATCGATTTCGCGAAGCAAGATTGCGCATCGCCGCGGCAGCTCGCAACGCCGGCATTCATTGGGGCACCACGTGCGCTACGATTCGGCACGTCGAAGAAGCCATGGCACTCGGGGCCCGCTTCATTTGTTACGGCATCGATATCATGCTATTGAAGCAAGGCTTGGAACGAATCCGCACGGAGTGCTCGCAACTCGGTTTCACGTTCGATGCCCCCGCACAAAACCGCGTGCTGATCTGAGAGTACGTCACATTTTTTGGCGAGGGGTGAAGGGAGGTCTGACCGGCCAATTTTCGCTGATTACTGGATATTGATGGCCGCCAATTTCAAGGCTGCCCGATAGTCCGCATCGCTATTTATATTCCGTAATGAGTTCAACGATGAATCGACCGCACGCAACTTGTTCGCGGTAACTTCGCGCACATTGATTTCGTTCAACAACGACTGCAAACGAAACTGCCCTTTCGTCAATAGCGCTTCTACGTGCGATAACACGCGCGGGCGATACACGGCGGCCAGAACATGCCGCTGCCCTCCGTCCGTCGGAACCGCAGCATCGAAATTGCCAAGCAACGAAAACACCTGTTCGACAAAGGCCGGAACAACCAGCGGAAAATCGCAGCCCGTCAAGTACGCAGCATCAACGTCGTTGAACCGTTGCCGCAGCGTCCTTAATCCAACCGCCATTCCCGCGAGTGGCCCTAAAAACTCATCCGCATCGCGCGCCGTGACGATGTCACTTGGCAGGTCGGGAACCTGCTGTGAAGGCGCGGCAACGACGACAATCCGCTCATAATTAACAACCTCGCCAATAATCCGCACGACTCGTTGCAGCATCGTCTCCGGCCCGAACGGTAGCGACGCCTTATCGCGCCCCATTCGCGAAGAGCGTCCGCCACACAAGATTATCGCGCCCGTTTGCATTACAAATCACTATTTTGTGAACCAATATAGTTCGCTAGTCCTTCGCTAATGACTACGTGATTGTTCGATTAGCGCGGTATTAGCGCCAATTAGCGATGCAAGGACTTAGATGCGTGAACTCCAACGGCGATCGCCGTAAGTATTTCATCGTCGCGCGGGTATGTTGTTGGCAGCATTTGTCGCAACGGTATCGGCACGCCATCCATCCGATATGCCGTGCCGGCGGCGTGGATTCCATAGATTGCCGTCGTGAACTGCACCGTCGCCTCGATCGCCGGTTCCCTATTTGGATAGTCCAGCGCGATGGTTGGAATCTCGCGCAGTCTTTGTTGTGCGGCCGTCGAAAGCTCGGGCACCCCTTCGCTGCCGACCAGCACGCAGGCATCTACTTTGCCCTGTTCCAACAAACGATTGGCGGTGAACTTTTGCGGATCAAATCGCGGATAACCGCTGGCAAAGTTCACTGCGAATGGAAATCCAGTCTGCCAGCACAACACACTGTCAGCACCCGTGAGTCCACCCGTCGCTGGCACGTAGTGCGCCATGAACCGTGTGAACTGATTGAGTTTCGTCACTAGCCGCAGCAGCGACTCCACCGTCGCCTGGCTCTCGCTGTTCGTCCCCTGCCCTACTCCAAAAAACAGCGCACCATAACGACACGCCTTCATCCGCTCGGCGAGTTGACGCACTTGTTCTTCAGTGACTCCGCAATCAACTTCAATCGTGAGCTCACTGCCACTTACGACTTGTCGAAGTGCATCAATGAATTGTTGACCTGCAGCGGGCGTGACTTGCAGAAACTCGTCCGCAAACTCACTCGTCTCCGTGGCGGATGAATCAATGACGATGATAGTTCTATCAGCTGGCCCTCTCGGCAAGAACAAGCCTTGCGGCTCAACGCTGTAGCGTTCCAAATGCCGCGGATGACTCACCGCGGGATTCGTGCGCCAAAAAATAACGAGATCCGCTCGGTTCCGTACTTCACCCAATGAACAGGTCGATTGCCCAACATTCTGCATTGCCAGCGTGGCCGCCGGATTGAGCGACGTGAGTGTATCCACCGTGCCGCTCAGTTGCTCGGCAAGTGCGATCGCCGCCCGTTGTCCCGCGGTGCTCGAGCGTGTAAGCCCCCATATGAGCGGCGAATGGCTATTGCCCAGAATCTCAGCCGCACGACGAATCGTCTTATCATGCGTTACTGGCTGCCCCGCGATGCATGCCGCCGCCTGCTTCGGCGCATTCGACAATCGTGCAAACCACGGCTCGGCAAGCCGGCATGCTCCGCGCACATTTGCGATGCGGTCTCCCTCGACCGTGACGATTAAATCATCACACACGCAACCGCACACGGTGCAAGCGACATCATGAAACATCTGCGGCATGCGATGCTCTTTGTAGAACAGTACGCCAAATCAAATTGCTCAGCCCCGCTTTCACGACTATCATCCTACAACTGGCGGCGACGTGCCAATAGTGCGGCACGTTTTGATAACAACTCGCTCGGAATCCGTTGATATCTCCCATGTCCGAACTCATCAAAATCTCGCAAGGCACGCTGTACGACCCGGCCAACGGAATCGACGGCGAGGTCCGCGATATCTGGATTTCCAATGGAAAGATCGTAGCGGCGCCAGCCGATCCTTCTATCCGTCCGTCGCGCGTAATCGACGTTCGCGGCCTCGTTGTCATGCCGGGCGGTGTCGATATGCATTGCCACATTGCCGGTCCGAAAGTCAATGTTGCCCGCAAAATGCGGCCGGACGAGAAAGCCGAACCAAACGTGCTGTCGCGAACTGCAAACACTCGCGGCGGCACGCTTGGCAGCGTCCCCAGCACATTCGCCACCGGCTATAAATATGCCGGTCTGGGCTACACCACGGCCTTCGACGCTGCCATTCCGCCGCTACTTGCCCGCCATGCCCACGAAGAACTTGCCGATACTCCTTGCATCGACAAGGGCTTCTTCGTGCTGATGGGCAACAACCACTACGTCATGCGCTGCGTCGAGCAGAAAGAACTGCAGAAGTTGCGGGCGTTTATCGCTTGGCTGCTGCGCGCGGCCAAAGGCTATGCGCCCAAGCTCGTGAACCCCGGCGGCGTCGAAGTCTGGAAGAGGCAACGCGGCGGCAACGTGCACGGTCTCGACGACACGGTGCCAGACTTCAACGTGACACCGCGCGAGATCATCACGAACGTTACCGCAGCCGCTAACGCACTCGGCCTGCCGCATCCGGTACACCTCCATTGCAACAACCTCGGCGTCCCTGGCAATTGGACGACGACGCTGGAAACGATGAAATCCGTCGACGGCCATCGAGCCCATCTCACGCACATTCAATTCCACAGCTATGGCGGCGGCGAAGGCGACGAGAACACGTTCAACAGCAAAGTGCCCCGACTCGCTGAGTACGTGAATTTGCACCCCGGCATCACGGTCGATGTCGGCCAGGTGATGTTCGGCGACACCACCAGCATGACCGGCGATGGCCCCGTCGGCCACTTTCTTGCCAACGTGTTCAAGAGCAAGTGGTACAGCAACGACACCGAAATGGAGGCCGGCTGCGGCGTCACGCCCATCAAGTATCGCAATAAGTCGCTCGTGCATGCCTTACAGTGGGCCATCGGCCTCGAATGGTATCTGCTGATCGATGATCCGTGGCGCGTCGTGATGAGCACCGATCACCCCAACGGCGGTTCGTTCCTAGCCTACCCGCAGATCATTCGCCTGCTGATGGATCGAACCTATCGCAGTGACATGCTCAAGCAGTGCCCGGCCCAAGTCGCTGAGCGCTGCACGCTTGCCGACCTCGATCGCCAGTACACGCTCAATGAAATCGCGATTATCACACGCGCCGGCCCGGCCCGCATCCTCGGTCTCAACAACAAGGGGCACCTTGGCGTTGGCGCCGATGCGGACATCACAATCTACACGCCGCACGAAAACCCGCAAACGATGTTCGAACTGCCGCGGCTAGTAATGAAGGCGGGCCGCGTAATCGTGGAACAGGGGGAAATCCGCGAATCCATCGACGGTGGTACGCTCCACAAATCGGTCGACTACGACCGCGACATCGAACGCGATATCAAGAAATGGTTTGAGTCGTGCTACTCAGTTCAATGGTCAAACTATCCGGTTGGCGACCTGTAACCACGCTCGCCAGAGCGTGGATGGTTGAATAAAAGGCGATTCTATGTATCTTCCACCGTCTGGCGACGGCGGCCACGTCGAAGCCTCATTCGGGAGCCGGCCACAAATACCGCGTCGCCAGCCCAATCAAAATGAAGCCGCCGCCTAACAGCGTCCACCAGGCCGGCGCATCGCCCCAAGCGAGCAGCACCCAAACAGGGTTGAGAATCGGCTCGATCAGTCCGATCGCCGTCGCTTCATGACCGGGAATCTTCTTCAAGCTGATCGCGAACAACACATACGGCAGCGCCATTTGGAACATTCCCAGCGCCGCCAAAAACGGCCACTGCATCCCACTCGGGAATTCCCCGACCTGCAGCGCAAACGGAGCAACCACAACAGCCGTCACTAGATGGTTGAGGGCCGCGAGCCACACCGAATCGTGGCCGCGAAGTTGCCGTAATGCCAGGACGACGCCCGCATAAAAGAAGCTGGAAGCGATTGCCCAAACGACGGCATCAAGCGCAACACCCCGCGATTCGAACCAAATGATGATGCCGATCCCCAGCATGGCACAGCCCACCATGAACCAGTCGCGCCACACCGCATGCTCGCCAAACACAAACACGCCAATGAGGAGCACCCACACCGGGGCCGTACACTGTAGCCAAATCGCGTTAGCGGCCGAGCCTTTCACCATTGCGGTGAGATACGTGTAATTCATCCCGGCAAAGAGCAGTGTCATCGGCACGAGTTGCCACGACCACCTGGGCCGACGCACCATTGGCCACAATGCCACGCAGGCGAACACTGCCCGCCAGAACGCGACGCGCGAACCGTCCCACCCCGCGAGATACGGCGACTTCACAAAGAACCCGCTCGTACTCCATAGAACCGCGGCGACGAGCACGAACATGCGCGCTCGCATCACCGTCGGCGCCGTCTCCATTGCGAAATCCGCCTGGACGGCGTCGCTCGGCACCGGCTGCTCGGGCTGAAACGGCTCGTCGCGTGGCTCTTCGTTCATCAAATCAGGTAGTACCAACCATCTTTCGGGCTGAAGGCTTCCTGCCGTCGAGGGCAGTCTTCACACAAGTCATTGCCGATAAGTTCGTATGCGAACCGCACGGCCTCTAAGGTACTCGTCCAGAACTTGCCGGTTTCCTCGAACGTGAAGACGCGATCCTTGCCCAGCCGTCCCAATAAACCGCTCGAATGGATGACCTTCGTCAAATCCGGCCGCAAACCACACAAGAGCACCGTAATATTCGCGGCGTGCATTCGCTCGTTGAACCGTTCCAAAACGCTCATGCAAACCGCATCCGGGTTACGCGCTCGTTTGAGCCGCAAGATCACGACGCGCCCCGCCGGCTCGACTTCCTCCGCAATGCTCTCGAAGCGCTTCTGCAACTCGGGAGCCGCTCCGAAGAAGAACTCGCCTTCCAAGCTGAAAATCCGGATTCGTTGGCAGGGCACGTCCGTCGCATGTCGCTCGCGAATGACGCGTTCCCGCGTCATGATTAGTTCGGTGGTGTGCACCCGCGCCGCTTGCGGCACATAGAGCACAAAGGAGAGGAAGACACCGATCAGCACACAGAACTCGACCGACACGACGACCGCCGAAATCGCCGTCAAGGCAACGATCCAGGCATCAAAGCGCGTCGTCCGCAAGTAGTACACCAGTTGATGCCGGTCCACAAGTCGCCATGCGGAAAGCATCAATATGCCTGCCAGCCCCGCTTTGGGAATGTAGTATGCATAGGGCGCCATCACGAGCACCGTAATCGCGATTGCCAACGCAGAAATGACGCCCGACCACTGCGTCCGTCCGCCCGCCTGCTGATTGATATACGACCGCGTCAATGACCCCGAACCTGGGAAACAGTGAAACAAGCTGCCCGCCACATTGGCGACACCCTCGCTCAAACACTGCTGGTTGATATCAAGTTTTTGCCGCGTAAATGCCGCAATCGCCTTCGCCATCGCAATGGCTTCCAATAGGCCTAGCAGCGCAATTGCGAGCGCGCTACTCGCCAGCGAATGCACGTGCAACCAGTCGACCTTCGGCAGCGCGAACGATGGCAATTGCGCCGGAATGTTACCGACGATCTTTACGCCCTGCTGATCGAGCCGCCAATTGCCGACGACTGCCGTCATGCAAATGAGCGCTAGCAGCAATTCCGGCAGCCGCAGCCGGAATCGTATGTTGATCCACCGCAGCGCCAGCGCAATCGCCACCGTGCCTAACCCAATCAACAAGGCAATGCGGTTCGTCTCATTCGCGTGCGAGAGCGTTAACCACACCCGTTTCAGAAAATGGTCTTCGCCGGTGCCGAGCGCAGGTAATCCCAGCAGATTCTTCAGTTGATCCAACACCAGCAAGATAGCGGCACCCAACGTAAATCCCACGATCACCGCATGCGACACGTACTTGGTCAAATCGCCCAGCCGCAGCAATGAAATGCCGGTTTGAATGGTCCCGACCATAAGGGCGAGCAAAACTGCCGCGGGAATGCGCTCAGGATCGCTGAAGCCCACGAGCGCGCTTAACACCGCGATCGAAATTGCATTGGTGGGGCCGTTGATAAGCTGTTTCGACGAGTCGAGCAGCGCGCCCACCGCCGTCATCACGATGGCCGTATATAGGCCGTACTGCGGTGGAATGCCCGCGATCTGGGCGTAGGCCATCGCCTGCGGCAACGCTACGGCCGCCACGGTGAGGCCGGCCATCACATCACACGACAAGTCATGCCACGTGTAGCCGCGGAGCGAGTCGAATGCTGGGATCGTGCGTAAGAACGTTTCACGCAGCGACGCGGCCAGCGACGTTTCCGAGTTCTCAGCGGGGGGAAATTCGCTCATGGGACACTATCGCAGGGAGCCGCGCCGGCACAATTCCGGTCAAAAGAGTGGCAAATTTGCCGGAATTGCTGCCTGCGTTTGCCAACACGTGCGGCCAATTCTAAGTGGCCTGCCGCACGGCAGCAACAGCGACAGCAGCACCACGCGGCTTAAATTTCGCCATTAAGGAGAATGAGACGCGATTTCGACGCGTTGACCAACGGCAAATGAAGTCGCCTGTTGCGATACCACTAAGTCGTTGTCGTCAATTCCCGACATAACCTCCACGTCGCCACCGCTACGAATCCCCGTTGGAATGGCTCGGCGATCTATTTTCCCATCTTTGACTACGTAGCCGTAGGTTGCCGCTCCTTCTCGAACGATAGCCGTCGCGGGAATTGCGAGTGTATTCTCATGTCGCGCGAGTTGAATGGTGCCGGTTGCGTACATTCCCGGCCGCAGTCGCGCCCCATCGTTGGCAATGTCGACGATGGCTCGCAAAGATCGATTCGCCGGATCGAGCGACCAACTGGTGGCGGTGACTTTTGCCGTAATGTCTCCAGATGGCATCGCTTGGGTGTGGATGACCACCGGGGCGCCGACTTCAACCGTGGCCGCTTCCAACTCGGGTACTTCGATATAAACTCGCACCTTATCGGTGCGGGCCACCGTCAAGAGCGGTGACGCGCCACTCGCCACCGGTTGAACGAAATGTCCGGTGTCGATGAGCCGCTTCGTAATGACGCCGTCGAATGGTGCGCGGATTTTGGCATAATCGAGCATTGTTTGCGCATGGGCCAAGTCGGCTTTGGCTACCGCCACGTGGGCTGCGGCGGCCGTTCGATCTGCTGCCGCTTTCGCGGCGTTCGCCGCTGCCTCCTGTGCGGCCGCTTCCGCCGACTTCACCGCCGCATTTGCCGCCTCGCGGGCGGCTTCGGCAGCGTGCAACTGGCTGAGCGCTTCATCGCGCACCTTATCAGTCACCGAGCCAATGCTGGCCAACTGCTGGAGTCGTTCGTGCTCGCTCTTCGCGCGCTCATACTCGCCATTAGTCCGAATCGTATCTGCGTGAACCTCCGCGATCTTCGCTTTAGCGGTTTCGACGGCTGCCACAAACGCCGCGACGTTTGCTTCGGCTTGTTTGAGTTTCGCTTCGCTTTCCGTCACTAGGGCAGACTTCTGCGTTACGTCGTTGGCCAACTCGGGCTCGCGTAACGTTACCAGCACTTCATCTTTCTTCACCGTCTGGCCAATATCGACGTGCACTTGCTCGACATATCCGGCCAATCTCGAAAAGATCGGCGTCGTTTCCAACGCCTCGATGCGCGCCGGCTGGGTCGTTTTCGCCACCAAGGTTTTGCGTTGCGGCTTGGCGACCGTCACACGAACCACCGCGGGAGCCGCGGGAGTTGCCGCTGGCGAAGGCGTGCTGGTTGTGCGGGTACACCCAGAATAGATCGCGAGCAGCAACGCCATACAGACAACAGATCCAAGTGTTCTCCGACAACAACTTCGCATCATGGTCTTCAATCTCCCGCGGACCTAAGCGTTGGGGCTTTCGTCACCTCATCCGGATCAAGCGACGACGATACCGTGCTCGCGTGCTGCTGCAAAATTGCGAAAACCGTGGGCAGCACGAACAGTGTGGCGGCCGTCGCGGCAAGCAGGCCGCCGATGACTGCCCGCCCGAGCGGCGCATTTTGCTGGCCGGATTCTCCGAACGCGAGCGCCATCGGCAACATACCGGCGATCATCGCGCAGCTTGTCATCAGGATGGGCCGTAGGCGGCTTGCCGCCCCATCCGCGGCTGCTTCAGCAGCCGATAAACCCTCGCAGCGCCGCTGTTCAGCAAACGTCACCAGCAAGATGGCATTCGCCATCGCCACGCCCACCGCCATGATCGCCCCAATAAACGACTGCACGTTGAGTGTCGTGCGGGTCGCCAGCAGCATCAAGCCGACGCCGGCCACCACGGCCGGGATCGTCGACACCGTCACCAACGCCAGCCCCAGCGATTGGAAATTCGCGGTCAGCAACAAGAATACCGCGATGATCGCCAGCGCCAGCCCGACCGCCAAGCCAGATTGCATCTGCCCCAGCGGCGGAATTTGACCGCGCGTTTCGACCTGCACACCCGTCGGTGGCGTTCCGGCTTGCCGAATCGCCCGGCCAACATCGCGTGAAACGCTCCCCAAATCGGCTCCCGCGACGTTCGCTGTGAGCGTCACTTGGCGTCGCATATTGTAACGATCGTACTGCCCCGGCATGGTGCCGGCGTGTAGTTCCGCCACATCGCCAATATGCACTTGTCCCGAGGCGGTGGGCTTGAGCGGAACTTGCGCCAAGTCATCGGCCGATCGAATTGGCTCGATGTTGTTGGGAGTCCGCACCACCGGGCGCGGGATTTCCACCTGCACCTGATAGGCGATGCCAGTTTTTGGGTCGGCCCAATAGTTGGGCACCGTGAAGCGGCTTGATGACGTCGCGGTGACGAGCGCTTTCGACACATCCGCGGGCGTCAACCCGGCCAGCCCGGCCTTTTCGCGATCGACATCAACTTGAATCGTGGGGTAATCGAGCGATTGGCCGTATTGCAGATCGCGCAACGACGGCACCTGCGATAACTCCTTCATGATTTTGTCGGCGAACGCGCGGTCATCGGCAAAATTCGGCCCGCTTACCGCGATTTCGATCGGTGTCGGCGAGCCAAAACTCATCACTTCGTTGACGATATCGGAAGGCTCGAACGAGAACCGCACGTCCGGCATCTCGTGCGTCAGCCGGCCACGCAGCCGTTCCTTCAACGCCTCGTCGCTCAATCCCAACTGCCTATTCAATGCCACGTACAGAATCGCCTCTTCCGGCCCACGTGACCATTGGTATACAGCGTTAATGGGAAAGTTCGAGTGAATCATGCCGACGTAGCCGAGCGAAAGCTGTACGCTCTCCGGCCCAAGTTCATTCGCGACAATGTCGAGCGCCTGCTTGGCCAATTGTTCGGTGCGGGCGATATGCGTGCCATCGGCCGCCCGCATCCGCAAGCGAAATTGCCCGGCATCGACGACGGGAAAAATCCCCCGACCCAACCATCGATAAGCCCCCAACAACATGGCCGCGCTCACCGTCAAATACACGGCGACCAGCAACCACCGGGCGTCAATCACTCGGAGCAACCACTTCTCATAGCGCTGTCTCAATCGGTCGAATAGCGACGGCTTCTGATTTGCGCTATTTTCAACTTGCTCGTGCTCAGGCTTCAACAGCCACGTACACATCACCGGCACGAATGTGCTCGAAAGGATGTACGAACCGATCATCGCAAACCCAACCGCCAGCGACATCGGCACGAACAACGCTCGAGCGGCACCCTGCATGAAAAAGGATGACACGAACACGGCCAGGATGCACAACATCGCCAGCAGTCGCGGCAAGTTGGTTTCCAGCGCGCCGTTGCGCACCGCTTCGGCCGCCGACTCACCGCGCCGCATATGAGCGTGGATGTTTTCGATCTCGACCGTGGCCTCATCTACCAAAATACCAATGGCCAACGCTAATCCGCCGAGCGTCATGAGATTGATCGTCCGCCCACAGATCCATAGCGCAACGATCGCCGCCATTAGCGCCAATGGAATGTTCAGCATGACGATGAGGGCACTGCGCCAATCGCGCAAGAACAAGAGCACCATGAGGCCGATGAGAACGGCTCCGAAGAAGCCCTCAATCGCCACCCCCGCCACGGCCCGCGTTACGTAGGGCGACTGATCGAACTCAAACCGCACGTCGATTCCCTTGCCATCCTCGCCGAGGGCGTCCTTGAACTTCGGCAGCGCGGCCTTGATGTTGTTGATGACCGAGAGTGTCGAGGCGTCGGCCCGCTTGGTCGCCAGGATGTACACCGCGCGTCGGCCATTCGCCAGTGCGTAACCGGCCGGTGCGTCGGCCGAATCTTGCACGTAACCCACATCGCGCAAGTAAACCGGCGACTCGCCGGTGCGGATGGGAATCGTGCCCAGTTGCAGCGGATCACGCACCACCGAGTTGACTGGCACGATCGGGTACTTATCGCCAATCGGCACGTTGCCCGAGGGACTAATCGTGTTGCCACGCACGAGTGCGGTCACAACATCGTCGGGCGACATCGCGTACGATTGCAGTCGCTGCGGGTCGAGCGTCACCACAATGCTGCGCGCGCTGCCACCAAAGGGCGGCGGGGCTGAAACACCTGGCAAACTCGAGAACATGGGCCGAATGCGAAATAGCGCCAGGTCTTGAATCTCTGCAATCGAACGCGTCTCGCTCGAAAGCACCAGGTAACCCACTGGCACGCTGCCCGTATCGAACCGCATCACAAACGGCGACACCGTGCCCGGCGGCATGAACGCCCGCGAGCGGTTGACGTAATTGATCGTCTCCGCCATCGCCTGGGCCATGTCGGTGCCCGGGTGAAAGAACAATTTCATGAGCGCCATGCCCTGCACGTTGCGCGACTCCACATGATGGATGCCGCTGATGTACAGGAAGTGGTACTCGTAATAGTTAGTGAGATAGCCTTCCATCTGTGCCGGGTCCATGCCGCCGTAGGGCTGGCACACGTAAATCACCGGCAAGTTGAGACTCGGGAAGATATCAACTTCCATGCCCCGCGGCAGGCCCTCGGGGTACGGCCAACCCAGCTGCTGAAACACGGCCCCGCCCACGGCCAAAAAGGCACCCAGCGCGACCGCCACGATGATCACCATGACCGTATAAGGGCGGCGGAGCGCGAAACGGACCAAATTCATAGACGACCGCCAGGCCAACCGGTGGCTAGAACCGTACCGCGGCGAAATGAGCGCGGCACCAAATCATCGGTGTAATCCCTACATTTTATCAGCCGCGAAACCTAATCGCCACACGATCAAATTCGGCACAGTTTAACGGCCGCTTGGGGACGGTCAATGAACAGTTGATACAACCTGCATAAGGCGTTTGCGGACGGACAGCAAAAGCGCTTCGACCCCAATTTGCCGCAACATCCCTGCGGCCCCCACGACGATTAAGACCATGTGGAATGGTATAGCCGGTAGATTGAACCCACGCAAATCGACCGCGAACTTCGAGCCGCCCACGCATTCTCATGTCACGACGAATTCATCACCCGTCGAACTACGCTTGCGGCTTCACTACAGCGATATTGCTCGCTGCATCGCTCGGCTGCGCTCATGTGCGGCAGGTTTCGTCCAATGCAATGACACACATGCCGACTGCGGTGGCGGCAACTACCGACTCAATTCCACCTTCCTCAAATCAACCAGCCGTTGCTCCAGCGGTGCAAACGGTTTCGTTCGCGTCCACGGATGAGCAGCCGACTGCGGAATCAGCAATCAACTCACCGCCAGCCGCTTCATCGGCAGTTCCCACTCCTCCATCGGCAACTGGCAACCTGCCACAACCACCGACTAGTGAATCGAGCCCCAGTGCAACAGCTAACCAATGTCGGCTCGATATGTCCACGGCGCTCGCACTCGTCGCCGGCCAAAACCCGCAAGTCGGCTACGCCCGCTGGCGCATTCGCGAAGCCTACGCCAATTTGGAGCAGGCCCGCGTGTTATGGCTGCCGTCGATCCAAGCCGGTTCCAGTTACCATCATCATGAAGGAACGCTTCAAGATTCCACTGGCAACATACTCGAAGTAAGTCGCTCGTCGTTGCAAGCCGGTTTGGGAGCAGGAGCGGTCGGTGCAGGGACGACGCCGCAACCCGGTATCGTCGCTCAATTCCAACTCGTGGATGCCATCTTTCAACCGGCCATCGCCCAACGTACTGCGTGGGCTCAAGAACACGCCCGCGATGCCATGTTGAACGACCAACTGCTCGAAGCGGCCACCGCTTATCAGGAACTGCTGCGTGCGCATCAGCTTCGCGCGGTCGCCCAACAAACGGCCACCAACTCCGCGGAACTCGTTCGGCTTACCTCGGAGTTCGCCCGTGTCGGCCAAGGCACCCAGGCCGATGCCGATCGCTCCCAGGCCGAACTCGCGCTCAAGAAGAACAACGTGGCGCGTGCCGAGGAAGCCGTCGCCGTGGCGTCGGCTCGCTTGGCCCAAGTGCTCGGCATGTCAAACATGGTCGAAATCGTGCCGATTGAGGACAACATTACGCCGATCCAACTCGCGGCGGCTGGCGAGTCACCGTGCGACGACCTCACAATTGCCCTGGCGAATCGCCCGGAGCTGAAAGAAAGTCACGAACTCGTGGCGGCCGCTTGCGAGCAACTGCGCCGCGAGCGCTACTCGCCACTCGTACCGAATGTGTTCCTCGGCGCATCCTATAATGGCTTTGGCGGCGGCCCTGGCGACACGATCGGCAACTTCAACGACCGGGCTGATTTCGATGCCATGGCGCTCTGGCGGATTCGCAATTTGGGTTATGGTGAACAAGCGGCTCGCCAAGCTGCGAACGCCCGCGTCCAGCAAGAGGCCATGCGCCAGGCCCGCGTAATCGACACCATTACCCGCGAGGTTGCCGAAGCCGAAGCCCGCGTGCGCACGCGCTTCAGCCGTATCGCGACCGCTCAGGCCGCGATCCAATCGTCGCACAACTCGTACGACCGCAACCTCGCCCGCATCCGCGGCAACCAAGGCCTGCCCATCGAAGTGCTCCAAGCCATTCAATCGCTCGACACGAGCCAACGCGAACTCGTCGACGACACAGCCGATTTCAATATCGCCCAATTCCAATTCCAACGCGCACTCGGCTGGCCGGTGTTGCCGAGAGATGGTTGTCCTGGCGTCAGTCCCTCGCGATAGTCGGCTCGGTGATCCAGCCGCGAACTTCAAACAGATTACGGTAGTAATGGGGACGGCATGCAACGTCGTGCCAGACCCAAAATCTAAGGCGTGCCAGTTTTATCTTCACGGAACAACGGAGTACTCCCTGATTTCGGCAGCTTGAGACTCATGTCGCGGGACCGCCACGAATAATCGTCTTAACTGCGGTGCGAACATGCCCGTGCGAGCTCCCGGCCTCGTGGCGACCTTCGCCACCTCGGGATAGCGGTCACCCGACATCGCGTGGTACACGCCAACGTAGCCTTCGCCACCGATCACGTATAACCGTTGGTCGAGTGCGTCGAAAAACATATCGTCCGCGTCGCCCACGGTCGAAAACCGGGACACAACTTGCCCGGTCTTGATGTCGTAGACCAGCACGACGGCTGGTTTGCGGCAACCAACAAAGAGTCGATTGCTCTTTTCGTCGATGGCCATCGGGAAATTGGCTTCGGCGTTCTCGACAGGCCACGTGGCGATGATCTTCGCACGCATCCGATCAAGCACCGCAATGTGTTTGGCGGTTGGTACATTGACAAACAACCGCGGGCCATTTGTCTCCAACTGAAACGATTCGGGATGGCCCGCTAATGCGATATCCGTCTCATGTTGCCGCGTCGTGGAATTGACGACCGCAATTGCACCGCTTCCAAAACCGACGTAGAGTCGCCGGGCAATCGCCTCGTAGCGCACGTTGTCGGCGTCGGTTCGGAGAGCGATGGTGATGTTTGGAGAAAGGGACTTGAGATCAAAGAAGCGACACGTTCCGTCGTCTCCATTGGCGATTGCCAAGAGCTGTTCATTATTTAACAGCGCCACGCCCTGCGGTTCATGTAGGCCAGTAATGCTATGCACCACTTTGCCTGCTGCTAGATTGATGATCTCGAGCGAGTTGTTTCCCAAAGCGGCAACATACAGACGCGCATGCTCGGCGTCGACGGCCATGTGGTCGATCCTGCCCACGACGTTTGCCAGGGTGATGACACGTTCGAGTCTAAGCCCATCCGCCGCATGCGCGGATATCGCCGCCGCGCAAACTCCAAGAACCGCGACTAGGTCACGGTGCCAGCGCGCCCTGCCGAGTTCACGGCAACGTCTATTGTGGAATGACCACATAGCGTTCTTACCTCCACCGCGGGTCAAGTTCGCGGCAACGTTTCGCTGCCGAAGTGTTTGCGCGCCATGTCGCCGACCACTTTCAGATCCGTCTTGCCGCTGCCGAGAATCGGAATCGTTTCCACCTGATAGAAACTATCCGGGCTTGGCACCCACAGGTTCGGCACACCAATCTTCAACAGCCGCTCGCATATTTCTTGCGGCGACATGGAAAGCTGCGAGTGAACCACCACCAGTTTCTCGCCTTTCTTTTCGTCGGGCACCGACGTAACCACGACGCTCAACTGGTTCTGATCCTCCAGGCCAAGAATCTTCTGAATCTCTTCCTCGATGAGAATGTGCGGCACCATTTCGCCGCCGATTTTCGAGAACCGGCTCACCCGGCCCGTGATATGAATGAAGCCGTCGGTATCGATCATGGCGATATCGCCCGTGATGTACCAATTACCGTGCATCACTTTGGCCGTCTCTTCCGGCTGGCCCAGGTACCCTTTCATCACATTCGGGCCTTTGATGAGCAGCATGCCTGGCGTCCCCAACGGCACGTCTTCGTACGTCTCAGGATCGACGATCTTCGCTGAAACACTTGGCACCGGCCGCCCGACCGAGCCTTCCTTGATATCGGACGTCCGATTCTTCGACCGGCTAGGCGGCACATTCACCGAAACTAGCGGCGAGAGTTCGGTCGTGCCATATCCCTCCACGGGCCGAATACCAAACTTCTTGTCGAACGCGTCGCACAGCGACAGCGGCAGTTTCTCGGCCCCCGCCACTACTACTTCGAGTGAACTAAGTTCCTCGGGCTCGCACCGCCTTAAGTACATTCGCAGAAACGTCGGTGTGGCCAGCAGAATCGACGCCGACCGCGTCCGCGCGAGCTTGGCGACGATCCGCGTATCGGTCGGATGGCCCACATGGTACGCCGCGCGGAAATCCAACAGCAGCGGCCCCCACAGCGTAATCGTAAAGCCGAGCGAATGGAAAAACGGCACGATGCCGAGCAGCGCGTCACTTGGTTTCGGATGCACCACCTGTTCGACCGCTTCCACGTTCGTGGCAATGTTGTGATGCGTCAGCATCACGCCCTTCGGCAAACCGGTGGAGCCCGACGTGAAAATGATCGTCGCGACATCATCGCCTTGGATTTTGTGCAACCCCAAAATGCGATCGAGCAAGAACGCGGGCACCAAAAACGCGCATACAAACCCAAACAGCTTGTCGCCCCGCAACGCCTGATCGCGAAAATCTTCCAAATACACGAACTCGGCGTTCAGCGTGTCTTGGAACTTCGCGAAGACCATGTTCGTCATCGCCTTGCGGCTCGTAAGAATATGACGAATACCCGCTCGACTGATACACGAATTGAGTACGTCCGGCGTCGCCGTATAATTCAGATTCGCTGTTACGCGGCCCGCCATGGGTAGTGCCGCGTTTGCCACCGCGCTGCCCACCGCCGGCGGCAGCAGAATGCCCACGATCTTCTCATCCGGTTGCAGCACGTGCCGCAGCAGCAGCCGGCGCATCACGATCGTCGCGGCCAACAACGTGCCGCCCGTCAAACTAGCACCAGTGGAGTCGCACATCTTCCACCGCATCATTCCTTTGCGGCAGTTGCGAATCATGGCCCGCGGCAACGCCACCGTTCGCTGGCTGCGGCCCGAAACCGCGTCGGCACCCAGATCCTGCACCGCCTGCCGCACCTCGTGAATATCTCGTGGTTCCGCGATCGGCTTGCCAAACCAGATCGAAACCCGCCGTGGTTTCGCCGACGGCCACTTCCAAAAAAACTTGCCACCACGAAAGCTGAAGATGCTTCCCCAAATTTCATCTAGGTAAACCGGGATGATCGGCGCGCCCGTATCCCGCTGGATCTCGAGCACACCCGGCTTGAAAATCTGCAACTGCCCCGAACGACTGATGCCCCCTTCCGGAAAGATGCAAACCAGGTCACCCGCCTTGAGTGCTTCCCGCGCTTCTTCAATCGCTCGTTTCGTGGCTTTGGGCGACGGTTTGATCGGAATTGCCCCCATCATTTTGGCGAACCCATGAGCTCGCCATGAGTTGATGATGTCGCTATCGATCATCATCCGCACTTGCCGCGACGACGTGGCGAACAATAGCAGCCCATCGAGCCACGAAATGTGGTTCGGCACCAGAATCGCCCCGCCCTGCTCCGGGATGTTCTCCCGGCCGTACACGTGAATCCGATAGACGGAGTGCGTCGCCAGCCATGCCAAGAATTTGATCGTGGCCTGGGGAATGAGCGCAATGATGTAAAGAAAAACGGGCACGGTAGCGAGGCCGCAAAGGAGAAATATTTCCCGCGATGTAAACAATGCCATGCCGTTCACCGGCCGACGCAGTAACCAGTATCCAACCGACGCGATGAGCATCCCACCGAACGTCAGAAAATTGCTCGCCGCGAGAATCGAGCCGCGATGCTCGGGCGGGCTGCGATCCTGCATGTACGAGGCGAGCGGCACGTCGAACAACCCCGAACTCACGCCCAGCATGACTAAAAACAAGCATGCCGCCACGTAACGCAGCGTGTACGTTCCGGCCGGGCTGACGAGTTCGCCCTCGACGGTATACAACAAGAACGAAAAAAGTGCTAGCCCGCCGGCCCCGATCGGCAGAATCCCCAGTTCCACCTTGCCGCCCGACCAGAGACCTGCCAGCACGCTCCCCAGGCCCACGCCCACAATCAGCGACCCTAATAATGCGGTCACCTGCGTCTGCCGCTCGGCATTTCCCTCAAACGCAAACTGGTCGATATTCAGATGCGCGAGCATCGCGAGTGTCCAAAAAAACATGATTCCGAACGCCACCCGCAACAATGCCCGATCATGGCCCAAAATCTTCAAATCGCGCGCGGTCTGGCGCACCATGTCCCACGGGAACGGCCGCCCCGGCGCGGCCGCCGGCAATGGCATGATGAACAAACTAGCCACCCAGCCCGCAGTCGCCACGCCAATCAGCACAATGGCATGGGCCCAGCCACGATCCAGCCCATGCGGTCCGCTAATCACAACCAGCCAGTTCCCCACCCCAGCCCCTACGGCCGTCGCCACGACGGTGGTCAGCCCCAGCAACCCGTTGGCCACCGAAATTTTATGCGGCCGCAACATCTCCGGGATACTTCCCAGCTTCGCCGGACCAAACAACGCCGCCTGGCTGCCAATGAGTGCGACCACGATAAACATCAAATACGCGTGACCAATGACGAGTGACGCCAAAATCATCAGCGCAATTTCTGCCACCTTGCACCAAATGATCACGTCCCGCTTGCTGAACCGGTCAGCTAAGTAGCCGGCCGGTGCAGCCAACAGCAGATAGGGCAGCACCAAGCAGGCCGACCCCACCGCCAAGATCGCGCTCCGTTGTTCCGGCGCGACCAACTCCTTGCCGACGCCAATGGCCAGCCAACGCAAAATATTATCGTTTGTCGCGCCCAGAAACTGCGTTAGCACCAACCCAATGAACGTCGCTGACGCGAGCCGATCGCGCTGGTCCAACGAACCGCCCGACGCCGCGAGATTATCTTCCGAATTGGGGAGGTGCGCCTGATGCATCGCGAAGCAATGAACGAATTCCAGCCAACAATTGCCAAACCAATACGATGGGCGCACACCGCCACACCGCTTTCGCCCTCAACTCACCCGAGGGTAGCGACGCGCGGCCTTCTTCGCTCTCCGCTGAAGAGAGCAGCATGGGAAATTGCTATTTTCCCCTCTCATCCAAAAGAGGGCCAGGGTGAAGGGGCGTGCCCAAGGGCAAACCCAGCAAACAAACTCCGCCCGAATCCCCAGCCAAGCCTCATTTAGTGTCCCCTAACTGTACCGTCGAACGCCTCACAAATCCAACCCTACCAGTAATTTAGGCCACGTGATGGCTGCCGCCAAAATTCGCCTTGTCCCCCCAAGTTCATCTCAGCTATTTTGCTGGCCAGCTCCTTGCTCCCCGCCCCCAGCCCCACGCTTCTCCTATGTCCCGACTCCACACCTTTTTTCTTGGCATGTTTGCGGGCGCGGCCCTGCTCCACGCCGCAACCACTTACCATTTGGTCCGCGCCGCCGATGGCATCCATTTCGTCCCCAAACAGCCACCGCGACTCGCCGAAACCTATGTCGATATCCGCGGTTTCACCATGAACGATTGGGCGGGCCACACCCAACTCGCCTCCGCCCTCGTCCAGGCCAACCAACAGCAGCTCCTCAACAACTCCGCCACCGGTGCGATCCAGCAAACCATCAACCAGACCCTTCCCGAATGGCCTAAAAACTAGCCCACCATTCCCCTCCCTTTTAGGGAGGGGTTAGGGGAGGGTTCAGGTCTCGTTATGCGCGTCTTTCCCTAAGCCTCGCTGTGCGTAGGTCTCCCGACCCGGCACACGCTGCGACCGTTGGTCTCCCTCAGCCCCAACAATCCCTCGCCTCTTCCGATCGCCCGAAAACGCACCTGCCAAGATTTCGTGTATAATCACGGCCGTCTGATCACGAGTTCGTTTCCCATCGTTCATGTCTGCCCACACAAACCAATGTTGCCTGCCTCCCAATGCAACCGGTTGATTTCTTCGCACCTGACCGCCGCGCTGCTCGCCGCGTTCGTCGCTTTGCCCGGTTCTTGCCCCGCCGCCGCGCTCAAGATCATGCCGCTCGGCGATTCCAATACCTCCGGCCCCACGTGGGCACGCGGCACGTACCGCTTGCAGCTCTGGAAGGATTTCGGCTCCGATATCAATCGCATTGAATTCGTCGGCTCCACCGGCTACCCGCTGCCGGCCGAACTCGGCTCCAAACGTCACGAAGGACACAGCGGCTTCACGATCGCCGCGGCCCCGATCGGCTACGGCAACATCACCGACAACATCGCCACTTGGCTCGGCCCCACCATGAACCCCGACATCATCCTCATGATGATCGGCACCAACGACATTAATTATCAATACCGCGTCGACGAAGCGCCGGCACGCCTCGACCATCTCATTTCGCTGATCTCCGACCTCGGCACCGGCCTTAAGCCAAGCGCCTACCTTGTCGTCGCCAGCCTGCCGCCGATCAACGACACCACCAACAACTTTCGCTCGACGCCGACCGACTACTCCGCGAACGCCCGCGTCAATGCCTTCAACGCCACGCTCCCCGGCATCGTTGCCGATCACTTCGCCCGTGGCGAACGAGTCTACTTCGCCGATATCAACGCGGCGCTCACGGTCGCCGACATCGCCGACGGCCTCCACCTCACCGCCGCCGGCTACGATAAAATCGGCAATGCCTTCTACAATGCCATTCTCGCTCTGCCCGTTCCGGAACCCAGCACATTCTTCGTCGCCCTCATAGCGATTGCGTTTTCTTGTCTTACGCGAATTCCTCGCATCTGCCGTTTGCGAAGCTGATTAATAAATTGCTGGAGTCGTTCGACGGCGTCAGCGGCGATCCGATTATCGTCTTGGCTGTTCCCGTGCTCTTTGCCGCGTTAAACTGACGCACATCAAACTCCTTCCTCTTGGTGATGGACAAGAGAAGATCCGCCTCTCTCGTACCTTCAGGTCACCGACACGATGCCTCCTCGCATGATGCAACCCGCGCTTTTCAAGGACGACCTCGCCCGCACCGCTCGGCAGCCAAAAACCGACCGCCTCTTTCTCGCCCGGCTCGTCGAAAACGCCGGCGACGATAACCGCCTCGACGAGCACGAAATCGAACGCGCTCACGCCATCCTCGTGCGCTGGGCCGATTTCGAACGCACCGGCCGCCTTGCCAAGCTCAACGAAACGCAACTTCAAGGCGATTTCCTGCGCGATGTCTTCGGCGACGCCCTCGGCTACACTCGCGCCGCCGAAAACCTGCCCGCCTGGCATCTCGAACAGCACCTCCCACTTTACGGCCACACGCCCGACGCTGTTCTCGGCCAATTCGCACAAGGCGAGCCAAAAAATCCGCTCGCCGTGATCGAACTGAAGGGTTCCGGCACGCATCTTGACCGCGACCGCAGCAACGGTCGCACCGCCGTCGATCAGTGTTGGGATTACCTCGTCGACATGCCGCCCGCCTGCCGTTGGGGCATCGTTTCCAACATCATCAGCATCCGCCTGTACGAGCGTAACTCGACCAAACGCGTTTACGAACATTTCACGCTGCAATCGCTCCGCGACGTTCGCACCTTTCGCCAGTTCTACGCGCTCTTCCGCCGCAAGGGTCTCATCGAACCCACCGCCGGCGCGCCGCCCACCGCCGAACGACTTTACGACGAAACCCGCAACCGTCAGCGCGATGTCGGCGACCGCCTTTACGAAGACTATTCCAACAACCGCAACGAACTCATTCAGTATCTCCACTTCAAGCTCGGCCAGCCCGTTGATAAGGCGATCGAAATGGCCCAACGCCTGTTCGATCGGGTCATGTTCATCGCCTTCTGCGAGGACCGCCAGCTTCTGCCGAAACGCACGATCCCCAAGGCCTACACGGTGGCCGGCTTCCACGATGTCACCAACCCGCGCTGGCAAAACTTCAAACGGCTCTTCCGCTTCATAGATGTCGGCAGCACGCCCTACGAAATCCCCAAATACAACGGCGGCCTGTTTGCCGAACACGAAGTCGATAACCTCGAGCTCCCCGATACGCCTTGGACCGACTTCTTCCACCGCATCAGCCATTACAGCTTTGCCGACGAAGTCAATCTCGATGTCCTCGGCCAC
Organism: Planctomycetota bacterium; assembly: GCA_029781135.1. Classification (GTDB taxonomy): domain Bacteria; phylum Planctomycetota; class Planctomycetia; order Pirellulales; family Lacipirellulaceae; genus JABDGM01. The sequence goes on from JAKOXH010000076.1 coordinate 57,166, forward strand.
CTCTTCGAACGCTCGATCACGGAGCTCGAAAAACTGAAAGTCGGCGGCCTCTTTGGTGATGCCGAGAAGGCCGAACGCTTCGCCGCCATGCCCCAGTCGGCCAAGCGCAAACAGCTTGGCATCTATTACACGCCGCCCGAACTCACCAGCCTCATCGTTCAGTACACCGTCGGCGAGCTCATCGACGAACGCTTTGCCGACCTCGCCGTTGAGTTCGGCATCAGCAAGAAAGAGGCCCGCCGCCGCATCATGCCCGACGAGGAAGCCTTTTGGCGCGGCTGCCTCGCCATCCTCCGCAATCTCAAAATCGTCGACCCTGCCTGCGGCTCGGGCGCGTTCTTGTTCCAGGCCTACACCGTCCTCGAACACCGCTACTTCGAAGTCATCGGCCACTTGCAGCAATTGAAGACGCCCGACGCCGACGACCTTGCCGATCAAGTGCCTGTGTTCATCCTCAACGAAAACATTTACGGCGTCGATCTTTCGCCCGAAGCGGTCGAAATCACGCAACTCGCCCTCTGGATACGCTCGGCCACACCCGGCCAAACGCTTGCCACGCTCAGCCGCAACATCGTCCACGGCAACTCGCTCGTCCACGACCCGGCCCAACACCCCGCCGGCTTCAACTGGCAAGAACGCTTCCCCGAAGTATTTACTAATTCTTCGGATCATTCCCATCCAGCAAGCCGGGGCGTCCCCGCCCCCGGCCCCACCCCCCTGCTCCCTCGCCAACCCGGCTTCGACTGCGTCATCGGCAACCCGCCTTGGGAGCGCATCAAACTCCAAGAACGCGAGTTCTTCTCGCTGCCCGCACCCGAAATCGCCACCGCCACGAACGCCGCCACGCGCCGCAAGCTCGTCGCCAAACTCGAAGCCGCGGATCCTGCCCTGTTCGAACGCTACCAACAAGCCCGGTCGTCGGCCGATTCGCTCCTCACCTACTGCCGCACTTCCGACCAATACCCACTCACCGGCAAAGGCGACATCAACCTCTACGCCGTCTTCGCCGAACTCGCTTACCAACTTGTCGCCCCCTACGGCCGCGTCGGACTCCTCACGCCCTCCGGCATCGCGTCTGATAAGACAACGATGGACTTCTTCGCGGCCGTTGCCGAAACGAATCGCCTGATTCGGCTCTACGACTTCGAAAACAAAAAGGTCTTTTTTCCCGAGGTACATGCGTCATTCAAGTTCTGCATTCTCAACTTCGGTGGAGTCGAGGTTCGGCATTCAGCGTCCGATTTCGCGTTCTTTCTCCACAGCGTCGACGAACTGGAAGAACGCAATCGCCATATCGAACTTTCCGGCGACGACATCAAGTTACTGAACCCCAACACACGGACTTGCCCGATCTTCCGCACCCGCCGCGACGCGGAAATTACCAAGGCCATCTACCGCCGCATCCCGATCCTCATCGATCACAATCGCACCGGCCCAACTGCTAACCCCTGGGGCATTAAGTTCGCAACGATGTTCCATCAAACAAACGACGCCGAGCTCTTCCACGAACCCGACGCCCTCAAGAAGGAAGGCTTCAAACTCAAAGGCAACGTCTGGACGAAAGGCAAACAAAAGTATCTGCCGCTGTACGAAGCAAAAATGGTCCAGGCTTTTGATCATCGCGCCGCTAATGTTGTAACGGACAAAGCAAATTGGATGCGCCAAGGACAAACGGAAAAGCCGTCCACCGTTGATTATCAGAATCCCGAGTACGCGGCGATCCCGCGTTTTTGGGTAAGCACGAACGATGTAACTCTGCCAGATTTCGGTGCAATGGGATTCAAGGACATTACCAGTCCAACGAATCAACGCACGATGATTGCAGCGTTCGGTCCTCATGCCGGATATACAAACCACTTTGTATTGGTTCATTCAGCGAATTCCGCTGCTGCCCAGCTTTGTTTGTTAGCGAACTTTAATACATACGTTTATGACTTCTGTTCGCGCCAGAAGATTGGTGGCGTGACCCTTAATTTCTTCATCGTCGAACAACTTCCCACGCTTCCCCCCGACACCTACGCCAAATCCTGCCCCTGGTCGCGCAAGAAAACGACGCTCGAAACCTGGATCAGCGAGCGCGTATTGAAACTCACCTGCACGGCCGAAGACATGCTCCCCTTGGCCGACGCTTGCGATTTCAAATCAGGCAGCTTCAAAAAAGAATACGGCGGCCGACTCAACAAATGGGACGAAGCCGAACGCGCCCAACTCCTGGCCGAACTCGACGCCGCCTACTTCCACCTCTACGGCCTCAGTCGCGACGATGCCGAATACATCCTCTCGACCTTCAAAGGCATCCACGAGCGCACCCCGCTCCTCCCCGATTCCGCCAGCCCCGCCCAACACATCCTCAACCTCTACGACCAATACGCGTCGTAGAGTGGGCACCGCCCCACCACCCCTTTATTTTGCCCCGACGATAAATCTCGTCGAATTTCTTACGTCGTGCCGTCGTGGTAAACCAGTCTTCCGCCAAGCAGGCCTCTCGCCAGTCAATCCTCGCACCTCGCTCCTTCGCACCGCACCCGTACCGGCTTTCCCATTCCGCACGCCCGCTCCTTTCCGTGTCATCGCCACTCCGGCGATTCGGTTGAAGACCCAGCTAGCGGCCGTTCGATCTCTACAACATCGACGGTCAACCGATTCCCACGGTCGCTCCTGCGCCGCCTGGCAATTCACACCGTGAAATCGCTACAGCTATGGACCTCAATCGCAATCAATTCTTCTTTATCGGTTTGCTGGTCTTCCTGATCGGGTTCCAGGTGCGCTACGTCAGCGCGTACGTGCTCAACCCCCAGGCCACGCAATTCCTGGCCGATCGCACCGGCCAATCGGCCGGTATGACCGGCATGTTCACCGCCGGCGGAGCACGCAAAGTGATCCAACCGCCCGAGTGGGTTTCCTGGTGCCTGATGTCGGTCGGCGCCGTGCTCTGCCTCCACGCCCTCGCGATGCCCAAACCCAGCGGATAGCCGACGAGCGCCAGCCAATCGACTTGCGGAAGCGGCTTGCAAGGCACCTTTCGCCACGAGCCCGCAAAATCGCTGCAAGCCACCCGGGCGGCACGCTATAACGCTTAGCCAAACCTTGCCGAGGGCCCCCTACCCAGGTATCATCAATTGCGTGGCTCCACTTCGCTCGTCGGGGCGAAGTTTCGGCGCCGCCGCTTCGTTTTAACGGCCCGTGGGCCCCATTCGTGGGTTGGAGGGAACGCATTTCATGGCCACGTTGCGACGCATCAAAGTGAATGACACGGGCAAGGTGACGGTCGTCACGTTCAATGATTCCAAAATCATTGACGAGGCCGAAATCCAAGAATTCGGCCAGGAACTTTACGACTTGGTCGAACGGGGCGGTAAGAAAAAGATCATCCTCAACTTCGGCAACGTGGAGTTCCTCTCCAGCGCCGCCTTGGGCAAGTTGATCGGCTTCGACAAGCGGGTGAAACAAAATAAGGCCGAACTGATGCTGACCAATATCCGGCCAGAGATTTACGAAGTGTTCGCGATCACCAAACTGACTAAGCTATTTATTATCAAGGATGACGAAGCCGACGCATTGGCCGCGATGTAGCGTTACCCCATCGAGCGTGCACCCAGAGTTATTTGCCATTTCGACTTCGGCGGCCGACGAGCACACAGGCCGCACAACGATGGCACTCGCGGCGGAGTGTTGAGCGCATGTCGGAACCCCGCTGGACTTGGACCGTTGACGAGAAGCTGCCCAGCCAAAAGGGGGCTCACCTTCCTCTGTTGGAAGAGATTCTGCAGCAGTTGGAACGCCTGGGCTGGAACGGCCGCGATTTCTTCGGCATTCAAATGGCCCTGGAGGAATCGCTGACCAACGCCATCCGCCACGGCAACCGCTTCGACGAATCGAAACGCGTTCATGTGGAATGCAAACTGGGACCGGAGCGGTTCTGGCTTCGCGTCGCCGACGAGGGCCTCGGTTTCAAGGTGCAGGCCGTGCCAGATTGCACCTGCGATGAGAACCTGGAATGCCCCGGCGGCCGGGGTGTCGCGCTGATCAATGCCTACATGACCCGCGTCGAATACAACGACCGCGGCAACTGTGTCACAATGGAGAAAACCCGCACAACCTGAACCGGCAGCCCCGCGGTGCGGAACACATCGCCCTTGCGAGCCCGGTCAATCGCAGTCAGAATAGAGGCTTGCCATTCCCCTGTAGCTCAGTTGGTAGAGCAAGCGGCTGTTAACCGCTGGGTCGTAGGTTCGAGTCCTACCGGGGGAGCTTTTTGTTTTTCTACGAACAAAACAGACAAGTCAGTTAACCGTCCTGTACAAATAGATCGCGAATCGCAAGTTGTTGGTCCGAGCGAACCACATAAAGTATCCGAGCGAGCCTGATTGCCAACGGATGGAAGACTTGGCAGAGTGGGCAGGTCACTCTGGAAGTGAAAGTCGGCCGTGAAAGCGGTCGTGGTGCAGATCAATCCCACCGGCAATTCATTGACAACTGCACCGATTTAGTCGAAACGACCGCTACGCAGCTTGGCGGTAGAAGTGCTTCAGCAATCCGCCGAGGCGAGAATCGCACCTAATTTGGGCCAGCGAAAGCGGCTCGGTCGCTATAGCCGTGTTGTCGGCGCTATCGACGACGGCAGCATGTCGTTGCGGCAGCAGCACATTGCCGATGCCTTGATGAGGTCGGCGATCCAGGTAGTAGGCTACGTATTCCGCGACGATGTGGTCGAAGTGCTCTTGGCCAAACACGATGAAGTGGTTGAGGGCCTCGTACTTCAGCGACTGAATCCAGCGTTCAACGAACGCATTCAAGTTCGGAGCTTGCGGACCAACCGGCTTTACCTGGATCGACTGCTCCTTAAACACCTGATCGAATGCCTTCGAGAACTTCCCATCGTAGTCGCACGTGACGATCTCGCAAGGCAATTGCTCCACCGCGGCGTGATCGAGAAATGCACGAGCCTGCGTCTCCATCCAAACCGCATCGGGCTGGAACGTGCCGGGTGTGACAAAGGTCCGGCGCGTGGCCAAGTGGATGAACGCCAACGCAAAGATTTGCCGCGGCCCTTGGAGCGTCCAGACGCGCTTGCTGAAGAAGTCGCACTGCCACAGCGTTTCGGAATGAATTCGCAGGAAGTCGCTCCAGGTGCCCTTGCCACGCCTTGGCCCGGGATCAAGGCCATGCTCGATGAGGATGTTTTTCACGGATTGCCGGCAGACGGGACCGACACGCAGCTTTTTCAATTCGCCAAGGATACGCGTATATCCCCACCCTGTCTCCCTGGCAATAAGCACGACCAGCTCCCGCACGATGGCCGCCAGGCGGGGACGCCCCTTGCGAGTCGGCTCGGTTGTACCGTCCTCTTTTCGAACCCAGCGGCGGAAAGTGGAGTAGCTGACGATGGTAATCAGGTGCCGGATGCTAGGACCAAGTTCCTTGCCCAGCTTCAATAACTTCGCGCGTTCGTCCGGGCTGAGAAAGACATGCTTCTTTGGCACCCGCTTGCGGAGCATTTCATTCTCGGCCTTGAGGTACTCAACCTGCTTCTGGAGGTCGCCGGTCGTCGAACGGGCGAGCAAGAAGAGGAGTGGCTGGAAAAGTCGGCTCACGATGGTATTATCCGGGAATTGCCGTGTAGAATCGAGAAGTGGCAATCTTTTTGTACACCGAACGTACCGGCTGCGGACGGAGGGAAGCTGATCATTTCTGAATCCAGTGGGGCTCGTTCTGGCAGGCCGTGATGGTCTGGCAAGTTACATGGAATGAGAAGTGATCGGCGCTCGCGCGGCTGTTAACCGGCCGGGCGATCTTCCGAACGGTGAGAAAAAAAGTCCGCGAGTTCACAGCGGCGCGACAATTGGCCTTAACCCGCCAGTCGCAATTTCGTAACCGGTTGCGTTCGTTTGAGGGGTGACCGAAAGGGTCTCGAACTTAGCAACTCCATAGGCGATAAGCACTTAGAGAAATCGAAAAAGAGAGTATTGTTACGAAGAGAGTTCCTTACGGGGAGGGGCAGGTCAGTTGTCGGCGAACGCCTAGCACGCGATTTAAGCCACGCTCAGCGGGAAGGTATCGGAGGCCGTCTTACCCCGTCGGCGCTCGCGAGGCGCAATTCTGTGCGACGGGATTCCCGGTATTGGCGGTGAATCCGCATCTATTCGGGCGTTCAGAGTGAAGAACACTCAGTTGTTGGAAACCGGAATTGAAAAACGGTAGCCTACCGTTCTTCGTTTTTCGGTGACTCCCGAACTACCGCAATTTCCCGATAGAAAATGCAATTCTGTGGGTAGTGGTACAGTTTAGAAAATAGATTTGTGGGGTTTGGCACGCGAGTTGTGCAATTACCCCTAGCCTTCCCCGTCCTTCTCTTCAAGCATCTTGAGAATTGGCTTGTCAGACAAATCTTCGGGCACAGGTGCACCGCGATCAAGCAATTCGTGAAACTGGTCGTAATTCTTTGAGATTCGCATATAGCCAATCACCATTCCGAGGTGCTGTAATAGCTTCGGATGTCCTTTGTCCTCACTGAGCCATTGATGCAATTTATTGCTTTTTCGATTGCCATCATCGTCAGTGCTTTTATTTTTCAGTTCCTCAAGTACGCGGGGGTGAAGCCGCCGATAAACGATGTCATTAGTTAGGTGGCCAAAGTACTGAGGAAGCTGCATATCTGGGCGCAACTGAACGCGGCGCAAACGGCACAGTTCCTTAAAATATTCCGCTGGAAACGTGCGCACCCAGCGTCGAATCTTCTCGGATAAGTATTCTTCAAGCAGTTTTTCCAGGGCGTCGCGCTGACGAGCGTATTGAAAGCCTGTGGCCTCATCCACTAGCGCGACGATTCCTACATGTGCAAAACCGCGTATCAAGATGTCTGCTCGCTCGGCAATAAGCTCCTGGCGTGCACCAAGCACCCCTGCCTTTCGCGCATCGAGCCATACTTCGCACACCTTGGGAATCAACTCTGCCCGGATACCGTGAGCGACGTTTCCCGTATTGGTACGGAATTTTAGTGCCCAGTCGTGCACGTCGCCTAAGTGCTGCTGCGCAAATGGCTTAAGATTCTTATGGGCGAGATGTAATGGCACTTGTGCACCACCTTCGCTAAGCTCTCGTCGTGTCGATAGTGCACCACTACGGTACATGCCCATCGACTCCATAAACTTTGTTTCAGACACGACCCGTGTTTCGTCTTCAAGAACGGCGCAGTCGAATTTTATCCCGCCAACCTCAAGCTCGCCATAATATTGGGCCACGGGAAGTTCTGCCCCATGCTTGGCTATAGCAGCAGTACGGGCAATTTCGGACCGACGTGCACTGGATAGCTTAGCTGCTCGCGCGCGTCCTCCCTTTGACTGCTTTGTTTCGTCATTTTTCTGGGGCATTGTAATACTCCTTTGCATAGCCACAAACCCAATGTGCACTTAGTCATACTAAGCATCCTAGCATGTGCTTTCTATAAAATCAAGGTGCTTGCTAATTTTCTGCTTGCTATCCTGCTTGCTTGCTGGTAGAATCAGAGCATTAGCAGGGAGGTGCACGCATGAGAAGAGAACGGAGCCTCACCCGATGCGGTTGTCGTAGGGTGAGGCGTAGAAGGGCCGGGAAGGCCAAGTCGGCAGGTCGGAGCCTGAGAATTTTGAACCTGCTGGCAAGACAACCAACTTTGACAAGTCGGTTTTTGAACGCCCCGCAGTCGCGTCAACGGCTGCGGGGCCATTACAACCTGGCGGTTAAGGCTAGGCTGCAACGTCTATAGCCATTGTAGCCTGACCGCCCAAACATGGGAAGGTCTTTCCGATGGCTAATGTGCTCCCTGCTGATAAGCAGCGTATGGCCCTCAACATGCTCGTTGAAGGCAGTTCCTTACGGTCGGTAACTCGACTCACCGGTATTCATCGCACGACAATTATGAACCTGCTGGTTCGCTTTGGCGAAGGCTGCCGCCAGTTCCTTGATGAGGAAATGCGGGGGCTGTCACTAGATCACGTAGAGGTAGATGAGATATGGACATTCGTGGCCAAAAAACGTGCTAATTTGCACGTTGAAGATCGTGATAATCCGCTGATCGGCGAAATGTACTTGTGGGTTCCATTGGATCAAGAAACTAAATTGGTTCCCAGTTTCGCCATAGGCAAGCGTTCGGCAGATATGGCCCGTCGGCTCATGGTTGATCTTGCGAGTCGGCTCAACATGCCACGGCCACAAGATTGGTGGCACACAGCGTTCGACAAGGTAGTGCAGATCAGCACCGACGGATTTAGTGGCTATCCAGAAGCGGTTGATCTAGCCTTCGGCCCCTATTGCAAGTTCGGCACGATCATTAAAGACTACCGCAATTCAGATCGGCGTCCCGGCAACTACTCGCCAGCGGAGTTAGTTAGAGCCAAGCGAAAAGCACGGTTTGGAATGCGGGAGGATGAAATGGACACGATTTGCACAAGCCATGTTGAGCGTCATAACCTGACGATCCGCACGTTTGTGAAGCGGTTTAATCGGCTGTCGATTTGCTTTTCCAAGAAGCTGGAAAACCTCGCGGCGGCAACGGCCCTGTTCGTCGCCAATTACAACTTCTGCTGGCGACCCCGCTATCAGGATTGGAGCGGCAAGGCGGGCCAGTTGCGACCCACCCCCGCGATGATGGCTGGCGTCACAAGTCGGCTATGGAAGTTTGACGACTTGTTTTCCGAGGTTTCCGCCCGTTACCTTTAATCGGGGTTTCAAACTGTACCACTACCATTCTGTGCAATGGCTTGCAATGTTGCCTAATCGAGGTAGAATGGCACTAAACCCCGAAGAACATTTAGGTTTTTCGGCAGCCTAGCCAAAAACTGTTAACCGCTGGGTCGTAGGTTCGAGTCCTACCGGGGGAGCTGTTCACTTGTACAGTATCACAACCGACCCGCCAGTTAACGCCGGGCACCGAGAGTTTTCGGCGCTCGGCGTTTCGCGTTACGCGAGTGCGTGCAACGACTTGTGACCGTTGCCCATGACTCTCTGTTCGACAGAGAGTGAACAGAACGACCAGGAGTTTTTACCTCAAAGCGAAATCTTGTCGCAAAACTCTCCGACTC
>JAKOXH010000021.1 GCA_029781135.1 Planctomycetota bacterium
TCGCCGCCGGACGCGGACCACGCCCCGATGTCGATGAGTTCCGCCCGCTGGTGGCGGCCGCCACGCGACTGGTGCCGCTCACGCAACTGGCGGCCGACGCCGGTTATGACTCCGAAGGGAACCACACGTTTGCCCGCGAGGAGCAGGGCATCCGCACGATCATTCCTGCCAAGCACGGCCGGCCCACCGACAAGCTACCGACTGGCCATTACCGCCGACTGATGAAGGTCCGCTTCGACCGCACTGCCTACCGCCGCCGTTCGCAAGTGGAAACCGTGATCTCGATGATCAAACGCCGCCAAGGTGCCCACGTCAGCGGTCGCTCCTACCATAGCCAATGCCGCGAACTCCGCTTACTCGTCCTCACCCACAACATCATGATTCTTGTCATCGTCGAGGTTTTCTACACAGCCCATCTCGAATGTTTTCTTCCAATTCTTCAACCGTTGTGCCCTGGCTAAATACACCTGGCACTCCCTTCAAGCGGCCCACGTACCAGCCCTCGTCCTGCCAATACTCAAGCACAAATGTCTGCGACATGGACACACCTAATTTGTTATTTTCAACGATTTACTTCGGTCGCCGCAGCGCAGCCACACTTTCCATCGCCAACAACCGCCGCTTCATTCTTAGCCCGTCGGGCGCCGAGTAACCGCCCAAGCCGCCGCCCGCTCCCAGCACGCGATGGCACGGCACAATCAGCGGGTACCTATTCTTGGCCATGACACTCCCAACCGCCCGGGCCGCTCCCGGTGAACCGCATGCGGCCGCCAACTCTCCGTAGGAGTTTGTCTTCCCCCACGTGATTCTCCGACAACGCGCGACGACACGCTTGGCGAAAGGTGTCAAGTGCCCGAGCGACAGCGGTACCGCCGAAAAATCAACCGGCTCGCCCAGGGCAAATCGCTGTAATAAGTCGATGGTTCCGGTCAACCACGCCGGCAGTTCATCGGCTTGACGTTCCGCATCGACGCGGCAGAATGCCTGTGCCGCACCGAGTGATTCGGCCAGCGCCAACTCCGCCGATCGCCGTGAGGCGTGACCAAATGTGTTCCCCTGTACTACGTCGTCGTGCCAGGCGATCGCCATCCAACCTAGTTCGGTCAAAAACGACGCGATGCACGTTCGATTGGCGGCCGTCGCCATGTTCGGCATCAAGGCTAAGGACGCACCATTCCGGTCAATATTTGCGAGCACGGTTTACCCTCCTGAAACAATCCGTAGCCAACGAGCCAATGCTTTGACAGCGCCGATGCCCTCATTTTATACTTGCAGGGAAGGGCGTCGAGGGTCGAGCGCCATTTGATCCAGCACGCAATCAATTCCTCGAGAATTAACGCACTCCATGAGTTCCTATCACGCCCTGGCTGATGACTATTACATCAGCATGAACCTGACGACTGAGATGGAGCTTACGGGCAGCCGTGAGACGATTCTGCATTATTTCGAGCAGATGCAGAAGAAGTTTCCGGAAATGCGGAATTTTTATGCCCGCGACAAAGGCGATTTCGTACTTGAGGCGGATAAAGAGGGCGGCAGCTACCGCTGGTGCGCGATCGAAGCGCGTCGCATCTGCTCAGGTTACGTAAACCCCGAATCTTTCGAAACTGCCATCGCTCAACATCGACACGTGCTGGAACTCGCCCCCTACAACCTCTCGCTCAGCCGGCTCGATTGCGAAGCACTTGACTTGATGATGGGCTTTGACTTCACGTATCGCGGCAATCAGAACCAACTGATCGCCGAAGCGCTCGGTGTTTGCCCGGCTTTCGAGCGGCTCGCCAATATGCCGGGCACATCGTTTATCAGCAACGAACCGGCGCTCACTTTCGCGCTCGATGATGAGTGCCGCACGCAGTGCCGCGTGAATGTTGAAACGCGCACCAACGCCTACCAAATTCGCACCGGCGAATTTCAGGAAGAACAGGTCAGCGTGTACGTCACCGCGCGGCAGTATGGCAGCCTGGCTCAGGATACAACCTACCTCGAAGTCATCGAGCGTTTAGCGCGAGTTTGCCAGGAAGTGGTCGATGGCTATGTGGTCGACGGCGTGCTTCATCCGTTGGCGCGAGCCATCGCTCTCGAATAACTCAGGTTCGCCGCTATTGTCGTGGCTGAAGTGCTGCTTAGGGATGACGCAAGAATATCTTCCGCACTTCTTACGCCGTAGGCGTTTCACTCCACAGCCCAGCGTCGCTCCGAGTCTTCGAGGAGCGCACGCTGGGACATAGTTTCAAAGACCTTGCTTACGCTGAAAGCGTTACATAACGGTAAAACCCCGTTGGGGTTTGTGGGGTGTTGGTAACCGCTACCCAGCGTGCGCCCTGTGCCAAGCTCCGGGCGACGCTGGGCTGTGGAGTTGAACACCTGCGGTGTAAACCGGGGCTAGATCCAAAAAACCGAAGTTGATTTTGAGCTATTCCTGAGTAGCTGTAGCTGAAGTCGTAAAACTTCAGTCGCGTTGCTCAGACTCTCGAATTTCTACGACAGTCGAATTGCGGGCCCCGACGCTTCACCAGCATCAACATACAGCTTATTCAGCCTTCTTCTCGCCAGCGCCCGGCTGCTGCTTCGCTGCCTCTTTTTGTGCCGCTTCCTCGGCTGCCTTTTGTTCGGCCGCGGCGGCCTCGTGCTTTTTCCGCGTTTCCTCGGCCTTCGCCAACGTCTCGCTAGCGAGGTCTTTGCCCGCGAGCAGGGCTTCAATCTCCTTCGTCAGCATCTTGCCCAATTGGCCATTGAAGCCCACGTGTACGACCTGCACTTTGCCGTCTTTGCCGATGAGCAGCGTCTGCGGAATGCCTTCCACCTTGTACGCTTGGCCAATTTCATTCTTCGCATCGAGCACCACCGGCACTTCGAGCTTGGCAGTGGCAAGAAATTCTTTGATGGCTGCGGCCTCTTCGCCGGCATTCACGGCATAAAACACCAGCCCCTTGTCGGCAAACTTCTTGGCGGCCTCATCGACTTGCGGCATGGCCTGCACGCAGGGCCCACACCAAGTCGCCCAGAAGTCGAGCAGAATGACGTTCTTGCCCAAATTCGCCTTCAAATCGATGGGCTTGCCGTCCACATCGGTCGTTTCGAACGATGGCGCTGGCTTGCCGAGCAATTCATGCGGCGGCTCTTCCGGCATATCAAACAAGGTGTCCGACTTCTGTGCGCCTGGTGGGGCCACAAACGTGAAATCGGCATCCGTGAATTTCGGCGCGACATTCCAATCGGTGAGCGCGACCACGTAATTCAGCTTCATATTGCCCGTCTTACCGCCCATGTTGGCAAGTTGCTTAATCAAGTCTGGCTGAATTTTGTGCGGCACGGGCCGCTTGCCGGCCTCCACCCAAATATCCCAATCGAAATCTTCCTGAACGAAACGGCAATGGTGGCATTCGACATCGCCCACCTTCTCCTTTCCTAAATACTTGGAATCCGTAACGCCTGCCATCAGCGACTTGAAGAAATCATCGGGATTCGTGGGAATCACGACGTCGGCCATCCCCAGCATCGTCAGCGAAATCGGCATGCCAATATCGGTCACGCCTGTGAAATCGGCCGGCGCTTCTTTCTGTATAAACCGCTTCATCATCGGCAAGTAGTGCGTCAGTTGCTTGCCATCGCTCACCACGGTGAGCCCCATCACACCTTCCTCGACAACCAGCGCAATCCGGTTGGGTCGCTGCAGCCGCACCGTCATTTTCGTGACGGCGCGATTGTCTTTTTGGGCTTGTTCACCCGTGAGTTCCAAAACCGATTCCACTTTGCAGGAGAACGCGGGCAGCTTGCCGAGATAATCGGCCATTTGCCGCAACACGTCCTCGGGCTTTACGGCAGCCTCTTTGGCAACAGAGCGTGATTCAACCAGAGGCTTTGTTTGGCCATATGCGTGCCAAGCGACACTCACGTTCGCAACCAAAACAATCGACAGAAGAACGCACGGTTTTCGCATGGCGATATCCTTTGCTGAGCTCAACCAATCAGCCGTTGTACACTTTCGATCAGCCGATCCATCGGGAACGGCTTGCGGATGTAATCATCGACGCCCAGCATCTCGGCATACGCTTTATGCCGGGTGCCTTCGTTGGCGGTAATCATGATGACCCGCATCGGCGTTTCGCGCGTGCGACGCATTTTCTCTAAAACCAAAAAGCCGCTCCGTTTGGGCATCATCATGTCCAAGATGACAAGGTCGGGGTTTTCGCGCTCGGAAAGCGCGAGCCCCTGGTTGCCGTCGCGCGCGATCAGTACCGTGTAACCATTTGCTTCCAACGCCAGCCGCAACGACTCGACAATCTCGGCATCGTCGTCGACGAGCAAAATCCGTTTATTCGATTTTGAACTACTTTCTTTTGCCATTTTTCCTAGCAATTGATCGATTCCAAGTGTTCACCACAATGACGCGGCAAACCAAACTTCACAAAATGTACGAGCCAATAACCAAACTATTCGGCAAACCCACAGGAGCCATTTCCCGCTGCCGCCGCGCGGCGTTTGATCAAGCAGACTAACCGCGGCAACGCCACCCTTGTATAATGCCTCGCTTGGTGAGTTCACCCAGCAAAAATCGCGAAACTTTTTCGTTTGGCGAGCCCTTTATCGTTACCGATCAGCACGAGATTTGCAACCGCAGCGCATTTATGACCAGGACCTTTCACTTATTGAACCTGGGAAGACTTGCGGGAGGGGTCTCCGACCCCGATGGGACGTCGCACTTCAAACCGTTCTCGAAGTTCGCGCGAAATCGGCGTCGGAGACGCCGCCCACACAGATTGGCCAATTTGAAAAAGTGAAAGGTCCTGCATTTATGTCCACCACCACGACTGAGACGGCCGCGAAACCTGCTGCACCGCGTATGCCAATCGTTCCGGCCCCGGCTTTGCCCTATCGTCCGCGCGATCCGAAGCGTTTTCGCCCGGGAATTGCCCTGGTTGGCTGCGGCGGCATTTCGAAGTGGCATTTGCGCGCGTACCAGAAAGCCGGTTACCGGGTGGTCGCCCTGTGCGATATGATGCTCGCGCGGGCGCAAGAACGCCGAGATGAGTTCTTCCCGAAAGCCTACGCGACCGATAGCTTTCAAGACGTCCTGTCGCGCGATGACGTGGCAGTGGTCGATATCACCACACACCCGCCCGAGCGTCCACCGCTCGTCGAGGCTGCGCTCCGTGCTCATAAGCACGTGCTCAGTCAGAAGCCGTTCGTTCTCGATCTCGGAGTTGGCCAACGCCTTGCCGACCTGGCCGAAGAAATGGGAGTTCGCCTGGCCGTGAATCAAAACGCCCGCTGGGCGCCTCATTTCAGTTACATTCGTGAAGCCGTTCGCGCTGGGTTACTGGGTTCCATCGACGCCCTGCACTGCGATGTCCATTGGGACCACAGTTGGGTAAAGGGTACGCCGTTCGAATCCGTGCGGCATCTCATCCTGTACGACTTCGGGATTCATTGGTTTGACTTTGTGAGTACGATCATGCGGGAGGCAATGCCGCGACGAATCTATGCCTCGATGGCCCGCACTTCCACCCAGGCAATTCAACCGGCACTCTTGGCTCAAACCATCATTGAATATGAGTCGACGCAAGTGACGTTAATTTTCGATGGCGCTACGCGCTTCGATCACATGGATCGCACATTCCTCGTCGGCAGCGAAGGCGCGATTCGCAGCGTCGGCCCCAGCACCGAGCACCAGCGCGTGGAGCTCACGACCGCTGCCGGCATCGCCCGGCCACGCCTCAAGGGCGCATGGTTCCCCGATGGTTTTCACGGCACCATGGCGGAACTCCTTTCGGCCATCGCCGAAAACCGTGAGCCTAGCCACAGTGCCCGCAATAACCTGGCCAGCCTCGCGCTGTGCTATGCCGCTGTCGCGAGCGCCGAACGGGGCGAGGCCATTAAACCCGGCACCGTCCGGCAATTGCCTGCCGATTTTTGACGGCCTTTTTGGGCAACTGTTGCTGACGGCATCAAGAATGGAACGTCCCGGATCGTTTAACCAGGAGCCAACGGCGACGGAATAGGACCTTTTGCCGCGCCGGCTCGGCCTTATACCGCGCGCGGTGCCTGAATCGTTTAACCCGGAGCCAACGGCGACGGCGTGGTGAAAAAAAATGCTTCCGTCGCCGTTGGCTCCGGGTTAAACGAAAACGTCTTGATCTTGACCGCGAGCGGAATAAACACGCCGCAGGTCACTAGCAGTGCAGCTATCAATTACACAGAATTGACAGAATTGACAGTCGTTCTTTCCTGCGTGGCCCAGACCAACAAGGCGACGCCAGCTGCTACTCCCACCGCCCCCGCTGCATGCCATGAAAGGGGCAGATGGGCTATGTCCTCAACATCCAGTTTGCTACCGATGAGCGCTTCGCGGTGGTAACTCATCGTGAGCAGCAGGCAATTGTGGATGGCATGCAGCAGCATTCCGGGAAAAATGCTCCCCGAACGCAGTCGCACGAATCCCAACGCCAACCCCATGAACATGCTCGGCAGGAGCCTGCCCGAGGAAAGTACCTCGTGAAACACGCCGAAGAGGATCGCGGAAATGATCACGGTCCACAAGCCGCTAACCCGCGAGCGAAGCGCGCCGAACATGAACCCGCGGAAGCATAGTTCCTCACAGGCCGCTGGGACTAGACCCAACGTCACCAGAATGACGGCGAGCGACACCGTTTTGAACTGGTTGAGAATTGCTTCTGCCGCGGCGATCCGGCCGCCTCCCAACCAAGATAAGCCAAGCCGTTCGCTCAACAAGAAAATCTCATGCGCCGTCGGCCAGAGCGAAACTCCCAACACCGCTGCCGCCAACAGTGCGGCCCACCTTGGCCGACATGCCCCCAACCCGGTCGACCAGCTCACTCGACCAATAGCGGCAATCCCCACGGGTATTCCCGCAAACACTGCGATCGTGATGATCGCACACACTTGCAGCCGCGACTGCATCGACAATTCGGGCGATCGCGCCAGGTCGTTTGCCAAAACGAAGTACGTGGGGAACATGAGCGCCAGGCCAAACATCGCTGCCGCCAAACTGGCTGATGGCTGCGGTTCCTCGGGCCGCCGCACCAGGTCCGCCCAGGTCGCCTGGCTGCCGTATAAAATCGCGTCGGTGCCAAAAATTCGGGCGGCAACGGCAATCGCGGCCGCAATGTAAAAAATCGTGGAACAAATCGCGGCAATCGCCAACCCCGTCTGTACGGTTCCTTCCAACAAATCGCGCGCGAGCATCACGATATTCACGAGCGGCGTCACGGCCATCCAGCCCGCGAATTCCAAACTGGGGATCAAACACAAAATGCCCGGCACCAAACATAGCAACATGAGTGGAATGATGTACGCCTGCGCTTCCTTGAAACTCCGCGCACAGCTCGTCAGCGCGAGTAGGATCGCCGAGAAGAACGCCGCGAAAAGCGCTAGCAGAAGAAGCACTTTAATAACCACGCCCCACGACATTCCCGGACCAAACAGGCCAGCCGCCAAGCCGCTACTGTGCGCCGTAATGGTCATTCCGATCAAGTTGACGACCGCGGTCAACAACGCGACGGTGAGCACCGCGCTGTATTTGGCTAGCAGCAGCCCAAGGCGCGGCACCGGCGCGGCGATCAGCGTTTCCAACGTGCCGCGTTCACGCTCACCCGCCGTCAGATCAATCGCCGGATACACGGCGCCCGTGACCGTCATCAAGACGAGGATTAACGGAATGAGGGCCGCCAACGAAAAATTCGGGGCCCCAGCATAACCGACCGGATGCCGCTCCGTGGCCGCGGGCAGCGCGACCACGACTCCCATTCGCTTCAGTTCCGCATCCAAGCCGACTTTATTAAAGGCCTGCAATCGCGACTCGACAAAATGCAACGCCGCCTCACTCGGCGCCGAACCAGCTCGGTAGATCAACTCCCAAACAAGCGGTGTTTGCAGTCCTTTCTCATCTTCCTTTCGTCGATCACGGCGATGCACAACGGCCACGTGCAGCGACGAGTCGGCTACAAAACGCTGCAGGTCTTCATCCGGATAAGCGACAATGGTTACGTCCGGCTCGATTTTTCCTACGTCGCCGCCAAGCAACTTCTTAGCCGCCGCGGCGGCGGCATTGGGCTCGGGCCCCGACTTGACGCTATCCAGCGATTTCTCCTGTTCCGACATACTCGCTTCACCGGCATGCATCTGCCGCGCGAGCATTTGCTGGTCAATTTCGGAACCGACACCAATCACGTAAACCGGTTCCTGGTTGCTTGCCAGCGACGTAAATAAGAATCGCTGAAACGCCACGGCCAAGAGTGGATAGATCAAGAGCGGCATTACCACGAGCGTAATGATCGTTCGGCGGTCGCGCAAAATCTCGCGCAGCTCTTTAAGAACCAGCCGGCCCAATCGCCCTATTTGCCGTTCGCGCACCGGCCGGCCCGGCACTCGCTCGATCGATTGATTGGCATCGTCGCTCATATTATCCCGCTGCGTGGACCGGCTGAAAAAAACTGCGAAACATGTCCACTAACGTCTGGCAACCGGTCTTGGTACGTAACTCGTCGAGCGTACCTTCCAACCGCAACTGGCCTTGATGCAACAAGCCAAATCGATCGCACAGCCGCTCGGCCTCGTCCAACCGGTGCGTACTGACGATCACCACTTTCCCCTCGTCGCGCAGGCGGCGCACGTAATCGATGACCACCTGGCTTCCCAATACGTCCAGCCCCCGCGTCGGTTCATCGAGCAGCACGACCGGCGGCATATGAATGAGCGCCCGGGCCAACGTCACCCGCTGCTTTTGCCCAGTGCTCAACAGCGAGCAACGCCGCGACAAGAGCGGCGTGAGATCAAATAAGTCGGCCAGCATCCGCAAATTGTCTTGCGCTTCGCGCAACGGCACACCGTACAGATCGGCAAAAAACAGCAGCATTTCGCGCACCGTGAGCCAGTGATAAACGCCGTCGTTTGCCGATACCAGCCCCACGTGCGACTTCACATCATCGGGCGATTCGCTGGTGCGATAACCCGCCACCTCGGCATATCCACTTTCCGGTCGCAACAAGCCGACGATCATCCGGATCGTCGTCGTTTTGCCGGCCCCATTCGGCCCCAACAGCCCGTACACCTCGCCGCCTTGTACCACGAACGACAGACGATCCACGGCCAAGATCTGGCTGCTGCCGACGCGAAATCGCTTGGTCAATTCGTGAACGGTAATCATAAGGTTTTGCTGGCGAGTTCGCGTCAGCAAGTGGGTACCAACCAGGGCCGATCAGTTTTCCACATGGAGCCCGAAGTGTGGCATGTTCTCGCGCAGCGTGAGCAGCAAATCGCGCGAGAAACATGGCCACGTCGGAGTACCTCCGAGGCCATGCCACCCCTGCCGCGAGCATCACACTCGTTGCCCCCCGCTTTCGAACACACTATCTTGAGCCTATCTGTCGCCCCGTCACTCGTCCACGTGACGGCGGCAATTATCCGCGATTTCCGCTGCAAAATAGACCAGACCTCATCAAAAAAGGCGCAACGATGACATCAATTCTCGCCGCACTCGGGGGAAATCCTTCTCATGACGCAAACCAGTGACGAAATTCACGTTGAACCCGGCAAACAGCTACCGCAGTCGGTGAGAGTACATGCGCTCGACAAACCGGGCGCAGAAGTGACCATCCGATATATGCTCTTCGTACCGAAGAATTATAAGGCGGACGGCCCAAAACTTCCGCTGATGCTCTTTCTGCACGGTCTTGGCGAATGCAGCACCGACGACTTGAACCGCGTGAAAATCCACGGGCCGGCCAAAATTGTGGAGAAACAGCCCGACTTCCCCTTCGTGCTTATCACGCCGCAGTGCCCGCCGCCGGCCAGCGAAGATGCAGGCAAACAACTTTCACCGTCGGAACTCAAAACGCTCATTCAGCACGCGTGGAAACCCGATCAGTTGATTCAGTTGATCGACCACGTGGCCGGCCGATTGAATGTTGATCGAGATCGCATCTATGTGACCGGCCTGAGCATGGGGGGTTACGGCACGTGGCGACTTGCCGCCACGTACCCCGATCGTTTCGCGGCCGCCGTGCCCATTTGTGGCGGCGGGGAGGCGGAACAAATGGCAAAACCACTCAGCAAACTGCCGGTTTGGGCGTTCCACGGCGCGAAAGACACGGTCGTTCCGCCGGCCGAATCCCGTGCCATGGTCGAGGCCATCCGCAAGGAACACGGCCACGTACTCTTCACCATTTACCCCAACGCCGATCACAACTCTTGGGACGCCACCTACGACGACCCCAAGATCTACGACTGGCTGCTCTCCCACCGCCGCGTTAAGTAGGTGCCGCGAGCCGAGCGGCACTTCGGTGCTTGGGTGCCATGGCCACTGCTCGGAGTGGCCATGCCGACGTTTGTGGGGAGGGCATGCCCACGCCAAGCCGTGGGCATGGCACACTTGCCCCTAAGCTCAATTACCAACCGGATTTCAGCGGTAAGCGCAACTCGATCACTTCACCGCCTTGGCCGTGACGCCCTCCCAATCGTCGGTGCGGAATGGTGTCAGCGGCAATAGCGCTTCGCTATAAACATTGCACACCGGGTTATCTGCCCAGGCATAACGCACCGCGACCGGCTCTTTCACATCCTTGCAGCTAACTTCGATGTGATTCGGCTTCTCGATCTTCGCCTCGGCCCAATGCCACTTCTTATCGGCACCCGCGATCGCAAAACCCTGCACCGCAGCGTTATCGACGGTGCGCAAGCCGCCACCAACATCCTTGAACTTCAACACGATCTTGTCGCCCTGCTTTTCCATCGAATCGTAACGCGGGCTCTGGCTATCGAACTTCTGACCGTAGTCGTGAGCCAGCGCCAGGCGTGCCAACCGCCGTCCCACTTCCAACTTATTTCGCGGATGAATATCCGCCGCCTCGCCCAGATTGACGATCACCGCTTCGCCCGTGTTCGGGAGCTTGTCCATCGTCATGGTCTGCGCTTCACGTAGCTCAGCCCATGCACTGTCGCCCGGTTCCGGCTTTTCGGGCATGAAGTCGGCAAGCTGGACCCAATAGAACGGGAAATCGCCTTCTTTCCAATTCTCGCGCCACGACTTGATCATCAGCGGGAACATTTCGCGATACTGGTACGCACGCCCGGCATTCGATTCGCCCTGGTACCAGATCGCCCCGCGAATCGCGTACGGCATGACCGGCTCAACGCGACCGTGATACAAATTGGCTGGCCGTGCATTGCCGGCAGCAACTTCCAGGCTCGCTTTTGGCCGTGGCGGCACGTGTTTGCCGGCTTTCCGCGCTTCCGCCGCTTTTTCACGCCATTCGGACTGCTCCGCTTCCCATTTCTTATCGTCGAACGCCTTCATTTTCTCATCCCACTGCTTAACCAACTCATCGTACAGCGGATTGCCTGCCATTTTCTCGCGCGGAATCCAGGCCTCGCAGGCCGAACCACCCCAGGAATCGTCGACCAAGCCGACCGGAACTCCAAGTTGATCGTGCAGCTCACGACCAAAGAAATAGCCAACGGCGGAGAACTCGCCAACCGACTTCGGCGAGCATACTTTCCACTGGCCATCAAAATCCTCGACCGCGGCCTGGTTGCCAGGCTCTTTCACCCGTACCAAGCGAATTTGGGGATGATTTGCGGCCGCGATTTCCAGATCCGAATTGGTGGCCAGCGACACCGGCCATTCCATGTTCGATTGGCCCGAGCACAACCACACTTCGCCCACCAAGAGATCGTTCACCTCGAGCCGGTTCTTGCCTTCCACCACCAACGTCAGCGGTTCGCCCACCTTGAGGGGCTCGAGCGTGACTTGCCAGTTGCCTTTGTCATCCGCCTTGGTCTTGTGCGTTTGACCGGCAATCGCCACGCTCACTTCCTCGCCCGGCGACGCCCAACCCCATACCGGTACGGGCATGTCGCGTTGCAACACGGCATGGTCGGTGAACATCGCCGGCAGTTTCACATCGGCCCGGGCCACGTTCATCGTCACCGCCCAAACCGCAAGAACGGCCACAACGACAATCATCAACTGCGTCACAAATCTCACTGTGCGTTTCATGTTTCGCCTCGCTGTAAGTTCAAGAATGCGTCGATACGACCGGCTTATGATAATCCAGCGCTAGGGGGCGTGGAATCCGCCAGATGGGAGAATTGGCAACGAATTTACTGCCGCTGTTCCAAAGAGAACGCCGTACAAATTTGACGTTAAGGAGCGTTTACGAATGACTTCCGTCAACGCGCCAATCCGTGAGTTGCATTTCCACCGTTTGCCGACCGCGAAACGAATTGATTACCGGCTTGAATGCCACCGCCAACGGCCCGTTGGCTTCATTCAGCTCGGCTTCCCAATCGCCACCGCCAAAGGCGACAGCTCGCAGCGCCACGCCATGTTGCTCCAATCGCAGCGAGAGATGCCTGCCGGTCGAACCAATCCGCCGCGGCGGCTCCGTCAATCGAACATTCGTCGTACACAACACCGGCCGTTGGTTCCCATGGCCAAAAGGTGCCAGGCTCTCGATCTGCCGAACCGTTTGATGCGTGAGCGCCGCCAGCGGCGTTTCCGCATCGACAAACAATTCGGCCACGCGATCGTCGTGGGCAATCGCCTGCTCGGCATGCTCGCAAAATGCTTGGCGAAACGCGTCCACCGCCGACTCGTGAATCGTGAGCCCGGCCGCCGCCTCATGACCGCCATGTGCCACAAGGTACTGGCCACATGCCGACAGTGCGGCATGCAAATTGAAACCGGCAACACTTCGCCCCGAGCCCATTCCCGGCTTCGCACCCAACTCGTCGAGTGAAATCAACACGGTGGGGCGATGGTAGTGCTCCGCCAACCGCCCTGCCACAATGCCGATCACGCCGGGATGCCACCCGCGCCCGGTCAACACCAGCGCCGCCGATTCACGTGGATTTCCCAACTCCTCCGCCTGCTTGTGGGCAGCTCGATAGACGCTGCGTTCGAGCGACTGCCGCTGATCATTCAGCCCGTGAATGAACTCCGCGAGCTTCACCGCCCGCTCATTATCCTCGGTCATGAGCAGCTCGATCGCCAGAGGTGCCTGCCCCAGCCGACCGGCCGCATTTAGCCGGGGGGCGAGAGTAAACGCCACGTCCTCGCAATCGATGCCTTCTTTTTTAGCCAGCCCGGTAACCTGCTCCAAGGCGAGCAACCCGGGCGAAGGATAGTGCCGCAGACAATTCAGGCCGTGCCGCACGAGGATGCGATTTTCATCAATCAAGGGCACGACATCCGCCACGGTGCCGATGGCCGCCAGGCCAACCGCGCGCATCAGAAAAGTGCGCATGGCGTCGGTGACTCGCTTCGCGTCACTCGCCCGTTGGCATAACGCCCAGGCGACTTTCAACGCGACCGCCGCGCCACACAAACCTGCGAAGGGATACGTCGATCCGGGCAGGCCTGGATGCACGATCGCCGCTACGCGCGGAAGTCTTGCCGATCCATCCGCATCAGGCCCCCAATTCGAATCGCCGCTGCGCGGTTGATGATGATCCGTGATGAGCAGCGTGAGCCCCAACTCGCGGGCCGTCTCTGCTTCGGCCACGCTCGCGATGCCGCAGTCGACTGTGACAACCACGTCGCCGCCTTGCCCGGCAATCGTCCGCAGCGCCTCGTGATTGAGACCGTAACCTTCCTCGATACGGTTCGGCACATAGTAATCAGCTTTCGCGCCCAACAGACGCAAACACGTCAGCAAGATGGCCGTCGCCGTCATGCCATCGGCATCGTAGTCTCCGTAGACGGTGATCCGCCGACCGGCACGAATCGCGTCGTGCAAAACCTCAGCAGCGCGCACTGCTCCCGGAAGTTCTTCAGGATCGCGTAGGCCGCTCAGCCGCACATCGAGAAACTGCCGCGCACCATCGGGATCGCAAATTCCGCGGCCAATCAGAAGTTGGGCAACAACGTTGGGGATGCCCGCCGCGCGCCCCAAGGCGGCCACTCGCGCCGGATCATGATTCGCAATCCGCCAACGCTTGGGCATGGCACGTCCGTGCGAGGAAAGTCAAGAGCGGAAAGTCGAGAGTCAAGAGCCAAACGATAAAACACACGGCTGGCTCTTGACTCTCGACTCTTGACTCTCGACCCTCAACTATTTCTTCTTCTCGGTATGCACCGTGTGCTTACGCAGCCGCGGGCTGTATTTGCTGAGCTTCAGCTTCTCGCCGCCCACCTTGCGTTTGAGCGTGTAGTTGTAGTCGCCCGTCTCCTCGCACACGAGGAAGACCGTTTCAACCTTCTTCTTTTTCTTGCCGGCGGCCATAAGAGTTCGCTTGCTTACAGTTAGCTACTACTTTCCTTAAAACTTTAGGAGTGGTCATTATAAAGCGAAAACCAGACCAACTCCAGGGGGTTTGTAAGCAGCGCTGAGGCAAATTGAAGCCGGGCTCCTGAAGAGCGGAATCCGCAACGCCGCAGTTTCGCCAGAATCCCATAGCGCTCTAACACCTGGGGCGCAAGAAAATCGGGGCCACGTCACCGTGGCCCCGATTCTCCTTTTCAGCGAGCGCTAGTTCTTTGCGAGGATCTCCGCCGCCGGCCTTAATTCGTCCGGCCCTCGACCCTCGACCATCGACCCTCAGTCAACTACGACACCTTCACTTCAATCTTCTTCGGCTGGGCCTCTGGCAGTTTGCTGATCGTCACATGCAGCACGCCATTGGTGAGTTCCGCCGTGATGGTGTTCGGATCCACCGAGTCGGGCAGCGAAACGCTCCGCGAAACCTTGCCATAACCACGTTCGTTATGGTAGTTCGTCCGCTCGCCTTCCGGAGCCTTCCTTTCAAGCGTGATTTGCAGCGTGCCTTTTTCGAACGTTAGCTCAACGTTTTCCTTGGCTACGCCTGGGGCGTCGATTTCCAAATGGAAAACGTTGTCCGCTTCCCAAATTGAAGCTGGTGCGCGCCACATCGCTACCTCCTCCGCCCGGAAGAAGTGATTAAACAAAGTGTCGAACTCCGGCAAACCTCCCGGCAGCAAGCTTCCCAAACGATTTTTCTGTGTTGCACTGTTCATACTCATATCTCCTTTCGTTCCTCTTGCGATTCCGCGCTGCCTAGCGATCTTAAACACGCATTTCGCAGGCGCACGGTCGCCTGTAAACAAATTGAACGCACCTAGCTAGTTCCGCACTTCGGCACCGGCTAAGAACGCCGTCAGGCTAAAAAGCATCCGCCGTACCAAATGGTGAGGCTTCAAATCGTCTGCCTTGCAGATTATCCGTAACCCATTACAGAAATGGCACTTACGCAATGGACAATCGCGGTGCCCCCGAGAGAAAGCCAATTTGGCAGGCGCAAGTATGGCACGAACCAAGCGTACCGACCAACCAAAGGTGCCAAAAAGGCAGCAGCCTAAATCGACGTGATGTTGCCCGGGGGCAGCACGACGTATGAGCCCTTGAAAGAAACGGCCGGCCCTTCGAAACCCGGAACCTCAACAGCTAACTCCAGTTTGGCCTGGCCCTTTTCGTCCAGCATTTCGATGAAGTACTGCGTTTCGGCCGGCGTCACGGAGCGACAATAGGCATAGATTTCCGACGACGTCACCGGCTGTAAATATTTGATCGAACTGCGGTGGATTACGATATTGCCGCGTCGGCCGAGCTCGCTTAACAACAAAAAAACATAACCCCACCCAGCAATCGTGCAGAGTGCATTGAGACTGCCCGCGAAGGCCGTCTGCTGATGATTGCGATTGGGAATCAGTGGCAAGCGCATCACCAAGCCGCCGAGCCCGCCCTCATGAACGCGAATCCCCATTTGCGCGCTCATCGGGATCTCGCGCTCTAACGTGGCCTGCAAATCGGCTAGGCGTTCGGGCACCGCAGCCAATGACGGGTTGAGGGTGATGTCGGGCATAGACACGTTGGCTCGCGCGAAGGACTCTCCACCTATCCTAGACCAAGCCGTCCAAATTAACTAGCCGGATCAAAATGTGTACTCACCGGCAGGGCTCGACTCTCCGAGTCAAGTGTTACGTGCCGCACGTTGATTCAATAGCGACGAGCGCCGCACTCCTAAAGCTTTAATAACATCAGGGCCGAATAGTTCATCGAGTTCGGCTCCGCTCCACTGGGCGTGCTGTCGTAGCGGTCGGTGAGGGAGAACTTCAAGCTCAAGTTCGAGGGCTGGACCAATTCCACTTCCCAACTCGCGTCGGCCACCAAGCGAAATTCACCAACCATGTCCAAGTCTGGGAAGTAGTCGACTTTCGCGGATAGTTTCTGCGTGGTGTAGACCTTTTGACTGTACTCCAATCCTAGCAAAGATTCCGGAACCCATCGATCATCTGGCCCACCGAACTCGCGCGACGTTCCCGCGCCAGCACGCCCGATTAACTCCAGATCCTTTTCGTGAAAGAAGCGGTAGCCGACACCCAAATCGGCGTTCGTCTGCACGTTATACGCTTTGAATTCGTCGTAAAACACGTTGTCGGTCACGAAGAGCGTCCAGGGAGACTTATCATCCAAGAGCCAGTCGTTCCGCAAATCGAACTGCGCATTATTCTGTGTAATTTCCCCGTCACTTGCCGTGCGATTGTAGTAACTGCTCATGTTGAATTTGGCGAACTTCGACGATTGCTTGATGTAGCCGCCGGTGCGAATGCTGAGCGTATCACTATTCCCCGACGAGCCATTCAAGCCCAGTTCGACGCCCGAATCCCAGGGTACCGGCATGATGAGAAAAACCCGTTTGTACCACTGGGGAGATTGGTCGATAACCACTTCGCCGTCCTTCTTGGCATCCTCGGCAACCGTCGAGGGCGGCGTGACGTCGGGCGTAAGATTCACAGCCGGACCAGCGGTGGGAGGCGGAGCGACGGCGGGAGTTGAAGTGGCCGATGGTGTCGGGGCGCCCGCCGGTGTCGGCGCAGGTGGCGTGGCTGGAGCAGCAGGCGGCGGATTCGGTGGCGTTGGAACTGCGGGTGGCGCAGCGCCCGCCGGCGGAGGCTGCCAGGGCGTAGAATTCGCGTCGCTCGTGCCCGCGGGCGGCGGCAATGGTTCGACCGGCAAGTCTGGCCCCGCGGGCGGCGGGAGCAACGACGCTTGTCCGAATGCGTGCGAGGTAAACAGGCTCAATAGAACCAGCGATAGATAATACCTGGCCTGAATCATCGCTGCTCATCTCCCAGCATAAACGCAAGTCATCACCGATTGCCGACCATTTGTAGAAACTCCGACTGGTTTCAACCTGGCAAAACCAGGATGCTAGCACCGTGTCGAGATACGGCCGCAAGTTTGTAGTCGTTCTACAGCGGCAACTCAATGCCGTTTGTCGCAGTTGGGCAAGCAGCCAGGCAGCGATATAAAGAGCGGCACGGAAATAACAGCGATTGCCGGTTGGCCTCGAGGTGGCAGCCGCCCATTGGAGGATGCAATCAACCCGCCAGCCCTTTCGAATAGACACAAGAAAACGGCCGGACTTCTGTAGAAGCCCGACCGTTGTGTTTTTCAAACTTACTGCACGCCAACGTGCCGTAATTACTTGCAGCCGCAGCCGCTATCGCTGCTGCCACCACAGCTGTTGCAACCACCACAGCCACCGCAGCCACCGCCGCAGCCACCGCAGCCGCCGCACGGAACTTCAACCTGCTTGGCAACCATGTGGCAAACCTGGACGTCGACTTCCTTGCTCACCGTGTGTGGAACGCAAACGGTGTAGGTCTCGGTCTTGGTTTCCGGCTGGCATTCGTAACGGGTGACCGTGTAGGTCTTGGTCCGCTGTTCCGGCTTGCAAACCGTAACTTGGACTTCCTTCGATTGCTGCTCGGTCACGGTGTGGCAAACCTTGTACTCGCTGGTGCGGGTTTCTTGACGGGTCTTGCACACATTAACGGTGCGGGTCCGCTCTTCTTGGCGGTTCTTGCAGATCTTCACAGTGCGGGTCCGCTCTTCCGGAACGGTCTTGCACACCTTAACCGTGCGGGTCCGCTCTTCTTGGCGGCACTTCTGCACGCAATAGGTGTACGGCACTTCTTCGGTCACTTGGCGATAGGTTGTACACGGAACTTCCTTAGTGGACTCTTCCGGAACCCAAACGCGCTTGCAGACGGTGTGCGTACCGCAACCGCCGCCGCAACCTTCGCTGCTGCCGCAACCGCTGCTGCAACCACTGCCGCAGCCACCGCAACCACTGCTGCAGCCGCTACCGCAACCACCGCAGCCACCGCCGCACAGCCGCTTCAACAGGCCGCCGCGACCGCAACCGCCACAGCCGCCGCACGCGCTCTCGCCGCAACCGCTGCCACAACCGTCGCTACTGCCACAGCCGCTATCGCAACCGCCGCAGGCGACTTCTTCTTGATGGGTTTCCCAATGACCGCCGCAGACCTTCACGGTCTTCATTGTCGTCTCGGGAACGCACTTGGTCACCTTGCGGGTGCCGGTCATTTGTTCTGTGTAAGGAACGCTAACCGTGTACTTCTGCTCTTGATCTTCGTAGTGAGCAACATTGACCGTGTACTTCTGCACTTGCTCTTCCGTGTATGGCACGCAAACGGTGTACTTCTGCTCGACCTGTTCGGTGTACGGCACGCAGACCGTGTACTCGCGGGTCTTGGTTTCCCAAACCGGCTTCGACACGGTGTAGTTCACTGTACGGGTTTCCGTCGTCGGCACCATCACAGTGTACGTCGAGGTTTTCTCTTCGGTGATCGGAACACGCTTGTAAACCGTCACCTGACGTTGCCGTTCTTCCTTTGCGTACTCGGTGCTCTGAACGGTACGCTTCTCGGTGGTGTACTGTTTCTCGTACACCGTCTTGGTCGTCGTGCCGCAACCGCCGCAGCCCGCCGATTCGCCGCAGCCACTGCTGCAGCCCGCCGATTCACCACAGCCGCCGCCGCAATTGCTGCTGCAGCTACCGCACGAATCGCCACAACTTCCACAGGATGCCTTGCATCCATTACACCCACGACCGAGATGCGCCCAAGCGGGCGTTGCGGCCATGGCTACCAGCACCACAAGTGCTGGCATCAGGCTGAATAAACGTCGAACCATCAAACATTCCTCCATCGAACTCACGTGAGATAAAAGCCCCGCTCGAAGTCGGGATTACAACACAAGCACACAATCCGCGCATTTTGCGACGATCGCAAAATATGCGGTCTCTAGGCAAAGAAACTCGATTCTAGTTGCCGATAGCAGACCTTCAACCAAAAGGCGGTTCCGTGGGGCGACCACACTAGCTTAGGCCACGATTGCTCGCAAAGTATGCGAACCCGCCCCAGAATCGCCCGTTAAGGTTGCCCTAGATTACCCCTGTTATTACCGCTTGGGAAGCGGTGGCAACCGAAAAAAATCAAATTTCTGCAACAAGAAAGGGTGCTGCCACCCCCTGGATGGAGCACCCTGAATATTTTTTCCTTGACAACCACGCAATTATACCAGCAAGCGGCTTTTCGCGGCTCGATGGCCGAGCCCCAAACTTCGCAAGACTCGAACGGTCGTATTATTGCTTTGCGATGTCCAGCAGCTCAATTTCGAAGACGAGCATGCTGCCCGCCTCGATGGGCGGCCCCGGCGGATTCATGCCGTACGCCAACTTGGCCGGCACAAAGAGCTGCCACTTGTCGCCGACGTGCATCTTCTGCAGGGCTTCGGTCCATCCTGGGATAACTTCCTTGACGCCAAATTCCGCCGGCCCTCCATGGCGCGCCGAATTATCGAACTCCGTGCCGTCGAGCAGCGTGCCCTTATAGTTGCATTTCACACGTTCATTCAGCGTTGGAGATGGACCCTGCCCTTGCTGCACGATCCGATACTGCAGCCCGCTCGGCGTCGTCTGAACACCGGGCTTCTTGCCATTTTGGGCCAAAAATGCAGTTTCTGCCTGCTTGTTCTTCGCAACTTGCTGCTGCATCCGCGTCATGGCTTTTTGCTGCATCTCTTGGCCAAATCGCTGCATCACGGCGTCCAGTTCCTGGTCGCTCCATTTCGGCTGGGCTCCTCGCAATGCGTCGCTAATACCAGACATTAACGCATTCATATCGCAATCGATCTGGCTTTCTTTCAACTGCATCGCGAAATTACGCCCCAACGCATAGCCCACTTGGGCCAAATACTGCGGATCCTGGGCCCCCGCTGCTCCACGGCTTTGCACTTTCAACGGGGCAACCGCCGGGGCCTCTTCCGCGGCAGGCGGTCCACCCGGCTGGCCGCCCGCAGGTGAGTTATTTTGTGCCGACACCAAGGAGGCGAGAATCGAAACCAGACCAAGTCCTAAAACCAGAGAAAACAAACGCATTTCTGCCTTTCCACACCGGAAGTGAAACTGGGAATGAACCTTATCCCTATTGAGGATTGAACCCCTGATTGTAGGCAAGGTTGGCTACAAGGCTATACTGATATTACAGCGATTGGATTTCGGCCGCCTTGGCCGATGATGCCGAGCCCCATTGCTGTTGGCGGGGAAATTCGGGTTTCGAGCCGAAAATCTGTACGAAAACGGGCAATCGATGGTCGTGGTTCCCTTTCCAGCTGCGCTGCCGGAGAAAGACGCCTGCGAAGGTGCCCCGTGTCGCCAATTGGAACGTACTGCGGCACTGCCCCGGCCTAAGAGAGGGGTTACGCAACGGCGGTGCGCATCGATTCGCGGTTTCACACTTGTGGAATTACTTGTGGTGATCGCGGTGATTGGCATCTTGATTGCCCTGCTGCTCCCCGCCGTTCAGCAGGCCCGCGAATCTGCCCGCCGGATGCAATGCAGTAACAACATCAAACAGCTCGCGCTTGCGGTGCATGGTTACGCCGATATCCACAAAATTTTGCCGCCTTCCGGCATGGTCGAGAATAAGACCCTGACCTACGGCGATCGGCCGTACCCCGTTTTTGACCAGCGTTCTGGCAAGATGTTCAGTTGGGCCGTTCTGCTCCTTCCGCATCTTGAAGAGACAAACCTCTACAACCAGTTCGATCTTTCGCAAGATGTCTTACACCAACCCAACGAACCGCAAGCGCAAACGGTTGCCACCTACCTCTGCCCAAGTGATGCCGCGCGCGGTCGTTTTTATTCCGACTCCGAGTTCACTGGGGGCAAACAATTCGCCAAAGGCAACTACGCCGCGTATTGCTCGCCGATGCATTCCGACCTGCAGCTGGTTTACCCGGGTGCGCTAATCTCGACAGGCCAGAAACTCGCCCGCATCACCGATGGCCTCAGCAACACCATCGTCTTCAGCGAAGTCCGTACACTCGATGACCCGCGTGACGAACGTGGCGCCTGGGCGTTGCCGTGGAATGCCGCCACCCTGCTGGCCTTCGATATGCATCACGATGTCGGGGCCGCCGGCGGCTATTTGACCGGCTTCTCACCGCTGACGGCTTACGCCTACCAAACGCAAGTTCCCAATACGGTCGGGCCGAACGAAGACGTCTTGCTGGGCTGCCCCGATGACATGCTGGTCCAGGCGCAAACCGAACGAATGCCCTGCATTAAGTGGAAATGGTCTTTGGGCTTGTTCGGTTACATTTCCGCCGCGCCGCGCAGTATGCATCCCCGCGGTGTCAACGCGGCCTTTCTAGATGGCCACGTCGACTTCATCCAAGACGATGTCGATCCGTTCTATTTCGATAGCCTCATCGATATTCGCGACGGCGAGCGCGCCGTTTCCAGCCCACAATGACCCGACAACCGCCCTCGACTCGCCGGCTTGTGGTTCCATATATCCTGCTCGTCGGCGGAGTCGCCCTTGTCCTGTTCTCGTTCATGTTGCCCACGAAGCTCTTAAGCCAATCGGGTTGGACGCCAGAACAAGCCAAGCGATATCAGGACGCGTCGCTGAAACTGCACAGCCTCTCTCACGCCTCGCTGCACTCGACACCCGAAGCCGACCGCGAAGCGCAGCAACGGGAACTCAATCAAGCCGATGCCGATTACCAAGCAATTCGCCGACAACTTGATTCCGCCACGAATCGCCCCAAAAACATTGCCTTCGCCATGCGACTCGTTGGCGGCGGTCTTCTCATCGTTGGCGGAATTGCCTTTTACCGCTTGCGCGCGGATGAGTAGAGCTTCGCGCATCCCGCAACGCGGCAGCGGTACGGGGGCAGCGCCCCAGTTTGTTTAATGGCCGGCCAGTCGCCGCCGGCGTTCGGCCACTCATCCTTGAAATCGAGAAAACCAGTTGTCTCCCGCGCCAACCACCTGAAAAAGCCGCTCCCCGCCGTTTCGTCCGACATTGTTCCGCCGCCGAATATCCCCTATATTGGCCCGCTTACACCAAATTTGTACCGGCAGCACGCTGCCGCCTTCATTTAGCCGCCGGTCATTTGACCGGCGGCCCGTAGGTCAGGCTTCAGCCTGACTGCATTTTCCAGTCTGGTGCTTTGTCACAGCTTGATTTTGGGATTAGCCGGAACGCGCTAGCGTCCGGTTCGTGCTAGAAAAACCAGGGGACTAGCGTCCTGCGGCTGATTTGTCCAACCCAAACATTTAGCTGTGACATAGCACTAGTTGGCAACTCGCCGGTTCCACTACTTATTAGATTAGTCCTTCCGATACTTGCAAGGAGAGAGAGTTTCGCCGTGACCAGCCACCTCATCGCCCCCCACGGGGGCAAGCTCGTTGATCTCAGTGTTTCCGCCAGCCGCGCCAACGAAATCAAAGGCCAGTCGCGCGATTGGCCCTCCTGGGATCTTACACCCCGCCAACTTTGCGACCTCGAACTCCTCTGCAACGGCGGCTTCTCGCCCCTCACCGGCTTCATGAAGAAGGCCGACTATGAATCGGTCCGCGACAAGATGCGCCTCGCCGATGGCACGCTCTGGACCATGCCCATCACCCTCGATGTTACGAAGGAGTTCGCCGAGAAGCTCAAGACCGGCACCTACGTCGCCCTCCGCGATGCCGAAGGCGTCATGCTCGCCGTTCTGCACGTCGAGGATATCTGGGAAGCCGATCGCACCAAGGAAGCCGAGAAGGTTTTCGGCACCGCGAGCACCGACCACCCGGCCGTCAACTACCTCATGAACCAGAGCAAGCCGATTTACATCGGCGGTCGCATCGAGTGCCTGCAACTTCCGCTGCACTACGACTACAAATCGCTCCGCAACACGCCGGCCCAACTCCGCGAGGAGTTCGCCAAGCGCGGCTGGCGCAAGATCGTCGCCTTCCAAACCCGCAACCCGATGCACCGCGCCCACCACGAGCTCACGCTGCGGGCCTCGAAGGAAGAGGAAGCCAACCTGCTCGTCCACCCAGTCGTCGGCATGACCAAGCCGGGCGACGTCGATCACTACACCCGCGTGCGCTGCTACCAGGCCCTCATGCCCCACTATCCGCAGAACACGGCCTACCTTTCGCTGCTGCCACTCGCCATGCGAATGGGCGGCCCGCGCGAAGCCATTTGGCATGCGATCATCCGCAAGAACCACGGCTGCACGCACCTCGTCGTCGGCCGCGACCACGCCGGCCCCGGCAAGGACAAGAGCGGCAAACCGTTCTACGGCCCCTACGAAGCCCAGGAACTCATGCAGAAGCATGAGGAAGAACTCGGCGTGAAGATGGTCGACTTCAAGCAGATGGTTTACATCCCCGACGAGGACAAATACTACCCCGTCGACGAAGTACCGCAAGGCAAGAAGACGCTCGATATCAGCGGCACCGAACTCCGCGACCGTCTTGCCCGCGGCACCGAAATCCCCAACTGGTTCTCGTACAGCGAGGTGGTGAAGGAACTTCGCCGCAGCCATCCGGCCCGCGCTCGCCAGGGCTTCACCGTGTTCTTCACCGGCCTTAGCGGCTCGGGCAAAAGCACGATCGCCAACGTCTTGCTCTCGAAGCTCTTGGAACTCGGCGGCCGTCCCATCACGCTCCTCGATGGCGACCTCGTGCGCAAGAACCTTTCGAGCGAACTCGGCTTCTCGAAGGAGCACCGCAACCTCAACATCAAGCGCATTGGGTACGTTGCCGCCGAGATCACCAAGCACCGCGGCATCTGCATCGCCGCCCCCATCGCGCCGTATGACGACATCCGCAAGGAAGTCCGCGCGATGATCGCCCCCCACGGCGGGTTCATCCTGGTGCATGTGAACACCAGCGTCGAGGAATGCGAAAAACGCGATCGCAAGGGCCTCTATGCCAAGGCCCGCGCCGGCATCATCAAGGAGTTCACCGGCATCAGCGACCCGTACGACACCCCCACCGACGCCGAAGTCACCATCGACACCCTCGCCCTCAGCGCCGAGGAAGCCGCCCAGGAAATCTTCCTCCGGCTCGAAAAAGAAGGCTACATCGGCGCGGATGAATAACCGCACACGTGCCCGGTTGCGGATTCCGAAAGGACTCCCTCGAAACTTGGCCGTCACGAATCCCGAAGAGGTTGTGATTTTTTGTGGGGTAGGCACGGCCCACCACATTATGCGGTTTCGTTGGTGGGCAATGCCCACCCTACATGTTGTGACAACGCAGGGCTACTCCCAAAAACTCACAGCCTCAACGGGATTGCACCATCCATTTGGACCTCGCGACCCCAAGCAGTACAATGGCACTATGACGCTTGAACACTTCGACCAACTTTTTAACGCACTGAATGGCCGCGCACCGTTCCACCCTTTCACTGTTGAGTTGATGGGCGGCCGCCGATTTGAGGTCGATCATCCCAAGGCGATGGTCGTCCGCGACGGTGTGGCGGTCTACTTGCAGCCGGGCGGAATCCCGGTCTGGTTCGACCACGAGAGCGTCAATCAAATCGTCGGCGACATTGCCGATACCAGCGCATGATTACCCCGCTCATCATCAAAAAGTGGAGTTTAGCCGCGACGCGGAGGCTTTGCGCAGCGGAGCGCGGTGCAAGTGTCTGGTCCCACCGCAAGAACCAATGGGTCATACTGCATGTACGACTTCCCCTGTGAGCACTGCCCAGGCGTGGTTCGCGAACGCCGCCTCGCTCGCCAAGCCATTCGTCACAAGGGCAGCTTTGTGATTCTGGAAAATGTTCCGATCGGCGTGTGCGACCAATGCGGAGCACGTTACTTCCATGCCTCGGTCCTGCGCCGCGCCGCGGAAATCGGCCGCGGTTCCGTGTCACCAATTCGCACGATAGCAGTCCCAATCGAATCGTTTGTTCCTGCGTCGTGATCAACACGTGGAATATTGCGACGGACGGGTCGCTTCAGCGACCAGTCAACGCACCGCAAAATCTCACCCCGGCTCGGATGCTACCATGCGCAAAATCGTCTACAAATGGCTCGACACCCAATCGAACCGCAAGGCGATGTAACGACTGTCAGAAGATTTGCTTGTCGGAACGACGGGAGGTAAACTTAAATGGGCAGCGGCGAGTTCCTGGAAGTCGATCCGGCGGAACTGCATTTGCCCGGGGGGCGTCGCGAGGGAGCTAATTTCCTCAAGTTGCAGCGGCAGTTCTCGCGCTACGGCACATCCTCCGAGGGAATGCCGCCGCTGAAGGTCAGCCGGGGAAACGATGGAAAGTTCGTCATCAACGATGGCGTAACGCGGGCCACGCGCATTGCTCGATATGCTCCCCACACAACTGTTCTCGTTGAGGTAATTGACGAACTGAACGTTCCCGTCGGAAATCTTCCCACCGTGCGAGAAACGCTATGAGAATCGACACCGAACGCGCCGAGTTGTTGCAGGTCCTGGCCGAACTCAGCGAGCTTTACCCCGAATGGCGGCTGGGCCAGACGCTCGCGAACTTGGCCACGTCGGCTGGTCGAATGGAAGCTGGCGGCGTGTGGGATTTGGAAGACGGCGAAGCCCTCATCGCCGCTCGGCGACTGTTGGCGAACAGCCGCCAACAGAAGATCGCGTCGCGTGCATAAGTGTGGCGTCTGCTTAACCGATTGGTCGCTTCCGCGACCAGTGAACGTACCGCTAAATCACCTCGGCTCGGATGCCCACCATGCGCAAAACCGTCCAAGAATGGCTCGACACCCACGCGAGCGGTAAAGGACTGACGAAGAAGCGAAGGCTCCACAAAAAACCGCCGCAACAGCAACCGTTACCGACCACCAACCAAACTCCCGCCCCACCCTCCCGCAAACCCCGCACCACCAAACGCCGCAAACCAAAATAACTCTCGTACGTCAGGCTTTAGCCTGACCGGCATGGTGCGGCGTGCCCGTGGGGTGCCACCGCTGGCTTGCCCCACAGTGTGAGTGCCGACGAGCGGCTTGCGGCCGGAACCCGGCAATCAGCCGCGAACAGGGTACAAACCACAAGCTGAACGCCGAGCATGGCACTGCTAACGAGTTAGCAGTGGCACCGTACGCACCCGCCCCACGACTAAGCGGTGACGCGGCCCTGGTCACAACATCAACGCCCGAAACCCCGCTTGCTCGAAGTGGGCATCACTCGTGAGCGCATCGTGAACACCGCGTTCTTCCATCACCACGAACGAGATGCAATCGGTCAGCGACCATTCCTTATCCACCCGCTGCTCGAAAAGCTCAAAACCGCGCCGCACCAATTCGCTTGATGCCGGAACAATCTCCGTTGCCGCGTCGTCACGCAAATGCCGCATGAGCTGAA
This sequence comes from Planctomycetota bacterium, assembly GCA_029781135.1. Lineage (GTDB taxonomy): Bacteria > Planctomycetota > Planctomycetia > Pirellulales > Lacipirellulaceae > JABDGM01. The sequence continues at coordinate 26,479 of JAKOXH010000021.1, forward strand.
TCCCGGCTACTCGCCGTTCCAGCTTGGATAGAAAATTGACCACCACAACCAACACGAATTCGGTCGTTACAACCGTTGCAGTCGTGGTTTGAGAAAGCTGAATCGCCTTCCCATGAAAAGCATCCCGCGGCACAACCAACGCCACGTAATACGACGCATCGGCGAATATCGCATTCACTTCTTGGGATGTCCGTAAAGATAATGATCGATGTTTTGCGATGCATCCGCGGGCAGCCCCGCCGCGATCCCAATGATCGGTTTCATCCGCTCATACAACGTCGGAATCTCCCGTTCGCTCGCCTCCGCCGCCGGCGCCACGACGGTCACAATCACCGGCGTGCCATCGGCCAACGACGGGGCCACGTCGAACACCACCTTGCCACCTTCAACATGCCCTGGGAATGTCATCTCGCATTTCCTCGCGACCGTATCCCACCCCGTTTCAATCATACCTCCGCCGCCCCACCGCCACACCGATCACGCCCCAAACCGCCAACACCCCCACACTCGGCTCCGGAACGCCAAACTTGATGAGAAACGCATCTAAGCCTCCTGCACTGGTCCCGCCGAAATCGCCAAAGGTGCCGCCGGGGATGTAAGCGTTACCCTGGCCGTCCAATGCCACGCCATGGATATACTGGTACAGTTGGTCCAAGTTTTGGACAGGTGATAACCATAAGAGTATCCCTCCCGCATTGTACTTTGCCAAGTAAGTTGTTGGACCAGTGTATCCGCCGACATAGGCGTTGCCGGCGCTGTCAATCGCAACTCCTACGTTGCTTCCCCCCGGGGTCGCGGGATTGAACTGCCGGGACCACAGGCGTCCTCCCCCCGCGGTGAACTTAATCAAGAAGGAATCGCTTTGCCCGACCAGCGGCCCAGCAAGGTTCCCGGTGGTGTAACCACAAATCCAGACATTACCGGCGGCGTCGGCAGCCACTCCATAACTACTTTCGGCCCCGGACGAGCCAACTTGCCGCAACCATCCCAGCGTTCCCGTCGCGTCGTACTTGGCAAGAAAGACGTCGGTAGAACCGCCGTTCACCCCTCCCAGGCCATCCATAGTATCCCCAGTAACATAGACGTTACCAGCACCGTCCGCGGCAACCCGGTAGCTAGCATCGACCCCCGCAGAACCGATCGGACGTATCCATTGCTGCGATCCTGTCGCATCGTACTTAGCAAGAAATGAAACGCTGCCACCGCCCGAGTATGGCCATCCGAGATTTCCCAGCGTGGCTCCCGTGATATACACATTGCCAACTTTGTCCGCTGTTACGTCCCAGCATTGCTCGCCTGCTTCGCTTCCAATCTGGCGCGACCACAACAGGGTTCCCGCCGAATTATACTTGAGCAAGACTACATCGTAATCGCCCGCATTTCGCCCAGCTAGACTCCCTTGCGTATAGCCGCTCAAGTACACATTGCCTTCGCCATCCACCGCTGTACCGAGCGCCACATCAACGGCCTCAGTTCCAATTTGGCGTGTCCATAATCGTGTTCCTGCCTCGTCGTACTTGGCAAGAAGAATATCAGAAAGACCAGCATTCGGCCCTCCCAAACTACCTTCTGTACGCCCAGCGACATAGACGTTACCTGCGATATCGACAGCAACGTCGTTGTACTCATCATCATTTTCAGCTCCGAACTGCCGTATCCACGCCACCCGTGGCGCAGTCTCCGGTTTATCCGTCGTCGCTCGCCCAACCGCCGGTACGCCCCAGCCAACACACCAAACCGTGGCAATCATCAACCCATATCGCGCAAACACGTTGTCCAACATCATTAGCACCTCGCTGCGAAAACTCCGGACACGACCGGAAACTGCCGGCAACCTACTCAATTGCGGAATTCTCTCACTGCATTTTACCTTTCGCAATTTGGCTACCGCAATCCGCCGCGCGCACAAAAACACTCGTTGACGCCCTCGACCAAACGATCCACTACATCTGTCCCAGAGTCGTCTTGGACTAGCCCATTTTGCGGAGTCCGCGGAGCAAAATGTGGCTGTCCCCGTCTCTGCGGCGATTTTGGGATCGGCTCGAACTCCCGTCCCCGCAAGTCCGCGAAATCCTCGTCCCGCTCACCAAGAATTAGCGTCGCTCAGCGCAGGTTAGTGTTCCAAATCCCGTCACTCAAAGTCCATAACCTCTTTCCTCGCCGATCAGAATTTTTTCCTTGCTTTTGGCCACCACCTCCGCTATCCTCATACCACGCATACTATACAAATGTACAAAACCCGCAATCCGCGATCCGAATTCCCCACTCCCCACTCCCCACTCCGCATTCCTCCAATGCCCGCCCCCTCTCCCCAACCCGGCCGTCCCCGCTCCCTCGACGACGCCAAGCGCCGCGAAGTCTGTGCCCTCGTTTCCGCCGGCTGCTCGCTCGCCGACGCGGCCCGCTACGTTCGCTGCGCCCTCAGCACGATTCATCGCGAACGCCATGCGAACCACGAGTTCCGCGAACAGCTCCGCCAGGCCCAAGTCGATGCCCAACTCCAACCGCTCCGTGCCATGCGAAAAGCCGCCGACACCCACTGGCGGGCCGCCGCTTGGATGCTCGAACGCACCCAGCCCGACCGTTTCGCCCGCCCCCAGCAACCCGCCCTCGGCCGGCAGGCCCTCCGCGCCCTCACCGCCGAACTGCTCGCCATTGTCGATGACGAGCGTCTACATCCACCGCTGAGCCACCGTATCAAGAAGCGGCTTACCGAAACCCTCCAGCGCCTCCACACTCCCGCCTACCACACTCCCGCCCCGCGTCAACGCCCGACGCAACCCCTTGCCGTAACCGACCCCGAATTCCTCGTTGACCGCATCGAATACCCATCCCCGAAACCACCGTTCATGCCGGCCGTCCCACCCCGAGTGCCCGCAAATGCGAGACATCAAATCGAAATCCCGTTACCGCCCAAGTCACGGTAAATCCCCCACGGTTTTGACACCCGCCGAATGAAAAATCGCCCCGTTCCTCCGCTTCGCCGAATTTTCACCCGTCGCAAAACCCGCCCCCCTTTTGCCATGAAAAATCGATTCCGCGACGAATGTCAAAAATACTCGCGTTGGGCGAATACCCGGCGGAACCCACCGTTCCCGCACGCCACGCCCGCGGAAATTGCTTGGAATCTCCGCTCCCCATGATTATGCTAAAAGTTGGCCCAGTGCTTCGTCACAGCTTGATTTTGGGATTAGCCGGAACGCGCTAGCGTCCGGTTCGTGCTAGAAAAACCGGGGGCTAGCGCCCTGCGGCTGATTTGTCCAACCCAAACATTTAGCTGTGACGCAGAACTAGTACAGCCTTCTCCCGGAACAAGACTCGAACCCGATACGCTGCCATGACCGCGAAGACTATTTTTTCCACACTCGGTGCCGCGCTGCTTGCCGTCGCTCTGCTGGTACGATCCGCGCCAGCGGCCGACGCCACTCCGACCTCAAAATCAACCACTACGGCGGCCGTCGATTTGTTCGACGCGATCGAAAACAATCAGGCCGAAGTGAAGTTCATCGCCAAGAACGATCACGACGCACGGCTGCTGATCAAGAACAATACCAACCAGCCGCTCAACTTACGGCTCCCCGAGGCCTTCGTTGGCGCACCGGTCCTGGGCCAGTTCGGCGGCGGCGGCCGCGTCGGTGGTGGAGGTGGCGCTCGTGGCGGTGGCTTCGGCGGTGGCGGACGTAGCACCGGCGGCGGTACAAGCGGCGGACAACAAAGCGTCGGCGGCGGCCTGGGGGGCGGTGGCGGCGGCTTTGGCGGCGGTGGCGGCGGTCAATTCAGCATCCCACCTGAGGAAACCGCCAAGATCGATGCGTCCGTCGTTTGCCTCGACCATGGCTTGCGTGCCCCGAATGGGTCGGCCGCTTACACCATCGTGCCGGCCAGCACCTATCTCGAAGATAAACCTGCCGTCGTGGAATTGCTGAAGGCATTTGGCCATGGCGACCTGGAACACGGCGCCGTTCAGGCCGCGACATGGAACCTTAACAGTGGTGTGTCTTGGGACAAACTCACTGCCAAACTCGATGGCACGCGTCGCAGCGCGAATCGCTCGCCGTACTTTAGCGCCGCGGAAATTCGCGCGGGCATGGCCTATGCGAACGAAGCGTCACGTCTTGCCGAAGCGAAGGCCGACGAATACGCCAAGGAAAAGAAAGCGCACGCCGAGAAGGCAGCCAAGGCTAAATCAGAAAGCAGTCGCGAACTCAGCACAACCGATACCGATTCAAAAGAGCCGGTGAAGGAACAAAAGAAAGCACCGCAAAACGCCGGCGAATCAACGGACAAGTCGAGTTGAACAACAAGAAGTATTCGCGGCTTGCGATTCGTTGAGGCCTGCGCAGCCAATGGGCTGTGGGAGGCCTCTCTGAGGCCGATTGCGTACTGCAATAGACAGCGACATCGGCGACGGGAGACGCCTCCCACGGGATCATTCACAACGCAGTCTTCAATAGTTCATTTAATAACTTGCTGCAAAGCGTGATGTTTGCGTCCAAGCGTCACGCCGCCCGAATTTCCTCGATTTCCAAATCGCGGATCGTGGCGAGCAGCCGGCGGATTTCCGCTTGGTAGTCGGTCCGCTCGATGTGCCACTGCGATTCCATTTGCTCGTAATGCTGCTGCTGGCGATCTAACTCTTGTTCACGCGCCACCAGTCGGGCCGCCTGGGCTTCGATATCCGCATGCCGCCGCTCGGCCCACGCCGACAGCTCGCCCCGCTTGTCTTCTATTGCTTTGAGCTGTTGCGTTAAATCGCCACGCACCAATTCCAATTGCTCGGAACGCTCACTGATTTCGTCGAGCGTCATCCGGTAGTGATCGGCCAGCTTCGCTCGCACTTGCGCGATTGACCGAGTCAAACTCGCGGGTGCGAGTGCGCCAGACAGTTGTGCCCAGGTCTCTTCCGTGGCCAGGCGCATCTCGAGTACTTCACGCTGCGTCGCCCGCAACTCTGCCTGCAAATTGGCGAGGGCGTTTTCGCGGGAATCCAGTTCCGCCTCGCGTTGCTCAAGCTGCTGTGTGCGATGCTGCAGTTCGTTCTGGGCAATTTGTTGTTGGGCCGCCACGGACCGCCGTTCACGCACGACCTGTTCCTCCAGCTGCCGGCGTTGATTCGCCAGTTCCCGCAAGCCGTCAGCCAACTCAGACTTTTCAAGGCTCAGTTGTGCTTCAGCTTCATCCAGGTAGCGACGGCGAGCCGAGAATTTGCGAGCTTCCTCTTCAAGCGTATGCATCCGCTCTTCAGTGACACCGAGTCGTTCGAAACGCTCTAGTGCCGATTCGATTTCCTGCTGGCGGTAGCCGAGCTGACGTTCGGCGGCATCCAGTTCCGTATCACGTTTGGCAAGGTCCGACATCGCCTTCCGCAACTCGGCCCGCGCGATCTCCAACTCCCCGGCACGCTGCCGCAATGCTTCGGTCTGTTGATCCAGTTCCTCACCCTGAGCCTGAAGACGTGCTTCCCAATCACCGATTTTGGCTTCGCGACGCTCGACCTCCGCCAAGCGGTCTTCGGCCCGCGTCTTGTCGGCGATCAAATCGTCGATGTCGCCATAAAGCTGCGCCTGGCGCTGATCGAGCTCGCGATGACGCGCCTCGACAGCCGCTTCACGTTCTTGCAGACGGTCGTTGCGTTCATCCCACGCGGCACGGTCTTCATCGAGCGACTTAAGCCGCTCCTGAATGTCGGCCTCGCGTTGTTCGATTTCAGTGAGTGTGTTCTGCAGGCGGTACTCGCGTTCAGCGAGGGCCTCTTCGCGGACTTTGGTCAGTTCCTTGCAGCGCGCTTCGGCAACGGCCTCGCGTTCGGCAATTTCTTGTTCACGGCTGTCGAATGCAGCCGCACGATCGTCGAGTTCCTGCTGGCGTTCGGCCAACCACTGGCGGGCGTTTTCCCATTTGGCCTCTAAGTCGGCCTCCTGGGCTTCAAGTTCACTGTGGCGACGGTCGAGCGTTGATTGTTCGGTTTGCAGCCGGTCGGCGAGTTGCGCTGCGTGCTCGCGCAATTGTTCCAGCGAATGTTCCACGATACTCGTCGCGGCATTCCGCGGGCCATCTACGCCCTCACCACTTGCGGCAGCCGCAGCCGCGACGCGCTCACCGGCAGGTTGCAGAATCCGGCGTGGTCCCGCATGAGGCGGATCGACCCGCATCTCTTGAGTGAAGAAGCTAGGAGTATCGGCCGAATTTGATTCAGACACACTGGACATACTAGGAAGCCTGTGCAGACGTGAGGGGGCGACGCGACCGCAGAGTTTCGCCAGATGGCAAAACTTACTCCATGACAATCGGCCAATCAGCCGGAAAACTCCACCCTAACTCTCCATCTCTTCAAAGCACGTTAAGATGGGCCATCGTCATGATAAGATAGGAAAAACAGAAGCTTATCAGCGATGCCAATGACAGCTTTGGTGTGGCCAGCGGTGATTTCCGGTTCGACTTCCCACGTAGCACACAAGCGCGCAAACACGAACGCGGCACATCAAATGGTTGCGCCGCGTTCGTTGTATTTCAGGTTTAGGCTGGACCGGGATTAGGCCTTCGCCGCGTCCAGAGCCTGCTGCAACCGCGACTTCGGCTGCACGCCGACAAATCGGTCGACCACTTCACCGTTCTTGAACAGCATGAGAGTCGGGATGCTGCTCACGCCGTAGCTCTGGGCGGCGTTTGGTGCATCGTCGACGTTGAGTTTGCCAATCTTGACCCCCTTGTTCTCACCAGCGAGTTGCTCGATGACTGGGGCGATTTGTCGGCAGGGCCCGCACCAGGGTGCCCAGAAGTCGACGAGCACCGGCTCACCAGCCTGCAAAACTTCACTGTCAAAATTCTTGTCGTCAAACTCGGGCACACCCATCGTACACGCTCCTTAGCCGGAAGTTGCTTGGTTCGCCGTGAATTATAAGGCGTCGGCAAGGGGTGTCAACGAGGTCCTGGCCATTGCCGCCGCATCGTCTGTGCGGAATACTGACAGGAGTCTGGTGGGCGGTGCCCACCCTACAAAGGGCTTTTGGTTCGCGGAGATATATCATGGCACGCACCCCCAGTACGATGTTACCCCTTGGCACGCCGGCACCAGATTTTTCACTCGTCAACGTGGATGGCCGCACGGTGTCGCTCGGCGACTTCGACGGCAAACCGGCGTTTCTGGCCGTGTTCATGTGCAACCATTGTCCGTTCGTGAAGCACCTGGCGGATGCGCTGGCACAGTTTGCAGCCGAGTTCCTGCCCAAGGGTTTGGCGATGGTGGGGATCAGTTCGAACGATGTGGCAAGCCACCCGGCCGATTCGCCCGAGCAGATGGTTCGTGAGGCCGAGGAGCGGGGTTACTCGTTCCCTTACCTGTACGACGAAACGCAAGAGGTGGCGAAGGCGTATCGAGCGGCTTGCACGCCGGACTTCTTCTTGTTCGATCGGGATCGCAAGCTGGTCTACCGCGGCCAATTCGATAGCAGCCGGCCAGAAAGCGGCACACCGGCGACGGGCGCCGATCTGCGGGCGGCCGTCGAGGCCGTACTGGCAGGGAAGAAGCCGAGCGAGAAGCAGACGCCGAGCATTGGCTGCAACATCAAGTGGATTGCGGGCAACGAGCCGGACTATTTCAAATAGCGGTTCTCTGCGTTTACGGCATGTGTTCGCTAGCATGGCAAGCGATCTTTACCCGATCTGCCGTTGCCAGCTATTCTCCTGGCATTCGGGCGAATGCGGCCAATAGGTTCTGCGCATCGCCAAGCAAGAAGATTCACCACGGAGACACAGAGAACACGGAGGGAAGACCAGAATTGGTCATTGGTCATTGGTCATTGGCCATTTCCGAAATGACCAAATTTCAAATGACAAATTTGCAATGACCAATCTCGGTTTTCTCCGTGGCCTCTGTGTCTCCGTGGTCTAATCCGAATCGGAACTACGTTAGTCGTTGGAGGGAGCCATGACGGTTGAGTCTCGATTTCGCTGGACAAGAACGTGCTCGTTGTTCGCATTTGTAGTGTTGTTCGTTGCAAGTGGCCCGCTCCGCGTGTTCGCCGCGGAATCATTTCGCATCGAGACGAAGATCTACGTTGGCGAAGAAAAGGAAGGCAAAGAATCGGAACCGGTCAGTAAGACGACGACGCTGTTCCAGAACGGCATCGTGTACGATTTTTTGGAGCAGCCCGAGCAAACGGCCGTGTTTCGCAAGCCGCTGGGCGATAAGCCGGGCCGGTTCATTTTGTTGTGCGACAAGGAACGCGTGCAGACGGAGGTTTCCACGGAACAACTTACGGGCACGATGAAGAAGCTGCGCAGCTGGGCACGGCAGCAGAAGGATCCGTTCCTGCAATTCGCGGCCGCGCCGCGATTCGATGAAACATTTGATGGAGACAAGGGCAAACTCGTTTTGGCCAGCCACCTGGAAACGTACACGGTCGAAACCACACCGACGGACCATCAGGATTCGCTGGCCGAATACCGCGAGTTTTTGGACTGGTACACCCAACTCAACACGCTGCTGGCGACGCACGTGCCGCCCGATCCGCGGCTCAAGCTGAACGATTCGCTGGCTCGCCACAAGGTGTTTCCGGCCAAGATCGAACTCAAGCGTGCGGGCGAAGACCCAATCCGGGCCGAGCACGTGTTCACTTGGCGGATCTCGCAGAAAGATTTGCAGCGTATTGATGATGTGCGTACCGGCCTGGCCTCGTATCGGCAGACGGAGAATCAAGAGTTTTTGAAGCTTACCGAGCCGGTGGAAGCGGGGAAATGAGCGATTATCCAGGAACTCATCCTCCAAGATGTTGTGGAACACTAATCCGCGCTAATCCGCACTAATGGGGATGAGCGGAGATTAGTGGAGATTAGCGTTCCGTGATCAACCGTTGGCGTTTGTTAAGCGGCCGCAGAAAGGCTTGATAAACGGATTGGAGCCGGCAGCGCGAGCAAGGGCTGGAGGGGCCGCGGCCACAATGCTCTTGCTTGCGCTGCGAGCTTCGATCGGAAACCCTCAAATCGGTGTAGCCACCGTCGCCAGACGGTGGAGTGCTACAATTCCAGAACCCACGCTCTGGCGAGCGTGGCTACATTCATGGGGCCGAATCCATTCTTGCGCCGTCGATATCGCCCTTTCAGGGCTTAATGAATTTAGAGCGAACCTAACCGGGGCCTTACGGCCCCGGCTACACGCCGCCGCCCCTCCGGGGCTGAGTGAGCGCCGACACGCGCCAACCCATTAGAGCAAAAAGCCATGTCGGCGTCATCGCTGGCTGGCGTGGAGAATGGTCAAGCCGATTATTTCATCCCCGTCGTAGCGAACAATGACATCATCCTCCGTGAGTTCGCTATCGGTGGCCTCGGAGGGTTTCCGGAAGTTCAAGTAGAGTACGTCGGCCTCGGCGTCGTAGGTGGACCACAACTCGCGATGGGGCGTTCGCAATAGCACCGGTACGATATCCAAATAGTTCGCGGTTAGGCTGGGAGTGGCCATATTTCCTGCCTTCGATTCAAACTGTTCAGGCGGTGGGTGACAAAGGCCGCAATTACGAAGCCATCACGCTCATTGAGTTCGCGGTACACAATGTTAGACGCCGGTCAGGCTGAAGCCTGACCTACGATGATGTTTGCGTCAGGCGTTTGAAGCGTTGTTCGAGGTCGCGGGTGACGGGGCCGGGTTGGCCGGGGCCGATGGGGCGGCTGTCGACTTTCACGACGGGGATGACCTCGGCGGCGGTGCCGGTGAGGAAGCACTCGTCGGCGATGTAGACGTCGTGCTTGGTGAGGGGCGTTTCGCGAACTTCGATGCCGGCCGCTTGGGCGCATTCGATCACGGCGTCGCGGGTGATGCCTTCCAAAATGCCGGCTTCAAGCGGCGGCGTCCACAGCGCGCCGCGGCGCACGAGGAAGATGTTGTCGCCCGTACACTCGGCCACTTCGCCCTTGTGGTTGAGCATGAGGGCTTCGATGCAGCCGGCTTGCAGGCCCTCGATTTTGGCCAGGATGTTGTTGAGGTAGTTGAGCGACTTGATGCGCGGGTTGAGGGCGGCCGGGTGCATGCGCTGGACGCTCACGGTGATGATTTCCAGCCCCTTCTCGTACAATTCCTTGGGGTAGAGCGAGATCGCGTCGGCGATGATGATGACCTGCGGATGGCTGCAGCGATTGGGGTCGAGGCCGAGCGTGCCGGCGCCGCGGGTAACGACAAGGCGGATGTAACCGTCGTCGATTTTGTTGATGCGCACCGACTCATTCACGGCGTCGCACATTTGATCTTGCGACATGGGGATCGTGAGCCAGATGGCCTTGGCCGATTCGTACAGCCGCACGATGTGCTCGTGGAGACGGAAGACCTTGCCGTCGTAGGAGCGAAGGCCTTCGAACACGCCGTCGCCGTACAACAGGCCGTGGTCGAAGACGCTGATCTTGGCGTCTTCTTGCGGAACGAACTTACCGCTGAGGTAGATTTGGCGTGACATGCGTCGGGTCACAGTGTCTTGTTGAGGGAACTCAGCGTGCCTTGATGAAACGGAAAGACAAGGAGACATGGAGAGGGGGAGACAAGGAGAGTCGTAATTCGGCGTTTCTCCTTGTCTCCTTGTCTCCCCTTCTCCTTGTCTTTTTTTCCAAACCAATACGGACACAACGCGGACGATCCGATGCGAAACGGACACGCGCTGCCCAACCGCGGTTCACGCGGCCACGACTCGGCCGTCGACGAGGGTCACGGTGCGGTCGGCCTCGGCGGCGATGCGGGCGTCGTGCGTCACCATGACTATAGTGAGGTTTTGCTCGCGATTCAACCGACGGAGGATCGCCATAATCTCCTCGCCCGTGTGCTTATCGAGGTTGCCGGTGGGTTCGTCGGCCAAGAGCACGCGGGGCCGAGCGACCAGGGCCCGGGCGATGGCCGTGCGCTGCATTTCGCCGCCGGAAAGTTCGCGTGGCTTGTGGCGAAGGCGGTGGCCCAGGCCAACGAGCTCGAGCATCTCCCGGGCACGTTCCCGGTAGGCGGCCCGACGACGCATGTAGCCGAGCACGCTTTCGCCGATCATCGCCGGCGCGAGGACGTTTTCGAGCGTCGTGAGCTCGGGCAGCAGGTGATAGAACTGGAACACCATACCGAAGTAGCGATTGCGGAGGATGTCGCGGCCGGCCGAGGGGACGTTATCGATGCGGTTGCCCTCGAAGCAGATTTCGCCGGAGTCAGGGGCATCGAGCGTGGCAAGCAGGTGCAACAGCGTCGTCTTGCCACAGCCGCTCGGGCCGATGATCGAAACGAACTCGCCTTCGTTGATCGTGAGTTCGACGCCTTGCAGCACGGGGATGATGATCGCTCCCTTGCGGTAACTTTTGCGCACGAAATGGGCGGCCAGGATTTGGCGGGTGGCCGTGGTACTGCTGAAGTTGGAATGTGCCAGGGTGTGGGGTGCCACTGGCTCTGCCAGTGCGTATTCGTGGTGCAGAGGAAGCACTGGCGGAGCCAGTGGCACGCGATCGGTGGCCGGCACTGGCGAAGCCAGTGGCACCCGGAGGGTGCGCAAGCTGGCGCGTGGCATGAGCGGCATGTCGGCGAGGTTCAGGCCTTGTGGGCCATTTAGGTCGGACATCGGTGGTCTTTCACTCATAGCGTAGGGCCTCGACAGGATGGAGCCGCGCGGCCCGGCGCGCTGGCAGAATACTGGCCAGAATGGCGATCATCATGGCGCCGGCGACGATCCAGGCCACGGTCGGCCAATGGACGATCGTGGGTATCTTCTGGAAGTAATAGATGGAGGGATCGAACACCGGCTGGCCGGTGACCCAGCCGACGAAATCGGCAATGTGATTGATGTAACGAATGAACACCAAGCCTAAGACTAACCCGACGGTCGCCCCGACGATCCCCAGGCTCAGGCCGTAGCCGAGGAAAATTCCCAGGATGCCGCGACCGGAGGCCCCGAGCGATTTGAGGATGCCGATGTCGCGAGTCTTCTCGACCACGATCATGAAGAAGATGGCCAGGATGCCGAAGCCGGCCACGGTGATGATCAAGAACAAGAGCACGTTCAGCAGCCGCGTTTCGAGGTTGACGGCGGCGATAAGCGCGCCTTCCTTATCTTGCCAGGTGCTCACCTTGAAGATTTGCGGGGGAAATTTGGAACGCAACAGATCGCGCACCATGTTGAGGTCGACGCCCTGTTTGAGCCGGATTTGAATGGCGTTGCAGTTGGCGATTCCCGTCGTGGGATCGATCATGCCGCGAATTCGCTGCAATTCAGTAATCGGTACAAACACGAAGTTCGAGTCGTACTCGTTCATCTTGCTTTCGTAGAAATCAACGACGGTGAACTTGTTGCTTTGCACTTTCGGCGGCTTGGCGGCCGTGGGGTAGCTGATTTCAACGTCGTCGCCGGGAAGCGCCAGGAAGCCATCGGCTCCTTCGAGGGTGCGATAGGCGCACAGGCCGATGCCCAGAACGCAGCCGGTAAATTGTTCTTTGCCGGGGTCGAACACGGTGCCGCCGCCCGCTGAAGCGGGCTCGCCGGGTGGAGCGTTAACGGCGGCGGGAGCGGCGGGTTGGAATGGATTGCCTTCCAGCGCGCCCTTTGGCACCTCGACGTGTTGCATGAATTTGGCTTTGCGCTTGCGATATTCCCAGCCGGCGGCCTGCATGTCGGACCGTGGCTGCAACTTATCGGGGTCGGTCGCCTGGTGGTCGTACACGTCGTAGCCACTGGGCCGCAAATTGAAGTCGAGCTGTTTGCGGTTCTCCGGGTGTTGCAGGAACTGGCCGAAATCGCTGACGCTCGAATAGGTCGTTTGATCGACGCCGATCAGCATGATTTGCTTGGTGATGTACTGGCTGCCGACCGAATAGCCGAGCATCGCCGGAATATGCACCGTGGGCGACATCCCCGCGATGTAGTCGCCGGCCACTTTGCGGATTTCCTGCATGCGGCGGTCGGCGTCGGGGAAGCCATCGAGCGATTGGCTCTCGAACACCAGGTCGGAAAGGATGCCGTGGATGCGGTCGCGCATCTCGTGCGTGAAGCCTTCCATCACGGCATTGACGACGATCATCGTCGCCACGCCGAGCATCACGCTGATGATCGAAGCCAGCGCGATGTACCGCGTCCGCAGGTAACGCCAGCAGAGGAGGAGTTTGTACATGGGGGCTTAGTCGTTAGGCGTTAGTCGTTAGGCGTTAGGCGTTAGGCGTTAGGCGTTAGGGTTCGGGATTCAGTTGTCTGTTGTCGGCAGTCCGTTGTTGGTCATTGGTCATTGGTCATTGGTCATTGGTCGTGCTGGCTAACGCCTAACGACTAACGACTAACGCCTAACGCCTCACTCCGGTCTTAGCAGCGGAAACAAAATCACGTCCCTGATCGATTGTGTATTGGTCAGCAGCATCACGAGGCGGTCGAGGCCGAGGCCGAGGCCACCGGCGGGCGGCATGCCGTGCCGCAGGGCCCGGATGAAGTCATAGTCCATCTTGGCCATCGATTCTTCCTCGGCGAGGCCGGCCAACTGGGTTTTGAACAGTTGCTCTTGCAGGTCGGGGTCGTTGAGCTCGGTGTAGGCGTTGGCGATTTCCATGCCCTCGACCAGTAGCTCGAACCGCTCGGCGACGGCCGGGTTGTCGGCCTTCCGCTTGGTGAGCGGGCAAATGCTGGCGGGGTAATCCATCACAAAAATTGGCCCGGCGAGCGACTTTTCGATCTTCGCTTCAAAGACTTCGCTCTTGATGACATCGGGGTGCCGGCCGGCCGTTTCCAGGCCCGCGGCCTTGGCCACGCCGGCTACCGCGGCCGGGTCGGTTGCGTCGATGCCGAGCAGTTCTTGGAACAACTCATCGTACGTTTTGCGGGCGAACGGCGGCGTGAAGTCGACGGTCGTCTCGCCCCATTGGAGCACGAGCGGCTGCCCGGTCGCACGAATCGCTTCGACGACGCACGCCTCGGTGAGGTCCATCATCGAGCGGTAATCGCCGTAGGCCTGGTAGGCTTCGAGCATCGTGAATTCGGGGTTGTGCCGCTGGCTGATGCCCTCGTTGCGATAGACGCGGCCGAGCTCGTACACGCGTTCCATGCCGCCGACCATGAGCCGCTTAAGGTGCAACTCCAGGGCGATCCGCATGAAGAGTTCGATATCAAGCGCGTTGTGATGGGTTTTGAACGGCCGGGCGGCCGCACCGCCGGCGATCGAATGCAGCGTCGGCCCCTCGACTTCGACGAAGCCGCGTTGGTGGAGGGTCTCGCGGATCGAGCGGATGATCTTCGTGCGGTTGAGGAACCGCGGCATGACGCCTTCGCCATACGTGAGGTCGAGGTAGCGCAGCCGCTGGCGGAGTTCGGCGTCGGTGAGGCCGTGATGCTTTTCAGGCGGGGCGGCCAGGCTCTTGGTGAGGATTGTCAGCCGGCTGGCGAAGATCGAAAGCTCGCCGGTCTTCGTGCGGCGGAGTTCACCATCGACGCCGATGATATCGCCCAGGTCGAGGCACTTGGCCAATTCCCAGTCGTCGCCCACCTGCTGCTGGCCGACAAATAGCTGGATTTGGCCGGTCATGTCGCGAATATCGATGAACTGCAGCTTGCCCTTATCGCGGTGGAGCACGATGCGGCCGGCGGCCCGCACGGTGGGGCCGGCCATCTCGCCGGGGCCTTGCTCGGCGAGCCACTTGCGGAAGTCGAAGCCCTCGGGGGCCGTGGCCAGGTCGGGCAGTGCGACCTCGCGGCCATCCTGCGTCTTGAAATGGATTTCGTTGGTGCGGGCACGGATGGCGGCGATCGACGCATGGTCATCGAACCGCGATCCCCAGGGGTCGAGGCCCAGTTGGGCGATGCGTTCGAGCTTCTCGCGCCGCGACGATTCCCAATTGCCACTGGTCGCGGAAGTCGGCGGTTGGTCGGTCACGGGATTACTCATGGGGCAGGAGCGCGAACGGGGCGCTGGCAACTGGGGTAGGAACGTGGGATTTTAGTGGGTGGTAGCAGGCCGTCAATGGCGGATGGCGGCGGAGGGGTCGGGGTCAGGGTTCGGGAGGGTTTAGCGGCGGCGGCAACGCCGTCCTCCCGCCAAGGGCCGCGAGCTGCGAGAGGCTACCTCCTCGCCCCTCGCTCCTCGCCACTCCGTGACCAGTCCACGCTCTGGCGAGCGTGGCTACGGGTGCAAGCTAGCGAACTTGCGGGGAATACACAACATCACCGAAGGCGTTGGTTTTTCTTTCTCAGGGAAAATCAACGTCTTTGAAGGCGTTGATTCTATATCTATCTATTTCACGGGGTTTACTCGAAGGCGTTGAAACTGGGGGTATCAGAAACACCGACTCCTTCGAGCAGGTAACCTACGGAATTTAAGAAATAGAGTCCCCGTTAACGGGTGAATCAAGTAAGATTCTCGCCGACGAGTGGTTGTGCGCCGGGGGCGGTCAAATGGCTGGCAGGAAACCCAAGAGATCGACTCCGGTCGCAAACAAGCCAGTCGTCAAACGCGGAGCTACAAAGCCGACGCCGGTCGAGTCGGTCCCTAAGTCGTCATTGGGCAATGCTTCCGCGCTCAAACTCCTCTCGGGCGGCAACCCGCAAATCGCCAAGGCCGAGGGCGATGCTCCCGTGCAGGCGTACATTGCCGCCATGCCTGGCTGGAAACAGGGCGTCGGCCGCCGCCTCGACACCCTCATCACACGCGCCGTCCCCGACGTGCGTAAGGCCGTCAAATGGAACTCACCGTTTTACGGAGCGGATAGCGATAGCTGGTTCCTCAGTTTTCATTGTTTTACCAATTACGTGAAGGTCGCATTCTTCCGCGGCGCCTCGCTGCGGCCCAACCCGCCCGTCGCCTCGAAGCAAAAAGAAGTCCGCTACCTCCACATCCACGAAGACGAGCCGCTCGATGAAACTCAATTCACCGGCTGGGTTAAACAAGCCAGCCAATTTCCAGGTGAACGGATGTGAATGGTAATATAGGGCAGGGATATGCATGGAAGATCCCGAAATCAGTCGC
The DNA here is from genome assembly GCA_029781135.1 of Planctomycetota bacterium. Classification (GTDB taxonomy): domain Bacteria; phylum Planctomycetota; class Planctomycetia; order Pirellulales; family Lacipirellulaceae; genus JABDGM01. The sequence continues at coordinate 42,427 of JAKOXH010000021.1, forward strand.
GAGTTTCGAGCGTGATCGCTCCACCAGCTCAGGGTGAGGGGTTGCCATTGCTCATAACCATCAAACCGACCCCGTAAGCGTCGTTCAACTCCAAATAGTGGAAACGAAATCTAATGATCAATAGAGCACGAAGAGAACCGGAAGATTGGCGCGGAGATATTCTCGCCCACCTTCGCAAACTCATCCTCGCCGCCGGCCCTGGAATTGTCGAAGAGGTGAAATGGCGGAAGCCGTCGAATCCGGCGGGCGTCCCGGTTTGGTCCCTCAACGGCATCCTCTGCACAGGTGAGATGTACAAAGACAAAGTGAAACTCACGTTCGCCAAGGGAGCAGCCCTGCCCGACCCCGCCGGCCTCTTCAACGCCAGCCTCGATGGCAATACCCGCCGGGCCATCGATTGGCACAAGAGCGACAAGATCAATGAAAAAGCATTCAAGACACTCATCCATGCTGCCGTCGCCTTGAACAAATCCTCCCAAGCCACCCGTCCTGCTCGATCGCGGAAAAGACCGAAGATCGGTTGACGATTTTCGCGAAATGTGTTGGCCGCCTATTTGTTCTTTCGAATCGCATCCTCAGAATCGCTACAATGATGGCTTCCCAAGAGCGAGAACAACCTTGGGATGATTGTTGATTCGCATGCCAAGCGATTCCTACGAGGAAGATTTCTATGAGCCTGCGTACTGTGTTAATCATGTTCGCTTGCCACGCGTCCTCGGCGGCCGTGGCGAATGACTTGGTGCTCGTCGAGCCTGAGTCGGCCAAAGAACTGGGCGGCTGGGTCGTCGATCAGCAGTTCATGGACATCATGGGTTCGCCCTACGTGCTGGCCCACGGCCTGGGCGAGCCCGTGGCCGACGCGATCATGCCAGCCAACTTCGCCAAGCCGGGCAAATACCGCGTTTGGATCCGCACGCGCGATTGGGTCGCACCGTGGAAAGCGCCCGGCGCACCCGGGCGTTTTCAAGTTGTGATTGATGGCAAACCACTCGGCACGACTTTCGGCACGGAAGGCGCGAAGTGGCATTGGCAAGACGGCGGTACGGTTGAAGTGGGAAAGCGCGCCAAGCTATCGCTGCACGACCTGACCGGCTTTGAAGGACGCTGCGACGCGATTCTCTTCAGCAGCGACCTCGATTTCGTTCCGCCCGACGGCGGCGAGGAACTGGCATCCCTGCGAGCCAAGTTGCTCGGCTGGACGAACGAACCGGCGGATGGCGGTTCGTTCGATTTTGTCGTGGTTGGCGGCGGCATCGCCGGCACCGCTTCGGCAATTTCGGGCGCGCGACTGGGGCTCACCGTGGCGCTCATTCAAGATCGTCCGGTGCTCGGCGGTAACGGCAGCTCCGAAGTCCGCGTATGGCCCGCGGGCGGCACGAATCTGGCTCCCTGGCCGCACATCGGCGATGTGGTCTCGGAACTCGTGCACGCGAAAACAGTCAACGACGGCAACGCCAAAACGGGCGACATCTATGATGATGCCCGCAAACTTAACCTCGTCCGTGCCGAGAAGAACATTACGTTGCTGCTCAATCAACGCGTCAATCAAGCCGCGGCCAGTGAGGGAACCATTAAGAGTGTGGTGGCTCAGAATACGCGAACTGGTCAGCGCACGCAAATCTCTGGCCGGCTTTTTCTCGATGCCACCGGCGACGGCGCGTTGGGGGCTCTCGTCGGGGCCGACTTCGAAATGACGGCGACCGGCCACATGGGCGCGAGCAATCTGTGGAACGTCGGCGACTCTACGAAGAACGAGTTTCAAATTCAATGCGAATGCAAAGACACCGATGCACTCACCATGAATTTTGTGCCGACAAGTGCGCCGATTGCCTTTCCTCGTTGCGAGTGGGCAGTCGACTTAAGCCAGCAGCCATTTCCTGGCCGCAAGGGCTTTGACAAGAGTTGGAACAACAAGGAACCGATGTATCGACTCGGCGCGTGGTTCTGGGAATCGGGGTTCAACAAAGACCCAATCCAGGATGTCGAGTGGATTCGCGATCAGAACTTTCGCGCGATGTACGGGGCTTGGGACACGCTCAAGAACATCGACAAGTTGTATCCGAATCACCGGCTGCGATGGGCAGCATACATCGCCGGCAAACGGGAATCGCGACGGCTATTGGGCGACATTGTTCTCACCGGCGACGACCTTCGTAAGAATCACCTTTTTGACGATGGCTGTTTTCCGTGTACGTGGTCGATCGATCTCCATCTGCCACATCCAGAATTTGTCGGCAGCAGCGAGGGCGAGGAATTCATTTCGGATATGACGCGCGGCAAGTACTACCAGTATGAAGGCCCATATTGGGCGCCTTATCGCTGTCTGTACAGCCGTAATGTCTCTAACCTATTTATGGCCGGGCGCGATATCAGCGTAACGCACGAGGCGCTTGGTGCGGTGCGGGTCATGCGAACCACGGGTTGCATGGGCGAAATCACCGGCATGGCGGCCGCGATATGCGGGAAGCACGCATGCCTGCCACGCGATGTCTACACGAATTACCTTGGCGAACTCAAAGAATTGATGAAACGCGGTACCGGCAATGCGGCCGATGCTGCATCACCGACCAATCGCTGATTTGCCCGGGACGTAAGAAGGGACTAGAGTTCGCAGAGTTAGTCATTGTAACGGCGGATGTCTTCCGCCGCGGTCGATGCCAATTGATAAGCGAAAAATTGCCTGGAATGGCTCGATTACAGGCCTACTGCGATCGCCGAGAAGTTCGTAAAATCGAAGTTACGAATTCGGGCCGTAGCGCAGTCTGGTAGCGCGTTTGACTGGGGGTCAAAAGGTCGCTGGTTCGAATCCAGTCGGCCCGATTTAACGTAAAGTTAGCCGAAACAAGGGTTTGTGTTACCTTCCGGCGTTCGGAAGTGCGGCGTTTCCCGGTGAGCCAAGACGGAATCTTCCGTTTTGCGCTTCCACAATAGGAGGCCCGCACTATGCCACGTCTCACCAAAACTCTGCCCACATACCGTAAACATAAGCAGAGCGGCCAAGCAATCGTCACCCTCAACGGCCGAGATCATCTACTAGTGCTTTGTCACAGCCTGATTTTCGGGTAGAGGGACTTGAGTTTTCCGCGGGCGTCTTTGACTTTCATTTGCCAGTCGACGCCGCGCTGCGTGTTGTTGACGTCGTTTGACCAGGCGGCGATTTCTGACTGCAGCGTCTCCATGACGCCGAATCGGCGGCCCGAGACGCACTGCCTGGTTAGAGAACTCAACTCGTTCTCGGCAATATTCAGCCAACTGCCGTGCTTGGGCGTGTGGCAGAAGCGAAGGCGTCGGACGACGGCCCGAGCACGCGCCGGCCGAAACGCCTCGTAGAACGCGCCGATCGTGTGCGTGTTCAGGTTGTCGCACACCAAGGTCACCACGGGACACTTCCGATAACGCCCTTCCATCAGGCGGGCCACCTCGATGGCCCAGTCCAGCTTCGTCTTCGTGGCCCGCGCCGTCGCCTCGCGTCAACCGGCTAGCGGTTCGGTGAACATGAAGATGCTCGCCGTGCCGGCCCGCTCATATTCGTAGTCGATCCGCTTCGCGTGCCGCTGGGTGGCGGGAATCGGTGGTCGCGTCTCCTGGACGAGCTGCACCGGCTGCTCGTCCAGGCAGAGCACCGGACAGGCTAGATCATACGGCTTTTCAGAGGTGTCAAGCACCGCCTCCATCGCGGCCACGAACTCCGCGTCGGCGTCTGGCGGAATGACCCAATATTGGACCTTGCGATTGGTCATCCCGTTTTTTTCAGCGTGCGACGCACGGTTTCGTAGCTGACCGAATCAGCGATCTCGAGCGCGACGACCTTGCGAGCCAACAGGCGGAGCGTCCAGTTGGCGTAGCCTTTGGGTGGCGGGCCAAGACGCATCGCAACCACTTGAGCCTCCTGTTTGCCGCCGAGGATTTTTTCGGTGGCCGGCTTTTCGCGCTGTTTGCCGTGCAACGTTTGCTCAAATCCGTCGCTCACAAACCGCTCACGCAGCTTCTCGACCGTACGAGTACGGCTGTCGAACGCCTCGGCGATCCGTTCATCCGTCCAGGCCGGGCCCGCAACGTCGGCCTTCAACAGCATCTGCGCCCGCCGAACCTTCTGGCTCGACCCGTTAAGCTTCTTAACCAGCTCTCGCAACGTTCGGCGTTCCTTCGCCGTCAACCGCACTATACTTCTTAGTCATGGGACACCTCCTTGTTGCCGGAAGCCTCCCAAATCAACCCCTTTCCAACAACCCGAACTTCTGGCTGTGACAGAGCACTAGTATTCGGTCAGGAGCTCCACAAAGACGTGGTCCGCGCCTGACGGGTCAGTTGCCGTCACAAGACCGCCACCACGTGCTAGGAACACGACACACTCCGGTCTTACAAGGACTCGCGGCCCGGATTTCTGTTTTGGACATTTGGAGTGGCCATGCGCAGGGGACTGCTGCGGTCCTGATTGCCCTCGCGGCAAACTGTCGCGTCGTCTTGACGGCGTAACACCGAACTTTCCGGGGGACTGAAAAACTATATGGATGATAGCCGCAGGTTTTTTCGGGATTTGAGCAGTTAGCGTGAGGTTGGGCCGAGCATCTGCCGTGGAAAAATCAGAGATGGGCCGATTGTTGCTACCGGAAGTAAACCGCGAAAAGCCAGGGAAGAACCTTCCGGACGGTTTCTAAGCAATTTCCAAATAAGTTGTACGAAGGAGCCCAACCCTGCTATACACTAGGCAGATGTCCCGTATGTGGAGTGGGTTGCGGGGCATGTACGGCGCGTTGCCGGAATTCGTTGTAGGCCGGAGGGTATCAGGCGCGAACGTGTTTCGCTGGTTCATTCGAGCCGTGGCAGTTTGTGAACTGCGAAAAGTGACGCTATGCGGAGATGGAATTTTCTCCACCAGGGCAGTCACGAATTTGAACGGGCCTGTGGTGCCGGCCGCTTTCCACTTAACAACTGGGAGATTGCGTAATGAAGAAGTCACTAGCAATTGGAGTGGGCATATTCTTGTGTTGCGTGGTCAGCAACACATTGAGTTGGGCTGCAGTTGTGCAGTTTAACGGCAGTTCGAGCACGGATTTTCTTGCGGCGTCGAATTGGACGCCAGCGGGTGTCCCGGCAGGAGGCAATCAATACATTATTAATAACGGGTTGACGTCTGACTATTCATCCAATGTGTCGACAAGCATTGCCAGCCTTGTCGTCGGCGCTGATTATCCAACGGCGGGCGATTTTGGCACGGCGGGCACACTCAACATGTCGGCTGGTTCACTGCATATAACTGGTGGCGGGAGCGCTTTTACAATCGCGCGCGCCTGCTGCGCGGGTGATGGCATCGTGAATTTGACCAATAATGCCGCACTTACGATCGATGGAACAGATCCGCAAGTCGGGCAACGCGATCACGGTGAATTGCATGTCGGCCCCTCAGCTTCGGTGACGTCACCAAACGGCTATTGGCGCCTCGGCAACTACGGAGCCAGCATTGACAATGGTCTTGAGGGCGATGGATTACTCGACGTTCAAGGTACGTTCAGCGCCATGGTCATTTTCATTGGTGACAGTGACTCGCACGGAGAGCTGCGGGTGTCAGGCCAAGGATCGGTTACGCTTACCGGCAACCTTGTCCCAAATGTTGCCACGAATTACCCAAATCGTTCGGCGCTAGTGCAGATGATGGGTTCCCAGGCGTCACTGCATGCCGTGAATGACGAATCCGCCAATGGGGCAGCCGAGGTCCATAACAAGTATAAATTCACTGCCGATGCTGGGGGTATTTCAGCGATTACGCTGTCAAATGCGGTCAATATTGACAATAACGACCTGTTAGTCGACTTGACCGGGTACAACGCGGCTCCAGGCTCGGTGCTGACACTTTTTGATGCAGCTCCCAACCAGATCTACGGCCAATTCGCCACTGTGTCCATCATCGGCCCGAGCGCCCCAGGACTGCAACTGGTCTACAATCAGCCGTTGGGCGACATCCAATTGGTATCGGTGCCTGAGCCAGCATCGGTAGCGCTGCTGAGCTTGGGGGCATTTTTCGCCCGGCTCGTCGGGAGACGAAGGGTTGCCATTTTGCCATAAGGGGAGAACGGTAAACCAAGGAGCTTTGATCTGAAGTTCTCCGCAGTCAGCCGTGACTGCGGAGGACCCTTTCGACGTCTGGACGCCTTTGTCACGATTGATCATTTCAGTAAGTCATTGGCTCCAAACCGATGTACGTGGGTGGCATAGCTTGAGCGAAAAACAGCCGCTCGCGCACCTGCACTAATGGTGGAGCAGTTTTCATCGGGAAGACTAGCGCAGGACGACGAAGGATTATGGAAAAGAAAATCGAGATTTTCGTCAGCCGGCATGGCGGACCACGCGGCATGAAGTGGTCGTGCCGAGCATTTACTTTAGTCGAATTGCTGGTCGTGATCGCCATTATTGGAGTATTGGTCGCGCTTCTCCTCCCGGCGATTCAAGCAGCTCGGGAAGCCGCCCGCCGGTCGCAATGCAAGAATCAGCTGAGGCAGATTGGGCTGTCGATCCAAAATCACGTCGGAGCGTTCAAAGTGTTTCCGACGGGGGGGGCGGGCCCGGACGTCGATATTGCGAATTATGTAAGCAATGGAAAGCCGTTTGGGCCCGATAAACAAGGGCTTAACTGGACGTTTCAGATTCTGCCGTTTCTCGAGGAAGGGGCCATTCAAGGTATTACTACGCAGGCTCAGCTTCAAAATGCCGTCGTGCCGCTCTATGTTTGTCCGTCACGGCGTTCCGCTGCAACCCGTGCGGCATTGAATGGGGTAGCGCCGACCTTCTTTCCTGTCGATTATGCTGGAGTTCATCCTTGTACGTACAAATGTGCACGCGGCAGTCCAGGCTGCGCGAATCCAGCGGCTTACAATCCACGCGATTCCGTGCCCTTGACGAAGGGGGGGTACACCACGAACCAGTTATCATTTTGGGGCGGATCCAATGGGCACGTCGCCGATCCCATGACGAGGGACAATCAGGTATACGACGGCGTAATCGTTCGCTCGCCTTGGCGACTTACGGGCACAAATCCGTCGACGGGGGAATTTGCCGCCAACGTCCCGCGGCCAATTTCAATCAATCGAATCATCGACGGTACGAGCCACACGTTTATCGTGGGAGAGAAATTCGTGCGCAGCGATTGGTACGAGGGCGGCAGTAAGTCCGACGACAAGGGGTGGACGGATGGCTGGGATCCGGACGCCATGCGAAGCACGTGCTTTCAGCCGTACCAAGACAATGATTCAACGGCCTTTCAATTTGTACCGCTGAACGACCCCAATGATCTATTTGGCAAAGACCGCGACGTCTACTATTTCGGATCCGCACACTCGGGCGGATTCAACACGCTTTTCGCCGACGGTTCCGTGCACACAATGGGCTATGACATCGACATCGTAGTTTTTAACGGTTTGGGAACGCGCGCTGGCGACGAGTTATTTGATGCGTCATCGTTAAACTGATTCATTAATATTAGGTTCGCGTGAATGATCCAACGATGGTTTGAACCGAGGCAAGCGTATGAGCACACAACGAATTGCATCCCGACTGACATTTTTTGGCAGCTGCTTGGTGGCCGTAGCGGCATTATGTGGACATTGCTTTGCGGTGAATGTCTACTTCGATGGCAGCACGAGCAGTGACTTTTTAGAAGCAACCAATTGGACACCGGAACACGCGCCGGGTTCGAATGCCTTTGACGTCTACGCCATCGACGACGGATTGAGCTCGACCCTTTCAAGCGGCAGCCCTCTGGTGAACGGGTTGCGCGTGGGGTCCGCGGACAAAACTCACAGCATCGGCGACAATCATTTCGGTCGTTTGACAATCACTTCTGGTGCAAGCTTGGGAGTATTTGGCACGAACGCTTTGGCAATTGGTCGAGAAAATCAGACGTATTATCCTGTCGCCGGTGATTACAACCAGAACACCGTGGTCGACGCCGCCGACTACATCGTCTGGCGCGACACCCTCAATTCCACGACGGACTTGCGGGCCGATGGCGACGACAGCGGCACCATCGATCAACCCGACTACGCGTATTGGAGGAGCCGATTCGGCAACGTGGTGCGCGGCGGCGAGATCGATGTGACCAACGGATCGACGCTGAATTCTAATGGCATCTTGGTGGGCGAGCGTACCAAAGGCGTGCTGTCGATCGATGCAACTTCGACGGTCAACATCCGGATTTGGGATACCACCGTCGTTCCCAACCAATTTGGCGGTACCGAAGACATTCGTATTGGGGGATATGGACCGGCGTATGACGATTTTGGCGCGGAACCAGGACTTAACGGAAATGGGCTGGTGGACGTGCGAGGTACTCTTAACGCCAAGGACGCGTATGTTTCGGAGCACGGCTCGACGGGCGAAATTCGGCTTTCGGGAACCGGCAAAGTAAATCTAAACGGTTCACTCCACATGGATTTCTGCGGCAATTGCGTGTCCGATCCGGCGATCCTCGCTTTGCGGTCATCGACAGTTTCGATCGTTGGATCGGGGGGCACGTTTGCGGTTGGTCTCGACCCCGATCCGATGGTCGTCGACCCCGCACCGCCGCCGCGTGATTTGCTCGCGGCCTCGACGACTGCGACCCTGTCATTTACGGCTGATGCCGGCGGCGTAACGCCGATCGTTGTGGCGCAGAATGTTTTGCCGGAACCGTCTGGTACCGCGTACATCAATGGCGCAAAGTTGGTGGTCAATCTCGATGCGTACACTTCGTCGGCACCGCTCACGCTGATCAGTGCTCCCCCACTGCAACTGGTCGGCACGTTCGGCTCGGTCAGGTTTACGGGAACCAGGACAGCGACGGTGAATTACGATGTAGCCAGTGGCAAGGTATTTCTCAATAACTTTCACGTTGGTTCGGGGTTGAGCAGCTCAAGCATTGTGATGGTGCCCGAGCCGGCTAGTTTAACTTTGCTCTCTGTGGCTGCCATGTGTGGTTCATGCGTCTTCGCACGTGAGCGCCGTCGACGTCAGCCAGCGTTCGAGGAACTCCGTGGTGGACTGTAGTAGTGTCGACGTTCGGGCCGCAGAGGCGGCAAATCTTACGTTTATGCCGCGAAATGGGCGTCGGTTGCAGTTGAGCCTCGTACTGGCGATACTCGCCTGCGCGATGACCCCCATTATTTGCCGAGGTGCCGCTGGTCGCGAGTTCTCACTTGCGCCGATCGACACCTTGCCGAACGCGCCCTCGACCTACGAAATGCGCAACTGGGCGCAGACGGCAACGAATTTCGACTCGTTGGCCTTTAATATGGCAGCCAGCGGGCAATTCTTGCCGCTCGTCAGAATCGATAATACGTTTCAGCCGCCGCAAACGCAAACCTGGTACGGATTGCCGTCCTACGTGGGTGAGACGCGGACATTTGGCGAAACGGGCGAACCTGTTCACGAAGCGGTTGCTTCGCTGGCGGCAGTTTGGGGTGGTACCCTTATGGGGATTGATAAAACCGCTGGGCCGTACAATTGGGTTACTTTGTCGCGCGAATATTACGTCGATCGAAACTCGCAATATGTGGTTCTGAATACACCGTTTTCATCATCTGGGCAGTCGGCGTGGTACGAAACTTACCCGGATATATTAATGTACGCGATCGCTGATCGATATGCGGGCGAGACGTCGATCCAAACGATTCTCAATACGGTCGACCAGCGGTTCTACTCGGCGGTGAATGTGCTGACGGCTGGCGGCACGGTGCCGAATTTCAATCACACGGCGTTTAATTTCGCGACGCAGCGGCCGGTGGACAACGGCAAATGGAAAGAACCTGACATGGGTCTGGGAATGGCCTGGATCGAATACGCCGCATATTGGAGGAATCGCTCAGCCAACCCGGCGCTCGCGGCGAACTATCTTACGGCCGTCGACTGGAGTTTGGCCTACTATCAGCAAACATCGAGTAATCCCGACTACGAAGTGCTGACACCATTCGGCGCGTATACGGCCGCTCGGATGAACGCCGAACAAGGCCGGAACTACGACATCCAGAAGATTGCGAATTGGGTTTTTTCGCGCAGCAACGCGCGATCCACGAAGATCATGATCCCAGGACAGCAATGGGGTGATCAGGATGTTGGCGGGTTGATGGGGTTCACCGTCCCGAACTCCGCAAATCCCGTTCAGGGCTACGCATTCTCAATGAATACATTCATCACGGCAATGCCCATGGTGCCGCTCGTGCGGTACGAGGACCGCTACAGTCGAGCGATCGGCAAGTGGCTGCTCAACGCGGCAAATGCGGCCCGCCTATATTACTCCGACGAACATACGCCGCAAACGCAGTCGTCGTCGTTCTGGACAGGCGACCCGCAGCATTCAACCGCCTATGAAGGACTCCGGCATCATTGGCTGAGTCAGTATGATGACGAAGAGCTCTACGCGGCTGGTGACCCGCTGACCTACGGTTGGGGGCCGCAAACGGATTATGGCATTTACGGTTCGGCCGTTTCTGGCGTCTTCGGCTCGATTATCAAGACGACGAACGTCGACAAGATCTTGCAACTCGACCTGCTGGCGACCGACACCTATCGAGACACCGCTTATCGCACGTACTTATATTACAACCCGCTGCCGTCGTCGCAATCTGTGTCGATCGACCTGGGCAACGCGGGACAATACGATCTCTACGACGCAGTGGCCAATCGATACCTGGCTCGCGGAAGAAGTGGCCAGACGTTCTTCAGCGTGCCGTCCGACGAAGCGGTGCAGTTGGTTCTCGTTCCCTCGGGAGGCGTCGAAACGCGACAAGGTAGAAAACTGGCCGTGAACGGCGTGGTGATCGACTACAACGCCACGCTTTTGCCAAACAATATGGTCCGCAATCCGGACGTCGACACAGCCACCGCGGGCGACGCGAATCATCCGGCCTATTGGCACTACAGCACGAACGCCACTTGGTCCTCTCAGCAAGCACTGAGTCCCAGTCATTCGTTGGGCTTGGTTGACAACAGCCCAACCAGCTCTGAGGAATGGCGCAGCTATGCGACGGCGCTGGATTCGGGCACAGGGCGCACCGTGCAAGTGCGCTGGTTTTGGAAATACGATATTGCCGCCGGCAACGAGTTTCACGCTAGATTCCGACTCTCGAACGATCAAGTTACGACGCTCGATCTGACCAACCCGATTTCTGAAATCGACTTCGCGGTGAGCGACTCGTCGAACGACTTTCAAATGTTCGAAACGACCATTCCCGTTCCTGATGGCGTGCGCTCGTTCGATTTGACCTTTATTTCCGCTGGCCTGCTCGCCGCGACCGGCTCGATTTACATTGACGACATTTCGGTTGCCCTTCTGGCGGCGCCGGTGCTCGCCGGCGATTACAACCACGATGGCACGGTTGATGCCGCGGACTACCTCGTTTGGCGGAACAGCCTGGGGGCGACGGGTAGCGGGCTGGCGGCCGATGGGGACGGCGATGGCACGGTCACCACGCTCGACTACGATCTTTGGCGACAACACTTTGGCGAGTCGGCCGGCGGCACAGCAGCGTGGCAAATGGCCGCGACGCCCGAGCCGACCACAATCACGCTGGAAGTCCTGGCTGGCTTGGCGGCAATGACTTTCAGTAGGTGGCGCAATTCCATCGCAGGTGAGTACTACCGAAACAAGGCGGCCGCGCTGCTTCACGCCAAACCAGATGCATGATTCACGGCGAGTAGCTTTCGTATGAAACTCAATACCAAGTTGACGCGCGTGGCGGTCGCTCTGGCCGGCTTAGTAACGGTCGCACTGCTCTCCCAGTTGCGTGCGGCGAATCAGTCGCGTCCGGCGAAGATTGACCGCGTTTCGCGGATGCCGAACATGCCGCAGCCTTATGCGATGCGCGACTGGGCGCAAGTGACGCGTGATTATCTCGATTTGGCATTCGACTTTGAGCGGCGCGGGCAAAGTCTCCCACTGGTGAGCTGGCTCGACGAGAGCCGCAAGATGGTCTCACTGCCATCGTATGTCGGCGGCGCTCACGATCCCGAGGCGATCAATTATCTTGGCGCCGTGATCAGCGGCTCCCAAGTCGGCCTCGACATGCGCAACTATCGTGGACAGGATTGGGTCGCGATGAGCACCAGTTTCTTCAATGCTGACGAGGGCGTTTACGTCAATGCGCTAGGCGGTCAGACCGGCAAGTCGTTTTGGTACGACATCTTGCCCAACGTGCTGGCATTCCAACTTAATTCGCTCTATCCGGGTGATTCGGCTCAGGACCAGCGAGCCCTTTCGGTCGCCGAAAAGTGGAATCAGGTGAGCGATGCCTTGTGCGACAAAAGCACGAGCAACCAGCTGCCGAATTTTGACCACACTGGCTTTCGCCTCAGCGCAATGCAGCCATCGGAAATGGGCTGGATCGAGCCCGAGGCTGCGGCGGGAATTGCTTGGCTCGAGTACATGGCGTGGACGCGCTTCAAAGATCCGCGGTTCTTTCGGACGGCCGACTTGGCGATTCGAACTCTCATCGAGCGGAATGCCGAACGTAGTCCGCTCTACGAGGTCTTGATGCCGTATGGTGCACTGGCCGCGGTACGCATGAATTGCGAGCAGCATCGCAACTATGACGTCGATAAGTTGCTGGCCTTCAGTTTCGACCCGCACGGGCGTCCGCAAGCGCGGCCGGGTTGGGGAGTCATTGTTGGCCGCTGGAATGGTTTGGATGCCGCGGGATTGGTTGGCAGCACCACGGACGGCGAGGGCTATGCGTTCGCGATGAATACGTTTCAATGGGCGGGTGCGCTCGCCCCCATTGCCCGCTACGATACCCGCTACGCTCACGACATCGGCAAGTGGATTTTGAATCTCGCAAACGCGGCTCGGCTTTTTTACCCAGCCACGTTCGACGCCGACCATCAGTCGAGTTTTGCCTGGTCCCACGCGCATGACCCTAAATCCGTGATCGCCTACGAAGGTGTTCGCAAGTGGAAACGCGGCGCATCGACGGCGTCCGCGGACGTCAGCACAACGAATGGCAAGCTGATCAAGGGCAGCTACGCTTCGACGCGGCTGCGCAACGAATCGCCTCCCGATATGGAAGTCTTTGAGGAGACGGCCAGCGGTAAGGAACGTTTCGAGCACATATGGGAAGTCAACGTCCCGGAAATCGCGGACCGCTGGCTGATCGTCGACGCGAAACGCATCGATGGCGGACACGCGAACAATGAATTTCAATTTTCGCTTGCCTGCCAGTCAGATGGTCCATTTAAGCCCGTGTTCAGTGTTTCCAATTCCGAGCCGTCGCATGTAGCCGCGTTACCGCCAGAGATTGGCAAACGGCTGTACATAAAAGTCGCCAGCGCAAGTCCCGCTAGCGAAGAGGCCCGCGACCAGCTGGCGATCGACGCCATGGCCGTCACTTATCGCGATACGATCGGCCCGTTTGCACAGGGTGATGCGGTCGTCTCGTTCATCGATCTGATTCGAGATGCGACGGTGCCGATCGTGCTCTATCGTCCCCCTTCGCCGGCGACCGATCTCGGCCTTTACGGCAGCTCGCACGTCGGCATTTTGGGCGGAATCGTGCGTGAGACGAATGTCCAAGGGATTTTACAGCTCGACCTGCTCAAGACCGACTATTTCCACGACCACGCCCTGCCAACCTATCTTTATTACAACCCCCATGCCACGACCGAGAGCGTCGAGATCGACGTTGGTCATGAGCTTAAAGATGTCTATGACGCCATCGCAGACGAAGTCATTCTGAGGAACGTCCGCGGCAAAGTTCGCTTCACGATGCCCGAGGATGCCGCTCGAGTCCTGGTGCTTGCTCCCGCCGGAGGCGAATTACGGCACGATGGAAACCGAACGCTGATCGGCGAAATTGTCGTGAGGTATGCAAACTAGGATACTTCGCAATGGCCGACATCGCTCAACGCTTTCCGCAAAATCCGATCCTCAAACCCGGCCAAATTCTGCCGAGCATTCCGGGAATGAACGTCGAGTGTTTGCTCAACCCTGGCGTGTTCCGCTTTGGGGGGCAGACCTGCCTGCTATTGCGCGTCGCCGAACGGCCTGAACAAAAGATATCGACTACGTCGTTTCCGATCGTGAACGCCTCGGGCGAATTGGAGATCTTGGAATTCGACAATGCCGACCCGCGGCTTGATCGCTCCGACCCGCGGGTCATCAACTTTGCGGGACGCGATTATCTGACCACGATGTCGCACCTTCGCCTCGTCCAAAGCGAGGATGGAGTTAATTTCCGGGAACAGGCAAAGTGCCCTCCCATTTTCGGACAGGGTGACCTGGAGTCATACGGCATTGAAGACTGTCGCGTCACGCAGCTCGGCGACATCTATTATCTCACATATACCGCCGTGTCGGAGAACGGGGTCGGCATTGGCTTACGCTCGACGACCGACTGGCGCGAATTTCGCCGTCACGGCATGATTCTGCCACCGCATAACAAGGACTGCGCGATCTTCTCCGAGCGGATCGGCGGCAAGTACTACGCTTTGCATCGGCCGAGCAGCCCGTTCATCGGTGGTAATTACATTTGGCTTGCGGAATCGCCTGATCTCGAACACTGGGGCCACCACCGCTGCCTCGCGCAAAGTCGCCCTGGTATGTGGGATAGCGCACGCGTAGGGGCGGGAGCGGCGCCGATTCGGACGGCCGAAGGCTGGCTCGAAATCTATCATGGCGCCGATGCGGAGAACCGTTATTGCTGGGGCGCGCTCCTACTCGACTTGCACGCGCCGTGGAGAGTGCTGGCCCGCTCCCACGAGCCAATCATGGAGCCGCTGGCGGAATACGAGCGGACCGGATTCTTCGGCAACGTTATCTTCACCAATGGCCACGTGGTGGACGGCGACACCGTGACGACCTATTATGGCGCCTCGGACAGCGTCATTTGTGGGGCACGGTTTTCGATTCGCGAGATCTTGTCGACTTTGCACCGCGGCCAACGATGAACCGACTTTTCCAAGAGTACCGCCATTTCCAGTCCTATCCGCGCAATATGCGGATTCTGCTGCTGACGAACCTGATCTACGCCTTCGTCTTGCCCGTCATCGACGTCTTTGTCGGCGCGTACGTGATGCGCAATTCACAGGATGTGAAGATGGTGGTGGCCTATCAACTCGCCGTTTACACCGGCATCCCTTTCACCTTTCTCATGAATGGCTTTCTCTTGCGGCGCATTAATGTCAAATGGCTCTATTCCGCTGGCATGCTTCTGAGCGGCGTGTCCATGGCCGTGATGATGTCGCTCGGCCAGTTGAACGTGGTCGGCGTCGGTGCGGCTGGGCTGTTGATGGGCATGTCTTTCGGTCTGTTTTGGGCAAATCGTGACTTCCTGGCTCTGTCCACCACCAGTGACGACACACGTAATTACTACTATGGCCTCGAAACCTTCTTCTACACGAACACGTATGTCGTCGTGCCGATGCTGATCGGCATGTTTATCGAAGCGACGGGCGAGCGAGGCTGGTTTGGCGGCGACCGCAATACCGCCTATCAGATCGTGACCGGCATCGTCTTCCTGCTGACGATCATCTCCTCAATCGTCGTACACCAGGGCACATTTGAGAATCCGGCCGAGGCGGAATTCATTTTCTTCCGCTATCACTGGCTGTGGAACAGGATGCAGCTCTTGGCGATTCTAAAAGGACTGATGCAAGGATATATCGTTACCGCCCCCGCCATGTTAGTGATGAAACTGGTTGGTCAAGAGGGGGCCTTAGGTGCGATCCAAGCCGTCGGTGGAATCCTGTCGGCGTTCTTGCTCTATGCTATTGGGCGTATCGCCAAGCCACGGCATCGATTGTTGATATTCTCCGTCGCCCTCACCTTGTTCGCGCTCGGAGGGCTGGCAAATGCAGTGCTGTTCAATGCAGCCGGTGTACTTATTTTCATGGCGTGTTTGCTGTTGGCCCGGCCGCTCCACGACATTGCCTATTTTCCTATCCAAATGCAGGTGATCGACACGGTGTCCGCGATTGAGCAGCGCAACAAATTCGCCTATATCTTCAATCAGGAATTCGGTTTCTTCATCGGACGCTTTGCCGGTTGCGGTCTCTTCATATTGCTGGCGAATGTCCTGTCCGACACCTTTGCCCTCCGGTATGCGCTGTTGATTATTGGCATGGTCCAGATGTTGTCGATTTGGGTGGCGCAACGAGTGTTGAGCGGATGCAGCCCAACGGCGCTCGCTAAGGAGGACCTGCTCATGGCCCCGCCTCTACCAGTGATAGCGGGCGAATGAGCCCGTGGAGATCGGCATTGAAATGGGACCCACCTGGGCATTGAATTGGGTCCCACCTAGATTAGTTGGGAAGCGGCCCGCAAGACCCCACCTAGGTCTTGCGCGTCCGCTATCCGTTAGTTCAACGATTGGGTTCGTGTAAGCTCTCCATTTTGTTGCGCGCGGCTTGCGAATTTTTTCTGTTGGCGAGGGACTACTTGCCCTGGGACGTCGCCCGCTTCTGTTTCATCGACTCGCGGAAGCGGTAGCTTTCGCCATTCATCTCAAAGATTTCGCAGTGGTGGGTAAGGCGGTCCAGGAGAGCGGCGGTCATCCGCTCTCCTTGGAACACTCGCTGAACGGCAAGTTGCTGGTGATCAACAGGCTCCCGCGCTCGTAGCGGTCGGCGAACACTTGGAACAAGAGCTCGGCGCCACTGCGATTAAACGACAAGTAACCAAGCTCGTCGCAGACCAATAGTTCGAGCTTGTCGAGCTGTTTCAAGAACCGCTCCAGCTGGTACTGCTTCTGCATCTCTTCCAATCGATTCACCAGGGCGGCAGGCGTGGCAAAACGGTCCATGGTTGGCCAAGCGGATGCACTTTGGCGCAGTTGGTCGGACAAGCATTGAACAAACGCGAGATGAGGCAGGCACCATAACGATGGGTGACGCCGGCCAAATCGCCCATCGAATAGGTGGCTCGTCGTCAGGTGTTAAGTGTTGTCGCAGGTATGGCGATCCGCAGTACTGTCGGTTTCGAAAGTTAAGAGTGCCCGACGGTATTTCACGATTTGAAGGACTGTCTGTGTCAAAATGATGGGCGGCGCCGCCACGGGTGTTTGTGATGGTCAGCGCTGCCTGGAACATGCCAACAATGGCGTGCTACATCACACAGGCCACACTGGCGAATGCCGTCTCGAGGGCCTCGTTAGATTCCCTGTCCCGATTTGCATTGGCCAAGCCAAACGCGTCGCATGAATCGGCGGTTCGCGTTGATTGCCAACCGTCAAGCAGCTGGTCCACGATGCCGCGATTTAACAAGGAGGGTGGGCTATAATTACTCGTGTCCCAACGATCGAGCAGGGTGCCTCGAACCGCGGCCGGAGCTACGCCACCGGAGGGCAGCTTAATGCTTCGGGGCTCCCACGGACCAACGACACGCGGTGTAGAATTGAGTGGCAGCGGACCTGCCGTTGTCGCCGGCAACGGTGCAGCGCTGACACGTGCTACGGTCGTTGTGACCGTGTGGGAACCACTACCCGTGTAATTGTGTGAGCCCTTCACGGTATACACCGAGCCCGATTTGGAAATCGTACCGGCCGAGGATGTGCCGTCGCCCCAATGAATTGTCGCCGCGTAATAATTGGCCGCATGGATGCCGCCCGCATGCGTGAACGTGGCGGTGGTGATGTTGCTCTGTTGCTTGCCGGTAACTGTGCGCGGGCTGCCCGACACCACAATCGGCGCCGCGGCCACGGAAACCACATTGAACGTGGAATTATTCCCCGAATCAAAGTCCGACGTCGTGGCGGCCAGCGCTGCCGTATTGCTTGAGACGCCCGGCTCCAAGGCAGTCGCCTGCACCTGTACCGTCACGACCTGACCGGCCGCCACGCTGCCGATATTAATCGTGACGACACCGCCCGCTTGCTGCACGGTGCCTTGGCTATTCGAGGCGGAGCTATAAGTCCAATTCGCTCCCAGCGTATCGGTCAGTACGACCCCGGTAGCCGCTGCCGGTCCGTTGTTCGTAACGTTGAAGGTGAATGTTACCACATTCCCTTCGGTGGCGGTGCTGGCAGCGCTGCTACTAACCGCCACGTCGGCCGGTACGAGGTTGCCGCTGGACGTCACCACGGCGACGATCCCTTTTGCGTTTGCATTCCCCGCGGCGAGCACGAAGGAAGAAGACGCCGACTGGCTGCCGGAGGTGCGTGTCGCCGCGCCCGTATATTGGTAAACTCGGTCCGTCCCGCTATCGGCAATCAACAGGTTGCTGGCGTTGGCCGGATCCAAGGCGATGCCCACCGGAGTGGAATTGGCAGCGTCCATCGTCCAGCTTCCCTGCAGGGTGCCCGAGAGCGAATACTTGAAGACTTTGTCGATCGTGTTGTTATTCGTCACCCACAGCGACGTGCCGTCGGTGACCAGATCGGTGGCATCCAGATTGCCGCTATTAAGGCTGAAGCTGCTGGCAGCGCTTTGGCTCCCCGAGAGCCGGCTGGCAGCGCTGGCGTAGCGATACACCTTGTCGCTGCGCGCATCGACAATCCAGATGTCCGTGCCGTTGGTGGCGATGCCTTGCGGCGTGGCATTGCTGGCCAGCGTGCCAGCCGTCCAGGATCCCAAGAGGGTCCCGTTCGTGTCATAGACATACACGGTCCGATTCGCATCGATCACCCACGTTTTGTTGCTGCCCGCGCTGGTCGTCACTCCCCTTGGCGCCGAGTTGGCCGGCGCGAGCGTGGTTGCGCTGTCGAAACTGCCATTAGTGAGGTAGCGGTAGCCGCGGTCGGTCGCTGCATCGTCGATGGCGAGGTACTTTGTGATATTCTCGACATTGGTGAGTGACACATCCCGTGGATCAAGGCCGGTATAGTCCGAATCCGCGCTCGCAGCAGGGCCCAGCAAGATGGAATACGGCTGATTACCGTCGACCATGTGGTCGTCGACGCCAACCACTGTGACGATCTGCGGTATGTTCCAATTGGAAGGCGTAAACGTAACGCTCGTTTGCGTTGCCGCTCCTTCTTGAGGATTACTCGAACTGATGGGTATCGTCACGTCGGCCGTGGGCGGCGTGTTGAGCGACACCTTAAAGGCGGCGGAGCCGCCACTTTCGCTAGTGAGCAAGCCGGAATTCGGCGTCACAGCAATGCTCGGCCGAAGCAGACTGATGCCTTGAGGTGAGGAAAGTCCCGCCGTGGCGATCGCCACCAAGTTCGAGCCATCCAGATTGGCGCGGTGAAGGGTTTTGTTCGCAACGTCCGAGAAATACAGCCTGCCGGCCGCTAAATCAATCGCGAGTGAACCAATGGTGGACCCCGTGCTAAATGCGCTCGTGTCCAGCAATTGCTCGACATTCGAGCCGTTCAAATCCGCGCGATAAATCCGGTCGGTCCCGGTATCGGACCAATACATTTTTCCGGCAGCGGTATCGAGAGTGAGGCCCGCTGGGGTGCTCGTGGTATCGCCAGACCATAGAACTTCCACATTGCTGCCGTCCAGATTCGCACGACGGACATCGTGGGAAGTGTAACCCGCAAAGTAGAGCTTGCCAGCAGCCACATCCAACGCGATCTCGCGGACCCCGGTCACTCCACTGGTGATGAGGTCTTGAATGCCACTGCCATCGAGATTGGCGCATTGGATCTTGCCGGCAGAGAAGTCGGCCCAGTACAGCTTGCCTGCGGCACTGTCGATCGCAATGCCCCGCAATCCGCCGCCAGTGAAGCCGGAGATCAGTGTCTCGACATTCGAGCCGTCCAGGTTCGCGCGTTGAATGCGACCCGGTCCGGAATCCGTCCAATACATCTTGCCGGCTGGTGCGTCTACCGCCAGGTAGCGCAGCCCGTAATCCGTGGTGGTGCCGAACAAGGCCTTGAGGTCCACAATCGTTTGGGGATTCGATCCGTCCAGCTCCGAGCGCTGGATCGCCTCGTTACCGCTGTCGACCCAATACAGGAACCCGGTCGACGAATCATCGAGATTTACAGCGGATAGATCGGCTAGCTGAAAACCGTCGTACTCGAGATCGGCGCTGACCGCCTTGCCGAACACGATTGAATAATTCACATCGCCGTCCCGCACGCCATCGGCCACACCAGAAACCGTAACGGTTTGCGGAACGTTCCAGTTGTCCGGGGTGAAGACGAGGCTCGCCGTCGAGAGCGTCCCTTCGTTCGTATTGCTTGACGAGACGGGAATCGTGACATCGGCCGTTGGTTGCGACTCCAAGACCACCGTGAAGCTGTCCGCTCCACCGCTTTCGCGCGTCACGATTGGTTCCGCTGCCGAGACTGTGACTCCCGCTGGAACCGTAGTGATGTTCACGGTATAAGCGCCCAGCCAGCCGTACGCCGCGGTCTTGGTGACTGCCAGGTAATACGTGGCTGGCGTGAGGCTCAGCAGCAAGTCGGCGGCTTGGCTGGTGGCCGGGCTGGCCGAAGCGATGAGCGACCCCGCCGCATCGCGCAGCATCAGGACGGCATCGAGATTGGGGCCGAACGTGGCCGGATCGACATGCAGCCGATACGTGTCTTGAGTCGAAACCGTGAACGACCAGACATCGACGTCGCTATTGGTTCCGATGATTCCCGACCCGGTAAAGGTGGAGCCGTCGAACGCCAACGGGTCGGCCGTCGCCAGGGAATCGCCGTGATCATCGGCGCGATAACCAAAGCCGTTTGCACTTCCGGCCAGAATGGCCATATCGTCCTGCACCGTGGTGGCGCTTGTGCTCGTACCGTTGTACCAGGTCGTCACAGGGACGTAGTTGTAGCCCATAATGGGCGCCCAGGTGGTGCTGTCGCCTGGGTTATACTCGTTGGTCTTATTGCCGTTGGCATCGTAGGTACTCTGATGCGCGAGGCCGAAGCCGTGGCCCGCCTCGTGCGAGGCCGCGTCCGCGACCCAATATTCCCAGGGTGAGCCGAAGTTAGCAGAGAACACGTAGACCGTGTTGGCCGCGGAGCCAGTAAAGCAGCCGACGTTGGCGACGCCGCCGTACACGCCGCCGGTCCAACTGCCGTCACCGCCGATCGCCACGCGCAGAGCCACGCCGTTGGCAACGCTATCGGGCACGCCAGGGGCGAGCTCCGGCGGCTGTTCCGTGGTGACATCGACATTAAATGGCGCGTAGTCTTCGGCCGTTCGGCTCCAGATGACATACATGTTGTTCAGCTCGGTATCACTGAACGTGGTGAGGTCGCCGTCGCGGTCATACACCGGAGTGTCGTTCACGCCCGAGCCTGACAGTCCATCGAAATCCAAATAGAGCTTGACCCGCGCGCTCGGGTCGCTGTGCAAGATCGGAATATCCGTCAGCGGGTGCAAGGCGCCATTGGCGGCAGCCGTCGAGAGTTGGGCAGACGTGTGCACGGTGGCGGCTGGCACCGGCGTCGGATCGGCAATGAACTCGAAGGGTGCGCCCTTCACACGAAGTGTTTCGGAATGAGCCTGGGCCACCGGCAGCCCGAATGGCATAGCGCCCGACGAGGGCGATGTGGCACTGAGCATCTGCCGCGACTCGAGCGTCTCCACGGCGAGCTGCCGCTGGCGCAAGGTCGAATGCAGTTTCGCAGCGCGGCGATTCGAGCGAGAACCGAGAAGTCGTCGGCGCGATGTCGGGCGTTGGAACATGACTAAAATCCTTGATAAGTGAACTGACGTTTGTAAGTCTGGCGTTTGCGAGGTAAAATCGAACTGGGTTGTCTATGTTGATTTCAGCCCGAGAGCGAAATCATGGAACTATCCATCGAAGCCACGTACGAAAACGGCGTCCTCAAGCCTGCCGAAGCGCTTCCCTTGGCGGAGCATGAACGGGTCCGCGTGGTCATCCGCCCGGCGGCAAGCTGGGTGGATCGAACGTATGGGATATTGAAATGGAACGGAGATCCTAAACTGCTGGAACAGTTCGCGACTGATCCCGAACTCGATCCGCAGGAGTCCGCATGAACCTTGCGGATATTCCGGCAGGTTCCGCGGTTTTTCTCGACGCGAATATTTTCGTCTATTATTTTGCTCCCGATCCGCAATTCGGGCTCGCCTGCCGCGCGTTGCTCGAGCGAGTGTCGCGCAATGAGATCGCGGGGTTTACTTCGAGCCATGTACTCTGCGATGTTGCTCACCGGTTGATGACTTATGAAGCGGCCGCGAAGTATGGGTGGGCGATGACCGGAATTGCGTACCGCCTGCAGCGGCAACCTGCGGAACTGTCGGCGCTGATTCAGTTTCGCCAGGCGGTGGACGAAATCCCTAACTTCGGCCTGCAAGTGCTGTCCGTCGATTTGCCCCATGTCCTCAGCGCTGCCGTATTGGTCAAGGTGCCGGGCTGCTCGAGCCCGCCCGTCTTACGCACCATGCCCGCTCACGATACAGACTCGAGCACCTCGTCGAGAAGATCTGACCACTTCTCACCGATGCCCTGTGCAAGCGCGGCGTCCACCGCGCGGCAACTGGCTGAGAACTGCGATGTTGTAGTCTTGCCCATCTCGCCTTCGTGAATCGCCTGCAACAACGACAATTTTTGAGCGGCGTCTGTGGACGATAGAACATTAGTCGCGCTCAATACGGCCGCATTCTGTCGCGACGTGCTGTTTGCTGTCGTTGACCCTGTGGATCGGACCAGGCTCAGCGAGTTCTGTGAGCTGCTGGCGTTACTGCCACCCGGTGCCGACAGTTTGATGAGCAGCACATCATCGCCGCCCGCGTTGGGACCACCCCAGGATGCATTCGTTCGACCAACGATGTACAGGTTGCCAGAGAGATCGAGCTTATTTGCACCGCCCACATCGTTGCCGCTCGTGCCGTACTGTTTCGTCCACATCATTTTTCCCGACGAGTCGTATTTCATAGTCACGATGTCGAAGCCGCCCTGATTCGGCCCACCCAATGCGCCTTGGCTAGCTCCCGTCAGGTAAACGTTCCCGAGATTGTCTGCCCACGGGCTCGATGACTGATCGTTGGCTGTAGTGCCTAGCTGCCGCGTCCACTGCAGGTTGCCAGCTGCATCGAATTTCGTCAGAAACATGTCTTGATCACCAGCGTTCAACGCGTCCTGCGAAGCGTAGACGCCGCCGGAAACAAAGACGCTTCCAAGCATATCGGCTGACACATTGAATGCGAAGTCGTAGCCCACCGTTCCAAATTCGCGTGCCCAAACGAGGTCGCCTGACGATGTGAATTTGGCCAGTATGCCGTCAGCTAGACCCGCATTTGCCCCGATCGCCGAACCATAGGTGTAAGCCGAAACATAAATGCTGCCTAAACCGTCGGCCGAAATGCCGGAAGTATTTGTGGTGCCTCCAGTGTCGAACGTTCGATCCCAGATGATCGTACCAGTCCCGACTTCGAACTTTCTGACATGGATCGTGCTGCCCGCATACGAAGACATATAGGAGTATCCGGCGTCGCTGGTGACACTGAACACGTCTTCGCTCGTTGGTAGAGGAGTGGTCCACTGGAGTGATCCACTTGTGTCGTAACTTGCAAGCGAAGCGCCGCTAACGAAAGTTCCACTGGCGTCGCGCTCCGGGCTAATGACCTGAAAAACGTTCGTCGATCCACTCACATTGGCGGCAAGGCCTGAGTAATTTACTCCGGCGATCGGTGTTTGCTGGGTAACCCACACGGGATTGCCATTCGTATCGTACTTGGCCAGGAATGGGGTGGTGCCGCCGTTGGGATTCGCAACGGCAAGCGAACCGTCCGTTTGGCCTGAGACGTACGCGTTGCCTGCGGAATCGACGGCGCCGCCCCTAGCGCGATCATCACCAGCACTGCCGAATTGGCGAACCCAGCTGATATCCAACGGCGTTTCGGCGGACGGACCATGGACCAGCGCAATGCCCTGCGGAGTTTTATCGTTTGTGCCGAGGGCCAAGCTCGTGGTCGCGACCTGGCTGCCGGCTGTTCGACTGGCAGCACCTACGTACTCGTAAATGCGATCGGTGCTGCTGTCGACAATCCACATGTCGTGAACGTTCATCGGATCGAACGTGATTCCAGTCGGCGCTTTGTTGGCCGAGTCGATCGTCCAACTGCCCACAAGGCTGCCCGTAAGGGAGTACTTGAAGACTCTGTCCGTCCGGGAGCCATCGTCCACGGTCCACAGCGCCGCGCCATCCGTGACGATGTCCTTGGGATTCGTGTTGCTGCTGTTGAGGCTGAAACTGCTGGTGACCGTCTGGCTACCGGAAAGACGGCTGGCCGCCCCGGCATAGCGGAACACCTTGTCGCTCTTCGAGTCCACGATCCAGATATCATTACCATCGGTGGCGATGCCTTCCGGCGTGGCATTAGTCGCCAGCGAACCGGCCGACCAGGAGCCTAATAGCGTGCCGGCCGTGTTGTAGACGTACACATTGCGATTGGCGTCGATGATCCAGGTCTTGTCGGCGCTCGCGACACTAACGACGCCCCGCGGCGCGGCATTCGCCGCGACAAGTGTTGCGGAGCCTTGCTGCGAACCGCTCGTGTTGTACTGGTAGGAAACATTCGCCGTGGCATCATCCACGACATGAAACACGAGACCACCGGTACTCACCGGCGTGCCCGAGAGCATCTGCCGCGGTTCGAGCGCTTCGAGCGTGAGTCGGCGGGAACGCAATTTCAGCCAACCGGCACGGGTGCGGTCGGACCGGGAATTCAAGCGCGGACGCTGCTTTTTCTTGGAAAACATGGTGAGGACCCTTTCTGACGTTTGAGGATTGGTTCAGTCTTGGTTGGGGCTAAGGTGTGGAGGGGCGGTAATTGGGTTCATTGCGGTGAGCGGAAACAGATAGGCCGCGCCGGATTTTGGGGTCTTGCCGCCGCCGCAATCCGCGCCGACCAGCAGGGAGTCGCCACTGAGCGCCAATGCGACGCCGAACCATTGGCGGGAAGGTTGCCCGGGCAGCGTGATGCGGCCGGTTTGCCGCGGTACTTTGTTCCCATCCGCTGAAAACAGGTAGACCGCGCCGGAGGCATCATTTTCGTGGAGAGCGCCAATGGCGATGACTCGGTCGTTCATGGCGACGGCCGCCCCGAAAAATCGGTCCGGCACCGGGTTCCGCGGCGTGAGTCGAGCGACGGCCTGCCAGGTTCCGGCGCGATCCTCGCGGAACAGATAGGCGGCCGCCTGACCGTTGGCGTAGCCGCACGCGCTGACGAGGATGGCTCTATCCTGGATCGCGATTGCGCGACCGAAGAAGTCATGCTCGCCGAGATCCGGCACCGTGAGCTTGGCGAGTTGTTGCCAATTTCCGGACAAGTTCCGCTGGAAGACGTAGGCCGCGCCCGCCTGGGACTGACCCTCTTGGCGCGACGTGTGCGCGCCGACGACCGCCAGGTCGCCGCCCAAAGCAATTGGCCAGCCGAAGGAATCGTCCGCCACGGGGAGGCTGGGCGTTAATTTGCCGCACTCGCGCCAGTTGCCGGCCGCTTCCTCGCGAAAGACGTAAACCGCGCCCGAGTGACGCTGGCCTCGTGTCCCGATCAGGGCGATGCCGTTTTCCAGTGCCACGCAATTGCCGAACCGGTCGCCAGCGGCGGCGTCGTGAGCGACGAGGCGCGCCAGGCGGTGCCACTGGCCGCTCCCATCTTCCTGGTACAAATAGGCTGCGCCGGCCGACTCGTCAGCTGCGCCGTCGTCCGAGGGCTTTCCCACGAGGGCCAGGTGGCCGCACAGGGCCACCGAATCGCCGAACCCGCCCAGCGGCGTGGCCTCGGGGCCGCCGAGGTTGCCGACAGGGCTCAGTTCCTGGCCCTCGCGCCGAAACAGGTAGGCGGCGCCTGTGCAGTGGCCGGAGCGCTTGGCTTCCGGGGCGCCGACCAGAATTCGGTCGCCATCGAGCGCGACGGCATGACCGAAATGTTCGCCGTCGGCGCCGTCGCTGGCGAAAATTCGCTGCCCATCGCGCCACCCGCCGGCGCCGGCTGACAAGCCGAGCTCGTGCCGGTGGAACCCGATGAGGGTAGCGGCAGCCGTGACGATCGTCAGTGTGCCACCAATGAGGAGGAGTTTCATAGTCAGCCTCGCATGGTTGAACTAGGGGTTGAAGTCGAAAGTGAATCGTTAGTTCCGTTGTGCGAACAGCTGCTTGACGATCGCAACCGCCGCACCGAAAATAAAAACAACGTTGTTCCGCAGCGCGCAAAACGAGCGCCGCGGACGATCGCGCCGGCCGGTGAGGGTTTTCGTTGATCGCGAGGGCCTCACCGGCCGCTTTACTGTTCAGGCTTATTTCGTTTTCTTCTCCGAATCGTGCTTTCGCTTTTCTTGGATGGGTTCAATTTTCTCCCGCCACGGTTGGCCGGCTAAGAAGCTTTTCAGGTGGTTGGCAAGCTCCTCGTGGAGCACGGGCTCGGCTGCGAATTTCAAAGATGTATTGGCCCACTTATTGGCTGATTCAAAGTCACCCGATTCGGCATAAGCGTCCGCAAGCGTGCCCAGCGCAACAGGATCCTGATACTTCGTGGTCTGGCAGGCTTTTTTGGCCAGTTCTAACGCGAGTTTCCCGTCCCGCAATTCCTGTAGCGATGTTACCGCCAGAAACTCGGCAACGTTGTTTTGCGTGATCCAATCGTCGGGCTGCAATTCTTTCAAAAGCCGGGTTACGGCTGCACGGCAGTCCACAGCATTCTGATGATGCAACAACGCAGCCGAGACGATGGTCATGGCTTCAATAGTTTGCGCATCATTTGCGCCATATCTGTCGACGAGTATGCCAAACGCCTGATTAGAAAGCTCCCATGCTCGGTCGTGGTCGCCCGTATTTAGGAGCGCGCGGGCGAGATGGCACATACAATAGGCTGTTAAGCTATGTTGCACACCGTAACGTTTACGGTTTTGTTCCAGCACTTCCGCGCCGACTTCTGCGGCCTCCTTCCATTTCTCCTCCCGTTCAAACGTCGTCATCTCCATTCGCATCAACGCGAGTGTAAGGTTCACATCATCGGGACCTAGTACTCTCTTGCATGTTTTAAGCGTAGGTCCAAAGATATTGTGAGCTTCTGTCGCCTTGCCCTGGCCAAGGTACAGAACCCCTAGCATGTACCTCATCCCTAACGTATCGAAATGCTCTGGTCCAAGTAATCGCTGAGCGAGCGCAAGAGTTTGTTCACAAAACTTGATCGCGGTTTGCGCCTCGGATGGCGGCATCTTGTCAGCTTTTGAGCCGTACACGCGTACAAGAGTCTCCGATAACCGCAGTGTTTTACGGTGGTCCGGGCCAACTGCATCCCGAACCGCCACGAGCGAATCCTTAACTAAGCGTTCCGCTTCATCGAATTTGTGATCCTCGCAAAGAACCTGCGAAAGCCCATCAACAGCGTCGATGACATCGTCATCAGCAACATTCAGATGTTCTTGGCGTATGGCGAGCGCCTTGCGGGAATGTTCTTCCGCTTGAGCATATTTGCCGGTCTCAAAATATAACGAGCCCAACGCGTACCGGAGAGTGGCTTCGACGAGCGGTTGGTTAACCATATTCGATGGAATATTCTTTTCTGCATTCTTCAATAACGTCGAGACTCTGGGATCCTCCCCTTTGTTAAATTGGTAGGTTGCGGGGCCGATTAGATCGTTCTTAAAAAAGTCGACGACGGCTTTGCTTTCCGCTAAAGCAAGTTGCGTGCGCTCACGCTCCGCTAGTAAGAGCGCTGTGCTGATTGAGGATCCAATGCCAAGGATCACGAGCACCGCAACTGCACCCGAAACAAGCGCACGATGTCGGCGAGACCATTTGCGCGCTTGAATCCATAGTGATGGCGATTTAGCGCTGATCGGACGGTGTTCGAGAAACGCACGCAGGTCATCGGCCAGGTTGTGGGCAGTGGCGTAGCGCTCGCTGGGGTTTTTCGCGATCGACTTGTGGATGATCGTTTCCAGCTCGCGCGGAATTCGTGCATCGACTTTGCGCAGCGCACACGGCTCCTCAAACGCGATGCGTTTGAGGAGTTCCGATCGATCGGTGTCTGCAAAGGCCGGCCGCAGCGTGAGCAGTTCGTAGAGCGTGACGCCGAGCGAATAGATGTCGCTGCGATGGTCGACGACGACGCGCTTGGCGAGCGCTTGCTCGGGGCTCATGTAGCGCAGGGTGCCGAGGATGTCGCCGGTCATCGTGAGGCCGGCGTCTTGCTCGATGCGCGCCAGGCCGAAATCGGTGATCCAGAGTTTGAGATGAGAGGCATCCTCGGCCCCCCTTCCCAACCCTCGCGCCGAGCCCCCCCTCCCCGGCCCTCCCCGCAAGGGGGAGGGAGTAGAATTACATTCCAGCAGCAAGTTGGCGGGTTTGATGTCGCGGTGGAGGATGCCGTTTTGGTGGGCGTGATCGAGCGCCTCCGCAGCTTGAATGCCGAGGTGGGCAATCGCGCGGAAATATTCTTTGGACTCGTAGGCTGGCAAACTGGAAAAGGCAGCGCTGCCACGATCATCGACCGTCGACAGCGCAGCCTTGGCCGTGTCGGCTGCCGTCGGCGCATTTAGGAGAGCTGCCGTGGGGGCAGTTTCCTCGACCGATGGTGAACGACCGGGTTTCATGGCCGCGATGATCTCCGCGAGAGACATTCCCTCGATGAGCTGCATCGCGTAGTAATGGACGCCCCGTTCGGCGCCCACGGAATAGATCGAGACAATATTCGGATGATCGAGCGTCGCGGCGGCCCGGGCTTCGTTCTTGAACCGGTTGAGCTGCTGCTTATCGAGCATCGCGGCGAAGGGCAGTACTTTCAGAGCCACGCGCCGCCCAAGTGAGATCTGTTCGGCTTCATAGACGACGCCCATGCCGCCGCGGCCGAGCTCGCGGAGGATCCGGAAGTCGCCGAGGACGCCAGTAGCCTGGCCGACTTCATTCAAGCCCGCTGGCTGCGAGGTGCTATAGTTGTCGAGCAGCGCCAGCGAGGGAAACACTTGTCGAATAACATCAGCGATTTCTGGATGACGCTGGGCGTACTCCTCGACGCTGGGTGATTGACCTTCTTTCACTGCATTCGTGAATTGGTCCGCGACTTCGGCGACCAGCACTTCATGATCGATCGCGATCGTTCCGTTGAGGGGCTTCATGACTCGACCTCCGACAGCCCTTTGGCCACCAGCAACCGCTGCAGCCTGATCAATGCTCGCCCATAGCGTTTGCGGACCGCGTCATGATTAAGTTCGAGTACTTGGGCGATTTCGAATTGCGATAACGCTTCGACATGCCGCATGAGTAGGATTTCGCGGTCGGCCTCGGCGAGTTCCGCGACCGCCTCGTTGACCAATCGTTGATGCTCGCGCTTCACCACGCGTTGGCTGGGACAGGAACTGCGGGTGAGAAGTGGAGCGGCAAGCATGAGCGAAGACTTATCCGGCAGGGGCTCCTCGCGCCGGACATCACGCCCAGTGTTCTTCACATGCTTCCGCCGTTGATCCCGAATGCGCTCCTGCGCTGTCTTCCGCAGCCATAGTCCGAAGGGCATGGGGCGGCGCTGGAGGTAGTCATCGAGGCGACGGAAGGCCATCAACTGCGTTTCCTGGACGATGTCGGACGCATCGAGCCGCACGCGGAGTTGGCGATCGAGCCGTAGCTCGACCGCTGTTTTCAAATCCGTACGAAAGCGTTCGAACAGTTCGTTGAACGCTTCCTGATCGCCGGAACGGATGCGCATAAGAAGACGCCGAGTAGTGGAGGAGTCGGTAGAGTAGTCAGGCACAGAAGCCTCCCTAAGTATCTACCCGCAGAGTGAGGGATAAGTGTGACAACAATTCCGGACAAATTTTCCGAGAATGTCTGGGTTTTATGAGTCGAGATCGAAAAGCAGGAGGGTATTCTACCACCTCTGTGGCGGGAATCGTCGGTTTTCGGCCTGTTTTCACCAGATGGGTTTCATTAGTGCTCTGCAGGCGAGAAAGAACTTCGATAAATCGAATACCTACGACGAATTGTCGTGCGGGACGATCTATTCAGGCGGACCGATCCTCTGACCCACGCAGCAAGAACAGAACTTGGCTAAGCGTTCGACAAAATGGATTAACTCGTATCCATTCGCGAATTGGGCCCCTGCCTCATAATGGGTCACCTTCTCATGCCAATCAGTTGCCGAATAACGCGTTTCAGTCGCATCCAATGGCAGTTTGCACCTGCCCATTGTCGAAGCGTTTTCGGAAATTGGGCATTCGTCCGCAGTAATTCAGGAGTGGTGCTCATTGGCTATTTCACGCCCTGCCTAGGTTCGGAGGTGAATCAGATCGCAGTGAGAAATGGACCTTCCGAACCTGCGGCGGATGCATCGACCTGCGCGGCTTAGAACTTCCGATAACTCTCAGCGGTGTCTTTGCTGAGAAGACACTTCAGCAAGTTAAATACGGGCGCAATCCGCGGCGGCTGGTCCAACTTCGTGCAGTTCGGAAATTCGCGAACGCGCAGCGGTCGTGTACTCCGACCGCAGGTGGTCAGCCGTCGTTCGTGACCAATGTCGGTTCGGCATTGGCGCCGTGGCGGAGAATCTTTTCTAACCTGCCATTCGTAAAGCGACGGACGGTGGGACGTAGTTCGGTGACCGAGTTGCTCGAATCACCCTCTATGACATGACGTCGCCGGAACGTGCGCCAGCCCAATTAAGTGTGATAGAAGCACGACTTTGGCGAATTGCTAGCCAAGGCAGTCGACTTGGTCGCTCAATAACTGCGCGAATGCTTCTTCGACGGCGCCTGCGCAGGCGTCGTTCTGACTGACCGCATCCTCGCTAGCCCGCGCTCCGACGTCCGACTCCGCAAACCGCTTGTTCGTGGCGAGATGCAGCGCGGGCCATGTCAACAGGGCATTATCGCGCCAGTTTTCAGCAAACGATTGTTCCGCCTCGAACAATCGACGAACGGCTGGCCTAAACGCGCCGAACGGCTGAGAAGCAAGAACAAAAACAAACGGCAGGGCTTCGCGCTGATCCGCTGCAAGGATCTTACTGTCTTTATTTGGCATGCCGATGGTTTGTTGTGGCTCATCAACGTGCAAGTTCATTGAGGTTGCAACGCTCGTTAATTCCTCTACCAGTGCTCCGGAAGCTGCGATTGCTATCGCGCCGCTTAGTCCGCTACCGGCTCCAGATGTCGGCAACGTTTGACCGAAATGCTCCCGCCACACGTTGTAGTCTTCTGTGCCTACATTCCCGTTGCCGCTACCATCTGTGCTCGAGTAAGGCGCAACGCCGATCGTCCCAAGCGTTTTTCGCCAGAGAACGTAATCGGCTGCATCCACCGCCACATTTTGATTGTAGTCACCCAACTGCTTCGTAGCGTTTGGAATGGTTGCGGCGAATACATCCGTGGAGGAATTGTTGTCACCCTGAACGAGATTGCTGGCGTCGCTTAAGAACACGGCCACACTCCCGTCCGCACTGACGCCTAAACCGATAGGAGAGTCTGCATTCCCACTGCCAGTGCCCTCCGCATTCGAACTCAGGAGATAGGTCGTACCGGCGAAGAGGTTGCGAGCGAAAACATCGTCGTAGCTCCCATTGGTCTTGAGACTATTCAAGTTGGTGGCTTGGCTATGGAACACAACGATATTGCCGTCGGCGCTAATAGATGGGTTAGTGGAATATCCACTCGCACTCGCTCCCGCCGAATTCATGCTCACCAAGAAAGTTGTGTTCGTCACGAGGTTATATGCATAAATTGAAAACAATTCCGTACCCAGCGGGATCGGAGTAGTGCTACGGAACGCCACGACGGTACCGTCGGCGCTGATCACTTGTTCAATGCCACTCCCGACGAAAGTTCCAGTCGGATCCATGCTTACCACATAGTCCGTCCCGGTCACGATATTTCTTGCGTAGACTCCACCGTCCAGTAAGTTATACGCCACGACGCTGCCGTTCGCGGAGATCACCGGATTAAGCGCGGTATGCCCCAGAGTCCCACTGCTCACAAGGTAGGTGGTTCCTGTCTGCAGGTCTCGCGCGTAGAC
Source organism: Planctomycetota bacterium (assembly GCA_029781135.1). GTDB lineage: Bacteria > Planctomycetota > Planctomycetia > Pirellulales > Lacipirellulaceae > JABDGM01. Next base: position 74,250 of record JAKOXH010000021.1, read on the forward strand.
TTCCCAGCGGTCGCCGAAGGCCTTTGATGGATGGAGATTCCATGCCTCGCTCTGGAATGCCACGACGCGCCCGTCTGCACTGATTACGGGTTTATCCGAAGTGGCATTTCCACTCGCCGAGCCATCCGAACTGATACTCACCAGATAGGTTGTGCCCGTTGCGAGATTCCGAGCGTAAATCTCTGCAATGCCATTCGTTGGCAGCGGCTGGAGGTCGCTAGCGCTGCTGTAAAACGCCACGACGTTTCCGTCATCGCTGATCTTAGGAATATAGGAAGGACGGTTCCCACCCCTGGTTCCAGCGAGATTCACACTTACAAGTGTCGTCGCGCCCGTTGTGAAATTCCGCACGAAGATGTCGCTTACACCGGTCGGGTCGAGGGAATCCAGATTGCTGGCGTCACTGCTGAACGCGACCACGTTGCCATCCGCACTAATCACGGGATCTTCAGAATCGCCGTTCCCGCTGCCGGTACCATCGACGTTGATGCTCACCAGATCGATATGGCCTGTCACCCGATCCATTCGATACACGTTTTGCACTTCGGGTGAAATGCCTAAACCTGCAACCAAATTCTGCGCCTTACTCACGAACACTACATATCGCCCATCAGCGCTTATCGCATCCTGACTGATGCTTGAACTGCTCCCAGCCGACGTCGATGGCGTAGCGAAATCGAATTTCGATACGAGCTGCGTCGATCCGCCTGCTACGTCACGGACGAACAAATCCGCTTTGCCGTTAGAATCTTCAGTGACGAGGTTGCTCGCGTCGCTACCAAATGAGACGACACCGCCATCCGCGCTTATCCCCAGATACGAGCTAACTCCGGAAGAACTGCTTCTGTAGGTGTCGCTCCACAGGTTGCCGCTGGCCGTACCCGCAGCATTTACACTCATTAAGCTTATCGTGCCGGTGGCTAAGTTCGTTGCAAACACATCTAGGTATGCGTTCGTGTCCAGGGGGCTTAGACTCTTGGAGTCACTGGAAAACACCACGACGCGGCCGTCTGAACTGATCACCGGACCGTCTGCTACGCCAAAGCTGCCCCCTACTCCGTTCGAGTTAAGACTTACCAGTTGAGTCGTGCCGGAAACAAGGTTCCGTACGTAGGCCTCGTATTTGTTATTCGCGTTCAGTCCGCACAAGTCCTTGGCGGAACTGCGAAAGGCCACGACGCTTCCATCGGCGCTCATTGCAGGGCTATCGGACGTTCCGCTCCCACTCCCTGTGCCTGCTGAGTTGAGGCTCACGAGATGCATCGTCCCGGTGAGGAGATTTCGCGCAAAGACATCTGAATAACCGTTACTGTCTGCCGAAACCAGGTTGCTTGCATCGCTGCGAAAAGCGATCACGCTGCCGTCGGCACTTAGTACTGGGCTGTCGGAATCTTTATTCCCGCTGCCGGTGCCCGCAGAATTGATGCTCACCAGGCGGGTCGTGTTCGTGGTTAAGTTTCGAGAGAAGACGTCATAGTACGTATTCGAAGTCTTCAGCGGGCTCAGGTTGCGTGCATCACTTCGAAAAGCCACTACATTGCCATCTGCGCTAATTACCGGACTGTCAACCGAGCCAAGTTCTCCCCCGGTGCCTGTCGAGTTGATAGTGATGAGGTAAGTTATTCCCGTACTTAGGTTTCTTGCGAAGAGGTCCGAACCCGTAGTGGTGTCGAGCGGGTGCAAGTTGGAGGCACTGCTCCGAAATGCCACGACGTTACCATCGCCGCTAATCACTGGACTATCACACGAACCATTTCCACTTCCCGTGCCTGCCGAGTTGACACTCACCAGGTAGGTCGTCCCGGTACTTAGATTCCTCGCAAAAATATCGGAAGTGGTGTTCGTGTCGAGTGGGTTTAAGTTGCTCGCGCTGCTGCTAAATGCCACGACATCGCCGTCGGCACTGATCACTGGGTTAACAGAGTCGCGATTTCCGCTCCCCGTGCCTGCCACGTTGATGCTCACGAGCAGCACATCGCCGGTAACCCGGTCGAACCGATAGATATTCTGAACACCAGGTGTAGTGCTAACGTCCGTTAGAGTTGCGGTATCGACAAATGCCACATAGCGCCCATTGGAACTTACCACGCTCAGCGGACCCCCTCCCGCCGAGAACGACGGAAACGCCGACTTTGACACCAGATCCACCGAAAGCATCCGCCGGTCTTCAAATATTTCAAATCGCAACGAACGTGCGTGTGTCGTGTAGGACGTGGAACGCGCAGAGGAACGTCGCCGGGATCGGTTGGCTAGACGTCGACTAACGGAAAGTCGCTTGTACACACCGATCCTCCTTTGAGGTCCACATTCGGATTTGAGGCCGCCCTCCCATTATAGGGAGTGGGCAGGCAACCTAACAGAAAGAAGATGACAATTCGTTTTTTTGCCGCCGTCCCGCCGCTCCCGACCCTAGTTTGCTTGAAAGAGACCAATCCGCCTCCGTGCTCCGCGGCGAACGCGTTAAGTGATCTGCCAACTTCCCTTCGAATCGACCCGATGCAAAACTCGTAGCGGAGAAAGTGCTAGTAACCGCAGTTCCTGACACAGCCTTCTGCCGGCGCGGGGGCAAGTTGTTGAGCGACGGTATACGTCGAAACAACTCACATAGCTGGCTAAGGAGTGTCCTGGGTCGGTTGGCGACCGAAGTTCCGGCGCGGAGGTCGCTCTTACCGCTGTAAGTTTCACGGTCTTCTTACTGCAGGCGGATGCATCGTTCTCAGCGACTTCGCCGAATCCCCAAGTCGCACACTTCGCCATTTTCTCGATTAAAATCAAGGCAACTGTGCAGCCAGCGTAAGCTGCCCTATTTCACCCCAGAGCGACAGGAGGTTCAGCAGGGAGTTAATAACAAATATCACTGGTTGTGAGATTTGGCGCACGACGACGAAGTCGTCGCGTCATGCTAATGACGACGGCGATTGCGGTTGTCAATATTGCGGCACTGGTGGGCTCCGGAACCGGCGTTAATAGGTAGGCGTGATGCGTAAGACCGTCGGGTAAATAGCCAGCGCCAACGATCCAGCCAGCGTCGTTGATGGCGTGGACTTGGTCCAGGTGCCAACCGGCGCCAGAGCCGTCTAACACATCATCCAGCGCGAACATGGTTCCGCCGTTGTAGAAAAATGCGCGACTGTAACCGAGCGGTATATACGAGACGCCAACAACTTGCCCGCTCGCATTTAGACCATCCGCTTCGCTTGTGGTGTCGCCTGGAAGTGTGCCGAGGTCGTGCATCACGCCGGCGGAATAGAAGAAGGCGTGGCTCGCAGTATCGCCCGTAATATTCGCCCCGCCAACTACTTGACCAGAATCGTTGATGCTGGACGCGGAACTGTCGGAACCGCCGAGTGTGCCGAGGTCTCGCATCGACCCGCCGCTGTAGAGGAAGGCGCGAAGGTGCCCACTGCTGGTCCATGATTGGCCAACGACCTCGCCGGCGTTGTTGATGTCGTTTCCTTGGCTTTCAATGCCGCCGAGCGTGCCGAGGTTGTGCACGATTCCGCCGCTGTAGAGAAATGCGCGGCCAAAGCTGCTAGTGTTTTGGGCGGTGCCCGTAATCTGCCCGAGATTGTTGATACTTGTTGCGCTGCTAAACATGCCGCCGAGCGTTCCTAGGTCAATATTCGTGCCGTGATCGAAGAGTACGGCATGGGTTCGGCCGCCTGCCGTCACCGCATCGCCGACAACTTGGCCGGCGGCATTAATACTCCTTGCCTCACTAGCGCTACCGCTGGGGAGAGTTCCCAGGGAAGACATAACGCCGCCGGTATCGATGAAGGCAGAACCGCCGTACAGCAAATCCTGGGATTTTCCGACGACTTGTCCTACGGAATTGATGTCCCACGCTTCGCTCCAGTCGCCGCCCAGGGTGCCGAGATCGGTCAAATGATATAGGAGGGGAGTATGAGCGACTGAGTGCGAAGTAGGTAAAGCAGTTGCAGCGATCAACGCGAATAAGACATGGCGTACTGGTCGATTCATGAGCGTTTTCCCCTGGCAATGAGAATTTCGATGCGAAAAGGTCCTCCAATCGGTATGCGTAATTGGGGCGGTGGCCGTCTCACGTGCTCAGCAAAAAGGCGACTTGGCACGCCGGTTTGAAGCCGGGCGGGCGTCGATATTGGCGCGACTAAGAGCAAATCCCGAAACCGTCCGCGGAAAGGCTGCCAGGCCCAGTTCGCTCCGCGACCACCGCGACGGTGCTGCCCGCCGCGAAGTGAGCCAGTCCCCGGCAGTTTTGCGATGGGCTCCAATTCCAAGGCTTACCGCTTTGGCGAGGCGGCGGCCAGCTTGTTGCGATACTCGATGGCCTTTTTGTCGTGTCCATGCCCCGGTTCGGCCCTATCCCAGGCCTCGTAGAAATGGACGATGTGTTGGCGTGCTAACGTCAGATGGACTTTGTAGGGGGGCGGAATCTGGTTTTCCCGCTCGTTCAAGCCATTGCAGGCTGTTACGAACAACGGTTCCGCTTCCGCAAAGCGTTCGCGACCTAGTAGGAATAGTCCGAGGTACACGCGACAATCGAAAACGTCCCAAGCATTGGGGGCGTTGGCCTCACGTGCGGCAATCGCTTGGCGGTAGAGCTTCTCTGCCTGGTCGAACTTCTTTTGTTGCTGAAGCAGCGCGGTCAGTTCGACCAGCGGATCGATGATTGGATGGTTGATCCGCAGTGCCAGGTCCAACTCTTCGCCGTAGACGCTTTCGGCTTCAGCCAGCTTGCCTTCCTCCTGCAGGATCCTGCCGAGGTTGCTCAATGAGTTTGCCACATCCCGATGATCGCCGAGAGCTTTTCGCCGAATTGAGAGCGATTCGCGTTCCGACGACTCGGCTTCTTCGAGCTTGCCTTGCAACTTTAGCGACGTTGCCAGATTATGGAGTCGATAAGATATGTCGCGATGGTCGTTGCCCAACCATTTGCGGTCGATAGCGAGAGCTTCGCGTTCAACCTGCTCCGCTTCAGTGGCCCTGCCTTGATAAATGAGAGCCAGTCCGAGTTCATCGAGCGACGTGGCAACATCGAGATGATCGTTTCCCAATAGCTTTCGACGGATCGCAAGAGCCTCGCGTTGAAGCGACTCCGCTTCACTCAAGCTTTTCGCATCGAACCTTGTCCAAATTAACATGCCAAGCTTTTCGAGCGAAAGTGCGACTTCGAGGTGCTCGCTGCCAAACAGTTTGCGGCGCATGGCTAGAGCCCGGCGCTGGAGATTCTCACTTTCGGCTCGATACGATGTTCCACGAAGGCGGAGTGTTTCGGCCAAGTCCGCCATCGATCGAGCCACGTCGGGGTGCTCCTCACCATAAATGTGGATTCGTATTTCAAGAGCCTCACGGTGCAAAGTTTCGGCAAGCTCATATTTGCCTTGAAGTTCGTGAACTAGTGCGAGGTCGTGAAGGGACGCTGCCGTATCGGGATGGTTTTTGCCGAGCGTGGCTTGGCGGGTTTCGAGCGCGAGTCGATGCACAACTTCGGCATCGTGGTAACGCCCGAGGGCGAAATAGGTATTGCCGATGATCGATCGTAATTCGGCTTGAACTTGCGGTTGGTCGTTCAGATCATTGCCGATGCGTTGGGACGTCTTATCGAGTATCTCTTGCATTAGCGTCGTGTCGCGGCCACGCGCGACCGATGGCCCGGCAGCCTGCAGCATCTCTTTAAGGAAGATCGCGACTTGGTCGCTGCGAGCGGCCTGGCGATGGGCTTGTAGGAAGCCTACCGAGGCAATTCCAAGGCCCAGGGCCATGGCGGCCAGGATGCCAAAGGTGGCGACGGCTCCGATCTTGTTGCGACGAACGAACTTGTGGAGTCGATACCAGCGGGTCGGACGCCGGGCTTCGACCGGCTCGTCGTTCAAGTAGCGCTGCAAGTCGGCGGCCAATGAGTTAGCCGTGGCGTAGCGGCGAGTGCGATCTTTTTCCAGGCATCGCATGATGATCCAGTCAAGGTCCCCTTGGAGAGCTTTCCGGATACGATTCGGGTCGCTGTCGCGATTGCTGGCGGCGGTGGTCTGTTGATCGGCGCCAAGAGTCGTGAGACGGCTACTGGGCGGCGGGGGGTCGACCTCGCGGATAATGCGCTGCATTTCCGCGAATGGGACGCTCGTTAGGTGTTGGGTGTCAAAGGGTGTCGTGCCCGTGAGCAGCTCATACAACAGCACACCCAGACTGTAGATATCGCTACGAGTGTCGATATCGAGACCACTCATTTGAGCCTGCTCCGGGCTCATGTAGGTGGGGGTACCGATCAGCTGATGCGATTCGGTGAACAGAGTCCGTTCGGTGAGCTTGAATTGGGTTGCTTTGGCGATTCCAAAATCGATGATTTTGGGTACCGGTTTGTCATCTTGAAGCGTGACAAGCACGTTGTTTGGTTTCAGGTCTCGGTGAATGATACCTTTTTGATGGGCGTGCTGTACCGCGGCGCAGACCGACATGAACAGGTTCAGTCTTTCCCCGAGCCCAAGTTGGTTGTCATCGCAGTAGCGGGTAATGGGGATGCCTTTAACGAGCGTCATCACGAAATAGGGACGGCCAGTTTCGGTGGTGCCGGCATCGAGGACTCGTGCAATATTGGGATGGTCCATCATCGCCAAAGCTTGCCGTTCTGCCTCAAAGCGGGCCACGACCTGCTTCGTATCCATCCCAAGCTTAATAATCTTTATTGCAACTCGGCGTCGGACCGGCTCTTCCTGCTCGGCCAAGAACACGACACCGAAGCCACCTTCGCCGATCTGCTCAAGCAGCCGGTAATGGCCGACTTTGGCGCCGGGAGCTTCGCTGAAACGAAACGAGCTCGTATCAACTTCGGCCTGTGGCAGCTGAAGGAACTCGCGGGCGGCCTCGTGCGAGGCCAATAGTTCGTCCAAGCTCTGGCGCAGTGCGGGATCATTCGAGCAGGCTCGGTCCAGGTATTCGGCGCGCTCGGTCTGGTTCGATTTCGCTAACGCTTCGCTGAAGATGGCTTCGACCTGATTGAGATTGCCCGACATATGAAACGGCTTCAATAAGAATAGATCCGAGGGGCATGCAATAAGACATGCGCATTAATTGTCCGCGTCGTCTCAAAATAGGTGCTGATTCATTCTGGCAAATCGCTTGTCGAAGCTGCTTCCAACGGCATTTGCTCTTGGCCATTCATCGTCCGATGCAACCAGGCCCTGGCAAAAGTCCAGCGGCGATAGGCCGTGGCCCGGGATATTCCCAACGCGGTAGCTGCGTCTTCGAAACTGAAGCCGGCGAAGACCAGCAGTTTGACAAGTTGCGCTAGATCAGCGTCTTCGGCTGCAAGAAGGTCGAGCGCATCACTGAGCGAAAGCAAGTCCTCTATGCCACGGCATGCAACACGAATCTCCGGCAAGTCATTGTGCAGATCAACGCGCTGCAGCGATCCGCCGCGTTTCTGCGCCTGCTTCCGCCGGGCGTATTCTATGAGAATGCGTCGCATCGCCTCGGCCACGGCAGCGCAGAAATGGCCACAATTCTCCCAATGGACGGTCGAGTCGTCGATCAGGCGTAGGTAGGCTTCGTGGACAAGCGCGGTTGCGTCCAGCGTATGCTCGGCCCGTTCGTGAGACATTTGAATGCGGGCGAGCCTCCGCAGTTCGTCGTAAACCAGCGGAAACAGCGCAGCGGTAGCCTGCGAATCGCCCTCCTCAATCGCTACCAGTAGTCGCGTTACCTCGGACATTCCTCGATTATACGTTGGTTTCCGACGTATTTCGACAACACGGCAGGGGCAGGCCGATTCTTCGTTTCTTGCCGCTGTTCGACCAGAGTTGTAGGTCCCGCAAGTCCTAGCTTGATTGTCGTCTGACAACTTATGCCAACGATCAAGGTCCCATCAAGCGTCAAGCGCAGGAGTTCCTTGGCAAGTCCACATCTCGTCCTCCGGCGACCTCATGAGCCGTGATGAGTTATTCGAATCCTCCGTGAACTGGAGCCCGAAAGCCAGGTCCTCGACGTCACATTTTCGCGCCAGCAATTCCTGCTTCATTGACCTATTTCTGAACCGCTTTTGGTAAGACCGTCAAGCACAATAGTTATCGGCTGCGGAACAAGACCGAGGCGGCGACTGAATCCGATGAGGATTCAAAACCGGCCAAAATGCACACCGGAAAGACGGCCCGAACCCGAGTTCCCAAAGCATCACCCCGCAGAACAGCCCAACGAGAAACAAGCCGTTGAGGCTTGAAAAAGAACGCCAACCAGAGGACCATGCAATCATCACCCTGGCCGGTTTTACTGATGCACGCGACTGGCCGGTTTTCAAATGCACGGTGACACATATTCTGGATCTGGGCACTGTTAGCGGAACGTTCATCTCGACCAGCTTGCCGGCGCTGTTGCCGGGCTTGGCTTGGAACACTTCGCAACTTTATTCGGCCGGCACGATCACGGTCGTTTCGGCCGGCGTGCCTGGCGATTACAGCAACAATGGCGTCGCGGATGCGGCCGACTATGTTGTCTGGCGTAAGAACCATGGCACGACGAACCCGCTGCCCAACGATTCGACCGATGCTCCTCATGGGACTACTGGCGATGTGCTCTCGTGGACGGACAATAGTGCCGTAAACTCGATCGTGCGTGACACACGGTAACAAACCACCGATTATGAACGGCTTTGTTCGGGCTACACTTATTCCTGCCAACCTGCTTCGGTCGCGCCATCGACGCGAGTTCCGAAAACTCCTAAGACGCGACGGTTGCATCGTCCGCCTGCACGAAGAGATTTTGTGAAGTCGCAGAGGTGTCAAATCTCGCATGGCACCTCCGCGCTTTACCGCGTTTCTGTCAGTGCAACATGGCCGGAATCCACGGGACCGATGCGACCGCTAGGTGATGAGCGCTTCCTCGTGCGGACCACACTCAATGCTCGGCAGCGAGGATCTTTTCTGCTTCCGCCAGCAGGGCTTCTGCGCACAGGCGATCGTGCCAGTCGAATCCGTAGCCTTCGCGCGGGGTGGATGACACGGAACGGGTTAGCCAGCGCTTCGCCTCTTGAAGTGATTTCTCCGCAGCATAACCACGCTTGAGCTTGAACTCGGCCATTGCTCGGCACGCGAGCATCATCGCAGGCAAGTAACGCGCCTGACATTGCTCATCAGACAACTCCGAGAGAAGCCCCACCGACTCGTCGAACCTGTCGGTGCGGTAGTCTGCCAGCGCTAACACGAAGGCAGAATAGGGATATTGCGGATCCTTGGTTCGCGCCACTCTCGCCAGCGCCGCCGCATTCGTGACCAAGTCCCGCGCTTCCAGCGGTGCGGTGAGCAGACTATGCGCGACTACGCGCATGATTTGGGGATCCTCAGTCTTGCCGAACAGATCAAGCATGCGGCGGCAGTGCTCGTGCAGTATCTGCCATTGTTCTAAACGCACAAGCAGCAACGTTCGGTGGTGCCAGCTATAAACGTCTTGCGGATCTAATTCCATTGCTTTGGCGTAATCTGCGGCTGCCTGCTGCCAACGTCCGAGATATCCGGCTCGCAAGTCGGCTCTCTGCTTGTAGAGATAAGGATCGTTGGGCCTCGCTTCGATCAGTCGTGTGCGCCAAAGATCCTCGGCCACCTCACCGCCATAAGGCGATAGGGCGGCACGGATGACAACCGCCTCCGCCGGGTCGGCCGTCAACAACCGCTCGCGAAGGTAGTTTGCCTGGCCCTCGTCACCGGCGGCCAATGCCAGGCTGACGCGTAGCCGCTCCTGGTCCGTGAGACTCGGCTGCTCCAAAAGCTCCTTAAGGTAAGGCTCGAGTTGTGCACGGAAGGGCGTCAGGCCTTCGATCAAGTACGGCAACTGAGAAATCTCCGCTCGGCGCAAGGCATTTAACTGCGCCTGCACGCGCGTCCTTTCCTCGGCCACCACCCGGTCCAAGGCCGCCGAGGTCTGGATGTACCCGGTCGTCGCTACCGATGCAACCGTCATCAGGAGCACGCCCACAGTAGCCGCCAAGCCCGTGATGGTCGGGTTTCGCTTACACCATCGCCAAGCGCGCTCTGCTTTAGTGACGGGCCGGGCTAGAATTGGTTCTCCTGCAAGGAATCGTTTCAGGTCGTCGGCAAGATCACCTGCCGACGCGTATCGCTTGGCAGGTTCCTTCTCCAAGCACTTCAGGGTGATCGTCTCAAGGTCTCGGGCAATATTCGTGCGATACTTCCGTGGGCTAGGCGCCTCGTCTTGAATGATTTGCTGCACCAGCATCCGTGCGCTGCCCCGGAACGGCCGCTCGCCGGTTAGCAGCTCAAACAGAATCACCCCGAGCGAATACACGTCTGATCGTCGGTCAGCACGATGGGCCTCTCCCTTCGCTTGCTCGGGCGACATGTAGGCAGGCGAGCCCAGAACCCGGCCTTCTATGGTCATCGTTACGTCGCCCGCTTCGCGCCGAGCCAACCCAAAATCCATAATGTGCGGCTCACCCACCTCATCGATCATGATGTTTCCAGGCTTCAGGTCGCGGTGGACGACTCCCGCCTCGTGGGCATGGTCTAACGCCTCGGCGATCTTCGTACACAATTGGGCCGACTCGCGGTCCGTGAGTTGCCGGGCAGTCAGCCATTCAGCCAAACTCACCCCACGGATGTAATCACTAACGATGAAGATTGTGTGCTCGTCTCGGCCGACTTCATGCACGCTCACGATGTTGGGATGCCGGAGCTGGGCGGCTGCTCGCGCCTCGCGAAGGAAGTGCTCCGCCTCGGCTGGATCAAGCTGGCCTTTCCGCGGGATCTTCACGGCCACAATGCGGTCCAGCTCAGCGTCGCGGGCCTTCCAGACGGAACCAAAGCTGCCCGTGCCGATTTGTTCGACTAGTTCGAAGTGGCCAAGCGTTCGTGCCTCTGCCGCCGCGTAGGGAACAGTCTCCGCCTCAGCCGACACACTAAAGCTGTTGCCGCATGCAGGACAAGTGATGGCCGACAACGGGCTGTCGCTAGTCAGGTCGAGCGGGCTGTGGCAATGCAGGCAACGAACTTGCATCGGTGGACACCTCATTGACAGCGTCCGGGAACCGCATACTCTACGTAGCTTAGCATGCGACGGAGGGGCAATGCCACTGAGCGAGTGTTAGCCTCCAGCGAGCGATCATATCACCGGCTTTTGGCCGTGCGTGTGACAACATAGTAGATGCCGAGGGGAACACGATGACAATATTCAGACGATTTATTCCTTTGCTCGCCTGGTTGCTCGGTTTACTGGGCGTTGCGGCCTGTGCCGCGGCAATAGCCGTTGTTTGGTCCACGGGGTCCCAGCTCAGTAAGACCAGTGAAAATGTGTTCGATGGGATCGAGACGTCTTTTTCGGTCCTTCGAGATCGAGTTCTCGGCGCTCAGAGTCGCGTTCAGGAATTAAAGATCAGGACGGAAGACATCGGGCACGGCGTCAAAAATTGGACGCGAAAGGAAGCGACCGAACGGCTTGCATCGCGACTTGAGTTGGAGAACAAGGCGGAACAGCTGGCGCTGGCTCTGCGGCAGGTCGACCTTTGGTTGGAGATGTCGGGAGCTTCGCTTCAGGGCGTCCAACAGGCATTAGAGATCGCAAGCTCGCTAGGTGCTCCCGCGGATTCTGCAATCGTCGACCCATTACTGGAGAGACTTGGAGCGCTGCGGCGCCAGTTGAAACAATCTACCGAGACGGTCAATGCACTCTGTGAAGGAACGGCGAAACCGACCGAAGGCGAGGCGCTTGAAGCACGAATTAGTCAACTTGCCCAAGTGGCTCTGCGTGTCGTGGCGACGCTTGGCGAAATTGATTCCCACCTGGGAGAATTCTCCGAGAGATTAGCCGCCACACAGATCAAGGGACAACACCTGAAACGTAAGACACACGTTTACATCGTCATGGCACAAATATGCGTTGCCGTACTCATCGTCTGGATGGCGGCCGGCCAAGTCTCGCTGTGCCGACACGGCTGGAACGACTATCGCCGAGCCCGCTGGTGTCCAACCTCTGTCAGATAGAGTTACCACGAATTGCCTTCGGTGTAGGGCACCTCGGTCACTTCGAGCGGCTGTTCGGCGACGCCATGTTGTGTGTATGCGTGGTGCGTGCATCAGGCCAGGAACGCCATTTTTCCATTCCACCAGTGTGTAAATTGGCGGGATGTTATAATAGGCGTCCATGGCCGAGGACGTCACACAAATTCTGTCCGCGATCGAGCGCGGCGACGGACAAGCCGCCGACCGGCTTCTGCCGCTCGTTTATGATGAGCTGCGCAGGCTCGCCGCGCAAAAGCTCGCCCATGAGAAGCCGGGCCAAACTTTGCAGCCCACGGCGCTGGTGCACGAAGCGTATATTCGTCTTGTGGGCGGGGATTGCGAGAAGTACCCAATCCGAACGTACAACGATCGCGGGCACTTCTTTGCCGCGGCGGCAACGGCCATGGCACATATTTGCTGTGACACCCTAGTTACTTGTTTCCTTTGCTGCCGTCGTTCTCGTCTAGACATAAGCCCAAGAAAGCTAAACTGCGAGCTTTCCGCGTTCAGGTTTCGCTGTTCGATTCGGACGGTGCAACCGGCACACCTTATCGCAAAGCATCGATTATTGTCCTCTCTGCACAGCACTGCTTGTGTCGAAACTAAAGACAGCGTTGATCGACATCCACCTTCAGGGTCGTTCCAATGTCGCGCTCACGATTGAGGATAAGTATTGCCATCTCGATCGCTTCGTTCGGACTATGCGGCGTCCCCTCGCGTGCGTCGGACGCTCTGTTTCAATGGCGAAGCGGCTCCGATCAAAAAGTGAGGCCGGGAATAAGAGCCCTTTCGATGAGCCCCTTGATTCCGATCGTCCTGGGCTCGGGGACAGCCCATCCACCGTCGGTCTTGGTATCTGCCAGCTTGAAATGGGCTATCAGTACTCGTACGACCACGACCGCACATCAAGCATTATAGACCAGACGTATCCACAGCCGTTGCTTCGGATTGGCGCATTTGCCGACTGGTTTGAACTGCGCGTTTCATGGTCCGAAGAACAAACGACAGAGACCATCTTCGGTGTGTCTCGAAGTACGACCGTCGGAAGCGATGACATGAATGTTGGCTTTAAGATTGCTCTTACGCCGCAAGATAAGTGGCTACCCAAAACCGGTTTGGTCTTCGATATGTTTTTGCCGACTGGCTCGGCTGCGTTTACCGCTGGAAAGGTACTTCCTGAAGTTGAGTACATCTATGAGTGGGAAGTGATGAAAGACTTGACTTTCGACGGCCAGACCATTCTCTCCTGCCAAGTGGACGACGTCACCAACGAGAGTTTTCTGAATACCTCGGAAGCCATCAGCGCGCAAGCAAAACTCGTCGAACATTTATCAGCTTACGTGCAGTGGCACATGACCACGCCAGATGGAGCACATAGTTTCCGCACGCAACAAGTCTTTGAGGGCGGTTTCATTATTCTCGTGTCGAACAACCTGCAATTCGATGCGGAGTCAGGAGTGGGTCTAAACAAAGCGACCCCCGATTACTTCGTTGGAGCAGGACTTAGTGTGCGGCACTAAGCCACCTCTTAGCAAAGTCAGAGGGCTTCGTACCAAGGCATGACGAGCACTGCTGCCGAATGATTCGATCGGCGGGACGATTGGGTGCAGCGCAATAAGACCAATGGTGAGCCCACTTCAACCAGCCGCCGGCAGCGGCGTCGGTGCAAATACGAATGCCGCCGTGCCGGAACCGGCAACCTTGGTGTTTCTGCCGTTTGCAGAGCCGGCTAGTGTCTCCGGCGACGCCGAGCGACCTAGGCAGAACCAACTACTCATTAACGCCTGCGACTCGTCGACCGAGCTATTGTCAATTGTTGACGCGGCGGCAAAAAGTGGTCGAGTTGGCGTTGCGTTGGGGCGAGGTTGCGCTAAATTCGGGCGATGCTCACATTACGCGACCATCGGAGTGGTGATTTGTTCGATCCGTGGGGATTTCTCGGTCCGCAGCGACGCCGGTTGCTCGAACGAAGCTGGGCCGGGGTGTTTCGTGATTACCCCCGTCCAACAGACATTCATTATGCCTTTTTTGCCGCCGCGTCAACATTCGGTTATAGCTCTAAGAATAGTCATTTGTGACTTCCAATAACATCTAACTTTGCCAAAAAACTGCCCGCCTTTCATTCATTGGCACTCGAGAGCACGTGCTGAGTGTGCTGGGCAATCATCAATTCCTCATTTGCGGGTACTACCCATGCGGCAACGCGGCTGTCTGGCCTGCTTATTTTTGGGCCGCCCGCATTGTTGGCCGCTTCATCTAAGATCAACCCCAGCCAGGTCGCCTCGCGACAAACGCGGGCGCGAATGACATCTGAGTTTTCTCCAATACCGCCGGTGAAAATTATTGCATCTAACCCGCCTAATGCGGCAGCCAGTGATCCCAACTCGCGGCCGATTCGATAGACGAAGTAGTCGAGTGCTTCCGCGGCGCGGGCGTCGGGGCTTGCCAGGAGCGTACGCACATCGCTTGAAATTCCGGAAAGGCCAAGAAGGCCCGATTCCTTGTAGAGGAGGGTTTCAAGGGCGCGGGCATCCTTGTTGTGGCGATCCATGAGATAGAGCAGCACTCCCGGATCGAGCGCGCCGCAGCGCGTTCCCATCGGCAATCCCTCGATACTGCTGAAGCCCATCGTGGTGGCGATGCATTGACGGTTCTTCATCGCGCACATGCTCGCCCCGTTCCCCAGGTGAGCGACAATCGTGCGGCCTGTAGCCGCGCGCTGGTCGATACGTGGAAGAACGGAAGCGATGTACTCGTAGGACAAGCCGTGGAAGCCATAGCGATAGATGCCCTCATCAGCGAAACGCCGGGGAAGCGCAAACATCTGCGCCACGGCTGGCTGTGTACGGTGAAACGACGTGTCAAAACAGGCAACTTGTGGCAGGTCCGGTGCGCGCTGCGCCACAACTTTGATGGCCGCCAAATTGTGCGGCTGGTGCAAGGGCACAAGGGGCACGAGTTCGTCCAAAGCCGTCATTACCTCGGCACCGATCCGCACCGCTTTGGTGAATTTCAATCCGCCATGCGCCACTCGGTGGCCCGCGGCTACGATCCTGTTTCCACGCAGCGCGCCTTGACGGCCCCAGTCAAAGAGATACTCGATGGCGCCGTCGTGACCCAGCTTCGTACCGCCAGACCACTCCTTGCTGCCTGCGAGTTCTCCGGCCTCATCACGGGCCATAAAACGCGGCGAGGTGAACAGACCCTCCAGTTGGCCCCGCAAAAACGGTTTTGGCGGCTCATCGTCAAGAAACACAGAGAATTTGAGACTCGATGATCCCGCGTTCAGAACCAGAATTGCGTCGGACATGGCTGGTGCCCCAGCTATTTACTTGCGGTTTTCGACACATTGCGTTTGGCGTTGGCAACGAGGGCCATCACGGCTGTTGAGGCAAGGCGCGTACGCACCGAGTCGGCGCGGCTCGTCAGCACGATCGGCACGCGCGCTCCGAGGACAATACCCGCGGCATCGGCCCCGGCGAGGTAGCAAAGCTGTTTGGCCAGCATGTTGCCGGCTTCAAGATCCGGAACGAGCAGCACGTCTGCCTGACCGGCCACGGGCGAATGGATTTTTTTGGTTTGCGCGGCCTGCAAGCTGATGGCGTTATCGAACGCGAGCGGACCATCGACGATGCCGCCCGTGATTTGACCGCGGTCCGCCATTTTGCAGAGTGAGGCCGCGTCCAAAGTGGATTCGATATCCGGATTGACGGTTTCCACGGCGGAAAGAATTGCAACTCTTGGTTCATAGATGCCGAGCACATGTGCGAGGTCTATAGCGTTTTGCACGATGTCAACCTTCTCCTTCAATTTGGGATAGATGTTGACGGCGACGTCGGTAATCAATAGCAGCTTCGGGTAGGACGGCACATCCATGACAAAGACATGGCTGATTCGCCTGGAAGTTCGCAAGCCGGTTGCCGAGGGAACTACCGCGCCGAGCAGTTCGTCGGTGTGTAGGCTTCCTTTCATAAGCGACTCGACCTCGCCGGCGCGCGCCATTTCGACCGCCTTGGCTGCCGCCGCATGGCTGTGATCGACGGAGACGATCGTGTACGGAGCCAGATCCACGTTTTCGCTCTTGGCCACCGTGCGGATCTTATCTTCCGGACCGATGAGCACGGGGGCAATTAAACCACGTTTGGCCGATTCAATCGGCCCGAGCAGCGAATCGCGATCGCAGGGATGTACGACCGCACAGCTCACGGGTGGCAATCCTTCGCACGCTTTGAAGATTGGCCCGAAGGAGTCGCCACGCCGAAGGACCAGTTCTGGCGGTACGACTTCGGCGTACGCCAGGCGCTTGGTAGGCGCGGCAACCGTCACCGTACCCGCGACCAATTCCTTGCCAGTTTGGTCGACACAGCGGCAATCGAAAACAACTTCGTGGTCTTTGCGGTGCTTCTCCTTTGCAGTGACAGTCGCCGTCAATTCATCGCCGACGGAAGCGCGTCCGTGGTAGTGAAGGTTCTGCGCAATTATTTTCATTCCTGGTCCAGGAAGCTTTAAGCCAAGCGCCGCCGCGATCAAAACTTCCGCGCCAGCCGCTTCGATCGTGCTCGTATCGCGCAGCGCGCTGGCAGCCCCGTTTGTCTTAAGGTGGAACGGGTCGACATCGCCGGAGAGTAGGGCCAGCACGTCAATGTCGGTTTGCGATAAAGTGCGGGAAAGTTCGGCAGAAGCACCAGGTGTAATCTCATCAAATATGACGTTGGTAACATTAGTCCACTTTGCCATCGCAGCACCTCCTCGCAAACGCTGCCACCTTTTACTTGTCCTTCAGAACTTTCACTTCGCCGTAATGACGCGGCGTTCCGTGGATTGTTCCAATTCACGGCGCCGGCGGACGGCCTCGGCAGAAAGAACAGTTTGCACGCTGTTCGCAATCGCCTGCTGCTCGTCGGTTAACTCGACGGCCGCCATTGCCTCCGCTAGAACTTCTAGCGCACGGCGGCGATCCTTTGCTTTCGATAACAACTTCGGCAGTGATTTCAGTCCGCGTTCCGGCTCCAATTCGGCGACCACTGCCTGCTCAGCCTTGATGCGGCGCACTTCGTTTTTCGGGATCTTCGAAAGTACTTCATCGCTTGCGATGAGCCGATCGACCATCGCGAGCCGTTCGACGGGGATGCGTCCCGCGCCACGGCCGATGAGCGCACCCATTAGCGCAATGGCCTCGGGGTATCCGCCCGTGCCGACTGCGGCGAGAGCGTTCCTAATGATCGGCAGTTCGCGCGGATCGCTGACATTCGCGGCAGGGGGGGCTGCTGTCGGCTCGGTCAGGCCGAGAATCGCCGCCGGGCCGTAGATTTGGAAGAACAGTGACTCCAGCGTCGCATCACGGACATCGCGGAACAGGTCGAGGCTCGCGATGAGCATTTGTGATATGGCGTTTTCAAGACGCCGGTAGGGATTCTCTGGCGGAGCAATTCGCCGTGTCTGCTTCGTCGCGGCTGCCATCGCCGGCAATGGCCATAGCCACGGGTTAAGATCACTGAAGGCCCAACGTTGAACTCGGAGCGGATGGAATGAGCGGCCCAGTTCGGCGGTTCGCTCATTCACGAGCGAATGAACGATTGGTCGTGCGAAAAGCGAATAGGCTTTTTCCGCAAATGCTGATAATTCGGCGACAACTTCGAAAGCTCTTTCATCGCGGCGCTCCAGCTTGTTGGCACGCTTCAAGTCTTCCAGGCGGCGTTCCTCAATTGTCACTTCATACTTAGCCTTACCTTTCGAATCAGCAACGTCCTTTATGTCCATCTGATAAAGGCCTGGGCGCAGCGATTCGATGTGTTTGAGCACTTCTACGATTTGCGAGTGTTCCTTTTTCGCGACTCTGCCAGACACAAAGATCCCTAAGTGCCCGACGTCTTCATGGAATAGCCCAACAATCACTTGGCCGTTTGCTTTGATCTCTTCGGTGCTGCTGTAAACATCGGCGATCCAATTCAGCGCCTGCTGCGGCGGTGTAATGTTGTCGCCGGCAGATGAGAACACGATGATCGGCGCGCGAACGGCTTTCAGATCGACAAACGTGTGCGGCACCGCCTGAACTTCGCCGCGCGCGAGCTTGTTGCCGACGAAGAGATTGTTCACGATCCAGCGGATTTCGGCCTCATTCATCAGCGAGTAGCCGCCCCACCAACGTTCGAATTCAAGGAACCGGGGCGGTTCGGTATCCACGTTTGCGAAGAGGTTGTAGTACTTCGTCCAGAACGTATTTGCGGGATTGAGGTTCTCGAAGTTCACGACGAGGTGGGCACCATCGAACAGGCCGTCTCCAAGATCGCTGGCAAAGAGCGCGGGCCACGAACCGCCGAGCAAACCGCCGGAATAGCGCATTGGATTCTCGCCTTCGCCGCCTTGCCAACTGCCGCTCCAATACGACATTGGCGCGCCATTGATCACGATGGGTCCAGTGATGTCGGGGCGGGACGCGGCAAGCATCATCGTGGCCCAGCCCCCTTGGCAATTACCGACGAGCGCTGGCTTTGGGCTATCGGGATGACGATCCACTACGGCTTCGACGAACTGCCCCTCGGCGGCGCACACATCCTGCAGAGTTTGGCCGGGCTCCGGCCGCGGAAAAAAGATGACGAAGTACACGGGGTGGCCCGCCTTCAAGGCGACGCCGACTTGTGAGTCCTGCTTGAAGCCGCCAATACCGGGACCATGCCCCGCTCGGGGATCGATGATGATGAACGGCCGCATTGATTCATCGACTGCTATTCCATCAGGAGGAATAATGCGCACCAGCGCGTAGTTAACGGGCCGCTTCAACCGTCGCCCGTCCACGATGGTCTCATGGTCGTAGACGAGCAGGGGTGGATTACCCGCGCGCTGGTGCGCTAAATAGTTGTTTCCTCGCTGACGCATCGTGTCGGCGAATAATACGGAGCGTTGCAGCCAATCGAGGACGTAGCTGCTCCATGCCTCGGGAATGCTCGTTGTCAACGCATTTGCAGGCGAAGGGCCGTTTTTCACCGTGCTCTGCGCGCTAGAGATGTATTCCATCTGTGCGGCTATAAGCCGCCGGGCGCAGACTTGAGCGATCTTCGTTCCAAGCCGTAACAGATCGTTTACTGTTTGAGGTGAGCTGTTCATCGCTAGCCTCCAGCCCATTATCCGTGGCCGAAGAGCGATGCAACCGGAAGAACGCCTAGCCTGAAGCTTGGATTGTCGGCCTTCGGCCCGACTTAGTGCGCAGTGTGTCAATCACCTCCAGCGAGCATTTCCAGTGCCGTGAAACGACTTGCGTCGGCAAGCGACGTCGATGTTGAGAGCCGCCGCGTTTTTCTCGGACTGTCCAAGGTGAGTTTAGCAATTTCGAAAACAGCGACTTAGGTCCCGAACCTGTATTAAGCTCCGAATTATGTGCGATTTCGCGCATGAGAGCGCGCCCAAACGCACATTCCGGAGTGCGCGATTATGTAGACTGTTGCTTGAGTCGGAGGCGCACAAATGGGATTTGCCATTTTCCAGGAGTTGATCAACCGTTTGATTTGAAGTCTCTGTGAAAATTCGGGCTGCGAAGGTACCGGCCGAGACTCTTAGCAGCCTGTTGAAGAAAGGGGACTGCCTAGCGGTCCACGGTCGATACTGTCGCGAAAATACCTGATCGAGAGAGTACCCGTACCGTTTTTCAACGGCCTTTCAGGGCCGAAAGGCAAGGAGCCTCGGAAACGCAGGAGTTGCCAATTTCATGACTGCTTATTTCTTCCATCGCTACTAAGTCGACAAAGAAGTCCATTGTTTCTAAACCGGCGATCGTGCGTTGGCATTGCCGTGCAGCAGCAATACGTGCGGAAGGTGCCGCGAATTAGGAACCGCAACACGGAAGCACTATCGCCGATGGGTTCAGTACGGTAGCCTGCTAGTGGTCTCTCCAATTCATGTTCTTGAAACAGAGATATCGCGGGGCTTGGACGACAAATTTTTGGCGGCCTCGCGCTGCACTTCGTCGGCACGATGCGAACCGTCGCGACAAGAGACCTCAGCACGCGATCATAACCATGAAGATCTTCTGGACCTTTATCGTTGGCCTGACCGGATTAGCGGTGAACGTTGCTGGCCAGGACGAGCCTTACCTTCATGCCCCGTCGATTGATAGTTATGCGCGGCACAATCCGAGCGGTCGGACCATTCTCGCGAGCGGGCGGATTCTGACGCCGGCCGGCCGCCATTTTCCGGTCGGCGAACAACCCTATGGTTTAGCTATGAGCCGCGACGGCGAAACGCTGTTCGTGGCGAGCGATGGCGTTGGGCAGATCATCACGGGCTGGCGCACCGCTAAGCCAACGATCGCGGAGATCAAGCCCGCGACATCTTTGAAGAAGCATGAAAAAGAACGGCACTCGAACGCTGGCGGGGCCGATTTTTCGCCCGATGGCCGCACGTTGGTTTGGAGCGGCGGGAACACGGGCTCGATCTACGTCTACGACGTAAGTTCGCACGAGAAAACCGCAGAAATATCACTTGATGTCGAGGTCGGTGGACGCAAGTTCGACGATAGCTATGCGGTCGACGTGAAAGTGAGCGGCGATGGCAAATACATCTATTGCGCGGACGTAACTAATTTTCGTTTGGTCGTCATCGATGCGGCGAAACGGCAAGTGGTCGGCTCGGCGCCCGTCGGCCGCTACCCCTACGCACTAGCACTTGCGGAAGACAAAGTGTATGTGGCCAATATCGGCCTGTTTGAATACAGTGCGGTGGCGCCGCCCAACGATGCGCGCTTCGATCGACGCGGCCTCACGTTCCCGCCATTCGGCTACCCCAGCCCCGAAGCGCGCGACGGCGTGGATTTCGAAGGTCGCAAGATTCCAGGCCTCGGCGAACCGAATGTGCCCGAGTCGTTCTCGGTTTGGGGAGTCGATGTTTCGCAGCCGGCATCGCCGAAAGTAATCAGTCGCCTGAAGACGGGCCTGCTCGTGGGGGCACCGTCGGATAATGGCAAGACCGTGGGCGGCAGTGCTCCCAATTTCCTGGCCACTCACGGCAACGCGCTCTTCGTGTCCAATGGCAACAACGACATGATCGAACGGGTGGACCTGACGAAGAACCAAATCGTGGCGAAACAACGAATTGTCCCTTCGCCTCTTGTAGCGAAAGTGCGGGGGGTTAGCCCTTCGGGAATGGCGGTCTCACCGGATGGCAAGCGGCTCTACGTCGCCGAATTGGGAATCAATGCGATTGCCGTGCTAGATGCCCAAACGCTCGGCATCCTCGGGCATATTCCCACCGCGTGGTATCCGTACCGCGTGGCTCTTTCACCGGACGGCAAACAGTTGGTTTGCATTTGTTTTCGAGGTTTCGGCAATGGGCCGAACGCCGGGAAGAACATTCCCAGAAGTGATTTTCTGGGGATGCGCGGCGTGGTCAGCGTCCTCGCCGTGCCTGCCGATGCCGAACTCAAGACCATGACCGCAACCGTGCTGGAAAACAACGGCATCGTCGATCGGCGTGCCGATCGCGAGAAGATGTCCTCTCCGCTGATCCCCACCAAGGCCGGGGAGGTCTCCCAAGAAATCAAGTACGTAGTGTTCATCACGAAGGAGAACCACACGTACGACACGATTTTCGACCGACTCCCCGGCGCCAATCACGATCCGAGTTTATTGCGCTGGGGCTTGCACCAGACGATTGAAGGCAAAGGGCAACCCCAACTCGCCAACGTCGGTGTGATGGTCAATCACAACGCGCTCGCTCGGCAATTTACCGTGAGTGACAACTTCTACATGGAACCGGAAGCCTCGGGCGTAGGACATCGCTGGCTTGTGGGCGTGCAACCGAACAACTTGATGCAAATGACCTACTCGGTCGGCTGGTCATTCAACAAGGATAGCACGGCCCCAGGTCGCCGCTACTCGATGGGCTCGAACGGCTCGCTCATTCCCGAGGATTACCCCGAGGCCGGCGCGATGTGGGATCAATTGGCCCGCGGAGGCATCACGTTTCGCAATTACGGCGAGGGATTTGAGTTCCCTGGCGTCGACGAGGCCGAGGATACGCACCCCACCGGCGCACGCGAAGTCGTCAACATCCCCATGCCCAAGGTGCTGTACGATAACACTTGCCGTGAGTTCCCCATTTTCAATATGAACATCCCCGACCAGTACCGGGCGCACTGGTTCATGAAAGATGTCGAGACGCGATTTCTGAAAGGCAAGCAACCGTTCCCGCAGTTCATCAACATCACGATCTGCAATGACCACGGGAGCGACCCACGACCCGATAAAGGGTACCCGTATCTTACGTCGTGGATGGCCGACAACGATCTGGCTCTGGGCCGCATCGTCGAGTTCTTAACGCACACGCCGTATTGGAAGAACATGGCGATCTTCGTTACGCAGGACGACTCGGGTGGCGAACCAGATCATGTTGATGCCCAGCGGAGCGTGCTGCTGGTCATCAGTCCGTGGGCCAAACGCGGGTTTGTCTCGCACCGCCACACCACGATCGTCAGCATGCACCGCACGCTCTACGAGATTTTCGGTCTGCCGCCCTTGAATATGTTCGACGCCTTGGCGAACGACTTTTCCGATTGCTTTACGACGAAACCAAATTTTCGACCGTACAATTGCGTGGCCGTCGATCCACGGATTTTCGATCCACAAAAAGCCATCGATCCGAAAGACCCAGATTACGGCCAGGCCCGACGCACGCCTTCGATTCCGATGGATGATGAAGGCGATATGAAACGAATTCTGCAGCGCGGCGAGCAGGAAGTCAAAACCAACTGATGACTTCGCAGCAGCATTCACCACCCGACCGCTACCGGGTGCGGGACATGCGGTTGCCGAGCGCCGTCAGGGCGTTCATGGAGCTACAACATGACGAGACTCTACGCAACATGTCACCGTCTGATTGCGTTTGCCTTGACGACTCTCTGCATCGCGACAACGCCCCACTTTTGCCTGGCTGAAACGCCAGGGCCGATCAAAGTCGTTCTTGAGAATACGCAACCGCTCAAGTATCCGCGGCACAATCGCCTGCCGCTCTACGTGCTGCCGATTTCACAAGCGCTGCAGTCCGTCGGTGATAATGAGACCGAGAAACTGCTCAAGGAACTCGCTGCCCGGGGCATCGGTTACACGGTGAATTGGCGGCCGGGGCAGTTTGAAGCGTCATTGAAGGAAGGCCTGCGGATTGCCCGATTCCAACAGAAAATCGGGCTACCGGTCGCGATCGACGCCACGGCGTGTTTGCAGAAGTTCTGTGACGGCAGCCCAGAAACGCTGCATATCGACAAAGACGGCAAGCGTTTCGCGGATGACTCCTGCGGGGCCGACCTGGGCTGCCCATTGGCGCTGGAACACCGAGTTCCTGCCATCCGACAGCAGGTTGAAAGATTTGTCGCTGCGTACCGAGCGGCCGGCGTGCACCTCGATTTTATTTTTGCGGACTGGGAAATCGACGGGCCGATTGAATGGAATGGCTCGTGGGCTGCATCGAAACGATGCAAGACCTGTTGTAAAGGCATCGCGGAGATTCAGGATTTTCGGAGGTATCAAACGGCGTTGCGGAAGATTCGCTCGAAGTTGCAGCGCGAAGCCTTTGCGGAAGTTGTCACGCGACAGTTTCCACAAGCCTTGGTGGGAAACTACGCCGTGTATCCCAACGATGGTTACCGGTACTGGTATGACTATTTTGAGAAGCCGGCCGACGATGTGATGCCGTTTCGTGCGGATCAGAAAGCGCGCTATCGCGAGTGGTATCAGGAGTTTCCCGAGACGCATTACACCTTCGCGATGCCCGTGATCTACACGTGGTATCCGACGTTCGACTGGTACGATTTTCAGCCGACCGATTATCGGTGGTTCTACAACATGCTGCTCAATGGCTCGAACGCGGGTCGGCACACGCCCGCGAGCACGCCGGTCATTCCGTTCGTTCATTGGCATACGACGGCGCCGCCGCCGAGCCCCGATCCGCACGTTACGCAAATGAGCCAGGAGGCGTACCAGGAGTTGCTATGGCATCTATTGCTGAGAGGTCACGACACATTCTTCCTCTGGTGCATGGCCGACGAACTTGGGCCCGAGATCAAACTGGTTCACGAGGTATACGCAGAAGCTGGCCAGTACGACGATTTTCTGAGGCAGGGAAAGCCGATTAGCTTTTTGGTGCCGGAGCGGCCGACAAGTGTGGTGTCTGGTTTGCAATTGGGAAACCGGGTACTGGTGCGTCGCACGGAGTTTGGCGGTGCGGCCTCGCACCAGCCCATCACGCTGAAGCTACCCGACAAGCCCGGCGAGGAAGTTGAGATTCCTGCGAAGGTCGGGAATCAGATCGTTGAAGTGCGCAAGACGCCTCCACCCGCCACGTTTCTAAAACGCCGCGGTGAAACGCTGATGCCGATTGGCTGGTACGACATGCCGGCCAACGATGCCGACTTGCGCGAGATGGTGGACGCGGGCATCAACCTCATTCATTGTGGCGATCGTGCTAGCCTTGATCGGGCGAAAGCGGCCGGCATGTTGGGATGGGTGTCGCTCGGCGTGCAACAAGGCGCAACGCCTGCGCTCCGCAAGCAAGTTGAAGCGGTGGTCGATCATCCTGCACTGGCGGTGTGGGAAGGTCCCGACGAAATTGTGTGGACGTTTACCGCCTACAGTTCACTTGCGAAGTCGGTGGGCGTGACGAAAGAAGATTGGTTCGCCCAGCGGCCGAACGCCGTTCAATTTGCGGAATCGCAAGCGACCAGACTGCTGCCGAATCTTCGCGATGGTATCGCCCTCGTGCGGTCGCTCGACAAGCAGAACCGGCCGTTCTGGATCAATGAAGCACTGAATAGTGACGCGCGTTACGTCCGAGAATACGCGAACCAAGTTGACGCCATTGGCTGCGACTACTACCCCGTGAAGTGTGGCGAATTCGACTTGCGCCGATTCGGCCGAATCGTGGATCGCTGGCAAGCCATTGGCCGCGATAAGCCGGTGTGGATGGTCCTGCAGGCGTTTTCCGAGCATTTCATGTCGCCGGACCGCAAGCGACGCTATCCGCACTTTGCCGAGTCGCGCTTCATGGCCTATTCGGCAATTGCGCATGGCGCGAAGGCGCTATTGTACTGGGGATCGGTCAACATTGACGATCCGAAGTTCCGTCAATCGCTCTATGCGCTGACTTCCGAGCTAGCAACCCTCCAGCCATTCTTGGTTTCTCTTGATTTGCCCAACGTATGGGCCGAGACGATCCCGGACTTCGATCAGCCCGGAGGTCGAGCAGTCCGTGCGATGGGACGTCGCGTGGGTGACGACCTGCTGCTAATCTTGGTCAACGACGAACCCCAGCGGCAATTCGGCACGATCGTGCACGGCTTAGCAGACTGGCAAGGGAAGAAATTATACGAACTCTATGGATCGGACGAGCCGACGATTGAGAGCAATGAACAAGTCTTTCGCCTGCAGCCGTTCGAGGCCAAGGTGTACGCCACAAGTCGCCACTGGGAATCGTCGCGAACAACGGCACGCGATTACGTCTCGTCACCCGACACGCAACAAAAATGAGTTCGCCGCCCGTGATGAACTGCTGTCTTACGTTATTGCGTTCTCTGCCAAATGATTAGTTCCAATCGAGTTTGACGATCGAAAGCGCGATGCAGTCGATCACGATATGACGATGATGGCTTCCGTGAACTGCGGCAGATCGCGGTCCCCATACGTGATGTCGATCGGAATTACATAGCGGCCAGGGGCGACGTCCGCGGGAGTCATGAGCGTCACTCGCGCCTGCGCTTCGGCCTTAGGGGATGCTTCGATACTAATCCAGTCGCTATTCCGGTTGCGCCATGCCTGTGGCGGCACCGCGCGACAAACGCATTTCTTGGGAACGGCTGAATGGTTTGTTACCACGACGTCGAATGCGATCGGATTTCCGGCTATGCTCTTCTGCTCGTAGGGATAGCAGCGGATCCAAGAGCCATCCATGCCATAATTTGCGTGGTCCCAAGGAAAAAGTTGGCCAAAGAGTTTCTCCCGCTCTGCCAGGTTCGCGCGCATGAACCGGCACTCGTCCGCCGTGAACTCAAAGGCCTGGCCCACGTGACAATTGAAGATATGCGTTGGGCGCAGCTTATCGAGGAGCGCGAGGCAGTGATCGAAGCCCACATCCGTTCCCAGCCAATTGCGGTTCTGCGCGCAGTAATCATCGATTCCGGACATTGTGAACGAGTCGCCCACAAAGAGCATCCGCAGGTCGCCTGATTCGACGCCTAATGCCGCATGATAGCGCGTCTGGCCCGGAAAGTGGTAAGCAGTTAAACGAAACTCGCGCCAGTCCCAGGATTCGCCATCGCGTGTTTGGCGATCCACCCGGGCCTTGCTCGGCGAAACACATGGCAGGCGCCATGCCAGGGGATCGGTGATCACTTCGGCCACATGGCGGTCGGTAATGCACGGACAGTCGAATGTTTTTTGGAATTCGGGTACGGCATCAACGTGGTCGTCGTGGTAATGGGTGATCCAAAGGCCTTCCACAGCGTGAATGTCAGCCTTATCGCGAAGTTGCTGGAGCTGCTTGATGACGTTGGAACCGCCGCAGTCCATCACGAACGCGGCTTTATCTTTGGATACCAGCACCCAACTGGTGCCGAAATGACGCAAGCACGCGGGCGCCGGCTTACCCGCTCGGATCGCCATATGGTCTTTACGCCCCGCATACTCGGTGAACATCTTGGGAAAATAATGGCGCAAAGCCGAGATCGCCACGTACTTGTCGTAACATTGATCGAGCCGACTCACCAACGCCTTAATCGCGCCTGATGGATCATGCATGATTTGGCCGTGGGAAGGAATCAACTGATCGGGGTGCAGGGCGTCGATTTTTCGCAAGCTACTAATCAGTTGCGGCCGCGCACCGAGAAAGCCGTGATAATCGGTCGTCGTGGTACCTTTCTGCAGGCTGTAGAGTTCCCAAAGTTGACCGGCGTCGTATATCGTGTCGCCACAAAACACGCGCCGTTTCCCATCGACTTCCACCAAGTAACTCACCGATCCGTCCGTGTGACCGGGTGTGTCGAGGACCTGAATACGTGCCGGTCCCCACGTAATCGTCTGACCGTCACTCGCCACCGCCGCCACTGGCACCGGTTCGGCAAGCATCAAGTGGTGCGGGTGAAAATTGTAAAGATGCCAGCGCGTGGCCGGGTTGTTCCAGTAATCCGTGACCTTCTCGAAATAGTCTCGCTCGCGGGCCGGCACGGTGAGTCGCGCGCCGCGATTTACGAACGCCTGTGCCCCGCACGCCTGATCCCGATGATGATGCGTGAAAAGTATCCCTTCCACGTGGGACACATTGAGCGCGTCGAGCAGTGGCTGGACGCGGCCGTCGCCACAGTCGATGAGCAGCGCCTTCGTCCCGTCGCGAATGATACCTACATTGATCGGCCCACGATAAATGGCTAGGTGCTCGCTGAGTTCCACGAGTTCGTGGTTGGCGGCAACTGGCTTGGAATCGGCCGCCCACACCCCGGTTCGCAGGCAACCCTGCGCGGCCCAAGCAGCCGCTCCGACGCCCATTCCTCGGAGGAAATCACGACGAGATGAATGATGTGAATGCATAGTTCATTTCCTGAGAATGTAAGCATGCACGCGATGTCCCAAGTAGCGGCCGCAGACGGCCTAAATGTAAGTCTGCTTGTTCATAACAATGGCGCCAGTTTACGGTCCGCCCGTCGCAAAGCCGTGCCGATATGTCAACCACGCGAATCGCGGAAACACGTCCAGGGTTCGTCGTCAGGGGCAGCCACTGTGTCGACAAAGCGACAATACCGCGATCTTCATTGTGGGGAATGGGAGAATTTCTGGGCCATTCCTCTTGAAGGTAGATAAGATAGCCGGCAGAATCAATGATGTCTTTCTTGGTCGAACTGGGGCCGTGGCGGCAACCGCAGAACATGGTGCTTTCGCCATCATGCGAACTACGCGTTCGCACCTTGTCCGCCATTCTATGCCCCGTCGGCGGAGAGCGCTGATTTATCAGAAAGGTCCACATGAAAAAGTCAACCCGAAACCCGCTTTCGCTTTCAAGGCGCGATTTCTTGCAGGCATCCGCAGTCGTCGGCTCCGCGGCAATTTCTACGCTTAAGGCGCCCCACGTTCATGCGTCAGGTGCCGACGACTTTGCGGTCAGGATCGGTCTCATCGGCTGCGGCGGCCGCGGTACGGGGGCCTTGCTCGATGCCATTGGCGCGAGCACGAAGGTCATTTATCCCCAATCGGGCTATCATACCGAGGACGTCGCGGAGAATGCCAAAGTCGAGCACAAAAACATTCAAGTGTTGGCGCTCGCCGACATGTTTGAGAAGCGGCTCGAAGATTGCCATCGCAACTTGAAGAAGATCGGCCTGCAGGTTCCCGCCGAACACCACTTCCTCGGTTGGGATGCCTACCAAAAGCTGTTGGCGATTCCCGAAATCAATTACGTCATTTTGGCAACGCCGCCTCACTTCCGACCGCTCCACCTGAAAGCCGCGATCGAAGCGGGCAAGAACGTCTTCATGGAGAAACCGGCCGCCGTGGACGTGCCCGGGGTAAAGATCGTCATGGAGGCGGGTCGGCTGGCCAAGGAGAAGAACCTCGGTATTGCCGCCGGTACCCAACGTCGCCATTCACCCAACTACAATGAAACCATCCGCCGCGTTCACGACGGCGAAATCGGCGATCTCATCTATGCCAAGTGCTATTGGAATGGCGGGCAGATCTGGGTCATCGACCGAGAACCGGGCTGGAGCGATCTGGAATGGCAACTGCGCAACTGGAACTATTTCACGTGGTTGAGCGGCGATCACATCGTGGAACAGCACGTGCACAATCTCGATGTCATGAATTGGGTGCTGGGCACGCACCCGATCAAAGCCGTCTCGGGCTTGGGCGGCCGACAGAGTCGCCGGGGCGATCGGCACGGGTATATCTACGATCACTTCGCGGTTGAGTATGAGTACCCGAATGGCGTCACAATGTTCAGCCAATGCCGCCAAATCAACAACTGCAAGAGCATGGTGGGCGAATTCGTGCGCGGTGAACGCGGCACCAGCGACTGTGCCAACCAAATTACACCGGCCAAGGGCAGTGTGTGGCGCTACCACGAACCACCCGGCAGCCCCTATCGGCACGAGCACGAGGATCTTATTAGCAGCATCCATGCGGGGAAGCCAATCAATGAGGCACAAAACATTGCGGAAAGCACGCTCACCGGAATCATCGGCCGCGAGGCCTGCTACAGCGGACAAGAAATTACCTGGGAGCAAGCGTTGAAATCCACCACGCATCTTGGACCCGACAAATATGAGTTTGGTCCATTCCAAGTGCCAC
This sequence comes from Planctomycetota bacterium, assembly GCA_029781135.1. Lineage (GTDB taxonomy): Bacteria > Planctomycetota > Planctomycetia > Pirellulales > Lacipirellulaceae > JABDGM01. Next base: position 103,540 of record JAKOXH010000021.1, read on the forward strand.
CTGACCCGCGACCAGGCAGCTATCGGTTTACGTGATTGGGAGCGAAACCGATCCAGGGCTGCACTTTCTGAAAACTCGGCGTTTAGCGAACGGTCTGAGCGAATTCGTGGCTGGTGGCCGGATTGCCTGCTCGAAATTGCTGGCGATTTCCCGAGATGCCGTGCTACGCAATACGTTAGCCGTTTGAAGTCGGGCAATGTTATGGGTGAGTAAGTGAGTAGGTTCAAGAACCGCTTGTCTATCCCCACTCACCCACTCACCCACTCACCCACTCACCCACTCACCCACTCACCCACTCACCCACTCACCCACTCACCCACTCACCCACTCACCCACTCACCCACTCACCCACTCACCCACTCACCTACTCACCTACTCACCTACTCACCTACTCACTTACTCACTTACTCACTTACTCACTTACTCACTTACTCACTTACTCACTTACTCACTTACTCACTTACTCACTTGAAAACACGTCAGCACTTCATACGGCTAAACGGTTACGGTGCGGCGGAAGCTGCCGCTGCCCGGGTAGTGTCCGTCAAGTTGCGCACATTAGTTTAGGGCGTCTCCCTGGTCTGGTAGGGGAGCAGCCCGCAAGACCCTTCAAAGGTCTTGCGCGGCTGCATCCGTTAGTTCAATTATTGGGTTAGAGTAAACTCTCCATTTTGTTGCGCGAGTTTTGAATTTTTCGTCGAGCTCGTGCTCCGTGAGTCGCGTCACGTCGAGGT
>JAKOXH010000046.1 GCA_029781135.1 Planctomycetota bacterium
ACACCTAGTTTTTCAGTGTTTCTTGATTCGCTAGCGATGAAGTCTGTCAATTTCACCCGCCAATGCGAACTACTTCGATTCGCGCTGGCGAATTCACGAATTGCGTTTTGTTCTGAATTCCAAGGGGTCTACTGCTATCATGACGACCTGGCTCGTAAATGCTTACGACGCAACGATTACGAAAAAGGGTTAACGGCGTAGGGTGCCACTGCTAACTTGTTAGCAGTGCTTATGGCTGCGGGCAGCTTGTGGATTGCACCCGTTAGCGGCCAACCGATGGATTCCTCTGCAAGGCGTTCGTCAACCATTGCACTGCTGGACAAGCCAGCAGTGGCACCCACGTGGTTTGCCTATCTTAAGAACCCAAGGCGTCAATTTTCTGACTCCTGAAATGTTGATGCCTTCGAAGGCATCAATTCTATATTTCAATATCTCTCGGGGTTTGTCCAAAGGCATCAAGACTTTGGGTATCAGGGAAAGTCGTCAGACTCGTCAGGGGACTGATGCCTTGCGACAGGCCAAGGTACCACGTTCCTCGCACACCACGCTTCTCGGGTTTGATGCCAAGGCTTTGCCGAGCGGCACGATAGTTCGTGTCTCCAATCCCCGCCTCTTGGCAGGCTCGGCGGACTTCCCGTTCCGGGCGAGGGCCGTCGGCCAGCAGGTGGCGGATGATCTCCTCGGCCTGCGATTGCTTGTCCTGCCGCACCTTGCCGGCCAGCAGGTCGCCGGCGGCGAAGTCGCACTCGGCCTGCCACCGCACGCGCGACGTGCCCTCGTGGGACTCGATCTCGTAGGCGATGCTCCGCGGGTGCCGGGCGATGTTGCACCTGTTCATCGCCAGCACGAAGCGGTCGTGGCGAGCCGGGTCGCGGGCCACGACCCAGGCCGCCCGAGCCGCCGCGATGAACCCGATGCTGCCGCCGCCGCGGTACAGGGCCGCCTTGCTGCTGTCCTTGTTGAGGTGCCGCACCAGCAGCACCGCCGCCCCGCTCTGCTGGGCGAGCGACACCAGCGGCCGCAAGGCCCGCCGCACGTCGGCATCGCGATTCGTGTTCACCGCGTCGTCGAGGTAGGCCGTGATCGGGTAGATCACCACGAGGCGGATGTCGTGAGCCGCCACGGTGGCCGCGAGCCGCTCGACGCCGCTGGGCAGCCGGATCGGGTCATCATCGGGCCACAGCCAGACGCGCTCCAACGTGGCCCCGGCCGCTTCGAGCCGCGGCCGCGTGGTCGTGTCGTGGCTATCCTCGCCGGTGAGCATGAGGACGTTGCGGGGGAGCGGCGAGCGACGAGCGGCGAGCGGCGAGGGGCGAGGCGCGAGGGGCGAGGAACACTGGGGGCTTGCCTCCGGCTCGACCCCAGCCACCCAGCGCGCCTCGGAATTACACTGTCCACAAGGAAGACCACCAGGGCCGATCAATTGTTCAATTTGGATGGCACGCCCTGAGTCTTCGAAGGGCATGGTGCAGCAGGAATCACCGCTGATTCCACGCCCATCGCAAAGCCTCTGGGCATGCCACTCGTTGCGCAGTGTGAATCTTTGGTTGGCCCTGGGAAGATCGCCGCCGTCATGGAAACTGCCTCGAAGGTGCGGTATATTCAATGTCTTGCCCGCAAATCGTGGCTTGTCACGCAATTGCCTGGGAGAGGTCGCCCATGTCGCTGCTCATTAAGAACGGCCAGATCATCACGGCCACCGACCAATACGTCGCCGATATTCTGTGCGAAGGCGAATCCATTACCGCCATCGGTCGGAATTTGACGGCCCCCAGCGGTGCCGAAGTGATCGACGCCACCGGCAAGTACGTGTTTCCCGGCTTCATCGACCCGCACGTTCATATCTACCTGCCGTTCATGGGGACGTTTTCAAAGGACGACTATGACTCGGGCAGCCGGGCCGCGCTCGTCGGCGGCACCACCACGCTGATCGAAATGTGTTGCCCCAGCCGGCAGGAAGAGCCACTCGAGGGTTTCAACCTGTGGCTTTCGAAGGCGGAAGGCATCTCGGCCTGCGACTACACGTTCCACATGGCCGTGTCGCGATTTGATCCCTCGGCCGAGGAACAACTGCGTCAAATCGTGAAACGCGGCATCGCATCGTTCAAAATCTTCCTGGCGTACAAAGGTGCGTTCGGCATCGACGACAACGAACTTTACAACACGCTGCGATTGGCCAAAGAGTTGGGCGTCATCGTCACGGCCCACTGCGAGAACGCCGAACTCGTCAGCGCGATGCAGCAGCGGCTCGTTGGCGAAGGCAAAACGGGCCCCGAGTGGCATGAACCCTCGCGGCCGGTGCGGGTCGAGGCTGAAGGCGTGCATCACCTCATGACGTTTGCCGAAATGACCGGCGCGCATGTTTACGTCGTACACACCAGCAACGATGACGCGATTTCGGCAGCGGCCGCGGCCCGCAAACGGGGCGTGCACGTGTGGATCGAGACGGTGGCCCCGTACCTCGTGCTCGATGAAACGTACGCCCAGAAGCCAAACTTCGAAGGCGCCAAGTACGTCATGTCGCCGCCGTTGCGCAGTAAGCGCCATCAAGACGTGATTTGGAACGCACTCGCTTCGCGGATGGTGAGCACGATTGCCACCGACCACGCCCCGTTCGACTTCAAGGGCCAAAAGGAAATGGGCCGCGGCGATTTCACGAAGATCCCCAACGGCATCCCCAGCGTCGAAGACCGCATTAACCTCGTGTACACGTACGGCGTGAAACGTGGCCGAATCGACCTCAACACGTTTGTCGATGCCTGCAGCACGCAGGCAGCGAAACTCTTCGGCCTCTTCCCGCGGAAGGGAACAATCGCCCTCGGCAGCGATGCCGACCTCGTGGTGTACGACCCGAATTACCGGGGCAGAATTAGCCAGAAAACGCAGCAAATGAACGTCGACTATAGCGCGTTCGAAGGCTGGGAGATTGAAGGCCGCCCGAGCCTCGTCACCGTCCGCAGCAGCGTCATGGCCCGCGACGGCAAATTCGTCGGCAAACTCGGCCACGGCAAGCTGCTGAAACGCGAGCCATCGCATTTCTAAGCTGTAACTATAATTGTTCCGGGGGGATGCCGGCCTTTGCAGTTGATACTGGCAATTCTCCTGCTGCTTTTTCTTTTGGACACTCGCGTACCAGGTTGGTGTCTTTGAGCACGCCAACTTGTCTTGTCGTTTCAATCTCGCTGCCTCTTGCGCGCGACGGAGTATTTGGAAGCGTAATTGCCCATTTTCAAGCGCGGGGCATCGCACTGTTTTCCACAATTGGTAGCCGCGGCACGCAAATTGCTTTTCATGCTATCGACGCATGCCGTATTGAATGGCACGCGTTCAAATTGCGAGGCTTGCCTTTCAATAGGTTATTGGTCCACAACAATAGGAGAGAAGAGATGAAGTCGAGAGAAATGACAATCCTGACTTTGCTTGGTTTGGCAATGCTGGGGTTCGCCACGCTGGGGTGCAATAAAGATACGACTCAACGAGATGTATCGAAGGCTCAACAGAAATTGGAAAATGCGCAGCAGAACACCGCGGATGCGACTCGCGACGCACAACGCGATATTGCCAACCAACAGGCATTGCCGCCGGAACACGTCGCCAATAAACCCGTGACGCCCGACATGGAGGCGCGTCAACAGAATATCGCGGATGCCCAACAAAATGCGAACCAGAAAATCGCCGATGCCCAGGAGAAGGAACGAGCGGCAGCGGCCGAACTGAAGACGAAAGAGCAGAACTTTCAAGCGACGCAGGAGCGCGACCGTTTCGTCAAACAAGCAGAGCAAAAACTCGCCGATTACGACAAGCGGATCGACGAATTGAAGGAACAGGCTTCAAACTCGCAGGGCGCCAATAAAGACGCAATCACTCGGCAAATTGACTCGGTGAAGAGCGCTCGCGACCGTGCCCAACGTGCCCTGAACGATTTGAAAAGCGCGGATCTGGCCGCTTGGAAAAACCATCAGGATCACGTTCGCATGGCGTTCCAAGAATTGGATACGAGCGTCAAGAACGTGAAATAGCCGTCGGCGAGGAACTTTCTCGACAATGGCGATACGAAATCGGTCGTGGGCGGCGGCGAGCTACCTACGACCGATCTTTTTCCCGCATCGATTCGGCTTTACAGCAATACCCAACGGTTTGTTCAACCGCGTGAAAGCGCGTCGCTCTGTTTCACAAAATCCTCGCCCTGCCATTCTTCATCCGATTTAATCATCTTTTGGCGATCGTGCTCGGCCTTCTTGGCGGCCCGGGCTTCCGTTTGGCGTTTCACCAAGTCGGCATGCGTCGTAAAAAACTGTAGGCTATGTCCTTTGAAATCCTCGAGCCGTTCGAACTTGTGTTTGCCCATGAACGCAAGAAGTTCTTCCTTCATCTTCTTGACAATGGGGTAGCCAAACTTCATCACGCCCGTGCAGACTTGCACGGTATCGCAGCCGAGCAAGATGAACTGGGCCGCATCATTCCCCGTTTCGATGCCACCGATGCCGCTCAATGTGCGCCCGGGAAACTCGGCTCGAATTAACTTGGCGATCTCCATGCACATCCGCAGGGCGATGGGCATCACCGCTTGGCACGAGTAGCCGCCCGGCGTGGTGTAGCCCTCAACCGTGGGTTCCGGCCGCAAGGTATCCAAGTCGACGCCCAGCACGCTGCGAATCGTATTGATCGCGCTAATACCGTTGCACCCGGCCCGCAGTGCCGCGCGCGAAGGATCTTCAATATGCGTGACGTTCGGCGTCATCTTGGCCCACACCGGCCGCTTGGCGACCTCCATCACCCAGCCGCAAACTTCCAGCAAGATATCCGGGTTCTCGCCCATCGCGGCGCCCATCTTCCGCTCGGGCAGTCCATGCGGGCACGACATGTTCAATTCAAACGCATCGCAGCCGGCGCTCTGGCAACGCTCGACGATCTCATGCCAGGCATCGCGGTTGTATTCTTCCATGATCGAAGCGATGAGAATTCCGTCCGGGAACTTGTCCTTCACCTGTTTGAACTCATCAAGCCAGGTTTCAAAACTGCGGTCGGATATGAGTTCAATATTCTCCCAACCGTAGATTTCGCCCGACTTCCGACTGCGCAACCGGGCATACCGCGGTTGCACGTTCACTACTTTGCCGGCATCCAGGCTGATCGTCTTGCAAATGACGGCGCCCCAACCTTCTTCGAGTGCCTTGCAGATGACATTCGCGTTCGTCCCCGGCGGCCCCGAACCAATCACAAACGGGTTCGGCAGTTTCAAGCCATTAACGGTGGTTTCCAATGTTGACATATCCTAATCCAAATTGGCCAGTGACAAGACAACCTCACGCAAAGGCGCAAAGGCGCTAATGTCAGTCTTCAGGAAGTCCGTTTACGATTCGCGAGATTCCGTTCTTAATCAACTCTTCGCCGAAATTGACTAAGAGTCCAAGCTTTATATTCAATAGGCGCAGATGAGTCAAAACTTGTTTCTTGTCGACAGCAATGACTTTCTCTTTCGATTTCAGCTCGACGAGAACCTTCTTCTCAACAATTAGATCTGCTCGAAAACCCTCGTCGAAGCGAAGCCCGTCCCATACGATCTCCACCGGCACTTGACGCACCAGATCAAGACCGCGTTTTCGCAACTCATGTGCAAGGATGATCTCATAGACCGACTCGAGCAAGCCTGGTCCAAGTCGCTGATGAATGTGATAGGCAGCATCGACGATTTCCCTGGCAATGTCATTCTCGGTAAGTTCGACAGATTGAGCCCTTGTGACGACGTTCATGTCGATCCTTTGCGTCTTTGCGCCTTGGCGTGGGACCTATTTCTCCGACGCGATCTCATCCAGCGCCTCGTCCAGCATCGCAACTAAGTAATCCGCGTCATCCTTCGTAATGCACATCGGCGGTTTGATGCGGAGCGTGTTGCCGAACAGGCCGCCCTTGCCGATGAGCACGCCGCGCTCCTTCATCTTCTCCATGACTGCAACCGTCTCGGTGTTGGCCGGTTCCTTCGAGTCGCGATTGCGCACGAGTTCCACGCCCAGCATCAACCCCAGACCGCGAACTTCGCCAATCATTTCGTGGCGATCCTGCAAGTCGACAAGTGCATCCTTCAAGTGCGTGCCGACTTCGAGCGCATTCTGCTGAATATTCTCTTCGTCGATGACCTCCAGCGTGGCGAGGCCTTGCGTCATGCTGATCGGATTGCCGCCGAACGTGTTGAAGTGCACGCGCTTCTTCATTACCTCCGAAATTCCCACGGTCGTGGTCATCGCTCCGAGCGGTGCGCCGTTGCCGATGCCCTTGGCCATCGTAATCATATCCGGCACGACGTCCCAATTTTGATGGGCCCAATAATGATGCCCGGTTCGCCCGAAGCCGCCTTGCACTTCGTCGGCAATGCAGATGCCGCCATGCTGGCGGACGATGTCGTACACAATCTGGAAAAACTCCTTGGGCGGCGTCACCGTGCCGCCAACGCCCTGAATCGGCTCGCCAATGAAGCAAGCAAGCTCGCCGCAAGTTTCGTATTGAATGACGTTCTTGATATCGTGCGCGCACTTTACGTCGCAGGATGGATACTCGAGCCCGAACGGGCAGCGGTAGCAATAGCCCGGTACCGTGTGATGAATGTTCGTCCCCGGGTTACTTTTGAACTTCCACGTACCGTGGGCGGTGAGGCTCATCGGCACACTCGTGCCGCCGTGATAACCATTGCGCAATGCGACCACCGCTTGGTTGCCGGTGTACTCGCGGGCGGAAAGAATCGCGACCTCATTCGCTTCGCTGCCGCTATTGGTGAAGTACGAACGGGTCAGCCCCGGCGGCATCTTCTCGGCCAACTTCTCGGCCATCTGCACGATTGTCGGGTGGAGATAAATCGTCGTCGTGTGCTGCAGCTTGCCCGTCTGTTCGCGCACCCGCTCGACAACTTTCGGGTGGCAATGCCCCACACTGATCGTCACGATGCCGGCGAAGCAATCGAGGTACCGCCGGCCGGTCTCATCCCACACATATTGCATGTGGCCTTCGACGACCATCAACGGCTCACGATAATACGTGATGATCCCGGGCGACAAATATTGATGCCGCAACGCCAGCACTTCCTCGCGCGATGGGCCATCGTACGGTTCTGGCGTGTGATCACAAATCGGCAGTGAATGTTTCAGGTCGGTGGCCAAGGCATGCTCCCCGCATAATGTTGACTGACTGAGCAAACCGTGATTCTAACTTCGGCGCAAAAAAACTGCCACAGCGAACGAATGCCGGTAGTCGCACCGATTCGTGTGGTCATTACGCTCCGCGCATTGACAAGCTTCTGACGGAGCAAGACGCCTATGCTTCTTCATTGCGGACTGTACGACTTCGCAGAATTACCGACTAAGTGTTCGCCGCAGTTCGCCATTTGGCAAACCGGCCGCGGGAATCGGGCGGTTTCTGCTGCCTCCGATGCACTTTACCCGCCACTCGCTACGGTTATTGACACATTCAATCGCGAGGTGTACTATTTCGGTAGTTAGCGAAATACCGAAATATCCCATGAACGCCGTTTTTCAAGCCCTGGGCGACCCCACCCGCCGCGAAATCTTGCGGCTGCTCGGCCAACGCGCCATGACGGCCGGCGAAATCGCCGAGCAGTTTCCGCTCGCCAAGTCGACGCTCTCGGGCCATTTCAACATTCTCAAGAACGCCGGGCTGATCGTGGCCGAGCGAAACGGCACCAGCATCGCATATAGCTTAAACGTATCGGTCGTCGAGCAAACCATTGGCGCCGTCATGGAGCTCTTCGACGTCGGCAAGCCGCCGAAAAGGACCAAGTCATGAAACTCAATTGGCGTTTCGAACTGCCACAGTTGCTGTTAATTGGCGCGATGTTCGCCGCCGCCCTCTGGGCCTGGCCACAACTTCCCGACCGCCTGCCCATCCATTGGAATATCCACGGCGAGGTCGACGGCTGGGGCAACAAGTTCATGGGGCTCCTGTTCGTGCCACTCATCGTGCTTGGCATTTATGTACTCATGGTGATTGTGCCCCGTTTCGACCCGGGCAAAGCCAACTATCAGAGTTTCCAAAAAGTCTACGGCATTATTCGCATGGCGATTGTCGCCTATCTGGCTGCCGTCTACGCCGCGATGTTATACGCCGCGTTCGGCCATAAGGTGAATATGACGTCCGTGATCTTGCCACTCGTGGGCATTTTGTTCATTGTGTTGGGCAACTTTCTCAGCAAGATTCGGCCCAACTGGTTCGTCGGTGTCCGCACTCCCTGGACGCTATCGAGTCAGCTCTCGTGGGACAAAACCCATCGCGTGGCCGGCTGGTTGTTTATTCTGATGGGGTTTCTCTTCGTCCCTGTAGCGCTACTGCAAACGATGTGGTCGCTGTTGGCAGTGCTCATCTGCGATGGATTGTGCCTTGTGTGGATTGTCATTTACTCCTACTTGGTCTTCCGCAGCGATCCCCACCGGGTGCCGCCAGCAGGCATCTCGCCAAGTAATGATTAGAGATGGGGATGAACGATCGGTTGGCCCGTAATGGGTGCCTGGGGCAGAGGCTTTGCGATGCCCCAGATATGAAATGGGACTGGGGCGTCGAAGACTCCGCCCCAGGCACCCCGACTTCAAATTGACTCACGCACAAAATGCCGTTGACCTTTCTCGCCCGGCTGATTTAACTGAACACGTCGCGCCGGCGTTTGACGGCCGATGTTCTCCTCCAGGCGTGAAAAAGGTTCCGCGCATGTCCTCATCCGATCCACGCCCCGCCGGCGGCATCCATGAACTCAACGTCGACGTCAGCGCTTCGCCCTATTACAGCCACGATATGGCACCGGTGCCGCGCTCGGGCCGGCGCTGGGGCATGAAAGACATGGCCGCCCTGTGGATCAGCATGTCGGCCTGCGTGCCGACGTACATGCTGGCCTCCGGCATGATCGAGGAGGGCATGAACTGGTGGCAAGCAACGCTCACCATTTTTCTCGGCAACGTGATCGTACTCGTGCCGATGGTGCTCAACGCCCACGCCGGCACGAAGTACGGCATCCCGTTCCCCGTGTACTGCCGGCCGTCATTTGGCCTACTCGGGGCCAACGTGCCGGCCTTGCTGCGGGCACTGGTGGCGTGCGGTTGGTTCGGCATCCAAACGTGGATCGGCGGGGCGGCCATCTACAAAATCGTGACGACCATCATCGTCAATGAGTTCAATCCGGCTTGGCAGCCGCCAGCAAATCTGCCAGTCATCGACATCAACGCTCTGGAAGTCGCCTGCTTTCTCTTCTTCTGGGCGATCAACATGTGGGTGATCTTCAAGGGCATCGAATCGATTCGCATCCTCTTGAATATCAAGGCGCCACTCCTCATCGCCCTCGGGCTTGCGCTCCTGGCCTGGGCGTATTACGCGGCCGGCGGGTTCGGCGAGATGCTCGCGCAACCTTCTAAGTTCGTAGAGGGTGGCCCGAAGGCAGGCCAGTTCTGGCCATTTTTCGTGGCCTCGCTCACCGCCAACGTCGGCTTCTGGGCCACGCTCTCGCTGAACATCCCCGATTTCAGCCGCTACGCCTATTCGCAACGCGACCAGGCGCTCGGCCAGGCTCTGGGGCTGCCCACGACGATGGCCCTCTTTTCGTTCATCGGCATCGCGGTCACCAGCGCCACGGCCGTGATCTACGGGGCGACCATTTGGGACCCGATCGTCGTGCTGAGCAAGTTCAAGAACCCGCTCGTGCTCATCGTGGCGATGCTGTCGCTCTGCATCGCGACGCTCGCCACGAACATCGCCGCCAACGTCGTCAGCCCGGCCAACGATTTCGCCCATTTGGCCCCACGCTGGATTTCCTTCCGCACGGGTGGCCTCGTCACCGGCATCATCGGCGTTCTCATGCAGCCTTGGAAACTCGTGGCCGACCCCACCGGCTACATCTTCACTTGGCTCATCGCCTACTCCGCTTTGCTCGGTGCCGTCGGCGGCGTGCTCATCGCCGATTATTTCCTCGTCCGCCGCACGCGCCTCGACCTCCCCGGCCTCTACAAAAAAGATGGCCCCTACTGGTACTCCGGCGGTTTCAATCCGCTGGCACTCATCGCCCTCGTCCTCGGCATCATCCCCTGCATCCCCGGCTTCCTGGCAACCGTTGCCCCCAGCCACATGCCGCCAATATCGCCCCTGTGGACGCAACTTTACCACTACGCCTGGTTCATCAGCTTCGGGATTTCGCTAATAGTCTACGCCGTTCTCATGGCAACGCATGGCCGCCGCGATCACAGGCGGGTTAAGTAGCCAAATCTTTGCGTTGGATGCCATCCGAATCATCGACAGGATTACAGGATCAGCAAGATCGACAGGCAGACGTTCACAGTAACTGCCGCAGCAACCAAAAACCCATCCCGTAACTCCCGCCGATCCCGTTATCCTCTCAATAATTCCGGCTATCTGATCTCACAACGCCGTAATCGCCCCATAGGTTTCCGGCCGGCGATCGCGGAAGAACTGCCACACGTTGCGTACCTCGCGGATCATGTCGAAATCGAGGTCGGCCACGACGATGTCGTCCTCCGTCCGCTTCTTGCTCTGGGCGACGAACTGCCCGCGCGGGTCCACGAAGTAGCTCTGGCCATAAAACTCGCCGATCCGCCACGGCTCTTCCCACCCCGGCCGATTGATGGCCCCCACGAAGTACTGGTTCGCCACCGCATGGGCCGGCTGCTCTAGCTTCCACAAGTACTCGCTCAACCCCGCCACCGTGGCCGACGGGTTGAACACGATCTCGGCGCCGCCCAGCCCCAGGCACCGCGCGCCATCGGGGAAATGGCGGTCGTAACAAATGTAAACGCCCACCTTGCCGATCTTCGTATCGAACACCGGGTAGCCCAAATTACCCGGCTTGAAGTAAAACTTCTCCCAGAACCCGGGGTTGCAATGCGGGATGTGAATCTTGCGGAACTTGCCCAGGTACTCGCCACTTGCGTCGATGACCGCCGCCGAGTTGTAATACACGCCCGGCAGGTCTTCCTCGTACATCGGCACGACCATCACCAGCTTGTGCTTCTTGGCCAGCTCTATCATGAGCCGCGTCGTCGGCCCCTCGGGAATCTTCTCCGTGAGGTTGTACCACTTGATCTCCTGCTCGGCACAAAAGTACGGCCCATAGAACAATTCCTGCAGGCAAACGACCTCGACACCCTGCTTGGCCGCCTGGCCGATGAGCTCGACATGCTTGTCGATCATCGCCTGCTTGATCTTCTCCACCGGCGACGTCACCGGCTCACACAACGTCGCCTGAATCAAACCACCACGAACAATCCGGGGCATAGGAAAAGCCTCTTTACCAAACAGAAGAACATCACCTAAGTCGAACGCGACCTGCTCAGTATAGTTTAACCGCGAGCCAACGGCGAGCGTGATCGTCTAACCAGGAGCCAACGGCGACTGCATCCCGTCGTCGCCGTCACTCCGTCGCCGTTGGCTCCGGATTAAATGAGCGGGGGCGAGCGTGAGTTGGGTCAGCGTTATGCGGTTGCGACTAGTGATAGGTTACCCAACCAGATTTTGGCAGCCCAGCGAACGGCGTTACGAATGGCCACTTCTGGCGCGGCTTGCCTTCTTTCTCAGGATTCGCTTCGACATATTCGATGGCTGCTTCAATCGCCTCTTCCGTATCGAGGTACACCTTCCACTGTTTCGCGGCCCACGGCGACGGCGTCTTGCCGCGCACGGCATATGCCACCAGCGGATGGAGCGACTCCGCAATCAGTACCTTCGTGGCCTCGCCCTTCAGCAAGTTGCAAATCTGTTCAGCCTTGTACGTATGTCGGGCGGCTACGACATGAACGTGCTCCGGAAGAATCGAACAGGCCCAGATAGTGAAACCACTCTTGCCCACCGCATTCGCAAAGCCTTTGCCCACAGCCCGAGCTTGGACGCCGGTAAAGTGGACGGAAGGATATTTTAGCGCGGTCTCGGCCGCCGCACGCCATGCCCGCCACCGTGAGACGTCTACTTCTTGCCGTACCAGTGACTTCGTTGCAAGTCCGAAGCGGGCCAGTTCCCACGACGCGACGAACTCCGACCAAGAACCACGAGGATCGTTCGGCAACCAAAAACCATGCGCACCCCAAATGACATGATAGGCGTGTATCATGACGGCATGCCCTCGTTTAACCGCGAGCCAGCGGCGAGCAACTCCGCCAGTCACGCACCGGCGAGCGCGTCGTCTAACCAGGAGCCAACGGCGACTGCATCCCGGGGCCGCCATCACGCCGTCGCCGTTGGCTCCGGGTTAAACGAAGGCGACCTGCCCAATATAGTTTAACCGCGAGCCAGCGGCGAGCGTCGCCTCCGGTCACGCTGATCCCGTCGCCGTTGGCTCCGGGTTAAACGAACCGGCGACGTCACCGGTTCACACAACGTCGCCTGAATCAAACCACCACGGACCATTCGGGGCATGGGGAACCTCGCACTCACACGTCCTAAGCCCGGAACCGGAGAAAGAATCCTATCCAAGGTCCGAGCGAATACTTACCTGTATCGAAGCTCCTAATATAGCAGGTCAAGTACGATGGGGTAGAGTTGGCACGGCGCTCCCGTCAAGCTTACGAATCAAGCGAACGCACCAGCGCTAGAACGACAGAAACATACGCCATTGCCGCCAATAATCCACGCAAGCTGTATCGCTTGAGACTTCCCGGCCATGTTGCAGCAAGACTCACTCCTGCAAGTAGCAATAAGAACCAGTAGGGGACGATAACGCCTTGGCTTGGCAGGCTAGGAGTATAGTAGCCCTTGACTGAAATGGTGGAACTCTTATAGCCAAGTTCGCAACTATTAACACCGATCCCATCATATGATGATCTCTGCCAGGAAGTGGTTCCTCCAAATGACTTTCCATCGGGGCCTTTCAGCGTAACTGAGCCCCAAGTTCCGTTAAGACCGCTCCACACTAGTGCAGTTCCATGGGGCGCATCAAAATCCAATACATACGCTGGATGTATAATGCGGCCGAAACCGAGCTTCGACTCATAATCGCGAATCTGTCCGACAGGAAATGACGTTCCATCGTCATAGCTGTGGGAAGAGATAGTCCATCTTTTTGGGCGTATGAACGATGTCCTGTAAACCCAGGTCGCTACCACACGTCCCTGCTTGGAGGCAACAATTGCGGCGCGGTCACCCCACAGGCCAATACACATTTCATCGCCGCGATGATAGCTACGCATCCACATCGGGATTAGAACCAGCGGCAGAACAGCCGCGAGAACGCAAGCCACTTTGCGAATACGTCGCAGCATAATTAGCCGTCAACGCTTGTTAGAGAGACTACGACCGTAGCCAACGATTTACGGCTACAATAACGATGTGGCTGGCTGCCCGCTCCGAAAGTGTTAATATAACAGGTCGCAAACAATCTGGTAGGGTGGGCACTGCCCACCATTTCAAGCTTGGCTTTTGGTGGGCGATGCCCACCCTACGTGAGGCACACATGGCAATTTCAACCGCGCCATCCAAGAAGTCCATCCCAGTCTTTTCAGGCGGCAATTGGACGGAACTCAAATCCAATCGCTCCGGCGATGTCTTCAATCCCTCCACCGGCCAAGTCATCGCCCGCGTGTCGTTTGCGACGGCGGAGGAAACTGGCCAGGTGGTTGAAGCCGCGGCGGCCGCTTTGCCGGTGTGGGCTGCAACGCCGGTGGTCGATCGCGCTCGCTTGATGTTCCGCTTCCGCGCACTTTTGGAGAAGAACTTCGAGGAGCTGGCCGCACTTGTCACGCGCGAGCACGGCAAAACGCTCGCCGAAGCCCGAGCCGAAGTGAATCGCGGCATCGAGGTCGTCGAGTTCGCCTGCGGCATCCCCGGCCTCATCGCCGGAGACGTGCTGCCGAACATCGCGGCCGATGTCGATGCCGAGGCCGTGCGCCACCCCGTCGGCGTGTGCGTCGGCATCACGCCGTACAACTTTCCGTTCATGGTGCCGCTGTGGATGTTCCCCATCGCGCTCACCTGCGGCAACACGTTCGTGCTGAAGCCGTCGGAAAAAGTGCCGCTCAGCAGCGTGCGGCTTGGCGAACTGCTGGCCGAAGCCGGCCTGCCCGCCGGTGTTTTCAATATCGTCCACGGCGATCGTGAATGCGTCGACGCGCTGCTCGATCATCCCAAAGTGGCCGCGATTTCGTTCGTCGGTTCGACGACAATCGCGAAGTACATCTACGAGCGCGGCACGGCCGCCGGCAAACGCGTGCAATCCGCCGGCGGAGCCAAAAATCACCTCGTCATCATGCCCGATGCCGACCTGGACCAAACCGTGAAGCAGTTGGCGGCGAGCGCCTACGGCTGTGCCGGCCAGCGGTGCATGGCTGGCAGCGTGGCCGTAACCGTGGGCAAGGCGGCCGACCCCGTGGTGGAAGGCCTTGTCGAGTACGCCGGCAAGTTCCGCGTCGGCCCGACCGATGGCAACGAAGAGGTCGATATGGGCCCGGTCATCCGCGCCGAACATCGCGATAAAGTCGCCAGTTACCTCGATATCGCCCAGAGCGACGGCGCGAGCATCGCCCTCGATGGTCGCCGCGATTTCAAGTCGGCTGGCTTCCTACTTGGCCCGAGTGTCGTCGATCGCGTGACGCCCAGCATGCGCGTGTGGAAAGAAGAAATTTTTGGCCCGGTCCTTTCGGTCGTGCGCGCCGCCGACCTCGACGAAGCGCTTGCCACCGGCGACCTGTGCGAATACGGCAACGGGGCCGTGATTTTCACTCGCAGCGGTTACGCCGCCCGGCAGTTCAAGCAGCACTTCAACGCCGGCATGATCGGCATCAACGTCGGCGTGCCGGCCCCCATGGCCTGGTTCCCATTCACCGGCTGGAACCGTTCGTTCTTCGGCGACCTGCACATTCAAGGCACCGAAAGCATTCAGTTCTACACCCGCCAAAAAGTAACCCTCACCCGCTGGCCCAAAGCCGACGATTCCCACCTCGACCCTGTGTGGCGACAGAACCGGACCTAGAAATAGAAAAGTCTCACGCAAAGGCGCGAAGGTGCAAAAGAAGAGAATTTAACCACAAAGAACACAAACATCACAAAGAGAATTGAAATCAAATCAGCGTCAACTCCAGTATCTTCGTGTTCTTAGTGTCCTTTGTGGTTAGAAACGGATTGTTTTGCGCTTTAGCGCCTTTGCGTGAGGACAATCAAAATGAAATTAGCCTTTAGTTCGAATGCCTATCTCCGCTATTCGGTTGAAGAAACGATCGCGAAAATCGCTGCGCTCGGTTACACCGGCATCGAACTCTTGGCGGATGTGCCACACGCATGGCCGGCTGGATTGCTCGACAAACAGAAACAGGCGATTCGCGAGTCACTCGCCAGACACAACCTCGCGATTGCCAACATCAACGCGTTCATGATGAACGCGATCGCCGATCCGCGGCAGCCGTACTGGCACCCGAGTTGGATCGAACCCGACCGACATTACCGCGCGATCCGTCGCGAGCACACAAAGCGAGCTCTACACTTAGCACGCGATCTCGGTGCCCCGCACATCACCACCGAACCCGGCGGTCCGCTTGCCCAAGGCCAATCGTGGGCCAGCGGCGCCGCCATCTTCTATGAAGAGCTCATGCCCTGCATCGAGGTGGCCGAATCGGTTGGCGTGCCGATTCTGATCGAACCCGAGCCCGGCCTGCTCATCGAACGCTTCGATCAGTACTTGGAGTTCGCCGACCGCATCGATTCCCCGCTGATTGGCCTCAACTTCGATGTTGGCCACGCCTACTGCGTGAGCGAAGACCCGCGGGATTGGGTTGCCAAGATGGCCCCGCACACGCGCCACTACCATTTGGAGGATATCGCCGCCTCGCGCGTCCATCAGCACCTGGTGCCCGGCCGCGGCGCCATCGACTTCGCCGCCACGCTGGCCGCCATCGCCAAAACCGGCTACACCGGCTGGCTCACGGTCGAACTCTATCCCTACCTCGACGACCCCGACGCCGCCGCGAACGAAGCAAAACAATTCCTCGACAGCGCACTGGACTCATTACGATGACTATCGGATAGTCTCACGCCAAGGCGCGAAGACGCAAAGTCGAAGACAATTGAACCACGAAGGACACGAAGAACACCAAGCCGAACCAAATGCAAGATAAGCAGTACAAAATGATCAATGGTCGAACCGTCTAACGTGTGCCCTCCATTTTGCATTGAACATTTTGCATTTTGCATTCGATCTCTTTCCTTCGTGACCTTCGTGTCCCTCGTGGTTAATTTCATTTGTGCCTTGCCTTTGCGTCTTCGCGCCTTGGCGTGAGTCTTATTTCAACACCCTGATCCAATGACCGCTTGGCTGAAATTGCTGCGATTGCCGAATGTCTTCACGGCCGTTGCCGACGTCACGATGGGCTATCTCATCGCGCGGCGGGAACTCGACCCGCCGCTCGATTTCGGCCTGCTGGTCGCGGCCTCGTGCCTCCTTTACCTCAGCGGCATGGTGCTCAACGACGTGTTCGATGCCGAGATCGACGCCGTCGAACAGCCCAGCCGGCCGATCCCCTCTGGCCGCATCTCGCGCGGTACCGCCGCCGTCGTGGGATGGACGTTGTTATGCAGCGGCGTCGCACTTGGTTGGATCGTCACGTTCTCTGCCAACGATTGGCGACCCGGCGTTATTGCCACGATTTTGGCCAGCATCATTCTGCTGTACGACGGTTGGCTCAAGCATTCCCGGTTCGGCCCGTTGCTCATGGGCGAATGCCGGTTCCTCAACGTGCTCCTCGGCATGAGCCTCATGATTCTGCCCTGGGGAAAGGCCGAACTCCTTATCGCAACTGGCCTTGGCGTTTACGTAATGGGCGTCACGAAGTTCGCTCGCACAGACGCTCGCGTCAGTTCACGCGTGCAACTGACCTCCGGATTCGTCGTAATCCTTACCGGCATGGCGCTGCTTACGGCAACGCCTTGGCTCAGTTACTTCCGGCCGCCGCTCGAAGTGCCCACGGGGGGTTGGTATCTACTTTGGGCGGCCCTGTTTCTCATTACCAGCCGGCGCTGCGTCGTGGCGATCTTCGAACCATCGCCCCAGCGCGTTCAAGCGGCCGTGCGACACTGCGTGCAGTCGATCATCATCCTTGATGCCGCCATTTGTGCCGGTTACGTGGGCAGTTATTGGGGATTTGTCATCATTTCGTTCCTCATTCCCACGTTCGCTCTAACACTTTGGCTGCGGGCCACCTAGCCCGTAGAATGAGTCGCATGAGCACGAACTGGCTAAACGAATCGATTGCAACCGCAACCGAAGTATTCCACCGCCGCCACGGCCGCCCGCCCAAGTGGATCGTCGCCGCCCCCGGCCGCGTGAACCTCATCGGCGAGCACATCGACTACAGCGACGGCTTCGTCCTGCCCATGGCGATCGACCGCTACTGCGTCCTGGCCGCCGGGGACTGTCCCCTTTTCTCGTCACCGGACGTTGCCATTGTCGACGGCGCCATTCGAGAAAAGGGGACTGTCCCCCTCGCTTCGATTTACAGTACCGCCACCAACGACGAAGTCTCCATCCCACTCGCTTCCCCACCGCGTCACGCCACCCCCGGCCATTGGTCGAATTACTTCGCCGGCGTCATCGCCGCCTGCGGCCAGCGCGGCCTGCGGCCGCCCGGTTTCATCGCCGTCGCCGAATCGAGCGTTCCGGTCGGTGGTGGACTTTCTAGTAGCGCGGCGATCGAAGTCGCCACCGCCACACTCATCGAGGCCATGACCGGCGCAACACTCGAACCGGTCGAGAAGGCACTTCTCTGCCAATGGGCCGAGCACAATTACGCCGGCATGCCCTGCGGCATCATGGACCAGTTTGCCTCGACCATGTGCCGGGCCGATCACCTCATGCTGCTCGATTGCCGCTCGCGGCACGTCGAGCACATTCCGCTCGTGGACCCCAACATCACCGTGCTCATCATCAACACGAACGTGAAGCACGAACTCACCGGCAGCGAATACGCTGACCGCCGCGGCCAGTGTGAATCGGCCACTCGCAAGCTGGGAGCACGGTCGCCGCGGGACTTAACGCCTATTGAACTTGAGACCAACAAAGCGAAGCTCACATCAACGGAATATCGGCGAGTCCGCCACGCCGTTACGGAAATCGCACGCACCGTCGAAGCCGCCAACGCAATTAAGGCCGGCGACTGGCCCGCCGTCGGCCAACTCATGGTCGCCAGCCACGAGTCGCTCCGCGATGACTACGAAGTGAGCTGCCACGAGCTCGACCTGCTGGTTGATATGGCACAGAAGATCGGCCCGGATGGCGGCGTCAGCGGTTCCCGCATGACGGGCGGCGGCTTTGGCGGCTGCACCGTATCGCTCGTCGAAACAGCCAGGGTCAACGCAGTCGCCGATTCGATCGCCAAATCTTACCACGCGGAAACCGGCATCGCCCCCACGATCATCACCAGCCGCCCGGCCCGCGGCGCGCACATCGTGAAGAGCGATTCGCGCTAGATAGCCCAGCCGTCTCAGCTGGGCGAAGCGCTCACGCTTCCTGCCAAACGGGCGGATGCCGACCCGAAATGGGTCGGCTATATGCGAAGTCCAACCTCTAATGCCCGCCGCGTCCCTTGCGTCCTTCGCGCTCGACCTGAGCCTCACGCTCTTCGATGCCGCGTCCTTCAGCCGAGTCATCGGCGGACTTCGCTGCCGATGTTCCCCGCCGCCCTAAAAGGAACATCACGACCCCGAACGCGAGCAGAACTAGCCCCCACCACAAATTGATGTTAATGCCGAGAGAACGGTCATAGATTGCCTTATCCGAAACGAGCCCAAAGGCAACTAGCAACATACCGAGCACTGCGAACATGAGGCCGATCGGCAAACGAATATCAAGACTCATAATGATATGTCCTTATGCGGACGAAGTTAGGTTGTGATCGATTACCTGAAGACAAAGTTCAAAACCGCCGTCATCAGTAGCACGATAATTCCCAGCGTCACCGGCTGCTCGTACCACGGCCCGGCATATTCCTTCTTGCGCTCCGTGAGCGAGTACACCAGCCCCGCCAATTCCTTATCCTCGCGCGGCTCGGTCATCAGGCTCACGACAATCGTCATCACAAAACACACGCTCCAGGCCCAAATGGCCATCCAAAAGTTCGCAGCCATGTCGCTATAGTACTCCTTGGCAATCCAACTGCCGCCAGTGAGCCAGCCGCCTTTTATGCCAGCCGTCGCTCCTTGTGGCAGCGTGAGCCCATGATGAATGGCCGCCGCCAGCGTACCAGACAGCAATCCGAAAAACGCACCATGGCCGGTTGCTCGCTTCCAGAACATTCCAAGCACGAATGTGGCGAACAGCGGCGCGTTTACAAACCCGAACACAAGCTGCAGCATGTCCATGATGTTGTTGAACCGCGTCGCCGCGTAGGCCGCCGCTATTGAAAGCGCGATGCCGCCCACCGTCGCCAATCGGCCAATCCATAGATAATGTCGGTCGCTCGCCCCGGGATGCACGTAGCTCTGGTATATGTCGTACGTGAACACCGTGTTGAACGCCGTCACGTTGCCCGCCATGCCGGACATGAAGCTCGCCAACAGCGCGGTTAAACCAAGGCCCAGCACGCCCGTCGGTAAATAGAACATGAGCATGTTTGGAATGGCGAGGTCGTAGTCAAACTCCGGTTTGCCGTCTTTATCGACCTTCGGCTGATGCGTTTTCTCGTCGATCTTTTGCGGAATAATCCCCTTCCGGGCCAATGAGGCACTGGCTTCCGCCTGAGTCGATGCACTTGGCAGCGGCACATTATTCGGCAATGCCACGGCAATGATTCCCGGCAAGATCACCAGGAAAGGAAAGAACATTTTTGGCACGGCCGCAATCAGTGGCGTGCGCCGGGCCGCACTCATCGACTCGGCAGCCATCGCCCGTTGCACCACCAAGAAGTCGGTGCACCAGTATCCAAACGATAGCACGAACCCTAGACCCATCGCCAAGCCAAACCACTCCACGCCCATGGCGTTATTCTGCGGATTCGTCATGCCATGCCACGACTCCATAAACCCGGCCGGCGCCTTCTGGGCCAGTCCGCTAAAGCCGCCGACGTTCCGCAGGCCGAGCCACACCAGCGGCAGGAAACCGGCGACGATCAAAAAGAACTGCAATACTTCGTTGTAGATCGCACTGGTCAACCCGCCGAGGAAGATGTACACCAGTACGATTACCGAAGAAATAACGACCGAGGCGTCGAAGATCCGATCCTGCGCGATGCCGGCCGCCGCAAACGCCGCATCGAACAAATGCAGCGACTGAATAATCTTGGCCATCGCGTACATCGAGATCCCAGACGAAAACACCGTCATCACGGCAAACGAAATAGCATTGAAGCCACGCGTCTTTTCATCGAAACGTAACTTCAAGTACTCCGGCACGCTACGTGCCCGTGAGCCGTAATAAAACGGCATCATGAAGACGCCGACAAACACCATCGCGGGTATCGCGCCAATCCAGTAGAAATGGCTCGTCGCAATTCCATACTTGGCGCCGGAAGCCCCCATGCCAATGACTTCCTGCGCACCCAAGTTGGCCGAAATGAATGCCAACCCGGCCACCCACGCGGGAATCGACCGCCCCGAAAGAAAAAAGTCGGTGCTGGTGCGAATCGAACGCCGCAGCCAAAAACCGATTCCTAGCACGAAGACCAGGTACACCGCCATGATGACCCAGTCGATGGTTGTGAGACTCATAATGAACCCGCCCAGAAAAGTGCCACCGCGAAACCGCCCCGCAACGGCCGGTTCGGCCGCCGCCAATGCCGTTATTCAAGCCGAAAATGCGGTGATTGCATAGTCTGTTTGCGGCGATTCGACTCCAAAACTGGGGGCTTTAGCTCGTTTGTCCTGCCGACGATGATAGGTGCTGTGCTATTTGCCATGCCGGCAGGACCCCACTAAGGGGCTCCGCGGTGCTGAGGTCTTACAAATACAGTCGACGATTGACAGTCTCGTATTACTTCGCGCCAGCCACTACTTTACCTATAGACGCAAGGCCATCGATCATCTCTTTCAACTCTTTCGCTCCGCATGACAACCGCCGCCGACTTCATTGAACCGCTTCGCCGCCTGCATATCGCGATTCGCGACCTCGTCGTCAGCGCGTGCGAGGGGCACGATTCAAGCCACTTGGCCCAAGTTGCCCACGAAGGGGCGGGCGACGTCATCTACGCCATCGACCGCATCAGCGAGACCGCGCTCGTCGATTGGTTCAGCCGAGAGGTCGCGGCCCGCGAACCTATCATTCTCATTGGCGAAGGCTTGCCGAATGGCCGGATGCTTTTGCCCCAGAATGCGAGCGAATCGCACGCGCGTTGGCGAATCATCGTCGACCCCATCGACGGCACTCGCGGCCTCATGTACCAAAAACGGCCCGGCTGGATTCTCATCGGTGTGGCCCCCAATCGCGGCGAGAAAACGTCGCTTGCCGATATTGAAGTCGCCGTGCAAACCGAAATCCCACTTGTGAAACAACACCTGGCCGATCAGGTGTGGGCTATCCGCGGCCAAGGTGCGCACGGCGTTCGCATCAATCGCTTGACCGGCGACACCCGCCCGCTGGCCGTGCGGCCATCATCCGCCACCGGCTTGCGTCACGGTTTCGCTACGATCTGCCGCTTCTTCCCCGGTGGGCGCGATATCACGGCCGCGATCGATGAAGAACTATGCGAACGCGTCGTCCCGCGCCACAACGGCGAAGTTGCCGTCTTCGAGGATCAATACGCCAGCACCGGTGGCCAAATTTATAACCTCGCCACCGGCCAAGATCGTTTCATTACCGATCTCCGTCCGCTCGTGCAGCCCGTCGTCGCGGCCCAGGGCAGGGCAGTGGGCCACTGCTGCCATCCCTACGACCTCTGCACGAAACTCATCGCCGAGGAAGCCGGCGCGATCATCGCCGACCCCGCCGGCGGTTCCATCATTGCACCGCTGGATACCGAAGCCAACGTGGCTTGGGCCGGCTTCGCCAACGACACTCTGCACCAGCAGATTTCGCCGGTCCTCATCGAACTGCTTTACAAACATGGACTGGTGGCGCCATTGATGTGAAAACATTCGTATAGGCAAGATCGACAATTGCATCGAAAATGAAGGCCCCGGGTCGTTTAACCCGGAGCCAACGGCGACGGAATGCGACGTTTCGCCTCGCCGCTGGCCCGGGGTTAAACAAGCTTTAGATCATTAGCTGGGCAGCCATCGACAATTCTGAATCTTCGGAGTATTCCATGCGTGTATTAGTCACCGGCGGTGCCGGCTACGTCGGCTCTCATGCCGCCAAACAATTGGTGAAGAGCGGCCATGACGTCGTGATTCTCGATAACCTCGCCGAAGGCCACCGCCAAGCCGCTGGCAACTTGCCGTTCGTCTCGGCCGACTTGCTCGACCGTCCGCGCGTCGTCGCGGCCATGCAAGAACACAAGATCGAAGCGGTGATGCACTTCGCCGCGTTCGCCTACGTCGGCGTTTCGGTGACCGACCCGGCCATCTACTACCGCAACAACATCGTCGGCTCGCTCAGCTTGCTCGACGCCATGCGCGAAGCGGCCGTCAACCGCATTGTCTTCTCCAGCACGTGCGCCACCTACGGCATCCCCAACCACGTACCGATCACCGAGGACCATCCGCAACACCCCATCAGCCCCTACGGCTTCACCAAGCTCGCCATCGAACACGCGCTGGCCGATTACTCGCACGCCTACGGCCTGGGCTACGCCGCGCTCCGCTACTTCAACGCCTCCGGTGCCGCGGCCGACGGCACGATCGGCGAAGACCACGACCCGGAAACGCATCTCATTCCGCTCGTGCTGCAAGTCGCCCTCGGACAGCGCGAAAGCGTCGACATCTTCGGCACCGACTACCCCACGCCCGACGGCACCTGCATCCGCGACTACATCCACGTCGACGACCTGGCCACCGCCCACGTCGCCGCATTAGAAAAACTCAAGCCCGGCATGGCATTGAAGCTCAACCTCGGCACCGGCCACGGCGCGAGCGTGCAAGAAGTGATCAGCCTCTGCCGCGAAATCGCCGGCCACCCAATCCCCATCCGCACGGTGGCCCGCCGCGAAGGCGACCCACCCGCCCTCGTCGCCGATGCCTCGGCCGCCAAACGCGAACTCAACTGGCAAGCCAAACGCACATTGCGAGAGATCATCCAAAGCGCCTGGAAGTGGCACCGCAGCAACCCGCGCGGCTTCGGTGATTCGCAGAATCGAGTGTGCGACGCCAATTGCTAAGAAGACTTGTGGGAGGGGTCTCCGACTCCGATGAGGCGTTACACTTCAAGCCGTTCGCGAAGTTCGCGCAATCTCGGCGTCGGGGAGACGCCTCCCACAAGGCTTCGCCAGATTGAAGCGATCCTCGCTCATGCGCCCACCTTCAACAATCGCACTTCAACCTCCGTTGACAACTTGCCGCATCTTGCCCAAACCTTGTCGCGCTGGTCCCGCATCTTGTGGCCGCCGAAAATCCGCGTGCGAATCCTCGCGCCCACGTTATAATTCTTTTGTTGTGGTGATTGCCTTGATCATGGTCGGCCGTTTAGCCGCGACGCGGAGCGGAGCGAGTACTGCCAGTTCAATGCCATCGCCAGACCCAATCATTGCGAATGTTATTTATTCGGCTCGCGACTTCGGTCACTGAGAGAGGGACCACACGATGACCTACGGAAAACGCGGCGATCATCCACTGACCGATATCCTGCTCCACCACATCGAGACCTACGGCCCCGAAGCCGACGAGGCGATCCGTGGCGTTGCCGAATACAGCAGCAAGCGAGAACTCTACGAGTGGTGGAACGAAGAAATCAACGGCTCGACCGACCGCGACCTCGTCCTCCGCAAGGCCAACCGCCGCCTCCACGAACTCCTGCAACGTTCCAGTTACAGCGGCTGGGGAGTTGAGACGAAGCGAGTGGACAACTGAGTTCCATAACGGATTGTAGGACTGGCGACCGCATCCAATTTAATGAAATTGAACGGCATGATTGTCTTATACAGCTTCCGATGAGTCTACGTATTTGCTAGAGCATCTTGCTCTTTTTCGTGCCAAGGATTTTCATTTTTCGTCGCGGGTTTCTTGAGGAAACGCGGCTACGCATTTTTGGCAATTTGCTCTAGGCAAACGCCTTCGACAATGCAACAGCCAGCGCCGCACCAGCGAGTGGCCCAATAATCGGCACGAACGCGTAGGACCAATCGCTATCGCGCTTGCCCGGCACGGGCAGCAGCGAATGCACGATGCGGGGGCCAAAATCGCGGGCCGGGTTGATCGCGTAACCCGTCGTGCCGCCCAGCGACAAACCGATCGCGAAGACTAGCAAACCGACGGGTAGCGCCCCCAGCGCACCGAGCCCAATTTTTCCATTGGGGGAATTTGGCCCGGCGTTCGCCTCGCGTGGCGGCGACTCTGCGAGGCGTGAAGTGCGAGTCTCGGAGAGACTCGCCCACGTAAGCGATGGCTCCGCGGCCATCAGCACGGCGAACACGAGCACGAACGTTCCCACGGCTTCGCTTAACAGGTTTCGCGGCAAATTGCGAATCGCCGGCCCCGTGGCGAACGTCGCCAACTTCGCATCCGCATCATCCGACGCAGCATAATGATCGTAATAGAAGATGAATACAAGCACCGCCCCGACCATCGCACCCAGCGTCTGGGCCACGATGTAACCAGCCGCTAGCTCCCAGCCAAATTTGCCTGCTAGCGCGAGGCCAACCGTCACGGCCGGATTGAGATGTGCCCCGCTGATCGCCCCCACGCACCACACGGCGACGAACACCGCCATTGCCCAGCCAAACGTGATGACGATCCACCCCGCCCCGTTGCCCTTCGTCCGCGGCAACACCACGTTCGCCACCACGCCGTTGCCGAGCAGGACAAGAATCGCCGTGCCGATGAACTCAGCGAGATAAGTTTGCATGATGAACCGCCCTCACGATTTCGGAATGCGGATTTCGGATTGCGGATTAGAGTGCGGTCCAATCCGCAATCCGCAATCCCAAATCCGCAATCGCCACTATCCTTCCTTCGCCCAGCCGCGCGACCGTTCCACGGCATCGTTCCAGCGCGCCCGAATCGCGGCCGCTGCGCTCGTCGGCATCCGCGGTTCGAAGCGACGATCCACCTGCCAGTGCCCGGCGATTTCATCGCGGCCTTTCCACACGCCCACCACCAAACCAGCCAAATACGCGGCCCCGAGGGCCGTCGTCTCCGTCACCTTGGGCCGCACGACCGGCAGTTGCATCATATCGGCCTGCCACTGGAGCAGACCGTCGTTGACACTCGCCCCGCCATCGACGCGCAGCTCGGTGAGGGTTCCAGAAGCGTCGCTTTGCATCGCATCGGCGAGATCAGCCACCTGGAACGCCACGCTTTCGATCGCAGCCCGGGCGATGTGGCCTGCCGTCGTGCCGCGCGTGATGCCGACAATCGCCCCGCGGGCGTACGGATCCCAATGCGGCGCACCCAGCCCCGTGAACGCCGGCACGACGAACACGCCGCCGCTATCGGGCACCGATCGCGCGAGCGCCTCCACCTCGGCCGACGACTTGATGATTCCTAGCCCGTCACGCAGCCAAGACACCACCGCACCGCCCACGAATACGCTGCCTTCCAGAGCATATTCAGGTCGGTCGCCGAGATTCCAGGCGATGGTGGTCAACAGGCGATTTTGCGAATCGACGGCCTGCGCGCCCGTGTGCATCAACATGAAGCAACCCGTGCCATAGGTGTTCTTGGCCACTCCGGCGGAAAAGCAGGCCTGGCCGAACAGCGCGGCCTGCTGATCGCCGGCAATCCCCGCGATTGGCCGGCCCTTCAATTCTTTAACGGTGGTAACTTCACCATATAATTCACTGGACGCGCGAATTTGTGGCAAAACCGCGCGCGGCACGTTGAGTGCGGCGAGCAGCTCATCATCCCAGTCGCCGGTGTGGATGTTCATGAGCAACGTGCGCGAGGCGTTCGAGGCATCCGTCACATGCACCGCGCCGCCGGTTAGCCGGAAAATCAACCAGCTATCGACCGTGCCGCAGGC
Source organism: Planctomycetota bacterium (assembly GCA_029781135.1). GTDB lineage: Bacteria > Planctomycetota > Planctomycetia > Pirellulales > Lacipirellulaceae > JABDGM01. The sequence goes on from JAKOXH010000046.1 coordinate 26,021, forward strand.
GAGCTTGCCCGCTTCCGCCGCCGCACGAGCACCTTCGACGTGGTCGAGAATCCAGGCAATCTTGGTGCCGCTAAAATATGGATCGAGCAACAGGCCAGTCTTGCCATGCACCATTGGCTCGTGGCCATCGGCTCGCAGTTTATCGCAGGTACTCGCGGTGCGGCGATCCTGCCACACGATCGCCCGATGGATTGGCTGCCCTGTCGCGCGGTCCCAAACCACCACCGTTTCACGCTGGTTGGTGATGCCGATCGCGCTGATGTCGCTCGCCTTAAGGCGAGCGTTGGCCAGTGCCTCACAGGCTACATCGCGCTGGCTCGACCAAATCTCCTCGGCATCGTGCTCGACCCAACCAGGTTGCGGATAATGCTGCTGGAACTCACGTTGCGCTACGGCGGCAATTTCGCCGGCGGCCGAAAACACGATTGCCCGCGACGACGTGGTGCCCTGATCGAGGGCTAGGAGAAACGTCATATGAACCCGCCAATTTGTGGAGAAGAAATGGGGCGACGCCAACTCGCCGCGAATGACCACAACGTACGATACGCCAGAGACCGCGCCAAGCAGGCGATTGTGGTTTGCAATCGCCTCACGTGAACAAAACGATTTCAGTGACTTGATTGGTACCGTTAAGGTCGCGATTGCCGCGGAGCGGCGAAGCCTTCCGTTCCCACGCAGAGCGTGGGAACGAGAAACGGAACGAGAAATCACTTGCCCACTTGGCTGGGTTCCGTCAGCGCTTCCTCTTCCAGCGCGAGCAACTGTTCGTAACGCTTCACGATCTCTGGTGTAGCGACTTTGGGCAGATTGGCGGCGAGAACCAGCGTCTCGCACTGCCGCTGAAGCCGTTCGGTCCGAGCTTTGTCGCGTTCCAACTGCAATGCCACCTTCGTCAATTCCTTTTGGCGCTTTGCGGCATAGCGCCACGTGGCATAGTCAGGCAGCTTTTGCACGGTATCCACAAATTCGCTGGCCCGATCCGTCACCAATTCGACCGCCAGCGGCGCCCACTCACTGTGGAGTTCTGGCCAGATTTCGTACAATTCCGCTTGCAGCTTCGCGAGCGCATCGTGGTGCGTTTGCTCCGTCGAATCGAGCTGGGCGTTCGCGGCTTCGAGTTCCCGTTGAATGCCGGCGACTTTACCGTCGATATCTTCCATCGTGGCATTCGCGTCCAATTGCAGCTTTGGCAAAAGCTGCGCCAGCACCGCGCGCTGGTCGGGCCGGCAGTACGGCACCAGTTTGCTCACGGGACCACTCAGCGTGAGACGTTTATCCGTTTCCTCTTCCAGCGACTTTGGCGCATGGCTGTATTTGCGTAGCAGAGCTTCCGTGGTACGCACGGGCACATCAATCGTGTTGCTTTCGATGACGGCATACGAATGTGCCTCGGCAAACGACACTTGCCCGTCGCGGTTGTAATCGGCCACGGTGATCGGCCTGCCATCCCGTGCCCGACCGCCGAGCGCACCCCAAAAATAGGTGCTGTATTCCTCGAAGTCGCCTTCCTCGGCGTCGGGCGTGCACCCGGCGGCACTGCGATTGTGCAACTGCGCGAAGAAGCCACAGCGGGCGTGATCGGAAAGGCCGGCATTCGCATCGGCACGCTGGAAAATCGTATGGGAAAAACCACCGGCGTAGCATTGCACCATGACCAGGACGATTTTCGTTTCCGGCGGAAAGCGGTCGAGCCAACCGGTGAAATCGCTGGCCGTGATTTGCTCGTTGTTCCAAAAGTAGAAGGTGGTGTTGTACGCATTTCGTCGCGGCTGGCCCTCCCGACGACGTGATCCCCGTCGAGCCTTGCCGCCATGGCCGGCCACATAAATAATCACCCGATCGCCTGCCCGAGCCTGCTCGGCAACCTGGGCAAACCGCTGCTTTACGAGTTCCAAGTTGGCAGGGCCACGCACGTTCGGCACCGCGTTGTTGCGGTAAACGAGATCGGCTGCCCCGGCATCACCGAGCAGTTCGGCGAGCAAGCGGCGGGCGAGCGGGACGGACTCCTCGAACTTCGGGTCGCGGCACTGCAAATCGCGATGCGGGTCGTCGCCATCGGCGAACCACACATCGTAGGAAGGATGGTCGGGGCGTTTGGCTGCCAATACGGATTGCTGAAAGATGACGTTGCGTTCCAAGGAGAGCTGATTACTTTCCGTGTCGGGGCCGCCACCAATCGTGAGAAAGTAGTCCTTGGCGAGTGTTTCCGCGTTGAAACCCATCCCGAGCAACATGAGTGTCAAAGTCGTACGGATAGTGAACGGCCGGTAGGTCATATCGACTCCAAAATCAAGGTGTCAACAGCATCGAGCGTGCGCCCACGCCACGGCAGGGAAGCACTTTAATATACACGGCGGCAGACGAAGCGGCTGCCAACGTGCCTTGGGGAATTGCCTCCCGCGTGTGGCGCGGCCTACAATGACGGCATCCTCGTTGGTATCGTGCATCCGCGGCTCGGTGGGCGATATGATCGGCTTACTCGCACAATCTTCAACGACGACGGTCATCCACAACGGTCTTGGGATCGGGGCGGTCATTGCCGTGGTTTGTTCCTGGCAGCGGAACCGCTCGATTTTGTGGGCGATTCTGGCGGCGATCTTATCTTGGATCTATGTGATCTATTTCGCACTCTCGCGTCGCCCCGATGAAACGAAGTAGTAGAACTGCAAGGCCAGGCGATGTCGCATGATGCTGTCAAACAGGTCCTCAAGGAGTACTGGGGATTCGACGATTTCCTGCCGCTCCAGCGCGAAGCGATTCAAAGCGTGTTGGAGGACCGCGACTCGCTGGTCGTCATGCCCACGGGCGGTGGAAAATCGCTCTGCTATCAGGCGCCGGCGCTGTGTCGCGCGGGTGTGGCGATCATCGTTTCGCCGCTCCTCGCCCTGATGAAAGATCAGGTCGATGGCTTGGTGGCCTGTGGCGTGCCCGCCGCGGCCGTGAACAGCACGCACGGCAGCGAGGAAAAGCGACGCGTCGCCCGGCAAGTGGAAGCGGGCAGTTTGCGGCTGCTCTACATGTCGCCCGAGCGTCTGGTCACGTCGCGGACGTTGGATTTTCTCGCGGCTCAAAACATCAGCTATTTTGCCATCGATGAAGCGCACTGCATCAGCGCGTGGGGGCACGATTTCCGGCCCGAGTATCGCGCCTTGCGAATGCTACGCGACCGCTTCCCCAATGTCGCCGTGCATGCCTACACGGCCACCGCCACCGAGCAGGTGCGCCAGGATATCGTCGCCCAATTGGGCCTCCGCGCTGCCGAAGTGCTCGTCGGCGATTTCCACCGGCCAAATTTGGTCTATCACGTCGCCCGCCGCGAACGCGGGCTCGGCCAGGTCTGCCGGGTGATCGATCGCTTTCGCGGCCAGTCGGGCATCGTGTACTGCATCACCCGGGCAGAAGTCGACAAGACGACGACCGTACTCCAAGCGATGGGCTACTCGGTGCTGCCCTACCACGCCGGCCTGAGCGATGAAGAACGAATTCGCAATCAAGAAGCTTTCTTGAAGGAAGAAGCCGATGTGATCATTGCCACTGTCGCGTTCGGCATGGGCATCGACAAGTCGAACGTGCGGTTCGTCGTCCACGCCGGCATGCCTAAGTCGCTCGAGCACTACCAGCAGGAAAGCGGCCGGGCCGGGCGCGACGGCGTGGAAGCCGAGTGCTGGCTGCTCTATTCGGGGCGCGATGCGATCACCTGGAAACGAATGCTCGATGAATTGCCGGCCGAGCCCCGCGCCGCGGCGATGGCCTCGGTTGCCAAAATGGAAGCCTACGCCACCGGCGTCCGTTGCCGCCATGCCAGCCTCGTCGAACATTTTGGCCAGGCCTGGACGCGCGGCCCGTGCGGCGCCTGTGATGTGTGCCTGGGAAATCTCGCCTATGTCGAGGAGCCGCTGATCCTCGGCCAGAAGATTCTCTCGTGCGTGCTGCGTGTGCAGGAGCGCTTTGGGGCCGACTACGTGGCGCTCGTGCTCGTCGGTTCGGAAGAAGAACGAATTCTCGCCGCTCGCCACAACCAGTTGAGCACTTGGGGCCTGCTCGCCGACCACCGCAAGCAGGATGTCCGCGAGTGGATCGAGCAACTCGTGCAACAACAATTCTTGGCCAAAGATGGCGAATACCACACGTTAAGTGTAACGCCGGAGGGACGCCGCTTGCTGCGCGGCGAGTGCACGCCAACGCTCCTGCAACCGGCGAAGCAGGGCGGCCAACAACCATCGGCCGCGTTCGTCGATTCCTGGGACGGCGTCGATCGCGGCCTCTTCGATGCGTTGCGAAACCTACGACGGCAACTCGCCGAAGAGCGCGGCGTACCCGCTTATATCGTCTTCGGCGATGCGACGCTGCGCGACATGGCCCGGCAGCGACCTTCCTCGCCCGCCGGTTTGCTTGATGTCCGTGGCGTGGGGCAAAAGAAATTGGCCGATGTCGGCGAGCCGTTTCTCGAATGCATTACGGCTTATTGCCAGGAACATGGCCTGTCGCAGGACCAATCGCGCCCAGCCGTCGTAATCCAACCCATTGTCGAAACGCCGAACGCCAACGCCGTGCAAGCGTTTCCCTTGTTCGACGCGGGGCTGAACGTCGAGCAAATTGCCGAACGCTTGGGCCGCGCCATCTCGACCGTGCTAGGATATCTCGAGGCCTACATCCATCAGCGGCGGATCGCCGACACCTCGCCCTGGATGACCGCCGACGAATTCAACGAGATTGCCGCCGCGGCGAACAAGGTTGGCACTGCCAGGCTGCGGCCAATTTTCGACGAACTCGACGGCCGCGTCGGCTACGACCGAATTCGGATCGCCGTGGCTTGCCTGGCCAATCGCAATTCGCACGCGCATGCTTCGATTGGTGAGGCATGATCGTCGGCTGAAACGTGCGGAAACACACCCTCACTTCCGCTGCGTGGCAGTTTGTTGTGCAGCCGCCTCAACTCGCGGCTTGGTGACATCGGTCACTTCCGCGCGGATCGGTCGCACGACGCGGCCCAGCACGACGGACGTGGCCGTCGGCAAGTCGGGACGCCGGTCGGTGCAGATCGACGTCACTTCGTCCCAAGCGAACGGCAGCGTGCCGGGTGTCGTGTATACCGTTCGCCCGCGGCCAGCAGCGCGGGCGGAAGCTGTATCGCCCGGGCAACGCATGAAACAAAAATACTCAACGTCCGGCGGCAGGTCATCGATCTTAGTCGGCCAGCCCAACTCACGGATCGGCTGGCCGTAGTAATAGGCAAACCGATGATCGATCGGCGTCAAGCTCGCCAGTTGCAAGTCGTTTGGTATGTGGCTCGCCAACTCCACCACGACGCCCGTGGGATCGCTCCATTTCCCGGCGTTGGTGTTCATGATCGGCCCCACGGCACCCAACCCCACCACGGCGGCGATCGCCGCAGCGGCCTGCGGTGGCACAACATTCCCACGTCGGCGGAACGCCGACCAGATCGAGAACACGGCGCCAGCGGCCGTCGCGACGAACAATACGTCAATCGAAGGAGATTCGCGCAACACGGTCCCCGTCGCATTCGGCAACCACGGGCGAACGCTTACGAACAAACCGACAGCGGCCATCGCCGCACTCAACAACAGCAGGAACCGATGCCATGCCCGCCGGGCTGCTGAACCGCGCGGAGCGGTCGCACAGCTTTCGATGACCAGCCCCATCAGAACGGCCGCCAGCGGATACAGCGGCATGAAATAACGTCCTCGGGCCCCCGCGGCAAGCCACACAGTCGGGTAGGCCACGAGCATCGCGATGACCAAAAATACAGCCGCGTCGTACCGCTCGATCACCCGACGTCGAACGCTCGGCCACGCCAGGGCCACCAACATCGGCGACCACGGCAACAGGCAAACAAACGTTTCGACCGGGTAAGTGACCGCATGTTCCAGCACGCCCCACAAGTGAAAGCGATCACCCGCCAGGCCGGCCCATGTCGCCCACACATGCTGCCAATCGGTACGCAGATAAAATGGAATCTGCCACGCCGCGATCGTCGCCGCAAAGACACACCCACCAATCAATGGTTGCCAATTGAAGAGATATCGCCAATCGCGCTGATATACGAGATAGAAAGACGTGATCGCCACGAAATAGACGGGCGCCTGTGGCCCTTTCACCAGCGCGGCCAACGCCGCGAAACCGAAGCCAATGGACCAGGTCAAAACAGGCCACCAGCCACGCACATAACCAAGATGCCACGACAGTAGTGATGTCCCAACAAACAGAGCAAACGTCGCTTCCGATTCGCCGAGCCGGCCGATTTGCAGCACTTGCCCGAACGTTGCGTAAACCAACGCCGCGACGAACGCCGTCGTCGTGGCGGCAAATGCACGAGTATATAGGAAAACAACTAACGATGTCAGCACGACGGCGATGATACTGGGAAGCCGAACGGCGATCGAATCAACGTCGCCGCGCAGCCAGCCGCCAAGTGCCATCAGCCACACGGTCATCGGCGGCCGCTCGGCAAACACTTGGCCCTGTTGGCGTGTGACTGCCCAGTCGCCGGTTGCCAGCATCTCGCGAGCGGCCGTGGCCCAACGGGTTTCCTCGCCCACTAGGGGCAGCAAGCTGAGCCGCGCACCGTACAGCAGTGTAACTGCAAGAACGAGCGCGGCCACTGCGGCCACATCCGCATACGGACGCCCGTTCGTGCGGGCCGGCGCAGCAGCATCGGCAGAGAATTCGGGTCGCATGCGATTACGATATTCCGCAGCAGTTTCCGCAGAAGCAAGAAAGTGGGCGAGAGAATACCTGAATCCTGCTATCAGTGCAAGACTGCCTGCGGCCATAAATGGTGGCCGCTGCGGCAATGCGATTGCAGCAAGCAGCAAAGACCCCTATCGTTTGCGGCTCGCAAGCGCAATGGATAAAAAGTCTGCAACAACCCGGCGGACGACAATCGTCGTCCTACCGTGCTTCAACGAAGCTCAGAGGCTCGACGTGCGCGCGTTTGCTGAGTTCATTGCCGACTGCCCGGAGATCGCTTTGCTGTTCGTTGATGACGGCAGCACCGATAACACGCCCCTGATGTTGGAGCGGTTACGTCAGGCGCACCCACAACAGATATACACAATGCGATTGGGCCGGAATTTTGGGAAAGCCGAGGCCGTGCGTCGGGGAATTCAAGCGGCAATCCGCCGAGCGCCAGATTTCGTCGGCTATTTTGATGCCGACCTGGCAGCGCCGCTTGGCGAAATTCCACGCCTCGTGAATGTGCTGCGGACGCGGCCCACCGTTCAACTTACGATGGGCAGTCGCGTGGCACTTTTGGGACGGGAAATTCAACGTAGTGGCTGGCGGCACCTGTTGGGCCGCGTCTTTGCGACCACGGCGTCATACATTCTCGGTCTGCCGGTGTACGACAGTCAATGCGGCGCAAAACTATTTCGCGTGACGCCAGAGCTTGCCGCTATATTCGCACAGCCATTCTTGTCACGATGGATTTTTGACGTTGAAATTCTCGCACGAGTGACGGCGAATGCTCGCAATTCGAACCCAACTGTAGACGCAGGCAACTTGATTTACGAATCCCCACTCGATCGCTGGCGCGATGTCGGCGGCTCGCGATTGAAGCCGTGGGACTTTGTCGTGGCGGCGCGCGATTTGGTGACGATCTACCGGCGATACATCTGGAGAGCAGCAGTACAGCGACAAGCTGCGGCGAGAATAGCCAACGGCGGAGAGCCAGAACGAGAACAACGGCACGCAGCGTAGTTTGCGGACTGAAATATCAAATGGACGCGACATTGTACGAAGAACTACATCGGGTTGAGCAGGCACATTGGTGGTTTCGTGCGCGGCGGCGGATTGTATGGTCCCTTGTCGAGAGATACGCGCCGGGCAGGGCGGGGCAGAGGTTGAAGATTTGCGAGTTAGGTTGCGGCACCGGCGGCAATTTGGTCAGCATGGCCAATAAGCACGATGTCATCGGTGTCGAATGCTCGCCCCATGCGTTGGAACTTGCCCGACAACAATTAGGCGACCGGGTAATCTACGGCCGGTTGCCGAATGATATCGATTTGCCGACGGGGTGTTTCGACGTCGTGTTGCTGACCGACGTGCTTGAACATATCGACGATGATGCGGCGTCGGCGCGAACGGCGGTGCGTTTGCTAAAGCCGAGCGGCATTGTCGTCGCAACGGTGCCGGCGTATCAGTGGCTCTACTCGCCGCGTGATAGGCATCATCATCATTTTCGACGTTATGGCCAACGGCAATTTGCAGGACTGTGGCGGCAGGCCGACGTCGAAACGCTTATGCTGAGTCATTATAATACGCTGCTCTTTCCACCCGCTGCCGCGGCGCGGTTGGCGAGCAAATTTCTGGGCAACGGCAACGTGGCGGGCGACTTGGCTATTCCGCCGCGAATGGTTAATTCCGTTCTTTCACGGGTAATGGGCAGCGAAACACATTTGCTCGGACGCTTGCCGCTGCTGTGCGGGCTATCGCTCATTTGCGTTGTCCGTAAACAGGTTGCGTCGGGAAGTGAAACGCAGCGGTTTGCCGCCTAATGCTGAGGCGAGAATTAGCTGGACAAGAAAGCGTGCTGAGCGATAAAGTCGCAGCATGAGCCGCACTACGTCGGCGTCGGCGATTTTCGACGCAGGTATCTTCCGGCCGCGCGAACAAATGGGCTTGGCTGATGGTACGCCCGTGCAATTGCATTTGGACGGAGCTAGTTTGTCAGCGCCCCAATCGTTCGACGGGGAGTCAAAAATAGCGTGGCTCGACTACCTGCGGCCGGCGTTGGATAGTGTGGGACCAATAGCGTTGCAGACGTTCAACGATGGTTAGGTCGTCGGCGGGAATGGGCTGTGACGCGCTCGGTGTCGCCGCTCGCGTTGCCGTTGCGTTTCTTGGGCCGAAAAAACTACGGCTGCGACCATGCTGACAAGCCATTGGCCCGTCGCCTTGTGCCTTCGGAGTCTCGGAATCGCCTTGGACAGTTTGGGCACGTGCGGTTCTCCCTTTACTTGCCAAAAGAGTAGTAGCTACCGCCACCACGCTTTTGTAAGTGCGTGGGAAATACCGCACGGCCTAACGTTAGCCCGGTATCATAACTCTAATGATCGGCTGTACTTACGTTGCAGCGGAGGGCAGGGGACTCGAACCCCCAACCGGTTTCCCGGCACCTGATTTCGAGTCAGGCCGCTGGCCAATTCGCTTACCCTCCGGGCACCTTTATTAGATACAAAATGAATCCCGTCGGCAAGGCAAACTCCAAGCCAACGGCAGCGTGGGAATTACACGATTTATGGCAATCACACGGAGCGTTTTGCCTAGCTCCGGCGGCTGCGGTCTTGCGGATAATCGGCGTGGAACTGGTTGCAGCAACGTATCGAGGACTTTTCCTTGTCGAAAATATGCGGTGAGTGGCGTTTCGTACCGAGTTACGTTGCGGCAGCGAATGTGACGAATTGCGCTGGTACGCCTGTTGTAGTTGCCCGCCACTTTTCCGTGAGCCACGCGCCGTGGTGGGGTCGATAGCATTCATGTCCTGACCTCAATCCCCGGTGGCTCGCACGTCGTTCTACCGGCCGATCCAGCAAGGCCGCAATCTCCCCCGTGGCGGCATGTATCGATTGAGGCTTCCCCCTCCCGTTATCATTTACGCCTTCCCCATGAAACCTACGATCCGGATTGTTACGCGCGGCAACAACGGCGAATTACGCACTAAGGATTACGAGAAACACGAAACCGTTCTGAAAATGCATACTCAGATCGGCATTGACGATTGTAGCACCGATCTGAGTCTGCGCGGTTTGCCGGTGTTTCGTGGGTTGATTGGCCCCATGCCCGAGGGCAAGGGCGTTGTCCGGTACGAGAGTCCGGAAGTCTTCGAGACGCTCACGAAAGAGTGGACGGCGGCCGCCAGTGCACGGAGCCGGCGCCGGCGGGTGACGGCAGACAATCCGCAGTAACGAGGAACGCAAGTTCCAGCAACTCTACCGGTGATAGGGGTTATTATCGGCTGCGCCGGAAGACAACCGGCTTGCGCTTCTTGGCGGATCGCTCTGGTACAGCTCACCGCCGGCATTCGGTGGTGGCGGCAAGGCTGATGGCGTTGCGGTCGGTGCGACAGCAACCTGAGTGTTTGCCGCAGCGGGTGCGCTGATAAAAGTCTTGCTCGTGTATTCCTCAGCTACGGTTCTGTAGGTCGTTACAGGCACCTGAGTCGTTTGGGTTTCCTCAACCCATTTGGTTCGGGCGACCGGAACCTGAACGGTCGCGGGGCGAGCTTCCCAGCGGGTTACCGGTTCAAGTTCGTTGGTCCAGTAGGCGCCGCCGAAGGGATCCCACCAGTTTCGCAACCGCGGCACCACGCGATATTCCGTGACCGGTACCGCGTACGTCTGCTGGACGGTTTGGTATTCCGTCGCGACTTGTGGTCGGTAGACCTTCTGCTGTTGCGTTTGGTATTGCGTCGTGGGGATCGACCGCTGCACGACCTGTCGGGTGACGCGAAATTTCACACCGTCCGGCCCGACTTCTTCGGTCGTGGTCACTTGGGCACTGCAAATTCCCCCCGCAAGTGCGGCAAACAGACATATCATTGATTGAAATGGCTTCTTCATCGTGGTTGCCCTGGTAGCCGGCTTTCGACTCGAACATGAAGTCCACGAACGGTATTTGCGACGGCGTAATCGGCCGGGTGTCGCTTATCGTGAATATCGGCAAATCCCGAAATGCTTCATCAGCGGCAAGATCCGCTAGCACGTCACTTACCTCACGTGGCGCTCGTTATATGAATGTGCAGACGAACGTGACTGCACAAGAGGCGCAATCGAACCTTGTGGCGAACGGTTTCAAGGTAGTAAGACAAGGGACGGGTTCAAACGGGCCGTTTACAGTTTTGACAAATGGTGACCAGACGTACACACTTTATACAGCAACTAGCACCGGGGAAGCAAGCCTGCAAGCCGCGAAAGCAGGTGTCAAGACTGCAAAGATTCGACTTGGTGGGAATTAGTGATAATTTGTGAACAATTAACGGTATGGCATTTATGATTATGGACATTAGGTGTTTCATTGACAGGACCCACCGATTTCCGCAGTATGTGTTTGAAGGGCGATGGGACAGTTTCCATTTCTTCGATTCAGATCGTATGCTTGAGGCACACTTCACTCAAGTGGTGAAAGCGCTGCTTCACGTTGAGGGCGGAACATGTGCTTTGATGATCGATTTAGACGTTGCGGGCAGCGACGAGTGGTCACGTTTTCAATTCGACAGAGACACGACCGAGCATGGGTACCAAACATTCTTGGGGGGCAACCCTGCCACCGGTGAAGGATGGTTGTATGGCGTGGATCGTTTTGCCTGCAATAGTAATGTCGGAGAATGGTGCATCTACTGCGAGAGCGGGAACGAAATCGGCGTACTTGCGATTGGAGATAAAGAGCGGCTTCCAGAATATCAAATGATAATTGATGAATTGCACGCACTAGAGATTGAACAGGCGATCTTGCTACCTTTAAGTTATGGCTTCTCGGCCAGGGCACTATCGCAAGAGTGGCGTAGTGAGCTTGTAAAGCAATACGGACGTTCTGAAAAGAAATGATTATCTATAGAAAGCAGCATAGGGTGCAAAAATTAAAGCGCGAGCCAAACTGACCTCCGTTCGCATTTGGCAATTGACGGGCAGCCGGCCCCTTGAAATTGCAGGATAATTGAGCCACTCTAAACGGTTTACGAGCCGCAGTCCGACGCATGGGCACAACGAAAATCGACCTTCGAATTCCCGTGCCAGCAGAGCCATGCTTCATCTCAAATCAGTCTCGCACCTTCGTTGCCCCGATGACCATTCGCCGCTGACACTCGCTAGCGATGCGCAGGTCCGCGAAATCAACGGCTTGATTCGAGCCGGCGAGGTGGTAAATCGTGGTGGTCGCAGAGTTTCGGATCCCATTGCTGCTGCATTGGTGCGGGCGGGCAGCGACGTAATTTACCCGATTACCCATGGCATTCCCTTGCTGTTGCGCGATGAGGGAATTTCGATCAAATTTGAGAATTCGTGAACCCAGAACAGGGTACCACCGTATAACGGCGTACTTCTGCTCATTTTGAAGACTGTCCATCCAAACATGGCCGAGAAAACGATTTTTCAGCGTATCATCGATAAAGAAATTCCGGCCAAGATCATCTACGAAGATGAGCGTTGCTTGGCGTTTCACGATGTTGCCCCGCAGGCCCCCACGCACGTGCTCGTGATACCCAAGCGGCCGATTACATCGGTTGCCACGTTGGCGGATGATGATGCTGCGCTGGTGGGACACATGTGGATGGTGATTCGTAACCTGGCCAAGGAACTGAAGCTGGAAAATGGTTATCGGGTGGTCGCCAACTGTGGGCGCGACGGCGGGCAATCGGTCGACCATTTGCACTTTCATGTATTGGGTGGCCGCCAAATGATCTGGCCGCCGGGTTAGTAGATTCCTCGCGTTACGATTTAGTTTGACATCTTTTTGGGGCGCCATGCTCTCGCGAAACACGGACATGCCCACGCTCGCGTTGGCGATAGTGTTTCGCGTGAGCATGCCGGAGCGAGCGAGGGCATGCCACCCACGAAATTCTCGGTCACGAACCAACAGCCGTAGCCCCGACCATCGCCTGTGATGATTTCCCGACGACGATTTCTGCAATCCGCGGCGGCGCTGGGCGGGACGGCGCTTGGCGTTGGGTTTTACACTTGGCAAGTCGAGCCCCATTGGCTTGAGATTGTGGAGCGGCCTCTGCCCATCGCAGATTTACCAGTCGCGCTCGAAGGCGCGCGCCTGGCGCAGCTCAGCGATCTTCACATTGGCCCAAAGGTGGATGATGACTATTTGGTGAGTGTCTTTCAGCGTGTGCGCGCAGCGGCTCCGGATATCGTCGTTTACACAGGCGACTTCACCTCGTACGCTCCCGATGTGATCGAACACTCGCGCCGCATGTTTGCGGAATTGCCGCTCGGTCGGCGAGCGACATTCGGCTCACTTGGTAACCATGATTACGGCCCGAGTTGGGGGCAAGCGGATGTTGCCGACCAGCTTACGGAGCTGTCGGCGTCACGATGCTCCGCAACGCCGTGGGAGTGGTCGCTGGCCTGCAGGTGATGGGGCTCGATGATCTCTGGGCCGGGACGTTCGACCTTGCCGCCGCGAAGGCCCAGCTTAACTTGTCGCAGCCTGCCATTGCCCTGAGCCACAATCCCGACACCGCCGATCTGGTCGGTTGGGAGGGATTTAGCGGCTGGATTCTCGCCGGCCACACGCACGGTGGGCAATGGGCAATGATTAGCCGTTTGTGAGCATACGTTTCGTTTTCCGGGTGTTGAATTGATCTAGCACCGTGAGCGGATTGGGCTGGCAGCCAACGGAATCGGCAAGCGGTACGTCCAAGAATGGTCGCCAAGCATCGCCCCACGTCTTTTGCATTCGCTCGCGTTGGGCGTCCGTATGCCGGTAATATACTCGCAAGAATCTCCCTTTGCGAGACCTTCTCTGTAGCGTTGCCCACGCCACGAACTCGCTACGTTGTTGCTGGCTCTTGAACCGAAATGTACCAGCGGCTTCCACGGCAGCCAACCACTGCTCGAAATTATCATCGTGGACTTCTGGATCGAAACACTTCTCTAGCGGGTCGGGATAACCCCGGCTGTACACTTCAATCTTTTCAATGAACTCAGCTAGATGGCCGTTCAATCTCAACCGCATATCATGGCTGTCGAGCGACTTCCGCAACGTGTCGATGTTTTTCTGCCATTCTTCAAAGCTGGTCTGGGCACTCGTGAGCCGTTGCAATTCCTGACGAGCCGTGGTTAAGTGTTTTTCCTTGCCCGCTTGTCCGGTTTCCAACGCCACGATTTTCGCCTCGTAAGAATCCCTTCTCTTGGCGTCCTTGGTACGGCCAATCTGATCCTCGAAATTGGCAATCTGTTCTTTGATGTCCTCAAGCTCGGCGGACAGCGTTTCAATGGTGGTGTGTGTAGCTCGGATCAACTTCTGTTGTTGACTCTTCGCTGGCAGAATTTGGTCCACTCGCAACCGTTTGCAATGCTCCAAAATGGCGTCCTCGCATAACTTGTACGGTACGCTTGGGGCATTGCACTCTAGCTTCTTACTACGACGCCGTTTGATGCAATGAAGAATTTGGGTCGTGCCATCGTTGTGGTGCCTGAACTTGCCACCGCAATACGGGCAATGACAAAGACCTTGCAGAAGATTCTGTAACTTGTCGTTGCGGCCACCTTTCGCGTTGCCGTTCGACTTCGCCAGAATTTGCTGAACGCGAAGAAACAAACCGCGGTCAACTGCCGTGGGGTAATAATCCGCAATCACGTCACCTTCTGGCACACGTTCCCCCAACTGACCGCCAATCAACTGACCGGGTTGCTTGTCGCCGATCAATGCGCGATTCCGCAGACAGCGGTAGACGTAAGCATTCGTCCATCCTCCCGATGGCTGCCACGGCGCTTTCGCATTTAACTCTCTCGCAATGGTCGTAGAACCAACTTTCGGCGTTTTCTCCTTCCGCTGGAATAGCAGCGTAAATGCCTTTTTGGCTCCATCGTGCAGAACTTTTTTGCCCGCAACCACTTTGATCCAATGCGGGTGTTTGGCGTCAAGCAATTCCTTGGTGCCAGCACGAACGTCCTTACGGCGTTGCTGCCATCCAGCCAATGCCAGATCACTTTTACGTTTTGATTCACGATGGGCACGTTTGATTTCGCCGTACAACTCGCCAATCGTATCATCGGCATTGTCGGTCGAATACACCTCGTGAAGATCATCGACATAGATACTGATGTCCTTCTCGATGATACCGAACAAAATTAACTTCAAGCCTTTCAACGGATTCTGCCGGGTCAGCCGATCAATCGACTCGACCCATAAGACTGAGCCGGGGGCAATCACTCCGGTTTCGATTGCCGCTAAGAATTTGCCCAACGCACCTCTGGCAACATTGTCCCCGTGGTAAGCGCTTAAACCTTCGTCGAACATTCGCAGCGTTTCATTGAACGGCAGACCGACTTTGGCAGCGTACTTGCGGGCACGGTTTTCAGAATCATCGTCACCTTGTTGCCGGCGCTTAGAACCACCACTGGCTTGGCGACTAAACGAGAATCTGCCGTAATCATAAACCTGGGGGCCGGTGTCGGCTGGGGCGATGGGCTTGGCTCTAACTTTGGTAGCCATCAGATTGTCTCCCTGGTCCCCCTGCTGGCTGAAAAATGGCGGCTGCTCGGCACCCAGGGAGACCAATAGAGAATCCAGCCGAGCACGGGTTGCAATCCCGCTGCCGCCATGATGATTTTACCGCGTTTGCGTCATTCCGTCCGCACCATACGCCAATTTGTCGTAGCTGTCATTCAACCCGGCAATTCAAGCCCATTTTCGACCGCCAGACCGGCCAATCGACGGCTCGCCACAGCCCCCAGCAGCCCCGTATAAGCGTTCCGATCCGTTCGGACGTATCCGTAGCCATAGTGGCCGTTTGTTCACCATTTCGATAGCTCATTCTGGGGGTTGTTGTGTCGGCCATTGGTGGGGTATTGGTTCGGCGTCGATGGCCAGCGGACAATGATTCAGAAACCGCAGACCATCGACCGCGTTACCGCGCATGCCGTTTCTAAAGTACATGGCCGAACCTAATTGTTTTCTGGGTGGGGGTTATGGGAGCAATGCCGAATGCGTCCTTGCGGGTCAAAAGAAGAAAACAACCTTCAGCCGCTCGACCTAGCCAATCGGTTGTAGAAAGGACAGGTAAAAACAACCGATTCCAGCCACGCACTGGCCCACCCTTATTTCTAACTAGCCGCTCGTTTTTTCTGCATGGTCGAAAGCGGGATTAAGTGTTCTTGGCACGTTGGGCAATCGCGGTTCACCGTTGGCTGCGCTTGCTTACGATGATCTTCGACTTTGCGAAACGTGCTCGGCAGCGGCAAATGGTCCTTGTTGTCCGAATGCGAAGCCGCTTCGTATTTCACTTCCACGTTGCGTACCAGCGTGCTCGGATGCTCCAATGCTTCCTGCTTTGCACACTCTTGCAGCAGACTGAGCACGCGGCTTTCGCTCCATTCTCCGCACTGCGGTTGCAGCACGTTCAATTCTGGTTTGACTCGGTGTTCCATTTTCCCATCGTTGCCCTCGTTGTTCACAAGCGCGGAATTCTGTTTTGCTTCCACTGCACGTTGGATTTCCTCCAGCGATGCCCACTCGTTACGCCCAACGTGGACGTAGCCATCGGCTGTCACTGCGATTTCGTTCGTGTTCATAAAAACCTCGATCTGTTAAAGTTTGATGCTTTCAACAGCGCTTTGGAATTGTGCCTGTTGGGTTTGTTGTTCAATGTCGATTGCCTCGCTTTCACGAAGCCATTCGGGTGTAAGCTGCTGCAACTCGCGTCTGTGCCTCGCATAACGTGAGCGCAGCAGCCGGGCTTTGTTCTGCAATGCTCGCAAGTGTTGCAAGCGATCTTCGTCCGTGTACAACTTGGCCCATTCATCGCGTCTTTTACCCGAACCTTGCAGCCATCCCTTGAATTCCTCGAATTCAGACGTGGCTTGTTCGGCCATCACTTGGTGGAATCTGGTGACTAGCTGGGCACATTCATACTCATTTTCCGGTGGTGGTGACAAAATGCCCATCGAATTATTCTCGGCTGTGGC
>JAKOXH010000049.1 GCA_029781135.1 Planctomycetota bacterium
AACCGAACCCGTGCTGCCGGTCGATGATACGATTGTCAACCAGACTTTGCCGCACGTTCCCGAAGTCGTTGGCGATATGATCCGACTACAGCGGCTCACCGGAATGCGCCCGCTAGAAGTCTGCCTTGTGCGGCCCGTTGACCTGGACCGCAGCGGCGAAGTTTGGACGTATCGGCCCGAAAGTCACAAGACGGAGCATCACGGCCGCGAGCGGATCGTATTCATCGGCAAGCAGGCTCAGGGCGTGCTATTGAAATACCTAGCCCGCGACGCCGCAGCATATTGTTTTCGGCCATGTGACAGCGAAGCGAAGCGACGTGCGGCGCAACATGCAAACCGAAAGACACCGCTGTCATGCGGCAATGTTCCCGGCTCGAATGTGAAGCGCAAGCCCAAGCGACCTGCCGGCGAACGATATGACGCAAACAGCTTCCGGCGGGCTATTCATCGGGGGTGCGACTTGGCATTTCCGCACCCCGATCTCGGGAAGTTAAAGGAATCCGAGTTGCTCCCCACTCAACTTGCCGCATTGCGTGAATGGCAGTCGTCGCACCGCTGGTC
The DNA here is from genome assembly GCA_029781135.1 of Planctomycetota bacterium. Lineage (GTDB taxonomy): Bacteria > Planctomycetota > Planctomycetia > Pirellulales > Lacipirellulaceae > JABDGM01. Next base: position 562 of record JAKOXH010000049.1, read on the forward strand.
GCCCAACAGACTGCGCCACGCGGCGGCAACGGAGATTCGCCGGCAATTTGGCCTGGAAGCTGCCCAAGTCATTTTGGGCCACGCGGCAGCCGACGTGACGCAAATTTACGCTGAACGCGATATGCAGAAGGGTATCGAAGTGGCTCGGCGGATCGGGTAGATTTTCAATTGCCGGACGCGCGGAGTAATTGCCCGCGCAGGATCGGCCGGCTGATTGTGGCAAGCACCTACGTCACGGTCGGCCGGCTGATCGACCGGCGGAAAGTAGGTGCAAGATGACTAAGAGACGAAAGACCATCGCGCCGTATCAAATTCAGTTGACGCCGCGTGAGACGCAAGCGGTGGTTGTTAAGGACCACGGCATCTATTCAGCACGATCCATCGACATTCAACACCCGTCGGCGCGCCGAGTCATCGCGAAACTGAAGGCTGCTTATCAGGAATGCTTGTCGCACCGTCAGTTGACCGCGACTGAGCGTATCAGCGCCTTGCGAAATCAACTACGACTGATTATCCGGTTCGCAGTCGTGCCGGATGGGGCAGAGACTCCCAAACGGTGGACGACGATCGAAGCAGACATTGGCGACGGGCCGCGGGGCTATGTCTGTTTTGCCGAACGGACGGCCGGCATCGAACCGGCTCGCGACGCTCTCGACATCTTGGACAAATTCCTTGAGTCTGAACCGGACGAACGTAGGGCACAGGTATTTCTGGCCGGAATAGAAGCTGGCCGCCTGCTTGAAATGCGCGAACGAGTGCTACCTATTGAGCCTCTGGTTGTCAGTGGTCGCAGGGCTAAGATCGAGCGACCGCAGCGAATGCGGGAAGCGAAGGCGGAAGCTGATAGAGCGAAACGCCGACAAAACCGCCGACGTGCCGAAGAGGCGCTGCAATGGGCGCGGCGAAATTTTCCCAGCGCACACAAGAAGACAACGCAAAAAAAGAGAGCCGCGGAGCATATCGGGATTTCCGTGAGCCAATTCAATCGGTGGCTAAAGCCCGAACAATCCTCCTAAATCGTGGCGCATGACTTACAAGTCCTGCGCATTTCATTCGATACCATCGACCACAGTACGGTTCACATCTAACCGCCTGTGAGTTCTGCTATGGTATCTCTCCCCGTTGCCGCGGCGACCGATCGTATCTCTCTCCCACAGCTCGCCAAAGAGCAAGGTGTCTCGCCCGTCAGTACGTGGCGTTGGGCGCTCCGTGGCTGTGCGGGGCACGTCCTGCCAACATTCTGCATTGGTCACAAGCGATACACCACCCGCGCCGCATTCGCCGAGTGGGTTGAGTCCGTAACGACGGCGCGAAACGGCCAAGCAAGTAGCGGCGCGTCGCCCAAACGGGAGTCCGCCATCACCCAAGCCGAACGCGAAATGGCGGAATTGGGAGTCTAGCTATTTCCCTCTAACCGGCCGGCGTGCCAATAAAATTGGCCGCCCCACTCGCGATGGGAACGGCCAGAAAGCGATTCTCATGGAAGTATGCCACTCATTCACGAATTTTGCAATCGGCCTAGTGCCGACTCTGCCGGTCAAGCCCAAGTCGCTCACCGATGAGGAACTGGCGGTGCAAATCGAGATTCTGCGCCGTCGGCAGCTTCGCCGCGATGACGTTCGCCGAAAGCTCGTTGAGTACGCCACGCGGAAGGGCGGTGCGCGATGACAGCGACAATTTCGGAAACGGTTTCCAAAAAGCGCGGCCGGCCGGAAGCGTTCGACCCGTTATGGGTTAGGTCGATGGCTAACATGTTCCCTGAATTGCGAAGTAAGCGGCAGGTTATCGCGAAATGTTACGAAACGCGAGCGTTCGGCGTTCTGGAAGGTGTTGACGGCGTTGCCGCCATTCTCGACAGGGCCACGAATACCTACCACGCGACGATTTTGGAGCAACTGGGGCGACTCAGCGTTGATGGCATTGTCAGCGATGAGGAAGTGATTGCGGCCGCAAGGTGGGTTTCCTCGATGTTGCAGTCTGAACCGACGTTCATGGTCAGGCAGGCCGTCGCCCTGATTCGACTGCTACGGGATGAAGTGAAAGGCCGCTGGGCGATCTTCGGTATCGAACATCACGAACCCGATGAATTGTTGCCGTTGCTATTTGCGGATTACACGGAGGTGGCGCGATGACAACGGTTTTGATTCCCGATCTTGATGCCGAGCTAAAGAAGTTCACGCCGCTCAAAAAAGACAACAAGTCGGTAACGATTGAGCCGGCGCCGAAAACCGACACGCAGCGGGTTGATAACAGCTACCTCAGTGGTGTGGAAGTTCACCCGGCGGCCGATCTGTTCCCCATGATGGACGCGCAGGATTTTGCTGAACTCAAAGCGGATATGGAGCAGCACGGCCAACGCGAACCGATTGTCTATTGGCATGGCCAACTCTTGGACGGCCGTAATCGCTTACGGGCCTGCCGTGAGTTGAAGATTCAGCCTTCCGAGTGCGAACTTGACAAGGAATACGATCCGATTGCGTTCGTGCTCAGCGCCAATTTGCACCGTCGCCATCTGACCACGGCACAACGCGCGATGATTGCCGCCAAGATCAAGGGGGAGCAAAAGAAGTTGGCCAAGGAACGCCAAAAGCAGGGTAAGGAAAATTTGCCTGACCCAGCGACAGCCGGTCAAGCTCGCGACAAAGCCGGCGAACTCTTGAAGGTTTCCGGCCGGACGGTGGACAAGGCGGAGAAGATTCTCAAGCACGGCTCTGATTTCCTCATTGACCAGGTTGAGCGTGGCCATATCTCCGTCAACAAGGCGGAGAAGATCGTTGAACGCAGCGAAGCACACAAGGCGGTGAAAAGACCGCACGTTGCCCACAACTCGGGCGACAACGAGTGGTATACGCCCAAGCAATATATTGCCGCTGCTCGCGCTGTCATGGGTGGCATCGACCTCGATCCGTGCGGCTGCATTGAGTCG
>JAKOXH010000065.1 GCA_029781135.1 Planctomycetota bacterium
AGCTTCGCTGCTGGCGGCATGTGCCGTCGTGCGAGAACATGGGCTCGCACGGCGGCCGGCCGTTCGGCGGGGCGTTTGGAGTTAGCAAACCGTCCGAGTCTCGATCCTCGATCCTCCCAACTTCCAACTCCCAATGTCCATCTTCGATTCCATGATGCGTGACGGCGGCGTGCCGGCGATGATGAGTTCGCTGGGCGAGGCAAGTGTCGCCGAGATCACCGCTGGCAGCATCGAACCATTCAAGGTGGATGCCATTCTCGGCCGGATTCGGGCGGAGTCGAAGTTCAACGACATCGGGGCAGAGATCAAGGTCGAAGTTGGCACACTGCGAGTTCGACAGCAAGATTTGGCGGCTAAGGGCATCGTATCCATTCCAGTCACGGCAAAGATCGTGATCAACGACACAGCCTGGTCCGTGCGGGCCGCCGAGTCGGAGTGGGGAACCGTGTGGGTGAAGTTGGGCATCGAACGAGAAGTCCGCATTCGAGAATGGCAGGCGCGACGTGGCACTGTTTGAATTAGCTTCGGCACAATCTGGTGAGCTGGTCGCGGCCAATCAACTGGCTGACCGCCTTAGCGAGAGTGTCGCGTTTCAGCAGTTGGCCGAAAAAGCGAATAGTATTACTGCTCGCGCCAAGATCACGGTAGGAATCGCCGCCGATCCACTGCTTGAAGACGAGCTTACTCCCACTGAACTCGCCAATCAGCATGTCTTCGCCCAAGTGTATTCCGACTATGAGGACGCCTACGCTGCTGGCCTCGATTCCGCGACGCAAGGCAATCCGCGCGAAGGCGGCTTGTTTCGCGTCTATCTGCGGCGGCAAGTGCGTGAAGCGGAATCGCGGGCGGACGCCTATTTGTTTTTCTGGGACCGCGTAGCGGCCATCCCACGGCAAGTGGTGGCGGCCGCGGAAGCGTTGAACTCGCTCACGAACCGCAATCGCTTTCGCCAAGCTCAGCGGTTGCTCGGGCCAGAATTTGGAACCCGCGGCGGCGAGGGAGCCCAGGGCTTGTACCTACATGCCCTGTTGAAATTCACTTGGGGAGACGTGACGATCGAATGAGCGTGAAGGCATCCATCACGATCGACGGCGTGGCCGGCCTGAAGCCCAATCAGGTCCGGGCCGCTGCCCGTGTCGCCATGCAGGCGGTCGGCGATTATTGGATCAAACATTTTCAGCCGCGCCACTATCAAGCCAACGCCACGGCGCTCTACGGTTACGCTCCCCGCTCCGCCACCTACCGCCGCCGCAAACGCGCCTTCGCTGAGTTCGCGGGAGTTCGCAGTATTGGTGAGGACAAGCCCCTGGTTTGGAGCGGTCGAACGCGCGAGTTGGCAAAGGCGGCTCGCACCGAAGCCAAGGCCCCATCCAGCACGCGTGCGTATGCCGACGTGATCATCAACGCTCCGGCGCTGAATTTTAAGGGGGGCGTCAGCAAGATCGACATGCGGGGAGAAGCTACGCGGGTTCTGCCGGCGGAGGCGGAAGTATTGGCCGCCTTGTTTGTGGGCGTTTTCGAACGGGAGCTAACTCGACTCGGTAAAGCCAAACGGCGGCTACAGGCCGCATAGGAGCAATCATGGGAAGTTTTTCAAGTGGCGGCGTCGTAGTCGATGCTGTGGACCCGCTGACCTCCAGCGATCTGGATGCCACGATTGGCTCGATCGTCTCCATCGACATTCAATCCAACATCGCGACGGTGGCGGACGATTCTGGTGGGCTCTATGACGAATCGCAGGCCATCACCCAGTTCGCCCCCGTTGCCGCCATCACCACAAAATCCATCGCCGAGGTATTCAGCGTATTGGGCATCGCTGGACAATGCTTCATCGACGGCGTTGGTGCGCCTGGCGTCACCGTGTACGGCAAGAACCGGGGCGACTGTCTTACCGATGTGAATTCGACCGATCACAGCAAATATGTGTTCGCGAACGGCCTGATGATGCTGGGGACGCTTCAAGCTAGTCGCGGCTCCGACGCAACGCTGAGCTTCATGGTGCACGGCATCACCGACGGCACCAATGCTCCGCTCGTAATCACGCACGGCGTGGCCTTGCCGGCATCGCTGGTAGCCGGCCAATGGGAGCTCGCGATTGGCAAGATTGCCGGCACGGTATTCAAGCCGGAAGACTTCACGCTCAATTTCGGCAATCAGGAAGTGAAGCCGAAGCCGCTCGCCCCCAGCATCTGGCCGGAACGCATCGCCGTGCAAAAGGTTCAGCCCGTGGCCCAAATCAAGGGCATCGACCCCACCGCGATCAGCGCCGCCAACATCGACATCACGGGAGAGACGGCCACCCATGCCAATACCTTGATCCAATTGACGAAGCGGCTCTCTGGAAACTCTTATGTGGCTGCCGGAACCACGGTTCATATCGGCATCACGCTTTCCGGACTGGTCGTCGTCACGAATCCATTCAGCGCCCAAGGGCAGGCCGACGCCACCGTCGACGTGGAAATTCGCGGCCAGCACGATGGCACGAATGTTCCCGTCCTAATCGACATTGCCTACGCCTACGACAGCACTCCCTAACCATGAACAAAAAAGAAGAAAAATCGCCGCTGACCGAAGCTCAGCGACTCGTCCGGGTTATCACGTCACAAGGCCGAGCGCCACGACTCGCGGAGCATCTTCCGGATGCCGTGCGCGAGCAGCTGCTTGCGCTCTGCGACGAACAGGGCATGGTGTCGCCTACCGCGCGGGTTGAGTTCCCTAAGATTCTGCGCGAATGGTCCGACGCCAACAAAGCCACCGTTGAGGAAACGGAGGCATGATGGCTGGGTTTTTGTATTTTCGGCCGCAGCATACGCGTCCCATCACGCTGGCGGATGTCAAAGCGTGGGGGCTGGGCTATGCGTTTGAGCGTGCGCCCCAAAGCGGTGTCTGCCAAACCAATACGCCCACGGGTACCACAGGAAGCGTATTCGCAGATCCTGCACGGCACGGCGAAGGGCAAGTGAAAATGGACATGGATGCCCAGGTCTGGCGGAAGATTCCGCGCAGCGGGCTGCCCGATGTTTACGTCGGCTATTGGAAGGAATCTCCGCCGCAACCCTTCGACCTTGCTCGGGCCAATCAGCTAAGCGGATATACGATTCGATTGGCAGACGGCAACACGTGGCTAGTTCCGACCGTGCGGTATTTCGATGAGGCCGCCTGCCAGCTCAAATCGAATTTGCCTTGTTACCTCGACCTTGACGAAACCGGGCGGCCCATTCCCGGCCAGGTCGTGGCCGCTTATGCGCAGCTCTGGGAGCTGACGGCGCCGTACGCTGAGCAGATGTTAGCGACGGGCGACGGTGGCCCCGATGTGAGCAACGAGGACATTTACCAGGCGGCTCGCACATTATTGCAAGTCAATTACGTCATGGACTTCGTGGAGCTTGTCCAGTTGCAACTGTTGACGACTGAGCAACTGGCGCACAACATCGTGGCCCTTGCGGTGGATTGGCCGACGTATTTGCGTTGGCGGGAAACGCTAAAAAAAACGGAGTTGTCCCCTGCGATCGTCGCTGGTTGACCTACCGGGCCTGGTCGCGGGGACTGCTGCCCAACTATAAGCCGACGTTCGCCGATTTGGCGGCGCTCAATCAGGGATTCTGATGGTCAAGCTGCACTTCGAAACCGATCTGGCGACCAGCCTACAAGCGGCCAACGATCTCAACAAGGCGGTTGAGAAAGTCGGTAAGACGCTCGGCTCGGCTGCCGGCGAGGCCAAGAAGCTCGAGCAGGCGGCGAGGCGGATCGTCGATCAGAATCTGTCGCAGCAGGAGCGCTACAATCAAAAGCTCGAAGTCATGGCCAAGGCCGTGAAGGCCGGCAGCCTGTCGATGGAGGATGCCCAACGCACGGCCGCCAAGATGCGGCAGAAACTCGATGAGGCGGGCGATAGCTCCCGTAAGATGTTCGGCGAGAACGCCTTATCAAGCCTCAAGTCCTACGTGCTCGGGATGGCCTCCGTGGGAACCGCCGTATCGGTCGTGCGGAATGAGATTGAGCTAATGCGGGCGGAGGCGGAGCGTGTCACTCAAGCCCAACTGGGGGCGGGGGCGTCGCGCGCGTACCTGAAGCGCAATATCGCCGTGCTCGGGCACGACCAGGCGGTGAAATATGAGGCGCGCGCCGAACGCCTAGCCGCCGAACTGTCTCTTCCTCAAACCTACGTCGATACCGCCTTGGCCCAAGCGTTTTCAGCCAGCGGCGGCGACGTCGAGGATTCCTTTGCTCAAGCTCGGGTTGCCGGACGTTTCCTAAAGACGGCCCCCGGTGAAATCGGCGCGTTTGCCGGATCGCTGGGAGACATCGCGAAAGCCACGGGCGACCGGGACGCCCTGCGCAATCTCGGCTTCCTGCTCAAAGTTGGCGCATTCTCTCGTGTGGCCGATGCCCAACAACAGGCCAAGAATATCCCGGCGGCCCTGGGAAGCGCGAAGACCTTTGGAGCCACTGCCGAACAGGGTGGCGCGTTGTTTGCGGCCCTGAGTATTGCCGCCTCGGATTACGAGGGCGACGTCACGAAAACGGCGACGATTACGGCCAACGAATCGCTGCGGAATTTTTTTGACGCCAAGGTGAAGGGCAAGAAGTTCAAGGCGGAAGCCGTCGACACATTCGACGAGCGGCTGGCTGTTTTGCGGGCCAATCCCAAGCTGGCGAGGGAATTCGTTGGGATGGCGGAATTCGGGCGCGCCCAAACTCGCGGTCCACTGGAAGAGTTTTTCACGGACCCAAATTCGCTCATTGCCAGAAAATATACTGAGTTCGTTGGTAGCTTCGGGACGCCCGGGCAACAACGGACCTTGGCGGAAAGCACGCTCGGCTATCTTGACGAGGGGCGACTGGCGGCTACCGGCGCGACGGAGCGAGCCATCAATGCCAAGGTCGAGCAGTTCCAGCTATCCCAGGAAGCCGATCTTTCAACCGAATCAGAGTCAAAGATTATCGAGCGAGCAAAACAACTACGTGGCAGAATCGACTATTATACTTCTGGTGGCGCGCTGTTACGTAGTGGCATTAGCATGTCACCAGAGGAAGCGATCGGTGAATTGGAATTGGCGATTCAGCGCGGTCAACAGAACCCATTCGGTAAGCCTTCGCAAGAGCTGATCGACAATACGCGGCTGATGATTGAGGAGCTGAAGGGAATCCGCGAGCAATATCGCCGCCAGGAAGCGCCCAAACCCAGCGGTCGGCAAGAGTGAGCGAACATGCCCGTCTTGACCAATAGCATTGGCACCTATGAGTTCCTGGAAATCCAGGGGGCGCCCCACTTGCGCCAAGAGCAGCTCGAGCTGATCGAACGGGCGGGAGTGGACGGCAGCGGCGTGCGAAAACTGGGGGCCCGTGGGAAACCATTTCAAATTCGCACGATCAACTACGAAACGGACTTCGCAGCGGCGAAGTCCAAGATGGACAATTACAAGGCGCTCGTGGGGGCCGACCCGGTGGAACTGATTCGCCAGGATGAAACCGAAGGGACGTTTCTCGTACTCGGCGTCATCGAGGAACAACGCTACGCCATCATGAATGCGGTCGGCGGACTGGTCGGCGGCGAGGAATGCTGTCACATCGTCAACTGGACTATGCTGGGATAACGCGATGCCGCCGACCATCATCACCGACCCAGCCGAAACCGTCAGCGAGTTCCCGCTGGCGACGATCGAGACCAAGGACAGCCTTGAGGATGAAGAGTGGACAGCGACGACCTATCTCTGGGTAAACAAACTCACGCGGGCCGTGAACGCCTACGACGAAGCGGAAATCGAGCGCTACATCGGTGATTTAGTTCAGCCCGGTACCGATTTCTATGCCGCCTATCCGCCGCTGGATTTACTCGGAAAGTTCGTGCGGATCACCATCCCGCAAACCTCTCCGCTTACCGATATCGTGTGGGTCGGCTACATCATTGGCACGGCCCACGAGCGGGCCGCCGTGAAGGATGCCCCCGGGCCGACGAAGGTGCTCACCGGTCGCAATCAGGTACTCACCGCGGTGGGCCTGGAATACTTCCTCGACCGCGTGCAAATCGACTCGGCCTACATCTATGAGACCACCAAGATCAATCGCTCGATTCCCTTCAACGGTGGGCGTGGTGTGGCATTGGATCCCGACACGCGGACGCGCGCTAATCGCAGTGCGGCCACGAACGCGGACGGCGTTTATACATTCGTTCCCAATGACGAGACCGGCCAACTGTGGAAGCTCGGGAACATCGTCAATTACCTGTTGCAGTATTTCACCACACGCAACAAGGCGGGAGACGTTGCCCCGGTAACTTACGTATTGGATGCGCAGGATCAGCTGGACGCCGTACTGGACGGAGTTGCCCCCACGCTCGACGTGGACGCCCTCACGGTATTCCAGGTGCTCAATAAGTTGCTGAGTCCGCAGCGGGGGTTCGTCTGGTGGGCGGAGTGGTTCGAGAATGAGCTGGGCTACAAAGTGAACATCCGGGTCGAAACGCTCGCGACGAGCGCCATCACCTTGCCTTCGACGGGTACTATTCCAGCGAACCGCGACCAGCAGTCGCTCGACTTCGATGGCGAGCGAGACGTGGAGAATGTGATCACCGCCGAAGTCGGCTCGCGGATCTATCACCAAATCATCTGCCGTGGGGCACGCATGACGAGCACCTGCACGCTCGGCAACGTCGATTCGGAGACGATTACGGAGCTGATCCACGACTGGGCGGACACGCCAGTCGATATGCAGGCCGGCTACAACCATGCCGCCGCCGACACCACTGGCTACGATGCCTTGGCGGAAGACGAGCAAGCCAAGCGAAACGACGCCTTCCGCGAGGCAGAAACCTGGTACCGCGTCTACACGGCCTTCCGCGTCTCGCCCGATTGGGATGGCAAGAGCGGCGACGGCAAGGCGGCGACTCGCGATTGGACGTTCCCGCAGCTCTCGGCCACGGGCACGATCGAGGGCAGTCTCGTATTCAACGTGAACGGCTTGCGGCTCTTGAATCATACCCGGCTCAAACGTGGCTGGAACTATGCGGATACGGCGAGCATTGTCGAGACGACGCCGGCCGAGACCGAGGCCGAATACATGCCGCTCTTTGCGATCATGCAGGTGGCGACCGGCACTTCCGACAAATATCAGTTCGTCGAAAAGATGAACGAGCACGATTTCGTCGAGGGCGATTTAGTGTCGGCGAAAATCTCCACCAGTTATTCCGTCCGCACGCAACAGAATGTCCCGGGTGTCCTCGTCACGGGGCATGGCTCCCAACATGCTTGTGCCCTGAATCATTGGAGCGGCGCGGAGCCGACCGCCAACGATCCGCAGGTGGATTATGAAACGCTGCGCGTGACCGCCACGCTGGAGGCCGATACCTACTGCGAGGCCCGTTATCCTGAAGACGCCGATTTGCCGGCCAGCGTTCCGCTGCAAAAGCTGTTGCTCTACGTCGGCGACGAATACCGGTTGGATTTTCTTGCGGCGAACACGGTTGTCGATCTCAACAACGGCGATCTGGTGACCACCAACGGCGGCCTATTGCGAGACGATCGCAAGCACTTGCAGGATGTCGCCCGCGCGGCCTACGAGTGGTACAAGCTCGACCGACGGCCCATCAAGGTGACATTTCGGCAACTGCGAAATCTCTGGCGGCTGGGGATGTTGATCACCACAATAGGCAGCGGCTCCGTGCAAACCAACGTCAATACGGTGGCGAGCATGATCACCTACGATTGCCAGCGCGGTACGACGCTCGTCGAGACGCACGATTCCGCTCTAGATATTACCAAGGTGGCTTGATGGCCGAACGCGATCGGGTAACGCGGCTTGAGTATGACATGGCGCGGTTGGCACGCCAGGTGGCCGGGCTGCCGGTGCGTATCGCCAAATCAGCCGGCGG
>JAKOXH010000066.1 GCA_029781135.1 Planctomycetota bacterium
ATTGACCGAACTGCGATCGGAATTCAAGCACCTCACGATCAAGCGTGGCTGCTGGACTGGCAAGCTCTTCTGTCGTAACCTGTCGCATGGCGTATCCTCCGTTGCCCTCGTCGGGCCGCTTGTGAAATAAAAATTCAAATCACCAGCAGGATACGCCGCCTTTTCATCTCCTCATAGAACACAACATTCGGTTATATCTCTGTGCCAGAAGATGTGTGACACTTCGATACGGGGGACTGCCGTTCACACAGGAGGAAACAGAGGCAGCAGAGAGAAAAACGTCCTCTGTTCTCTCTGTTTCCTCCTGTTCAAGAATTCTTTGACAGCTGGTCGCGTGGTGACGGAACTTTTTGTGTGTAACAAAACTTCTGTCTACTTGCTTAGTGGACGATTGCCCTGACTATACTCTCTGCGACAATAAGATTTCCCATTGTGAGAAGGGGAAGTCCGAGTAGAGAAATCGCCAGCTTGCCTGCATCGTTCCACTCGTTTCCATTTTTCCCTTTCCAGATAAGAGGCAATACACCGACGGCAAATGCGATTACAGCTACTTGGGCCATCCAAGACCAAAAGAGAACAATGGCCAGACCATACGTAGCTCCGTATTCAGTCGAGCTGACAGCGGCTGTAACGCGCTGTTGACCACGCCAACCCGAGCACGAGTATTTCCGGAACCGACAACACGCCGTTGGCAAAGCAACTTTGTCGAAGAATCCAACTAATGCGCGCAAATGCAGCCAAAATTGCTAACTGTGGCGCTACGATGATGAGATAGGTCATCACACTTGGGCAATATCTCACGCCTGCAATGGCCAGTGCCAGCGAACTCAGAATGCAGAGGCCGACATGAATGCGATACATGTTTGTTGCAAGCCGTTATCGTGTTCTCGAAGATTCGACGCCCTCAGTGAACAGCTATTTTTCATCGGTTGCGGCACCCAAAGCATCCGGTTTTGACTTGGGCGTTTCGTCTTTAACTGGTCGTGGAAGTTTGGCGGCGGCGGGGGTTTCGGGTTTCTTGGTCGCTGGTTGGGCGGGGCCGTTTTTGGCGTCTTTAGTATCTTTGATATCTTTCGCGTCTTTCGTGGTCTTGTCGGCCGGCGGTGGGGCTTCGGATTCGGCGGTGGGTTGGGGGCCGGTGTCGACGAGCAGGTAGCCGGCCCAGAAGAATGGGTGATCGGCCTTGGGCAGATCGGCGGTCTCGTCGCCGTGTTGTAGTCGCGGCTCGCGGGCGAGGTCGAGCGGCGCTTCGCGGGCGAGGAGGTTGGCGCGTTGCCAGGCGGCCGCGGCGGGAGAAGTGGCCGACTCGCGGGCGAATTCGCGGACGAGGTCGAAATTGGTGCGGCCGCTGGTGCGCCAACGCGTCATGAGGATGGTGCGAGCGCCGCCGGCCATCATCGAGCAGAGCGACTGGAAGATTTCGCTGCCGGGTGCGGCCGCGCGGGAATTTCGCTTCGAGGTTTTGAGGCCTTGCTCGGCCTCGGTCGAAACGCCGGTGAGCACGATTTGCTCGGGGCCGAGGGCGGGCAGGTGAATCCAGGCGCTCATGGCGTCTTTGTTCGCACCTTTAACTCGTGGCAAGAGTGTGGGGGCTTCGCCGAGCTCGGCGTTCGGGGCGAAGGAATCCAGATTGACGAGCTGATCGATCAAGGCCGCGACTAAGTTCGGCGGCTGCGGCAGCGATTCGCTGAAAGTGACCGGGCCGGTGAAGCCGCCGACGAGTTCCTTCAGCAGGGCAGCGCGGTCGGTGTCGTCGCCGCCGAATTTGAGTTCGTTGGCCACGATGCCCGTGTGCTGCGGCCGACGGAGCGGCTGTGGCCGCGCGACGGAGAGGGCGGCGGTGGGCCCATACCGCAGCGGCAGGAGGTCGGCGAGCACTTTGTCGCCGTTCGGTCCGCCGGGGATCAATACATCGAACGGCAGGTACCACAATAAATCATCAGGCACGATGATGAGGCTCTTGGTCTTCTTGAGGTCGAGCTTGGAGTCGGCGAAAAGGGCGGTGAAGGCGGCTTTGGCGGCCTCGCGCCAGGCGGTGTCTTTCAACTCGGCAATGGTGAGCTGCCGGTTCGCGCTGTAATTGCCGATGGCTTTCAGTAGATCGCCCAGGCCGGCACGCAGCCGGCGCGACTCGGGCAGTTGCCAGATGTGGGCGTCGGCGGCCGTCACAATAAAGCCATACAAGTTCCCGGCAGCGGAGTGGAATTCAATGAGCGTCTCGCCCGCAGCGAGCGATTGCTGCAAGTCGGCCGTGGTGCGGAGCGGCGGAAACTCATTGGACGTGGGCACACGGTGAATGGCGAGTTGCATGAGCGTGCGCTCACGATCCTGCACATTGCGGTTCCAGGCGTCGTAAAGGTCATCGAGCGATTTCGCCTCAGAGGAATTCGTCGGCAAGATGGAACTGCTCAAGAGTTGGTCGCGGAATTTGGCCCCGGCATCGAGCAAGGATTGGTAGGTGGTGGCGGTGGCGAGCAGCCGTTGCCGCTGCAGCACGGCCTCTTGCGACAGGTCGGCGACGGGCGTTTCGAGGATTGTGCGGAGGGCGAGCAGTCGGCCGCCGAGTGGTTGGCTGGCCAAGAACTCGCGACGTTTGGTGCGCTCGGCGATTTCCAGGGCGAGGGCGGCATCCTTGCGCTCCAGCGCGGCGACGAACCAACGCTCGAACGCCGCCGCGTGGTTGGTCTGCAGGACGGCCATGGCGTCGAGCGGATCGCGGAACCAATCGGCCGGCGCGGGATCGGCGAGGAGCGCTTTATAGAAATCAACGGCCACGCGCGGCGAGGCCATCCGCGAGTCGTACATTTCGCTCGTGCGTTGGATTTGAAAGTTTCGTAGCGAGGCGCCGGATTGTGCGGCCAAGGCATGCGTGAGCATTTCGCCGCCGGGCTGGATTTTTCCCTGCAGCATATGAACGGCGGCTTGCAGGTACAACTGATGAATGAATGGCAAACCATTCCGCATTTCACCCATGCGGCGGCCGGCTTCGTCGATGATCGCCGCCCCGCCGGCAAGGTTGCCGAGCCAGAGGAGGCTTTCGGCCTGGGCCAGCCGCAACTTGATGGCGGTGTGCAGCATACGATTCGCTTGGGCCCAGGCGGCGATGGGTTCAAGCGGCGGATAGACGTCGGCACCGCCCGTGGCGAGATGATTCAGCCAGCCGCCCAGGGCCGCGTCGGTGAGCGTGCCCCAATCGTCATAGTAAAAGGCGGAGAAGCCGGCTTCGGCAAAGTACTGGGCGGCGCGGCGGGTGTCGCCCCGTTTCGCGGCGATGCGACCTTGGGCCAACAGGGCGAGTCCGGTGAGTGGATGATCGAGCTGGCCGTTGACCACGAGCGAGCGGCCGAGCACGAGGTCGGCTTCGTCGAGTTTGCCCAGGCCCTCTTGCGCAAGGCCGCGGAGGAGGTCGATCCAGGCCGTGGTCCAGTGGTTGGCGGGGGTGAGATTCGTGCGGGTGAGGACGGCCGATAGTTGTTTGGAGATCGCGTCTTGCGGGGCGAGCGGGCCGAGCAATTCGTTGCGGCGCACGATGGCGAGTGCCGTGGCGCGCATGATTTCCACGACGTTCACGCGCCAGAACATCGGTTGGCGCACGACGCCGCCTTGCTGATAGGCCTGGTTGGCGTTGAGATCGCCGATGAGGACTTGCTCGTTTTCGGGGAATTGGCCGAGTACGAAATTGCGCGAGCTGCGGCCCCAGGTGGGAACGCGGCGGGCGCGATTGGCATCGACGCGTGGCCCACTAGCGCCAGCTTGAAATTTCACCTGCAGCAGCCAATCGGGATAGGCCAAGAATAGCTGGCAGGCTTGGTCGAAGGACGCGAGCGATTCGGCGTTACGGCCCTCGTGGTAAAGCGTTTCGCCCAGCATGGCGTGGTAACAGATCGAGTCGATCCAGCGCGCCTGGCCGGCGCGAACGCCGTGTTGCGCTTCGCGGCGCAATTCGCGTTCGGCCGTGCGATACTCGCCGGCGTAGAGCGCCTGCGCGGCGGCGAAGTAGGAAGCATGGGGAATTGCATCCTGCAATTGAGCTGCAGATGGATTTGCTGCCAGCAGTGCTAGCAGGAATGCTGAGATGAGCACGCGCGCTTGGAAACGCATTTCCCGGCCTCCGTTGTGCAGACCAGTCTTGTTAGCGACATTGCGTCCGCGAAGCGACAATAGCCTCTCACTGTTCACCGGCCGACGCTCATAGTGCATTCTAGCAAGTTGGCGGCGGTGAGGGCTAAGTTCTGTCGCCCCGAAAGTTCATCGGGGGCTCGCCTGCGGCTCGACCCCAGGCACCCCGAACCAGAATCATCCGGGCGAAGCTATCGCCGCTGGCAGCGCGTGGCGATGCAGTCGGCGAGTTTCCGACAAAGTTTGAAAGTTTGCAAAGCTTTTCCGGTTAGGCGGACGATAACGGTTGTACGGTAAAGTCCGACGAGCCGGCGGTCCGGCGAATGTCTTTGTTCGAGCCGTCCCAGCTATTGGCAGGGAGACACAACGATGAGCCGTTCGATGTCGAAGCAGTTAGTCACTTGGAAACTCGCGTTGTTGCTGATTTGGCCTGCCATTACGCTGTGCACGGGCTGCCAAGTGGACGTTGCCGGCCAGACACTGCCGAGCCCCTGGTACCTGACAGACGATATTCAGTACTACGCACCGGGGCCGGAATTCAAACTGGCCCGCGAAGCGGCGGCAATGCAGGAGCAATCGGAAGGAGTGAAGAGCCAGCCGCAAGCGGACGGGGCAAGAGTCCCACCGCAAAATCCGCCCGCGAAATAGCGATTTCCGCTGGTGGCGCTCAAGAGTATTTCTCTGATTTCTGGACGAATTCTGCGTCCGTGCCGACTTGTGCCGTTACATCATGAGATTTTCTCCGTGCGAAATTGGCGTTTCGCAGCGATGAATTTCGCGCCATTCCGCCAAATGTCGGCACTGGAAACCCCGCCCAATCCTCGATTTTGGCTGCGTTGACGGATCGCCGAATTCCGTTCGGGGTAACGGTCAAATCGCTGAAGTTCTACCCTTTGCTGGCAGCAGAAAGGTAGAATGTAGGCGACGCGCGTCGCGGGCAGCTAGCGCTGGCCTGGCAGTTATCTTACGCGCGAAAGGGGTGTTTCCAAGGAACATTGAGATGAGAGCCATTCTTTCGATCGCGGTGACGTTAATGTTCGGGGTGTCGGCGTGGGCTCAATTTGGGAATAAGCCGGCGCCGGTGGATAAGGCGGCTGAACCACCGAAAGCGGATGACAAGGCGGCGGGCGGCGGAGGCGCGAATGCGCTATTTGCCGCGCTCGACCTCGACGGAGATGGAGTCATTTCCAAGGCCGAGCTGAAGAAGGCTTCGCTGTCGCTCAAGAAACTGGACACGGACAAGGATGGTCAGTTGACGTTGGCGGAATGCGGCGGTGGAGATGCGGGTGCGGCGGCGGCAAAAAATGATCCGAATCAGTGGATCGATCGGCTGATGGCCAAGGATAAAAACAAAGACGGCAAATTGACGCCCGACGAGCTCACGGAAAACGAGCGTCAGATGCTGCAGGGTGCCGACCAGAATGGCGATGGAGGCGTTGATCGCCAGGAATTAGCGGCGCTGGGGAACAAAGGGACTGGAATTGGTCCGGGCGGCAATTTGGCCGCCGGTGGGAACGGCGCGGGAATCGGTCGCGGCAACGAAGTGATGGCGCGCTTCTTTCAGTACGATCGCAATGGCGATGGACGTTTGACGGCCGACGAAGTTCCACCGCAAATGATGGGCATGCTCCGCGGCGGCGATTTGAACGGCGACCATGCGATTGACGCGGCCGAGTTGCAAGCGATCATCGCACGGCTTGGCGACCGAGCGAAAGTATTTGGGGCGGGAGTTGATCCGAACGCTCAATCGAATAATGCGGTAGGTGGTGCGCGTTCGCGTAACCGCGCTAATGGCGCTTCAAACTGATTTCAGAACGCTCACTAGTTTTTGTCGCTAACGGCACTCTCTTTGCTTAAGTGTGGCCGCGGAAGGGTGGCACTGTGCTGCCCTTATCTCGCGGACCCCCAAAACAAACTGAAGGAGTGTCACTATGTCCGCACTTGTGAACGTGAGAATTGGTGCCGTTGCGGCCGGAGTGTCTGTCATGCTGCTAGGTGTAGCCCTGGCGCAACAGGCGAGTCAGTCAAGTAGTCAGATCAAGCCGTCGCAAAATCGCGGCACCGAAGAAAGTAACGCGACGCCGAGCAGCCGCGGTGATACGAGTTCGACCCGGGGCACCAGCCAAGCCGGCCGACAATACACGGCTAATTTCCGGGGTACATCGGGCAGCGAAGCGAGTCCGAGTCAAGATGTGGACCATTATCTTGCTCAGTGCGTTGTTGCTAGCAACCAATCGGAAGTGGAACTGGGAGAACTCGCCCAGCAACAAGCTCAGAATCCGCAGGTGAAACAGTTCGCCCAAGAAATGGTGCAAGCTCATCGCCAGTTGGTTCAGCAGGTGCAGCAGTTGGCAGGCATGCCAGGCAGTTCGACGCGCAGCAGTTCAGCGAACGCAACGAACGGCCAATCGGATGCGAGTTCTGCGAGCACCGAACGCAGCAGTTCTACAACGTCGCCCAGCAGTAGTAGTGCGACTTCGCCCAGCAGTTCCACCGCGCCCAGTACCACCAGTGACCAGGCGGCTCCTGGCGCGTCGAGTTCGTCGACCCCCTCCGTCGCGACGGCTGGTGGCGATACGGAAAGAATGTTGGGGACCGCGGGTGGCGAGTTGCAGCAGTTCGCACAAATTGGTCATCAAATCAATCAGCGAATGACGCAACTGGTGAAGGACGAACTCCAGCAGAAATCGGGCGCTGAATTTGACAAGTGCTACATCGGCAACGCGATTGGTGCTCACATGTATGCGCTGGCGGCACTCGAAGTGATTGGGCAACAATCACATGGCCAGCTTGCACAAATTGCCCAGCAGGCGCAGCCCAAGGTGCAACAGCACTTGGAACAGGCGAAGCAGATTATGAAGCAGCTCGATGGCCAGGCGGGCAGCACGGCCAGTAGTACGACGGGTACGGAAAACCAAGCCGAGCGGCCGAGCTCGCGTACGCAACGGTAGTTTGAATAGATAGCTCACAGGCGATATCCCGGTCGAACGGCGTTGCGCCGCCGTTCGCCGGGGCCTGTCGTATCGACGAAATTTGTCTGTTGGCGGTAGCCACCATCGCCAGACGGTGGAAGAAGCTGGAACCATGCCGTCAACTGAGTCTCCACGCTCTGGCGAGCGTGGCTACAGGCGTGGCGACAGGCCGCTAGCATCCCTCATCCGTGCCAAAAAACCGGCCATTTGCCGGCATTTGCCGATTTTTCTGAATTTTTGCCAATCGCGGCGAACCGGGCCGTCGAACATGGTGTCTAAGGGGGGAGACCGTGGGAAAAGTCACCGCCGAGACGCTATGTCCGCCATTTTGGGCTCATAGGTATCGGTGGTCGTCAGGCTGAAGCCCGGCGTACGTGGGAACTTTCCTTGACTTCACCCCCCGGCCGTGAGAAGCTTGAGTTATCGGCTCAGTTTGGCACGGCTGAAGCGAGTCTTTCGAGGCTCACGACAAAAATGTAGTGGTTTTCTTCAACTGGCGCGCCAGCGCAACGAGGCTACGATGCAATCCAATTACTTCGACAACATGATTCTTGGCACCAACACGATTGGCCAAGGCACGATCAACGTCGAAGGCACGCATCGTACGACGTTGCGCATTCTCATGGCCAAATTCGCGCGCCTCCTTTCGTTGCGCGCAAGTTGGCGTCGCCAGTTGCGCACGCTAGCCGGGTCATTCGCCAAGCGCGAAATGACGCCCGCCTACGCGACGTGTCCGAGTTCACGGGCTAGTCGCTGCCAGCGCCAGAAGCGCTGGATGCCGGGTGTCGTAGTAGACCCCGGCACAGTCGGCATCGGCTGATCGAGCGAGTCGCACGGGCGACCGGAACCCATCAGCAAGAAACGATTCGCCGCCGACTGAGCCAGCCCTTCTGGTCGCAGAAGCGTTCGCGTTTTGCGTCGCTTCCGATCAAACGGGTCGCGTGCCGTTCGCTAGCATTCCCCGATCGCCTGAACCGCCCGGCGATCGCTTCCGAAAGACGAGAGAACCATGACCGCCGCTCTTTACGAATTCGAAACTGAAGAAGAAACCTCACTGGAATATCTGGTCCTCGCCGCCCAGGCGGGTGACCGAGAAGCGTTTGGCGAACTGGCGACGCGGTTCGAACCAATGGTCTACTCGATCGCGGTGCGCCGGCTGGGCAACCACAGCGAAGCGCAAGAGCTGTGCCAGGAAGTGCTCGTGAAGGCCATGCAGAAGCTGGAACAACTCAAAGTGCCGGCGGCGTTTGCCGGCTGGCTGCGGTCGATCACCGTGCGGATGGCGATCAACCGGCAGGTGCGGCGGGCCCCCGTCGTCGCGACCGAGCCGCAAGCGCTCGACGCGACATGCTACGAATCGGCCACGCCGCTCGATGCCGTCCTGGCGAACGAGCGGGCCCGGCAGGTTCGGGGCGGCCTCGCGCGGCTGGGCGAACTGGATCGGCACACGCTCGAGGCGTTTTACCTGCGGGGCGAGTCGCTGAGCGAAATGAGCGAATCGTTTGCCGCACCGGTTGGAACGATCAAGCGTCGGCTGCACGTCGCGCGGAAGCGGCTGGCGCGGCAACTGGAAACGGCCGCCGCGGTGTGAAACATTGCATTCCCCCTCCGTGCCCCAGGGGCGCTCAAGTAGGTCCGCTGCTTGTGCGCCCCGTTCTTTTTGGAGAGCAGGAATCCGCCGCCGGGGACCCCCTCTTTCTTGGGGAGCGAGCATGCCACATGTCGTGCGATAATTGGGACACTGTCGAGTGTTGTTTCCATGGCTAGCACGTTGGAATAGCCAATTTTCAAGGAAGCTAGAAACCTCCGCCGTCGTCCGTCACTTAGGTTGTTCGCAAGCAACTCGAGGCAATCATGTCGCAGTCCCCACCAACAAAGCGTGCCGGTCAAATCTCGCGTCGTGGCTTTCTGGCGACGACTTCAGCCGCTGGAGCCGCCGTGGCCTTGCCCACAGTAATTCCCGCGTCGGCTTTGGGTGCCGCAGGCAAGGCGGCCCCGAGTGAGCGTATCGGTGTCGGGATCATTGGCCTCGGTCGGCAGTGCATCGCGCACAATTTGCCCGTATTTATGCGTTCGGCCGATTGCCAAGTGGTGGCCGTTTGCGATGTGGACCGTTGGCGGTTGGAAATCGAGGGGAACCCCGCCATCAAGGACAGCGTCGAGCGTGACGGATGGAGCCCTCAGCCTTTGAAGAACGGTTTCCGCACGACGGATTTTCGCGAGGTTCTGGGACGTAACGACGTCGACGCCGTGATGATCAGCACTCCCGACCATTGGCACGTACCGATTGCCTTGGCGGCCATCAAGGCCGGCAAGGATGTGTGCTGCGAAAAACCTCTCGCACTGTCGATTGCGCACGGCCGCGCACTGGCTGATGCCGCCGCGCGTTCCAAATGCGTTTTTCGCACAGATAGTGAATTTCGCTCCATCCCTCACCTCTTCAAGGCGGTTAGCCTCGTGCGGACGGGGAAGATTGGCAAGCTGCACACCATTCGGATCTCCGTGCCGATCTATTGGGAATCGCTGCCGATGCAGCCAGCCATGCCGGTGCCTGCGGAGTTGGACTACGACATGTGGCTCGGCCCGGCGGCACAGGCGGCGTACACGGAGAAGCGAGTGCATCCCAGAAAGAGCTACGAACGGCCCTATTGGTACTCGAACTGCGCTTACTGCGACGGCATGATCTGCAACTGGGGCTACCACCCGGCCGACATCGCGCAATGGGCCAACAATACCGAGCACACGGGTCCGGTGGAAGTCGAAGGCCACGGAGAAATCCCCCCGGCCGATTATCTATGGAACGTGATCCTAGGATTCCACGTGCGATACCGCTATGCAAACGGCGTGGAGATGTTCTATGAAGGACGCAAGGAGTACGGCGATGGTCAGTCGTACATGCGTTTCGAGGGAACAGAAGGCTGGGTCTGCGGTTGGTACGGGCCGGACCGGCTCGAGGCCGAGCCGAAGTCGCTGCTTACGGCTGAGATCAAAAGCGAGGACTTCCCCTTCCCGCTCAAGAACGAGAAGCGCGATTTCATCGACTGCGTGAAGTCGCGCGGTCGGACGCTCGAGGACGCCGAGGTGGGGCATCGCTCAGGAACCATCGGACAACTGGGCTGGATCGCGTGCCAACTCCGTCGCAAGCTGACCTGGGACCCGGCCCAAGAGCTATTTGTGCGCGATGACGAAGCGAACCACTTGGTGCTTGGCAACCCCGGCCGGGCACCCTGGAGCATGGGCAAATAGTGCTTGAACGATAGGGCTCTCGATCAAGTATGGCGAATAAGCCGCAGTGTATGTCGTCCTGCTGACCACCGTGTCGAATTTGTAGTGGAGTCACTTCCGGCGGTGTCTCAGTTTTCACCGTCATCCGTCGTGAGGAGTGAGTCTGAGACCAGGATATGAATTTATGAAGGCAGGTATCTCTCGCTCAGGCCACGTGAATCCAAGAAACCGGTCGCCAAGTGACTAGCACTAGCACGTCGGAGCGACGACATCTCGGCCAGATCGGGGGGAAGGTTGGGAATTACCAGTGTATTTTCACATTTCCGGCGAGATTTGCCGTGTTCCTGATTCGGGACTGCGTTGACAGGGTTTCTGGGGCGTCGGACAATTCTACATACGGGCTCCGTATGCGATCGCATCGGGAGAGTCTGTGAATAATCCACGAACTGCGCAGCAGTTTCTGAATTCCCGCGTTTGAGCGAAACCAGACATAATCGTGAACGCCGGTTGTGCGGTTGTTGCGATTCGGTCGATATACAACCGGTTGCCGGAAAGGAATCGTTGATGGGGTCCACGACTCTGCCAGTCATTATCCAGGGCGGTATGGGTGCGGCCGTATCGGGATGGCGGTTGGCCCGGGAGGTGTCGCTCGCCGGGCAGTTGGGCGTGGTTTCCGGCACGGCTTTGGACGTGGTTCTTTCGCGGCGACTGCAATTGGGCGACCCCGGCGGGAACATGCGACGGGCGCTGGCTGAGTTTCCGTATCCGGAGATGACCAAGCGGATTCTGGATCGCTATTACATCGCGGGCGGCAAAGACCCGGCCGCGCCCTTTCGGCCGACGAGCATGCCGGCGGTCGAGCTGGGCGACGAGCAAACGGCGCTGATTGTGGCCGGTAACTTCGTCGAGGTGTTTTTGGCCGGTGAAGGACACGACGGGCTGGTGGGCATCAACTACCTCGAGAAGATTCAACCGCCGACGCTGGCCTCGTTGTACGGGGCCCTGTTGGCGGGCGTCGATTTCGTGCTGATGGGCGCGGGCATCCCGCGGTGGATTCCGGGGGCGCTCGATCGGCTCAGTCGCGGTGAAGCGGCGGAGCTTCCGATTCACGTTGAAGATGCTGGTACGGAGGACGCGACTTATTCGCGTTTCGATCCGGAAAAGTTCGGCGGCGGACCCCCGCCGGCGCTCAAGCGGCCGAAGTTCTTGGCGATTGTGGCCTCGGTCACGTTGGCCAGTATGCTGGCGCGCAAGGCCAGCGGTCGCGTGGACGGATTCGTTGTCGAAGGGCCGACGGCAGGTGGACACAATGCACCGCCGCGTGGCGCCATGACGCTCAACGACATCGGGGAGCCTGTTTACGGCGAGCGCGATGTCGTCGATCTCGCTCAGATGCGCGCGCTGGGACTGCCGTTCTGGTTGGCCGGTTCCTATGGCTCACCGGAAGGTTTAGCAGCGGCACTCAGCGCAGGTGCGGCCGGTATTCAGGTGGGTACGGCGTTCGCATTCTGCGAAGAGTCGGGCCTGCGTGACGACATCAAACGGCAAGTGCTGGAGATGAGCCGGGCGGGCACGGCGAGAGTGTTCACGGATCCGGTGGCTTCCCCCACAGGTTTCCCATTCAAAGTGTTGCAGCTTGAAGGCACGCAGTCGGCCGACGAAGTGTATGCGTGCCGTGAGCGAATTTGTGATCTTGGTTTCTTGCGGCAAGCATATCGGCGCGAGGACGGCAGCTTGGGTTGGCGCTGCCCGGGCGAGCCAGAAGACGCATTTCTTCGCAAGGGCGGCATCGCCGAAGAATTGGCGGGACGCAAATGCGTTTGCAACGCCCTGCTGGCGAATGTCGGCATGGCCCAAGTGCGGCACGATGGGATAGCGGAATTACCGCTTGTGACCTGCGGCAACGACGTTAGCCAAATCTCGCGGTTTGCGCGGTCCGAGGCAGCGGATTCATATTCGGCGCGCGATGTGATTGAGCACTTGCTATCTTGCCACACGGTTTCTCCCGACGTTTTAGCGGACGATTCCGCGGTGCCGGCGAATGCCGGCTGAGTCCATAGGTCTCTCGCCTGTCGCAGGGCCGATCAGTTCTTCAATTTGGGTGGCACGCCCTGAGTCTGCGAAGGGCGTGGTGAAGCGGGTATCACCGCTGATTCCACGCCCATCGCCAAGCCTCTGGGCGTGCCACCCTGTGCGCAGCGTGAATCCTTGATTGGCCCTGTTTGCCCTCGCGGTCTCGATTCCCGGCGGGCCGGCGCGTCCCTATAATGTGTGACCCCTTTGTTGGGTTGGCGTTTTTGAGTTGCGGAGAATCTAGCGATGCCGAAATCTACGATCCGGGCCACTTCTTTCGCTACAATTTTAGTTGCATGGACCGTCGCTGGATGCGCAGCACAGGAAGGCAGTGTGCCGGCCGCGAATGGCAACGGACAGCGGCAAGAGCAACTTGAGCAGGCGATCAATTCGATTGTCGCGGTGGCTAAGTCGCGTGTCGCAGCCGCGCAAGATGATCAAGTCGCCGTGGCAAAAGCACAGCAAGCGCTCGAAGCGATTCGGCTCATCGGCCAGTTGGGCGACTTCAATACCGATTCATTCTCCGATCGGCTGATGCAAGAGTGGCAATCGCGGCCGGCCGTTGTCGATCTGCTCGTGCGCTCGCGGTTTGAAACCGCGTTGCGGCAGTGGCAGCAGTTGGACAAGAGCCAATGGGCGGCGGCACTCAATAGCTTCGTGGCCGGCGCCAAGAAGGTCGAGATTTCGCCCGCCTATTCCGAAATGCTGATTCGCACGGCCAATATGCAGGACGTACTCGATAACGGTGACGAGAGCCGACTGGTCACCAACGCGATTCGTGCGCTACTTCCCCAGTTTCAAACGTTTGATGCCAAACAGGTGGCGGCGGCAAATGGCCGCAAGGTGAAATTGCTGGCGCCGCGGTTGGAGGGAGTTGCCCGACGTTTCGACTTGCCCGGGAATCCACTGGAGCTGGACGGCAAATTACTGGATGGCAAGCCGTTCGATTGGAATGCCTATCGCGGCAAGGTGGTGCTCGTGGATTTCCATGCGAGTTGGTGCGGGCCGTGCCGGGCGGAAGTGCCGAACGTGCTGGCCAATTATCAGGCGTATCATGACAAGGGCTTTGAAGTGGTCGGTGTGAACATCGATACCGAACCACAACTGGCCGAGAAGTATCAGCAGGAAACGGGGGCTGTCTTTCCGACGATCTTCAGCGCCGACCCGGAAGCGAACGGTTGGAATTCGCCGCTGGCGGTGAAGTATGGCGTGACGGGCATACCGCGGGTGATTCTTGTCGGTAAGGATGGCAAGGTAGTTTCGACTTCCGCACGCGGGCCGAGGTTAGGGCAATTGCTCGAAAAGCTGTTCGGGCCGACGAACGGCGGCGATAACAAACATAGTGGAACACAAGCGCCGAAATCGAACGCGATGGGGGGCATGCTTTCCCGCAGCAGCGGGTAAGCATGCTTTTCTCGCGACGCTGCATGCTCACGCCGCGGCGGCGAGAGCATGCCACCCATCAACACCATTTGGAGCCATTCCGCCCTAGTCAGAGGCGACAGGCGTGGCGCCGGGTGGCGGTGTGCCTTTGCCGGAGCGGACATAAGTGCTGCGGCCGCGGGCGTATTCTTCGGCTGATGGCAGTTCCTCAGGCGTTGCGGCGGTTGCCTTGCTTGCTTGAAAGAGCTTTTTGAGGAATGGGCGGCACCAACCGCAGCCGGTGCCCGCGCCGTGACACTCGGCAAGTTGGCTCTCACGCTGCGGTTGCTCAACGCGCAAGAAGTTCAGCACCTTGCGTTTGGTGACGTGGAAGCAGAGGCAAAGTTCGTCGTCGAGTTCCATGAGGAAATCGTAGCGGATTCCCGGGGCGCAACAGGCGCTTTATGTAGTAGCCACCGTCGCCAGACGGTGGAGGGCGTGGAACTTGTAAAGTCCACGCTCTGGCGAGCGTGGCTACAGGTTCCGCCCGGCAGGCAGGACCGACCGAGCTAGCGTTTCTTCTGGTATTCCAATCGGGCGAGGCCAGCGGCGCCGATGTAGCCGGCGTCGCCGCCGAGGCTGGCGAATTCGATCTTCACCGTGTCGCGGAGCGGTTCCAAGAGGCGTGGACGCACTTCGTCGCGAATGTGCTCGAGGAATGCGCGGCCAATTTCGGAACCGTAGCCGCCGAAGGTCATCGCACCGCCCAGTACGACGGCATCGGGGTCGATCGTGTGGATGAACGTCACGATGCCGATGGCAAGCCAATAGCCGGTTTCCATAATGATGCCGCGGGCCACTGCGTCGCCCTTCTCGGCTTCTTCGGCAACGACGCGCGGCGTGATCTCCACGCCGGCGGCCCGGCGCTTGGCGAGCGACGTGACGGTCGCGCTCCCGAGGGCGGCCAGCGCGCGATCGACGACAGCGGTGGCGTTGCAGTGGGCTTCCAAGGAGCCGCGTTTGCCGAGCGAATCCATCGGGGCGTCGGGCGCGGGGTTGATGAGGATGTGGCCGCATTCGCTGCCGCAACTGTGTTCGCCTTCGACGAGCGTATCGCCGATGATGATGCCGCCGCCGATGCCGGTGCCGAGCGTAAGCAGAACCAGGCTGTGATATTGCTTGCCGGCACCCGACCAAAATTCACCATAGGCGGCCGCGTTGGCGTCGTTCGCGAATGTGACGGGCAGGCCCATGTGGTGGCTGACGCGGTCGCGGATGGGGAAGTCGTGCCAGCCGGGCAAGTTGCCGGGGCGGAGGATCATCCCCTGGGCGATATCCATCGGGCCGGGCGTGGCGATGCCGACTTGCACGACATCCTTGGCGTTGATCCCGTTCTTCTCGATGAGCTGCCGCACGACGGCGGCCATGCGGACGCAGGCGTCTTCGGCACCGCGTTCTTGCTCGGTGGGGATCGAGTCGTAAGCCAGCGTTTGGCCGGCATTATCGACGATGCCAATCTTGATGTTCGTGCCGCCGACATCCAGGCCGACGAAGAACGGTCTTTGAGCGGCGGCAGGTGTAACGTTGACTTGCGATGCGGACATGTTGTTACTGAGGTGTTAGGTTTTCGCCACAGAGATCACCGGGCAAAGACAAGGAGAGGAGGAGACAAGGAGACAAGGAGAAGAGTGAGCACACCAGTCTCCCTCTCTCCTTGTCTCCTCTTCTCGTTGTCTAAACAGTCGCCCATGTTCTTGGGCAATTGGTGCACGGATTATTCGGCCAATGACTCATGCCTCGTCTAACCCGGAGCCAACGGCGACGGAATGCGACGTTTCGCCTCGCCGTTGGCTCGGGGTTAAACGACCCAACAGGGTTTATGCTCCATACAGCCATCAATGTGACACGATAACCTGTGAATCGCCTGAGTATAAGATAGGCGACTTTGGTCGGCAATTGTCAGCGGGTGCGTAGCTCGGTGGAAGAGATGTCGTCCCGAAACTGCGTCTCGGGAACCTCGTCGCAAAGCTGGCGGAGCAGGGCGGGAAGCGCGAAATTCTCGACCGTTTGGAAGTGGCCCTGAAGCGTGCGGCCGAACACGAGAAACCGGCAACCGGCTGCCGCGATCGCTGCCACGGCGGTATCACGTGCGGCTTCGTCACCGTCGTAATACTTGGGGTCGCCGATGCGATAGATCGTGTCGGCCCCCACGATGAACGTGCAGCCCGGGGCGAGTTGGGCCTTTTCAACGAATCGCGGGGCACGTGTGAGCAGCACTTGTTGACCGCTGAATTGCCGGAGCCGATCCGCGATTTCCACAAAATCAAGCGGCGGTTTGTCGACGTTGAGAATCGATAATTCAAACGTCACTTTCTCGCCTAAGCGCTCCGCCGCGATTTCCGCCATACGCAGATGGCCGACATGCAGCGGATTGAACGCGCCAGGAAACAGAGCGGCCGGTCGTTCATTTGGACTATCTGGCTTTTCAGCAATGGCGACACAATCTCGCCGGCCGAGGAGGAGTTCGGACCAAGCGGGTGGGGCGGTTTCGTCGCGGCGGGTGACGCGTTCACCGGGGAGCAAAGGCGAAGCACTTGTTAAGCCATCCTGCGCGACCGTGTTGATTCCACAGGCTTCACCAACGGCTTTGAGAATGAGTTGTGCGGCAAGCTGTTCTTCTTCCAGGCGACTGCGAGCGCCTTTCGTCAACTCGCAGGAAACAACTGCTGTGCGTTCCGCCGATTGCCAGGCAACGTGAATGCGATGCGGCCCGCGCTTGGGACGGTTGGAAACGAGACTGGCGGTTGCGCCGATGCCGCGTAGCACGCCCGGATCGGCCGTCGAGAGTCGGCGGGCACGTTCGAACGCGGCCATCGCCATGGCACGGGCCGTGCGCTCGTCGCAGTAGTGATCGGGCGGGCCGCCGAGCCATTGCTCCAGGGCCGCTGCTGAGTAGGGGACGACGGCCTCAAGAATGGTCGCGGAGCCGCCGGGCACGCTGAGCAACTCGGCAATCGCGCCGCTACCGCCGCCGGTGATGGCCAAAACCATCGGCCGGCCAGCGGCGTGAATTCGTTCCACAAGTTGCGCTTGGTTCATGGCAAGGGCAAAAGCCGTTTTTCGGAGAGGCTTGCTTCCGTAATGCCCTCCTGGGGGCAACACCCTTGTAGGGGCAACACCCTTGTGGGAGGCGTCTCCGACGCCGCTGACGCAATCCAATCGAGCACGTCATCGGCCTCAGAGAGGCCTCCCACACTCCAACAACGAAGCAAGCTGTAGTCGTACTCCTTCAGTCTAACCGCGTTCGTTCGGCAGCGAACGACCAATGATGCCATTTCGCAACAGCGGGAAGCCGGAAATTCGCGGGCGGTTGCTTTTTGGCAACAGCGAAATCGCGGCGAATCGCGAAATTCCCGGGGATATGCCGCTGGGGGCCGTCGCGGCATGGCGGGTGCATTTAGGCAAGTCACTCGTCACCCACATTCAGCAAACTCCGCAGCTGCACCCATGATTGAAGTCGTCGAAATCAACGATGTCGAGAAGTTGGCCAATTACCGGCTAGTGTGGAATTCGCTCTTCCCCGCGACGCCGAACGCCTCGTTCTTCTTGACGTTCGATTGGTTCGAAACCTACTGGCGGCATTTCGGCCACGATCAGACGATGCGCGTCCTGGTGGTTTACGGCAACGGCGAGCCGCTCGGCATTCTGCCACTGTGCGTACGGCGGGAAGTTTACCGCGTGAGCAAGGTGCGCGTGCTGACGTATCCGCTCGATAACTGGAGCACGTGGTTTGGCCCGATCGGCCCGAACCCGGCAACCACGATGCTGGCCGCGATGCAGCACCTGCGACGGACGCCGCGCGATTGGGATATGATGGAATTGCGGTGGGTGGCCGACGAAGGCGTGCAAGGTGGCAAGACCGCCCGGGCCATGCGCGTCGCGAACATGTTCAGCGAAAAGCAGGAATACCAGGTCACGTCGCTGGTCGATTTGCCGGCGACGATGGAAGAGTACCTGGCCAGTAAGTCGCATCAAATGCGGCGGCAATTCAAGGCCGCTCAAAAAGATTTGTTCGCCAGTGGCCGGGCCGAGTTCGTGCGCCATCGTCCGCTGCCGGCCAGCGAAGGCGACGGCGACCCCGGCTGGAACGTGTACGCCGACTGTGAAGCCGTGGCCAACGCCAGTTGGCAGGGCCGCGCGGAAGACGGCAACACGCTGACGCACGAGCGCGTTCGCGAGTTCTTCCGAGCCGCCCATGCGGCGGCGGCACGGATCGGAATGGTCGATGTCAACGTGCTGAAAGTCGATGGCAAACCGGCGGCGTTTTTGTATGGATATCACACCAACGGCACCGTCAGTGCGTTGCGGACAGGCTTCGATGCCTCGGTCGGCAAAGGCCTCGGCTCGATCCTGACGCTCAAGGCGATCGAAGACAGTTGCCGGCGCGGCGACCGGGTGATCGACTTCGGCCCCGGCGAACGCGAGCAGAAACGCCGCCTGCGGACACGGCAAGAAACGACCTATCAGCTTACGTACACGCCCATCGATTCGTGGCGTTCCCAAGTGGTACGGCTCTCCCGCTGGGCAAAAGCCCGGTGGACGAAGAACGCGGGCACAGCGGCCGCAATCTAGAAACGCCGTATTCGGGTGCTACTGCTAACTGGTTAGCAGTGCCTCAGCCTGGGGGCCACTTTGTGGTTTGGAGCTGTTATCGACTTGATTGGCAGGTTCCGGCCGCAAGCTGTTCGTCGGCAATCGCACTGCTGGACAAGCCAGCAGTGGGACCCGACGCCCGTACGAAGACATGGGCAAAGCCGGTGGCAGCGCAAGGAAACGACTGTCAGAGTCGACTAGGCCGCGGAAGTGAGTTTGCGGCGTTTGCGGTAGTGACTCACTCCCACAATGCTGCAGACCAGCCCACCGAAGAGGAATGCAGTCGGCTCGGGCACGGCGGAAACGCTGACACTATCCAAGAAGCCGTCGTTCCCCGAATTACTCGGCGCAGTGACGAAGAAGACCAAACCACCAATCGAATTGGTGGTGCGTCCAGAATACATGTAGTTGGTACCGGATGCGGTCTCAGAACTGCCTCTCCTCGCGACTTGAAAGCTATACTGATTCGAGCCAATCGCGGACTGGAACGTGAAATCGTAGATATTGCCTGTCGCAAAGGTGAGAGACGAACTTGGACCAAAGTCGCCGCCCCCGTCATTAAGTCGGAGTTGTGAATTTCCCTGATTGAACTTGAACGTGAACAGGGTGCTGGAAGAGGCGTTCAGTACATTTACGCCAATTTCGCTGTTAGAAAAGCCTCCACCGGGATTCACTACGTCCCAGTCGGCACGAAAACTGAACTTCAGTTCGACACCAGTGCCCGTTGTCGTAATCGATGGGCTCACAAGTCGCGAGGCCACGTCTCCTTGGCCATATTGCCCAAGTGAGTAAGTGCCATCGATCTTAGAAGCCCCGCTAACGTAGTGGTTGCCATTGTTGAAATTCCACGCCGAGGCCCACCCTGTTCCGCCGGTGGTTGAATTCGACTCGAAGTTATCTGACGCCACGATTGTCGCTGTGCATCGGTCGGCAGCGATTCCAAATGACAACAGCCCGAACGCACAACACAAAGCCATCCGCCAAGAAATGCGTTGCATTGTTGAAAACCCTCAATGCGAGCCACCGAGAAATTCGTTAAGCACCCAAACCTAAAGATGCCAAGGATGGAAAATGGGCGATTCCCAAGGCCTCGACCCCGTATTCCATGCTAAAGAAGTTAGGCGCGTCCAGCCAGCGTTTGGTATCGGAAAAGGTCAAAAAGAGCGAATTTCCCTAACGAGGGAGCTAGGACGCGAAAACGGCGTCGTAAGTGTCAGATGCAACTGGTGTTACGACGACGGAATCGCCCCCTACCACCGGGGGAAGAACAGCACCCCAAACATGCCATGCACACCCCCAATCGAGCTAAGCTAGCTGGCAGGGCCAATCAGTGATTGAAGTTAGAGAAACTTGTGGGAGGGGTCTCCGACCCCGATGGGAGGTCGCACTTCCAGCCGTTCGCGAAGCTCGCGCGAAATCGGCGTCAGAGACGCCTGCCACATTGTTTGGCTAGATTGAATAACTGATCGGCCCTGAGATAGCCGGCAAGAGTCTGGTCACACGCCAATTCGCGGGGGGCGGGCATTCGAACAGGAGGAAACAGAGGCAGCAGAGCGAAAAACATCCTCTGTACACTCTGTTTTCTCCTGTTCAGGAATTCCTTGCAGCTGGTAAAGCGTTACGGCTTCTTCGGCGGCAGGGTTAGCTCTTCGGCTTTTTGGCGGTATTGGCCGGCGAGGTCGCTGCGGCCGAGGGCTTGTTGGGCGGCGGCCATGTGGCGATAGGCTTCCACATGTTTTGGGTCGAATTGGATCGCCGTGGCGAAGGACTCGCCCGCCCGTTTGTAGTCCTTCTGCATTTCGTAGGCGATGCCGCGTTTGAAGTAATATTCCGCGTTCGTCGGGCTGAGGCGGATCGATTCGTTGAAGTCGTTCACGGCCTTTTCGTAATCCTTCATCGCCATGTAAGCGAGCGCGCGATTGTAATACGCGAGCGTGAAACGGTCGCTAGCGGCAATCGCATCGCCGTAGGCGCGGACCGCTTCGTTGTAGTTGCCGAGTTTGGCATACGCGAAACCTTCCCAGAGATTGCACCGTGGATCGCCGGCATTCAGATGGGAAGCGGCCTGGAAATCGGAAATTGCCATCTTATCTTCGTTCAACTTTTCGAAGCAGATGCCGCGGCGGAAGTAGGCATCGCCAAGTTCGGGGTTCAACTCAATCGCCTCGGAGAAGGAACGCACGGCGGCGCTATAGTTTTCCAACATGCGTTGGGCCACTCCCAGGCTGAACAGAACCGTGGCGCGGGCTTGTCCCCGCGTGGGGTTCTTGGCATCGAGGAACGACAATGCCTTGTTGCACATATCCTCGGACGATTGATAGGCCTTTTTGCGGACCGCTTCATCCTTTGAGGCCTTCCCCAATTCGATGTACGCCGATGCGGCTGTTACGTAACCCTGCAAGTACGGCTCGTCTTCCTTACCGGGCTTGGGCTTGTAATGCTCGATGGCTTTACTGATTTGATCGACACCGCTCTGAAAATCTTCCGCCCGGAGGTAGATCATACCGAGCGTGTAATAGGAGTCTTGGTCTTCGGGATCGATGGCGATGGCCTTCTGCAGATCGTCGATCGCTTGTTTGTTCTTAAACAAGCCGGCGTACGCCGTACCGCGAAGGCGGAAGCCCTCAGCGCTTTTCGGGTCGGCTTCAATCGCTTTGGTGAGCGGGGCCAGGGCATCCTCGCTACGGCCCATGGCGACGAGCGTCTTGCCGTAACCGAGTTGGGCTTCGGCGTTGCCGGCTTCGCCTTTGACCGCGTTTTCGAAATCGGCGAGGGCCTGCTCGACATCGTTGGTTTCGAGGCGCGCCTTGCCGCGACCGATACTGGCGGCCACGTTCGTGGGGTCGTTATCGAGAACCTTTTTGAATTCGTCGATGGCGGCCGGGTATTCCTTCAGGCCGACGAGGGCGTTTCCCCGGCCGACATAGGCCTTGATCAAGATGGCCAGGGCATTGGGATCACCGGACTTCTCCGCCGTTGCCGCCAGGCTGGTATAGGCCGCCAGTGCGCCCGCGTAGTCCTTGGTCTTGAGCGCGGCATCGCCCTTATCGAGCAATTCCTGCAGATTGACGTCCGGGGCGGCGGGAGTCTCGGCAGCTGGTGCGGCCGAACCTGCGGCCGGGGCAGCGGCGGGCGTTTTCTTGGCATCGGGCTTAGCCGCCGGCTGTTGGGCGAGTGCTAGCGGGCAGAAGCTACCGCCGGCGAGAATGGCCACGAAAAAAGCCGCTTGCCGAAGTGATCGAGTTTCAAACCGCATATCCCGGTCCTCAACTTGGGAGTACAGATGGCGTCGTCGAACAGGCTGTATCGCGAACACTGGCCCATGCGGGGCCGGCATCGAACACTGGGCCTTCTTAGCGTTTACTGGCGAGGCGGGATTTCCGGGCCGGCGACCGTTCATGATCGGGGCACCCCCGCCCAAATGGATTAGGAGCGCCCACGAAGGCGCACTCCGTCTATTCTACTCATCGGACGTTGGCGGGGTTCGCAACGAGACACCCTGCTGAATCGACGGTCGTTCAAATTGTGCCGGGAATATGGGGGAGGGAAGCCGATCGCGAGAGACGAGTTCGCGGGAGGAAGCCTGAAAAACACTGCTTGCCGCCGTTTGGATTCAAGTTTCGACCCGCGTTGACCGGGTTGCTCACGGAGTCGAATACCACTAAGATTTTGCGTACAGGTGGGCGAAAGTTTGGGTTTTTCCCGCACGCGGGTGCGACTGGATCGTCTCAGTCCCAACCGCCAGAGGTTTATCCCTTGCACGTTGGAAACTGCATGGGTCGCGGGATGGAGAGGATCTCCTGGAACCCTGGGATGTCCGCCACGTTGGTCGTGGTCGAGGTTTCGCCCGCCGGAGAAGTCAGGAAGTCATCGTGTCGATTTCCCCGTTGTTGGT
Source organism: Planctomycetota bacterium (assembly GCA_029781135.1). Taxonomy (GTDB): domain Bacteria; phylum Planctomycetota; class Planctomycetia; order Pirellulales; family Lacipirellulaceae; genus JABDGM01. Next base: position 22,300 of record JAKOXH010000066.1, read on the forward strand.
TTACGTCGTGGTTTTGATGGCGGTGGTGGGTACGAACCTACTGCTGGCCCATATCATCCCGCCGCGAAAACGGACGAGCGTCAAGGAAATGCCCTACGAATCGGGCATGGACCCGATCGGCGATGCGCGGCAGCCGTATGACGTGAAGTTCTATATTGTCGCGATTTTGTTCCTCGTATTCGACGTGGAGCTCTTGTTTCTGTATCCCTGGGCGGTGGCAGCCTATTCCAGCGGCGGTCTGCCGCGGGAACTACGCGGCACGGTGTTTGCCGTGATGTTGGCATTTATTGCGACGCTCGTGATTGCGTACATCTATGCCTGGCGGAAAGGGGTCTTCCGATGGCGGTAGGCCTGCCGGAAAACGTGTTTCTCACGAAGCTGGATGCGGCAGCCAGTTGGGCGCGGTCCAACAGCTTGTGGCCGATGCCATTTGCCACGGCCTGCTGCGGCATCGAATTGATGGCCACCGCGGCCTCGCGGCACGATATGGCGCGGTTCGGGGCCGAAGTGATGCGATTCAGCCCACGGCAGTGTGACCTCTTGATCGTGGCTGGCCGCGTGGTGATGAAAATGCTCCCCGTCCTGCAGCGGATTTGGCTGCAAATGCCCGAGCCGAAGTGGTGCATCTCGATGGGGGCGTGCGCCTGCACGGGGGGCGTGTTTGACACCTACGCCGTGGTGCAGGGGATCGATCGATTCATTCCCGTGGATATGTACGTGCCGGGGTGCCCGCCACGACCGGAGCAGTTGTTGGCGGCAATCATCGAAATGCAGCAGAAGATTAAACGGACCGGTACGACGTTTGGCCGCGAGTTTGCGCAACGGCAAACGCCGAGTGGTCCGCCGCCGTTCGACCGGGACGAAGTTCGTCGGTTGCAAGAAGCAACGGCTGTCCCGGGATTGGAGATTTATACGCCGCCGAATACGACGATTGGGTTGTGAAGCGCGAATTGGGAATTGGGAATTTCAACCCGTCGGCTTGGTATTCCCCATTCCCCACTCCCCATTCCCAATTGCGATCAAACATGTTGGAACTTAAAGCACTGCACGACCAGTTTGGCTACGACATCACGGAGTCGCGTTTCCGCGACAACCGGCGGTTCCTCGTGCCCAGTGCCAAGGTTTACCATGTGCTCGAGTACGTGTGGCGCGAGCTGGGCTTCGATACGCTGGCCGATCTGGCTGGCGTGGATTACCTCGAATATCCCGGTGCTACGGATCGGTTTGGCGTGGTTTACAACCTGGTGAATTCCGTCACCGGCGAACGGGTTATTGTGAAGACGCACCTGAATCCGCCAGACTTGGAGTTGCCCTCGGTGGTTCCGCTGTGGCACGCGGCCGATTGGATGGAGCGCGAAGTGTACGACATGTTCGGCATCAAGTTCGCCGGTCACCCTGCCCTGCGGCGAATCTTGATGCCGGAAGAATTCACAGCCTACCCGTTGCGCAAAGACTATCCCCTGAAGGGCCGCGGCGAGCGGCATAATTTCCCGGTCATCACCCGGGCAGAAAGTTGAAACCATTGCACCGAGGCTACGACTAAACGGAATCAAAGAGGGGGAGAGGGGGAGATAAGGAGAAGGAGAGACTCATTGGACACGCGTTCTCGCAGAATCTCCCCCTCTCCTTGTCTCCCCCTCTCCCAATCTCCGCTTCCTGGGCATACGCCGCGCGACCTCAGAATTTAGTTGCTGGAAGAACGATTACATCAAACACCATGCCCCTCACCCTGGCCGATACGCTGCCTGCCGAAACGAATGAGCGCGAGTATTTGTGGACGCTCAACTTTGGTCCGCAGCACCCGGCCACGCACACGACGTTGCGGCTCGTGCTCACGCTCGACGGCGAGAAGGTCGTCGATGCGGTGCCGCACATTGGGTATCTGCACAGCGGGTTCGAGAAGCTCGGCGAGCATCTGGATTTCAACCAGTACGTCACGATCGTCGACCGGATGAATTACATTTCGCCGATCGCGAATGAAATCTCTTGGCATCATGCGGTCGAGAAGTTGCTGGGCATCGAACTGACGCCGCGGTGCAAGTACCTGCGGACGATCATGGGCGAGTTGATGCGGCTGCACGACCACTTGCTCAACGTCGGTACCGCCGCGCTCGATTTGGGGGCGTTCACGGCGTTTCTGTACGGCTTCCAGCAGCGCGAGAATATCAACGACCTCGTGGAATATGCCTCGGGCCAACGGTTCCACGCGAGCTACACGCGAGTCGGCGGCGTAATGTTCGATGTAAATAACGCCTGGGTCGAGCGCGTGCGGAAGTTCATTAAAGGGATGCCGGCGACGCTGGCGGAAGTCGATAATCTGCTCACGCGCAACCGGATTTTCATTGACCGCACCAAGGGAATCGGCGTTTTGAACAAGGCGGATGCGATCAATTACGGGGCGACCGGGCCAATCGCCCGGGCCAGTGGCGTGGTGCGTGATTTACGCAAGGACGAGCCGTATTTGGCCTACAACGATTTCGATTTCAAGGTCGTGTGTGCCGAAGGTGGCGACTGCTACGCTCGCTATCTGGTGCGGATGCAGGAAATGGCCGAGAGCCTGAAGATCATCGAGCAGGCGATTGAGAATATTCCGGCCGGGCCGGTGAATATCGATGTGGTATCGGACGCCGTGTTGCCGGCAAAGCCGTCGGTCTATCGCAGCATTGAGGGTTTGATCCAGCACTTCGAAGTGTTGATGCCGAACCGCGGCTACGAAGTGCCGTGCGAAGAGATTTACGCGGCCACGGAAGCGCCGAACGGCGAACTTGGGTTCTACATCGTGGCCGACGGGAACCCGCGGGCCTACCGAGCACGTACGCGGCCGCCATCGTTCATCCACTTTGCAATGTTCCCGCACATGATCCGCGGGTACCAGTTGAGCGACGTCGTGGCGGTGCTGGGAAGCATTAACATTATCGCGGCGGAATTGGATCGTTGAACGAATGAATTTGAACCACAAAGGCACAAAGGACACAAAGAGGGCGTTAGAAATCACCCAAAACATATTCTTCGTGCACTTCGTGCCTTCGTGGTGAAATTAAAAATGGCTGTATTAACGGAAGAAATTCGAAATCGCATTCGGGCCGAGTTTCCGAAGTATCCGAACCGGCGAGCAGTCACGCTGCCGGCGCTGCACATTGTGCACGAGGCGCAGCGGGCCGTTTCGCCCGAGGCGATGAAGGAAATTGCGGAACTGTTGGAACTCCACCCGGCGGAAGTGGCCGACACGATGTCGTTTTACGGATTCTTCCGCACGCCCGATCGGCCGCTGGGCACAAAGCGCGTGTGGGTGTGCCGCAGCCTGTCGTGCATGCTACGCGGTGGTGAAGAATTGTTGGCAGATTTGACCAAACGCCTGAACTCGAATGTCGGCGGCACAACCGCCGATGGTAACGTAACGCTCGAGTTTGCCGAGTGCCTGGGCGCCTGCGAACAGGCGCCGTGCATCCTGGTGAACGACGAGTGCCACGGGAATCAGACGCAAGACTCAGTACTGAAACTGATTGAAAACAAGTGATTGAATAAGGATGGAGGATGCGGGATGCAGGGGTGAGGGATAAAACTTGATTGCCTTGTCCCTGCCCCCCGCATCCCGAATCCTCCATCCTCCAAGCAATATGCCCCGGTTCGAACCTGTACTTTTGAAGCGAATCGACAAGCCGAACAGCGCGGCGCTGGCTGGCTATCGGGCCGATGGCGGCTACACGGCGCTCAAGAAAGCGCTGGCGATGGCGCCCGATGACGTGACCAATTTGGTCAAGGACTCGGGCCTGCGCGGCCGCGGCGGGGCGGGCTTCTCGGCCGGGGCGAAGTGGAGCTTCCTGCCCAAGAACCATCCTGGGCCGATCTACTTGTGCGTGAACGCCGACGAGAGCGAGCCGGGCACGTTCAACAACCGTATCCTCATGGAGCAGGATCCGCACCAACTGCTCGAAGGCATCGCGATTGCCTGCCACGCGATTCGGTCGAATGCCGCGTACATTTATTTGCGTTACGAGTATGGTCGCAGCTATCGCGTGCTGGATGCGGCCATCAAGGAATGCTACGCCGCCGGGCTGCTGGGTGAGAACATTTTGGGCACCGGCTTCAAACTCGATGTGCGTTTGCACCGCGGTGCCGGGGCCTACATCTGCGGTGAAGAAACGGGTTTGATTGAAAGCCTGGAAGGCAAGCGTGCCTGGCCGCGCATCAAGCCGCCGTACCCGGCGATTGAGGGTTTGTTCCGCAAGCCGACGATCGTGAACAACGTGGAAACGCTCTGCTGCGTGACGCACATTCTCACGCGCGGCGTCGAGTGGTTCAAATCGATGGGCGTGCCGCCCGACCCAAACAACAAGCGCGACCAGGGCAGCTACGGGCCGAAGTTGTATTGCATCAGTGGCCACGTGAATAAGCCCTGCTGCGTCGAACTGCCGCTGGGCGTGATGGCGCGGGAACTGATCGATGTGCACGGCGGCGGCGTGTGGAAGGGCCGCAAGGCAAAAGCCGTGGTGCCGGGCGGCATCAGCATGGGCTTTTTGTCGGCCAACGAACTCGATACGAAGCTCGACTTCGAAGGGCCGGGCAAAGTCGGCTGCTTGGGCCTGGGAACAGCGGCGGTTGTCGTCATCGACGATCAAACGAGCATGGTCGACGTGCTCTACAACTGTTGCCGCTTCATGTCGCACGAATCGTGCGGCCAGTGCACGCCCTGTCGCGAAGGCACGGCCTGGATGACCAAGATTTTGGAGCGCATTCGCACTGGCCGCGGCAAATTGGAGGATATCGATTTGCTGTACGAAGTGGCCAACTCGATGGGCATCATCCCCGGCACGACGATTTGCGGCCTCGCCGACGGCGCCGCCTGGCCGGTGAAGAACGCGGTGACGAAATTCCGCGGCGAGTTCGAGGAGTATATCCGCAGTGGGCGCAGTTCAATAACACCGGCCCAACAATTGATGGCCGCACATTGATGGTGAAAATGGGATTGAGAAGAATCTCACGCAAAGGCGCGAAGGCGCAAAGAAAACAGCTCAACGACAAAGCAAGAAGTTGAACCACGAAGGACACGAAGGTCACGAAGAGGGCGGGAGAGCGAGGATTCACTTGGCCATGTGTTTTGATATTCGTATTGAATCAAATGCATTAGCATCGTTTACATTCAGATAAATAAAATAAAGGTTCTTCGTGCTCTTCGTGTCCTTTGTGGTTCAACTTCACGGCCTTTCCTTTGCGCCTTAGCGCCTTTGCATGAGACGGAATTACGATTGAGATGATCGTGGTGTTCAATGCCAACGGTATATGTAAATAACCAGCCGGTCGAGTTTGGGGCCGAGGAGCGGCTCAATTGCGTGCAGGCGGCCCAGCGCGCCGGCGTGGAGATTCCGCACTATTGTTGGCATCGCGCGCTGTCGGTGGTGGCTAGTTGCCGGATGTGCCTGGTCGAAGTCGGTCAAAAGAAGCCGGACGGCGCCATCGCCATGCAGCCGAAGCTGATTCCCGGCTGCCAGACGCCGGTAACCGACGGCATGGTGATCGTCTCGGATAGCGACAAGGTGAAGGCGGCCCAAAAAGCGACGCTCGAATATCTGCTGCTCGATCATCCGCTCGATTGCCCCACCTGCGACCAGGCCGGCGAATGCTATTTGCAAGATTACAGTTTCCGCTACGGCCGCGGCTACAGCCGGCTACAGGAGCCGAAAGAACAGCCGCCCGATAAGACCTACATCGGCGACCAGATTACGCTGTTCACCGACCGCTGCATCCTGTGCAGCCGGTGCGTGCGGTTCACGCGTGAGATCAGCGGCACGGCCGAACTGCAGATCATCAACCGCGGCAACCATGCGGAGATCGATATCTTCCCGGACGAACCGTGTAATAACAAGCTGGCCGGCAACGTGGTCGATTTGTGCCCGGTCGGCGCGCTGTGCAGCAAGGACTTCTTGTACAAGCAGCGCGTGTGGTGGCTGAAAACGGCCAATAGCGTTTGCCCGAACTGCAGCACCGGCTGCAGCATTTTTGTCGACGAATGTGAGGATCGCGTATACCGCTTGCGGCCGCGGTACAATCCGCGGGCCCAGGGCGACTTCATGTGCGATGAAGGCCGGTTTGGCTGGAAATATGTGCATGGCGACGAGCGGTTGCATTTGCCCGTGCAGCGCGACGGTGGTGCGGCCGTTTCGCACGATTGGGATGTCGTGCTGCCGGCGGCGCGCACCGCGCTGGCGGAAGCGGCCAAACGTGGCGAAATCGCGGCCGTACTGTCGCCGTGGATGACACTGGAAGAAGCGTACCTACTCGTGAGCTATTTGAAGTCGCTGACTTCGAAGCTGTCGCTCGCGGTGGCCCCCGTCCGCACCGTGGGCGAGGACGACAAGTATCCGAAGGACGTTCACGGCCGGACAATGGAGCCTACCAAATTCACGATTCGGGCGGAGAAGTGCCCGAACCGTCGGGGCGTCGAGATGATTCTGCAACACTTCGCCGGCAGCGTGATGCCCATGGGCGATGTGTTGGGCCGGGCCAGCAGCGGCGCGTTCACGGCAATGTATTTGGTGGGGGGCGACCCGCAAGGGTGGATCAACGAAGTCCAGGCGGCTGCACTCGATAAAGTGAACACGGTCATCGTGCAAGACATTCTGCCCTCGCCGGCTAGCCAGCGAGCGAAGGTCGTGTTGGCGGGCGGCTCGTTCGCCGAGCGCGAGGGCACGTTCGTCAACCATGCGGGCTTGGCCCAATCGATTCACCGGGCGATCCGTTCGCCGGGCGAAGGGCGACCCGACGGGCGAATTTTGTGGGACTTGGCCGAGCGGCGTGGCTTATTTAGTGCAGCGGCCGTCCGCCGCGAGATGGCAGACCAAGTACCGGCGCTCAAACCCTTGTTGGATGCGGAGCTCGGTGAGTTAGGCATTAAGTTGTAAAGTCATTCCCACGCCGACGGCTTGCCGTCGGCTTGGCACGAATACAACTATATATAATCCTCGCCTCGATGAATGAAATTGTCATAACGCTGATTACGATCGCCGTGGTGATCGGGGGCATCCTCGGGGCCTGCATGTATTTGGTGCTGGCCGAGCGGAAGGTTTCCGCTTGGATGCAGGACCGGATGGGGCCGAACCGCGTCGGGCCGTATGGGCTCATTCAGCCAGTGGCCGATGCGATCAAGATTGTGCTCAAGGAAGGCGTGATTCCCGCCCATGTCGATAAGGCGCTGTTTCTCATCGCCCCGGCCATCAGCATGTTCACCACGATGCTGGCGTTCGCGGTCGTGCCGTTCGGACCGGTCGAACAAGCGCCGAGCTGGTTGCGATTCATCATTGCGCCGGAGGTGAACATCGGCCTAGTGTTCATCTTCGCCGTCGGCAGCCTCGCGATTTACGGCGTGATCCTGGGCGGCTGGGCGTCCAACAACAAGTACAGCGCGCTGGGGTCACTGCGGGCTAGTGCTCAAGTCATCAGTTATGAAATCCCGTTGGGAATGAGCGTGCTCGGCATCGTGCTCATGAGCGGTACGCTGGACCTCAACGAAATCCTCAATAAACAGGCGGCCGCCGGCATCCTAGGATGGAATATCTGGTTTCAGCCGCTGGCGGCGCTCATTTTCTACATCAGCTCACTGGCCGAATCGAACCGCCTACCGTTCGACCTTTCGGAGTGCGAACAGGAACTCGTCGGCGGCTACCACACCGAGTACGGCGGCCTGCGGCTCGTACTGTTCTTTCTTGGCGAATACACGCATCTCATTACCATCAGTTTCCTCACCGCGATTTTGTTCTTCGGCGGCTGGCATTTTCCCTGGATCGCGACGCCGGAAAGCACCTACCGCTTCGCCTGGCTGGTGAAGCTCGCGGTGCTGCTGGCCAAGGTGCTATTCAGCGTCTTTTTGATCATGCTCATTCGCTGGACGATTCCGCGGTTTCGGTTCGACCAGCTCATGGAACTAACCTGGAAGGTGTTTTTTCCGCTGGCCCTTGCCAACATGGTGGCAGTTATGGTGGTGATGCAATTTGGCATGCCGCCGATCGTGCTGCTGCCGATTTCGATTTTGTTGTTTGCCGTGTTTGGATTTTTCACAGTGACCGCCAAGCGACTGGAGCTTGCCCGTCGGCGACGTGCCTCGCTGGCGATGCGGTAGGTCAGGCTTTAGCCTGACCGCGACGATGTCCGACCAACCGAGTGTGGAAGAATGTCAGGCTAAAGCCTGACCTACGTTCGATGCCCATTAATCCTAAAGATGTGACTTGGATCAAAGAGCCGGAGATCGGCTTCTGGGAAGCGACGTTCCTGCCGGCGATCGCCAAGGGGCTCAGGATCACGCTGGGCCACGTCACCGATTACCGGCCGGTCACGCAGCAGTACCCGGAGCAGCGGCCCGTGTTGCCGCAACATTACCGCGGCGTGCACCGGCTCAATCGCGATGAAAAGGGCCGCGTCAAATGCGTGGCTTGCATGTTGTGTGCGACGGCTTGCCCGGCCAACTGCATCGCCATCGAGGCGGCGGCCGCCCCGCCCGACTGGCCCGACCGAGACAAGTACCCTGCCGAGTTCGTGCTCGATGAACTCCGCTGCATCTATTGCGGCATGTGCGAAGAGGCGTGCCCGGTCGATGCGATCGAACTCACGCACATTTACGACATGACGGGCGAGTCCCGAGCGGCCATGGTCTTCAACAAGGACGCCCTACTCGGCATTTACGATAAGACCAAGGATAACCCGGCGGACCCGGTGCGGACCGCGCGTGGTCGTCTTGGGCCGGCATCGGAGCTGAAAAATTTGGCTACCCTGGGCCCGGCAACGACGGTCGAACGCGGTGATCGGGCGGCCACAGCCCCTTCGCCAGGGGTAATCGGTGCGCCGCCGCCGGAGACAAGGAATACGTGGTAATTGGCGAAGTTGGAATGGTCCGTAGCCGAATTCGCGAGAATTCGGACCGCATCGATCACCGAATTCTTGTGAATTCGGTTACGGTGGTTCGACTCCGGCTGAAGCGTTGGGAAGTTCGTTTGGACTGCCAAGGCGGCGTCGCGTGGGTTACATTTTGGGGATGTAGAAGATCAAAACGGTTTGATGGGACGGATGGGACATTGGGCGTCGCGTCGCGATTCCCAACGGACTGGGGGCTCGCTTTCGGCTCGACCCCAGCCACCCGTTGGCTTGCCCTCGGCTACCATCCGTAAACAAGGAAGATTACTTCCGCAATGCACTGGCTTGAGGAACATTGGCTGGGTGTCTCGCTCATTCTCATGGGCGGCGGTGTGTGGTGGTTGATGCCGCGCAGTTGGCAACTGCCGCGAATCATCGGCCTGATTACCGCTTTGGCCGGCGCCTACCTCATGTCCTGGGGCATCAAGTCGGTCGGCGGCGACCTCGGCGACACCGTCATGTTCTGGGTATTCGCGACCGGTGCGATCGCCTGTGCCATTCTGATGATTACCAACCGCAACCCGGTGTATGCCGCGTTGTGGTTTGCCTTGGCGACGCTCAATGTGTGTGGCCTGTTTTGGCTGGAGGCGGCGCCGTTCTTGGCGGCCGCCACGGTGATTGTGTATGCCGGGGCGATTGTCGTGACGTTCGTGTTCGTGATCATGCTGGCCCAACAGAGCGGGGCCACGGCGTACGACCAGCACGCGCGGCAACCGCTCTTGGCGACGCTGGCCGCGTTCCTGGTGCTCGGTCTGCTCCTCGGAATGCTGCGCGATGCGAACCCGGGCGACGTGCTGGTCGCCAAGGCTCAGTCGCCGGGAGTGACAGCGAATTTGCTTAGCCAGCCGGCCCCAGGTAAAACCCTCGACGACGACACGATGCGTGGCTTGGGGCGGTCGCTGTTTGGCGATTATCTGTTTGCCGTCGAACTGGCGGGCACATTGTTGTTGATCGCAACCATTGGCGCAATCGCGATTGCGCCGCGACGTAGCCGGGGGACATTATGACCGGCGAAGTCGAACGTTACCTGGTTGTGGGCGCCGCGTTGTTCGTGCTGGGTGCGCTCGGTTTCTTCACGCGCCGCAATCTCATTTTGATGGTGCTTTCGGCCGAACTGATGCTGCACGGCGTATCGCTCACGTTCGTCACGTTTGGCCGAATGCACAACAGCTTTCAGGGCCAGTCGTTCACGATTTTCATCCTCACCGTGGCGGCCTGCGAGGCGGGCTTGGCGCTGTCATTGATCCTGGCGCTGTATCAGCGGTCGAAGACGTTGGATATCGACTTCTGGTCGGAGTTGCGCGAGCCAGGTTTGCCGTCGCCGCGCTTGGCGGAAGAACGGGAAGCTCGCGACCTGGTCGCGCCGCCGCCGCTGGAGTTCCCGCACTTGGCGCCGGCGGGTCACGTGCCCGATTTGGAAGACGAATTCGGAAAGTTAGTTGATGATGCCCGTAGCCCGACGGCCGATACGCCGCTCGAGCCCCCGGAACCGCGGGAATTGGTGAAGTCGGTAACGAAATAATTTCAGAGGTTTGTGACATTGGATTTTTAGGGGTGCCATGCTCTCGCGAAACAGGAACATGCCCACGCTCGCCTAAAACGTACATGTTTCGCGTGAGCATGCTGGCGCGAGCGAGGGCATGCCACCCAGGAAAACTAGTGTCACGACCCGCCTATGACGTGGTTAACTGTCGTTTGAACGAAGAATGCCCGAGAATATTCAACACTTGGTGATGTGGCTCATTCCGCTCGCGCCGCTGGCGGCCGCGATCGTGACGGCCCTGCTCGGCCCCAAGGGGATGCGCGAGAAGAGCCATCTGCCGTGTTGGTTCGGGCTCGCCGTGGCGGTGGTCTGTGCCTACGTGCTCTTGTTCTCGATCGTGCCGGGCGGATTCGGTGAACATGAGAGCCAAGCCGTCGTAGCGCCGGGGTACCAGTGGATCGATGTCGGCGGCCTGAACGTGCGCGTCGAACTGCGGGCCGATGCCATGACGGCCATCATGCTGTCGATGGTCACGGCCGTGAGTTTGTTGGTGGCGGTATTCGCTGCCGGCTATATGCATGGCGATCCGGGTTACGCGCGGTTCTTTGCCTGTTTTTCGCTGTTCGTCTTCTCGATGTGCATGTTGGTGCTGTCGTCGAGCTTCCTGCTGTTGTTCGTGTTTTGGGAAGGCGTCGGTTTGTGCAGCTACTTGCTGATCGGCTTCTGGTTCCAAAAGCCGAGCGCGGCCGCGGCGGCCAAGAAGGCGTTTGTCGTCAATCGCATCGGCGACTTCGGCTTCCTCATCGGCATCTTTCTGATTTGGACAACATTTCGCTCGGTCGATTTTGCGACCGTGCTTGGTGAACCGCAACGATTGGCGGAATTGGCAGCGGCGCAGCCGGGGCGGATCACGGCGATTTGCCTGCTGCTGCTTCTGGGGGCGATGGGCAAGAGCGCTCAGTTCCCGCTGCACGTGTGGTTGCCCGACGCGATGGAAGGCCCGACGCCAGTAAGCGCCCTTATCCACGCCGCCACGATGGTGACGGCCGGCGTGTATGTCGTGGCCCGCTGCACGCCGCTGTTCGTGCACTCGCCGACGGCGCAGGTCGTGGTCTGCTGCATTGGCGGCGTGACGGCGCTCATCGCGGCACTCATCGCACTCACGCAAGACGATCTCAAGCGCGTCCTGGCGTATTCCACGGTGAGCCAATTAGGCTACATGTTCATGGCGCTCGGAGCAGGCACCTTGGCTGCCAGCGACGCGGCCCCAGCGCTCGCGACCACCGCGGCCATGTTCCATCTTTACACGCACGCGTTCTTCAAAGCTCTGCTTTTCTTGGCGGCCGGAAGCGTGATGCACGCGATGGGCGATGTCATCGATATGAAACGCTTCGGCGGCCTGCGGCGGGCGCTGCCGATCACGCACTGGACGTTCCTCGCCGGTGCGGCGGCCCTGGCGGGCGTGCCGCTGCTTTCCGGCTTTTGGAGCAAGGACGAGATTCTGGGCGCGCTCTATAGCGCCGGCAGCAGCGAAAGCCCGTACCACGGTTATTATTACGCTGTATTCGCAATCGCCGTGTTTATCGCGTTCCTAACGGCGTTCTACACGTTCCGCGCGTACTTCAAAACGTTCTGGGGCGAAGAGCGGTTCCCCGCGGAGGCCGGTCACCATCCGCACGAAGCGCCGCCCGTCATGGCGTGGCCCCTGCGCGTGCTCGCGGTGTGTGCGCTCTTCATCGGTGGCTTGGTTGCCCTGAGCGGCTCGTTTGCCGGTTACTTGCATCACACGATTGGCCTGCCGCATGCCGAGGAACCCGGTTTGCGGTGGGGACTTGTGTTCGTGAGTGTTGCCGTTGTTGTGCTGGGAATTGGCTTAGCGTGGCAGATGTATGTCGCGGCACCGCGGATGCCGAGCAAGCTGGCGGCAGCATTCCGGCCGCTCTACGCCGCCTCGCTCAACAAACTCTATTTCGATGAAATCTTCTGGGCCATTCTCGTTGCGCCGCTGCGGGGCTTGGCCTGGCTGGCAGGTTGGTTTGATCGCGTGGTCATCGATTCGATTGTCGATGGCCTCGCGCTCGTGCCGCGTTGGCTCAGCGCGGTGCCCGTAGTTTTCCAGAACGGCCGGTTGCCGTCGTATGCCCTAGTGATGTGGGCCGGCTTAATTGTGTGCCTTGCGTTGGCCGTAAGGCTGTTTGCAAGTTATTGATTTGGTGATGAACGCGTCGTTGTTATCCATGCTGTTGGTGCCGCTGGTGGCCGCCTTCGTGCTGCTGGCCGGGCGCGGCCTCTTCTCGCAGAGCAGTGCACGGCGGTTCGCGCTCTTGGCCTCTGTGGCGACGCTGCTCTTGTCGCTCTCGTTTGCCAACGACTTCTTGAAGTTGCCGGTACCCAGCCCGCGCATGTCGCCGGTCGAGCCAAGGTTCAGCGTGGCCTATCACTGGTTCACGTACGGAACCGCTGCCAAAGACGCAAACGGCGAGACGCCGCTCAAATTCGAATTCCTGTTTGGGGCCGATGGCATCACGCTCACGCTGATTCTGCTGACCACGCTGCTCACGGTGTCGGGCGTCTTGATTTCGTGGGAATCGATCCGCGACCGGGCGGCCGGTTTTTATGCTTGCCTGCTGCTGCTCGAAGCCGGGTTGATTGGCGTTTTCGCCGCGTTCGACCTGGTGCTGTTCTACGTGTTCTTTGAATTCACGCTGGTGCCGTTGTTCTTCCTCATCGGCATTTGGGGTGGCCCGCAACGCCGGTATGCCGCGATCAAGTTCTTCTTGTATACATTTGCCGGTAGCGTGGTGACATTGGTCGGTCTCGTGGCCTTGGTGCTCATCGCATCGTCGGCGGGCGTCGCGGCCCCCACCTCGATGCCGGCCCTCTCGCAATGGATCACCGCCCATCCGCTTCCCAATGAATTGCAAATCGCCTTGTTCCTGGCCATCTCGGTTGGCTTCTTGGTCAAGGTGCCGGTCTTCCCGCTCCACACATGGTTGCCGCTGGCGCATACCGAAGCACCCACGGCGGGCAGCGTGATGTTGGCCGGCGTGCTACTGAAATTGGGCACGTTCGGCATGTTGCGACTCTGCCTGCCGTTGTTTCCGTACGCCTGCCAAACAGTCGGAATTCCGCTCATGGCGTCGCTTGCCGTGGCGGGCATCATTTATGGTTCGCTCTGTGCGCTCGCCCAGCGCGATATCAAAAAACTGGTCGCCTACAGCAGCGTGGCCCACCTTGGTTTTTGCCTGCTGGGAATGTTCGCACTCAACGCGGCCGGCATTTCCGGCGGCGTGCTGCAAATGATCAACCACGGCCTTTCCACCGGTGCGCTATTCTTGCTCGTGGGCATGGTCTACGACCGCTACCACACGCGCATGCTCGATGACCTCGGCGGCTTGGCCAAGCGGCTGCCGCTCATCGCGGTGGTGATGGTGTTCATCTCGATGGCCAGCATCGGCCTGCCCGGCCTAAATGGTTTCATCGGCGAAGTGCTGTCGCTCGCCGGCATGTTCCGCCGCAATCACGTGTATGCGGTGCTCGGCACCACGGGCGTGGTGCTCGGTGCCTGGTACATGCTCACGATGTTGCAAGGCGCGTTTTTCGGTCCATTGCGCGAGCCCGAGCATGGTGACCAGGCCATTGGCGATATGAATCTACGCGAGTTTGCCGCCGTGGCGCCGATTTGCGTGTTGTGCCTGTGGATTGGCCTGCAGCCGCAGCCAATCATCAACACGATAAAACCCGATGTCGATGCCGTGGTGGCCGTGCATGAAGCATATTTGCCGGGCAACGAACGCGTAGCGGCAGCACCGCCCAGAGCGAATGCCCTTATCAATCCGACACCTAACGACTAACGACTAACGACTAACCCCTAACGCCTAACGCCCTCAGAGTTATCAACCGTGCCCCAAGTCATTGAACAAATCCGCTCGACCGCGACTCTCATCGTGCCAGAGATCGTCTTGCTGGCGGCGGTGTGCGCGTTGTTTCTGGTCGGGCCGTTCCTGGTGAACGAGGCGGGCGAGGCCCCGGCTGGCCTGCGCAAGCGTTGGGGCTTTCTCTCGCTGTTCGCCCTGGTCGTGGCGCTGGTCGCCTGGTGCGATGGCGATCACTCCTTGGTGCAGAACGGGCTGTTCCGCATCGATGGCTTGGTGTGGTACGCCCGCGGCCTATCGCTCATCGCCGGCATTCTGCTGGTGCTGGTGCTGTGGAATCAAATCGATGATGTCCATTCGGCGGAAGCCTACGCCTGCCTGCTTTCGATTGTGATGGGGACCAATCTCGTCGCGGCGGCCAACGACTTGATCTCGCTCTTCCTCGCGCTCGAACTGGTTAGCATTCCGACTTATGTCCTATTGTATCTGGGTAAGCGCGATCGCATCGGCGGCGAGGCGACGCTCAAGTATTTCCTGCTCAGCATCTTTTCGTCGGCCCTGGTACTGTATGGCATGAGCTGGCTGTACGGCGTGACGGGCACGACGAACTTCACCATGATCCGCGACGCGTTGGTCAACCGCGCTCCGCACGCGGGCGAAGGGCTGCTGGAAATCTCCTTCGCGCTCATCCTGGCCGGCTTGTGCTTCCGGCTGGCGGCGGTGCCATTCCACTTTTACGCGCCCGACGTTTTTCAAGGCACGACGGCCTCGAACGCCGCCCTCCTTTCGCTCATCCCCAAAGTGGTTGGCTTCGTCGCGCTCATCCATTTGATTCCACTCAGCGGTGCCACCGATGGCTGGGAACGCTGGATGCCCGATCATGAGTCGAAGCTGCTGCTGGCGGCCTTGGCCGTAGCCACCATGTTCCTCGGCAATCTCATGGCGCTGCGGCAATCGCACATCTATCGCCTGATGGCCTACTCGAGCATCGCCCACGCAGGCTACATGCTCATCGGCCTCGTAATTGGCGATACGGCCCCCGTCGGCGGCCGGGAAGCGATTCTGTTTTACCTGGCCACGTACGGACTCATGACGATTGGTGTTTTCGCGCTGTTGAGCGCTCGCGCCGGCGACGGCCAGCCACTCAAGACGGATGCCGACTTGCGTGGCCTCAGCCGCGTGCAACCAATGATTGCGGTCCTCTTGGCCGTTTGCTTGTTCAGCCTCACAGGTTTGCCGCCGACGGCCGGCTTCCTCGGCAAGTTGAACCTGTTCCTCACCGCTTGGTCCGATGGCACGCAACTCGGGCATGTGCTCGCGATCTTGATGGCGCTGAATGCGGCCATCGGGGCATATTACTATCTGCGCTTGGTCGCCCTCATGTTTCTGGAACCGTCCGCAGCGGAACCACAACCGGTCCGCCTCGCATGGGCCCCTTGGCTGGCCGGCACCGTGTGTGCTGTGGCGTCGATTGCTCTCTTCGTCGCACCGCAGTGGCTGTGGGACAGCATTCCCTGATCGGTTTAAGGCAAAGCGATTCGTTCGTGAGTTCTATTTGCCGAAAATCTACGTCCGAGGCGTCCGTAGCAGGCGATAGATAAACAAGGCGGCAATAGGAATGGTGAGTACGACTCGGTGAAATGGATACACGGCGAGAAAATACGCGAAGAGTGTCACAATTGCGGCTGCTTGGCTAATCCGCCACGCGCGGTCCTCGTTACGCCTGTCAAGATAATCCAGCACTTTCCGAATCATAATAGTGCCTATTGAGGTTTCCCGCAGGATTATTGTTACAACCTGTACCGTCGGTCAACCGTTTTCCCGGAATCGCGCAAGTTGCATTCCCCAACTATTTCGGGAAGTCGTGTAAAATAGAGACAGTACCTAGTCAAGCCGCGGCCCAGTGGCTGCCAGCCATACTTGCTTCCGCTGGAGTCAATAAGGCCTTTTTCCGTTGATTTTGCATATTGCCGCTGATTACGGCCCGCTCCAGTGATCCGCGGCAGAACGCTAGTGCTTGGTTTGCGGTCCTCGCGTACAATTCGCCGGGAATACCGGTCCCATTTCCTTAGCCAGTCCAACTTGTCAATCGACCCGGGTGAGTCGATTCTGCGCCTTTCTTCCGGGCTGCAATATAGGAACGATTAAAGGGCGAAAAGATTCTCATGCTAACGTCACTATTTCTTAAACTGACTTACGTGGGGGCCGAATGGGTCCTCTGGATCCTGCTCCTGCTGAGCATCATCAGCATCGCGCTGATGGTCGAGCGGTGGCTGTATTTCCTGCGGACCCGCGTCGACACGGAACAACTGGCCGCCGGCTTGGATGAACAACTTCGCGCCCGTAACTTGCAGGGCGCCTGGCAACTGGTGAAAGACTCCCACACGTATTGCATTGAAACGGCCGTGGTTGCGGCCGGGTTGATCGCCCTGCGCAACGGCGCCGCGGCGGCGGCCGAAGCCATGCAAAGCGTCAAGGCGCGGATGCGCCCGGCGCTCGATGCGAACCTCTCGATTCTGGCCACGATCGGCAGCAACGCGCCGTTCGTTGGTTTGTTGGGCACGGTGCTGGGCATCATCAACGCGGCCCACGAACTGACCGGCGATGGCGCCCAGAATAACCCCAATGCGGTGATGTCGGGCGTGTTCGAGGCACTCGTGGCCACGGCGGTTGGCTTGTTCGTGGCCATTCCCGCGGTCGTGGCGTACAACTTATTTCAGCGGCGCGTGCGGAAGCGCATGGCCGAAGTCGATTCACTCGCCCATTTGATCCTGGCAACGGCCCGGTCCGATATGCGCACCGCGGCTCCTCCGGCTGTGCCCAGTCCTACGAGGGTTTCCTAAATGGCTGCCACCATGGCCTCCGGCTATTCGGACGATGACGACGGCTCCTTGAGTGGTATCAATGTGACTCCGCTGGTGGACGTGACGTTGGTGCTGTTGATCGTATTCATGATCACCGTGCCGGCGATCGTCGGCAGTGCGCGCGTCAAGGTCGATCTGCCCGAAACGACTGCCGTCGCGGCCGAGTCGGAAAATATCCCCTTGATCTTTTCCTTGAAGCAAACCAGCGAAGGCAAGTTGGTGCTATATCTCAATGAAAATCCCATCGATGAAGCCGGCGTCCGCAAGATGTTTTCCGGCGGCGTGAAGCCGAATGCAGAACAGCAGGTCTCGTTGTCGGCCGACAAAGGAATTGAATACGGTCAAGTCATGCGAATAGTTGACTTACTGGAGTCATTAGGACTCAAGAAGTTGGCGCTCGATACGCGGCACGTGGAGTCGCGGTAATTGACCGATGACGCTTGATTCGCAATTTGATTTCTCCGCGCTGTCTGGGTACGCTGCTGCGCCGGGCGGCTCCCCCGCGCCTGCGGCGCCGCCGCTCGCGGCCCCTGCAGCCCCTGCCGAACCGCTACCGGCGGCATGGACGCAATCCCCGACTCCGCCCTCGACTCTGACGAGCACCTTTCGGGGAATCAACAAGTGGCTGGGCACGCTCATCCAGCGTTTCACACTGCCCGAGGATGAAGCCCCCGTTGATCCTTTTGGCATCCTTGTTTCCGCTACGCCGCCTTGGCTGATCAGTCTCATCGTACATTTCAGCCTGATGATTTTTCTGGGGTTGGTCGTTTTGGGCGCACAAACGGTGGTGAAGTACAAGTTGCCGCCCGTGGAAATCGATCTTTCCTCCAAGCCTCATTCGGAAAACGAGATCTGGGCTGAAACACTCGGTGAACAATTGGAGGATCCCTCTCAAAAATTCTCAAGCCAGGGTTTGGAACCAGATAAGGACGCCATCGCCGCAATCGCCAGCAGCGATTTGCCGGTGGTTGCCGATCCGCTCATCGGGCCGCCCGTGCTAGCTCCTTCCGCAACGGGCACGGGCACGATGCCAGTCGGCACGATTCCCACATCCGCCATCGGCATCGATTTTTCCGGCCGCGAGGAAGGTCGCAAAGACGCGTTGCTGAAAGCGTACGGCGGGACAGCGCTTACGCAAGACGCTGTCAAGGAAGGGCTAGGTTGGCTAGTGCGGCAACAGAAACCGCGCGGTTCGTGGAGCCTGACCGGCCCGTACAAACTGGGCGCCAATCGCGAAAACGAAGAGGCCGCGACGGCCATGGCGCTCCTTGCTTTTCAAGGCGCGGGCTACACACCCCAAGGCAAGAAGAACGATGGCTTTACGAAGGCCGTGACACGCGGCTGGAAAGCCTTGCTCCGCAGCCAGCAAGCGGATGGCCACTTTTTTGAGAATTTAAGTGATGAGAATTCTCAGCTCTACACGCAGGCCCTCTGTACGATCGCGATCTGCGAACTGTATGGCATGACCCGCGATGAAGCGTATCATGATGCCGCGCAAAAGGCGGTCGATTATTGCGTGAAGATTCAAGCGCCCGAAGGTGGTTGGCGTTATCAACCGGGTGTCGACAGCGACATGTCGGTGACCGGTTGGTTTTCCATGGCGTTGCAGAGTGCCCGAATCGCCGGCCTCGAAGTGCCCAGCCCGACCTATGCGGGGATCACTAAATTTTTGGATTCGGTCGCCCGCGAGGAAGGGTCACGCTATGCGTATCAATTGCAGGCCGGAGCCACGCTGACACTAACTGCGGAAGGCCTGCTCTGTCGCCAATATCTTGGCTGGAAACATGACGACCCGCGGTTGCGCGCCGGCGTCGATTATATACTTGCGAATCTGCCGGAATGGGATAAGCGCAATGTCTATTACTGGTATTACGCCACGCAAGTCTGCCATCACATGGAGGGCCCCGATTGGCAGAAGTGGAATGGCGTCATGCGACAGCTCTTGCCGCAGAACCAGGAAAAGCGCGGCAGCGACCGGGGCAGTTGGGACCCGGTCGGGGACCGTTGGGGATCGGCCGGCGGCCGGCTCTACGTGACGTGCCTATCGCTCTACACGCTGGAGGTTTACTACCGACATCTGCCGATCTACCGGCAAGATAACAATCAGCCGTCGAATTAAACGGCGATAGAAGTTCAGCTTGATAGAGTGTGCCACTGCTGGCTCGTCCAGCAGTGCCTCGGCGGGCATAGAGCTTGCGGTTTGTTACCTGTTAGCGGCCGCCGGGTTCGGCCGCAAGCCGCCCGTCGGCATTCGCACTGCTGGGCAAGCCAGCAGTGGCACCCTACGGCGAGTTAAGAGGGTGCCACTGCTAACTTGTTAGCAGTGCTTCGGTTTGCGTTCAGCTTGTGGTTTGTACCCTGTTCGCGGCCGATTGCCGGGTTCCGCCGCAAGCCGCCCGTCGGCACTCGCACTCCTGGGCAAGCTGGCAGCGGCACCCGCATTTCGCAATCTGAACCTCAATGAGTTCTGCCTCCAACGCGAAGCAATCGCCCGGCTTGAGGGGCGGCGCAACGGTGGACTATACTGGGGCGATTCCCGTCGCGACCCACCTTATCTTCCCCAGAGTGTTATGACCCACCCACTTAATGCGGCCACTCGGTTCGTTGCGCGCTGGCCGCAGTCGATCGGTTTGCTGCTCGTCTGCGCGGTATTTTCCGCCTCCACTGGGGGCTGTAATTCCTCGGGCAGCGACGGAATCGTCCTGGGCCATTACGCCTCGATGACGGGTTCCGAGGCCACGTTTGGCCAATCGACCAATAACGGCATTCAATTGGCGATCGATGAAATCAACCAGGCGGGCGGCGTGAACGGGAAGAAGGTGCGGGTCATCACGTATGACGACAAGGGGGACGCCCGCGAGGCCGGCACCGCCGTTACACGCCTGGTGACGCGCGACAAAGTCGTGGCGGTACTCGGCGAAGTCGCTTCCGGGTTGTCGCTCGTCGGGGCGCCTGTGTGCCAAGAAAACGGCGTGCCGATGGTCTCGCCGTCATCGACGAATCCGACGGTCACCAAGGTGGGCGACAAGATTTTTCGCGTGTGCTTTATCGACCCGTTCCAAGGATTTGTGTGCGCGAAATTTGCACGCGAAAACGAAAGGGTAAAGGCCAGCAAGGCTGGAATTCTATACGACCAGCAGGCCCCTTATGCGGTCGGATTGCAGGAGGAATTCGCGAAGGCCTTCAAGAAACTTGGCGGCGAGATTGTTTCGACGCAAACCTACCAGGCAGGCGATCCAGATTTTTCCGCCCAACTTACGGCGATTCGCGCCAGTAACCCAGATGTGATTTTCATTCCTGGCTATTACACCGATGTCGGTAACATTGCCATCCAAGTCCGCAAGCTGGGAATCAAAGTACCCCTGTTAGGAGGCGATGGCTGGGACTCGGACAAGTTGGGCAAGATCGGCGGCGAGGCCATCAATGGCTCGTTCTACTCGAATCACTATTCCCACGAAGATCCAGACCCGCGCGTGCAGTCGTTCATCAAGAAGTACAAAGAACGTTTCGGAGATACGCCGGACGGTTTGGCAGCACTCGGCTACGATGCGGCCCGGATCGTGTGCGAAGCAATCGGCAAGGCGGGTTCGCTCAAAGGCGATGACATCGCCGCTCAGTTGGCAAAGACGAAGGATTTCAACGGCGTCACCGGCAAGATCTCGATCGATGCCGACCGCAACGCGGTGAAGCCAGCTGTGATGCTCGAAATGAAAGGCGGCCAACCAACCTACGTGAGCACCATTGCACCGTGACAAGTTGTTAGCTATTAGCTGTTAGCTATTAGCCAGAAATGAAAGGTATCCGCCGCTGTCTGGCTAATAGCTAATAGCTAACAGCTAAAAGCTTCTTCATGGCCGACTTCGCTCAGACTCTGATGACCGCCCTCGCCGTTGGCAGCCTGTATGCGCTGATCGCGCTGGGCTACACGATGGTCTACGGCATCTTGAAGTTTATCAATTTCGCGCATAGCGATATCGTCGTGCTCGGTGCTTGGCTGAGCTTCACGATGGCCCAGCGCCTGCTGCCGATGCTGGGCCTCGATCCACACAATCCCGCTACGACACCGCCGCTGTGGGTCGGGGAGGTGATTCTGCTGGCGTCGATGGCGTTCTGCTCGCTGATCGGTTTTGCCATCGAGCGACTGGCCTACAAACCGCTCCGCAAGGCCCCGCGGCTGAACGTACTCATCACCGCCATCGGCGTGTCGCTGCTTTTGCAAAATGTCGGGCAATTGAACTTTGTGTTTGGCCCCAGTCCGCAGAAGATGCCCGCGTTACTGCCGACGTGGGAGTTGCTGCGGGTCTCACTGCCCAGCGCTAACGGTAACCGCGATGTCGTCGTCGGCTTGGTCGACGTGGTGATCATCGTCACGTCGGCGGTGTTGATGATCGCGCTCGAATACCTGGTTTTCCGCACGAAAACCGGCACGGCGATGCGGGCCGTCTCGTTCGATATCGATGCCTCGGCATTGATGGGCATCCCAGTCGACCGCGTGGTATCGTTCACGTTCGTGCTGGGTTCGGCCCTGGCGGCGGCGGCCGGATTCTTGTATGCCCTGAAGTATCCCGGATTGAATCAGCCGGCGCATGCGACCTGGGTCTTGCTTGGCCTGAAGGCGTTCGTGGCCGCCGTGATCGGCGGTATCGGCAATGTGCGCGGCGCGGTGCTCGGCGGTTTCGTGATCGCCTTTGTCGAACAGTTTGGCGCGTTCTACTTGTCGTCGAACTATCGCGATGTCTATGTCTTCGCCTTGCTGATCGCGATTCTGTTGGTGCGGCCTTCCGGCCTGTTGGGCTCAACCGTGCGGGAGAAGGTATAGCCATGACGCAACAGGGCTTGGCCACCGCACCACTCGAATCAGCGCGACCGCCGCGCGAACGCGGCTTGGTGGGAACTGTCGTCAACAGTGCGTGGCCCGTCGCTGTTGGCTTGACCGTTGCGGCGATGATGCACGTTATGCTGCCCACGACGATCGGGCCGTTTTACACGCGAATTGTCATCGATTCCGGCATCGCGATCATCCTAGCCGTGTCGCTCAACATAGTGAACGGCATGACCGGCCAATTTTCACTGGGCCATGCCGCGTTCTTGGCGTTGGGCGGCTATACGGCCGGAATGATCACGTTCTACGGTTCGCTATTACTGTGGAACTCACCGGCCAAGCAGGGCGGCTTCCTCGGCAGCGGCGAATGGCTATTCGCCTTTGCCTGTTTGATGGGAGGGATCGTTGCGACGCTCGCCGGCTATGTGGTGGGATTGCCGTCGCTGCGGCTGCGCGGCGATTACCTCGCGATCGTCACCCTCGGGTTTGGCGAAATTCTGCGGGTGATTCTCCAGCAGACTCGTCCCGTGATCGACTCCGTGGAGAAGTTGAAGAACGCCGGCGCGGCGCAATTGTGGCCGCCGCCAGTGGGCGGTGCGGTCGGATTCAACGGCCTGCCGAAATACACCAACTTATTTTGGGTCTACGCCTTCGCGACCTTCATGCTCGTGGTGGCGTTTCGCCTCAAGCGATCCAGCTTGGGAAGGGCCATGATTTCGGTGCGCGAAGATGAATTCGCCGCCCAAGCGATGGGCGTGAATGTCGCCCGGATTAAGGTGCTGGCGTTCATGATCGCCGCCTTTTTCGCCGGTCTGGCTGGCGGATTGTACGCCCACGAAAGCGGCCTCATCATGAGCCCACGCGATGCCGGCTTCCAGCGCTCGCTCGATTACGTGCTGATGACCGTTCTCGGCGGCCGCGGTTCGATATCCGGCGTGATGCTCGCCGCCATCATCCTCACGGTGATGCCCGAGGCGCTCCGCGATTTCGATCAGTACCGGCTGATCGTTTACGCTCTCTTACTCATTGGCATGATGTTGCTGCGGCCGCAGGGCCTGTTCGGCATTCACGAAGTGTGGGATTGGCGGCCGCGTTGGCGGAGCAGGGCAGCCACAACAAGAAGCATGCCCGCGAAGGGAGGTCGCCCCAATGCATAACTCTCAGCCCCCAGCCCCCAGCCCCCAGCCCCCGGCCGCATCCTCGCTGCTGGCCGTCGAAAACATCGGCATTTCCTTCGGCGGCTTGAAAGCCGTCGAAGGTTTTTCGGTACGCCTTCCTGCCGGCGGTCTGTATGGTCTCATCGGCCCGAACGGCGCTGGCAAGACCACGGTCTTCAATCTACTTACCGGAGTTTACCCCGCAACGACGGGCCGCATCTCGCTCGACACGCAAAATCTTAACGGCCTCAAACCTCATGAAGTCGCAGCAGCCGGTATCGCGCGGACATTTCAGAACATCCGACTGTTTCCCGGCCTGAATGTGCTCGACAACGTCCAACTCGCCGGTCAACTCCGCGCACGCGAAGGACTTGCGTCGACGCTACTGCGCACGCGCCGCTATGCCCATGAGGAATCGGAAATTCGGCGCAAGGCATTCGAGTTATTAGACCTGTTCGGCCTGCAAGCGCGCGCCGAGGAACCTGCGGACAGCCTCAGTTATGGTTATCAACGCTATCTGGAAATCGTCCGCGCCCTGGCGGCGGAACCCAAGGTGCTCTTGCTCGATGAGCCAGCCGCCGGCCTCAATTCGCAGGAGAAGATTGAACTCGCCAAATCGATACGGCAAATTCGCGACCGCTTCGGCGTCGCGATTTTGCTCATCGAACACGATATGGGACTGGTGATGGAGATCTGCGAGCAGATCACGGTGCTCGATCACGGCGTCATTATCGCCCATGGCTCGCCGCCAGAAATCCAAAACGATCCCAAGGTGATCGCTGCCTACCTCGGCAGCGACGTAGGTGCGGTGTAACGGCATGTCGCTACTGGTGGTCGACAACTTGAGCGTGTTCTACGGGGCGATCGAGGCCCTGCGCGGGGTCTCGCTGCACGTTGAACAGGGCGAAGTTGTGACGTTGATCGGCGCTAACGGCGCGGGAAAATCCACGACGCTCCGCACGATTTCCGGGTTGCTACCACCGAAAACAGGTACAATTCGCTTCGACGGCCAAACGATTCACAATTGGCAGCCGCATCGCATAGTGAAAAGCGGCTTGGTGCAAGCTCCAGAAGGCCGCAAGATTTTCGCCAATCTCACGGTTGATGAAAATCTGCAACTGGGGGCGTTTCTGCGTACGGATCGAACCGCGATTCGCGCCGACCGCGACCGTGCCCTGGAGTTATTTCCCCGGGTTCGCGAGCGGCTGAATCAACAAGCCGGTACGCTCTCGGGCGGCGAGCAACAGATGTTGGCGATTGCCCGGGCACTGGTCGCCCGGCCAAAATTGCTGATGCTCGATGAACCGTCGCTCGGTCTCGCCCCGCAACTCGTGCGTACCATCTTCCAAGTGATTCGCGAAATCAACCTGGCCGGCACCACCATTCTGCTGGTCGAACAAAATGCGAACATGGCGCTCCAGGTTGCGCACCGCGCGTATGTGATTGAAGTGGGCCGGATCCGCATGGAGGGCCCCGCGGCGGAACTCGCGGCCAGCGATGAAGTGCGCAAGGCTTACTTGGGCGCTCATTAGGGATTTCCAAACGAAATACGCACGAACAGAAAACACCACAGCGGTAAAATGTGGGAGGCCTCTCCGAGGCCGATCACGTGTTGCAATGGAGAGCGTTATCGGCGTCGGAGACGCCTTGCACACATTCACTCACGTTGCGGTAGTGTTTATCATGTCCCACTTCATTTGGGCTTACACATCGATTATGCGTGCGACTCAAACCCATTCAAAGACCCTGTTGTGTATGATGTGCGCCGTGCTCGCAGGACACTCATACGGCGAATCTTCCACCGTATTGCTCGACGACAATTTCAGTAGCTACCGCCCCGGCATATTCGGCCCGGCTGAAGGTGCGCGCACCGAATATCACTACCTGCGCGACGTCGCACCGCAAGGGAATTGGGTGATTTCAACGTTTGTCTCAGGCAGCGATTCGCAGCGCGCGTGGCGGGTGATCGATTCCAATGGCTCGCTAGCCATGCAGCAATCGTTCACGAACAAAATGACGCACACGCACCCGATGCTGCTCACGGGCGATCAGGCGTGGAGCGACTATACCGTGGCGGTGGATTTCACGCCGCGGAATGAAACAACGCGCACTGGCGTTGCCGTCCGCTATCAAACCGACCGCTGTTATTACTTCTTTGGCATCGACGGGCCACGAATCGTCTTGATGCTCATTTGCGATGAAGTCGACTTCCACAAACCGATGGAAAAAGTGTTGGCGGAAACGGCATGTCAATGGAAACGCGGCGAGCGGTTGACCGCCAAGGTGACCGTGAAAGACGGCCAACTCACGGGCGCGCTCAACGGCAAGCAGGTGCATGCGGAAATCATCGCGAAAGACGACACCTATTCAACTGGCAAAGTCGCGCTCTTGGCCGACGGGCCGACCGTATTTCACCATGTGAAAGTGACGACCGATGCGAACACGAAGGCGGCGATCGATCAGGCCATCGCCAAGCGCGCGGCGGAAGAAACGCAGTTGCAAGCCGCCAACCCGAAGCCGGTTGTCTGGCGAAAGATCAAGACCGAAGGCTTTGGCGTCGGTAGAAATTTGCGGTTCGGCGACCTCGATGGCGACGGCAAGATCGATATTCTCGTCGGCCAGGTTCGCAATCATGGGCCGAAGGATAGCAACAGCGAACTTGGTTGCCTGACCGCCCTAACGCTCGACGGCAAACAACTCTGGCAATCGGGAACTCCCGACGCCTGGGCCGACAAGCTCACGAGCGATGTCGCGCTGCAAATTCACGATTTAGACGGTGATGGCCGCAATGAGGTCATTTACGCACGCGATTTTCACCTGACCGTGGCCGAAGGCGCGACCGGTCGAGTTCTCCGCCAGGTCGAAACGCCAGAAACTCCGCCGCGCACGCCGCCGCCCTACAATCGCTTTCCACGCATTTTGGGCGACGCCATCCTATTCTGCGACCTGCGCGGCACCGGCCGCGACGCCGACATTATTTTGAAGGATCGTTATCGCAGCGTATGGGCGTTCGATGACCAGCTTAAACTCCTCTGGCATCGCGAATGCACGACGGGGCATTACCCCTTCGCGATGGATACCGACGGCGACGGCCGCAACGAAGTGCTTGTCGGCTACTCGCTCTTCGACCATGATGGCACGCCGCTGTGGACGCTCGATGGCAAAGTCAAAGACCACGCCGATGCGGTCATGCTCGTAAGATCGCGGTCCAATGACCCGCTACGTGTGCTGTGTGCCGCCAGTGATGAAGGGCTCTTCTTTGCCGATACGGCCGGCAACATTCTGAAACGCCAGCGGATTGGTCACGCGCAAAATATTACCGTTGCCGATCTGCGGCCCGATCTGCCCGGCCTCGAATCACTTTGCATGACCTTCTGGGGCAACCAGGGAATCATTCATCTTTATGATGCGGACGGCAACGCGTATCATCAATTCGAGCCCGCGCAGCATGGTAGCTTATGCTTGCCGGTGAACTGGACCGGCCAGCCCGGCGAGTTCTTCGTTCTCTCGGCCGATGTGCGCGAAGGCGGTATGTTCGATGGCCGCGGCCGTCGCGTGGTTCGCTTTCCGGCAGACGGTCACCCCGACATGTGTTATGCCGTGCTCAATCTTACGGGCGACGCCCGCGACGAAATCGTCGTGTGGGATCCATCCGAAATTTGGATTTACACGCAGAGCGATAATCCGCGCTCGGGACGGTTATACAAGCCGAAGCGCAATCCGCTTTACAACGATTCCAACTACCGGGCCATGTATTCCTTACCCGGTTGGAGCGAATAACACCGATCGCGGTTGCAGTACCTAAGGTCGTAGCAATACCCAAGCAACGTCAAGCGGAGTGCTTGAGCGGCAGCTCTGCGTTCAAGTAATAGCGCTGATACCACTCGACGAACCGCTGCAAGCCGTCGGCAAGTGAAACGGAGGGCTGGTAGCCGATGTCGTTTTGGGCCGCATGGATATCGGCATACGTCACGCTCACGTCGCCAGATTGAAACGGCACCACGCGACGAATCGCGCGGCGGTTCAGGCAAACTTCCAGTTGTTCCAGCAGCTCATTAACGGTAACAGGCGTGCCGCGGCCAAGATTATAAACGCGGTAGCCGTCGTCTCGGTCGGCCGGAGGGCGGTCCACTGCCGCAAGAATGCCCTGCACCGTATCGTCGACAAACGTGAAATCGCGGCGCAGCGTGCCGCCCGCGAATAGTTCGACCGGCCGATTGTTGAGAATGGCCTCGGTGAATTTGAAGATCGCCATATCGGGGCGGCCCCACGGCCCGTACACCGTGAAAAACCGTAACGCGGTGACCTGCAGCCCATATTGAGCGGCATAGCTATAAGCCATTAGCTCGCCCGCCATTTTGGTCGCGGCGTAAAGACTCACCGGCCGCGTGGTATCGACGGTTTCTTGCACGGGAATCACCCGACACTCGCCATAAACCGAGCTTGATGACCCGAAGATCAGATGATGGTTCTTAATGCCGCGACTCGCTTCCAGCACATTGATAAACCCCACGATATTACTTGCCGTATACGACCGCGGCGCCTCTTGTGAGTAGCGAACACCGGCCTGGGCCGCCAGGTGGATGGTCGCGTCGAACGGACCAGCGTTCTGCAATGTCGAAGTCGCCGAGTCGTGTGTCAAATCGAGGTGCGCAAAGCGGAACGACTTCTGGTTCACTAAATTGGCAAGCCGATCGCGCTTCAAGCGCGGATCATAATACGAATTCAGGCTGTCCACACCGAACACCTCGTCCCCACGGTTCAATAGTTGGCGGCAAACGTGGTAGCCAATGAAGCCAGCGGCACCGGTAACAAGCACGCGCATTGTTCGTTTCGCCTTTCTCCGTTGCCTTAAGCTGCATCTCGCTCGTTCGACGCGGTATCGCTCACAACGACTGGTTCCGCTGGTAGAACTGCCTCGCCAACTTCATCCGTAATACGACGCCTGATTCGAATCTTGCTAACTATCTGTTGATCGAACCAACCAAACACGAGACCGGCAAGATGACTCGTGCATACGAGGGCCCATGCCAAACCGACACCCGCACCGGCCACAACGTCGGTCGGAAAGTGGGCATGCCGGTGCACGCGCGAAACCATGACGAGCACGGCACTCGCCGCGTACAACCAGCGGCCGCGCGGATAGAGGATCGCCAATGCGACTGCAAATCCTACTGCGGTGGCTGAGTGCCCCGAGGGAAAACTTTGTCCACGGCTGCCGGCGGAAAACAACGGGAACAAGCCATTGAAGGTGGAGCCAAATGTTGCCGTCGCTAAGTCGACCGTATAGGGTCGTGCTCGACAGATGCACAACTTCAGGCCATCGACGATCAAGCCGCTGCCTAGCGACAAGGTCAGCAGAAACGGCAGGTGCCGGAATTGGCGGCGATTGAGAATCGCCGTGATTACGAGCAGGGTCAAGATGATCGGGACCGGACCGCCGGCCGTATTGGCGAAGACTTCGAGGAACTTGGCTACGCGGGCAGACTTATCTATTTGATAGAACAGCTGCGCGATCGAGATATCGAACGACGCCAAGGCCGCAAATGCCACGGCGGCCAACAACAGAAGTCGCCCGCACTGGCGGCGAAACTGCTCCGCATCAATCTGGCCGCCAACTATTTGACCCATTTTCGTGTTACCGAAGGAGGAACGGCCGAGCTAAGTAACAGCGAGCGCGGTACGGGACTTCCGCAAGATCACGTTGCCGATCAAATAAGACATCGGATGATTGCCCTGGGTGCTCATCACAAATACCGACCGGCGGCGTTAAATAGCATTCTTGACTGACTTCGTCAATTAAATTGGCGCGGACGCTAGCAGCCAGTTAGCAGCGTGTTGAAAAAGAGGACTGGCTCGCGGTCCGTCGCTGAAAATGTCGGGGATTTGCTATCTCGCGAGCGTGCCTGTCCCCTTTTTCAACACACGGTTAGCTCACCTTGCCGGTTCTAGCACTGCTCCCTAAACTCTCGCCTCAGCCGCGAGCGTGACAATTGGTTTCGCGTTTCGCAGGTTCCCCATTTGCCACTTCTTGCTACTTCGTTACGACAGGTTAGCGCAATGTCTCAGCATGGGCGATTGACAATTTTGGTAGCGGCGGTTGCCGGTTTTAGCTTTCTTGGCTGGCTTGGTTCGACCCGTCTTTGGGACGATGACGAGCCCAAGAACGCGGTTTGCGGCCAAGAGATGTTCGAACGGGGCGATTGGATCGTCCCCACGTTCAACGGCACGCTCCGCACCGACAAGCCAATTCTCATCTATTGGTGCATGTTGGCGGCGTTTAACGTGCTCGGAGTTAACGAATTGGCGATCCGCTTGCCCTCGGCCCTCGCTGGCATAGGTACGGTCGTACTGACATTTCACCTGGGACGTCTGCTGTTCGACCGCCGGACCGGCCTCGTCGCCAGTGGGCTCCTCACATCTGCGCTAATGTTTGCCGTCTTAGCACGCGCGGCCACTCCCGATTCCTTGCTGATCGTCTGGATTACCGCGAGTCTGACCTCCTTTGTGGCCGGGGTCGCGGCGCGCCGTGGTGGTCATTTCGGCGGCGATTCCGCAAACTCCCGCGGGACTGTTGTTCCAATCTGTGAGCATGGCCTGCCGACGACGGCTTGGTTACTCATGTACGCGTCCATCGGCATCGCCGTGTTGGCGAAAGGACCCATCGGCGTCGTCATGCCGCTAGGAATCATCGGGTCGTACCTTTTGTTTTTCGATTCGCCGCCTAACCAGGCTGCGAATACCAATTGGTTGCGCCGATGCCTTAGCTATTTTGCCCCGCGCCGCATTTGGACCATCGCCAATACCTTGCATGTTTTCACGGGAGCTGCAATCGTCGCGCTGATTGCGCTACCGTGGTATATCGCCGTCGCAGTGCAAACACATGGTGAATGGGTAACTGGATTTTTGGGTACCCACAACATCGGCCGCTTCATGCAGCCGCTCGAGCACCATCGCGGCCTGCCGATCTACTATCCGATTGCGATCATGATCGGCTTCTTTCCGGCTTCGATGTTCCTGCCCGTGGCGCTATGGTCGTCGATTCATACCGTACGCCAGGACACTTCGGGCCGCCGGAGTTCCGCTGCCTTTCTCTTGTGTTGGATCGCGTGCTACGTCGGTTTCTTCACGGTCGCGGCCACGAAGCTACCGAATTACGTTGTCCCCTGTTATCCGGCATTGGCAATCGTAACCGCGGCCTGGTTGATCCTCATCACCGACCGCGGCACCGCGATGCGAACTTGGCATTTGTGGACAGGATACGGCGCGTCCGCGATTCTGGGACTGGGAATCACCGCCGGCTTAACGATCGCCGCCTACAAGATCCTCGACATTCACAATTTTGTCGCGCTGCCGGGAATTATCATGATCGTCGGTAGTCTGACTTGCCTGACGATGCTGTACCAAAACCGGGTGAGTCGCTCGGTGCTCTCGTTTGTACTCACGTGTTTGCTCTTTACGGCCTCCGCCACGATCCATACGGGAATGCAAGTGAACGACGCGCAAGATGGGCCATATTTCGCGCGCTACATTCATGAACACATTCACGCGACATCGCCAGATGCTCCCAAAATCGGCACGTATGCGTATTTCCCGCCGTCTCTCGTCTATTACCTTGGCTACCCCGTTCATCGGCCCACCGGTCCTCAACAGTTACAGGCCTTTTTTGCCGAGGGCGGCGACGCGATTGTGATGACCCGCGCAACGTTTGAGAAACAACGCGCCAGTTTACCGAGCGACATCACGATCTTAACTCATCAACAACGCTTTTTGCGGACCGACCAAGATATTGTTCTCGTAGGCCGGCCGACGGAAGTCGCGGAGGGGGATCGCCGTGGGCAGCAGCGCTGACCAACTCTCCGTGATTTCAGCTGATGCCGCGTCTCCAGCCGGACAAAGCAGCGGCTTACGATCGCCTGCACGCTTGGCCATTCGTTGGCTGGCGTCCATTTCGCTGGTTACCTGGTTGATTGCCCGTACCGCGTGGCGCGATGTCGCGGTCGCGTTCGAGTCCGCTTCTGTCGTTTGGCTCATCACCGCCGCCGTACTTTATCTGGCGTCCCAGTTCGCAAGCGTCGTTCGCTGGTCGAAGATCGTGGCGAGCGGTGGGATTGCCAGTCGCTGGCCACAATTGTTGGCGGCGTATTTCGAAGGCATGTTCATGAACGTCTGCATGCCCACGACGATTGGCGGCGACGTGCTGAAAGTCTTGCGCATCGGACGAGGGCAAGATAAACGCACCACGGCCTGCACGATAGCTGTGGACCGCGCTTCCGGCTTGGCAGCACTTCTCGCCCTCTTATTACTTGGATTAGCCCTGCAGATCGATGCCACACGCCACAGTCATCTGGCGCTAGTGTGTTATGCGATTGTGCTGTGCGTCGCCTTATCCCTGGTGCACTCGATTCCGCCGTTAGCGGTGTCTGTATTTGCCTCTGCCGCCGACCGCCGCCGCACGGGACCACTCGCCTTTTTATCGCGGTTAAGACCGTACCTTCCGACCGCGTTTCGCGATATCGCCCTCCACACACCCTGGCTTTCGGTTCTCGCATGGGCATTTGTCGTTCAAAGCCTTAACGTGGCGGCCGTCATCGCGGCGACACTCGCCGTTGGGCTGAACGTTCCCATCACGGGAATTCTCGTCGCGACGACCACCGTAAGCTTGGTCGCCGCGCTACCGCTTTCCGTGGCCGGCATTGGCATTCGCGAAGCCAGTCTGCCGCTCTTGCTCGCCGCGCACGGAATTCCGAAAGAATCCTCCATTGCGGTTGGAATCATCTGGTCGGGCATCGTGGTCCTGGTTGGTCTCATTGGCGGGCCCATTCATTTTTGGCAACAGCGTTACCATTCGTCCGCTTCACGGACGATCGAAACAAGTCAAGAAACCGCGCTTATCGCGCCGCGCAAAGTCGCTTGAGCAGGTGAGTTATGAAATTGTCGATTGTCGTGCCGATTTATAACGAAGTGGAAAATGTCGATCAGCTCGTGACCGCCATCACCAACGCGCTGGCATCCGTCAGCTATGAATACGAGATCGTGGCCGTCGACGACGGGTCAACCGACGGCACCCGCGATAAGCTCGCGCGGTTAGTCGACGCGAACCACCGACTCCGCGTCATTGAATTACGGCGGAACTACGGCCAAACGGCCGCGATGAGCGCCGGTATTGAGCACGCGGCCGGAGAAGTGATCGTTACCATCGACGGCGATCTCCAAAACGACCCGGCCGATATTCCAGCCTTAGTCGCGAAAATCGACGAAGGATACGATCTGGTTCACGGCTGGCGCAAAGATCGGCAAGACCCGTGGCTCTCGCGCCGTTTTCCCTCGCTACTTGCCAATCGATTGATCGCCGCCGTCACCAAATTTCCCTGTCACGATTTAGGGTGCACACTCAAAGCGATGCGCCGCGAAATTGCCGCCGACCTTCGCTTGTATGGCGAAATGCACCGTTTCATTCCGATTCTCGCGAGTTGGCATGGCGCCCGCTGCACGGAAATCGTCACGCGGCATCACCCACGACGCTGCGGAAAATCGAAATACGGCATCATGCGCACATTCGCCGTGTTGCTGGATTTAATCACGGTCGTGTACCTCACCCGTTACTCGCTCAAACCCATGCGCCTGTTTGGCGGTCTCGGCGCGGCGGCGGCCGCCCTAGGCCTTGCCTGCGGCTTGGCGACACTGCTCATGAAACTCGTCGCCGATTTCGACATCACGGGTAATCCGTTGCTCTATGGCGCGCTGTTCGGAATCATGATCGGCCTGCAATTCACGCTCATGGGCATGACGGCCGAAATGAACACCCGCACCCATTACGAAAGCCAGGAACGCCGCCCCTACGCCATTTCACGATTGCGGGGATTCAGTAGACTTACTCAACCGGCAAGCCGGTTGGCGAATACCGAACTTGCCGCGTAACAGCGTGACCATTCCACCAAGGAAGGCAGCGTGCCATGCCCACGGCTTGGCGTGGGCATGCAGTCCTCACGCGTGTCAGCATGGCCACTCCGAGCAGTGGCCATGGCACCCAATGCCTCTTTGACTGCCCAGTCCTCCGCACGACTAGGTAACGCCGCTGAAAAGCGCTATGCCATCCTATTCCACGTTGAATCGTGCTACGATTAAACTGGTGGGAGCGGCGTTGCTGCCGTGGAATTGTATCTCCCGAGCCTTCGAGATTGCGATCGCGGGACCACCATGTCCGAATCCAACTCCAATTCAACGTCCCTATTATTTAGCCGCCAGATGCTGGGCCTTGTCGGCTGGCTCCTCATTTCCTTTGCTGCCGCGGCGGCCGGCGCCTTCGCCACGGGCACCACCATTGGCAACTGGTATCCACACATTGAAAAGCCGTGGTGGACGCCGCGGACAGGGATTTTCCCGCCCGTATGGATTACGCTCTTCACGCTGATGGCCGTTTCCGCCTGGCTCGTATGGCGGATAGGTGGATTTGCCACGGCGAGATTGCCGCTCGCACTGTTCCTCATTCAGTTGGCACTGGCCTCGGTATGGTCCGCAATTTTCTTTACGATGGAGCGGCCTGACCTGGCGGCAATCGAAATCGTTGTGCTGTGGCTAATGGTCGGGCTGACGTGCATCGCGTTCTGGAAAAAATCGCGCAGTGCCACGTTGTTGTTGGCGCCGTATCTGATTTGGATCACCTATCTCGCGGCGCTGACGATTCAAATCGCACGCCTGAATCCGCGACACCCTCTTTGAAACATGAGCTGCGTGCCATGCCCACGGCTCGGCGTGGGCATGCCATCCTTAGCCAGCATGGCCACTCCAGGCTGCGGTCATGGCAAATTCGACGGCAATCGTCCTAAGTCGCAGGCAGGGGCGTGTCCGGCCCTTCTCACCGCGCGTAGCCCACGAATTGCAGCAGCTTCATGATCCAGTACGCGATCGTGCCGGAGACCGGAATCGTCAACAGCCACGCCCACGCCATGCGTTCGACGATGGTCCATTTAAGCGCACCAAATCGCTTGGCTGCCCCGACGCCCATGATCGCCGCCGAAATATTGTGCGTCGTCGAAACCGGGATGCCAAAGTGCGACGCCAGGCCGATGATCGCCGCTGAGCTGGTTTCCGCGGCAAAGCCGTTCACCGGGTGCAAGTGTACCATCTTGTGGCCCAGCGTCTTAATGATTCGCCAACCGCCGGCCGCCGTGCCCGCGGCCATCACCAGCGCGCACATGACTTTAATCCACACGGCGATCGTCAAGCTTTGCCCCGGCTGCGGCGTTTCCACCTGGAGAAACGATAGCCAATGCGGCAAATTCGCGAGCCGGCCCTCGGCTGTACCCGAGGCAAGCGCCAAGGCGACGATACCCATCGTTTTTTGCGCGTCGTTCGTGCCGTGCATCAACCCCATGCTCATGGCGCTGAACAATTGGGCCTTTCCAAAGACGCTGTTTACGGTGCGCGGCTTCCAATTTCGCAACAGGCCGTAGAGAAGTCCCATAATCAGGAAGCCGAGCGCAAAGCCGATGATCGGCGACGCGAACATCGGTATGACGACCTTCCAAATAATTCCCTTGCTGGGATACCAATGCTTCGCGTCCGGCTGCGACCAGATCACGACGCTCCAGTTGCCCGCTGCGGCCACAGCCGCCCCGACCAAGCCGCCCACCAACGCGTGACTCGAACTACTCGGTAGACCAGCCAACCAGGTGACGAGATTCCACACGATCGCGCCCAGCAGCGCGCAAATCAGCACTTCCTGGGAGGCAATCTTCTGCTCGATAATCCCCGAGGCAATCGTCGACGCCACGGCCGTGCCCCACAGCGCACCCAGCAAGTTCGTGCTGGCCGCCATGACCACGGCTTGCCGCGGGGTCAGCACGCGGGTTGCTACCACGGTCGCAATCGAATTCGCAGTATCGTGAAAACCATTGATGTACTCGAAAACGAGTGCCATCGAGATCACGATGAAGATCAACGTCATAGCTTAATCTCGTGCTTTAGGAATTCTTGAGCACGATATGAGAAATGACATTTCCGCAATCGCGGCAGCGGTCGATGGCCCGTTCCAGCAAATCGTAGAGGTCGCGAACCATCATGGCCGTCATCGGCTCGAACTTGCCGGCATACGCTTCGCGTAGAAGCTCGAGCATGACATCATCGGCTTCGCTCTCAATGGCTTGTAGTTTGTCGTTCATCGCTTTGACCGTCTCCAGCGGCGGCATCTTCCGCAACAGCCGCACCATTTGCGACAGCGTTTCCGTCGCCCGCTGCATCAGTTCGGCTTGCCGCGAAAAATTCACCGTCTCCAATCGCTGGGGCGCGAGATTGAATCGTTCTGCGAACTTCTCGATGACCTTGCAGATGCGGTACATCGAATAGGAGAGCGTTTCGATGTCTTCGCGCTCCAGCCCCGTGATGAACGTGTTGACGAGCTCGTGACTAATTTGCTGCGTGATGTGCCGATCTTTGTCTCGCGCCAAGGCGAATTCATGCAACGGATGCGGATGCGTACGATCTTTCAGCAATTCGACCAACAACTGCGTGAGGGCCTGCGTCTCGTCCGCGCTGGCCTCCAGCAGGTCGAAGAATTTGGCGTCGTGGCTGAAGTACTTTTGAACAGAAAACATTGTTTCGGCTCGCGTAGATTCTCTATTTCCGCAGCGCTCTCCAAAGCCCCGCGGAACCAGAATCTTCCCTTAAAGAACGCGGCCTCGCAAGGCTCCTTCGGCGAGAGGTGGGGGAGCGCTGGAAAGCTGGGAAAAACCGCGGCCATACAATCGAATTTCGCGTTACAGCCTGCCATAATTCGACTTCAGGGAGGTCCGCGGAATTAATTTTGATTTTGCGCGGCACCCATCCCGCAACGCGTTTTATGAGGCCGCACAATGCAGACGTTATGGCATGATATTTTTGTTTTAAGCCTTCCGGTCGCGGAGAAGATCATTCGCCCCATCCTGGTTTACGCATTCTTGATCATCGGGCTGCGACTCGCCGGAAAACGAGAACTGGCCCAACTAAACCCGTTCGATCTGATCGTGCTCCTGACGCTCTCGAACACGGTCCAGAATGCGATCATTGGCGATGATAATAGCGTCACCGGCGGCATCCTCGGCGCGACGACCTTGTTGGCAGTGAACTACTTGGTGGTGCGATTCTTGTATGACCACGAGCGGCTCGACCAACTTGTGGAAGGTCAGCCCGATGTGTTGATCGATGGCGGCCGCCTCAACCAGGCGAATCTCAAACGCGTCCTGCTTACCAAAGCTGAGTTGGAAACGGCCGCGCATCGCCAAGGCTTTGCCTCGTTGGCTGATGTCGATCGCGCGATCCTCGAAACCGGCGGCACGATTTCATTCTTCGCCAAAAAGCCTACGCCCGATTCGAGTCGCCACGAGGAATTGCTGACCCGCCTTGACCGCCTGACGAACGACGTAGCTACGCTACAACAAACTGTCGTTGCGCTCACAAAGCGCGGCTAACAAAGGCCATGTCCTGAACTCAGTGCGATTGGATACAGTCGGTGGCCCGTTCTCGCTGTTGTCACCCCCGACCCTGCTACCCACTATTTTCCTTTCATCGCCGCTTCGGCGTCATCCACTTCGTCTTGCGCCTTCTCCACGCGCTTCTGCTGCCGATCGTATGCTTGGGCTTCCGGCATCGCCGCGAGCTTCTCCTCGAATTTCTTGGCCTCTGGCGTGCCTGGTGTTTTGATCTTCGTCATTACTTCATTGGCTTTGGCGACGGGAGCCGTCAGTGCGGCCTGCTTTTCCTGTACGTTCTTTTGCTGGGCGATGAGATTATCGATGGTCTTGTCGAGCTCATCGCCCTTCTTGCCGGCGGGCTTCTTGGCGGCCTCACCCTCTTTGGATTCACCCTTGCCAGCGTCTGCCGCTGGTGCCGCGGATTGCGTCAATACATCGCCCAGGCCAGCCAGCGCGGCGGAAGCGGATTCATCGGGCGTCGTTCCCGCAATCTCTTTGCAAACGAGGTTGGCCGCCGTAACGCGCGCCGCGTCGTAAGCCGGCCGCAACTTATCCAGTTGAGATTGGGCTCGCTCCAAGCGCTGGACGGCCTCGTCGTACTTATCCTTGGCCGAAGGTCCGCCACATCCGAGCACTGCTAGCAACACGATCATCAAGGAATAGAAACGAGAAGACATAGTTCAACCTCTATTTGTTAGCGCGGAAGCCGCCCAGCTTGCCTGCCAGTATACCACCGCGTTTAGGACAAAATAGCCTCAAATTCACGGGCTAGTTTCGCATTTGCGACGGCCGGCCCGACACGGGCAGTGCATGCGCACCGACCAATCCGTAATCGCCGCACCCTCTCATTCATTTTGAACTCGACTGACGTAGACCAGAATTCGGTCGCTGCCCTACACTTACGCCGCCATGACTGCACGACTAACCGTCATCATCCCGTGTAAAAACGAGTGCGAGAACATTGGATCGTGCATCGCCAGCGCGCGGCAAGTCGCCGATGAGGTGCTGGTCGCCGACTCTGGCTCGACAGACGGCACACTCGAATTCGCCCGCGAATTGGGCTGCCGCATCATTGAACGCGAGTATGGCACGAGCGGCGATTTCAAGAACTGGGCCATTCCGCAGGCTACGCACGAATGGGTGTTCATTCTCGATGCCGATGAACGCCTCACGCCGCCACTCGCCGACGAAATTCGTAACGTCCTAATTGCGCCGAACCACACCGGATATTGGGTCTACCGCCTGAATCACTTCATGGGCCATCCGGTTCGCTACGGCCCCTGGAAGAACGATAGCTGCTTACGATTGTTTCGGCGCGATTTGGGCCGCTACTTTGGTCCCACGGATCATGCGGAAGTGAAGCTTTCTAGTGGAACCGCTGGCTCCCTGCGCGAGAGGCTGACGCACTACACGTGCGATTCGTACTCGCAATATCTCCCCAAAATTGAACGCTATGCCGATGTCCAAGCGCGCATTTGGCACTCGGAAGGCCGTCTCCCAAAACTGAGCCACCTGCTGTTGCGATTCCCGCTGCGATTCCTACAAGGGTATATTGGTCGCCTTGGGTTTTTGGATGGCCTCGCCGGCCTGCAAGTGTGCATGCTGGTCGCGTATTTATCGTGGCTGAAGCAGGCATACTTGTGGCAATTGTGTTGCGGCCGCGATTGGCGCGAGGAAGATCGCCGCGCCTACGCGTTGCCGAACGCCCGGAATGCAGCGTCGTTACCCTTGCCGGATATTCAGCAACCGCTCGCAATCACATCGAACGTCGAAAGTATAAGCAGTCAATCGCAACCGAGCACACACAAACGAACACTTCGTGAACTCAGGCATCGGCTCACGCCGGCCTGGCTGACGACCGATGCCCGGCGCCGTGTGCGCAACATCCTCATTCGTCGCCTCGGCCTGCAGCGATGTTATACACCACCGATCGTGACGCGCCAGCCCGAGTTGAAGATTCGCAGCTGCCTGCCCTTTGTGGTGTCGCACGAACTGCTGCACAATCCACGCCTGACGTTCCTGCAGATCGGCGCCTTCGACGGCGTTGGTGAAGACGATTTGCGTAGCCTAATCGTGACGCACAAACTGCGTGGCATCCTTGTCGAACCACAGCCAAGTGCGTTCGCGCGGCTTCAGCAAACGTATCGCAATCAACCGAACGTGACGCTGCTCCAAGCGGCAATTGCCGAACAGGAAGGTTCGCGCGACTTGTTCTGCAAACTTGGTGAGGCCTCGATGGCCGCGTCATTTGACCGCGAGCATTTACGGCGACACGGCATCGCCGACAGCGAGATCGTCGCCGAACCGGTCGCTTGCCACACGATTGAAAGCGCGCTGCGCATCGCTGGCCTGGCGAACGTCGACCTCATCCAAATCGATGCGGAAGGATACGATTGGCAGATCATTCGCTCGATCGATTTCAATCGCATTCGCCCGCGAATTATTCGGTTCGAATATCGCAATCTGTCGCCGCGCGATGGCGATGCCTGTCTCGCCCACTTGGCGGCCCAAGGATACCGTTTCATCCTGGAATCGCGCGACATTATCGCCCATCTGGCGGCTGAGCCGGCGACCACATTGGCTCCATCCCAACGCCGCACGGCCTAATAAGTTCGCGGGCCGCGGTCAGATGGCTCGTTATTTCCCGGGGAAAACCGCTGATTCCCTTGCAGCGGCCCGGCCACTTCAATAGGCTAAAAGATTCTCAATTTTGCCTATTTTCGGCGGCGGGACGGCCGCCGGCAGTGAAGATTCAAGTGCCATGAGTGATCTCGCCGCACGTGTCGCCGGCCTTACGCCGGCCCAGCGAAAGCTCCTTGAGCAGCGCCTTAAAGGACAATCAACTCCGCCGCCCCCCACCGCCACTCCCATCGCCATCATCGGCATGGCCTGCCGGTTCCCGGGCGCTCCCCACCTCCGCTCCTACTGGCGGCTGATCACCGAATGCCGCAGTGCTGCCGGTGAAGTGCCGCCAGACCGCTGGAACGCCGACGCCTTTTATGATCCCACGGGCGAAACGCCCGGTAAGATGTCGGTCCGCTGGGCGGCATTCATCGAGAACCCTGACCAGTTCGACCCGCAATTCTTTGGCATCACGCCGCGCGAAGCCGTCCGCATGGACCCGCAGCAGCGGCTGCTCTTGGAAGTCGCCTGGGAAGCGATGGAAAATGCCGGACGCTCGGCCGAAGAGTTGGCCGGAACGCGCACTGGGGTGTTTGTTGGTATCGGCGGCAACGACTACTCGAAGGTTTGCGTCGGCCACGACGACTACTATCAGCGGATCGATGCCCACATGGGCACCGGCAACGCGCTTTCGATTGCGGCCAATCGGTTGTCGTATGTGTTCGATTTCCACGGCCCGAGTGCGGCCGTCGATACGGCGTGCAGTAGTTCATCGCTCGCGATCCACTTTGCCGTCGAAAGTTTGCGACGTGGCGAATCGGATGCGGCCCTAGCCGGCGGCGTGAACATCATTCTCACGCCCGAAACGACCATCGCATTCTCCAAAGCGCGGATGCTCTCGCCGGAAGGCATGTGCCGGCCGTTTGACGCCCGGGCCAACGGCTACGTTCGTGGGGAAGGTTGCGGCCTCGTGCTGCTCAAGCGGCTCGAGGATGCCGAGCGCGACGGCGACGATATTCTCGCAGTGCTGCGCGCGACGAGCGTTAACCAAGATGGCCGCACGTCGGGTATCAGCGCGCCCAATAGCCAATCGCAAATGGCCTGCATTCGAGCGGCCATGAAGCAGGCTGGTCTCGTGGCCGACGATTACGATTACATCGAGGCCCACGGCACCGGCACGCCGCTTGGCGACCCCATCGAGATGATGGCTCTTAGCCAGATCTTCAGCACGAATGAGTCTGCCGCCAAGCCCTGTTATGTCACCAGCGTGAAGGCCAACGTCGGCCACATGGAAACAGTTTCGGGCGTGGCCGGTCTCATCAAGACCGTGCTCTTGATGCAGAACGAGCAGATCGCGCCGCAGACGCACTTCGAATCGCTCAATCCGCATATCAAGTTGGAGGGGACGCGGCTGGCGATTCCAACAGAGACAGTTAAGTGGCCGCGTGGCAAGCGACGCGTCGCGGGGATCAGCTCGTTCGGATTCGGCGGCACGAACACGCATCTGATTGTCGAGTCGGCACCTGATCCGCACGCCACGCTCGAGCACGGCGTTGTACCCGCCGGCATGGCGGCCGCCGATCGTCCGCTACATCTGTTAAAGCTCTCCGCGAAATCGGAGGCCGCGCTACAGCAGCAAGCGGCGCAGCTAATCGACTATTTGAAGGAAAACCCCCAGGCCACTGCCGCCGACATCGGTTGGTCCGCCAACACGGGCTGGAGCGACTTCAACTATCGAGCTGTTGTCTCAGCATCCGATGTTGCCCAACTCCAACAGCGCCTCTCCAAACTCGCCACCGGCGAGACCGCTTCAGCGGCCGGCGTAAAGTCGGCCACCGTCCGCGCCCTCGGCCGCCCAAACGTCGCCTTCCTCTTCACCGGCCAAGGTTCGCAATACATCGGCATGGGCCGTCGGCTCTACGAAACCCAGCCCGTGTTCCGCCGAGCACTCGACAAGTGCGATGCCGCGCTGCGGAAAAACTGGGGTGGCGTTTCTCTGCTCGAAATTCTCTATCCGCCTGCCAACGCCTCGGAAACTCAGCGTGACCGCATCAATCAAACTCAATACACGCAGCCAGCGTTGTTCGCCCTGGAGTACGCGCTCGTTGAACTTTGGGCCGCGTGGGGCGTAACACCCGATATCGTCCTAGGCCACAGCGTGGGCGAGTATGCGGCAGCGGTATCGGCCGGCGTGATGAGCGTCGAGGATGGCCTGCGGCTCATCGCCGAACGCGCTCGCTTGATGCAATGCGTCAAACGGCATGGCAAAATGGCCGTCATCTTCGCCACGCGCGAGCGCGTCGAAAAAGCGATTGAAGCGGCCAACGGCAACGTCGTGATCGCGGTCCTCAACGGGCCCGAGAATATCGTCATCTCGGGCGATGCGGAGGACGTCGACGCGCTCGTCGCGAAGTTCAAGGCCGATGGCGTGCAAGTGACACCGCTTAATGTATCGCACGCGTTCCATTCGCCGCTGATGGACGAAATGCTTGACGAGTTCGAAAGAACCGCGGCGTCGATCGAGTACCATGCGCCCAAGGTACCGCTGGCCGCGAATCTCACGGGCCAACTCATGACCGAGGCACCGACCGCGCGTTATTGGCGTGATCATCTGCGGAATGCGGTGCAATTTTCCGCCGGCATGACACGAATTGCCGAGGCCGAGCCAGCCATCATAATTGAAATTGGCCCCTCAGCCAGCTTGCTCGGCATGGGCCGTCGCTGTGAACCGAAGCTCGACACGGCGTGGCTGCCGTCGCTGCGCGAAGGCCAAGATGATTGGACCGTTATCTCGGGCAGCATAGCCGAATACTACGTGCGTGGCGGACGCGTTGACTGGCGCGGCTGGGATCGGCCGTGGCCACGTCGCCGCTTGCTGCTGCCGAACTACCCCTTTCAACGCGCGCGGCATTGGTTCGATGTCGACATGTCGCGCCGGTTACCGACGCCGGGAGATGCTATTTACTCGTCGCCTCCAACGAACGGCAATCGGCGCGCACATCCGCTGCTAGGCCAACGTGTTTCGACGGTGTGGGCCAACCGGTTATTTGAATCTCGTTTAAGCACGCGATCACCGGCTTATCTTGTCGATCATCAGGTGCAAGGTTCCGTGGTGGTACCGGCGGCAGCGTACATCGAACAAGCACTGGCGGCAGCCCAAGAATTGTTTGGCGACGGCCTGCACGGCCTAGCAAACCTCTCGATCCAGCAGGCCATGTTCCTGCCCGAAAACGTGCGCCGACGCGTGCAATTGACGGCGGCCCCCGAATCGAACGGCGAATCGACGTTCGAAACGTACAGCCGGCCGGACGATGAGAACGGCTCGCCCGCGACGTGGCAAATGCACGCCACCGGCACGCTGGTTCACAGCGGGCCGGCGGCATTATCCGCAGAAGATGGTGATGCGCCGAAAGCGATTGATCTCGACACGTATCGCCGGCAAGCCATCATCCACTTGGAACACGCCGACATTTACCGCTTGCTCTCCGATCGCGGTCTCGCCTACGGACCAGCATTTCAGATGCTGGCCGAAATGCACCGAACTGCCGATGACTGCGTGGTAAGCGTGAAGTTGCCCGAATCGATTGCCAAGGAAGCGCCTGACTATCACCTGCACCCCGTGCTGGGCGACGCCTTGTTGCAGGCGATGGCGGGCATCGTACCGCTCGAAGAGAACGGCTCGTTTAGCCCCTTCACCTACATGCCGGTTGGCGTGCGGCACGTCCGCATCTTCAAGAAGGTCGACGACTTTTCGCAGCCGCTCTTTGCGTATGCCCACCGCACGAGCAGCGATTCGTCGCCGAGCCCCGAGCGAGTTGAGGGAGATCTATTTCTCACTGATGCGAAGGGCAAAGTCATCGCCGCACTCGAAGGCGCGCAGGTTCAGCGATTGGGACGTAGCGGCATCGCGGGCTCATCGACCGATACGAGTCGCTGGCTCTATGAAATTGCCTGGCGCGAGCAACCGCTGAGCGGTGATGCGAAGTCTGCCGCGGCTGGCGAAACGTGGCTGATCCTTGCTGATGCCAAGGGTATCGCTAAAAAACTGGCGGAGCAACTCACCGCGACCGGCAAATCGTGCGTGCTCGTCGAGCGGGCCGATAAGTTCGTCCCGCCCTCGAGTTTCGCTGCCACCAATGGCCAAGCCGCCAGTATCGCGGTAGCCAAAGTCAATCCACTGGAGGAAGGCCATTATCGCCAGTTGCTGGAAGCCGTCGCCGGTTCGGCGAAACCAGGGATTGCCGGAGTCGTACACATGTGGTCGCTCGATCTCACGGCAAGTTCGCTCTCGAATGGCCAGGCCGAGTCGCTTGGCTGTGGCAGCGCGGTGCAGCTCCTTCATGCACTGACCCGTACCACGCTGAGTAAGCAACCTGCACTTTGGTTTGTGACGGCGGGCGCGCAGGCAGTGGATGGTGCAGCAAGATCTGAAATTGCGGTCGAGCAATCGCCGCTCGTCGGTTTCGGCCGAGTGGCGGCGTTGGAACTGCCTGATCTACGTCCTCGACTGGTTGATCTTGATGCTGCCGAGGTTGCCAACAACGCCGCCGCATCCGCAGGCTTGCTCGCTGCCGAACTGCAGAATGCGAACAACGATGGCGAAGTCGCCTACCGCGGTGACAAACGACTTGTGGCCCGCCTCACGCGCAGCAGCCAAGCCGATGGCGCCGGACCGCAGCAGGCAGCGACCAAGTTGGCGATTCCGCTAGGACCATTCCAGCTCCGCATCGCGCAAGCCGGTTCTTTCGATGCGCTCAAGTTCGCGCCGGTTGAGC
Source organism: Planctomycetota bacterium (assembly GCA_029781135.1). Taxonomy (GTDB): domain Bacteria; phylum Planctomycetota; class Planctomycetia; order Pirellulales; family Lacipirellulaceae; genus JABDGM01. The sequence goes on from JAKOXH010000066.1 coordinate 66,250, forward strand.
GAGAAGCACCCGCGCAGGGGCAAGTCGAGCTGGAAATCCGTGCCACCGGCCTCAATTTCAGCGATGTATTGAAAGCACTCGGGCTCTACCCGGGCATCAAGGACGCGATCGTCCCGCTCGGTATCGAAGCATCGGGCATCGTGACCGCCGTGGGTGAAGGCGTGATGCGGTTCAAAGTGGGCGACGAAGTGTTTGGCGTTGTGCCCTACGCGTTCGCATCGCACGCCCGCACCGCCGATTACGCGCTCGTGAAAAAGCCCAAGTCGATCGATCACGATGCCGCGTGCACGATCCCCATCACGTTTCTAACGGCGTACTATGGTCTTGTGCGTTTGGCCCAAATGCAGCCAGGTGAACGGGTGCTCATTCACGCCGGGGCTGGCGGCGTTGGTTTAGCCGCGATCCAAATTGCCCAGCACCTTGGCGCCGAGGTGTTCGCCACCGCGGGCAGCGAAGCGAAGCGAGATTTCCTGCGGTCGCTCGGCGTGAAGCATGTCTACAGCAGCCGGACGACAGCGTTCGCCCAGGAAATTCTGGCCGACACCAATCGCGAAGGCGTCGACATCGTCCTCAATTCACTGCCCGGCGAAGCCATCACGAAGAGTCTTTCGATCCTGCGGGCGTACGGCCGATTCCTGGAAATCGGCAAGACCGATATCTACCAGAACCGCATGATCGGCCTCTTGCCGTTCCAAGACAACTTGTCTTACTTCGCGATCGACCTCGACCGCATGTTGCGGCAACGACCCGACTATATTCTCAACTTGTTCGCCGAAGTGATGCAGCACTTCGAGGCCGGGCATTACGAGCCGTTGATGTTCACGCGTTTCGAGGCCGATAGCACGATCGATTCGTTCCGCTACATGTCGCAGCGGAAGAACATCGGCAAGGTCGTGGTGGCGTTTGAGAGTCAAGAGCGAAGAGTCAAGAGTCAAGAGCCAGAAGCGGGGACGGCTGCGGGACAAGTGCGCAAGGATGGTACTTATCTCATCACCGGCGGATTGGGTGCGCTCGGCTTGCGCGTTGCGAACTGGCTAGCAGAGCAGGGGGCCGGTGCGGTCGCGCTCTTGGCCCGGCGAGCGCCATCGGCCGAGCGTGAAGTGGCATTGAAAGAAATCCGTGCCAAGGGAACGAAGGTATTTGTATTACAAGGCGATGTTTCCGATCTTAAATCGCTGCAATCCGCCCTCAAGCAGTTGCCGAAGGAGGCTCCCGCCGTACGTGGCGTGGTCCACGCGGCGGGCGTGTTGGCTGATGGCGTCATCGCCGAGATGACGCTCGATCAACTCGATCGGGCGATGTCTCCCAAGGTGCGCGGCACGTGGAATCTGCACGTCGCCACGCGGGATCTCCCACTCGATTTCTTCGTGCTGTTCTCGTCGGTGGCAAGTGTGCTGGGATCACCCGGCCAGGCCAATTATGCAGCCGGCAACGCGTTCTTAGATGCCCTTGCCCATGCGCGTCGGCAAGCGGGGCAGCCCGCCACCGCGATCAACTGGGGTCCCTGGGCTGGCTCTGGCATGGCGGCCGAAGCGGGGCGTGACGAGTCCGTCAAATCACGCGGCATGCTGCTGATCGAGCCGCACGACGGCCTCGAATTACTGGGCAAATTGATAAAGGCAGCTGCCCCGCAGGTGGCGGTGATGAACGTGCAGTGGGGCGATATGCTGAAACTTCTCGGCTCGCGCCGTCCGCCGCTGCTGGCCGAGCTTGCTGCCGAAGTGCAGGAAGCCGGTGGCGAAGACGCGGCGAGCCGCGTCGATATCGCGTTTCTGCAGAAGCTCCGGGCTGCTGAAACATCCGCCCAACAGGTGCTCGTGCAAGATTACATTCGCGAAGAGCTTGCGCGCATTATGGGCATCGAGCCAACGAGCCTCGAAACGAACCAGCCGCTCAGTACGTTCGGCTTGGATTCGCTCCTCGCACTGGAACTCAAGAACAACTTGGAAGGTCGGCTCGATTTCACACTGCCCATGGCCAAATTGATGGAAGGCCCAAGCATCGAATCGCTCGCGGCCGATACGGTGCAACTGGTGGCGGAACGAATGGGCCAGACGGGCGCTGCCGGCTCGCCTGGGGCAGGGGAGTGGACACCGCTCGTGCCGCTGCGTGAGTCGGGTAGCCGGCCACCGCTAATTCTGTTACCCGCGCTGGGTGGCGACTTCCGCAATTACGCCGATCTTGTGGAACACTTGGGCGACGATCAACCCGTGTATGTGTTCCGGCCACGTGGTGTGGATCACGATTTGCCGCCACACGAAACGATGGCTGACATGACGGCCGACTACCTGGCGGCACTCCGCGAACTACAGCCAAACGGTCCCTACCATTTGGCAGGCTGGTCGACCGGTGGCATTTTCGCTTTCGCCCTGGCCGAGGCGATTGAAAAAGCGGGTGAAGAAGTGGCGCTGCTTGCCCTGTTCGATGCACCGCTACCTGCGATTTGCAACAATGTCGATACGCACGATGACGCCCGTTTCCTGTGCGATTTGGTGAATTTTGCCAACCATAGTGTGGGGGAAGAAGGCCGCATCGATTTCGCCAAACTCGCGAAGTTGCCGCAAGAAAAGCAATTCTTGGTGGGTGTGGCCGAGGCGCGGGCCATCGGCATGTTGCCGGAAGAAATGCCCGAAGAATACGTCCGCAAGCTGGTGGATGTGGGTGAAGCCAACGTGCGCGTGATCCAAGGTTATCAACCCGCCGCCCTGAGAGCGACGGTGCAGTTCTTCGCGCCGCACAATCGCGACGCGCTCGAGGAAATCTCGGGCCTTGCGCCGCCGCGGGACAACGACCTCGGCTGGTCGCGTGAAATTGGCCAGAGTGTCCAGTTCCACCGCATCGGCGGCGATCACTTCACTTTGATGGCTGGCGAAACCGCCGCTGCAATGGCGCGGGAAATCGCGTGCCAAATCGCGGCCACCAAAACGGGCGATCCTCAACCAACTCCTCTTCGTTAATCGACGATCGCTCATCGATTCGCGGAGAACGGCTTCCGCGCTACATGCCGCGTCAAAAATGCCTATGGCCGTAAGGGGTTGCGTCCGCTAGTACGACGTTGATGAGGGCGTAGACACTGACGGCAGACGACGGATTTCTTTTAAGAAAGTCAGATTTCTCTTTTCGCAAAGTACGACTAGATTTCTCGTGCTATCAATGCTTACATAAAAGTAGTTCACCTAGCTGCGGTCAGTGCTCCGATTTTTCCTCCCAGCGATCCTGAAGCCGCGCCCTCATTTCCTGCGACAAGACCTCCAAAGTCTTTAGCATTGAATTGGGGAGTGGCTAAAGCCTTCGCGAGATGTGACAAGCATCCACTGTCCTTTTTTGGCTTGGGCGAGACCGTGATTTTGCGGTATGCGTATTTGGCGTGGCTACGGGCGCAACTACGCCACTTCGTTCGAAACGCGGCCAAAGCGCGCGAGGTGCAGCAGGCCACCTTGCTGGCGAAGATCGCACGCAATGCCAACAGCCAGTTCGGCCGCGATTTCGGCTTCGCCGAAATTCGCACGGCGGCCGATTTCCGCGCCCGCGTGCCGATACTAACGTACGAAGATCACCGTCCGTACATCACGAAGGTGCTGCACGGCGAAACGTCGGCGCTCTTTGCGCCAGGCACGAAAGTGCTGATGTTCGCGATGACCTCGGGGACGACGGGTGAGCCTAAACGCCTGCCGATCACCGACGAACTGTTCCGCGAATATCGCCTGGGCTGGCAACTCTGGGGCGCTGGCATTTACGGCGATTATCCGGAATTGCTCAACCAGAAGACTCTTCAGCTTTCGAGCGACTGGCGGCAATACGTGTCGCCGTGCGGTATACCTTGCGGCCAGATCAGTGGCCTCGCCGCCACCACGCGACCGGCGATCGCCCAGCGCATGTTCCTGCCGCCGGCCACCACCATGCGGATTCACAATCCGGCCGCCAAACACTACACGGCGTTGCGGTTCGCGCTGGCGACGAACAACATCGGCATGGTGATCACGGCGAACCCCAGTTCGCTGGTCGAACTTGCCCGCCGTGCAAATGCCGAGAGCGGATCGCTCATCCGCGATATTCACGACGGCACGTTATCGTGCGAAATCCCCGCTGAAATTCGTGCGGCATTAGGGACACAAATCACGAAGCGATCGCCGCAACGTGCCCGCGAACTTGAGCAACTAATCGCCCAGCATGGCAGCCTGCTGCCCAAACACGCTTGGCCGAAACTGCGGATTATGGCGGTCTGGACGGGCGGCTCGATCGGCATATTTCTACCGCATTTGTCGGAGTTGTACGGCCATTCGGTGGTGCGCGATCATGGCCTTTCCGCGAGTGAAGGCCGCGTGAATATTCCGCTGGCCGATGGCACGCCTGCCGGCATGCTCGATTACACGCACCACTATTTTGAGTTTATCCCGGTCGAGGAGCATGGCGCCGCCCAGCCCACGGTACTGGAAGGGCACGAGCTTGAGGTCGGTCGCGATTACTACATCCTGCTCACGACCTCGGGCGGTTTGTATCGTTACGACATTCACGATGCGGTGCGCTGCGTCGGTTTTCAAGGCCAGGCCCCGCTTCTGGAATTCCTCAACAAGGGCAAAAATTTCTCGAATCTCACCGGCGAGAAGGTGAGCGAATACCAGGTGATTCGCGCCGTGGAACGCAGCTTCGCCGAGTTGAACCTGCCCATCGAGTACTTTTTGGTCGCGCCCGTGATGGAGGAATTCCCGCGTTACACGCTGCTGGTCGAGCAGAAGGCCCATCGCGGGCGAGCCCTGGAATTGGCGGCGGCGTTTCAACGTAATCTTTCGCAACTCAATGAGGAGTACGCCGAAAAGAGTGGGAGCGGGCGTTTGTTGCCAGCGCAAGTTCGCGAAGTGCCGCACGACACGTGGCGGCGCTTGAGAGCGGAAAAGACCGGCTCCCGCGGCAACTTCGAAGAATATAAACACGTGTGCTTGACTCAAGACCTCTCGATCGTCGAGCGACTCGCCGCGGCGCCTCCCTGCTCGATACCCAGGTCCCCGACGTTCAGCGTGGTTGGCGATTTCACCGATTCCACCCCGTCGTTGGCGGCCGCCTCGAACCATCCCAGCTTTGCACGGTAAGCAACCATGTCGGCACCGAATGTTCTCGTCACCGGCGCTACCGGACTTATCGGGCAGAACTTCGCTCGGCGCGCCGTGGCTGCCGGCTATCCGGTATTGGCGATGGTTCGCCGCAATTCCGATCGCACCGCCCTTGCAGGCGTGCCCGTGCGCTTCGTCGAAGGCGACTTGGGCAACCCCGAAACGCTACCGGCGGTGCTTACCGAGGCCGACATCGTCGTCCACGCGGCCGCTCACCTCGGCGATTGGGGACCGCCGGAGAAATACCGCGCCATCAATGTCGTCGCCCTCGAGCACATGCTCAATGCGGCCGTGCGAATCGGCCGCTTGCGCCGCTGGATTCAGCTCAGTTCGCAGGGTGTGTACCCCGCCCGTCACCATTACGGCACCGACGAAATCGTGCCGCCGGAAATGAACAACATCGACGGCTACACGCAAACCAAGGCCGAAGCCGAGGTCGTCGTGCAGCGGTTTGTCCGCGAGTACCAATTGCCGGCCGTGATTATCCGGCCCGGATTCACCTACGGCCCCGGTGAACGGAATGCGCTCAAACGCGTCGTCGAAAAACTCGCAGCCGGCAAGATGAAAATTATCGGCCGGGGTGATAAGCTGCTCAACAACACGTCGGTCCACAACCTGTGCGACGCGATTCTGCTCGCCATCGAAAAACCGGGCATCGAGGGCGAAGTCTTCAATATTCGCGATGACCGACTCGTCACCCGCGAGGAATTTGTTTATACAATTGCCGACTACCTCGGCAAACCACATCCAAGACATGTTCCGGAACGGCTGGTAAAAGCACTCGTGGGGCCAATCGAGGCGTTCGCCCGTTTGCGGGGCAGCGAAACGGCGCCGATCATCACGCGGGGGCAAATCAAGTTCCTCACGCAGAACCTCGATTATTCGATCGCGAAGGCCAAACGCGTTCTCGGCTACCAGCCCAGCGTCGATTTCCAACAGGGAATCGTCGAAGCGTTGGATTACCTGACCGGAAAGAAAACGAGTTGCGCCCGAACGGCGGCATCGGCCTGAGTTCCGCCATGCACATTCGCCGCCTCACTGCGTACCTGGTTCGTTTACCGCTCAAGCGGCCATTCCGCCATGCGTCGGCGGTTCGTCAAGAGAGCGAAAACATTCTGATGTGCTGCGAATTGGGCGATGGCACCACCGGCTGGGGTGAGGGGGTGCCGCGTGAGTATGTCACTGGCGAAACGCCCGCTGGCTGTCTTTCACAACTAGCGGCCACGCCACTCGACGAGCAATTGGCCAATGACTGCGCATCATGGCCAGAAGTCATCACACTTTGCGAGCGATTTCAACCAGCCGTGGATCGCGACGACCCGCGCGGCTGCTACGGCAATGCGCTGCGGTGTGCCATGGAACTGAGCATCCTGGACGCGTTCGGCCAGCTCCTGGGCGAACCAGTTAAAAACGTAGTCAACCACTTTCGGTGGGCTCAAGAGATAAGGCAACCGCCAACACAAAGTGTTCGCTATGGCGTCGTAATTGATTCCGGAAATCGTGGACTCCGGCGCAAGGCACTTATCCGCCGGCTCTATGGCTTCCACGACTGTAAAGTGAAAGTCGGCGCTGCTGGCGACAACGACGCCGAAAGGCTGAGGACGATTCGCCGCTGGGTTGGCCCGCAAACGGATTTGCGCCTCGACGCCAATGAAGCCTGGCATCCCGCTGAATTGAAACGCAAAATTGAACCCCTGTTGCCGCAACGCATCAGTTGTATCGAACAACCCGTGCCCCACGAGGAAGTGGCGAGCCTTTCAGAATTGCGCGAGCAGTTGGGCGTGGACGTGATGCTCGATGAATCGCTCACCAGCCTGGCCGACGCGCAAGCCGCCATCGCCGCCGGCACGTGTGACTTGTTCAATATCCGTCTTTCGAAGTGCGGCGGTTTCCTCAACAGCTTGCGAATTGCTGCTGCTGCCCACTCGGCCCATCTTGGTTTCCAGCTAGGCTGCCATCCCGGTGAGTCGGGCATTCTCTCCGCCGCCGGTCGCCACTGGGCGACATGCGTTGCCCACATTCGCTATCTCGAAGGGTCGTACGATCGACGGCTGTTCCGTGAACTGCTCACGAATGAAGACCTCACATTCGGCTACGGTGGAAAAGCGCCTGCCATCGAGCGGCCCGGGTTGGGAGTCACAATTCGTTCCGCCGTGCTAGCGAAGGTCATGGTCGCCCAGCGGACCTTTGATATCAGCTGACGTTTTTCTGAACTTGCGCAGGGTGGCTGGGGTCGAGGCAAAGCCGAGCCCCCAGGGAACTAGGGATAGTCTTCCCATAGCGTGCCACTGGCTCTGCCAGTGAGCTGTGGCGACGACAGGTTCTGGCCAATTTTGCTTAACACGCCTATACAACCGGATCAACAGACAGCCGGGCAGGTGTCCGCACACGATCACACGCCGGCTTGCACTCAACATCGAACCGCTGGAAACTTCTCCGCCGGCCACCGGCCACAAGGCCTGGGCAGCAAACGCACTGGCAAAGCCAGTGGCATCCGAGATCCGTCGCAAAATGTAACGATTAGCAAGTCTCTTCCGCCTCCGCGGCATAAACCGCATGGTACGCTTGTAGTGATATGCTCCCCGCCCCGCCCAGCATCGAATTCTATACAGCCAGCGGCAGCCGCCGACTTGCTGTACGTGTCTGGCGTGCCCCACAATCGCCACGGGCTCGCATTGTCTTCGTGCATGGCATCACGAGCCACGGGGGCTGGTACGGCCAATGTGCAGAATTCCTGGCCGCCCAGGGCTTCGAGGTAGCGTTTCTCGACCGCCGCGGCTCCGGCCTCAACGGCACCGCCATGGGCGATGTCGGCTGTTGGCACACCTGGCTGGAAGACGTGGCAGCCTTCGTGCGGCAATGCCCGCAGCCAGCCAACTCGGCGGGCGAAGCGAATCATCTGCCGAACATTCTCTGCGGCATCAGCTGGGGTGGAAAGCTGGCCGCCGCTGTGGCTCGCCGGTACCCCACCATGTTTGCCGGCCTGGCATTTGTTTGTCCTGGAATCTATTCGCCATTCTCGCCCGGCTTCGTGAAGCGTGCGGTGCTAGCATTACCCGCGCCGCGCTGGCTTCAGCACCGTCGGATTCGCATTCCCCTACGTGACCCCGCGCTCTTCACCGACATGCCCCGGTGGCAAGACTTCATCGCGAAAGATCCGTTGGCCTTGCGAACGGCCACGTGGCGATTTGCCCAGCAGGATCGTCGCCTAACGCGTTATGCTCGTCAAGCCGCGGCGTTCCTGCACTTGCCGACACTCATGCTTCTGGCCGGCCAAGATCGCATCGTCGATAACCGCCGCACGCGCGAGTTCTTTGCCCGCATTCCCAGTTATGACAAGACGCTCATCGAATACCACGGCGCGGCCCACACGCTCGAGTTCGAGCCCGATCCATCGCCCTACTTTCAGGACTTAGCGCGGTGGGTCCGCACGGTGACCGAGCCACGCGTAGGGTGGGCACCGCCCACCAACCGCACCGCATAATGTGGTGGGCAGTGCCCACTACGCCTCACTTGGACGCGTCGAGATCCAACTTGATTTGATCCGTACCGCCCTTGGGCACGTCAATTGTCAGTGAACCATCGGTGAAACGCGTGGGCCACGTACTAGCTGCTGATTTTCGCCGGTCGAGCGGCACGTCGATTCCATACTCATAAGAACCATCAGCGGATTTTTGCGGGGCTGGACGAGTGGCTTCACCAGTTGGTTGAGAGATCATGATGCGGTGCGAGCCAACAATCGCGCCTTTTCGAGCGGGTTTCACCAGTTCCAATTCGAAATGGCCTTGAGCATCGGTACGCCCGAATGAGCCGGGCCCCGGGTTGCGCGTGGCCTGACCGATCGGCTGCGTAATTATGCCGGCCCCACTTAGTGGCTTCCCGCCCAGCGTGATGACACCGGAAACCGGTACAACGTTCAATCCGTCGCCGCAGCCAACGAAGGCGAGCAGGCAAACCAGAAGCCATGCGTCGCGAATATTCCACATACAGTCTGCCCGAAGTTTCGAGAAGCCGCTAACTATTATTGCTCGGCAATGATCTCGCTGCCGGCGATCGTCGACAGCGCACCAAATATGACAACGTCGATCGATTCTGAAATGAACTGCCCCGAGCCATCGCACATGGCGACGTTGAATCCGCCCGAGTGCAGACTACCCCACGAACGTTTGCAGATGTTGTCATCGTAAGCGATCGAGAGGCAGCGCGAATAATCGTTGATGATTGAAGCGGTACCGGAATCGGTGAAAGTCAACGAACGTTGGTACGAAGTGTAGGTGTACGCCCAAAACGTACGTCGCCGTGGCCCCTCGGCCACAGCCCCGGGAATGCTGGAGGGTAACACCAAATGTGATTTCTCACCCAGTAACACGGTATTCGACGTGCCGTCCGTGATTTCCGAAATCTTCGTCGGCGACGTAATTCGCCAAGGGACGTTCATAGCGGGAACCCGAGGTTTTGCAAACGGCGCATTATAGGCCACTCCCACTCCCGGAAGTGGCCCGCGGTTATATTTGAATTTCTCGTTCTGCTCCGGAGCGCTGTCCCAGAATGCCCATTCTTTCCGATTACATACCCCAGAGTTGCCGCGATACGATCCGCGATTGTAGAACACTCCGGCACCTGGGCCGCTCCAAGGGCGATCATTGAGACTTGTCTCTTCGTCGGTGGGGCAATCGTGCGTCTTCAAATCGGTTTCACGAACTACCTTGTTGTCTTTTCCATTCTTGTTGATATCCCCCAGCGCTTCATTCGGCTCCTCAAAATCATATTTGTCGTAAAGGGCCTGCTCTTCCATGTAGGGCAGGATGTAGATCGTCCAGCCGGCGCCATGCGGTCCGCTTACACTATTGCTCTCATTCACGCCGCCTGGTGGATATTCCTTCTTGGCACTCTCGTAATTCACTACGCCTAACGACAGTTGCCGCAAGTTGTTCTGGCATTGGCTACGCCGCGCGGCCTCGCGGGCCGCCTGAATCGCCGGAAGCAACAAGGCCACCAAAATGCCAATGATCGCAATGACGACCAGCAACTCGACCAACGTGAAACCATGTACGGCAGTAGGTCCGCCGAGCCGAGGCGGACGATTTCGTTGGGCCGCTCGGCTCGCGGCCCCACCATAGCTGAAACCAGACAGAGAACGTTTCATAGCGGCACCACCCAAACGTGCTCGGGAGGAATGAATTGGATAAGACGCAACGAGTCGACGAGTTGGATTTCGGAATCATGCCCTGACGCGGGGAAACTGTAAATCCTGCCAAGGGAAGTTGACCCGATAACAAGACCTTTTTGGGCGGTATCAACCCTGGGGAAACTCCGGGAGATTGCATTAAACCCCGTCAGAATGGCTGCTTCATTTTGCCAAAGATTTTCCTGCAAAGCAAGCAAAGTATTTGCGGGGACAGGGCCAACCTGCTATTCAATCTGGCCAAACGATGTGGGAAGGCGTCTCTGACGCCGATTTCGCGCAAGCTTCGTGAACGGCTTGAAGTGCGACGACGCCTCATCGGGGTCGGAGACCCCTCCCACAAGTCTTCCTAGCTTCAATAAGTGATTGGCCCTGTTTGCGGGGACGCGGCCAATCAGGAATTCAAACTGCATTCGCGTACGACGCCGTTAAGACTCGCCGAGGAGCGTGAAATCACGGGGTCCTAGCCCGGCACCACGCTTGTCGGAGAGCTCGGGACGTGCCACTCCGACCGGAAAAATCCGCTCAGCTTTAGAAGCGGCCGAACCAATGTTGACGCCCCGCAGCAAGTAGTGTCTGGTTAATGCCATGCCAACGGACGACACACTTCGTGCCCGACTCGAAGCGCTGAACCGCGGACCACTGCCGCCATCCAAGGCTCGCGTGAGCAGAAGCATGCCATCGCCGCTGGCCGATGCAGCCAATGGTGTCGTTACCCCGTTGCGAGAACCTCGTCACGCCAGAAAGGTGCCATCAACCACATCCCCAGCCGCAACAGGTGTCTGCTCAATCGCCGGACTATTACGCCGCGGCGAGGTCGTTGAAACTTCCGCGGGGCCGCATTTGCAGGTCAACCTACCACTCGAACAATTGTGGCCCGGCGGCGCGAATCTCATCGAGGCCCGCCAGCAGTTCCTGCTGGAACAACTGGCAGCCGCCCAGGGGGCGATTGAACCAACGCTCGTGCTCCACCCAGAGTTCGCGGCGTTTGCCCGATCCTTGCCCGATCGTGCGCTCGCTCTCGACCTGGAAACCTGTGGTTTGGCCGGTTCGGCACTCTTTTTGATCGGCGTGTTGCGACGATTTCAAAACACGACGATGGTCCAACTGTTGCTAGCCCGCAATTATGCCGAAGAAGCTGCTGTGTTGGCCTCGCTATGGGAAATCGTGGCGGACCATGATGTGTTGTTGACGTTCAACGGCAAGTCATTCGATTGGCCGATGGTGATCGATCGCAGCATTCGCCACCGGCTGCAATTCGACCAACCCGTAGGGTGGGCACCGCCCACCAGATTTCATGCTGCAAGCCGCAGCATGACGAGCGGTGCCCACCCTACCGGAGCAAAGGTCCATATCGACATCCTCCACCACGCCCGGCAGCGCTGGCGACGCCAGCTTCCCAACTGCCGCTTGTTAACGCTCGAGCACCACGTGTGCCGGCGGACTCGCAGTGCGGATATCCCTGGCCACGCGATTCCGGGCGTTTACGCCGAGTACGTGCGAACCGGTTTCGAACGCGAAATGGATACAGTTCTGTATCACAACGCACTCGATTTGGTCACGCTTTTTGACTTGGCACATCGGTTGGCGACTTGACTGCCGGCCGGGGCCGCCGCAGTCCCCATAAGCTGCAAAATCAGTCGTTTTGCCATGATTTGCTGCGAAAATGGGAAATTGCCAAATCGGCGGATTCTGACCTAACCCTCTTTTCCGAAAGCACTTACGTGTATTTTCATGGTTGTGCTAGCACGACTGAAACGAGTGATTTTTGTTGGTAGAAGCCCGTTTTTCCCCTATTATGCAATAGGTTTCCGCACTCCCCGGGAAAACAACGAGCGTTTTCACCGTACGAAGAATTTGCTCGCCAGTGAGCTGGGAAACCGCCAACCGACGAAGCTGCAAGCCAGCACCCACGGCTTGTGGATCACTCCCCACCCTGCGGCCACGGCAAAATGAGTACCGGTGCCCCCACAGCTCTGGAAGCCCACCTCGCGGCTCCGAACACGCCAAGCGTCGCGCGGCACGGACGTGTGCGGCAGCGCGCGATTGGGGCCATGCTGTGTGAAGCCCAAATGAGCGAGGTGGCCACGTTCGAGTTCCTGGGCGGGAATGTGGCCGTATTTACCACCCGCTCCCCCCAAAAGGAGACTCCCAACGAGGACGTCGCGGCCCTTTGGCCAGTTGGCCTCACCAGCGGCGTGTTGGCCGTGGCCGATGGGCTGGGTGGCCACGCCGGCGGCGAACGAGCCAGCCGGTTGGCGACCGAGGCCCTGCACAAATCGCTGCAAGACGCCGTTCCCGCAGAAGAATCCGGCGACGATGCCGTCGAACTTCGAGCGGCGATCCTCAACGGCCTGGAAGCCGCGAACGAATCGGTTCGCGACCTGGGCACCGGCGCCGCCACGACGATGGCGCTGGTGGAAATCCAGGACCGCACGATCCGGCCCTACCACGTCGGCGATTCGGCGATCCTCGTCACGGGCCAACGTGGCAAGCTCAAATTCCAGACGATTCCGCACTCGCCGATTGGCTACGCAGTCGAGGCCGGCCTGATGAAGGAAGAGGATGCGATTCATCACGAAGCCCGCCATGTCATTTCGAACGTGATCGGCTCGAACCAAATGCGGATCGAGATCGGCCCGCCGATCGAGATGGCCCCGCGCGATACGCTGCTCATCGCCAGCGACGGCCTGTTCGACAATCTGCTGCCGAACGAAATCGTCGAGACCGTCCGCCGCGGACCGCTGGATGAAGCCGTCGGCGACCTCGTCGAAGTCGCTCGCCAGCGCATGGCGCACCAAATCGACGGCATGCCGAGCAAGCCGGATGATCTCACGGTGATCGCCTATCGGCCGAGTTGAGTTGGTGGTCGTTGGTCGTTAGGCGTTAGAGGCGGGACGTTGGATCGTGGATGTTTGATGTTGGTCATTGGTGCCTGGTCATTGGTCCTTCTAACTAACGGCTAATAGCTAACAGCGGTGGGTTCAGATTGGTTAGCGGTAGATTCGGTCTGGCGACCGACGCTAATCGTGGACCATCACTTCATCCGGCGGACAAAAAAACAAGGCCGCGGTCGAGTGTTCACATCGACCGCGGCCTCTTTATTTCAAACGTCCGGCTGATTGCGACGATGAGGAGTCGCTCGAAGAAAGGCGAGGTCGGACGGTGCTGCGCACAGCCATGTGATCGACCCAGGCCAATCGTTACTATGGTCCTCCCGACGGATTTCAACCGGAGTTTGATTTTTCAGTAATCGGCGTTAGGTTTCGGAAAACTTGCGCCGCGTAATTGTATCGGCTTAACGCAATACTAGCTGAAGTGGAAATTCAGCTAGGGCGTCAAACGATACACCATAATTCTAGTTCACGGAAGGCGTGCGTCACGCGTTTTTGCGCATCTAGTTGAGAAAAGTCGGAGAGCAATCGGTATGCCGAACCCAGGCTTTACGGGAGGGCAAATTGCGTACCGCTAGCGGTCAAATATCGCGACTGCCTGCGTTCGATCTGTCGCTCTTGCTCTTGAGCGAAAGTGAGCGTTTTGGTACATGTTCTCGCGCAAAAATACGACTCCTCGTCCAACGCCTGCGCGATGACCGACTTCGAAGGCCGGCGCAGACCAATTCTCATCAAGTAGTTCAAGGGTGTGCTCCATGCGCAATTATCGCGCGTTCAATCTCGTGGGCGTCATTGCCGTGGCCGTCGCCACGCTGACTTTGCGTTCGGCGGCGGCGCCGGAAGTTGAAAAAGTCGATGTCACGCCAGGCAAGGCCGACCAACCCATTTCGCTGCGCGATCGGCTCGTGGTGGGGCTTCAAGCCCGGCTTAAGTCCGAGGTGAATTTCTGCGAAGCAGTGGTGACTCGCGTGAACACAGGGCAGTTGCCGCAACGCTTGGTGGATGAGACGTTTTTCTGGGCCAGGCAACGGGCGGCGGCCGCTCGCAACGGTCCGAACCATCGGCCCATCGTTTACTTTCAACCGGCGATGAAGGCACGGGCGAGCCGGATCGACGTGCTATTGCCGTAGGTTGCGGGTTTGCCCATCGAATTCACCAAACTGGCCCCGTAGGCATCGAGGCAAAGATGGGGTAGGATGACGTTTTGGCAGTTAGCCCACCCGTTTTTTCACCCCTGCCCCCTGGTTAGAAGATGGCCGCGAAAATTGTTCGTCGCAAGGAAAAGCGAGCTGAAGTGGAAGCCGCCGAGCGGAAGGCGAAAAGCGCTCCCAAGAAGGCAGCCGCTGCAAAGAAAGAACCTGCCAAGCGCAAGAGCCGGGCGAAAAGCACTAAGGAAGTTCGTCTCAAGGCGTATTGGGGCGTTTTCAATCAATCGCTTAAGCGCGTGGCGCTCTACGAGTACAGCGAGAAGAAGGAAGCCGACAAGAAGGCCAAAGAGCTTACGGCTTCCGGCAAGAGCCCCCATTTCGTGCAGCCGGTGAAAGAAGCGGTGCAGGAGTAGCGGGAGTTGGCGGGGCACCGGCGACCAAGTATGGTCGCGGCTATTTGGATGTGGTCGTGGCTATCTCGGGCTGCGAGTTCTCGGTCATTCGAGCACGGCTGAGAGCTTTTCGCGCGTTTCGGGTTTGCCGAATTCGAGTTTGCCGAAGCCGCGGAGTGCGCCGGCGGCGACCGCGAGATCTTGATGGTCGGGATAATTCGTTACGAGCATCACCGGAATCGCGGAGGTCGCTGCATCCGCTTTGAGCTGGCGGATGACATCAAGGCCGTCGGAATAGTCGATATCGAGCTTGCGATTCACCAAAATGAGATCAAACGGCGCTGCCTTCATTTCCGCGAACGCGCCTGCGGCATCGTCGACTTGGACGACTTCGCAATCAAAATTGCGCGTCAGGTACGTTCGAATCGCCGCATGATCTGGGCCGCAGTTGCCGATGTCGAGGATGCGTTTTTTCATCGTGAGAATTTAATGTGAGCACAGGCCGCGAAGGCACGGCGGAAAAGACAAGGAGACGGGGAGACAAGGAGATCCCACGGCAATAGTTTCTCCTTGTCTCCCCTTCTCCTTGTCTCCTTGTCTAATGAATCCGTGCCTCCGTGGTGAGACTACTTTCCTTCGTTCGCGATGGCAAACAAGTGCGTGCGGTTGGCGATATAGAGCACGTTGTCGGCGACGATGGGGGTGCTGTAGACGCTGTTGCCCATGTTGATCTCGCCGTAGAACGGTTTGCGCTCGTCGCCTTCCTTTTTCAGGGCGACATTGGGATCGGCCGAGTGGCGGAAGATCGCGACATCGCCGTCTTCATCGCCGATGTACACCTTGCCGTCGACCACGAGGGGCGAGCCCCACGAGGCGGAGAGCATGTCGTAAGCCCAATTCACCTTGCCGGTCTTGGCGTCAAGGCAGTGGAACACACCGCTGTAATCGGCGATGTAGAGGACGCCATCCTTGATGGCGGCGCTGCCGAGCGTGCGGTGCATGGTTTCGTCAAACCCGATCTTGCCGTCGCCGTTCGCATCGAACTCGCTGTAATGCCACACAGCGGCGCTGTTGGGATTCGGCCGGGCGAAGTCGCCTTTTTCGGGTTCGACGGCTTGGATGCGTTTGGGAGCGATTGGCTTCTTGGGGTCGGCTGAGTTGTACGCCAGTTCGGGGCTTACGTCGCCGCGTTTCGTTGGGTCGATGCACCATAAATGGCCGGTGCCTTCGCCGTGCTCGGGGTCTTCGCCCACCGCCACGTAAACCAAGCCATCGTAGATCACCGGCATGCCGATGATATGATTGCGGGTCGCTTTGTTGAGGGCATAGTGGGAAGTCTTCGGATTGCAGTCGAATTTCCACAGCACCTTCGAGCCGCCTTTGCCGTCGCCTTCGGGTGCGAAACTGTACAACCAACCATCCCCCGCACCAAAAATCACCTGTGGCACGCCGCCCAGTACAGCATACGCCGGCGACGACCATTGGCCGTGCAGAATGTTGAGGCCGGGCGTCGTATCGGTCCACAGCACGTCCTTGGTGTTTTTGTTCATGGCGATGAAGCTCGGCGCCAGCGGGGCGGGAATGCCGTTATGGGCTTCATCGACGCCGTTCGAGGTGCACACGAACAGGATGTCGCCGGCGCTCGTCACCGAACAATCGGCCATATTGTGCTGCGACACCTTGAGTTCCTTCATCATGTCGTAGACCCACACGACGTCCGCTTCGTCCTTGTTCGTGTTCTCTTCCTGCTTGTAAGGGCCGTCGTTTTCGCCGTCGTAGAAGCCTTCGGTATCGAGGCAGCGGACTTCGCCACGGTTGGTCACGAACCAGAGCCGGTTGCCTTCCACCAGCGGCGTGCTGCAGACGCCCTG
Source organism: Planctomycetota bacterium (assembly GCA_029781135.1). GTDB lineage: Bacteria > Planctomycetota > Planctomycetia > Pirellulales > Lacipirellulaceae > JABDGM01. The sequence goes on from JAKOXH010000066.1 coordinate 82,848, forward strand.
CAAGGGCCAATCGTGGACGCGGCCGGTCGGCAGTTTTTCGCTGCTGTGCTGCCAGAGGAACTTGCCGTCCTTGATATCGAAGCAAAGCAGCACGCCCAGATCATGCTCGGGTGGATAGCGTTTCAGCCAGCCCGCACTGTTGTTCGTGCCGATGAATGCCCGGCCGCCCGAGACGACGACGTTGCCGTAGGTTTGAGAACCGAGGCGGGCGACCCACTTCACGTTCTTGGCGTTCTTCGGGTTCCAAGCGCCGGTTTTGTAATCGAATTCGCCGATCGCCCATTCGGTCGGAATGTTATGAGCTTCGGGCGTATTGTTGCGCGTCGACGAGCCACCCCACTGCGTCCACTCTTTCGTGACCGCGTCCGCCTTTGCCGGCTTGGCCGCGGGAGCCGACTTCCCCGCGCCCGCTGCCAAACCCACGGACGCCGTGATCGCCACAAGAACCACACTTGCCAAAAAACGAGTTGCTCTATTTTTCATTTTGAAACTCAACAGTTGAACCACAAAGGTCACGAAGAACACAAAGGCGAAGCAGTGCGTAGACCAAAAGTATAGTCTCACGCAAAGGCGCTAAGTCGCAAAGTCCATTATCGCATGAATCCCCGATAGTTGGTGGCTGACATTTTCTTGCCCCAAACTTTGCGACTTGGCGCCTTGGCGAGAGACACATTCATCCCTTCACTTAGTGCTCTTGGTGCCCTTCGTGATTAAATATTTTTGGCGAGTTAATTCGCCGTTACTTTCAAATTGTCGAGAAAGATTTCCGCATCAGCCGAATTGCCGAACACGGCCGGCGTGCCTTGGAGGTTGGGCATGTGGTCGACCATTTCCAGGGTCCACTTCTCGGGCTCCTGTTCGCCGCGGGGCCAAATTTTGCCGAGCACTTTCGCGCTACCCTTCCCGGGCACAACAGAAAGCTTCAGCGTGTACCATATATTGGCCTGCGGTTCGAACGGCACTTCCATCAGCGAACGATAGTTGTTCGAGGCCCAGCTATCGAGCTTCAGCTTGTGGTTCTGAGCGCGGATCGTTAGTTCGTAGCCGCTGGCGATGATTCCGGCCTCCGGCATTTTGCCGCCGACCTCGTTGACCAGCACATCGGCCTGGATGGTGTAGTTCGATAAGTCGGCGGGCCCCATCCACAGAAAACTGCGCGTGCCGAGCTTGTTATGTGGATCTTTGGGCGTGGGCAACACCGACTTCTTCGCGATGAACTTCTCACCGCCCTTCTCGCGCACTTCCCAGCGAACGCGGCCACCGAGCCAGGTGAGCGGCACGGTCTTGTCCTTGTTGAAATCAAATGTCCAGGGTAGTGGCGGAATGACGCGGATGCGGGCCGTTCCCACGGCATCGCCGATTTTACACGTGACGAGCGCACACTGGTGTTCGTTCTCGGTCGGCGCGGTGTACGTACCTTCCGCGCTAACTTTGCCGTGGCCGTCGAGTCCGAATTTGGCACCCTTCGCCAGCGATTCCGGTAGCAGTTGTCCTTTCGCGTTAAAGACACGGACTTTGTATTGCTGCTGCTTGCCGGGCGAGAGCACAACATCAAACGGAATGACCTGAACCTGGGCCACCTTCTGGTCGCCGGGCATTTCCTTGGGCCATTCCGGCAGTGCGTCAGCCTTGGGCTTCCGATCCGCACTTCCCAGGCAATACATGTTATCCATCGTCGTGACGTAAATGCGGCCATGCGACACGATCGGCGATGCGTTGCACGCTTCGCGGGGCAACCGGACCTTGGCGACAATTTGCAGGTCTTTTTCGGTGGGCTTCAGCACGTACCATTGGCCGTCGCCGGTGATTACGAAGATTTTGCCATCGGCCACGAACGGCGTAGGGCTCTCGTCGCCCGTGCCCCGCATGACGCTGCCGAGTTTTTTGCGGACGACAATTTCGCCCGTCTGGGCATCGATGCCGGTCATCTTGGCGCTATCGTCGATGACGTAAACTCGATCGTTCACCATCACCGGCGAACTGAACTGAGCCATGATTTCGAACTTCCGCCACAGTTCCTTGCCGGTTTGGTCGCCGGTTTTGGTGGCGTCCAGCGCGACGACCGATCCCATACTCGTGCCGACCGTGTTTTCAATACCGTGGCTCGTGTAGACGCGACCCTCGGGGGTCACAAGTGGCGAGATGTTGATGCCGGCCCGTCCGAACGGAAAGTTCCAAATAACTTTGCCCGTGCGCGGCTGGAGCGACCACACGCCACCGTCGCCGGAGCTGAAGATCAGCTGTTGGATGCCGCCGACTGGGAGGCACGTGGGCGTACTGAATGTGGTGTCGTAGGGGCTGAACCCGGTGCCGTTGATCCAGCGCAGTTCGCCGTTCGCTTTGTTGAAGCACAGGAACCGATGAGCGGGCACCGCAAATCGGTTCCACTTCGGTTCGTCGCCCCAGCCAACCATGACGGCGCTAATCAGCAGGTTATCTTCGAAGATGAGCGGCAAGTTGGTGCGGCCGCCGTAGGTCGAAACGGTGCCGTACTCTTCGTGCAGGCTGTGATCCCACACGAGTTTGCCCGTGTCGCCTTCCAAGCAGCAGAAGTAACCGCAAATGCCCTGCGCGTAGACGCGACCGGTTTCCGGGTCACCGGCGACGCTCGACCAGCCGATGCGTTCCGCCGGCGCATCGGAAAGGTAAACATTAAACCGGTGTTCCCACAGAATCTTGCCGGTGGCTGCCTCGGCGCAAACGACTTTCTCGCCTTCGTCGGGGGTTTCCGGCTTGTCGTGCACGATCGTGTACAGTTTGCCACGCATTACGATGGGGGTCGAACGACCGGCGAGTTCCTTGCTCTTCCACAGCACGTTGCTGCCTTCGCCACCCTCAGGATTCCACTTCTCGACGAGGCCCTTCTCGACGGAAACGCGATTCTGCTGCGGTCCGCGCCAGTTGGGCCAGTCCATGGGGTCGATGTCGGCAGCGCGACTCGGGAACGGCGCCAGGATGAATCCGGTAAAGATCAAACAAGCAATCCGCAGGCGACGACGCGAACCGTAGCTCATGTTAGGGGCGCTCCGGCAGACAATTGGTGTTCAGGGTTTTGACAGGGAGGGAAACGGTGCGGATGCCGGCGGGCAGGCCCACGCTTGCCGAGCCGGCAAAGTCAACCTAGCACCACACATGCTCGTTCGGTCCGACGTAGCTGGCAGCACGGTGCATGCTTGCCGGGCGGAACTGGCGTCCACGTCCCAGCGCAACGGAGTTGATCGAGTTGCGACCGCTAGCGTGAGAATGAAGCCGGTACAGTCTCCCTAACTATATCAAACAGATCGTGGCGCGGCCACTTACCATGGCCGCAGCCCCGCAGAAACGGCAAGCTTTCACCAGCCTACGTGCCGCGCAAACTTTGCGTAATAGTTTGCGATAAAGTGATGGCGGAAAAAAACTTGCGTTCATTCAAGCGCTGTTGGAAAAGGCGACGATACGATGGTTGTCGCATGCGATACACCCGCGTGTCTATTGCGGCACCAAGTCTGCGCGTCAACTACCGGCCCGGACTTATCGGGCCAAGGATTGGCTCGACTGGTAATGACGCCCACCGTTGTGAACCCACCGCAGCAGCCCGCCTGATTCCGACCCCCGGCACTTTGAAAGTGCCCCTTACGCCGGACTAGCCTACCGACCTCGGCGTAGCCTTGCGTCCGTCGCTCACGACCGACACAAACTTCGGCGTGGGGCGGCATCGCGCGTTGCCGGAAGTCGGTGATCATCTGCTCGGGTGGTTCCAACAATAGGAGACAATGTCCGATGAAGTGGAACTTTGTGGGAGCGCTCGTGATGAGCATCGCCCTGGCCAGCCAGAGCTTCGGCTTTGGTATGCTAGACAAGATGCTTGGCGGCGGCTGTGGCTGCTGCTGCGAGCCAAGCTGCAGCTGTTGCGAGAAATCGTGCTGTGCAGAACAGAGCTGCTGTGCGGAGAAGAGCTGCTGCTGTGAACAGAACAGCTGCTGCAACGCCTGCTCAAGCTGTGGCTGCAACAATCAGTGCTGCTTGCTCGACAAGTTGTTTGGTTCGCTGAAGTGCGGTTGCGGTTCGTGCTGCGAACCGAGCTGCTGTGCCGAACCGAGCTGCTGCGCCAGCAACGCCTGTGGCTGTGGCTGCGAAAAGAGCTGCTGTGCCGAGAAGTCTTGCGGCTGCGAATCGAACTGCTGCAATAGCTGCGGTTCGTGCTGCAACCAAGGCTGCTGCTTGCTCGACAAGCTGACCGGCATGTTCAAGTGCCATAGCTGCGGTTCGTGCTGCGAACCCAGCTGCTGCTGCGATAGCTGCGGCTGTGGCGAGGCTTGCGGTTCTGGCTGCTCGAGCGGCTGCGGCTGCAACGGTGGCGAAAAGACCGAAAAGGCCGAGAAGAAATCGGCTGACGCCGCGACTGCTCCAGTTGAAGCCGGTGCAGTTGCTCCGCGTCCGATGGCCGATCCGAGTGCCGCGGTTGGTCAGCAACGCAATGTCGTTCGCACCAGCTTCCTTCGCTAATTAACCGTAGCGATCACGAAGACTGTTCGATCAACATCGACCTGCCCCAGACGGAAGTTTTGGGGCAGGTTTTTTTGTGCTCGGTGTTCAGCGAGCCGAAGGCCATGGCCGCGCGCCTATCAATGGAAATCAGCCAGGCGACTGATCATGCTACTGGACCAGCCCGCGAATTCGCACGCCGAACTTGTCGCCGACCTTGACCACCTCGCCCTCGGCGAATTTTCGGCCGCCAACCACAAGTTCCAGCGGCTGGTCGCACGTCTTCTCGAATTTCACGATCGAGCCGGGCCCCAGTTCCACGATCTCCTGGACGCTCTTGCGCTGCGATGCGAGAGTGACGTGCACCGGCACGCTGATTTGGAGCAGCCCATGAGCGTAACTCGCGGCGCGCGAGCTCGTCGGGCTGTCGGCCGCGGGGGCGGCGGGCTGGGTTTCGGCGGCAGAATCGGCCATGATGATTCGGCAACTAAATGAGTATTTGCATCGTCACACGTTCGTTATCGACCAAAGCACCCGGCAAACTTTTCCCACTCCACACATAGTCTAAATCCTTCGCACAGCCGCGCTTTCGTTTCTATAATTGACCAAGCGACCAGCTCGCTAGCTTGAGCCGTCCCGCACGCTTTCGATTGTGCTTCGCAAGGCAAGGATCGAGACGAATTGGCCACGGAGGCCGCCGACGTGGCCAAGCAGCTGCAACAATTCACATGCCCACGCCCAGCCGTCGGCATGGCACCCAAAAAACGAACCATTTTTCACCGAACACGGTATACAAACCCGCCATGACCACTATGCTTGCCGGCCCCGCTCCCGTTCACGAGTTGCAGCCCTACAAATCGCTGCTCAACGACGAATTGACAAGGCGCATTCAAAAGGTTCGGCGCCAGTTTGGCTCGCAGTTACTCATTCTGGGCCATCATTATCAGCAAGATGAGGTCATCTCGCTCGCCGACCTCCGCGGCGATAGCTATGGCCTGAGCCAGAACGCGGCTGCTAGCAGTGAGTGTCGGTACATCGTGTTTTGCGGCGTCCACTTCATGGCCGAAACGGCGGACATTCTGGCCAACCGCCCGGAGAAGCTCGCCGAACGCGGTGGGGTCCGGGTGCCGGTGATTTTGCCCGACCTGGCTGCCGGCTGCTCGATGGCCGATATGGCCGCTCTCCACCAAATCGAAGACGCTTGGGACCAGCTTGGCGAAGTGGTGGATACAAACGACATCACTCCGGTTACGTACATCAACTCGGCTGCCAGTTTGAAGGCGTTTGTGGGCCGTCATGGCGGTATCGTGTGTACCTCCTCGAACGCCGAGGCGGCACTCCGTTGGGCCTTCGCCCGTACCAGTCGCGTGATGTTCTTCCCCGACCAGCACCTCGGCCGCAACACGGCCATCGGCATGGGAATCACGCTCGACCAAATGCCCGTGTGGGATCCGTTCGCCGACGCGCTCGGTGGCAACAGTGAGCAGCAAATCAGAGAGAGCAAAGTCGTTTTGTGGAAAGGCCACTGCAGCGTCCACCAGATGTTTCGCCCCGAGCACGTAACGATGTTCCGCGACAAGTACCCAGGCATCAAAATCTTGGTCCACCCGGAATGCCCACGCGAAGTCTTTGAATTGGCCGACGTTTCGGGTTCGACAAGTAAGATCATCAAGACGGTCGAGTCGTCGCCGCCCGGCAGCAAATGGGCGATTGGCACCGAGCTGCATCTAGTAAATCGGCTAAAGCAGCAACATCCGGATAAAGAGATCCACTTTCTCTCGCCGGTCGTGTGCATGTGCGCGACGATGTACCGTATCGACTTGGCACACCTGTGCTGGAGCCTGGAGAACTTGGTCGCCGGCACGCCCGTGAATGTCATCGAAGTCGACGCAGAAACGGCCCGCTGGTCGCTCGTTGCACTCGAACGGATGCTGGAGGTGAAGTGATCATTGAAGGATACCAGAGGCATAGTTTGCAGCTAATGACCAATGACCAAGCACCAATGACCAAGTCAGAAGGAAGTTGGCATACGGCCAGAAACTTGTTGGTCATTGCGACTTGGTCATTGGTCATTGTTTATCAACTCGCTGAACTCTGTGTCCTGGCAAATGTCGGCTATCATTTAGGGTGTCGCTTTCAATCGTTCTTTTCGTGTTTTCGTGGCTAGTCTGGTTGGGAAATTGCCGCCGATGCAACTGCCGCCTCTGAAAATCGACCCCAAATATGGCTGCTTCCCTTGGTGGCCGGAAGATGGCAACGACTGGGTCCACCCCGAGGACGTGGCCACGGCCCGCGCGATGATCCCCAGCGGTCGCGTCTTTCGTCGCGATGGCGCGGAAGGCGATTACCAGCTGATGCACTACGGCGAGACCACGCTCCGGGTTCGCCGCACCTTGTGGCAAGAGGTCGAGCCTGAAGGCTTCGAAATCGGCGACTGGGTCGAAGTGCTCAGCCGCGGTATGCGCAACGAACCGCGCACCGGCATCATCCGCGACGTACTGTGGGACGCCCGCTCGGACCGGCTCCATTACCTGATCACAGAAAACGACGTGCCGATCAATGAAGTGTACACGCGCGACGACTTGGAACACGTCGAGCCGACGAGTGAATCATGACAGTTGAGCTTACCGGTGCCATGCTCACGCGAAGCGGGAACCGGCCCTCGCCGAGCCATGGCACGCTGGATCTGTTGCACCCTGGGCTTATCAATACTCCTCGTCGGTCGGCTGCGGCAGTTGGCGGTCCGGCTTCAAACCGCTGCCAGCGTCCCACTCCAAACTCGACCGTCGGCTATTTGAGGTCATCAACTGCGCATAGATTCGCGGGTCAATCGATTCCGAGATGAACTCGATATTGCCGCCGCAAAACGCCATATTCACGCCACCGGGGTGCGCGCTCGAAGGGTAGCCGTACGATTCGTAGGCACTGTCGGCATACGCCAACATCGGATTATTGGAATTCACTTTATCCGGGGATTGGCCCTTATCGTAGTATCGATCGCCGTTGATCCGTTCGATCGCCGACGGCTGATTGTTCGCCTGATTCTTCCACACAAAGCCAAACAGATGCTTCATATCGGGAATTGTGCTCTGATCGTTCTGCAACCAAACGCCGTCCTGTCCAGCGGGTTGGAGTGCCTCGAACGTCCAGTACCAGGCATGCAGATTCTCGGAAAGCATCAGCGTCTTGCTCGAGCCATCGGGAATTTGTGAAAGCGACATTTGGACAATACCGTCCGGTGGGTTCCCGTCCCGCGCATCCTTTGGGCCGTAGACCGGCAAATTACCGGGGTTCCGATTGGCATCGAAGAACATGCCATCGGCCGCCAATTCATGGGCGTCTTTGCGAAGTGAATCGGAAAACGCTCGGCCCGCATTGCACACATAGTTCGTCCACGGCTGGCCCGGCACGTCGGGCGGAGAGCTCGGACAAGTCAAACCCTCGATGCCCGGTGCCCGCGGATTGACGCCAAAATTCTGCGACCATTCATCCCACAGCGCTTGCTGTTCCATGTAGGGGAACGCCATGACAATCCAACTTGCTCGGCGACCACGCGCATAAGAGGCATTTGTCCCAGTGCCTTTGCTATTCGGGTCGAACAACTGGTTCACATAACCTGGCAGTTTCTTCTGTTGGGTATCTTTGCTCATGAGCGCCGTCATGAGTTGCTTGATGTTATTACGACACGTGTTGCTGCGTGCCGTTTCGCGCGCATTTTGCACGGCCGGCAACAACAGCGCCACCAGCGTCCCAATAATCGCAATCACCACCAGCAACTCGACCAGCGTGAAACCATGCAGCGTCGTAGGTCCGCCGAGCCGAGGCGGACGATTTCGTTGGGCCGCTCGGCTCGCGACCCTTATCTTGCTAAAGCCCCGACGTGTGTGCCTCATAACAAACCTCTTCTCTAAATGTGGGCGTCGGCCCAAGTGCCTCTGTTCGCGTTCGACCCGAAAGATTGGCGGTCGGAATAAGATCGATAAGTGCGGCCAGAATCCCCGCCCTCCCTGACCAGGAAGCCGCTAATGGTACCACTTTATTGTTCCAGAATTCAAGGATTTTGTCCAGAAATTGGGTAGGCGATTGGACCGCCCAAGCGTGGCCGATCATGTCGATTTACACCGCGGAAACTACCGTGGGATCACGCTACGGTCCCTTGCATTGCAGCCTGGGTGTGATATTCTTCGCATTCCGGCCGGCGTTTTGTTGCACGCGGACTAATTCGCTCATGCTGGCTCGGCTTAATCGACACAACCCGCATTTCCGGCCTTGCCGACCTTTGGGCACGCCGGCACGGGCAGCCCCCCAGCACAATAGGAGCGCGAATATGAGCATGTTTATTGGAGAAGCCTTGGCAGGCGAAGGCAATGAAATCGCCCACATTGACCTCCTCATCGGCGATAAGGAGGGCCCGGTCGGCCACGCCTTTGCCAATGCCTTGGCCCGCCAGAGTGAAGGCCATTCGAACCTGCTGGCGGTGTTGACGCCGAATTTGGCCGTCAAACCAGCGACCGTGATGATCACCAAGGTGACGATCAAAGGCGCCAAGCAGGCTGTGCAGATGTTTGGTCCTGCCCAGGCCGCGGTGGCCAAGGCCGTTGCCGATTCAGTGGCCGAAGGCGTGATTTCCAAGAAGCAGGCGGAAGACTTCGTTTGCGTTTGCGGTGTCTTCATCCATTGGGAAGCCGCCGACGACAAGAAGATCTACGACTACAACTATACGGCCACCAAGGACGCGCTCAAGAACGCCATGACGGGCAAACCGACCGCCGATGAAATGATCGCCGGCAAAGACAAAGCCGCCCACCCGTTCCGCGGGTTTTAAGTCACTCGCGGTCAAACGGCAGTTCGCGTTTAGCCGCGGCGCAACGCGAAGCGAAGCACCGTCAAAGACAAGGAGACAAGGAGAAGGGGAGACAAGGAGATGCGATCGTCAGCAGTTCTCCATGTCTCCATGTCTCCTTGTCTCGTTGTCTAAATTGGCAAGTCGCGATCCAATTGGAACCGCTATGTCTTACAAGAAGATCCTCCTCTGCCTCGATAGCGATCCGCAGCCCAGTGTGTTTGATGGCGTGGTAGCGGTGGATGCCGGTGTCGATCACTTGTTCCGGCATGGCGGCGTCACGCCCGAGGGCGTGCGTGACCTTGTGTACGGCGCGATGTTCACCCGTGGACCGGCCGATCTCAAGAACACGGCCGTGTTCATTGGCGGTTCTAATGTCGAGGAAGACGAAAAGCTGCTGGCCAAAGTGCGGGAGTGCTTTTTTGGCCCGATGCGAGTTTCCGTCATGCTCGATTCCAATGGCGCCAACACGACGGCTGCAGCCGCAGTGCTGTGTGCAATGAAACACTTGAAACCCTCTCCTTTTGGGAGAGGGCAGGGTGAGGGCGCCCTGGCCGGAGTTGCCGCCACCGTTCTCGCCGCGACGGGCGCCGTTGGTCGCCGAGTAGTGCGTCTATTGGCTCGCGAGGGCGCGAATATCCACGTCGCGTCGCGGCAGCTTGGGCGTGCTCAGCAGGTTTGCGATAGCGTCAAGAGGACTTGCGAACATGCTCAGCTCACGGCTTTTGAAAGTCGCAACGCGGACTCTACTCAAGCGGCCGTGGATGGTGCGAGCGTTGTGATCGCGGCGGGCGCTCCTGAGGCGGAGCTTCTTTCCGATGACCTGCGCCGGCAATGCAAATCGCTCAAAGTGGCCATCGATCTGAATGCCGTGCCACCGGCGGGTATCGGGGGCGTTGGTCCGCAAGACAAAGCCGTCGAACGCGATGGCCAAATTTGCTACGGGGCGATCGGGGTGGGCGGTCTCAAGATGAGACTCCACAAAGCAGCCATCCGCCGTTTGTTCGAGTCGAATGACGCCGTGCTCGATGCCGAGGAGATCTTCGCCCTGGGCGCGGATTTATGATCCACGAAGGGCACAAAAGACACGATGCGGCACACCATTTCCCGTTGTAGAATGACGGCCGCATGTTGCTGCGTGTCATTGGAGGAATTCACGATCTTTTCGCTGGTTCTTCGTGCACTTCGTGTCCTTCGTGGTTCAAACGCTCGCCGCCCGTGTCGAAACGTAAATTTCAGCGCCGTTCGCAACCGTCTCCCATCGGTTTGAGTATGCGCCGCACCACGGACGGGCGCAGTTGGGTCTTCGTTCATCCGCGTTGCGCGCGGGACCGGGCCGAGGATTTGGAAGAAGTCCACCTGATGATCGAGGCGGGCGAAGCGGATATTGCCCTGGACGAGCTTCGCTGGCTGCTATCGGGCTGCAGTGAATTCATCGCGGCCCATGTGCTCTTAGGCGAATTGGCGCGGCAGGCCGGTGATATTCCACTCGCGCGCGGCCATTACGGCGCCGGGTACCAACTCGGCCTGCAAACGTTGCGACGGGCAAAAATGCCCAAGCCGGTATTGCATTCACAGGCCGCCAATCGGCCGTTTTTTGAAGCGGGCCAAGGTCTGGCCTGGGCGCTCGAAAAACAGGGAAAGCCGCAAATGGCCGAGGAGGTCGTGGCGATGCTCAACGAGCTTGACCCGGCCGATCCGCTCCAACTCCGCGCCATGCTCGATGAACTCCGCACGGAAGGCAAGCCGATCATCAACTTGCGCGGCGATTTTCCCAAGTGAGATTGGGAATTCTTGGATGAGGGATTGGCTGCTCGCGTGGCTGGGTTTTGCGCGCGTTTTTGCGGTCGGGGGGCAAACACTGGTACATTTCGCGGTAATCGCCGGGCCGAAAGTCGGCCGGCACCGGCATCCGAGTGCGGGTGGAGCGAAGTGGACTAGCCGAGAAGAATTGCGGTTGTGGGCGGTAGATTCGGCGTGGCCGCCGACGCCAAGGGATGGATGTGTAGGAGAACGGTGCGATCGCTGCAATCGTTACAGGTGGAATCATCCCGCAGGAAATGTTGCGAAAAGGCGACGGTTGCGTTTGCACATCATGGGGCGTCGGGTAGGGTTGTGTGGTGAACGGTCGTTCCTCGTTGTGCGCGCGGCGAGTGCCAGCAGCGAACTGTTGGGTGGTGGTGGCCGTAGAGGATGCGACGGATTCGCTTCACGTGTAAGGAGACCAAGCCATGATGCGTTCGACATTGGCTGTCGCGGTTCTTGCTCTCAGTGTTAGCAGTGCCGGCTGTGGTTGCTGCAATTGGTGCCGTCGACCGGCGGTGGCTGCTTACCCAGCCCCAACGTTTGCGGCGCCGGCCTGCGCCCCGGCTTGCCCAGCCCCGGCCCCGGTATGCGACCCGGGCACGACGGCCCCGGTGAATTTCGGTACGCCAGTGCCGGTGGCACCCTATACGCCGCCGCCGCAATGGTGAGCCGTTTGAGCGGACGGTGACCGTGTAGTCGGCCACACACTGCGCTACGCTGTGGATGGTGGGCGGTGCCCACCCTGCGACTACTCGTTCAACCCCGAGCCAGCGGCGAGGCGAAACGTTGCATTCCGTCGCCGTTGGCTTCGGGTTAAACGACCCAAGACGTTTCGGTTTTCAAGCGTTCAACAAATAGACCACAAGCTGCGCTAAAGATGGTGGGCGGTGCCCACCCTACGATGATTTTCGCGCGCGAACTGTAACGGCGGGTTTCTGCTCCGTAAGAGATAAGGCGGTAGTTCTGCCAGCAACCACTGGGCTGCGTGGCTAGAAATGCCGATGAAGTTTCGTAAGGAACACCCGAATTTTCCTGACCGGCAGACTGTCCTTGCTCGGCCGAGGTGGATTCGCCGCCACGGGATGTCGGCAATCGCACGCTCCGCGGACCTGGATGGAACCCCCGGCTCATTGAAAGCGGGCAAAACTCCGACCCTCGCAATTACTACCTTGCCCACTGCCGATACACGACCAACTGCTGGTCTGTCGCCCGGACATCGGCGAATAAAGACGACTCGGAGTTTTGCCCGCCGTTCGATTGCTTGAGGAATTCGTTAGGGGGCAATCTCGAATTCACATGCTTCTACGTGAGCTGCCCGAGTTTGATGCGACGAGTTGTCCTATACGAGCGCGTGTGAAAGCGGCGCGTTGCCAAAAAACTATTGTCGCCGCGATCCATAAAGTGATCGAAGATGGTTCCGGCACGGAAGTCTCTCGGTAGAGCCAGAACCCCAAAGTGGGATTTGTCGGATAGTTTTGGAATGTGCCGTGGAATGTTGATATGTAAGCAGTGGGCGGCCGCACGAACAAGGGAGGATTCACAGTTCCCGGTATGATTGTCTCACCAGCTATAGCAATTGCAGCGACGCTATTGTAGTCGTGCTCGGTTAGGCCATCCGATAGTATCGCGCTTGTAAACCACAGCTCATCAATCAACTCGCCAGTAGCATAGATTCCCCACAACGTATCGATAAAGGAGTATGCGACGTCGAAGTTTTGCATACCACTTTCGTCGCCAAACCATGTGGTGCCAATTCCATCAAAGCCTGAAGAAATAGCCAAGGATTCGACATCCGCCAGCGATGCCAGCGTGTAACCTTCAAGAGGATTCCCAGACGCTAAAAGCGTCGGAAGAGCATTTACGGGTAATCCGTAGGTTACACCGATGTCGAGCCACTCTCGTCCGCTCACCGTGTCATAGGTAAGCAGTCCATCGTCGACTGCAAAAAGATCGCGCGAGATGATAGCTCCATTAGAGATGTCGATGCAGACGATCGACACCAGGATGAGCGTTACAATTCTCAGTAGTTTGTTCATGAGGCTCCCTCCTCGAAAAATGCTCAAACCAATAGCACATGTTCTTTCCAGCATCCGAATTCTTGCGAATTCGACTACAGTCAGGCTGAAGCCTGACGTACGTTATTTCTTCTGCCCCTCGGGTTCGCCGGTTTCGAGGACGGCGAGGAAGGCTTTTTGGGGGATGTCGACCTGGCCGATCGACTTCATGCGTTTCTTGCCTTCTTTTTGCTTTTCCCAGAGTTTGCGTTTGCGGGTGATGTCGCCGCCGTAGCATTTGGCGGTGACGTTCTTCCGCATGGCGCTGATGGTTTCGCGGGCGATGATGCGGGTGCCGATGGCGGCTTGCAGCGGCACTTCGAACATGTGCCGGGGGATTTCTTGTTTGAGTTTTTTGATGACGGCCCGGCCGCGGACTTCGGAATCGCGGCGGTCGCACACGATCGAGAGGGCGTCGATGCGGTCGCCCTTCACGAGGATGTCGAGCCGCACGAGGTCGCCGGGGCGGTAGCCGAGAAGCTCGTAATCCATCGTGCCGTAGCCGCGGGTAGCGCTCTTGAGCTTGTCGTGCATGTCGTAGATGACATCGGCGAGCGCGAGGTCGTAGGTGAGCATGGCCCGCGTGGGCGAGAGGTACTCGGTGCGGATGTATTCGCCGCGGCGGTCGGTGCAGAGCTTCATGATGGGGCCGATGTACTCGGTCGGCAGCACAAAGTTCACGCGGACGATCGGCTGGCGGAACTCCTCGATGTCGCCCTGGTCGGGCACCTTTTGGGGCGTGTGGACTTCGAGTTCCTCGCCGTTCACTTTCGTGATTTCGTAGGTGACGTTCGGGGCCGTTTGCACGAGGTCGATGTCGGAATCTTGTTCGAGGCGCTGTTGGACGATTTCCATGTGCAACAGGCCGAGGAAGCCGCAGCGGAAGCCGAAGCCGAGCGCGTCGCTCGATTCAGGCTCGAACTCGAAACTGGGGTCGTTAATCGAGAGCTTGTTTAGGGCGTCGCGGAGTTGCTCGAAGTCTTGGCCGTCGCTCGGGTACAGGCCGCAGAAGACCATGCGCTTTGGTTCTTGGTAGCCAGGCAGCTCGGCAGCGGGTTCGCCTTCGGCAACGGTCACGGTATCGCCAATGTGCACGTTGCCGAGCGACTTGATGTTGCAGATGATGTAGCCCACCTGGCCGGCGGAGAGCTGCTCGCGGCCGACGCGCCGGGGCGTGAACTGGCCAATTTCAATGACATCGTGCGTGGTGCCGGCTTGCAGGAATTTAATGCGCTGCCCCTTCTTCACGGTGCCGTTCATCACGCGGATGTACGTGACCGCGCCGCGGTACTCATCGTACACGCTGTCGAACACCATCGCTTGGAGCACGGCGTTCGGGTCGCCGGTGGGCGGCTGGATGCGATCGATCACGGCGTCGAGCACGGCTTCACAATTGAGGCCGGTCTTGGCGCTGCAGCCGATGACTTCGTCACGATCCATCGCCAGCGTGTGCTCGATTTCTTCCTTCACCTCGTCGACGCGGGCGTGGGTGAGGTCGATCTTGTTGATGACGGGAATGATGGTGAGGTCTTGTTCGAGCGCGGCGTAGGCGTTGGCGACCGTTTGGGCTTCGACGCCTTGGAAGGCATCGACGAGCAAGAGCGCGCCCTCGCAGCATTTGAGCGAGCGGGAGACTTCGTAGTGGAAGTCGACGTGGCCCGGCGTATCGATCAGGTTGAGTTCGTACTCTTGCCCGTTCTTCTTATACTTCATCGAAACGGGGTGGGCCTTGATCGTGATGCCCCGCTCGCGCTCGAGGTCCATCGCGTCGAGCAGTTGTTCCTTCATCTCGCGGCGGCTGACCGTGCCGGTGAGTTCCAGCAGGCGATCGGCCAACGTGCTTTTGCCGTGGTCGATGTGCGCGACGATCGAGAAATTGCGGATGAACTTGGGATCGGGCATCGGGGAGGAGGCAGGGGTGGGGATACGGGGACAGAGGGAATGCTTTAGCGTCGGCCGCCAGGCCGAATCAACCGCCAGCAATCCTCGCGTTTGGACAGCGCAAACCCTCTTGGCAGCAATATTGCAAGAACCTTTTAATTTACCGCGATTCAACAGCGGTGGCTAGGCGAAGTGCGAGGCGGCGGGCTTGTTGAAATTGGGCGATATCGAGTTGTTCGGCGGCAGTGTGGATATTTCGCTGGCCGCAGCCGAGCGTGACGGTGGGGATGCCGTGGGCGGTGAACCAGTTGGCATCGAGGCCGCCGTTCGTGATGCCGAGTTCGGGGTGGAGGCCTTCAGCCTGGAGAGCGGCGGATGCTGCTACGACACATGGTTCCTGGGGCGAGAGGCGGAAGGAATCGTAGTCGAGGTGGCCGTCGAATTTCACCCGGCCACATTGGCCGGCGGTGTTGTGAACGGCGGCGGCCGCTTCTTTGAATGCCGATTCGATTTCGCGGACGATGCGAGCGCGGAACTTCGCGTCGTGACTGCGGGCTTCGGCCCGCAAACGTACATGATCGGTAACGACGTTCGTTGCCTCGCCACCTTGGATGACACCTACGTTGCTGGTGCCAGTGTGACCATCGCGCTCGATGAAGCCGTGCCAGCCGTCGATCACGAGGTCGGCGATGGCGAGTGAAGCGATGGCGATCGCACTCACGCCTTCTTCTGGCCGATTGCCGGCGTGACTCGCAACACCTTCGATTTCGATCGTCATGCGGTAGCCGCCTGTCGCGCCGATTTTCAAAATGGCGGGCGAGCCGCCATCGAAGTTGAACGCGAGTTGCGGCTTGCCGAGCTTTGAAACTCGCAGATAACGTGCCCCGAGGAGGCCGGCTTCTTCGGCAATTGTCCACAGGAACGTAAGCGGTGGATGGGGCAGGTTGCCGCGCAGGATGTCGAGCACCGTGGCGAGCACGACGGCGGCTCCGGCGCGGTCATCGCCGCCGAGGCCGGTACCTTTGTTGGCACTGACGATGATCTTGCCTTTGCGTACCGGGCGCGAACCAACGCAGATGGGTACCGTGTCTACGTGGGCGGCAAGCATGCGGCGCGGTCCGCGAACAGTGCCCGGCAGTTTGAGGATCAGGTTGCCGACCTGGCCGCCGAGCGGCGACCGGCGATGGGCGTCGTCGAACGTGAGTGAATTGGCTGGCACACCGGCAGCAAGGAGTTTGCCGCGGATGAACTCCATGACGGCGGCTTCCTCGCCACTGCGGCCGGGGATGGCCATCATTTCGAGGACCATCTCCAAGGCTTCGGCATCGGAAATCGCTTTTGTGGCAGTTCGCTTGGTCATCTTGGACCGGCTCCATTTTTCGCGGTAGACTAAGGTTTGCGAACGCCATTGTAAAGTAATGATCAGTCCGCCGATGACGCAGATGACCGCAGATGTGGGAAATACCTGAATTTACATTGACCCCATCTGCGCTAATCTGCGACATCTACGGACGAGAAATATGATTGCCATTGGTTCGATTCCGATCTAATCACTGTTTCGACTCTGCCGTGATCCTGCTCATCGATAACTACGACTCGTTCACGTACAACCTCGTGCAGCGATTGGGTGAGATTGATTCCTCGCTGGAGATTCAAGTTCATCGTAACGATCAAATTACGGTGGACGAAATTTTGGAGCGGAAGCCCGCGCGGGTAATTATTTCGCCTGGGCCGTGCACACCGAGTGAGGCGGGGATTTCGGTCGAGTGCTGCCAGCGGTTAAAAGGACGTATGCCGCTGTTGGGCGTGTGCCTGGGGCATCAGTCGATGGGCCAGGCGTTTGGCGGCACGATCGTGCGGGCCAAGAATCTCATGCACGGCAAGACCGACATGATCCATCACGATGGCCAGCGGCTGTTCAAGGGTTTGGAGAACCCGTTTCAGGCGACGCGGTATCATAGTCTGGTGATTCAGCCGGATACGCTCTCGAAAGAGTTTGAAATCACGGCGTGGGCTGAAGAGTCGGGCGGCTATCGCGAGATCATGGGGATCGCCCACCGCGAGTACCCGATGTTCGGCCTGCAATTTCACCCAGAAAGTTTTTTGACGCATTCGGGATATCACATATTGCGGGCGTTTCTGGCGGCGTAGATTTTTTCACCGCGGAGGACACGGAGTGCTTGGAGGAAGAGATTTCAGATTGATGATTTAAGATTTACGATTTGGAAGATCGCCGAAGATGGACCTTAAAACGTCAATCGTCAAATCACAAATCACAAATCTGCCTCTGTGAACTCTGTTTCCTCTGTGGTTGGTACACATGCTCACTGTTGAAGAAGCACTGGAGTTGGTGAAGAGCCGATGTGGGCCATTGCCGGCGCGGCGGGTGCCGCTGGGCGAGGCGGCGGGGCTGCGGTTGGCGGAGGATATTGCGAGCGACATCGACTCGCCGCCGCACGATAAGGCGATGATGGATGGCTACGCGGTGCGAAGTGCCGATCGCGAAAAGGAACGCCGAATTCTCGAGGAGATTGCGGCCGGTGCTGTGCCGCATTTCGCCCTGACGCCGGGAACGGCCTCACGCATCATGACCGGGGCACCGCTGCCGGAAGGGGCCGACGCGATCGTGCCGGTTGAGAAGACGGAGCTCATCGACGCAACCACGGTGCGCCTCGAGCAAGTCGATCCGGCGCGCGGTCAGAACGTGCTTTATCGCGGCTCTTCCATGCGCGAGCGCGATGTTGTCGTTCAGCGCGGCGCGGTTGTGCGGCCAATCGAAATCGCCATTCTGGCTGAAACTGGCCATGGTGCCGTTGCCGTAGTTCCGCGACCGCGGATGGCTGTGCTGCCGACTGGAAATGAACTCGTGGCCGTCACTGAGCGACCGGGACCGGGACAGATTCGCAACAGCAATGGCCCGATGCTGGTCGCCCTGGGTCGCCGCGCAGGAGCGGAGACTACTGATCTTGAAGTGGCCCGCGACTCGTATGAGCACCTCACGCAGCGGATCGTCGAAGGGCTGACGCATGACATCCTCGTGCTGAGCGGCGGCGTGTCGGCCGGCACGTTTGACCTGGTGCCGCAAGTGTTGGCCGAGCAGGGCGTCGAGCAAGTGTTTCACAAGATCGCACTGAAGCCGGGCAAACCGCTGTGGTTCGGCATCAAGCGTGGCGAGGCGACCAACCGCACGACACTCGTGTTCGGCCTGCCGGGCAACCCGGTGAGTAGTTTGGTGTGTTTTGAACTATTTGTGCGGCCGGCAATTGCCGCGCTAGCGGGACATGGTTTTGTCCAACTGGAATCGTTTCGCGCCAAACTCGTTAGCGATTACGAGTACAAGGGCGACCGGGCAGCTTGCCTGCCGGCGCGGGTCCGTCATCTGCCAGCGGAAACTGACGTGGAGATTCTGCCGTGGGCCGGGTCGGCCGATTTGGCCACGCTAACGGGCGCAAATGGCCTCGTCCGCCTGCCCGCTGAAAGGCGGCGATTTTCGACCGGCAGCGAACTGGAAGTGCTGCCGATTTAGCTAGATTTGGTGGTTGGCCAGCGCGTTTTGGGCTGGCGAAAGGGAACCGTCAGAGCCAGCCAACAGGGGGCCTTAACAGCGCCAATTCGCGTGGCTTTGACTGCCCAAATTCAGGCGGATAGTGGCTCGAAACCGGCAAATTTGGCGGCACTTTGCTAGTTTGCGAAATTGTTGCAATCTGCGCAGTATTCAGCGAAAATAGAGGTTACCGGAACATCTAAGCGTGCGGCATCCGTCTAAGTACGGCGTGAGTCTGCGCGCCTTCCCATTACATTACCTCCCGATTTTGGAATCGCCAACGGTTCAACGATCTGAGTGCCACGCAGCGGCGACGGCCCATGGCGCAGCGAGATTATCGGCGAGGCAACCGAGACGTTCATCAAAAGCAGAGGGGAAGATCATGCGTTTTCATAATTTGCTTGCCAAACACTGTCCGCCGTTCGTCGATGAACATCGCGCCGTTTGTCGCTTGGTGTCGGCGCGGTATATCTTGGCGGTGGCGGCGCTCCTGAGCTCCTTCACACTGGGCCCTCATGTTCTGGCGAGTGTGCTGAGCACCGGCAATGTACTTCCGGCCGATAATCCATTTTCGCCCAACGTAAACGAAGGCTTACCGACGGACGGAAACTTCATCAATCCGTTTGAATTGCCACAGTTTCCACCCGTTCCGACCGGATTACCCTATCAAACGTACTTCGAGGGTCGTCATTCGGATGGCGCCGATCCAAATTCTCAGGCCGATGACACCAATATCAACTTCGACGTGCAAGTCGGTGTGAGTAGCTTTGGTTCGTTGTTGATTTCCGGCGAATCGGCGTTGCGAGATCAGAATTTGATCATTGGCGACAGTACGACGGTGGCCAATGTCACTCGCTACGGAACGGGGGTTGTGCGAATTACGGGATACGGCTCGCTGTACAACAACGATCCGACGATCTTACCTGCCCAAGCAGAACAAGCGATTGCGGATGGTCTGAATTTTCATAGTGTGGTTCCACGAGCCATTGATGTTGGATTCGATTTATACGTGGGCCGAAATGGCGGCAGTGGTACGCTGGAAATTAGTGCCGGCGCCCGAGCCGAGATTCAAGATGCGGTCGTGGTTGGCTATACACCGGGGGCAACCGGAAGCATCGTTGTGGACGGTTTTGACTCGTTCTTGGGGAGTGGCGGGTTTGCCGCAACCAGCAGTGGCGGTGGTGGTGGGACGCGACCGACTCCCGATGAAATCCATCAGATGCTGATTGGCCCCTTGGGCGTTGGTACCATGACCGTAACGAACGGCGCCACGGTGAGCAGTTTTGGGCCCGCTCAAGGTGGCAACAACGGCCAGACGTTCGTACCCTTCGGTGCCGTAATCGGCAGCGACCCTTCGGAGATGAATGCGAACCAGCCCCTTTCGGGCGGCGTGGGGACAGTCACGATCGAGGGGAGTTCACCACCGGGCGGCAGCGGCGTATCGAAATGGATTATTGGAGGCTCACTTCAGGTTGGCGGTTTTAGTCTCCGCGATGCCACGAACCCGCCGGGGAGTTTGACGTTCGATCCGGAGGGCGATCAACTGCGGTACAGCAATGCCGTCGGCCGGGGCACGCTCAACGTGGAAGACGGGGGCCTGGTCAACGTCGTCAGTACGGATACGGACACGGCGAATCCACAGCCATTGTATTTCGTCATTGGTAAGTTCGGCCGGGTTAATATGAACGGCGGCTCGATCAATGTGGGCGGGGCGCTCAACGGCACCGACCCAAACCAGGGGCGCGATCGCACGATTCGCATGATCAATGATGGCGTTATATCGGGTAGTGGAACGATCACGACCGGCACCTTCTTGAATCGGTATACGGGAGAAGTGCGAGTCGATGCTGGCCAGAAATTGATCATTGATGCCGCGACCGATTTCCGCAATCCCGACCCCGTGGAACCGAGACCGCTGACGAATTACGGACGGGTGACGGTGTACGGCACGGTGGATTCGCGGGCGGAGGTGGAATTCACGCGTTTTTCGTCGCCGGCGACGACCTCGGCGCCGACGGTGCCCGACGACCAGCCGTTTTACAATGTGTCGTTGCCGTTAACATCGCCGATTCAGTCTCCCTCGTTTCACGGGGGGCTAATCTCGGCCCAGTACGCTACGTTGCGATTTCGGTCGGGAGTTCAGAACCGCGGCGTCATGGCGTTTAACGCCGGCGAGAACATCATTTCGGGACGGGTAGACAATGTCGCGGACGCCAATAACAACGGCCGCTTCATTGTCTCTCCGAATACAACGGTCACGGTGGAAGACGATTTTGCCTCGGGTGGTCTGGTCAGCGCCACGCCCGTCGATTTCCCCATCCTGACGCTGCGCGAAGGCAGCCAGCTGAACGTGTTGAACCACAACAGTTTTACGCTGGAGGGTCACTTCGACATGGAGTTGAGTCACACCAACCCGGCGAAAATTGAAGTCGCTGGCAATGTCGGGTTGAACGCGAATCTCTACGTTTCGTTCGACAACGACACGCTGGGCTCGCTGAAGCACGGGGATGCCTTCGAGTTGCTTTACTTTGCTGGCTTCATCGGCGGCGTCAATAATACTGACCCCGCGCATCTGACGCCGGATTTGACGACCAACCCGGTTCTCAATGTCGTCCTTGATCCGACGATCGCAATTCTCCATCCGAACTTGGACCTGTTTGCCGTGCGGATCTTGCAGTCGTACTATCTGCTGGCGCTCGATCCGTCGATGGTCGGCTCCTCCGGTGCGAAGGGGCCCGACTTCAACGGTGACGGCGTGATTAATGCAGCCGATTTGGCAATTTGGCAGGCAAATGTCGGATGTGAGTCGGGCTGTTCCGTGCTGCAGGGCGATGCGGATGGCGACGGCGACGTCGATGGCGACGACTTCTTGTTCTGGCAGCGAAACGTCGGCAAACCAATGCCGTGGACTGGTTCGGGCAGCGCGGCCGCGGTTCCCGAGCCGGCGACGCTGGTGCTGCTAGCTGTGGGATTGATGGCGCTGCCGGCAGGGCGGCGTCGCTTGGCGAGCTGACAGTTGTGTATGCCCGATAGTTGCTGCTAAGTGGCGATTTGCCCGCAAGTTTTCCGGCTAACTTTGACGATTACGTAGGCCGTAACGCGCAGATATCTCCAGGCTGCGCATTGCTGGTCGTCGCGCCCACGACAGGGAGGTCGTATGCGTTTGCAATCAATCATGGTTGTTGGAGTCGTCCCGGGGCTTACCGTCTTGCTGGGCTGGCAAGCGAGCACGTGTGCTCAAGAACGCGCGGCGAACCCAGCAGCGGCGTTTGCCGCAACCGCCGAGGCATCCCCCGGACCAAGCAGCGAAGCTGGCAGTTGGGGCGAGTCGGAGTTGAAATTCGAGCTCGCACCGACTGCCACGGCCGCAACGCCGACCCACCCGAGCACGACCCAGCGACGATTCCCGGTGAAGCCCGCCAGCTTCGACGCACCCGCCGCGACCAAGCCTCTCGTGCCAGCCACGAACGTCCGCTCCAAGTCGGTCGTGGGCATTTATACGAATCCCTCCGCGGCAGCCACGCTGAGCAAGATACCCCGGCCGGCGCCTATACAACAATCATCGGCCGCATCGCCGGCTGCTCAGGCGGCGCGCGTCCGCGGCAAGCCGTTTCAAACGGTTGAAGCTGGTCCGACCGTGAGCCCGTACCTGAATCTCTACCGAAACGACACGAACACGAACATGATGTCAAATTACTATGCGTTCGTGCGTCCGCAACTGGATCAGATCGAGGCGAATCGTAAGCAAGCCGCCGATATGCAGCGATTGCGTGCTCAAGTGCAGAATTCCCAGCCAGCTGGCGGCACGCAACCCGTTACGTATGGTACGAACGATACCGGCCCAGCCCCCGTGGCGCGATTCGGCGATACGGCACAATTCTATCAGCGGACGCGCCGGTAGAGACAGCGGTAGGATGGGCACTGCCCACCATATCCTGCAGTATCGATGGTGGGCGGTGCCCACCCTACATGTCGCCAGGGCCGATCACTTTTTCAATTTGGCCAAGCTGTGTGGGAGGCGTCTCCGACGCCGATGTCGCGCGAACTTCGAGAACGGTCTGAAGTACGACGCCCCATCGGGGTCGGAGACCCCTCCCACAAGTTTATCTAACTTCAACAATTGATCGGCCCTGTACATGTTGCGACGCCGCGCTGCAAATACTCCTTGCATCGAGTAGACTATCGTGACGAGCGATCGTCGTGACTCGTAGAAGGAGTGTGTCATGCGAAACTCTTTTCGCCCTTTGTTGCCGTCGAAAGCTTGGTTGGCGGTTACCGCCGCTTTGCTAATCCTGGTTCCAGATTCGGAGTTTAGATCGGCTTACGCCGATGAGGAACCGACGGCAGTCAATCGCTCAAGTGGTGACGCCAAGCAGCAGGCCGAGCGCGAGGAGGCATTTGCCAAGCTGCTCAGCGGGGCGACGCTGGAGGGCAGCTTCACGCAGACTGGCCCTGGTGGCGACCCGAAAAAACTCGATCGCGAAAAATACACGCTGGGCGAAGTGAAAAAGGTGGCCGGCAATGTGTGGCTGTTTCCGGCCAGGATTGAGTACGGCGGCAAGGACGTGACGCTGCCGATCATGCTGCCCGTGCATTGGGCGGGCGATACGCCGGTCGTCGTGGTCGACACGGTCGAGCTGCCCGGCCTCGGCGCCGTTTCAGCACGCGTGCTGTTTTTTGCGGGTCATTATGCTGGCTATTGGAAGCATGGCGAGCATAGCGGCAACTTGTTTGGCTTGATCCACTCTGTGCCAAGCAAACCAGCAGTGGAAACGAAGGCGATTCAGTTCAAGCCATCGTCAGGGAGTAAGCCGGCCGCTCGTGAGCAGCCACCAAAGTAGGGCCGCGAGCAGCAGCCGGTAAACGATGAATACGTTCATCGTGCGGGTCCGCAGGTAACCGAGCAGCCAAGGAATAGTGGCGTAGCCGACGATCCCGGCGACCACGGTGGCCACGAGAAGTTTGACGGCGTCTTGTGAGCTACTCAGCAAGTCTTTGCGGGCTTCGAGCAGCTCGAAGACACCGGCGGCGAAGATCGACGGAATCGACAGCAGGAATGAAAACCGGGCCGCGGCTTCGCGTGTAAGCCCGCGGGTCAAACCGCCCAGAATTGTCGCGCCCGATCGAGATGTCCCGGGCACGAGCGCTGCTGCCTGCGCGCAGCCAACGACGACCGCATCGGCCCAGCCGACTTGACCGATATCGCGGCCATGAATTCGGGCTGCTTCGCGGCGGCGGACCCACCACTCGGCCGCCGCCAACAGCAAGGCCACGCCGGCAAGTGCGGCACTCATTACGTACAATGACCGCAACGCTGTTTTGATCTGATGACGAAACACGAGGCCGACTACGACAATCGGGAGTGTGCCGAGAGCGATCATCCAGCCCAGCCTGGCGTCGTAGGTCGTTGCCAGCTTGCCGCGGCGGAGATCGGCGAGCATGGCGGTGATCACACGCATGATATCGCGCCAAAAATACGAGACCACGGCCACCAGCGTGCCGATTTGAATGACGGCCGTGAACGAGGCTCCGGGATCGGACCAGCCGAACAGCGTCGGCACGATCTTCAAATGGGCCGTGCTGCTGACCGGGATGAACTCGGTCAGCCCTTGCACGATCGCCAAGACTATAATTTCAATCCACGACATGTAGACCTCGAAACGTGTTACGATACAAGCCTAGCTCACATGTTCCATGACGCTGGGTGGCGTGCTCTCGCGTAGCGTGAGCATGGAATTCCCAGAAAAACATGGCCACGTCGGAGTACCTCCGAGGCCATGCCACCCCGCCGGCTCGATCCCAGCCACCCCATCATAACTTCAAAGGCCCCTCAATTCCTGATCCGATGTTCCATTACGATGCCGGATTATTTTTGACCGCGGCCCAACTCGGGATCGACGTGCGCCGCCGGCAGCCGCGGTGCTTTGTTTCGCATGCGCACGCCGACCACATTGCCCGGCATCAACTGGCCTTGGCCACGCGCGGCACGGCCTGCTTGTATCGGCATCGGCTGGGCCCACATCACCGCGTGCTGGAAATGGTCTACCGCACCCCGGTGGACTTTGGGGGGCTGCGGCTCACCGCGTTTCCCGCTGGCCACTGCCTGGGATCGGCCATGCTGGTTGCCGACGACGGCCAGCGCTCGCTGTTGTACACGGGCGATTTCAAGCTGGGGCCATCGGCAACTTCCGAACCGGCCGAGTTGCCGCACGCCGATATCCTGGTGATGGAATCGACTTTCGGCCGTCCCCACTATCGCCTGCCGAAGCGGGCTGCGATAGTGGCCCGGCTATTGGAATTGGTCCACGCCGCGTTTGCCGAGGGGAAAACGCCGGTCGTTCACGCCTATCCGCTGGGCAAATCGCAGGAAGTCACGCGGCTCCTCACGCTGGCCGGCGTGCCCGTGCTGCAGCATGCTGAAATCTTCAAGATCAGCCAGATCTACCAGTCCTGCGGCGTCGATTTGGGCGACTTCGCCCGCTTCGAAGGCCAGCCGCTCGCCGGCCATGCAATCGTCACGCTGCCGCGCTCGGCCCCACATTTTCGGCTGCCGTGCCTGGGACGCACGGTGTCAATCGCCGTCACCGGCTGGGCGATGGATGAACGCACGAAGTATCGGCTTGGCGTCGATCATGCCCTGCCGCTCTCCGATCATGCCGACTACGACCAGCTCATTGAGACGGTCGAGCGCGTCGCGCCGCAAGAAATTTTCTGCACGCACGGCCCGCCGGAATTCGCCGACGACCTGCGCGACCTGGGCTATAACGCTTACCCGCTGCAACCGGCCGCGCAGCGACGGCTGTTTTAGCTCAGTGTGTCGAGAACGCACAGTCCCTTGTGCGGCTTCGCTCATTACGCCGCGAACTCCGGCGATTGGCGTCTTCCGTTTGGCGGCATGCACACCTGAAAACTGGTGGCACTACATTTGCGGCTAAGTGCGCGCCGTGCCGGGAGAAGAACCGTGGCAAGCCATTCAACAGAATGGCGGTTCTTCGCCGGCTTTCTTCGAAAGGAGCGTGCCTCATGAGTCTGTGTCGCGGTTTCTCTGCCAATATCAGTTTGACGCGTGCAGCAGCCACCATTGTGATTCTGATTACTGTGATCTTACTACTGCCGCTTGCCGCGTCCGCTGTGTATATTTCGCCAGGCTACGACCTCTTCTTCACCGACTACACTAGCTCGAGCGTTTTGATTCCTCAAATTGGTTTAGTCCCGCTCGAAGGTTTTGCGGTACCGGGTCCGCCGGACCCCACACAACTCTTTCCGCTTCCGCCTGGCCTAACGCCGCCAACTGGGATTGTCGGCTTTCGTGTTACCTGGCTCGACCCGCACGGCACAGTCGTGGGTCCCGATTCCAAACACAAAGTAACGCAACTGGTCGAGCCGATTCTCGGAGTGTGGCCGTTCGACACCGTGATCGAGCGTAAATCGGCAGCCGACATTGCCGGAGTTGGCGATGAAACGACGATCCCAATCGAGATCGTGTGGCTTTCGCTGAAGAGCGTTCAGCCGGTCGACCTTGGCGATCCAGCGCACACCCAGGTGGATGTCTATGCCGGCTTGCACCCAGGCAGCCAAATCGAAGGTAAGACGAAGCTGACATCCACGACTCTGGCTGGAGAAGCCGGCACAATCGACTTGGGATTGAAAGGCACGACCAGCGACGATCCTGCCTCACCAGATTTTCTCGGGCTGCCGGTGATCTATGACGTGCTTTTCATTCCGCACGGAATGGATCCGATACCGGCAAACGTCATTTATCGGCAAGATGGTGTGGTCGCGATGTTTCATGGCAACACGATGTCGCCAAGCGGCACGTATGTGATCGTGCCCGAACCAAATTCGTTGGCAGTCGTCGGGTTGGCCGCGGTCGGTCTGCTCATTCAGCGCCGCGACCGTTAGTGGCAAAGAGAATCAGCAGGACCACACTTGGTCCCGCCGATGACGAATGCTCGTTCCAATTACAATTGTTTTCTTGCCACCGGCTGGCTTAGAGATCACGCAGTTGTCGGCACGAGTTCGTTTTTGTCGATGGGTGGCAGGCTGAAGTGTCTAAGACGCCTTTCACGCCCACGGTCACTACGATATTGGTAAAGAAGGCGAGGAAGCGCCGATCGCGAGCAACAGAACGCACAAGCTGCTAGCACAGTGCTGCTAGCATTCCGTGTCTTCCGCAGTGCTGACGCTGCAGGAGACAAACGCCATCTCCGTTGAACGGCGGAATTGTGAGCGGTCCACTTGGCGGCATCAGGACCACAGAGTTGCAGAGCATTATTCCTACATCGCGGGGTGCGACTGCACCGTTTAACGTAGAGCCGACGGTGATGAAAACGTTTTGCACACAACGCTGACGCCGCAGGCTCCGGGCTAAACGATAATCTCACATCCCTGACCTTGAGAGGCATAAGCCCGCGATTGGCGATCCATTCAGCCTGTAGCGGCTGTGACGGTGAAAGCATTGCGACTGAAGCGGGTTAGGCCGGTTTTGCTGGTAATCGGTGGCCTGGCCGGTCGAATTCTGATTTTACGGGTCGTTCGCAATTCATCGGCCGTGAGGTTTGGCCGGCCTATCGGTGCGAACGAACCTAGCAGCGCGTTAAAGAAAGGGGACAGGCACGCTCGCGAGACATCAAATTCCTGGTGTTTTCTGCGACGGGCCGCGAGGCAGTCCCCTTTTTCAACGAGCAGTGGGCGCCAGCAGAATTGGACGACGCATGACTTTCCGTCGGGATGCGAGAAACAACCTGCTCAAGGTCTGCCTGGCTGCCGGGATCAGCAGTGGCAGTGCCTCGTTCGCGGCTGCGCAGTCTCCGGTAAAGTCCAATGTGGTCGCTGGCGTGGTGGTTGAAAGCACGGGGCCCGCAACGTATCGCTTGCCAAGGGTAGAAAGCGACAAACGGGTGGACGGGATTCGCGTCGACTTGCGCGGTGTGGCTGCCGCTGGCGCCGATAGCGCTAGGGGAACCTCGGCCACGGTGGCATCGCTCGCAATTCCGCCGACGAGCAACGAACTCACCGCACAATTGCTGCCCGCCGTACAGCGCGGTCATAACCTAGCGCAACGGGGGGCGTTCTTCGCCGCACGCACGGAATTCATCCAAGTTCTGCGGCGCGTCGCCCAGGCGAAGGATGCGATGGCTGGAAACGAGGAGCACTCGCGTCAATTGGCGGCGGGGCTGCGTGCCTTGGATGAGGCCGATGATTTCGTGCCGCGCGGCGCGCAGCTGGAAGCGGAACTCAACGTGCGTGGCGTGGCTTCGTCGCACCGCACGCCGGTGCTCAAGGATTATTATCAAGAAGTCATGCCGCACGAAGCGGTCGCGATGTACCACAGTTACGCGCAACTGCAATTGTCGCAGGCCGCGCTCGACGAGCAGGCCGGTTCCATGGCCTTGTATGGCCTGGGGAAGATTTACGGTCGGCAGGCCGAACGCAGCGACGATGATGTGCAGCTCATTCGCGGTGCAATGACCATGTACGCAGCCGCGCTCGATTCCTGCCCGAACAACAATTTGGCCGCCAATGAACTCGGCGTGCTGTTGTGCCGCACCGGTCATCCGGCCGAAGCGATCAAACATTTCACGCGGGCGATCGATATCGCGCCAACGGCCACTGCCTACCACAACCTGGCGGTTGCCCAGCAGAAGCTGGGGCTAGGGGCGCAGTCGGCGGCGAACGAGTTCGAATCGCAGCGGCTGGCGAGTATCGATCGGGCGTCGGGAACGATGTCGCGGCAGGCGGGCATCCAATGGGTGTCGCCGGCGGAAATGGCCAATTTCTCGCAGGCCGCGCCGCCCACGCCAACGGCCCAACCCGTGGCGGCCGCGCAACCTGCAAATGGTCCACCGCAACCGCGACGCTAATTTGCTCGGCAAAATTCGCAACTGAACACGACAAATCGAATTCCATTCCTTCCCATGACAAACACGCGTTGCCTTTGGAGTCGTCGGCTCGCCGGTGCGGCGGCGTGCGTTGTCGCGATCGGATTTCTTTGCTGCGCCACGGCGAACGCGCAACCGGCGGGCCAATCCTGCCAGACGTGCTCGACGTGCCAGCCGGTGAATTTCGCGGCCCCTTACCCGATTTGGGGCGTCGATAGCGCGGCTGGCTGCGGCTGTGCGGAAGTTGGCTGGGACGCCCGCGGCATGATTCCGTGGCAACAATTCGCCCAAGGCGAGTACGTGGGCCATGCCCGGGCGCCCCACGTGCCCGAGTATCGCATCCGCGAAGGCGACGTGGTGGCCGTTTACTATCGCCGCACGCGCGAGGAGATCTCGCGGCCCTATGAACTGCAAGTCGGCGATCGGATTCGGATCGAATCGATGACCTCGGGCAAAGGTGTTGGCAGCGGCAGTTCGACAACCAGCGAAACGCAGGCGACGGATGATGGCATTACGCGCGAACTGGTGATTCAGCCGGATGGAACCATCACGCTGCCGCTATTGGGGCAGGTGCGGGCCACGCGGCGTACGATCCCGGCGCTGCGTGATGAGCTGGAACAGCAATACCGGAAGTATTTCAAGGTGCCGGCCATCACGATCACGCCGATTTCAGTCAACACGAAGCTGGAAGACCTGATGAACACGGTCGATAGCCGGGCCGGCACGCTCGGCGGCCTGCAAATTCAAGTGACCGTGACGCCCGCCGGCGACATTCAATTGCCGGGCATCAACAGCGTATTCGTGCAGAACCTCACGTTGGCCGAGGCCCGCCAGGAAATCGACTCGCAGTACGATACGAACATACCCGGCGCGCACGTAACGCTCGTGCTCGTGCAGCGGGCCAAGCGGTTCATTTACGTGCTCGGCGAAGTGAACCAGCCCGGCCGGTTCGAGTTGGAAGGACCAACCGATGTGCTGAGTGCGCTCGCGCTCGCCGGCACACCGAAGATTGGCGCCAATACACGGCAGGTAGTTGTTTTCCGCCGCGGCCCCGATTGGCGGATGATGGCCACGATGCTCGACGTCCGCGGCGCGCTCTACGCCAAGCGGCCGGTTCCGGCCGACAACATCTGGCTCAACGATTCCGACATCGTGCTCGTGCCCAAGACGCCGATCCAGCAGGTTGACGAGATCATCGAGCAGTACATCATCCGCGGTGCTTATAGCGTGGTGCCGCGCGAGTTCATCTGGGGGCTTAATTCGGCCTCGGGGTCGACGCTGTAGGGCGTGTAAGACCTGATCACCGCCGATACGCATTTCAACGCGGAACGATGGATCGCGTTTAAGGCTACAGCAGGTCGAAACTGCGTCGATGTATCACGCCGAGGTAATGTGCGTTGGGTAGCACCGACAGCCATGCGGAACAAGCGTTGCGACCGGAGTAATACAAGCCGCATGGTTGTCGGTGTCGCTTGCGACAGGAGGTGAGCCGGTTTGCCTCGCGGGCTGCGCCCACCGGCAATCGGCCGAACAAGCATTGTCCGAAGATTACGCCAACTCCGGCCGACTGTCGGTGCCATCTGGGAAATTTCATGCCAGCACCATTTAGCTCATGCGGCTCCATCTTCAATTTCCAGGTTTGCGCGGACAACCGACCAGCCTTCACGCCTGCGTAAACCACTTACTGACTTCACGAAGCAGGGAGGGCGTATCGGCATCAGCTTTCCAGGCGTAACGCTACCGTCGGGCAACTTCCAGGCAAGAAAATACTCAAAATCGACGGGGACAATTAGCGAAGTCTCCGTACCTTGGTGCAGATAAACTACAGGTGTTAGTCCCGCGCAAAACGGCTCCTCGTTCCACCTCTCGTTACGTGGATGCCATGCAGTCCATCCATCTACTCCACTGAACCTATCCAGTGCTGCTGGTTCCAAATGTCGACGGACGCCTTCATTGGAAGAAAGGCTAGCAACCAATTCCGCTAACTCTGCGGCCTTGAAACGGAGGAACCTCCTGAGGCGAAAGCAAGCGGAAAGATGCGGCAGTGCTAGAATTGCAATCGAACATGTGAACAAACCCACAAACAACGATGCTCTTCCAAGCCGCCCCAAACCCCATGGATTCTGTTCCAGCATCCAGATTGCTGCCATCAATCCGGCCACGACGCACGATATGAGCAGCATGGCTCTCAGTAGGCTTTGCAGCAACCACTGCCAGTACATGCCCATGGCTCGTGCGGTGCTATGCAATTCCCTGTTGAATATCTCAAACGCCACAACGGCGTTGTTGTCCAAGACAACCCACGACAGTGCGACTAAAGTGACAAGTAGGCACAAACCTGAAGCGAGCATTGCGGACTCCTCGCCATGCGAACCAGTCTATTGTACAGACGAAGGAGCCAGATCGGCAAAGAGCTAGGAAACACTGGCTTCATCGACCGACGCACTTTGGCACTACTTCTTGGCAACTCAGGAGTGACACACCCATGTAGGAATGTGCACTTCGGTTTCCGACCATTTTCAACATTTGGAGCACCCGGTTGCGCGGGCAACGAACGTCCTTCAGAAACTAGCGATAATTCATGATTATTAACACACGCACTGTCAAAGACCGCCGCAAGGTTCGGTTTGAGAAGGTAGCCGATGCGGTCCGCGATGCGGAGGCGTTGGCCGAAGCCGAGCGGCGCGGCGCGTTGCCGGCAGTGGGGAATTGGACGCTGGGCCAGGCGATTGGCCATGTGGCGGCGTGGGCCAATTATGCGTTTGACGGCTATCCGGAGATGCCGCAGCCGCCGTGGTTTGTGCGAGCGCTCGTGCCGGTGTTCAAGAACTATTTTCTCAACAAGGGCCTGCCGGCCGGGGCGAAGCTCGGCAAAGTGCCGGGCGGGACGTTTGCCATCGAGCCGATGGAAACGGAACGGGCGATTAGCGCACTCCGCGCGGCATTCGAGCGACTCGAACGCCAATCGCCGCCAGCATCGCACCCGCTGCTTGGCGCCATGACGCATGAGGATTGGTTCAAACTCAACTTACGTCACGCGGAGTTGCACTTCAGTTTCTTTCCTCCGCGGCAATCGCCGTGAGTCTTGCCACTACTTCAGTCTTAAATCAAGTTCATGTCACGCAGAGGCGCAGAGGCGCAAAGGTGCGGAGGCCAGGCTTAGCCCGTCAACCGGTCCTCTGCGTCTTTGCGCCTTTGCGTGAGACTCGCTGTGCGAGGAGAGAGGGGCGAGGAGCGGGGGGCAGGGGGCGGGGAGGCGGAGTCATATCAAGCGGCGAGTTAAACTGGATTTCAACGTAGTACATAGTACTCAGTACTCAGTTCACCGAGCCCGTCATCTGAACGGTGGCCGTAACGCATTTGCGGCCGTTTAGTGGTGGTCCTTTCCGGCAGAAAGGACCTACTAAACTGCGGCTTTTTTCGTTAAGCTCGGGACACAACGGGCTGGGCCGACTTGCCAAAACTGCGATCTTGGCGACACTTATCGCGACGGCCTCGTACCACGAACGTTCTCCGTTATCTTTGCCACACTTGCACGCATGGCCCAGCGCGACTCTGTAGACCCGATCGCTTCGCTGCGGCACCGCGGGTACTTGTTTTTTTTGCTGGGGAGCTTGCTTTCCAACATCGGCAACCAAATGCGGTTCGTGGCTGTGGGTTGGGAAGTGTGGAACCGCACGCAGAGCAAGCTCAGCCTGGGGTATGTCGGCCTCGTGCTCGCGCTGCCCGTGCTGTTGTTCGCGCTACCGGCGGGGGCGGCGGCCGATCGCTATTCCCGGCGCGCGTTGGTGATGATCGGCCAGTTCGGCCTGGCGATTTGCGGCCTGGGATTGGTGTGGGCGTCGCTCACGCAGGCGCCGTTGCCGCTCGTTTACGTACTCTTGTTCGGCACGGGAACATTTCGCGCGATTGGCTGGCCGGCCTCGGCGGCGATCGTAACGGGCATGGTGCCGGAGACAGTCTTTCCCAACGCCGCGATGTGGCGGAGCGTGGCGTTTCACTTTGCCGCCACGGCTGGCCCGCTGGCTGGCGGTTTTCTGCTGGCGTTGTGGAATCCGGCCGCCGTGTATGCGCTCGATGCCGCGTCGAGCTTCATCATGGTCGGGTGCCTGCTCTTCATCCATCCAAAGCCACACAAGCGCTCGACCGAATCCAAATCATTGCATGCCTTCATGGAGGGCATTCGTTATCTGCGTCGGCAGCCCATTCTCATATCGACCATGACGCTCGACATGATTGCCGTGCTCTTTGGCGGCGCGGTCGCGATGCTGCCGGTCTACGCGAGCGATGTGCTGCACGTGGGCGCGGTGGGTTTCGGCTGGATGCGGGCGATGCCTTCGATCGGGGCGATGTGCATGGGACTCGTTCTGGCCACGCGGCCACCAATGCGGCGTGGCGGCTACGCGCTGTTGGCGGCGGTCGTCACTTTCGGCGTCGCGACGATCGTGTTCGGTGTTTCGCGGTCGTTTTCGCTCTCGCTGGCGGCACTATTTACGCTGGGGGCGGCCGATAACATTTCGGTCGTCATCCGCGCCACGGTGCTTCAACTGCTCACGCCCGACTCGATGCGGGGCCGCGTGACGGCCGTGAGCGTCATCTTCATCGGCACGAGCAACGAGATCGGCGAGTTCGAGTCCGGCGTCGCGGCCGAATACCTGGGCCTCGTTCCCTCGGTGGTCTTCGGCGGTGTAATGACGCTGGTAACGGTCGTCGTGACCGCATTCATCTGGCCAGAACTGGTGCAGATGGGCGCGCTCGAACAACTGCGACCGCCCGAAGCCACCGATGCGGAAGTGGAAGCACTGGTGTGATGCGCAGCGGGGTGTGGGGGAGCGTGACGGGGACGGGAGTCATTTGCCGATTCACGCCTGACCATTGCGCAAAGCAATGGCGGCAATTGACTCCCGTCCCCTTTTGTGGTTGCTATTTCTTCCGAATTTGTCATTTGTGCGATCCACGCAGGGTCAAAAAAGCGACGCCTGATAGCCAAACACAAATCACTACTGTGAGTGGTATCCACAAGTATTTGCAAAGAGTTTCAATCGCTGAAGTGCTAATCAGTGAAATACCAGCTATCGACCAAAGGTCCACCAACAATAACAATAAGACGTATGAACTTGCGAATAGCCAAACGAAGATTCCAACACGAAGCCAGTTTTTGGTTCGCGGCGTATTATTCGTTCTTTGCTCCAGGAAATAGCACACTGCAGCTAACGCTATAGATATCGCGAGCAGAACCAAAGGCGTGGCTACCACATCCCAAAAGAAAAATTGGTCAATGTTCATAAAATCAATCCGGTTATACCAGCAATAAAGTAATAGACCGGTGATCGTTGCAATTCAAATTCTTGAAATGACTTACTTAAAAGAAATAAAGGGGACGGGAGTCAATTGCCGATTTATGCCCGACCATTTCGCCAAGCAATGGCGGCAATTGACTCCCGTCCCCTTTATTTCTTTCCTACGTCCGTACCGATTCGCCGCGGTGGACCTTGAGGTACTCTTCGCGAATCCAGTTGTAGGTGCGTTCCATGCCGTCGCGGAGGCGGATGCCGGGGGCCCAGCCCAGGTACCTCTTGATGAGCGTGTTGTCGCTGTTGCGGCCGTTCACGCCCTTGGGGGCCGAAAGATTGTGCCGATGCTTCAGCTTGACGCCGGCGATGTCCTCGACCATTTCCACGAGGCCGTTGATCGTCGTCAGCTCGTCGCTGCCGAGGTTGATCGGCTCCTCGATGTTGCTGTGCATGATCTTGAGGATGCCCTCGATGCAATCGTCGATGTACATGAAGCTGCGGGTTTGCTTGCCATCGCCCCAGATTTCGATTTCCTGGGCACCGGTCTCGACCGCATGGATAATCTTGCGGCACACGGCGGCCGGGGCCTTTTCGCGGCCACCGTCCCACGTGCCGAAGGGGCCGTAGACGTTGTGGAACCGCGCCACGCGCGTCACGAGGCCGAAATCCTCGCGGAAGTGTCGGCACATCCGCTCGCTGAAGAGCTTTTCCCAGCCGTAGCCGTCTTCGGGCATTGCCGGGTAAGCATCGGTTTCCTTGAGCGGCACGACATCTTCATTGCGTTGTTTATCGGCGTTGTACACACAGGCACTCGACGCATAAAAGTACCGATCAACCTTGGCAGCGAGCGCGGCCTGCAATAGGTGCGTGTTGATGAGCACGCTGAGCATGCAGAGGGCCTTGTTATTTTCGATGAAGCCCATGCCGCCCATATCGGCCGCGAGATTGTACACTTCGCTCACGCCGCGGCAGGCACTAGCGCACGACTCGCGCAGCTTGAGATCGGCCCGGACGTTTTCGACATCGTCGAATACTTGATACCACTCGTCGAGAGGTTTGATATCGACGCTGCGGATGTGCTGATACCCCTGTTGGCGGAAATGTGCGACCAAATGTCCGCCGATGAAACCGCCGCCGCCTGCCACTAAGATGACTTTGTCTTTCATGCGAAATGCCTTCGGAGAGTGCTATCAACCGTTGTCGTTTGAAAGGTGAGGTCCCTTGAAAAGTAAAACGCGACGCACGTGCGTCGCGATCGCCGATGAATAGGACCGAGCAGCTTTGTGATTTCGCTGCTGAATTCCCTTCATCTTACCACGCCGGCGGCCCTTCACCAAGCGATTGGAACGCGTTCACTTTTCTCAACATGATAGGCTCCATAATCGTTACATGTTGCACAGCACTTCTGGCTGTACCCCCTGATAGCGTCGATTTCTTGACACTGTTTTCGAGCACCGTTAGGATTGCTTCAGCAGGTGAAGATTTAGTTGGCGCCGCTGGATTGTTGGGGTTTTTCGGTCGAAACGCATGTCGTCGCTCAGGGACTCAGGCAGATTTTGTCAGGCGTCAGCAAATTTGCCGCGACCGCAAGCCACGCCGCGCGGCTCTTGCGTATATGATTGAGTAAGAGGCTTTTCTTGTTTCTAGCAAAATCTATGCGGCTAGAAAGAACGGCGGGGCTTGCAGGAGTTCTGTGGGAAAGACAGAGCTATTTGGGCCATGACGGCTCGCGGTCGGTTTCTCGACTCCTTGAGAGTGGCGACGCTGACTTGAAGTGAACCGTACGGCCGCTCGTGCGTCATTGCACGGCCGCCGGCATAACACAATATCGTTCTCCACGATTACACAACTACGCAGGCGCTGACATAAGAGGAGTTCGAACTGTGAATGGCCAGACCGAAACAGCCGGAGGCGAAATCGGCACCGCGACATTGAGCACCGCAGGCGTAGGCCGAGGCATGTTTCAATCCGGTTTTCATTACCCGCCGCCCGCGGATGATGCGCACGATAGCGGCGAGCACTTGGCCGTTGTTAGCCAGCGGGCGTTTTCGCGGCGCGTGGGCGCTCAATATAGTTGGCAGGTGCTCATCAATAGCTTGCCGCTGCTGATCGTCGATATCATCGCGATGACGGCCACGATTGCCGCTTGCCGGTTCATCTCCAAAGAGCTGGGCATGTTAATCGGCATTAATGTATCGGCCTGCCTGCTACCGATTGCGACGGGCTTCGTATTGCTGAACGTCGAAATGGGCTTGTACCCGGGCGCGCGGTTAAGCCCGGTCGAAGAACTGCGCAAGCTGGTCGTTTCTGTATCGTGCATGTTTGCCGTGTGGGTGATCGGCGTGGGAATGGTGCGAGGGTTGTACTTCACCGAGATATTATTTCTGTTGGTGGCGTACCTGGCGTGCTTAGTCGCGCTGCCGATCATGCGTACGTGGTTGCGTTACCTGTTGGGCAAGCACACCAATTGGGGCCTGCCGACACTCGTGTTTGGCGATGATGCGGCCACCGTGCGACTTTATCATTGGCTTTCCGACAATCACCAACTGGGTTTGCGGCCGGTAGGCGTGGTGGGCAATCGTGAGACGCTCGACGCGGGCACCGACGACGCGTGGTATCGGGGCGATTGGCACGATACCCAAGACATCGCGGAAAAGCTAAAAGTATTTTGGGCGATCGTGGTTCCGCCGGAAGATCACGGCCATTCGGTGGCAAAACGGATCGCCGATCACTTGTACACAATTCCGCAGGTGCAAGTGCTCTCGGAACTCACGGGGCTGCCCGATCATTGGAATCCGCAACAGCTCGATGGCCTGCCGGGCATCGAATTGCAGCAGAACCTCATGCTGCCATTGCCACGGCTGACGAAACGCGCGATGGATTTCACGGCCGCGGTCATCGGCGGCATTTTGATTTCCCCGTTGCTGTTGTATTTGGCCCTGGCGGTGAAGGCCTCGTCGCGCGGCCCCGTGTTGTATGGCCACGAACGCATTGGTCGCTACGGTCGCCGTTTCAAAGCCTTGAAGTTCCGCACCATGTTCCAAGATTCGAACTTGGTGCTCGAGCAGTATTTGGAAGATAATCCGGAGGCGCGGGAAGAATGGGACCGTGACCACAAACTCCGCTACGATCCGCGAATTACGCGCATCGGCCGTTTTTTGCGCAAGACGAGTTTGGATGAATTGCCACAACTGTGGAACGTAATTTGTGGCGATATGAGCCTTGTCGGGCCCCGGCCGATCGTCACGGCTGAAATCGTCAAATACGGCCAGTACTACGGTTTCTATACGATGGTGAAACCGGGCATTACGGGCTTGTGGCAAGTCTCGGGTCGTAACAATACAACCTATGACGAACGTGTGCAGCTCGATGCCTACTATGTGCGTAACTGGTCGCCGTGGATGGATGTCGTGCTGCTGCTCAAGACAATCCGCATCGTGCTGTTTGCCAAGGGAGCGTACTAATAATTTCGGCCACCGGTAGTCGCGTGGATGGAGTGCGATTACGCCGCAGGCGTGCCGCTGGCATTACGGGTCAATTAGCTTATCTGTGCCGCTCGACGGTTCATCGGCCACGTGTTATCACGCTGCGTGCTCCATCCTCGCTATGATCGCGAAACGTCTGCGGCAATTGAGAAAGCTGTTCCAAGTGCTCGGGCACGCCGACTACCGTACCGCGCTGCGGCGTAGCGGGGTTGCCGCGGCCATCGAGCATGAGCCGCTGCTGCGGACGCTCCGATTTGAAACGATCGTCGATATCGGCGCCAATCGCGGCCAGTTTGCGCTCGTTTCGCGGCATTGTTTTCCACAGGCCCGCATCATCGCGTTTGAACCTTTGGCGGCACCGGCCCATCGGTTCCGCGCGGTGCTGGGGCAAGATCCGCGGGTGACGCTCCATCCCGTGGCGGTTGGCGTATCGGTTGCCAGGGCCACCATGCATGTTGCCGGCGAAGATGATTCATCATCGCTGCTCCCGCTGACCGACTTGCAACAGCAGCTTTCCGGTACGCACGAAGTGGCGACGGAGACCATTCACATTGAGCCATTGGCCACTCGGATCGACGCCGACGATCTGAAAGCTCCGGCGTTGCTCAAGATCGATGTTCAGGGCTACGAGCTCGCAGTCCTGCAAGGTTGTGAACCACTATTGGAGCGATTTGCGCATATTTACGTCGAATGCTCTTTCGTGGAGTTGTACAAGGGACAACCGCTGGCGACCGAGATCATCGATTTCTTGCGAGGCCACGAGTTCGAGTTGGCTGGCGCCTACAACGTGCAATACGATACCCAGGGTCGAGCAATCCAGGCCGACCTGTTGTTCGCCCGGTCACCAAAGTAAGCTGCTCAATTGCCCAGAATTCGTGGGGCAAGTGGGGTAGAATTTTCAACTGCGTTATGTCGAGTGACGACCAAGACAATCGACCTGGTTTGGCGATCGTGACGAATACGGTCACGCCCTACCATGTCAATCTGCAGCGGTTGATTGCGCTCGGCATTCCCGAATTCAAGCTGCACGTACTCATTTCGCATTGGGCTTCCGACTTCAGCTGGAAGGTGGAGATTCCGCCGGAGATCCAGCTCACGCAGTACGGCAAGCCGGGCGAACACCCGTTGGGAAATCCGCTGCGCCGCCCCATATGGGATTGGCGCAAGGGCGGGCGGTTCATTGATTACTTCCGGCGGAACGGCATCCAGGCAGCGATCCTCGGCGGATACAAGTACGTCTCCTATGCCCGGTTGATGAACTATTGCTATCGCCACGGCATCCCATTTTTTGTGAACTCGGATAACAACATCCGCTGCGATCCCCGGCACCCAGGCGTTAAGCAGTTCATTAAGCATCGCACCTACGACTGGTGGATGAAACGTGTCTCGGGCGTATTTGCGATGGGCGAATACGGCGATCAATTCTTCATGAAATACGGGGCGACGCCCGACAGGCTGTATCGGCTTCCATATTGGCCGGATTACGACGCCTTTACGCACGTCGAACGGGTCGACTTGGACCGATTTCAACAGAAATACGGGCTGAACCGACAGCGGCACCATCTGCTCTATAGTGGTCGCCTGGTGCCACCGAAGAGAGTAGACTTGCTCATAGATGCCTTCGCCAACGTGGCTAGCAATCATCCCGAGTGGAATTTGCTCATCGTGGGCGACGGCACACAACGCGACGAATTGCAGCGGCGAGTTCCCAACGAACTGCGCCAACGGGTCATTTGGACTGGATTCCTCGAAGGGCGTGAGCTGGCGGTGGCGTACCACGCAGCCGAGGCGATGGTGCTTCCCAGCGACCATGAAAACTGGGCCTTGGTCGTGCAAGAAGCCATGGCGGCGGGGCTGACCGTGATCGCCAGCGACGTGGTCGGCGCGGCCCGGGAAATGGTGGTCGACGGAAAGAGCGGGCGAATCTTCAAGAAGGGCGATGTGGCTTCGCTACAAAGCTGCTTGGAGGATGTCCTCCGCCCAGAAAACATCGATCGGTACAAAACCGAAGCCAAATTGGCGCTGCAACAATATCGCGAACGAGTCAATCCGGTTGCCGAGGTCCGTCGGGCACTCGTCAACGCGGGAGTTTTACCGAAGCAAGATATAAACCGAAGCCTAACTTCGATACCTGGTACGCGAATGCCGGCTGGCAGCGGGCGTGCGTGACCGCTGAAGCGATGCAGTCGCCCGCGGGCGGAGTTTAGAGACCGTACGAATTTCGAGGCGTTTCCCCATGGCCAACAGCGATCCCCTGGTTCCATTTGGAATCGCCATCTGCATTATCATTAGCCTGTTTATCGTCGTGCCGTTTTTGCGCGGTAAGACCGATATTCTGACCGGTTGGAATACCCTGTTAGTCAGTCTGATTACTTTCACGGGTTTAGGCTCGATTCAGGTCCACTACGTTTCCAGCTTCTCGTACCAGGAGCTCGACTGGTTCCAACCCTCGGCGAAAGAAGTTCAATGGTATATGTGGGCAAGCGCGTCGTTCATTGTCGCGCTGCTGGGCACCTATTATTTGTTCACGCCCGCCAAGAGGTTTGCTCAGCGACGGTTGCGAAACTGGCCACCCGTCGACTTGCCGGTGACGGCTTCCATATTAGTCGCCTGCTTGTTTATCGTGGTGACATCGTTTGCGCTCGCTGGCGTCACGTTTATTGGCCCGGCGCTTGCCAAGCTAGGGCATAAAGCGGCGGTGTTCGCCTGCGTCTTCAGTTTCATGCTGTGGAATCGCAATCGCCTGAATGTCTCCTGGCTGTTTCTGTTTTTTGGCGTGTTGGCCACGGCCATGCTGTATTGCATGCTCGTATCGCCTGGTCGGCGGCTGATTATGTCGCTGTTCTTGGGACCCATCTTGTGCGTTTACTGGACACAAGTGCGGTCCTGGAAGCCCTCGAAGGTGTTGGTTGCCGCCGCGATCACGGCAATTGTGATGCTCGGTGTGAGCGCGGTGTATTCCAAGTTCCGCTGGTACAATCTGGCGGCTGGCGAACGGCGCAGCGTTTCTGGTTTGGTCGCTCAGCTTAAGGAAGTCCGTAGTCGCGGGAACTTATTCTCCACGTTGCTGCAAGGTCGGCTGGGGTACTTTGCCCAGGAGAACGGTCACTTCGCCTTGCTCACAGAACGCTATGTGGCTCAGGGCACGCTGGTCGCCGTGCCGCTGAACACCTTCCGCTTCGTGGCCACCTACCCCATTCCACGAAAGCTGTGGGCCGCGAAACCAGAAGTCTTGGCTGTAACCATTACCCACGACGCCGCTCATTTGCCTGGCACCACGTGGGGCGTGGGCCTGGCGGGCCATGGCGCCTACGAAGGCGGAATCCCCGCGCTCATTTTGTATGGAATGTTTTTTGCGTGTTTCATGCGGCTAATCGACGAACCCTTACTATTGCAGCCGACGAACCCGTTCTTGATCTCGATTCACGCGGCGGCATTGCCGCACGTTCTCGGCATTGCGCGCGGGGATATCGGCGTATTGATTATTGAAATCGGCGAATGCATCCTATTCGCCTTCTTGCTCGGGCTGGCCTGCCGTTCCATATTTGGCACGCAACGGCTTCCCTCGTCCAGGCCGTCGTTGCCGTGGCAACGAAATTCGCGGCCGGCGTATCCGTATTCGCAGTAATCCGGGTCTGGATTTGGGCCGAGGCTGCGTTTTCCCAGGGCCGATCACTTTTTCAATTTGGCCAATCTGTGTGGGAGGCGTCTCCGACGCCGATGTCGTGCGAACTTCGAAAGCGGTCTGAAGTGCGACGCCCCATCGGGGTCGGAGACCCCTCCCACAAGTTTATCTAACTTCAACAACTGATCGGCCCTGTGCCTTTTCCGGCAATCCTTTCGCCCCAGCGGCGAATCACTCTATAATTGCGCGCGTCCTGAACACGACTGGGAGGGAACCAAGCGATGAATTGCAGTCAATGTGGTGCTACAGTGCCCGCCGGGGCGGCGTTCTGTCCCCAATGCGGCAATGCTCTTAGAGCTGGGGAGGCACATGCGGCGGCGAGTCTGCAGCCGGGGGCTATGCGCGGCAATGGTCGCGAGGTGCCGGAGGAGGATTTGTGGTCGGGGCGATACTCGCCCAAAGCCATGATTGGGCCGTTTATCGGCGCAGCGCTGCTGGTCGTGCTGGGGCTGGTGGCGGCATCCTTTGCCGGGCCACCGGCTTGGCTCGTTGTGGGGGCGGCGGCACTGCTCATCTTTGCTTACCTCGGCCTGCAATTGTTCTTTCGGCGAATGTCGGTCGAATATCGACTGACGACGCACCGCTTGGTTTTGCACAAAGGCATATTGAGTCGCAAGGATGACCGCATTTTGCTCGTCGATGTCGACGACATCACGGTTCAGCAAGGCCTTATCGAGCGTATGCTGAACATCGGCACCATCACATTGAATACCAGCGACGAGTCGACCAAGTCGCAGGGCAAGGGCGTGCTGGTGATGAACGGCATCGAAGATGTGCGGCGCGTGGGCGACGTTCTCGATGAAGCCCGCCGCACCGAACGCAGCCGCCGCGGGCTGTATATGATGAATGCGTAGAACTGAGGCGATCCGCATGACCAACGATCAATTGCGCGCGAATATCGGGCGCGGTGGTCCGCTTCCCAAGGGCTTTGTCCAACGGATACCCAATCGCCGCGGCCCCATCTATAATCACGTGTCTCAACTTGCTGGGGCTGTCTTCTTTCCAATGGAGAAACACAATATGAAGATTCGTCTCCTGGTTTCGCTCGTAATGATGGGGGTTTTGGTTATGAAGTCGTCTGCTACTGCCAAGGATGCACCGAAGGAAATAAAGGTCAAGGAAAAGGAGATTGCCACGACGCCGCTCGATGTTGAAATGGCTACGCTCGATGGCAAGAAGGTCAACCTGGCGAACAAGTATAAGGGCCAGGTCGTGCTGCTTGTGAACGTAGCTAGCAAATGCGGCAACACGCCGCAATACGCGCAACTCGAAGCGCTCCACGAAAAATACGGCAAGCAAGGGCTGGCCATTGTCGGCGTGCCGTGCAACCAATTTGCTGGTCAGGAGCCCGGCACTTCGGCGGAAATCTCCGAGTTCTGCAAAAAGAACTACGGCGTGAAGTTCGACATGTTGGCCAAGGTCGATGTGAATGGCAAAGAGGCGGCACCGCTTTACAAGCATCTCACTTCGAAAAAGTTGGACCCGGACTTCGCCGGCAAGATCAATTGGAACTTCGAGAAGTTCTTATTCAGCCGCGATGGAAAGGTCGTCGCGCGGTTCGCCCCCAAGACCAAGCCCGATGCGCCGGAAGTTGTGAAGGCGATTGAGAAGGAATTGAAGGCGAAGTAACTTGTGAGCCACGAAGAGGCACAAACAACACAAGAAAAGTTCGGGCAGGAGATTTTTGAATCGCCAAGGCGCGGAGGGCGCCAAGAAAGGCACATGATGTGGGAGGCGTCTCTGACGCCGATGACGCTATCCATCGCGACACGCCATCGGCCCCAGAGTGGCCTCCCACAGTCCACTGGCAAATCAGGTCTTATGAATTCTTGGCGTTCTTGGCGACTTGGTGGTTTCACCTGTATTCCCACCTGTCTTTTCGTGCCTTTTTGTGTTCTTCGTGGCCATACGTAACACTAAATAGCTGCATCCATGGAAAAGAAATTCGACTGCGTGGTGGTCGGGTCGTGCGTGGTCGATGTCCTTGCGCGGCCGGTGCCGTTGACCGAGGTAATCGGTGGCGGCCGGCTGATCGAAAGCGATCCGCTCGTCCTCACCACCGGCGGCATCGTCTCGAATTCGGGCATCGCGATGGCCCGGCTCGGCATGCGCGTGGCCGCGTTCACGTACGTCGGCAACGATGAGTGGGCCGAAGTCATTCGCCATCGCTACAAAGTCGAAGGCGTCGATACATCGGCACTGCTCACGCACCCGACCGGCGCAACCAGCACCACGGCTGTCCTCATCGACCCCAGCGGCGAACGGACATTCGTACACTGCGTAGGCGCGCCGCGCATGCTCGACAAACAAGCACTGCTCGGCCAGCTCGATCAATTCGCCAAGAGCCGGGCGATGCTCATCGGCTACTACCCGCTCATGACGCGATTGCAGAACGATTTGCCCGAGGTGTTCGCCGCCATCCGCGAAACGGGGTGCCTTACGGCGATGGACGCGGCGGCCGACGGCGGCACGATGGAACCGCTCGCCAAGATTTTGCCGCATCTCGATTTCTTTCTGCCGAGCGAGTCGGAGGCCCAACATCAAACGGGCCTCCACGAACCGCGGGCGATCATCGCGGCCTACCGCGACGCGGGGGCCAAAGGCTGGCTGGGGATCAAACTCGGCTCGAAGGGTGCGCTCATCAGCCCGAAGCCGGGCGAATTAATCGATGTGCCGGCCGTGAAAGCACCAGGGCCAGTGATCGACACCACCGGCGCCGGCGATTGCTTCCTCGGTGGCGTGCTGACGGGCGTCCTCCGCGGCCTCTCCCCCGCTGCCGCCGGGCGACTCGGTGCCGCTACGGGTGCCTGCTGC
The DNA here is from genome assembly GCA_029781135.1 of Planctomycetota bacterium. GTDB lineage: Bacteria > Planctomycetota > Planctomycetia > Pirellulales > Lacipirellulaceae > JABDGM01. The sequence continues at coordinate 126,599 of JAKOXH010000066.1, forward strand.
GTCACGGGCCTGGGCGCAACCACCGCGATCCGTAGCTATGATGAAACGGCCGCGTTGGCGGGAATTTGATCGCCACGAAAAGCACAAAAAGACACGAAAAGGAAACCGCCAAGAACGCCAAGACGCTAAGGAATACACTCCCATTCCTTGCCTTTCTTAGTGTTCTTTGTGTCCTTCGTGGTTCGATTTGTCTTGCTCCAGTAATCGACTTTTTTGTGTCTTTTTGTGTCCTTCGTGGTTAACTCTGCAAAAGTTCTCGGCCGGCGGTGTCTTATTGACGAACACTTGGCCTGGCGAGCCGCGCATGAACGGACCCATCGATGCCGAGCTATTGGGGCGGCTCCTGGATGAGCACGGGGCCGCGCTCGCGCTCTACGCATCGCAGTGGACCGATGCGGCCGACGATTGCGTGCAGGAAGCGCTCATCGAACTGGCCCGCCAGCCGCAGGTGCCCGAGCGTGTGGTCGCCTGGTTGTACCGCGTCGTGAAACATCGGGCGCTCAACACGCTGCGTGGCGAGCGCCGTCGCCGCGATCGCGAATCCCGCGCGATGGCCGCACGCTTCGCCGAGGTTTACCAATCATTGGGACATAAACACGATGAATCGGTAGCCGCGATTGCAGCACTTGAAGACCTCGACGCGGCCGAACGAGAAATCATCGTGATGCGGATTTGGGGCGGATTGAAATTCGACGAAATTGCCGCGACGCTCGCCGTATCCACCACGACGGCGCACCGGCATTACGAACAAGCACTCGGCAAACTTCGACGACTCTTGGAGATGCCATGTTCGACGAACACGAACCGGCCGAAAATGAACTAGCGCCCGACTTGGCCGCGATGGAACGGCAACTCGCGCGGCTGACGCCCGCCGCGCCGCGCATCGATCGCGATCGACTCATGTTCGCGGCGGGTCATGCAGCAGCGAACGTCGCAAGACCCTCGCTCGAAGCAAAAGAGCCCGAACTAGCCGCGACGCTACGCGTCGCCGGCCGGCACCGCTGGTTCTGGCCCGCGGCCACGGCCACGATGACCGCCGCCACATTGCTCTTGGCCACGATGCTCGTCTGGCAACGAGCGGCCCAGCCGATCGCCGCACAATCACCAACACCGCCGCAACCAACGACCGTAGCAACAACAGCACCGCCGACTCAAGCGGTGGACACAACTGTTTCGGCCACGCCAGCGGCGGCGCCATCAGAGAACTACGGTTGGCCGATGGCATCGCCGCCGACCGCCGGGTACTTAGGCCTGCGTTACATCGCCCTCACCCGTGGCGTCGGCGAACTTGAAACGCACAACCGCACCGCCAGTTCAGATTCCGATTCAACCGTTATAGCACCAGCAACACAGCGCGAGTTGCTTCGTGAATTGCTGCCGGCTTCCGATCGCAATACCAGCCCGCGCTCCTAGATTGAGGCACGATTCAAGCATACGCTTGCCGTGCGAAACCACATTGGAATCAGCGAGGAAACACCGAAGGTGTTTGACACCTTAGCCCAGGGTTGGTCGGCTCGGCGACCTACCCTGGGTCACGAGGCGATGGATTACATTTACGCTGAAGGCGTTACACATAGTTCGCCGCGCATGTTTAACGCTTTCAGCGTAAACGAGCGTGACCCAGCGTGCGCCGCTGCGCGACGACGCTGGGCTACGTTGTGAAACGCCTACGGCGTAGCAATGCGGTCGTTAGTCTGGAGTCAATCCTAGGTAGGAATCTTCCCATGTCACGTTCAATCATCATTCGTTGTGTCACATTGGCCACCTTGATCGCTTCGCCGACTCTGGCCGACGTGAAGTACGAGAAGAAGCAGCAAGGCGATTACGACATTGAAGTCGTTCACATGACGGTCACGCCCGCGGCCGAACCCGTGCCGGCGCTGCGCTATCGGCTCGTGGCCCGCGATATCGATCTCAAACCTGGAAACGCCGCACCGTTCTATTACCGAGCACTCTTGGAATCGACGCACGTAATGAAATCGATCCAAGAGAAATTCGATGAGGAAAAAGAGTTGAGCAATTGGTACACGCCTGACGGTGGCATGGCGATTGCCGACTTACCGCTGGACAAGGTTCGAGCGGCAAACGACATGTTTAACTCAGTTGTAACCAACCACTTGGTTGAAGCAACCTCCAGACGCGACTGTGATTGGCAGTTGAATATCGAGGAAGTGACTGGAGTCAAAATCATCAGCTTTCTGCTGCCGGAATTTCAAGGGAGTCGCGAATTCTCCCGAATGCTGGCGCTGCGGACCCGGCTGGCAATCGCGGAACATCGCTACGACGACGCCGTCGATGTGCTCCGGCAGAATTATCGCATCGGCCACGATGTTGCGACCGTACCGTTATTGGTTTGTGGACTGATTGGCTTAGCAATCGACGGCATCACGAATGGCACGGTGGCGGAATTTGTGAGTAGTCCGAACGCTCCTAATCTGTATTGGGCGCTGACCGAACTGCCGCAGCCTCACATTGAACTGCGGCCCGCAGCGCGATTTGAATTGGATCTCGGCCCACGCATGTTTCCATTCATCAATCATGCGGAAGCAGCCGAACATGCGCCGCAAGAATGGAACCGGCTTTACACGCAGGCCATACGTGAGTTAGGAGCCATCAACGGTAATTGGCCGGCGGGTGGAAGCCACACTGAAGCGAACGATCCTCTTGCGGAGGCACGTATCGGCATCATGGCAACGGGACTGGCGCTCAATGGTTATTCTCACGCGAAGCAATGGCTAGTTTCCCATGGAATGGAGCGAGGACGCGTCGAGAAAATGGCGGTGGGGCAAGTGATCGCGATCTACTCCGAGCGTGTTTACCGCCAGTTTGCCGACGAATTCGAAAAAATTTGGTACATTCCCTTTGCCGACAAGCGCCCAGCCGATGATCTCGCCAGCCAGGTATTTGTCAACTCACAGCCGCTGGGCACCGGTGAGAATCGCGAGGTGCTTCCCATTGCATCTCAGTTGATGCCAGCAATGCAGTCGGTCCGTAGCGCCCAAGTGCGTTTGGAACGCGAAATCGCTGCGCTACGGGTGATTGAGGCGTTGCGGATGTACGCGGCCGACCACAAACGCCAGTTGCCCAAATCGCTCAATGAAATCACGGCCGTGCCAGTGCCGCTGAACCCGGCCACCGGCAAGCCGTTCGTATATCGACTCGACGGCAAAACGGCCGTATTGGAGCTGCCGCCGAGCGACCACATCCTTGGATCGTACCGGCGGTACGAGATTCAGATTGCGGAAAAATAGTAACACCGAATTGCCTCACGCCAAGGCGCAAAGACGCAAAGCACGTCGCATTGATCTCCCTTGGCGCCTTCGCGCCTTTGCGTGAGACACCCTCTAATTCGTTATTCGAAAGTTCGATTATGCAGAAATATCTACTGGCAATTTTCGTGAGTTTGGTCGTTGCACACCAAATGGTTACGGCCGAGGTTACTGGTCAAGCAACGGCGATCGCGCCGTTTGTGAATGACGATACGTTTGCGGCGGCGTGTGTGGATGTTGGGGCGGTGAACGTTGTCGAAATTGCCGGCACGCTGCTCAAGTGGATGCCGGCGGGGGCGGTGGACCCGGTCGAGTGGACAGGCGGGGCCGCACTCGCGGACGGCATGGTGCGGCAACTACAGCAAGCGGGTGTCGGGAACGCATATCTGGTGATTGGCCTGGCCGATATCCACCGCGGCGGCGGGCCGTTGGCGATCGTCACCGCCCGGACTGGCCAATCGATTGAAACCGTCGAACAACGGTTCCGCGAACTCAAGCAGCAACTCGGCGGCGATTATGTGGATATTCAGCGCAAGGGCGACTTCGTGCTCATCGGCCCGAAATTAACCGTCGCTCGCTACGTGGCCATGAAATCATCCGACCGCCCCGATCTCGTCACCCCGCTCCTGCAGCACGTTAATGAACACGCCATGGTATCGGTTGTGCTCTGCCCAGGTTCCGATTTTCGCCGCGTCGTGCGCGAGTTATGGCCGGAATTACCCGGCCCACTGGCTCCGCTCAAAGGCGACATCATCGACCGCTGGCAGCATATGGAAGCGATCGTCGATCCGCTACCGAAAGCGAATCCCCGCGTCGCACTCGTTGCCAAGGATGCGGCAGCGGCCGAGCAGTTCGCCAAGTTGTGGCACGATCTGCCGAAGATTGTGGCGGAACTGGGTGCCCAGTCGAGTGAAGTCGAGCGGGCAAAGAGCTTTGCCGAATTGTTGACCGATTCGTTACCCGCCAAGGTTGAGGGTACCCGCGTGGCGATCAGCGTTCCCGCGAATGAGGTTCAACTGGAAAAACTACGGGCAATGCTTGGCGAAGCGGCCGAAAAGTCGGTTGAAGTATCGTGGCGCAAGCAGCGAATGAATCAGTTCAAACAACTGCTGTTAGGAATGTTGAATCTTGAAAGCGCTAACAACCGTTATCCGCCTGCAGCCATATGCGACAAAGCAGGCAAGCCGTTGCTGAGCTGGCGCGTTGCGATCCTGCCGTACCTGGAACAGACCGGGTTATACAATCAGTTTCATCTTGATGAACCCTGGGACAGCCCGCACAACGCGGCGTTAATCACTAAAATGCCAGCGATTTATGCTGACCCGGATGTCCACCTACGGCAACTCGCCCGCGAAGGCAAGACGACCTATCAGGTTCCTGTTGGACCGGAAACGGTCTTTCATGACAACGTTGGAACGTCGATTCGCGACGTCACTGATGGCACGTCGATGACTATTGGCCTAGTCGAAGTCGAGCCAAAGCGAGCGGTCGTGTGGACGAAGCCCGAAGATTGGCAAGTCGATCTGGCGCACCCACGAGTGGGAGTCGAACGCTCGGATCGCGACTATTTCACCGCGGCGTGGTGCGACGGCAGCGTGCAACTTGTGCCGAACACGTATCCCGAAGCATCGCTTAAGGCGGCGCTCACTCGCAGCGGCGGCGAAGTCGTTGATCGGCCGTGATATGCGTGTACTCATTGCGGAGTTTTGCTCGCCAGCCCGAGACGGGCCGGCTATATAGCCCCGCCGTTTCGGCCGGGCGTGAGAACGATTTTCTCCGCTGCTAGCACCTGCCACACATTCGGATTGGCAGCGCGTGCCGGTTTTGATAATTTGCTGCCGAACGGGCGAGGAGCATGGAGCCAGGAGCGTGGAGCAGGAAGTTAAGCAGTTTAACTCCCTGCTCCTCGCCCTATGCCCCCTGCCCCTTGCCCCATGCTTTCAGCTTTTCGGCCGACAAGGAAGGAGGCCACGGATGGCCGTCGACCAACAGACGCAGCTTCGGGTTCACATCCGCTGGATGATCCGCCGCGACATGACGGAAGTGCTCGACATCGAACGCAGTGCGTTCGAATTCCCCTGGTTCGAGGAGGAATTCATCCGTTGCCTGCGCCAGCGCAATTGCATCGGCATGGTGGCCGAGCATGCCGAGCGCGTCGTCGGCTTCATGATCTACGAACTGCACAAGACCCGGCTGCATATTTTGAATTTTGCCGTGGCGGCCGATTGCCGCCGACGCGGTGTGGGCCGGCAGATGATCGAGAAGCTTATTAGCAAGCTATCGAGCCAGCGCCGCACGCGAATTTCCCTGGAAGTTCGCGAAACGAACCTAGCCGCCCAGGTGTTCTTTCGTGCCGCCGGTTTCAAGGCCACGACCGTGCTCCACGAGTTCTACGAAGACTCGCCGGAAGACGCGTATCTCATGCAGTACTGCTGCCAGCCAGAGCTGGCGAACATGATTTTGCCGATCAACCGCATCGACCGGCTGGCGGGGTGAGATTGGTCGAGGGACAAGGGTCGAGTGTCGAGGGCCAGAACTCGATGCAGCGACAATTCTGGCCCTCGACCCTAGACTCTCGACCCTCGACCTACAACGCAACAATACTCGCCTCAATCGCCGGCAGCTCCACGACCGCGATCGAATGCGGGTTCGCGCGGTACAGCGCCCCGGGGTTCACGACTAGCGTATCGCCCTGGCGATCAATCGCCGCCACGTGCGTGTGGCCGTAGCACACCAGTTGGTATTCGCCGCTCTCGATGGCATTGCGGAACCGCCAGCGCTCGTGGCTGTGCAGCAGAGCGACCCGCACGCCGTCGAATTCCAGGCTGCCGAACAGGCCGTGGCAGCGCTGCCCGGCCTTCTCAATGGCCACCGCGAAGCGATCGATTTCTTCATCGCAGTTGCCGAACACAAAATGCGTCGGCCACTGGGTGAACAGCCGGACGACGTCCATCGAACCAATATCGCCGCAGTGCAGCACGGCATCGACATCGAGGCTCTCAAGCATCCGCACCGCGGGCCGAGTAAGTTCGACGTGGCCATGAGAATCGCTAACGATACCGAGCCGCACGGAGTTTCTCCGAAAGTAGAATTTCCTCTCTTAAGAGTATAGCTCGACTTCGAGAATGTCGGCTTGATGGCGCAACTGCTGCTCGACCTCTTCAACGCTCACGCCGGCGGCGAAAAGCGTACAAATTGGTCGACCGGCTTCGATCGGCGTGCCGACGGCGGAAATGTCGGCCATGCTTGGCCACGGCAAATCTGTCGCCGCGATCATCGCCTTTTCGAAGAACGGTGGCGAGACCTCGATCTCGCGCCGAGCGTACAAAATCGCCTTCCCAAAAGCGATCGATTGCGTGCGAGCCGGGGCGTCCCCGCCCCCGCCAGATAGATGGTTATTCGTATCAGCCGGGGGCGAGGACGCCCCGGCTCGCTGCGAGTTCAACTGCGATCCGCAGGCTGCCGCATGCAGCGCGATGGCATTCACGCCGCTGAATCGTTCGACGATTTCCACCGATGCCGTGTAGCGCGGATTCACCTCCAGTGTCCACACGTCATCTTCCGCAACGATTGTGTCGACGCCGAACAAGCCGATCAGCTCGAATTCCTCGGCCAACACATGCCCGAGTCGTTCCAGAGTGGCCCGCGTGTGATTGGAAATCGGCCACGGCCCGATCGAACCGGCGTATTGAAACCCGTGCGCTCCCAGCCATTCTTCACCGACGAGCACGCGAGTCACGCCGAGCAGCCGTGCCGTTCCATCTGCGGCGACAAATGTGGCGCCACACGGCGTACCGGCGATGCGCTTCTGGAAGACAAGAGGGAGAGGAAAAAGAGGGGGAGACAAGGAGAGGGGGAGACAAGGAGATTCAGTTGGATGCTCTATCCCAATTTCTCTCCTTGTCTCCTTGTCTCCCTGTCTCCTTGTCTTGTCCCAGCCTCCAGCCCCCAGCCCCCAGCCCCAGGCTCTTACTCCACTCCCACTCGCACCTTGGTAGGTCTTGACGAGCCAAGTACCATCGCACGGCAACCCATCGGCCGACGAGCGCGTTTCCGGAAACAACAACCCTACTTCACTCAGCACACGCGAGAGCTCCCACGGCGAACGCACCCGCGAAAGCACATCGCCCGGGTTGCCCCAGAGCGGCGCGATCCACGCCATCTGGTCGACAAGGTCGGGATGATTTTCAATCGCACCCGTGTACATCCAGGCGGGCGGCTCGACGGCCCGTAGCCAATCGACGAGGCCGTCAGGATATGGCGAAATCCGCGTGGCCGTCGCGATGCGTCGCAAGTCGGCATCGGCAAACAGGTCGGCCGCGATCGGCTGAAACCCGGCCCGCACCGCCGATGCCGCCGCCGACCGAGTGCTCGCACCAACAATGGCCAGTGATGGTGGCCGTCGCGATATAGACTGTGGAGTCATCAAAGTCGTTTGTTTGCAGCACGCAGCGCAAGCAAGTGCATTGTGTGTTGTCGCATTTGGACGCACAGCGCCCTTGTTTGCGCTGCGGGCTTCAAACCATGTTGTCCCGCAGGCAAATCTGCCTTGCACGCAGGAACAGATTACCACCTCTCTTACTTCGTCGGCCGTTCATACCGCCCGCGATATTTCTCGGCCGGGTACTTTTCCGCGTTCTTGATCATCTTCGCGCGAATGGCACTTGAGATATCAAGCCCCAACTCGTTCGCTAGCGCGAACGAGTAGCCAATGACGTCGGCCAATTCCTCGCCGATGGCGGCCAACTTCTCCGGGTCGTCGGCGAGGTCGCGCGAGGCCTCGGTCGTCAGCCATTGGAAGTGTTCCATCAGCTCGGCCGCTTCAATTGCCAACGCCATCGACACGTTCTTCGGCGCGTGAAATTGCGACCAATCGCGCTCGGCCACAAAGTCGGCCACGATCTGGCGAAGCTCGGCAACGGTGGTGTTGGAGTCGGACATCGGGAACATAGCCCGGCCGTCTCGGCCGGGCGCGCAGCCACAAATTTCACAAACGATTTCTCGTTCCCACGCTCTGCGTGGGAACACACGACTTGGCCGCTCTGCGGCCATACACAGTATGGCTATACCCAATATCACGACGCAGAGCGTCGTGGACTTGCGTTCCCACGCAGAGCGTGGGAACGAGTAGCCCTACTCCACTCCCTCAAAACCCGGGCAGCTCGAGTTGCTGTGAGGGGCGACGCTCGTCATGGTAGCGTCGGCGATAGCCGTCGGCCAGATGGGCCATGATTTCGAGCACTAAGAGGTCGGCCCGCGTCATTACGTGCCGGGCGCTGCGGTTGCCAAGCGAGCCGATCAATTCCTCGAGCACATGCACGTGCAACTGCATGGCCCGTTGGGCCGATACATCGGCCTCGGTGAGCAGGTTCGCGAGCTTCGCCATTTCATCCGACAGGTTGCCGGCGCCCATGACGACGTAGGCACGCAGCAGTTCGCGGTAATGGGCGATGAGGCGCTCGGGGAGATCGGTAGCAGCCAGTTTCGGATTGCGGATTTCGGATTGCGGATTGGCAGAATCCGCAATTCGAAATCCGCAATCCGCAATTTCCTCGATATCGGAACCAACGCCTGCCAGCGAGGTCGCATCGCCAGTTCGAATTTCTTCCAACTCCGCAATCAGCGCCCGCTGCTCCGCCAACAGCCGCTCGGCCTCTTGATGTTCATGGGCCAGCCGCTGCTGTTCCATCTGCACGAGGCGGCGATGCTCGCGAATGAGCTGGCTCCGCTCGATCGCGCGGGCGAACGTCCACAAGAGCGACCGCGTCGTCGTCTCGGCCACGCAGCAGTAGGCATCGGCCCCGACTTCATGACACAACGCGGCAAGCTGGGCGGAGGGAGCCGCGCCGAGCACGATCATCGGTTCGTCATTACCGCCCGCCCGCAAGCCTTCGACCAAGTCGAGTGCATCCAAAACACCCGGCTCATGGCTCACGAGCACGGCGTCGAACACCTCGTCGCGCAGGTGGGAAAGGCCTGAGGTCACACCCACAGTTTCAATCAGCTGCACTTCTGCCGCACAATCGGAGCGAAAGGCCTCGGCCAGCCAGCCGCCGGTGCGCGTGAGCGTCGTGACATACAGCACCTTCATCCGCGACGGCATTTGGCCCCAAATTTTGGGCACCGTCCGCTTGAGCGAAAGATCCGGAGCTGTGGAAGTGACAGACATGGCGGCGAGAATATTTGGTACGGAATACGGCGGAGGGACTGTAGCGATGCCAGCTAGGGGCGTCAACATCGCCGGGCGATAGCAATCGCGGGCACATGTTCGTAGAATCAAGCACTTCGAGATGTGAGGCGCGAGCGGCGAGTGGCGAGCAACGAGACTCTTGCTTCTCGCTGCTCGCCGCTCGCAGCTATCCGAACCACCTTCCTTTGCCCGACCACCCTCGTGCGACCTTGCTAGCAACCATGCGAATTGCCTACTTAGATTGTGCCAGCGGTATTAGCGGCGATATGACGCTCGGGGCCCTCGTCGATGCCGGTGCCGACTTGGCGCAAATCCAGGCCGGCATCGATTCGCTCGGCCTACCGAGTTGCCGGCTCATCAGCAGCGTCGTCAAGAAGAACGGCTTTCGCGGCATTCAAATCAAGGTGGAGCACGAGCCCGAGCACAAGCATCGCCATTTGCACCACATCACGGCGATGATTGACGGCAGCACACTTTCCGCCCGGCAAAAAGAACTCGCCACGCGCATCTTTCGCAAGCTGGCCGAGGCCGAGGCCAAGGTCCACGGCTCGACGATCGAAAAGGTCCACTTCCACGAAGTCGGCGCCGTCGATTCGATTGCCGACATCGTTGGTGCGGCGATCGGTTTCGACCTGCTCGGTATCGAACGCATCGTCTGCTCGCCGATTCCCACGGGTCACGGCACCGTGCAAATTGCCCACGGCCGCTGCTCGATCCCGGCACCGGCCACTGCCGAACTCCTGCGTGGCATCCCCCTCGCCGCGCTCGATGTCGAGGGCGAACTGACCACGCCCACCGGCGCCGCGCTCGCCGCTTCACTCGCAACCAATTTTGGCCCCGTGCCGGCAATGACGATCGACCGCATCGGCTACGGTGCAGGCCAAAAAGATTTTCCCCAAGCCAACGTCCTCCGCCTGCTCATTGGTGAGGTCGCTTCAGCGACCGCGAGCGTACCGGCGGGCGCCACCAACAAATCCCCTCGCACCGAATCCATCATCCTGCTCGAAACGAACCTGGATAACATCACGGGCGAAGCAATCGGCCACGCCGTCGAGCAGTTGTGGACCGCCGGCGCACTCGATGTCGCGCTCGCACCAATTCAAATGAAGAAAGGCCGGCCCGGCATCCTGCTCAGCGTGCAAAGCCGGCCGGAGAATGCTGACAAGCTTGAACAGCTTCTATTCACACAAACACCCACGCTCGGCGTGCGTCGCGCGACTGTATCGCGGACTGTGTTAGCACGCGAGGAACACACCGTGAAGACACATTGGGGAGACGTGAAAGGCAAAGTAGCCTTCCTACCCGATGGCAAGCCGCGTTTCTCGCCCGAGTTCGAATCGTGCCGTGAAATCGCCGAACGCAACAACGTCACACTCGCGGCCGTCATGGACGCAGCCCAAGCCGCGTGGGCTGCCGCGAAGCCGAATTGCTAAGGCCTGCCATGCCCAATGAGCCGTTGGGTGCCATGGCCACTGCTCGGAGTGGCCATGCTTGCGTACGTGAAGTCCGCATGCCCACGCCAAGCCGTGGGCATGGCACGCTTGCTTGGGCCCGGCCGAGACGGCCGAGCTATATAGCCGACCCGTCTCGGGTCGGCGTCAACCGCGCTCGATCTTCGTCAACTCCGCTTTGATTGCCGTTATTCCCTCGACCGGCTGCCGACACGCGAAGTTCTGGCAAACATATAGCGCCGGCTGACCATCGGCCGATTCCTTGCCGGCGAACAATTCATCTAAGAGCCCCGATCGCGAGCCCATCGGGTCCGCCGAGCCGGTGTCGCGCATGGAAAGGACGGCGCGCGGCAAGAACCGCTGCTGGAGCACCGCCACAGCCCGCCGCATTTCTTCGTGCGTCATATCGCCGACGAGCACCACTTCGTGCGCCGGCCCAAGGTAGCGATCGAGTGCGAGCAGCATTTGCCCGGCCGCCGTCGCTGCACGTTGCATGATCGGCAGCGCCGCCACCAACGTTCGTTCGGCGGCATCTAAGAAATCACTCCTTCCCAATAGCCGTCCCAATCGCAAGAGCACGGTTGCCGCCAACGCATTTCCACTCGGAGTGCTGCTGTCGGTAAGCTCCTTCGTGCGCGCGATGAGCTGCTCGTGGTCGGCCGCCGTGTAGAAAAATCCGCCGCCACCCGGGTCGGCAAACTTCTCCAGTACGATGTCCATCAGCCGTTCGGCTTCATCAATCCAACGCTCTTTGAAGTTTGCTTCGTACAGGCTCACAAGCCCGTTGGCCAAAGCGGCATAGTCATCGAGGTAAGCATCGAGCTTCGCGTGGCCGTGGCGATACGTGTGCAGCAGCCGGCCATCTTTTCCCCGCATTTGGGAAACGATGAAGCTGGCCGCATCATCGGCTGCATCCACATACTTCGACTCACCGAGTGCTGCCCCGGCCCGGGCCATGGCGTCGATCATGAGGCCGTTCCAGGCGACGATCACCTTATCATCGCGGCCTGGGCGCACGCGCCGCTCGCGGGCGGCAAACAACTTGGCTCGGTCCTCGGCCAGTTCGCGTTCCAAATCTTGCGGCTTGCGGCCCAAAATCTTAGCACACTGCTCGATCGTTTTCGGCAGGTTGAGAATGTTGCGGCGTTCGAAGTTGCCGCCATCGGTGACATCGTACACCCGTCCAAACGTCGCCCCGCGGGCCTCGCCCAGCACGGCCTCGATTTCGTCCGGCGTCCACGTGTAGAACAGGCCCTCGTGGCCTTCGCTATCGGCATCCTCCGTGCTGTAGAAGCCGCCCGCGTGATCGGTCATGTCGCGCAGCACGTAATCGAGCGTTTCGCGGATGATGCGTGCGTACTGAGCTTCGCCAGTAATTAAGTAAGCATCCAAATACGCGCTCGTGAGCAGCGCGTTGTCGTACAGCATTTTCTCGAAATGCGGCACGAGCCATTGAGCATCGACCGAGTAACGTGCGAAACCGCCGCCCAAGTGATCGTAGATACCGCCCGCCGCCATCCGGTCGAACGTCAGCCGTACCATTTCGAGCGGACCTTGCTGGCCGGTTCGCTGCGCAGCTCGCACGAGCAGTTGCAGATCCATCGGGTGCGGAAACTTGGGGGCCTGGCCGAAACCACCGTAGGTGCTGTCGAAAGCGCGGCGCAGTTGGGTGATTGCGGAATCGATAAGTTCGATGGTGAGTTGGTTGGCGGTGGATTCGCCGTGGCCGGCGACGCTAATGGTTTGTAGTTCCGCGGTCAACTGGTCGGCGGCCGTGAGTGCTTGTTCGCGACGATGCTTCCAGGCGTCAATCACCGCCGCCAGAATCTGGTCGAACCCCGGCATGCCGCGCGAACTGTGCGGCGGCCAATAGGTGCCGCCGTAAAACGGTTTCAAATCGGGCGTTAGAAAAACGCTCATCGGCCAGCCACCGTGGCCCGTGAGCATCTGCACCGCGTTCATGTAGATCTGATCGAGGTCCGGCCGCTCCTCGCGATCGACCTTGATCGCCACAAAATTCGCATTGAGCACGCGAGCGATCGCCTCGTTCTCGAAGCTCTCATGCTCCATCACATGGCACCAATGGCAGGCCGAGTAGCCGATCGAAAGAAAAATCGGCTTATCCTCGCGCCGCGCTTTCTCAAGCGCCTCCGCACCCCACGGATACCAATCCACCGGGTTGTTCTGATGCTGCAGAAGATACGGACTCGTTTCGTGAGAGAGGCGGTTGGGCATGAGTGAATGGTCGAGGGTCGAGCGTCGAGGGTCAAGGGCCAGACATTGACCTGACCATTTTACCCAAGGCAATTACTATCGAGCTGCTTCTGGCCCTCGACCCTAGACCCTCGAAACTCGACCCTATTCAATCCACCCACCGCCCAGCACTCGCGAGTTGTTTTCCACGTCATAACACACCACCGCTTGCCCCGGCGTCACGGCGAATTGCGGTTCGTCGAACTGAACGTGTAGGCGATTACCTTCGAGCACCGTCATCGTGGCTGGCTGCGCCGAAGCATTATAGCGGATTTGGGCGAAACAGCGCCGTGGTTCGCCGATGCGCTCGGCGACCCGCAAGTCTAGCCAATTACAATTCTCCGCCGTCAGCTGATAGCGGTCGAGTTCGTGTCGGTCGCCAATGACGACGCGACTAGTCTCCGGTTCGATTCGTACCACAAACTTCCGATCGCCGAGCGCCACTCCTAGCCCCTTCCGCTGACCAACCGTAAAACCTTCGATGCCATTATGTTCGCCGACGACCATGCCCTCGGTTGTCACCAGTTCGCCCGCCACACCACCAGCGCCATGACCGCGAACAAACTCATCATACCGCCCCAGCGTCACAAAACAGATTTCCTGGCTGTCCTTCTTCTCGGCCACTCTCAACCCCAAACTAGCCGCGATCCTACGGATCGCCGGCTTCTCAAACTCGCCGATAGGCAACATCATCCGCGACAACAATGCGCGCCGAATTCCAAACAGCACATACGACTGATCCTTCACCGCATCAAGACCACGCAATAATACAACGTTACTGTCGCCGCGATTCTCAATCCGCGCGTAATGCCCCGTCGCGACAAACTCCGCACCAACGCTATCGGCGTAATCGAACAACTTGCCGAACTTGATCCAATTGTTGCACTGCACGCACGGGTTCGGAGTCCGCCCAGCCGTGTACTCGGCAACAAAGTAATCGATGATTTGCCCGAATTCCTCCTGCAGATTGAGCGCGTAGAACGCCATGCCGAGCTTATCGGCCACGCGGCGGGCGTCCTCGGCATCGGCCGCGGTGCAACAGCCTTGCTTGTGGTGGAGGAAGGCGCGAGGCGCGAGTTGCGAGGCGCAAGAGTCGCTCGTGTCTCGCGCCTCGCCGCTCGCCGCTCGCTGCTCGCCGCAGGCCACCGGCGACTGCTCGCCGTGGCGCATGAACACGCCGATCACCTCGTGGCCCTGCTCCAGCAGCAAATGGGCCGCGACGCTCGAATCGACTCCGCCACTCATCGCCAACACAACACGCGCCATACAGCGAGTCTAGGTTCAGCCCGTAAGAGCGGCAAGGATGGCCTCGTCGCGGTGGCCGTGGCGGCGTATAATTCGCCGCATCGTAGGTCGGGCTTTAGCCTGACCGATTACGGGTATTCCTGTGTCAGGCGAAAGCCTGACCTACGCGGAGAACGCATGGAAAAAGAATACGTCGATCGTGCCAAGGCCATTCGCGAGGGAATTCTGCAACTGCGGGACTCTCTTTGACTGGGACACCAAGCGCGCCCGCATCAAGGAGATCGACGCCCAGATGGCGTCTCCCGATTTTTGGAACAACCAGGAACGGGCCCAAGCGACGGTCGAAGAGCGCAAGTCGCTCACCAGCGTCATCACGCCGCTCGATAGCGCCACGAAGGCCAGCGAAGACCTGGCGGCCTTGATCGAAATGGCCGACGAGGACGAGTCGTTCGCCGCCGAAGTGCCGGCCGAGGTTGCCCGGCTGGAAGCGATCGTCGAAGAGCTCAAGCTCAAGGCCCTCCTCAACGGTCCGCACGACGGCACCGGCGCGATCCTCTCGATCAACGCCCGCGACGGCGGCACCGACGCCAATGACTGGGCCGAAATGCTTCTGCGCATGTACACGCTCTGGGCGCAAAAAAACGGCTACTCGGTCGAACTCTTGGAACGGCAAGATAGCGAGCAGGCCGGCATCAGCCACGCCGCCATCGCCGTCCGCGGCCCGATGGCCTACGGCTACCTCAAGGGCGAAACGGGCATGCACCGCCTCGTGCGGATCAGCCCGTTCAATGCCGAAGGCAAGCGGCAAACTAGCTTTGCGGCCGTCGACGTGTCGCCAGAGATCGCCGATTCGGTCGAGATCGAAATCGATCCCGAAGATGTCCGCGAAGATACGTTTCGCGCCAGCGGCGCCGGCGGCCAGCATGTGAATAAGACTTCGAGCGCCATTCGGCTCACGCACGCCCCGTCGGGCATCGTAGTGCAGTGCCAGAGCGAGCGGTCACAACACAAGAACCGCGCCACCGCCTGGAAAATGCTACGGGCACGCATGGCGCGGCAGGAAGAGGAAAAACGCGAAGCGGCCGAAGCGGCCAAGTACCAACAGCAGGCCAAGGTCGGCTTCGGCTCGCAGATTCGCAACTACTTTTTGCACCCCGACCAACGCGTGAAAGACGCCCGCACCAAGTTTCAAATGGGCAACTTTCACGCGGTCATGGATGGCGACATCCAGGGCTTTTTGGATTCGGTGCTCCGCTGGCGCGCGGGTCAACCCGTCGCGGATGATGACGAATAATCAAAGCTCGCAGCATTCGTAAGGGTGCGATGCCCACGGCTTGGCGTGGGCATGCGAATATCACGAAAACGGCAGAAGGCAGGGCCACTCCGAGCAGTGGCCATGCCACTCAAATTTGGTGCTGACCAGCCGCAATCAAAACTTGCTATATTTTGGCTTCTTCACGGGCGTATCTTTGCCCGTTGCATCGTCATGCAAATAAGGCTCGCGTTCGCGAACGCCTTCCACTGGCTTGATTTCGCGCACCCAGATATTGCGGTACTGTACAGGGTTGCCGTGATTCTGCAAGTGAATGGGCATCTTGCCGTGCTTCTCGTAGTGGGGAACTTGCGTGAACGGAGTCATCCCCTGCAGGGCGAAGTGATTGAGAGTGAGCACGCCGTTGTGAATAACGGTGACGTAGGCCGGCGTCTTCACCGAACCATCGTCCTTGAATTTCGGCGCCGTCCAAATAATGTCGTAGGTGTTCCACTCACCCGGCGGCCGCATCGCGTTGACCATCGGCGGAGTTTGCTTGTAAACCGCACTGGCCTGACCGTCGAAGTACGTCTTGTTCTGGTAGGAATCGAGCACCTGCACTTCATACTGGTCCATCAAGAACACGCCGCTGTTGCCGCGTCCCTGGCCTTCGCCTGTCGCCGGCACCGGTGCCGACCATTCCACATGCAACTGGCAATCGCCAAAGCTCTGCTTCGTGCGGATGTCGGTGTCTTTCACAATCGCCACGCCGTCCTTCACGATCCACTTGTCGCCATTCTCCCAGGCCGAAAGGTCCTTGCCATCGAACAGCACGACGGCATCCGACGGCGGATCGGCATTTGTCTTGCCCGGCGTGACGACGGGCGGCTCTTTCCATTTAATGCCGTTCAAATATTCTTCCGCCATTCCGCTGGATGCTGCCAGCAGGACCACGCCGGCCGCCGCCACCACGTTTCGAATCAATGTCTTCAACATCGCCGCTGCACCTCTCCGCACACTGAAGGGTAGGAAAACGCCGCCGCCGAACGTCGGCTTGGCATCCCGATTATCGTTCGAGCCTCTCCCCTCGGCAACCAGCCCCCAGTAGGACGGACATTCCTGTCCGTCCAATCGCTAAGCTCTGGCACTCCTGGTTCCCACGCTCTGCGTGGGAACCCAGCACCCTGCCGCTCCACGGCAAACAATCATCGCGTCCCGAACGGTCTTTGATCCCCGGGAAGCGTGAGCGTAACGCGAAAACTCGTCGCGTCGCGTCCTTGTCGTCGCACCACATTTGGGCGAAAATAAGCGTCTTGCCGACTAGCTCTTTACACGTTCGTTCTTGGATCGGGCCGCCGATGTTTACCGAGGAAATCGAAAAGCTGAAACGCGAGTACACCGACAAATTCGTGGTGGTCGATGCGACCCGCCCCGAGTTGGCACGTTTCCGCGACGTCGTCGGCCGCGTGAAGACGGTGAACATGAGTGGCCGGGCGCTCGTCGAGTTCGATGAATATCACCAGAACATTGGCTGGTACGATATCGATCTCGATTTCCTGAAGGTCGTCGACGAGCCGCCGCCGAAGGCCCCCAAAGCCGAGGCCAAGAAGGCGGCTCCGAAAACCGCGGCCCCCGCGGCGAAAGAGAAACCGGCCGCTAAGCCGGCGGCTGCACCGGCCGCCAAGGGCAAGGGATCCGTTGCCGATATCCTCGCTGCCGCCCGCGGCGGCAAGGCAGCCGCCCCCGCAGCACCGAAGAGTGACGTACCCTCCGCGGGCGAGCCCGCTTCAGCGGGCGGGAAACCCGCCCCCACTCCGAAACCCGCCGCTGCTCCCGCCAAAGTCGATCGTTCCAAGATGAGCGTCGCCGACATGCTCGCCGCCGCCCGTGCCGGTGGCTCGGCCGGCACTGCTCCACCACCGGCTCCGCCAAAGGCCGCTCCCGCTGCTCGCGCCGAACAAGTTGAGCAAGAACACTCACCCTCGCCCGAAACGCTCCCCGCCCTCCAAGCCGCGACCCCCTCAAAACTCGCAGGCGAGCCCGCTCCGGGCGGGAAGAAATCCGACCGCCTCGACAAATCCAAAATGTCGATCGACGACATGGTCGCCTGGTGCCGCCAACACGATACGAAGTAGCGGTAGGGTGGGCACCGCCCACCATTCGCACGTTAGCTGCCGATCAAGCTTCTTCCAACATCCCAAAGAAATACTGCCATTTGGCCGAGTGTGCCCGCCGCAACCCAGATCAAATAGACGGCGACTAAGAACAGACAAATCCGCCGCCACGTCTTCCAGCGCGTTGGCGATGCTTCGTCGCCTTCTTCACCCTCGTCGTCGTGGTCAATGAGATCCTCTTTCGACCAATCAATTTGTTGCTGCCCCAGCCGCAACGCGACCAGTGTTGCCCGCGCCAAATCCAGGTCGCGGCTGTCCACCAGCACGCTAACCTGGCCCGGCGCTTCCGCACGAAAATTCGCCGTGTGGATGCCGGTCATTGTGGCCCGAATGCCGTGCTCCTCCAACTCAGCAACGATAATCCCGGCCTCCATTTCGGTGGGAACCGAGGTCAGCTTCGCGAGCGTCAATTCCGCCTGGGCCATCGCATGCTCCCTTTGTAAGAGATTTAGTTATTCTTCCTCATCCGACTTGTCTGCTTCCTCAACATCATCCTCCGGCTGGCCCACATCGACTTGCGACCAATTGATGTGGTCATTCTCCTCCTGCACCTGAGCGAGAATCTCCTGTGCCTTCGCAAGTTCTTGCGCCGGCACCATGATGTCGACCCAATTCCACGGACCGGCCCGCAGCCCGGAGGTGTACTCATCCGACTCCGCCCGGATGCCATTCTCTTCGAGCGCGGCAATCACAATCGCCGCCTCCGTTTCGCTCGGCACCGACGTCAACTTCGCCGTTTGTTCCAGTGGATCGCTCATACGCTCGTTGCTCCAGTTCGTTCAAAAACCTCGTTCCCACGCTTTGTCGTCTCCGACCTCGTTCCCACGCTCCGCGTGGGAACGCAATACCACGACGCTCTGCGTCGCACCGGCAAACCAAGTCGCCGCAGAGCGGCTGTGCCCCAGGTTCCCACGCAGAGCGTGGGAACAAGAACACCCAGGTGGGCAATGCCCACCCTACGCCAACAAGTCCTTAATCACATGCCCGCCGCCGGCAATTTTCATCGGCCGGCCGTTTTTGGCAGTGTACGTGATTGCGAGCGAAATTCCCAGCGCCTGGCATACGCTCGCCATCAAATCCTCGGAAGAATACGGCTCGGTTTCCACGCCCGTGCCATCGGCGTTCGTCTTGCCGATCGCCCGACCGCCCCGAATCCCGGCTCCGCCCAGCACGACGCTCCACGCCCGAGCGAAATGGTCGCGGCCCGTCGCCCCATTAATCCGCGGCGTGCGGCCAAATTCGCCCATGCACAGCACCACCGTGCTCTGCAGCAACCCACGCTGCTGCAAATCGTCGAGGAGCGCCGCGAACGCCTTATCCAGTTCCGGCAATTTTTTTTGCAGCGATGCAAAACAGTTCTGATGCAAGTCCCAACCGCCCGAATTCACTTCGACGAACGGCACGCCCACCTCGACCAGCCGCCGCGCCATCAGGCAGCCGCGGCCCAACTCGTTATCGCCGTACTTCTCGAGCATCGCCTGCGGCTCGCTCCGCACCTCGAACGCTTTCATCTGCTGGCTCGTGAGCAAGTCCTGCGTCTTCTTGAGGATCTTCGCATGTTCTTCCGCCGCCGAGCCTCGCCGCTCGCTGATGAACCGCGTCTCCAGCGCACCGAGCAGCTTCATGCGATCGCTCATCCGCCCCGGCTGCACGCTCATTTCCACATCGCGAATCCGCCCGTTGGAATCGACCTGAAACGGCGCGTATGCCATGCCCAAAAAACCGGGCCCTTCGCTCGCCCCGCCGATGGAAACAAACGGCGGAATCTCCAGCTGCGGCAATTTCGCCTCCATCTCGTGCGCCACGACCGAGCCGTAACCCGGGTGCTCGACACTCGAACTCGGCACGTAGCCCGTGTGCATGTAATATCGCCCGCGCTCGTGATCGGCCTCGCGCGTGCTCATCGACCGCACGATGCTCAGGTGCTTCCCCTGCTGGGCGACCGTCGGCAATAGCTCGCAGATCTGAAAGTCGCCGGTCGTGTTGATCGGCTTGAACTGCCCGGCCGTCGCCGCCCCCGGCTTCATGTCCCACATATCGATCGACGGCGGCCCGCCACCCAGCCACAGCATGATGGCCGACTTATGATCCTTGCTGAGTGACTTCGCGTTCGCTCGCAACGAGCGCGTCAGCGCAAACGCCGGGCCTACTAGCGCCGACGCCCCCGCCAAATGACGCATGAAGTGACGACGGGACATGCCGGAGGGAACGTTGCAGCAGGACATAGTGACCTCAGCTCTTGTTGAATGACCAATGACAGTAGTTCCAAGTTTGCCTTACGGTGACCACTCGACGTAAGGCATTGATCCATCGTGGTATAGGCTTTGAATCTCGTGAACGATCCAGTCCAACATGCGTTTGAAGCGGAGTCGTTCCAAGCGGAGGGTTACGGCATCGCCGCAACCGTCCGCCAGTCGAGTGAGGTGCATCCAAACCCAGATGTTGC
>JAKOXH010000080.1 GCA_029781135.1 Planctomycetota bacterium
CGCGTCCTGCCCTACGCTGCGAAGCTGCCCGAAGTTGACTGCGAGACGCCACCGCCTCGCTTCAGTCTGCCGTTCACGCTCGGCGCAGACGACCGCTACCCGCGCCTGTTGTTCTGGGGATTGCTGCTGTATCTGGCTCTGGATTCGATCTTCGCCGTGCCGATTCTGGTGCCAATTCTGCGCGAAGACGCCAACATGGACTATCACGGCTCACGGCTGGTTGGCTGGGCGCTGGCCGTGATCGTTCCACCGGGCATCGCCATCGCGGTCCTCTGTACGCTTTCGGTTAGCGCACTGATTTACAGCGTTTACAAGGTCGCCTTGCTTGGCGTGATCCTCGCAAGCGCGTTGGGCACGGCCATTGCCGGATCGCAAGTTCAGCACAGCTCCGTAGCGATGCAGGCCACGTGGCATGCATTTGGGATTGTCCTGGGGGCTTGGTACTGGTTGATGCGCTGGGAGTAGTCCATCGCGCCTCACCGCGCCGCAGGCGAGCTCCGATCGCACCGTCGTCTTGCCCTGCCGCTATGTTGACCGGCCGCCGGTTTTCATTTCCCCATGTTTTGCTACGCTGCTGCCCACCTACGCGGAGGTAAACATGGTGCTTGGCAGCGGATCGCACCGATTTGAGTGGCAAGGGGATTGGGCCAGGTTGCCCGCGGGCAAAGCCTTCGGGAAGACGCACGGCGTGGTCACGGATGCTTTGGACAACGTCTACATTTTCAACACCAGCCCGGACGCGCTGTGCACCTTCGATCGCGACGGCAACTTCATTCGATCATGGGGCGAAGAATACAAGGACGGCGCACACGGTCTGTACTTGTCGCGAGAACATGCCGGCGAATTCCTGTTTCTGACCGATCACGTCAAGCATGTTGTCGCCAAGACGACGCTGGAGGGTCAGAAGATCTTCCAACTCGGCCGTCCCAATCGCCCCGATATCTACAGCGCTGATGACGATTTCAATCCCACCGATGTGTGCGTCGCACCGAATGGTGATTTCTACGTCTTCGACGGCTATGGCAAGCCGTGGGTGCACCGATACAGCGCCGATGCGAAGTATATCGACTCCTTCGGCGGCGACGGCTCTGAACCGGGTAAGCTCAAGTGCCCGCATGGCGGCTGGGTGGACATGCGCGGCACGACGCCGGTTCTCTGGGTGGCCGATCGCGGGAACAACCGGATTCAGAAATTCACCCTCGACGGCCGGCACATCGGCTTCATCACGGCGGAGCTACGCCGCCCCTGCTGCTTCTTCGAATTTGGCGGCGACATGTACATCCCCGACCTGGATGCGCGCGTGACCCTCTTCGATCGAAACGATCGGTTGATCGCACACCTCGGCGATAACCCCACGGCGCCGGCAACACCCGGATGGCCAAACATCCAGGACAAGCTTCAGCCGTGCAAATTCAACTCGCCTCATGCATGCTGCGTCGATTCGCATGGCGACTTATATGTTGTCGAGTGGATATCTACCGGCCGAGTGACAAAACTACACCGGCAACGTTAGCTTGCACGAATACCGCGGGTTGTGATAATACTGCCATCCATCAAACGGA
>JAKOXH010000022.1 GCA_029781135.1 Planctomycetota bacterium
ACTGGCAACCGCAAAAGAACTGCCAGTACGGGTTTTCCACCCAACGGGCCACCACCGACTCGTCACTCTCGTCGTAGGCATGCTTCAAATACAACAGGCCGACCATCAGCCGCGTGTTCACTCCCGGTCGGCCCAGCTCTTCCGCGTAGCAGGCGTCGATGGCCGAGTCAAACTGCGACCAGTCCAGACGCTCGGCCAGCATGTACAGCGGATGCTCCGGATTCAACAGTTCGCTCAAGCGAGCACCAAACAATTCAATCTGCGGAGAACGTGACTTGGGTTGCATTTTTCGCCAGCTTTCGAGGACACAGGAACCAAAACCTGGCAAATTTTAGCGCCACAACAACCGCTACGCACCCCCTATTCGTAGACACAACGCAGTTTTTCAGGGACGACTAGTTATCATCAATTAACAAGCCCGGGTTGATATCGCCCTCGACGTCGCCCAGGCCCAGGGCATGGCCGATTTCGTGCGCGAGGAGCCGGCGAAATATATCCAGTGTGTACAGCGCCCCAGAGTTGCTATTGAGGATGATGCCGGCGCCTGCGCTCGCCGGGCCACCTTCCTGCGGTTGTTCGAGCCGCACGAATTGCACCACCCGCATATCATTTGCCGAAATCTGCAAACGTGCCAGGAACCAATTTTCAACTGGTCCAGAAACTCTGCAATTGTCAAGAACACGAACCGACTTGGCAGCCTGTTGAAAAAGGGCACTGGCTCGTGGTCATCCAAGAAAACACCAAGAATCTGACGGCTGGCGCGCGTGCCTGTCCCCTTTTTTCAGCGCCGATCTAGCTCGCTTCCGCCACAATGATGACGCGCGCGTGTTCCTGCAGCTTCACGCCTGGGTCAAGCCGGCGAACTAAACCATTTTTCCACGATGCCCGCGATCGCTAGAGGGTGGCGCCGCAAGCGCCAAGTGCGTTTCGACGGGCAACGGAACGGTGCCGGGCGGAAGATCGGCCGGTCGTAGGTGCGCTTCCCCAGCGATCTGCTCATCGCGCGTCCGGCGCTCTACGTCTCGTTCATCGGCTGCGGGAATGATCATGTTCAACTTTCATCCATGCCGAAAAACACGGCATCCAGTACGCACGAACAGAACGTGGCCTACTTCCCCTGCGGGGGCAGCATGGGCGCAGCGGGTTGATTTGCCGCCGGTTGCGCGTTTGGTTCTTGGAGCCGCACTAGTTCGACGACTCGCATATCGTTCGGCCCGTAATGCACGAGGCCGGTGGATTCATTCTGCGTCAAATTGTTGACGCTCGTCTCCATCATGATGCGGTTGTTCTTGTCGTCGTTGTACGACCACACGGCACGTTGCGTGTTTTTATCGACCGTGCCTTGGATGTTGTAGCTCTTGCCGGCTTTCTGGTCGAACGCCGTGCCGCCGATGATGCCCTCTTTCGTCACCGCCAGTTGCACCATCACGCTTGGCTCTTTCAAACCGTCGGGCGTCGCCGCGAAGACGCCGAGCGGCAGCCAATCGACTTGGGCTGCTGCTTGCTGGGCGAGTACGGGTGCCTCGTCGATCATGCGCACGGTCTGTTGATAGAAGACCGGCGCTGGCTGGTACCACACGCCGTTCACGTAGACCACGCCGTTGTTGCAATAGATGTACTCGCCGGGCCCGTAGTCCCAGTAGTAGGGCGTCGACCAGCCAAAACCACACCAGTCATAAAGCAGCGGGGCCGTGGTCCAACTCCACCAGAACCAGGGGCGGTTCCAGCGGACGCAGTAGTCATTCCAGAAGCCCCAGCCGTGATGCAGATCGTGGCCCCACCAACCGCCACGAAATGGGAACTTGTCGTGATCGTGGCGGTCGTGCCAATCGCCGCGGATGTCATGTGCGATGTTGAAGCGATCGCCATCACGCCACTTGCCCGACCAATCGCGGTGATCGTGGCCCTGGCCTTCTTTGCCGCTCCAAATATTGCTCCAATTCTTGAAATCCCCTCGGACGCGATCACTACCACGAAATTCGCGGTCGCCGCCATCGCGGACAATGCCTTTATCAAGTCCAGTATTGCGGCCATCGCCGAGGTTGGAGCCCTTCGACGTGTCAAGGTTTAAGTGCCTATCCAACTTGTCGCTTCGTTCACTATTTTGGGCAGCCGTCCAGCCGCGGCTCTTGTTACCGCTGTTGTTTAGGTCGTTGTTCGAGCCGTTGTTAAATTTGAATTGCTGGCCGTCCTTGGTAATACGATCGCCAACGTTCGCGTTCGAGTTGCCCGAGGTGCTGTTTCCATCATCGTGATTGCGCGCGAAATTCTGGCCATTTCCCTTGAGCACACTCTTGTCGCCATTGCCCGCGGTGCCATTCTCATTTCCCTGCGTCCCTGCATTGTTCTGCATTTTGAGAAAGTTTTGCACGTCGCCATCCGTTGGCCGACGGACTTGATAGTTCTTGCTTCCTTGGCCATTTACGCCGTTATTCGCGCCAAATTGTTGGCCGTTAACCGTTGTTCTGCCATCCGATTTGACCGTATTCGCCTGAGAACCCTGGCCATTCGACTGCTGATTAAGAAACGTCTGCAACTGGGCTTGGTCCACATGGGACCGACCATCACGTTGTTGGAATGAACTTTGCGATACGCCGTTATTGCCATTCGCCTGGGAGGACGTTGTGCGCGAAACGCCCGACGAATCGCCACGCGAATTATCACTAAATACTCGCGCGCCACCAGCCGAAGACGCTCCGCCGTTCATCGAACGGAACGTGGAACTATCGCCGCTGAAGGAACGAACGGCCGAGCTGCCACTCGCAGAGTCGCCACTATCCGACGAGCGAAACGTTGGCCTGTAATCGCTACGGATACTGGGCCCATCAGAAAATGATCGGCTGCTGCTCCCACTGCTAAACGACCGCCACGAGCTTCCCGAGTCGCCGCTACTGAATGAACGGAACGATCGGCTGCTTCCGCTATCACCGCCGCCAAAAGAGCGCATCGAGTGGCTGCCGCCGTCGCTGAACGACCGCATGGAGCTTCCCCCATCGCCGCCAAATGATCGCGACGAGAAACCGCCACCGCCACCGCCGCCACCACCTCCGCCGTGATGGTCGGCCAGCGTGGTCCCACTCATCACAAGTCCTAAAAATACGTATGCAACCGATGCGGCTCTCCGCCACCATAACGCGATCATCTCACGAACCTCCAAGCGCGGCATTGAATCCATTACGCCGCGCCTCTCCTGGGAGCTACGTCACAAATCGTTTGTGTTGGTCTAATTCTATTGTATGCAACCGCGGCACCGTGCTGGGACCGGGCAAACCGCAATTTTGCAGTCCGCATTCAGGGGGAAGCTGTCCCTCGCCAACTGGCGATACTTTGGCGGAAGTCGCTGTGCCTGTCATTTCGGGGGGAGCGCGATGCCTCGGAGTCGTTATAGGCAACGATTGTGCCAAGGGTATCGTGGCGGCCGGTTATGCAACAAAAGTCTGTTTTCACGGTACCTGGCATCGATGAGTCACCGTGCCACCGACCGACTTGGCCAAAGAATCGATGTCCATTCGACAACTTCTGTCATCGAAATGACAACAGATAAACGTCATTCAACAACCGAGAAGGCCAGCAGCCGCATAGCCATATTTGCCCGCAAAACCGGCCCCATCCAACAGCACCCAGCTGGACGCATTGCATGTGGTAGAGTTGTGTTGATTGCCGCACGGTTGCGCGCGCTCTCCCTCCGCATCGTTTTGCGAGTTCCTGGATGATACTTCCGTTGGCCCCCGGTACCGCGACTGGGCCATTCCCTGATACGCAGGATTCTGGCACCCCCACGCTGTTGCCCACGGCAGACGCGTACTGCCCCGCTGCGGTCGCCGTTCCCGCGACGCCGCCGCGTTCGATTTTCGCACTCCACCTGGTCAACGGCGAGCATTATTCGGGGGCCGAGCGCGTTCAAGATTTACTCGCCCGGCAACTGCCCCACTTCGGCTGCGAAGTCGGCTTCGCCTGCGTAAAGCCGCAGCGCTTTCCCAACGCCCGCGAAACGAAGACCGCGCCTTTGGTCGAAATGCCGATGCGTGGCCGCTTCGACCTGCGGATCGTCAAGCAAATTGAAAAGCTGTGCCGCGACGAGGGCTACCAGCTCATTCACGCCCACACGCCACGGACGGCACTTGTCGGCCGGCTCGCCGCCCTTCGCGCCGGTGTACCATTCATTTACCATGTTCACAGCCCGGCCGGTCGCGACTCCACGCGCCGCGCGCTGAATTGGATCAATGCCATGGCCGAATGGGCCGTCGTCCGCGGTGCCGATCGGCTTATCGCCGTTTCGCCAAGCCTGCGCGAGTACATGATTGGCCGCGGCATCACACCGGAGCGAATCACCTGCGTTCCCAACGGCGTGCCTGCGTCCACATTTACCGCCGAACGACGCCCGCCCACCGGCACGTGGACGCTCGGTGTCGTCGCCCTCTTCCGCCCCCGCAAGGGCGTCGAAACGCTGCTCGAAGCGCTTGCCATCCTGCGCTCGCGGAACATCAACGTGCGATTGCGGGCCGTCGGCGGCTTTGAAACACCCATTTACAAGGCCGAGATTCTGGGCCTGGCCGAACGGCTCGACTTGGCGCCCGCCATCGACTGGATCGGCTTCACGCGCAACGTGAACCGCGAACTCGCGAAGATCAACCTGTTCGTGCTGCCCAGCTTATTCGGTGAAGGCCTGCCAATGGTCGTGCTCGAAGCGATGGCCGCCGGCTTGCCGGTGGTCGCGTCTCGAGTCGAAGGCGTGCCGGAAGCGGTCGTCCACCGCGAAACTGGCCTACTGGTCGAACCTGCCAGCGTCAGCCAATTGGCGCGGGCGATCGAAGAAGTGATCGCCGGCGAGGTCGATTACACGGAGCTCAGCCACGGTGCCCGTCAGCGCCACGCCGACCATTTTTCCGATACGAAAATGGCGGAAGGCGTCGCCAGCGTCTATCGCGAAGTGCTCGCCAACAGATAGCCCGGCCGTCTCGGCCGGGCGCGACGGCGGTTGCACATCGCAAATTCGCAAATTCCCAAATTCGTGATCTTGTGGCGGGGCCAGGGCCGATCAGTTTTCCACATTGAGCTCGAAGTGTGGCATGCTCTCGCGAAGCGTGAGCATGGAACTGCCGGAGAGACATGGCCACGTCGGAGTACCTCCGAGGCCATGCCACCCTGCTGCGGGCCGGCGATGGTACGACAAACAGCTTGTTGCCTTCAAATGGAGTTGGTATGATAAGTTATCATACCGCGAGGATTCCTATGAGTGCCGCCAAGATTGCCATCACCATCGATTCCGAATTGGTTGCGCGGCTCGATGAGCTGGTTACTAGCCGTCAATTTGCTAGCCGTAGCCGCGCTGTGCAAGAAGCGGTGCGCGAAAAGCTTGAAAAGATCGACCGCACGCGGCTAGCAAGTGAGTGTGCCAAGCTCGATCCGGAATTTGAAAAGCAGCTGGCGGAATAAGGCCTCGGCACCGAAATCGAATCATGGCCCGAATATTAAGAGGCAGCATTCACTGGGCCGATCTTGAACCCGTCCGCAGACACGACCAAGGCGGCCAGCGACCGGTCGTCATCGTCAGCCACGATGTGTTCAATGCCCGCTCGGGCACGGTCATCGCAATGGCCATCACCAGCCAGCCCCAAGCGGCCGGTTTTCCACTGACGCTGGAAATTCAAGGCTCCAAACTGCCCAAGAAATCTTGGGTCAAGATGAGCCAGATCCGAACACTTTCGGTCGAGCGAATCGGAAAAAAAGTCGGGCAATTGTCGGCCGACGAATTGGAAAAAGTCATCGGCGGACTTAACGAGATTATCGGCGACTGACGATTGTCTCGTTTATCGCGTCGGCTGCGCTTGCAGCGGCACCGCCTCCGACACCGGCGCGTTTTCGACCACGTGTTTCCAACCAAACGGCGTGCGCGGCCGTTCGAAGAGCGCCTGCTGAATTCGATCCAGCGGATTATTCACCTTCGCCTGCTCGATCTGAAACACGTAGACATGCCGGTCCTTGTTCGGCAGCGTCACTTGCATCGCCCGCGGTAATTGCCGCGCTCGATCAAGAATCATATCGACCTGAGAAAAGTCGGCTGCTTGCTGCTGGAACCTCGGCAGCGCCGTAATCCACACTTGATGCGTGGGGTCCGTGTTGTCCTTGTCGTTGACCTTCATCCAATAACGCTGCTTCAACTTCTCCGCGTCGGCCCCGAACAAAAACGGCAACGGTCCATCGATGATATTTTGGCCGATCATCTGCGGCGGGAGCGGGCGCTCGATGACCTGCTTCTGATTCGCGCGAAATTCGTAGATCGACTTGCCGTCGCAGACCCAGTGTTCGCCAATCGCGTCCGGCTGCTTAACCCAGTCGCCGCGCTTCGGGGCCTGGGGATTATCGGCCGGTGCCGGCTGTTCTTTATAAGTGTAAATCTCCGTGATTTGAAAACTCCCCTTGTCGGGCTTCGCGTACGTCAGTTCGCCTTTGTTCTTGTTGAGCGGGGCCAGCTGGCCGTTGATCACCGGCCCGAACGCCGCCACATATTCCAATCGATCAAACGGGCAACTGAACGTCACGACCTTGCCGCTTTGTTGCTGCCAGGCAGCGAGCACTTGGTCTAACGCAGCCTGCTCAAGCGCGTTGAGTTGAAACCCGGGCGGGGCTTGCGGTACGACTGGCACCTGCGCGGCGGGCGACTGCGGAACTTGAGAAGCCGTCGCCTGGGGCGCCGCCATTGCCCCTGGTTGTGCTGGCAAGGCTTGCACGCCCGCCGGCGTTTGCGGGTACGTCGCAGTCGTTCCTTGTGCATAGCCCTGTGTGTCGGGATACGGCTGCGTCACCCCTGCTTGCTGACCAACTGCGGTCGTCACCACAAACAGGATGATCGCTACGGAGCAGGTTCCACCAACGCGATTAAATGCGCGCATCACATCTCACCAGGTTTTCAAGTTTAATTGCAGCTTTAGCGGCTGCCGCCCGGCAGCTGCGATCACAACGCGGCTCATATTCCCAAATCGCCTTAAACGCCCGTTAGAGGCATACATTCCTCATATCGCTGGCATTCAGGGGCCGCAAACTATAGCTATCGACTGCGGAATGACCTAGACCAGCCGCTCACTATGGAGTGGCCAATATGTGCTATCATCGAGCACAACTCGACCTTGACCCCGCTGCGCGGTCTCCGGAAGATTTGCGGCCCTCGTCTCAACTTCGTCTCTCACACGCGGATCTAGCCATGCGGATCTCCTCGCGATCGGTGCAAATGTTGGCTGCGCTCATCATCACCGCCATTTTGCCAGCCACGGTAGTCGCTCAGTCGCCGGCCTCCCCAAACACACCTGCCGCTCCACGACGCACGGCGCAACTGCCGACCACCAAGTGGACCCGCGTTCCTGACGTCCAACAAACCTCGTTCGATCGCGAAAAGCCCCTTTCCGAAGCCACCTCTCAAACAGTCACCTTCGGCCAGCAGCCGCTGCACGTCGGCGATCAAAGCGAGCAAACCGCAACGGTCGAAATGCGCATGAAGCTCATCATGCGGCGCGAGAACGAATTACTCGGCAGCCATCAATCGACCGTTCGCACGTCCCAACATCGCATCGTTACGACGACGGCCGTGGAAGGCGACCGCGCGCTGGCTGTCGCCGTTCGGTACCCCGAAGCCACCAAACGAATCGTCGCCGCGGAAGCACCGGCGGCCGCAGCCGCCGACGGCACTTCAACCGCCGATACGGCCGCCCCATATCAGCCCGTCGCGCAACCCGTGCAAGGTAAAACCTATTTGTGCCGCCGCGAACCAGGCGACAGCGGCAAACTGATCGTCACCGATGAAACCGGCAACACGCCGCCCAAAGAAGAACTCGATATCGTGGCACCGCAAATGGAAACAGTTGGTCGGCCGAATCCACTCGTCCAATTCTTGGCCGGCCGCACCGTGAGCGTCGGCCAGCAACTCGACGTGCCGCGCGATTTGGCCAGCCGCATCTTCAACCTCGGCGACAAGTTCGGCGAAATCACCCGCTTCACGCTAACGTTAAAAAGCATTCGCCACGACACCGGCGCCGATTACGCCAGCTTCATCGCCAACGTCGAAGCCACGTCGCACGACGCCTCGCAAATGCGGCTTGAAGTCGAAGGCCCCCTCACCGTGCAAGTCGATTCGTGCCGCGCCACCGACATTTGTCTCGTCGGCCCCATCGGCCTTTCCGAAACGCGCGGCAGCTACAGCACCGCCTGCCAGGTCATTGGCACCGGGCACCTGCAACTCAACATCGCCTCGGCATTCCACGAACCCCCGCGAAAATGACCGAAGCGGCTGCGCCCTGAATGATTCTGTGGGAGGCGTCTCCGACGCCGATGATGGCATCTACTTCTGCACGCCATCGGCCTGAGAAAGGCCTCCCACAATCCATTGGCTGCAGAGCGTCGATGAGTTCCGCTAGCACCGCTATCTGCTTCGCTTGCGGCTAAACCGTTCTCAATCAAACCCTGCGCGCCCTCGCTGCGTAGAAACACTGCCGACAACGAAACCGCGCATTACTTTCCGCGCGCTGCCAGCCACTGAACTTGGCCATTGCCGGCTTGTCTGTACACGGAGGGATGAAACATGCAGGCGGCAATTCTCCATGCGGCATTCAGTCGCTTTTTTGCTCACAGCGCTTATCGCGCGCCCAAGCGAACCTCGTCGTTCGCATGGGTGGCAGCATTCGCCGCGCTTCCCGCGCTCCTCACGCCGCTGGCCGCGTTGGCGAGCGCTGACATCGAGTTCGATTTCGCACGCGTCGTCGAATGCCGCGATATCACCTCCGGCGAACGCCTGGCTCAATATCCCATGCAGCGGCTGATCGAAGTCGCGTTGCCCGTCTCGGTTCGTTTCAACGATGTCTCGCGCGACGATGTCGACGAGATCAGCATCGAGGTTAGCGGTGCCGCTGCCGGCCTGCGCGTGCAAGACTTCGCCCCCACCACGCAACTCGCCAGCGAGATCACGCACGAAATCGAAACGACCACCACGACGAAAAAAGCACGTTCCTTCGATGGCACCCTGGGCGGCTCGTTGCCTATTCCAGGTGCGGATGTCGCGGCCAAGATCACGCCTTCGATCTCCGCCGGTTTAGCGAACAGCGACACCGCCACCGAGAAGATCAATCGTTTGCCTCCCAAACACGTCGTGGTCGTCAGCGGCACGTATGCCGAGGGCCGCGGCGTGTTTTTCAAACTCAAGCGCACGTCGCAAACTTCGTTGGAAGGCGTCCACGAGCTGGCCGTGACGTTCGTCGCGCCACGCACCTGGCGCGCGATCGCCCTGGAAGTCGAATGCAACGCGGTCGGCACCCGAAAAACACTCTGGGTGAAGCAACAGGCCACGCTCGGGCACACCCTGCGGTACGTGCAGCTTGTACCGGCGGCCGTGGGGCCGATCAACCATGTGGTCTGCAAACCGGCGGAAACATCACCACCCACGCCGGAAAAGGCCCCTGTCCTGGCCGATAGTTCCGCCGCCAGCCCGACGAAATGGCGGCCCGTGCGTGTTTTGCCCGTTGTCGAGTCGAAAGTCGAACCGAAGGCTGCTACACTACCTACCGCCACACCCGCTGACGATATGGTCGACAAACCGGTCAAAGCAAAAAAAGCCGCCGCCACAACTGACAAGGACTGAGAACTCCTCTCCCGTGGGGCGAGGGCCTGGGGTAAGGGCGCCTCGTCATGGCCAACATCGTACTCATCAACCCGCGCTTCGAGGTCTCCTACTGGGGTCTCGAACACGCGTTGCCGCTACTGCGGAAGCGGGCTAACTTGCCGACGGCGTGTCTGCCGCTTCTCGCGGCTCTCACGCCCCGCGAGCACACGATTTCAATCGTCGACGAAAACGTCGAACCGCTCGATTTCGACCGCCTCGCCGAGGCCGATATCGTCGCGCTCACCGGCATGAGCGTGCAGCGCAACCGCATGCGCGAAATTCTCGCCCAGCTCAAAGCCCGCGGCGTCCTCACCGTCGTCGGCGGCCCGTGGGTTACCGTCCGCGAAGATTATTTCGGCGAACTGGCCGACGTCATCTTCATCGGCGAGGCCGAAGAAACCTGGCCACAGTTTCTCCGCGAATGGCAAACCGGCCGCTTCGAGCGGCGTTACGAACAGGCGGAAAAGACCGACATGACCACCGTGCCGGTACCGCGCTACGATCTTTTGAAGATGCGGCATTACCTGTTCGGCAGCGTCCAATTCTCGCGCGGTTGCCCGTTCCAATGTGAGTTCTGCGACATCATCGTTACGTTCGGCCGCCGCCCCCGCCTCAAGACGAGCTGGCAAATCATTCGCGAACTCGAAGCCCTCGTCGCGAGCGGCCTCGAAATCGCGTTCATCGTCGACGACAACCTCATCGGCAACAAACACGCCATCAAAACCGTCCTCCGTGCGATCATCGACTGGCAGCAAGCCCGCGGCTATCCGCTGCAATTCTTCACCGAGGCCTCGCTCGACCTGGCCGATGACGAGGAACTCTTGCAGCTCATGGTCGACGCCAACATTTCGACGGTGTTCGTCGGCATCGAAACGCCCAACGAGGAATCGCTCCGCGAAACGAAGAAATATCAAAACGTCCGCCCCGGCAGCACGTCGATCGAGCGGGTCCACAAAATCCAGAACGCCGGCCTCGACGTGTGGTGCGGCATGATCGTCGGCTTCGATCACGATGAGCCCAGCATCTTCGCCGCCCAGCGCGATTACCTGACGGAAGCCCGCGTGCTGCACGCGATGGTCGGCATGCTCTCGGCAATTCCCAAGACGCCGCTCCATGCCCGCCTGGCTGCCGAAGGTCGGCTCGATGAAGAACACGAAGCCGAGTTCGGCACGAACGTCATCCCCGCCCGCATGACCCGCGAGGAACTGCGCGATGGCTACGTGCGCCTGATGGCCGAGTTGTACGACACGACGGCCTATTTCGACCGGCTCGACGACCTCTTCCTCCGCGGCAACTTCCGCTTCAGCCAAACCCGCGCCGCCTACTGGCGACGCCACCCGTGGTCGTGGCTCAAAGGCAATGCCCAACACCTCACGCGTAGCGTGCTGATCTTCCTGCAGCTCATGCGCGGCGTTCCCGAACCCGAACTCCGCCGCGAATACCGCCGCCGCCTCCGCAACCTGCTCCGCACCCGCCGCGACCCGGTCGTGCTGTTCGTCTACCTCATCAAGTGCGCCATCCACTGCCACCTATACACGATGGTCCGCCGCATGACCACCGCAGAAACCGAACAGCGAACGCTCGTGAATTCATTCTGAGGAGAATGAACGGCCCCGGGTCGTTTAACCCGGAGCCAACGGCGACGGCGGGTGGCCGGGGTCGAGCCGCAGGCGAGCCCCCAGCGCGCTCGCCGAATGCGCAACATCGCCTCCACACATTTAGCCCTGGCCGACCCGCCCCGGGGCCATTCGCGGTACCATTCTCCATCCCCTGCTCGAAGCTCGCAGCGCAAGCAAGAGCATTGATGGAATATAGTAGGTCCCGTCTGCCGGACGGGACCTAATCCCCGGGCAAGACCAGGGTAGCACCGACTTTTGGCCGCACCTCTCTTTGCCACTTCACAGGCGTTGCCCGGCCAAATGTCGGTGCGCTCGCGCCAGAGGTGGGTCTCGCTTCGCCTCCCACGGCTGCGCCGCACCGACATTCGGCCGAACAGAGTCCCGCCAGTTGTGTGATTCATGCGGCCGAAAGTCGGTGCCACCCAGCGGGAAATCGAGTCATCCCGCAGGGATGCCAGCGATTAGCCGGTGGTTGAGGAGCGCAGCGATGACACCACCGGAAGGCGAATCACCCCAACCCGCGACCCCAGCGGGGTCGCAGCGGCTGCGAACCCTGCCGGGTTCGGCGTTCCAACGCGCTCATGAACCGGCGGTGTCGCTGCGCTCAACCGCCGGCTAATCGCTGCGAACCCTGCGGGTTCGCCTTCATCCGGTGCGACTACTGTCAAAGGGCGTTCATTTACTCAACGACTCAGCCCAGCCATCGGGATCGAGGCGGGTTGCCGACCAGTCCCCAGACGTTCTTCTATTGCTATTAAAGGTGAATAGAATATGCAGCAGCTTATGTGAATTGCTTCACGCGTGTCAGTTGACGGTTAGACAAAATAATACCCGCCAAACCCCGCGGATGCGGCCCGCGAAATCGCAATACGTGACCAAATGAAATACGACGAGACGTACAGTAGCAACAACATCAAAACGATGTGTATGGAACTGCCTTTCCGATTCCACAAATTGTGACTACCCGACACAGCCATTTAGTGAGTCCATAGGCGACTGCCGCAAGGCCCAGCCATCAATCGCACTGGCGAAGCTAGCGGCACCCGGCATGTTTTAAGTGTCGATCAGGGTTTAATCGCTCGGTAGATTGTTGTGTCACCAATGTCCTTCTTGAATTCATCAGGAGCGTCGTTCAATCGGCGGCTTACCGATACATGTTGTAATTCCTTGTTCAGAAACACGAATGCAATTCCCTTGTCCATGTACCAGAGATCAACATTCTCGCCTTCGTCATTTTTCGTGACAGCGATTTGTTCAGGTTGTCCGCAGGCGTGAATTACATCTTCGATAGTGCTTGTGGCACCAATGCCACCTTCAATCTGCCCGGAGAACTGCCCCTGCTCCGGCGAGCCGAAATAGACGAGTATGCCGGTGATTTTCGTGTCATCGTGTGCTATGGACAATCCAGCTTTAGTATTTTCGAGATACGTTTTCAGGAACTCGTGGTCAAGGTCCTTTTCGTTTGATGCCTGCCAGTCATTTCCTAATTCCTTGATGGGTATCCCAAGGTAACAGTCTGGCAGGCCAATACCGGCTTGAACAACCTTTCCGTTTTTTGGCGTGGCAATCCCACGCTCTCGTCCACATCCCCATATGACTGGTAGGACGCAAAACAGAAAACACGCTAGGCGAACTCTATCGGTGATGTGTTCATTCATCAATCTGGTTCACACCTCCGCCAACCGCTCCGTCGCGTCGCCGAACTTGTCGAGCTTCACGTTCATCTTGTCCATGAGCGAGAGGTACAGCCGGCACATTTGCCGGTTCGATTGTTCGCGGTAGTTCAGCACCTGGCCGCCGCGTAGCTTGCCACCGCCGCCGCCCAGCACCACGACCGGCAGTTGCGTGGCATCGTGGCCGCCGTTCATCATGCTCGATAGGAAGACGAGCATCGAGTTGTCGAGCGCCGTCCGCTCGCCTTCCTGAATGCCGTCGAGCTTGCCCGCGATGTACGCGAGTTGCTCGAGGAAGAACTGATTCACTTTCAGCCAATCGGCCGTGTCCGAGTGCGACAGCAAATGGTGAATCATGTAGTCGACGCCCAGGTGCGGGAACCGTAGCGACGAATGATCGTTGTTGAGCTTGAGCGTCGTGATCCGCGTCGTGTCGGTCTGGAAGCCGAGCACCAGGATATCGCACATCAGCCGCATGTGGTCGGCGATGTTCTGCGGCACACCTTCCGGCGGACGCGGGATGTTCGGCTTCTCGAGTGTGGGTCGCCAACCCTGCAACTCGCCCTGCTTGCCCGCCGACTCGATTCGCTGCTCGACATCGCGCACCGAATCAAGGTACTCATCGAGCTTGCGCTGGTCGCTCTTGCTGATCTGCCGCCGCACGTCGCTGGCGTCGGCCATCACGGCATCCAGCACGCTTTTGTCGCCGCGCTCGACTTCATCCTTGAAAAGCCGATCGAACGCGAGCGCCGGGTACAACTCGAGCGGCGTGGGCGTCGTCGGCGACGACCACGAAATGTGCGAGCTGTAGAGCATCGAGTAATTTTTGTGGACCGACGGATTCGACTTCTCGCACGCGAGCACCAGGCTCGGCACTTTCGTCGAGCGGCCATACCGCTGGGCGATCAATTGGTCGAAACTGGTGCCTGAGCGAATCTCACCGCCCGAGGCGAGCGGCGCGCCGGAAAGCAGGTTGCCCGTTTGCGAACTGTGGATGTTGCCCTTTTGGGCTTCCTCGTTGTACAGGCCGCGAACGACGAGCATCTTCTCGCGATACGGCAGGAGCGGCGTGAGGACTTTGCCCAACTCCATCGACTTGCCTGCGCCCTTCGCCCACCACTCCTTGCTGTGGAACCCGTTGCCGGCAAAGAGCACGGCCAGCCGGACCGGCGCTTCGCTCGCCACCTTGGCCCCGGCCGCCACATCGCCCCACACATTGAGCGACTCCAGCCACGGCAGCGCCATCGATACGCCGATCCCCCGCAACATCGTCCGCCGAGAAAACTTGTGTTGGTTCATACTACCTTTTCCTTTTTAGCCATGCGGAGGAATTCTTTATTCGACTCAACGAACAGGCAATTGGACTCACGCAAAGGCGCTAAGGCGCAAAGTTCTCATTTCTTGCGATTTACAACATCACGGCAGGATACTTGAAACACACATGTGGAGCGTGGATCGAATCACTCGAGTTCTTACAAATCATCACTTCCTGGTTGAAGCATTCGTTGCTTCACTCTCGTTCTTCGCGCCTTTGCGCCTTTGCGTGAGACTATCTTAAAAGTCGTGACCATGAACGCGATGCTTCACTCCTCGAACGCCACGTCCGCTCCGCGGATCTCGCGAAACTGCCGGCTGCTGACGATCGCGTTCACGGCCACCTGTATTTTATAACCGTTCGCGGCCAATTGCTGCTCGATTTCCTCGAGCAGCGGGTCGTCGGAAAGTTGTACCGCCCGGCCCAGCGAATAGCCCAGTAATTTGCGGCAAAACTGCCGCACGAACGACTCGCGACGCTGGTTGAGCAAGTAGTCGCGCAGCCCTTCCAGGCCGTCGAATTCCGCGCCGTCGATCAGTTTCACATGCGTATCAACCGGCCGATTGCCCAGGTCCATCGTGCGATGCCGCCCGATCGCATCATACGCTTCCAGCGAGAAGCCGAACGGGTCGATCCGCCGGTGACAGTTGAAACACTTCGGATCGACCGTGTGCTTGTTGACCACCTCGCGCATCGTTTTGCCGTCGAGCGCCGCTTCATCATCCGGCAGCGGCGGCACGCCTTTGGGCGGCTTCGGCAACTTGTCGCCGAGCAGCGTTTCGCTAATCCAGTTGCCGCGGATGATCGGGCTCGTCCGCGAGGCACCGGAGTGCTTGGCGAGCGTCGTCGCTTGCGCCAAGATTCCGCCGCGGGCAAACTTCTTCACGCCCTCCACCCGCCGCCATTCGGCGCCCGTCACATCGGGAATGCCGTAAAACTTGGCCAGCGGTTCATTGAGGAACGTGTAATTGGCATTGAGAATATCGAGCACCGAGCCGTTGTGTTGGAACAGGTCGGTGAAGAACAGCGTCGTTTCCTCGGCCATCGCCCCGCGCAAACCGGCAAACGTGGGGAAGTGCCGCTCGCTCTTTTCATCGAGATGCTCGAAGTCGTCGATGTGCAGCCAGTGACTGGCAAATTCCGTGGCCAGCCGCCGCGTCTTGGCATCGGCCAGCATCCGCCGCGTTTGCGCCGCGAGCACTTCCGGCTCGTGCAGTCGTCCCTCCGCCGCCAATTGCCGCAACTCACCATCCGGCTGCGACGACCACAAAAAATAGCTTAGTCGGCTCGCCAACTCCCAATCGGAAACTGGCCCTTGCCCTGCCCCCGGGCCAGGCTTTTCCAAACGATACAAAAATGCCGGACTCACCAGGATTTTCGCCAGTGTCATGCGAAACGCTTCCTCGTGCGGAATCTCTTCGCCGCGCAGCGATTTGTAAAGCGAATTGAGTTCTTCAACTTCCTTATTCGCAAGCGGCCGCCGGTACGCGAGCGCCGCAAAATCGATCAGTTTGCCCACCTGCACCGGCTCGCAATCGACGAGCCGCCGGCGATACGCGGCCGCCCGCTCCGCGAGCGGCTTCCGCAGCGGCTCGAACGCCTTCGGGTCGCCATCCTGCGACGCATATTCGAGCAACTGGGCGAACGCATCGACCGTCGTCAGCGCATCGCGACTCACGAAATGCAGCTCATCCCACATTCGGTCAAGCCGCCGTTTCTGGTCTTCGTCCAGCATCAGTCGCACGAGGTGGTCATCTTCACGATAAAACAGCGTGAGCGAAATCACTTCGTCGACCGGCACAATCTTCGTGTAACACAACGCCGGCGGAAACAACTGCCGGAAGGCGTCGAACGCCGCCTTCAACCGCCGCTCGGCCGCACTGCTGGCGGTCACCAGGATCGGTGCCGAGTTGGACACATTCTGACCGCTCGCCGTCCACGTCCCATCCTTCGCGCTCACCTTGGCATCGCCCGGCTGCAAGCTCGAAACCGCTTCCGCCTTGCCTGCGACGACCGAAAGCTGCACCGAACCCTCGCCGCCGGTTTCCTTATCCAGAATACCCGTGGTCACAAGTTCGC
The DNA here is from genome assembly GCA_029781135.1 of Planctomycetota bacterium. Lineage (GTDB taxonomy): Bacteria > Planctomycetota > Planctomycetia > Pirellulales > Lacipirellulaceae > JABDGM01. The sequence goes on from JAKOXH010000022.1 coordinate 16,333, forward strand.
AACCCGCCGCCAAATCGGCCGGCAAGGTCACTTCGATCTGCGACGGCGCTTGCACGCACAAATCTGCCGCCTCACGTTTTTGGCCATTCGGATGGCGCCCAAACGACGCCGGGTCAATGCCAATCGCCTCGGCCGCCGCTTCCTTCGCATCGTGATTCGCGAACGCCCCAATCACCACGTTCCCCAGCAATGGCCCCCGCAACGACGCCAACTGCCGATATAGCAGCGCATCGGGCGAGTATTGTGCGGCCGCCGGCCCACCGGTGAGAAGTTTCTGAATCGCGCTGGCCAGCATCCGCCGCGTGTGGGAATCTCTCGCCGTCTGCCACTTCGCCAGTAGCGAATTGGCTGGGATCGCCGGCCCATTCGCCCCGCCGCTATCCGACTCCGCCAGGAAATGCCACACGCCCGCATTGCCAAATCGATCGCCGTGCGGATTCGCCTTCAGCACATCGCCAGCCACATCCGCCGCCAAATTCCACGCATGCTCCGCGTCGTTCTGCTTGCCCGTAATCTCCAGATCAATCGCCGTCAGGTCGCACGCATGATTCCCATCGCGCGGCCCGATGGAGAGTGAAACGACCTCACCCGCGCGTACCAGCACATTCTCGAACGGGCCGAACTTCACCTCAGCACCACCCGCCGACACGCCTGTCGCCAACCTCTGCCGCGTCGCGCCCCGCCGCACTTCGACCGACCACGTCACTCCGTTGCCACACCCGACATGTGCATGCCGCACCGTACCGGCAATCTTCACGGCGCCAGTGATCGGGCTCCGCCAGGCCGCGGTCGTTCGCAACGTGGGCGACGGATGCACTACCACGCCATGCGGTTTCGCGTCGCCCGGAATCCGCACCGCCTCGTCCGACGAATTCGCCAGCAGCATCGGCGTGTCGTTGCTGCCCCAGCCATTGATGAAATCGTGGCCGCTGATTTTCGTGAGCTTGTTCGTGAAGAGGCCGTCGAGCTGCACGGCATCGCCGCTGCCGATTCCCAAATAATCGAGCCACGCCCGCAAATCGTTCTCCTCACAACCATGCTGGCTTGCTGTTGCCGCAATATCGAACTTGTCGCCGGTTCGTGAAATCTCATCAGCCGCTTCCAACGCCGCGGCCGCCGTCGCAAACAGCCGCTCACGGCGTGCTTTCAACTCGCGCACCACCTCACGCACATCGCGCAACAACAAATCTGGCCGCCCCGGTGCCACCAGCCGGGGCGCTTGCCACACGACAAAATCCGCCGCGTTGCCGTCGCCCGCATCCGTGGCGACGAGCGTAACCGTCACATCCTTGCCGTCCGGCGACTCCGGCAACTTGAAGCGAATTTCTTGCTTCGTGCTGAGCGGGTCGACCGGCTCCATCCACCGCGTCGCCGCACCTACGCGTCCAATGTGGGCCACGCTATTAAACTTCCACAACGCTTTCTGCCATGCTTCGATCGACGCCCGCAGCGCCGTTTCATCTCCCGGCTGCGCGACGCGCCACTTGGCCCGCAACCCATCCAACAGCAACGACGGCTCCTTCGCGTTCAAACTCGACCAAAGCGCCCCCAAATACTTGGCATTGAGTTTGTGCTCCGCTGCGATAGCCGCCACGGTCTTGCGGCCTGTTGTCAGCGCCTTACGTTCCGCTACTGTTGCCGCCAGATACTTCTCCACCGGCAATCGGCCGCCCTGGTTCGTATCGAATACAATCCCCTGCAAATTCACCTGGCTGCCGCCGCTGGCCTCGGTGAACTGCCCGTAGAACTCGCGGATTTCCGCCAGCAAATCGTTCGTCCAATCGCGCGGCGTGGTATGCGGCGAAAACCGAAAACCATCGGGCAGCAGCACCGCATGACCGGCCACTTCCTTCGCCGCGTCCAGGTACTTCGTCACCAGCGCCGGCGACATCACCAGCGAATTCCCTGTATTGGTGAATCCCTCGCCGGCCGCTCCGTCCCCCGGAAACTCTCGCGCCGGGTCGAGCGACGCCACGCCTGTCAAATCGCGAATCGTGTACGTGTACTCCGCATTGTTGAGCCTCCGCAAGACCACCCGTCCCGGGTCGCCCGCTTGCTTCCGCGCCGCGAGCCGCAACACCTCGGTCACCCACTTCTTCAACTGAGCCCGCTCCGCCTCCGTGGGCTGATCCACATCTTCCGGCGGCATGAGCTCATTGCCCAGCATCTCGGCCGACTTCTGCCACGTCTTCGGCTGCCGAGCCACATCGTCCCACGTCTTGATCGCGGCGAGGTTGATGTCTCCCTCGACCACATCCGTGGCGCCATGACATTCGCCACAATACTGCTCGAACAGCGGTCGCACCCGCGACTGATACGCCTCGCCCAACGCCCGCGGATCGGGCTCAGCCGCCCACGCCGTGCTGCCAACGACCGTCCACAACACCAGCACTGTCGCGATGCCCCCACACCGCACCGCCCGTTTCCGCCCTACGCTGTTGTTCAACACCGCCGCGTCCTCGTTCGAATAATTGAATCCAATCGCTCGCCGTTTAGCCGCGATGCGCCACCGGAGTGCGAACCACGTGCCCCACGCCAATACCGACCAGTGAAATCAATCCACAGATTATCAGCCAAGCGAACGGCCCAAGCAATCATTTGCCAATTCCGGCTCGGACCAATACTTCTTCACTTTGGCGGAACAACGGTGGGTGGCGTCCTCCAACGGAACAATGTGGGCGGCGTCTCCCGACGCCGATTTCGCGCGAACGGTCGCGAATGGCTTGAGGTGTGATGCTTCATCGGGGTCGGAGACCCCGCCTACAAGTCTTCCGGGCTTTTATACCTCCATCAACCTGTGCCGAACGTGCCGATTGTGACGATGCCCCTCCCTGTGCCTTCTTCGCAGTCGCCGCCTTTCTCGGCGAATGGGGTTACCACCCCTGCCAAATTATTGATTGCTCTCTTCCCCGGCCTACTTTTGAGAAACGGCAATCCAGGCCGCATTTCCGCTCTGGAGTCCAACCAGCCGCATCGCGGTCCTGCGGCTTTTCGAATCTTCCTCCTTTCTTGATCCGAATCATGAACGGCGCCCCAAACGCAGTCGATAACATGCGGTCCGTCACAACGATCGCGGGCGATTTCTCTTCCGCTTCCCCCACCAAGGACGCGTCCCCGGCCGGCGACCAGATCGAACGCGCGCAATTCGAGGCCAGTTGGGACGCCGTCGCGCCGACCGACCATCGCACGATCCCGAGCGACGCATTGTACGATGAGCGCGAAATCCGCATCACGCGCGATCCCTCGGGCGGCGACTCCAAGGCCGGCCTGTACCTCACGCACGAAGAACTTTCCGACCTCCACTCGGCCCGCGAGTTCATCCAACTGCTGCGGTCGAAGAACCTCGATGTCGCCAAAATCAAAGCCGCCGTTGCCTACGAGTACGAACTTGAATCGCTGCAAATCGAACTCGTGAAGCTGCAACGCTGGATCCAGGAAAGTCGGCAACGCGTCGCCATCCTCTTCGAAGGCCGTGATGCCGCGGGCAAAGGCGGCACGATCCGCCGCTTCATCGAACACCTCAATCCTCGGGCCATGCGGGTCGTCGCTCTGCCGACGCCCTCCGAAGAAGAGCGCGGCCAATGGTACTTCCAACGCTACATGAAGCAGCTCCCCAACGCCGGCGAAATCGTCTTCTTCGACCGCAGTTGGTACAACCGCGCGGTCGTCGAGCCGGCCAACGACTTCTGCACCCGCGAACAATACGACCGCTTCATGCAGCAGGTGCCCGAGTTCGAACACATGCTGGTCGAAGACGGCGTCGTCCTGGTGAAGTTCTGGTTCTCGATCGGCAAGGATATTCAGGCCGCCCGCTTCGATTCCCGCCGCCGCAACCCGCTCAAGCAATGGAAGCTCAGCCCGCTCGATACCCGCGCCCAAGAAAAGTGGGACAGCTATACCAAATATAAAGAGGTCATGTTCAGCCGCACCCACACCAGCTTCAGCCCCTGGATCATCGTGCGAGCCAACAACAAGCGCAAAGCCCGCCTGGAAAGCATGCGCCACTTGCTTTCGCTGATCGACTACGCCGGCAAAGACACGGCCCGCGTCAGCCTCTACCCCGACCCCAACGTCATTATGCGGTTTCACCGCGGGTCGATCAAAATCGATTGAGAAATACGCCCTCTCCCTCAAGGCTGCCCCGACATCCACATTTAGCCCCCGGTCACTGACCGGGGGCTAATTTTACGCTCTTCCACGGGCGACATCGATACTCGTCCGCAGTCGGCTCTGCCATCGGTGCTACATAGATCGGACACGTATCGGTGGCACGGCACAAGAGGCCGTCGGTCGGTCATCTTTGTAACAACTTCCCGTCCTTCCACACACGCACGATCGGCCGAATGAACGTCACTTGCTGGCACCCCCTTCAGCAGCCGACTATCCGTGCCACCCACGGTATCTGTTGAGAACGCCTGGCAACGGTGATTGTTCTTATCTTTTTCTCAGCTGTGGTAGTGAAAAACAGGATTTAATACCGTTCTTTTTGGAGCTTCTGGTTTTTTGTGGTCGGTCGGGCGTGGTAAGATACGGGCAGTCTAAAGAGTCGAGCTAACGACTTAAAGGAGGCGGGATAATGAGGATCAAAATCGCCGTTCTGCTTCAGTGCATTTTTCTCTGCACTCACTCTGCCAGTGCCGTCAACATCGAAATGGTGATAGTCGGCAATCCGGGTAATGCACCGGACAAGCGATACAACACCGACCGGCAGCCAGAAGGTATCGGCAGTGTGGATCGTGTCTACCAAATCGGCAAATATGAAATAACGGCAGGACAATACACAGAGTTTCTGAATGCAGTTGCAGGAGATGATCCCCATGAACTGTTTAACGGCGGAGGTAACATAAAGCGGAGTGGGACTTCTCCTAACTTTAATTACAGCGTGGCACCCGATTGGGCCGACCGACCGATAAATGTTGTGACTTTCTGGAACGCGGCTCGATTTTGTAATTGGCTGCACAATAACCAGCCAATTGGCCCCCAAGGGCTAGGCACGACGGAGGAGGGTGCCTACCACGACATTGGCGATCAAGTTCGGTTTGGACGCAATGCTGACGCGACGTTCTTCATTCCGACAGAGGACGAATGGTATAAGGCGGCATACCATGACTCAGCCTCGGGCTCGGCGGCCAACTATTTTGAATATCCAACCCGTACTAACGCCGCACCCGGACGCGATGCGACCGAAACTACAAATCCAGGAAACAATGCAAACTACGCCGAACGCGGGTCACCTTTCTTCCAACCGTATCTTCGCACATTGGTCGGCGAGTTTGAACTGTCGGTGAGTCCGTATGGGACATACGATCAGGGGGGAAATGTTTGGGAGTGGACAGAAAGTGTGGACTACACTGAATCACGCCGACGTATTTATGGCGGGGGATTCGTCGCCGGTATTGAGTGGACAAGTGCATCGTATCGCAGATCATTGGGGCCATCTGTCGGAGATGCGGCTACAGGTTTCCGCATCGCCGCTGCCGCACCTGTTCCCGAACCCACCTGCATCGCACTCGTTTCCATCGCGGCCGTAATGCTGGGCGGCAGTCGATACAGGACGCGGCGAACTTAAGGCCGAATATCTCCGCAAGTGGCACCGATTTTCGGTCGTATACGTCACCCTGGGTGCCGCTGGCTCTGCCAGTGTGCAAAATGCCTGGGCCTTGCGCTCAACCCACTCCACCGCCTTACAGCTCATTTGGCACGGCCAAAATAATTGTGGAATCGCCTTCCCAATGATGCTGCACTCCTCCCACGCTGCACTCCGCCAGCGCTAGCTCTTTGCTTACCAGGTGTAAGATATAAGATGGAAGTCGTCAGGCTTAATAACGGCCGGCTGCGTTATCTCACACGCGTCCACTAACGACCAACGACTAACGCCTCCAACGAACGCGAACTTCCTACATCGTCTTTCCGCGTTTTGCACCTCGGGGGTTGGCGCCGTCCGCCAAAGGTACGCACCGCCAACTAAAGTCGGCGTACCCAATCAGGTTGCCCGCCCCCGCCCTGCCAAGTATCCTCAAGGCTTGGGCGTTCGTTACAGATTCAGGTGGAAAGGATCATTCCCATGACGCGTCGGCGTGCAGTCTGGTTGGTTCTGTTCGGGTTGGTTGTCGCGGGCTGCGGAAAAGGTCAGCCGGGCAGCACCGGCGTCGTTCTTTTGCGTTACAATGCCGGCAGCGAAAGCACCGAGCAACGCGAAAAAGGCTTCCTCGATACGCTCTCCCGCGACTACCCGCGGATCAATGTCATCTCCTCCGACCAGTACGCCGGCACGACGCCGGAACTCGCCCTCGACAAGGCCACCGATGTGCTCAACAAGTATGAGGGCCGCGTCACCGGCATGTTTGCCGTCTGCGAGCCCAACGCCCAAGGCTTGCTCGGCGCGCTCGAAAACACCGGCCTTTCCGGCAAAGTGAAGGCCGTCGTGTTCGACCCCAGCCCATCGCTCATCAAGGCCATGAGCGACGGCAAGATCCATGGCATCGTGCTGCAAGACCCCGTAACGATGGGTTACCTCGGCGTCAAAACGATGCTTGCTCACCTCGATGGCCAAAAAGTTGAGAAGCGGGTCGTCACTGGCGAGCACGTGGCCACGGCCGAAAACATGAACGATCCGGAAATCAAAAAGCTGCTCAGCCCGGAACAGTTTGCCGAAAGTGAGCCGCCCGCCAACGTGAAATATCGCATCGCGGTGATTCCCAAGGGCACGACGCACGAGTTTTGGAAGTCGGTCCACGCCGGTGCGGCCAAGGCGGCCAAGGAAGCGGGCAACGTCGAAATTTTGTGGAAAGGACCGCTCCAAGAAAATGATGGCGAAGGCCAGATCAACGTCGTCCAAGAGTTTATCACCAAGAAGGTGAACGGCATCGTGATCGCCCCGCTCGATTCGCAAGCGCTGATCGCACCGATTCGCGACGCCAAGGAGCACGGCATCCCGACGGTGATCTTTGATAGTGCCCTGGGCGATGAAAGCGTCATCGTTTCCTACGTGGCCACCGACAACTTCAACGGCGGGGCCCTCGCCGCCAAGCGGTTGGCCGAATCGCTGGGAGCCAAGGCGAAGCCGTAGTATGGCGCTGCTCCGCATGGTGGACATTTCGAAGCGGTTCGGCGCGACGCAGGCCCTGCGGGGCGTGTCGTTGGAACTCGACGCTGGCCAGGCGCTCGCACTCATCGGCGAAAACGGCGCCGGCAAGAGCACGCTCATGAAGGTGCTCAGCGGCGCCCATGCGCCCGATAGCGGTAAAATGGAGCTTGCCGGCGAATGCTACGCCCCGCGCGGCCCGAACGCCGCGCGCCTCGCCGGCGTCACGATGATCTACCAGGAATTGAACCTCGCCCGCGATTTGAGCGTCGAAGACAACATCATGCTGGGCCAGGAGCACGCCCGGCTTGGCGTGGTGAATCGAGCGACACAGCATGCTCAGGTTCGCGCCGCACTCGCACGCCTCGGCCACGCCGACTTGCCGCTCGATATACCGGTAGGCCGGCTGCCGGTCGGCGCGCAGCAGGTGGTGGAAATCGCCCGGGCGTTGGTCAGCCACGCCAAGGTGATTGTTTTCGATGAGCCGACGAGTTCGCTTACGCAGGCCGATGTCGAGCGGCTATTCCAAACCATCGCTCGGTTGCAGCGGGAAGGCCTGGGCGTGATTTACATCAGCCACTTCCTGGAAGAGATCCGCCGCGTGTGCAATAGCTACACGGTGCTGCGCGATGGCCGCACGGTCGACAGCGGCCCGCTGGCCGGGACGAGCGAAGCCAGGATCGTTTCGCTGATGGTGGGCCGTTCGATCGATGAGTTGTATCCCTCCGTGCCGCATACGCCAAGCGACACGCTGCTTTCGGTGGCTGGTCTTTCGGGCTTCACGAAACCGCACGATGTTTCGTTTGATGTTCGGCGCGGCGAGATATTGGGTCTTACTGGTTTGGTCGGCGCGGGACGAACCGAACTCATGCGTTCGATCTTCGCACTCGACCCGGTACGCAGCGGCAACGTTCGCGTCGGCGTAGTTAGCCCCGGCATCACGCCCCACGCGCGCATTCGGGCGGGGCTGGCGTTTGTCTCGGAGGATCGCGCCGGCGAAGGATTGGCACAGGCCCGGTCGATCGCCGACAATGTTACGTATAGTCGGATGTCGCCGTATAGCCGGTGGGGCTGGTTGAATCTCACGAAGCGCCGGCAAGCGGTGAGCGATTGGATGCGGAAGCTGGAGATCAAGGCCGACTCGCCCGAGTTGGCGGTCGAGTCACTTTCCGGTGGGAACCAGCAGAAAGTGGCGCTCGCCCGGGCACTCCATCAAGAGGCCGATGTGCTCTTGCTCGATGAGCCCACGCGCGGCATCGACGTCGGCACGAAGGCGACCATTTACCGTTTAGTGGGCGAGTTGGCGGCGGCGGGCAAATCGGTGTTGTTTGTGAGTTCGTATTTTCCAGAATTGTTGCGAACGTGCGACCGGATTGGCGTGATGTCGCGCGGGCGGCTGGTGGAAATTCGGCCGGCCGCGGCGTGGAATGAAGAGTCGCTCCTGGCGCGGGCGATTGGAAGCGAATAGGCGATGGGAACCTTGCGTACGAAATTGTGGTCGCTCTTGACGGGCCAGTTCGGCCCGCTGTTCGTGCTGCTGTTGGTGTTCTGCTTCTTCGCGGTCGCCGATTCCATGCAAGCCGGCGGCGGGCGGTTTCTCACGCTGCGCAACCTGCAGACGATGTGCATTTCCTCGGCGCCGGTCGTGGTCGGCGCGCTGGGGATGACGATCATCATCATTGCTGGTGGTATCGACCTCTCGGCCGGCACGGCCGTATCACTGAGCGCCACGGTGATGGCATGGATTCTCAACAACGGCGGCTCGATTGAAGTCGCGCTTTTTTGTTGCGTGCTGATGGGGTGTGTCGTCGGCGCCGTGAACGGCACGCTCATTAGTGCGCTGCGCGTAGCCCCGTTTATCGTGACGCTGGGAACGATGACCGCGTGCCTGGGCATCGCCAAGTTGGTTGCCGATGAAACCACGGTGCGGCCGCCGCTAGAAACAGTGCCCGGTTGGATGAGCGGCCTCGCGATGCCGGCGCCGACGCCCGCGTGGCTGCTCGTCGCGCCGGGTGTGTGGGCGATGCTGGTGCTCGCCCTCGTGGTGAGTTTGATCCTGCGCTACACGGTGTTCGGCCGGCATGTGTTCGCGCTCGGCTCGAACGAACAAACGGCCCGGCTGTGCGGCATCAACGTGCCGGCACTCAAGATTGCCGTGTACACGCTGAGCGGCCTGTTCATCGGCCTCGCCGGCATGTACCAATTCGCGAAGCTGAAGGTCGGCAACCCGACCTCCGGCGTGGGGCTCGAACTCAAGGTGATCGCGGCCGTGGTGATCGGCGGCGCGAGTCTCAGCGGCGGCCGTGGCACGGTGCTCGGCACGCTCACCGGCGCGCTGTTGATGCAAACGATCGCCACCGGCTGCACGCAACTCGGCCTGAGCAACCCCGTGCAAGACATCATCCTCGGCGTGATCATCGTCGCCGCCGTCACGATCGACCAACTGCGCCAACGCCAAGCCGCAACATCCACGCACAAGGCCTAACTATATATAGCCGACCCGTCTCGGGTCGGCGAATCAAAGCGAGTTCGGTGCCACGGGCATTGCCTGCTGCCGACGGCTCACGGTTCTGTACTTTGCGGTAACTCTCCAACTTAAGCCGCAGGCAATTGAGTGCAAGGTGCATCGTGCTTGAATGGATTGGAATCGGTTTCGGTGTGCACTCGACTGCACTGGCAAAGCCAGTGCCACCCAGCGATCACCTACAATACGGCTGCCACCTACATTAGCGGCTTGACGCATCGGCCGTTTCTGCATAGCTTGAATTCACTGGTCTGCCGACAGCTCGTACCAAGGAGCAAGCGATGTCAGCGCAGCCCGTTTCTCGAATCTCTGGCATCGTCGTCTTCTTCGCGCTGCTGTCTTCATCAGCACCGGCTGAAGACTATCTCAACCAATCCCGCTCCATTACGGGGACGCCCGCTTCAACGACCGAGAGTTTCAACTTCACGCTCGGAGCGGACTCTCCCTATCCCTACTTTGAGCTGACGATCCGGATGTCGCAGGGACGCGCCGACCTGCGAATTCTGGACCCGAACGGCCGTACGCTGCAAGCTGTCGGCGCTCAAGAATGCGAGCTGACTCTGCAACCCATCAGCGGCGCGACGACCCCGGGTAAGTACACACTGGAACTCACGACGAGCGACGCGGTCGGTAGCTGGCGTGTGCGCGTCTGCGGTGGCCCAACCCCTCCCAAGCCGCCCCTCGGTGCCAGTCTGCTTTCGGACGCGGCCATGATGCTTGTGGCAGCGGCCAGCATGGCGTACTGGCGCAAACTCACGGGCGTGCCCTGGCGCTGGTTCTGGGTCGGCGCGTTGTTGTGGACCGTGGCCGTGGCGGTTAAGTTTGGAATCGGCATTCCGTTGAACGGCCCCCTGCTCAAAGGACTCAAGTCGTCGTTGCCCTATTGGGGCTACCTCACGGTGGGAACAATCTACGGCGGTGTCATGACCGGAATTACGGAGGTCCTGTTCACGTTCATCGCGGCGCTGATTTGGCCGCGGATGACGGCCAATGCCCCGCGGGCAGTTGCGGTCGGTGTGGGTGCCGGCGCATTTGAGGCGGCGCTGTTAGCGGTCGTAGCCGCAGTGGCGACTCTCGTCGCAGGCGTGGGAACGACGAGTTGGTTCGGGGCACTTATTCCGGCGATCGAGCGTGTGATTGCCATCCTGTGCCATGTTGCATCGCGTACCCTGGCCCTGATGGCCGTCGCGACTCGGCGCTGGGTACTCTTCTGGTACGGTTTCTTGCTGCTCAGCGGCATTGATGCGGTCGCGATGTACTTGCACCTGTCGGGCAGTCTGAGCGTCTTGTCGTTTTGGACGGTGGAAGCGATGCTTGCGCCATTTGCATTGGTCAGCATCCCCATCACTCGCTGGTGCATTCGCAATTGGCCCAGCGAGCCGCAATCGTCCGCGCCGTGAGCTGCGCGTTAATCGAGCGCCAAGCGGCAGTATGAGCGGGCACGGGATAACCAGATAGCCGACCCGTCTCGGGTCGGCGAATCAAAGCAAGTTGGGTGCCACGGGCTTTGCCTGTGAGTTCGTTGTCGCCGCCGCAGAGCGGCTCAAGAATGTACCGACGAGCGCAAGCCGTTGTGATGGTCTCCCTCGCTCGATGTAGCTGCACGGGGTGCCACGGGCTTTGCCCGTGTATTCCTTGCCGAAGCCTTGCGGTTCTTTACCTTGCAGTAAGTCTCCAACTTAAACCGCAAGGGATAGCGTGCAAGCTACTTTGAGCATAATTGGATTGGAGACGGCATCCGTGCGATGCAAACGCACTGGCAGAGCCAGTGGCACCCGCTCGCACGTGATGCTTCCGTCGCCGCTTGCGCGGCTTGCGAAGGAAAAGGCCATCTTATCGGCGGGCTCACGCCCGCCGCTACATTCCTTGGCCCCTTTCAGGGCCAGGCCGCTCAGTGCCAACCGTCCTTTTGTGTAAAGACCTTTGAGCAGAGCTAGCGGCACTCGGCTCAAGTGAAAATTGTACTACCGGATCTCTCGTAGCTTTGCATCCTGCCTGGAAATGAAAAGTAGTGCAATGAACAGGCCTCCGAATACCACAAGCAAGATGCTAAAGAAAATACTGTTTGCTTCTTCACCCGCAATTACAGATTGGACTAGTCCGGTCGCGATAATGGCGCCAATCGCCAGTGTCAATGCAGCCGCGCACCACCTTGACCAGCGTTTCCCATGCCAAAGCCCGCGCGCGATCAGTAAAGACGCAGTGCCGACGACAATTTCGCCAATCGCCGCCGCAAGAACGTGTGGACCGACAAACAGACCAGCGGGCAAACTGAGCGCGCCGAAGCCAACCGCGAAAACACCGAGCAAAGTGAATACCGAGGCCAAAGTATTAGCGCGGCGCGTTCCAGAATTCTGTTGTCCGCCGGAATGACTATCGAACGCTTCAGGCATGGCGGCGTTCAATCATTGAGGGCCGATCAAAATAGGAGGGTCTTGGCCCGGCACGCCGTCCCAAAACCAACAGAATGCAAACGCTACGTCTTGTGCGGCTTTCTTGCAGGCCGCGACCGCCGCTGGATTGCCGGCATAGCTTTGTTTACATCCGAAGTTATATGCATCATGGGCCTCATTACAAAGTTTCTTGTCACAAGACGTTATCTTCCAGCAGTCGCGCAATGTTGCAAGGCAACAATCGTGGCGCTCACACGCCGCATCAATAGCATCAACCGGCTTAGCACCACTGCCTGGCGGGCAAGTTGCCCTTTTGTTATATCCACAATAATTACCGTAGTTCCACCCAAAAAAAGGGTCGAATAATCCAGAAGGGTCATCCCCAACTACAGGATTGCCATGGCAATATTCGTACAAATTGCGCATCTGCATTTCTGTTGAAGAATCTATTATCGCCGCTTGTTGAGGGGCGCTGAAATTCCGGACCGAGTCGCGGTCGACGAACGTGTTTCCAGCATGTAATGGCGACCCGACGCCTAGTCGTTCGCTTAGCGGATCACGGCTTGTCCACCGGCCCATGTGAGCAGCGTAGAATGCGTTTGCGATGTTGGGAATTAATGTTAGCAAACAGACGACCACCGCGGCACGTATTAGATTCGTGTTCATATCAGATTCCTTTCATTGCGGAAGACCGAAATTAGGGGCAACTATCGAGCCAGGAATACCAACAGGAGCACCCGCTGCGTTATCTCTTGCGGCCGACTGTCCGTGCCACCCGCGATTATGGCTGGATAAACGTTGTGCCAGTTTCAATACATCTTCGGATTAACTTCGAATAAGCGTCCTTAACGCGACGCCAATATGGACCTTCTCGCAGCGCGGTTCGAATGAGGATGTACGGAGTACAAACAATCGCGCACGCGCATGTAACTACTGCTGTGAATACCAATGAAAACAATAATCTGGCTATAACTTCCACCATTTATGAATTTTAATGCCAGTTGCGCGCCCACTTCTTCGTCTTAGCGGAAGTCATTTGGTTCCATCCTCACTTAAGAACCCAATCACAAAGTGTGTACTTCTTTGAATTGTTGGGGTCGATGGTCTTGATGGGTCTCCCATTATTTGAATTCCATTCGTCGACTTTTTGTTCACAGGTTTGATTGCTTTCTCGGCAGACTTCACTATTTGGCTGGCCTCCATTGTATGTTGACCCCCAAGAGAACCCCGTACCGTTGTCTGTAATATCGCGGCATATATACTCGATCGGACACTTTCTATCAGGCGGACACGGGCATGGATGGTATTCGGAATCGCCAATTCGGTTGTCGACATGCGGTTTTGGTATGACTTTTGGAAGTATCCACCGTATAATCCCGCCCCACTGTAAACCTGATGGATCGCTACCTGTGAGCGGCCCAGAGCCTACATACTCATACAGATTATATCCGTCGACATATCCGTCATTCCAAATAGCTCCCGTATTTCGCGCACCTGTGGACTGAATGCTGCTGTCGAACAAGCGCCCATCTCGCGACACGAAAGAATCTCCAGTCATAAATCCTGATCCGCCGATACGCTCGACAAGGGGATCGCGGCTTGTCCACCGGCCCATGTGTGCAGCGTAGAATGCGTTTGCGATGTTGGGAATTAATGTTAGCAAACAGACGACCACCGCAGCACGTATTAGATTCTTGTTCATATCAGATTCCTTTCATTGCGGAAGACCGAAATTAGGGTCAACGACTGAATTAGGAAAACCAACGGGAGCACCAGTCACGGGCGTGTAAGGCTTGAATACGTTGTAAGGTTGCGCGAAGCCGACGCCTCCATTGACTGGCGGTCTGACGGGTGTAAACAGATCGTACGGCGTAGGATACCCCGTTTGCGGCTGCACAGGTTGACGACGCGCTACTTGTTGGAAGTTTGACATTTGCGGAAAACCCACGTTAGCGACGACAAATGCATAGTAATCAGGTGAATCGGGTCGGCGTTGCAATGCTTGTGCGTAGCATACGAGGGCATCAGCTTTGCATTTGTTGTCTTCTAGGCAATGTCCCCGTGCTGCAAGGAACACGGCCAATTCCTCGCCGGGAGTAAGTGACTTGAGGTAATAGCCCGCTTTTACTTCATCTTGGGAGATTGGTTTTGGCCACTTCATGTAGTAGTCATCATCGAATGCGGAAAATCCATTGCCCGATCCTTCCATGTTGAATCGCTCTTTCCCATCATCCCATCGGCAAAACAAGTGAGCCTTGGCGGTTGTGAGGTAAATGGGATAGCCGAGCCGCCGGGCTATAGCCGTGTAAAGCACCGGCATCGAAACGCATGTCCCACCGTTGTCACGTCCGATCATGCCATGGATAAACAAGTCTTGCGATTTGGTAAAGTCGATGTTGCGGATCCGTTCCATGTTGTAATGGACGCCGCAATCTTCCTGCAAAACCTGAACCAACATCGACGCGCGCAAGAAGGCTTCCGAGTTTCGGTAATACTTGGCGAATTTCGGATCATGCGCACGATATAAATGGCGTTCCGTCTCGACTCGCACCCGCTGAGCCCATTGATTCAGAATTGCCAAGCATTTTTGGATGTCGAGGTTTTCGGAACCGGGCAAACCTTCGGCACAGCGAAGATTCAGCATTGCGAAATCTTGGCGACGTAATTCATCGTCGCTCATTTCGGCAAGCTGGCCGAGACTTGGATATACTGACTTGGAGATCGGTTGTGCGACAGGGCCAACGCTGGCTTGGGTCGAGCCTTTGCGAGTTGCCGCGAATACGATCACTCCGGCGACAATTAACCCGAGCGCAAATGACCAGATCCACCCATATGGGCGCGGAAGTTTCTCGAATTCGGCGAGTGTGGCCGAAGGCAGACGCCGCTTTCTTCGCTTGACGGACATTGGCATCCCTTCCGCGACAAAGACGAGCAAACTGTGATTGTCATCAACTTCCCGGGGGTGTCAAGCAGGAATAGTCAAAATCCGTCTTCAAAGACCGTCAAAGACCGACTGAATTGTCATCATGGTTTAGGCCAGCCGTGAAGGGCCTTTTCTTTTGATCCTTTCAGTTGGTCCAATGAGCCACAATCATCCGCGAATTGAGCACTGCGTCGGAGGCATGGGCGCAAAAAGCCCGGCCGAAACGGCCGGGCTATATATATCGGGCTATCTACACTGCGTCGCCTCAAGGATCACGCTTTGCCGTATTCCCGTTCGGTGGTGACGCCGGGGATTGGGATGGGGTACTTGCCGTCGGCGTCGGGCATGACGGGGGCCGGGCCTTTGTAGGAGAATTCGGCGATGTTCGGCGCCATCTCGTGCGGGCAGTTGAGCATTTGCTCGTAGGTGATCTCCTGGCCGGTGTGGGCGGCCATGCGGCCCATGCTGCCGACGAGGCTCGCCTGCACGCCGCGCGGCACTTCGTTGTAGGGCACGTCGCGGGCGATCGCGTCGAGCAGGTCCTTCCACTCCAAGGCGTACGGGCTTTCCTCCGGTTGCGGGAAGGCCCAGGCCACCGACTTGCGATCCTGCTTCTGGCCCTTGAACGTCCGACACTTGCCGGGGAAGTGGCCCGAGCTGCTCACGATCGCCGAGCCCTTCGACGCATGGACCACGCTCGACATATCGTTGCGGGTGCCGATCATCGTGCGGCCATCGAAAAACAGCTTCGTGCCGTCGTCGTAGGTGTACTCGACGGCATACGAATCGAAGTTCTGATCGACGAAATCGTTACGGAAGTGGCGGCCGCCGAGCGCCTGGGCCTTCACGGGGAAGGAGTTCTTCATCCACGAGCATTCGTCGATTTGGTGGATGTAGAAGTCGTTGAACAGGCCGCCGCTGGCCCAAATGAAGCTGTGGAAGCGTTCGATTTGCCAAGGCAGTTCGTCGCGATCCTTCGGTTTGACTTTCGAGAAGCAGGAGCCGACCGGGCCGTGCATGCGGTAGGCCCGCATGGCGATGATGTCGCCGATTTCGCCGTCGGCGATTCGCTTGTGGAGCTCCTGGCGGGCGCGGCAGTGACGAATCATCAGGCCGACCGCGCACTTGATGTTCTTTTCATCCGCCTTCTTGGCGAGTTCGAGCATCCGCTTGGAGGATGGGCCGTCGGCCGTGAGCGGTTTTTCCATGAAGACGTTGAGGCCCTTTTCGATGGCGTAGGCGAAGTGGAGGCCGCGGAACGCGAGCGGCGTGGCCAGAATCACGATGTCGCCACGATTCAGCACGTCCATCGCCTTCTTATAGGCATCGAAGCCAATGAACTGCCGGTCTTGCGGCACATTGACGACATCGGGCTTCGACTGGAACTGCTGACCGAGGGCGCCGAAGCTTTCATCGAGGCGATGCTGGAAGACATCGGCCATCGCCGCGAGCTTGAGGGGGTAGGAGGCGGCGCCGATGGCGTCGGCCACCGCGCCGGTGCCGCGGCCGCCGCAGCCGATGAGAGCCAACTGGAGCGAATGGTTGTTGCCCGCTTGCCCGAAGACACGCGGTACGTGCATCGCCGCCAGTGCCGAAACGGCACCCGTGTATTTCATGAAATCGCGACGGCCAGTTTGACGATTGGGTTCGCTCACAGTGTTATCCTTTATGATTGTTAAAGTTCCGTATTCAGCCACGAAGAACATTGAGTAAAGAACAAGATTTACGATTTACGATTTACGATTGATGATTTTGGACTTGGACGTTGCAAGAAGTGAATCAAGCCTTCAATCATCAATCGCTAAATCATCAATCACAAATCTGCCGTCCGTGTTCCGTGTGACTTCTGTGACTAAAAAGTATTATTCGTTTACTAACGCTTGCCCGTGGAACTGTTCCAGTAGAAGTACATTTCCTCGACCGGAGGGATTTCCTTTGGCCGAGCTATCCGGAAACCGAGCCACGGGGCATCTGTAAGATACCAGATACTCTTGGGCAATTGGGGGTCTTGTTGTTGCCAGGCGGGTTCGGAACCGAGCCGGCGGGCCGAGCGGACGCCTTCGGCATCGTCGTTCCAACTGCCGCCGCGGACGGCCCGTGGGTACAGCCCATCCGGCCGCACGAGGGGGTTCGTCGCCTTACCGGCCAGTTTTTCGAAGTAGTTGGCAATGTACTGGTCGGCCGTCCATTCCATCACGTTGCCGTGCATATCGTACAGGCCCCAAGGGTTGGGCTTCTTCTCGCCAACCTTGTGCGATTTTTCGTCGGAATTCTCGTAGTACCAGGCGTATTGGCCGAGTTGACCGGGGTCATCGCCGAACGAGTAAGCGGTGGTAGTACCGGCGCGGCAGGCGTATTCCCACTCGGCCTCGGTCGGCAGCCGATAAAAATGCCCCGTCTGTGCGCTGAGCCATTCGCAGTACTTGTTGGCGGCATGTTGCGTCATGCAGATGGCCGGGTAGCCCTGCTTGCCGAAGCCGAACGTCATATCGGCATACGGCCGCGTGGGGCCGCTGACGGCATCGACGACGGTGCCATCCTTCGTGTCATAGTCTTTACGAGCGCCGTTCTTGTAGCGTTCGAACGTGGTGATCATGTACGGCTCGTACTCGTTCCAAGTGACTTCGAACTTGCCGAGCCAGAACGGGGCGACTTCGACTTTCGCCTGCGGACCTTCGTCTTTGCCGCGCTTCGCTTCCGAGTCGGGGCTGCCCATTTGGAACGTGCCGCCCTTGATGGCGATCATGCTGTAATCGGCGCCCGTTTGCGGAACTTTCGAGGCATAGTCCTTGAAGTTGCCGTCGCCTTCTTCCTTGGCACGGGCCACGATTTGCGCGTGGATCTTCTCGACCAAGGCCATGTCGTCGTAGTTCGGATACGTGGCTTTCTTTTCCCGTGTCTTGAGCTTGAGATCCTTCGGCCAAATGGCGCCTTGGGCAATCCACAGCTTCAGAATGTCGGCCGATTCCTTGGGGAGCGGTCCGCCTTCTTTGGTCGGCGGCATCAAGTGCTCATCGTCCTTGGGCAGCACGGTGGAAGTGTAGAACGCACTGTGTTCGGCATTGAACGGCCGGATGGAAGGGGCGTTATCGCCACTGGTGAAGGCCGACTCACGAATCGAGATGTCAAAGTTGCCTTCGATGTGCTCTCCAGAATGGCAGGAGACGCAATCGGTTTCCAAGATCGGCTGGACGTTCTTCACGAAGTCGACCCGCGGGCGGACTTCGAGTTTCGCGTCGGCCGGCCACTTGGCCCCTTCCTTGATCCACTGCTGCAGCAGCTTCGTCTGCGACTCATCGAGCGGTGCGCCCTCGGACGGCATGATGTCTTTATGCCCAGCCGGCAAAACCGTGCGTTTGTAGAACGAGCTTTTTTCGGGATCGCCAGCAACGATCGACGGGCCCTCGCCCGTATCGGCCGTGGCGCCGGCGAGGGTGTCGAGGAGCAATTCGGTGTCTTCGTTCTTGCCGTTGTGACAATGCAAACAGGCCGACTCGATGATCGGCTGGATTTCGGTTTTGAAATCGACCGCGGCGAACGCCGGCGTCCGAAGTACTAAGAGAGAAATAGCCAATCCGCGGATAATGGAGCGGCTCAAGGTTCGCAACGCAGTATCGGACATCGCAGCTAAATCTCGGGGGAACTGTGCTCGGCAGGTAGGACGATCCGAGCTTGTCAGCGCTCATTGCGCTTCGCGGTCGGCTTCGACCATTGTCGAGGCCGCGAAGCAACTCATTAAAGTGCTTTAGAACGCCCCCACTAGTATAACTAGCGGGGATTGCCGTTGGCTACTCATGAGAAGTCGGCGTAAGTTCGGTAATGGGTTGAAGTTGGGGCGCTGGCCCCGAATGGGCGGAGCGGCGGCGTGGTTGTCGCGTCATGTGGAAGTTGGCCCTAACCGCCCGCATGAAGTGGGGGCAGGCAGGGAATTACCCGTCCGCTGGTATCTACTTCATCGTGGTAGTGTGCTGAAGATCACCACGGTATGCGGACGGAACGCGCGCCAGCGGTACGTCGAAAGAGCGACGGCGAGTTCACCGGAACGGAATTGAATTTCAGAGGCGTCCGCCCATCCGGGGAGTTCGGCGCGATGTACCCCCAATTAAAATGGCAGGCGTTGGGAGGGCCTTGTTCCGCAACCTCGAATCAATGACGACACCATGTTTAACCACTCGTTTCGCGCCGTCGTTCTCTTAAACGGTTGCCTGCTCTGTTCATCTGCGCTAGGCATTGAAACTCTTTGGACGTTCCATTCGCCGCTCGGTGGCATCGATAGTACGCCCGCCGTCGCCGAGATTGCTCGCGAGGGACAACCAAGAATTGTCCTCACGACCACAGGCGGCATGGTGATCGGCCTGGATGCGAACGGCAAGCAGTTGTGGATGCAAGGCATCCAAATTCCGATTAGCGTTGCCCCGACTTTGGCCGACATCGTTGAAGGACCGGAGCCAGAAATTCTGGTGCTGAATCAATCGGGCAGTGTGTATTGTTTGAGCGGCCACGCGGGAAGTGTCATTTGGCGACACGATCTGCCCAGTAGCATCAACTGGGGATCAACGGCGATTGCCGTGGCCGATGTCGACGGCGATGGCCAAAAGGAAGCTATCGTTGGCGATCGCGATGGCCATGTCGTGTGCCTCTCGCCGCAGGGCGAGGAGAAATGGAAATTCGCTGGCCCACAGGGTTCGACATTGTGTCCGGCGATCGGACCAATCGGCGAGGGGAAGTCACCTTCCATTTTGATTTCCGGCTCGAAAATGCCGCTCGTGTGTCTCGATGGCAAAGGCAAAGAGCAGTGGCGTGTCGAAAAGGGTGGCTCCGGCTCGAGCCCCGTGCTGGCCGATATCAACGGGGACGGCAAGAACGAAATCATCACCGGCGCGGGATACGCGGTGATGGCCGTCGATGGCAGTGGCAAAGTGCTGTGGGAACATCCGATGAAGAAGGAACTCGATAGTTCCTTGTGCGTGGCAGATGCGAATGAAGACGGCGTGGTCGAAATCTATGCCATCGATATGGTGGGGCATGTCGCGGCGATCTCACCGGCGGGCAAGACCTTGTGGACGGCTGAAATTCGTGAGCGTGCGCGGCGTTCACCCACGATTGGCGATGTCGATGGGGACGGCGCGGTTGAAATCGTTGTCGCTGGGTATAGCCACGAACTGTATCTCTTCACGCCGCAGGGAGAATTGAAGGAGAGCCATCCGCTGCCGGCCGTGTCGAACTCCTCGCCGGTCATTGCCGATCTCAAGGGCGATGGCACGCCCGTGGTGCTGTGCGCCACGATCGACGGCAATTTGACGGCGTATCGCTGGGCCGAGGCGAAGCCGAATGCCAAGGTGTTGTGGCCGCAATATCGGTTTGGAAACGCGCGCACGGGCCTCGAAAGTAAGCGGGTGCGCTCGCCGGTGCAGATCAAGTCGATCGATTTCGGACGGTATTACGTCGGTGAGAACGAGGTCGCGGCGACGATCGAAAATCCCGAAGGGAGGCAACTAAAAGTCGTCACGACAATTGCAACCGACGGTGGCAAGCGACAGATCGAAATCCGCGAGGGAGCCGATAAGCAACTTCCCATCAACGTGAAATACACACTAACTGATGTGACCCCAACGACCATTCAAATTGAATGTTCGGTTCACGATGGAGATACGGTTGTTGCGCAGCGGACCGACACTGCTTACGTCGTGCCGTTCAAAAAGGAGATTGCCGATTTGGAAGCAACGCTCGCCAAAGTGAAACAAGGGGCCAGCGCGATTCCAGACGGCTATGATTTCTTGGGGCAGGTTGCCGCGAGTGAGGCGAAAATTCCTGAACATAAGTCGCAGGCGGCCGTGGCAGGCACGCTCGAGGCCGTCCAACGGCGCGGCCTGCGCGATACCCTGCGTAACGAATTGGGCCGATTTGCCGTGCTCGAAAAGCTCGCCCGTGTTTCCTGCGAACACTTTGCGAAAGGGCGCTGGCCGCTGCGGCTGAGCGCGGCGAATCCCTGGGCGCCGTTCGGCCGCATGGACGAAGTGCAGGAAGATCGGCTGCGCGAGGCCGATGTGAGCCTGGAAGCATTTTCCGGTGAAGTCGAAGGGGCGGCCGTCAACGTTTTCAATTTCGGTGTGCAATCCGTCGCGGCCCGTGTCGAAGTCGACGACTTTACGCTGGAGGGCTCGGCCGATAAAGCCGCCGTGCTTGCTCGTGATGTTACGACGCTTCACGAAGTCATCGACGTGCCGACGCAGATGGCCGATAGCGTCGCCGACGCGTTGCCGCGGATGAACCAGGCCAACGTCATCACGTTGCCATCCCGCGATGCACGGCAGCTTTGGCTCAACGTCGATACCAAGCGGCTCAAGCCCGGTAAGTGGAAGAGCGCCGTCCACCTCCGCACGTTGGAAGCCGAGTCCAAGGAATTCATCGCGCCGATTACAGTAACGGTGTGGGCAGCGTCGCTGCCCGAAAAGCAGCCGTTGCACCATTGCAACTGGGGATACGTGGAAGGCTCACGTCATAAATATTACGAAGAAGAAACGATTAAGGACCGCGTCGCTCACGGGAACAACGTGTTCACGTGCACGTCCGTGCCGCTGGCCAAGTTCGACGAACAAGGTCGGATCGTCGGTGATATCGACTACAAGCAGCACGATGAATTCGTGAAGAAGTATGCGCCGCATGGAATGATTCTGTTCCAAATGACGGGCGGAATTTCCGGCCCTGGCGGGCGCGAGACCGCTGCATATCGCAAGGCCTACATCGCTTGGATGACCGCTTGGGTGCAACATCTCAAAGACATGGGGATTACCTACGATCGCTACGCCATGTACCCCGTCGATGAACCAGGCTTGAGCGATGGGCTCGTGAAGTTGTATCTCGATTACGCCAAACTCACGCGCGAGGCCGATCCGCAAGTGCTGATGTACACCGACCCCGTCTATCGCATCACGGAAGAAGAGCTGCGCGAGATGCTGCCGTACGTCGATATCTGGTGCCCGAATCGCAACGGCTTCTTGCTCGATTTGAGTGCCGAGAAGTTCGCCATCATCAAGAACTCGGGCAAGCAAGTGTGGACGTATGAATGCGATGGCAATGCCAAACACTTATCGCCGCTAGGCTACTATCGCGGCCAAAGCTGGCTGGTGTGGCGGCATGGCCTCACCGGCATCGGTTTTTGGACGTACTGCACATCGCCGGAAGACCCCTGGTTCAAGTCGAATGTTTCGCCCGATTATCTGATGACGTATCAAGGCGAAAGCGTCGTCTCGACGAAGCGCTGGGAAGCAGTTCGCGACGGCGTCGAAGATTACAGCATGTTAACGGTTCTCCGCGAGAAGGTCGCCAAGGCGCGGGCGGATTCGAAGAAGCAGGAGGCTATCAAGAAGGCCGATGCGCTGCTCGGCGAGCGCGCGTTCGCAATCGCGAAGTTCTGCAACAATCGCGACGTCGCGCCGACCAACACCGGCATGCCGGGTGCCAGGAAACAGGCCGACGAACAATGGGTCGCCGTGCAACAAATCCGCCGCGAAATCGCTGCTGCCCTTAACGACGTGTCGCAGTAAACTGCGACAAACGTGGCTGCCCCGCCCGTCGAGTGAGGGACGCAATGCGCATATCGCCAACCAGTCAGGGGGGGCGGCGCGGCAGTCAACATCTTGGTCAGTAAAAAACACGTATGCCATTTCCTCTTGAAGTAGTAGACAAACTTTCGCATTCGGTTAAACTTCCGAGATTGATAGTATCTCGTCGCGTTACTTCATCGCGATCTGATTGGTGCCGCTCTTCTTCGAGTGTGGACCAGTCAGTCGCTGGCGATTCCGTTTGACATCGGCCTCGCTTGGCAGAGGCGGCAGCGCGGAACGCGTCCTCCATGGGCCCCTCGATACGAATCGGTTGCACGCACGCGTGCGGCTAGAAATATATGGCAAGAAATCAGTTTCCCGCACGCGATCGGCAACTACGGTACGAAGTATTGGAATCACGGCAGATGTTAGCCGCCGCGATTACCGGCGATTACAACGCCAATGGCTACATGGATGCCGCCGACTACGTCACCTGGCGCGCCTCGCTCCACACCTCCGTGGCGATACCCGGCGATGGTGCGGACGGCAACCAGGATGGCTCGATTGGGCCCGCGGACTATCAAGTCTGGCGCACCGGCTTTGGCCAAATGGCCGGCGACTACAACACCAATGGTGTGGTGGATGCCGCCGATTATGTTGCCTGGCGCGCCTCCTCGCGCACGGGAGCCACGACCGCAGCCAGCGCGGCCATCAATAGCACAACCGCGTCACAAGGTTACAATGTGTGGCGAACGAATTTCGGCCATCAAAATCCGAGTCCACCGGTCGGCAATTGGTTCGACGCAAATATTCACGATGCGGCACTGCAATCCTTAGGGCACAATTTATATGTGGACGGTCTGATTGACCGTAGCGATATCCTGGCGTTGCTCTCCAGCGCGCAAGATGAGGGAGCCGTGGATGCGATCGAGTTTAGCGATCTGAAGACGATCGTCAACAACGCAGCGTTATTTGGTTCGCTGGATTACGTCCGCCAGCTATCGAGTTATGTCGTGCTGGGTAACGCGGCAAACGCTCATTACCAAACATCGACTTTGGGCAACTTGGCGCCCGGCTCGTCTGCGGCGCAGTTGCAGGACCTGGTCAACAAGTGGTTTCTAGGTTTAGATCGTCCGGCGACTTCTTACACCTACGCATTAACTTCGGGCACGCTATTCGTCGACGGTGCCGAATACACCGACATCAATCAAGGCAATTTGAGCGATTGTTATCTCTTGACGTCGCTCGCGGAAACCGCGCTTAAGAGTCCTGCTGCAATTTCCGATATGTTCGTGGTCAATGGCGACGGCACGTACACGGTGAAAATCTACAACAATTCGCAGGCGGCCTACGTGACGGTCGATTCGTATTTGCCGATCGACGGGGCCGGAAATCTGGCGTACGCCGGCATTGGCAAAACATATAACGATACTGGTAATGAACTGTGGGTGTCGCTGGCAGAAAAGGCCTACGCCCAGATTAATGAGATGGGCTGGCTGCGCGGGTACCTTTCCGGCAGCGGCCAGAATTCGTATTCCGCGATTGAGAACGGCTATATTTACGCCGCCTTGGGACAGATCACCGGCCAAGCGACGGTCGCCTTTTCCAGCACGCACGAGGACACGAATTTTGTCGCGTTTGTTGCTGCGTACGATCAAGGCAAGCTAATCGGCTTCTCCTCGAACCGAGCTCCGGCATCCACGTCCGTCGTCGGCAACCACTCCTATGCCGTGCTGCAATATGATGCCACCAATCAAACCGTCACGCTATTCAATCCCTGGGGCGTCCAGTACGGGCTGCTTACCTTGACCTGGTCCGAGATACAAAGCAATTTCTCGTATTTCGACCGCACGGTGTAGCAATAGGTCAGACTTCACACTGCGCAAAGGGTGGCCCGCCCACAGGGGGCGCGGAATTGGCGATTCCCGCTTCACCACGCCCTGCGCAGGCTCACGGCGTGCCACCATCCCAATTGAAAAGCGGGTCGGCCTTGGAAATCATGGCCCAACAGGTGCGGCGTTCGACGATGCGCGTTAGTATAGTCGTTTTGGGTCTTAAGGGCCGTGGCCAGCGATAGGCGATCACCTATCGGCCGATGGATTTGCAAATCGCCAGCAACATAAGGGGAAACGAATATGCGTTGGCAAGGTGGTGAGCAAAGCGAGAATTTGGAAGATCGGCGTCGCACGGCCGGGCCCGTGATGCTCGGCGGCGGCGGCTTGCTGGTATTGGTCGTCGTGGCGATGCTGTTTGGCGTCGACCCGCGCAAACTCAATCAATTGGTCAACCAGGCTCAGGTCGGCCAAGGTAATGCTGCCGGCCAGCAGGGCGAACTTTCTCCACAAGAGCTAGAACAACAAAAGTTCATGGGGACGATTTTGCGCTTCACTGAAGTCGTCTGGGGAGATCAATTTCGTAAGGTGGGGAAACAATACGAACCACCAAAGATGGTGCTGTTCTCACAACGAGTGCAAACCGGTTGCGGTGTCGCGCCGTCGGCCGTGGGGCCGTTCTATTGCCCGGCGGACCGTACCGTGTACCTCGATCCCACATTCTTCGAGGAACTCGCCCAAAAGCTGGGCGGGTCCAAATCCGAGTTCTCGCAAGCCTATGTCATTGCCCACGAAATCGGGCATCACGTGCAGAACTTGCTCGGCTACAGCGACCTCGTCGATCAGCAGCGGCAGCGATTGCCCGAAGGCGAGTTCAACCAGTGGTCGGTTCGATTGGAGCTACAGGCCGATTACCTGGCCGGCGTTTGGGCTCACTACGGGCAGGAGAAATTCAACTTCATCGAAGCGGGCGACGTCGAGTCGGCAATCACCTCGGCGAACGCCATTGGGGACGACCGCTTACAGAAAAGCCAGGTCGGTTTTACATCGCCTGAAAAATACACCCACGGCACCTCGAAGCAACGCATCAGTTGGTTCACGCGCGGCCTGCAAACCGGCGATTTAAGCCGGCTCGATGAAATCTTCAAGATGCCTTACGAACGGCTGTGATACGCTGTACCACACGGTTGACGAGGGGTGGCATGTTCTCGCCGCGGCTGCGGCCTGAACATTAACGATGGCGCGAAATTCATGCTTACTCGCCGCGGCGCGAAAGCATACCACCCAGCGCGCGGCATTATGTTTTGCAGCGGAAGTGAATCGACTTGCGGTGCGTAAGGTGGTAAAAACCGAATCGCGAGAGCGTGGAGCCTTTGCCGCTGTCGCCCCAACCGGTCCAGGGAAGCGCTGGGTCGAGGTAGTCGCAACGGTTCTGAAAAATCGTGCCGGCGCTGAGCCGACGTGCCAGGTACTCGGCACGCTCCTGGTCGCTGGTCCAAACCGAGGCGGTCAGACCGAATGCAGAATCGTTCATGAGACCCAGCGCTTCCTCGTCGCTCTTCACCGGGCAAACCGGTAGTAGCGGGCCGAAGCTTTCTTCTTGCATGATGCGGGCGGCGTTCTCGACGTCGGCCAAAAGCGTTGGCAAATAGAAGTTGCCAGGCAGATCGGTTGGAATGCGACCTCCCACCAGCAGCCGCCCACCACGGCGGACGGCGTCGTCGACCTGGCCTTGCAGGAACTTGGGCGCACTGCGACTGGCGAGCGGCCCCATCGTGATGCCCTCTTCCAGCGGATTTCCCAAGCGATACTCGCTCAAAACCGCTGCCGCCCGCTCCAGGAATTGCGGATATAGAGACTGGTGGACGTACACCCGCTCGACGGCACAACAAGATTGACCCGCGTTGTAACAGGCCCCATCAACGACATTCGCCGCGGCAAACTCGAGATCGGCGTCCGCGGCCACGTAGGCTGGGTCCTTACCGCCCAGTTCCAAGCCGACGTCAATCAATCGTGACTTGGCGACCGACTGATAGATTCCTTGCCCACCTTCGACCGAGCCAGTAAAGGAAACGTGCGCGACACGCTTGTCGGCGATCAACTCCGCGGTTTGCTCGTGCGTCAGGACGAGATTCGTCACCAGGTTCGGCACATCGAGCCCGCCGAAGGCCTCGCCGAAGGCTTGCCCCGTGAGCGGCGTCTTGGCACTGTGTTTGATGACGATGACGTTTCCTGCAAGCAGTGCTGGCACGATGACATTGATCGGAATGATTAGAGGATAGTTCCACGCCGCTATATCAAATACGACTCCCAACGGCTCATGCTCGATCCGCCGGATGAAGTTCTCTTTGGGCAATACATCGGGTGCGAGCGTGGCCGGCGCGTCGGTGATCGATTGCCGCGCGCGGTCGAAGAGCGTATTCAATTCGCCGCGGGCCTGGGCCAACGGCTTGCCCATCTGCAGCGTGACATTGCGGGCGATCGTTTCGCCCGCACTCTTCAGGCGATCGAGACCAGCCTGAACGATTCGGATGCGTTCCGCCAACGGCACAAATCGCCAATGTTCGAAGGCAGCGACGGCGGCCGTTAGCTTGGCGTCGATCTGCTCCCGCGAATCGTAGGCGATTTCCGCGACCGTTGAATGATCGTAGGGATTCGTAACTTTCAACATGATGATTGCCCCGGATGAACTCGCTGGAGGGGACTAATGAATCGAATGACACAGTAAGGAAGGGCTCACGCCAAGGCGCGAAGACGACAAGGCAGTCTTACCACAAAGAACACAAAGAACACGAAGCATAAAAGGATCAAGTATCGAGTGGGTCGAGAAAAACTGAACATTCAGCTCTTTGTGAGCTTTGTGTTCTTCGTGGTAAGTTCGTCCGATGCCTTTGCGCCTTAGCGCATGGGCGTGATTATTTGTTCGCCGTTTACAGTTTGAGGCAATCATTCCGGTGTCACGTACGCGGCCGTGATACCGCCATCGACCAGGAATTCGGCGCCGGTCATGTAGCTCGACATATCCGAGGCTAAAAACAGCGCCGCCTGGGCCATTTCGCGGGCTTCGCCGAAGCGGCCCATCGGAATGTGGACGAGCCGCCGTTGTTTCTTGGCGTCGGTGTTGAGGAACTTCATCAATAGTTCGGTGCGGATAGGGCCGGGCGAAAGCGCGTTGACGCGGATGTTTTCGCGGGCGTGAATTACGGCCAACTCGCGCGTGAGAGCAAGGACGCCGCCCTTGCTCGCCGTGTAAGCGACTTGGGGCGTGGCCGCGCCTAAGTGCGCCACGAAAGACGCCGTGTTAATGACCGAGCCGCCGCCGGCCCGCTTGATCGCCGGGATGCCATACTTGCACCCCAGGAAGACGCCCTTGAGATTAATCCTCATCGTGAGGTCCCACACTTCTTCGCTGGTGTTTTGGCTAGTGTCGTCATCCGAGTGCATAATGCCGGCGTTATTGAACAAGATCTGGAGCTTGCCGAATTCGCGTTCCGCCGCGGCAACCATCGCTTCGCAATCCTTGGCCGAGGCGACATCTGCCCGGCAGGCAGCCGCTTTTCCGCCGGAGCTTTTGATGTCGCGAACCGTGTGCTCGGCTCCCTCCATTTGCACATCGACACACAGAACGCTCGCTCCTTTTTCGGCAAAGAGCAACGCGGATTCACGACCGATGCCACTCGCGGCACCGGTAATCAAGGCGACTTTATCCTTTAAGCTAGGCATGTGAGACTCGTTTGTATTGGCGACGTGTTGGATATGTTAATAACTTCTCAAAACGGCGATTAAGCCACAGAGATCACAAAGTTATTTAACCGCTAATCTCCGCTAATGACCGCTAATCGACGAACGTTGAACTGAAGATACGCCATTAGCGTTCGATTAGCGAATATTAGCGGTTCGTTTTGTTTGCTCCGTGAACTCGGTGATCTCCGTGGCAGAAGAATTCTTCCGTCTTAATAACTTCATTGTGTCAACGGCCTGAGAGAACGAATATATTATCCAGCACTTGTCATTGTCCCATGCTGGGCAGCACCAATCGCTTTACCCAGTTGCGAACTTCGCAGCAGCGAACGTCTTCATTCATTACGTCCGCATCGATCCCCAATCGCCAGGCGATGTCTTTTCGCTGGGGATCGCTGTGGAGTGTTTCGAGGTCTTCCACGTGCCGCAGGGCGGAAGCTTCGTCGCGGAAGAAACCGTGTTTGATCAACTTGGGAATCCGGCAGAACGTGAGTCGCGCCATTTCGTGGAGATCGTATTCCGGATGGTATTGCAGCCCCCAGAAAGTGCCTCCTTGGTGCGTGACCGCTACCGATTGCACCTGCGTCCAAGCGTTGCGGCTGAGCACAACCGCTCCAGGCGGCAGCAGCGTAATCGCGTCATCGTGGCTGGTGAAACCTTCGAACACACTGGCTTTACCTTCGTAAAGTGGATGCGCCCGGCCGGCCGGCGTCAGCTCGATCTTGCGGGCAAGCCCCATCTCACGGCCGTTCGGGTTCGGCTGTACCTGACCGCCGGCAGCCACCACGGCAATTTGTGCCGCCCAACAACTGCCAAAGCTCGGGACTTTGGCCCGGTATGCACGACGCACCAGATCGATCTGCCCGGCGACCTCCGGCGTATGGCAATCGTTGACGCACAAACTGCAACCGGTCCAGGCAATCCCGTTGTAGCGAGCCAATTCCTGATCGGTCGGGAACGATGTGCCCTTATCCGACGGGAACAGCACCTCACATTCCGCTCCCGGCGGTGAGCAGCGGAGGAGCATCCGGCAATACAGATCGGCCGCCGTCGAAGCACCACCCGAAACCAACTGGTCGCGGGCCTCTTTCGTATAACCATCGATCACCAAATATTTGGGTGCTTTTGCCATCCGAGTTAATGCCTTTCTCGTGCCAATCGATCAATGATGCCGGGTAGGTCGGCGTAGCGTTCACAAATCGCGTCGGCCGTCGTGTTGTTCTTGTCGACATCGCGCGTCGCCGTGAAGAGCACCGCCTTCATTCCCAGCTTGTGCGGGCCTTGGATGTCGTTGTGGTCGCGGTCGCCGATGTGGATCATCTGCGGAATATCAACGCCGAGCTGTTGGGCCGCCGCTGCGAACATGTCGCGATGCGGCTTCGAGTGGCCCACTTCATCCGAAAAAGCAAAGCCACGAAAGAACTGTTTGACGCCATGTTTTTCCAGCAGTTCCCGCAGGCGGAATCCTGGAGTCACGATGGCATCGGAAACGATCGCGAGCGCGTAGCGCGACGACAGCTCAGCCAGGGCCTGCGCGCAGCCATCAATCATATTCGGCTCAATATCGACCTCCATCGATTGATGGTCGGCGACGACGCGGTCAAAAACATCTTGCGGTAACGTTCGGCCAAGACCTTTCAGAATCACCTGCAACCGCTCGGCAATTTTCCAGGTGACGTGCTGGTCGTGCCACACGAAATTGAATGCCGCGTCGGCCGTGTTGTAGGCCAGCGTAACGGCCGCTTCCTCAACCGGTTCGATCGCTTCGAGTGCCTCGAACACCAAACGCCGGCGCTGGGCTTTTTTGGATAGCAAGCCGCGGGCCGCTCGCTTCGGTTCGTCGGAATCGTCGTGGACAATCGTGTCCCACAGATCAAACGTGACTGCCAAAATTGGGGCGCTCAAGGATTACTTCTCCAGTAGTCGATTTGTTCCTCCGCCCCATTGTGAACCAACAATTCGTCGCTACACGAGGGCTGCCCTTCCGTCAGGCAATCTCCGAGAGCATAGCAGAATTACGCGTGTGGCCGCAATCACCAAGCCGGTAGCATCGGGCCGCTCAGTTTTTCAATTTAGGTGGCACGCCCTGAGTCTTCGAAGGGCGTGGTGAAGTGGGAATTACCGCTGATTCCACGCCCATCGCAAAGCCTCTGGGCGTGCCACCCTGTGCGCAGTATCTTTGGTGGGCGGTGCCCACCCTACCTGCCGTTAGCTGTCGTCACCCGGTCACTGGCACATGTCCGATTTCGTTTTCCCCGCCGTTGCCCCACTTGTCGAAATGACCGGCATCACGAAGCGGTTCGGGTCGAACGTCGTGCTGCAGGATGTATCCTTTAATGTGCGCGCCGGTGAAACGCACATCCTTGCCGGCGAGAACGGTGCCGGCAAAAGCACACTGATCAAAATCCTCGGCGGTATCCATACCGATTTCGAGGGGACCATCCGCTTGCAAGGCCGCGAAATCCAGCCTCGCTCGCCGCTTCACTCAAATGAACTTGGGATAGCGATCATTCACCAGGAGCTGTCACTGATCGGCCCGATGAGCTCCGCCGATAATATGTTCCTGGGCCGTAACAAGGCCACGGCGGGCTGGGTGCATAACCGGCTGCAGGAACAAGAAGCGGCGAAATGGCTCACCCAGCTCGGCCTCGATATCGATCCGCGACAGCCCGTCGAACAGTTTTCGATTGCCGTTCGACAGTGCATTGAGATCGCCAAAGCGCTCTCGCAGCAGGCCAGGGTGCTCATCATGGATGAGCCCACGAGCGCTCTCCAAGAGCCCGAGGTGGAGCGGCTCTTCCAATTAGTCGAGCAGCTCAAGCAACAAGGTTGTGGCATCGTTTACATCACGCACAAGATGGAAGAGATTAGCCGCATTGCCGATCGCATCACCGTGCTACGTGACGGAAAACTGTTAGGGACGGAAGCTGCTTCAGAACTTCCGGCCTCAAAATTAATTCGTTGGATGGTTGGCCGCGAACTCGGCGAACAATTTCCGCGACGCGACAAGCAAATCGGCACTCCGCGGTTGGAAATCGCGAATTTCAGCGTCTTTCCGCAAGGCCGGTCGGCGGCCCCCACCGTGCGAAATGCGTCGTTCACGATTGGTGCGGGCGAAATCGTCGGCGTCGGCGGCCTCCAAGGTTCGGGCGCCAGCGACCTATTTCTGGGCTTATTCGGCGCGTATGGTAATCGTGTTTCCGGCAATGTGAAGATCGATGGAAGCACTGTCACCATCCATTCACCGCGCCGCGTGATCGAAGCCGGCTTGGCACTGCTGACGAGCGACCGCAAGGCGACGGGCCTCGTCCTGCGGCGATCGATCGTGGAAAACATCGTTCTGCCAAGTCTGTCGAAACTCGCGCGAAAAGGTTGGCGCCGCCCGGCCGCCGAACAGCGTGTCGCGGCGACCATGGCGGAAAAGCTGTGCTTGCGTGCGGCGTCGCTGGAAATGCCGGTCGCCGAATTATCGGGTGGCAACCAGCAAAAGGTGGCGATTGCCAAATGGCTGGAGACGAAGCCGCGCGTGTTGTTGCTCGATGAACCAACGCGCGGAATCGATATCGGCGCCAAACGAGAGATTTATGAACTCATGCATCAGTTGACTCGGCAGGGGATCGCGCTGCTGCTGATCACCAGCGAAATGTCCGAATTGCTCGCCTTGAGCGATCGGGTGATTGTGATGCATCGCGGCCGGATCATGGCCGATATGCCTGGCAACGTTGCCACTCCAGATAGCGTGCTGGCCGCCGCGATGGGCGGGCACGAGGCGGATAATTCCCTTTTTGCCGGTAATGATATTCAATCAACCAATGCTCCTGATAATGAGAGCTGCGCTACGAATGAACCTGTGGGAGGCGAATGAACCTGTGGGAGGCGTCTCCGACGCCGATGACGCTATCCAGTGCAACACGCCATCGGCCTCAGAGAGGCCTCCCACAACCTATTCGCCGCGTGAGCATTCATAGCACTTCATGAGGGATAAAGGCGGACGTATGACCGCGTCGAATGACTTACAGCGCAATACGAAGAAGCACTTTAGGCTCAGCCCGGCGGCGCGCGCGTTTCTCGCGCTGGCACTCGTCCTACTTCTGGGCTTTGTGTTCAATGCGCATGGCGCTTTCTTCAAACTCGGCACGCACCGCGACGCGCTGCGCCAATCGTCGGTCTACGGCATCTTGGCCTGCGGCATGACGCTTGTAATTATCTCTGGTGGCATCGACCTGGCGGTCGGAAGCGTCGTGGCGCTTGTCGCGGTGTGCTCCGCGCTCATGGCCATTCATTGGAACTGGTCGCCTTGGATTGTTGTTCCGCTCAGCCTGTTGATCGGTGCTACTTGCGGTGCGGTCTCGGGCGGCATTACCGCGCTGCTGCGCGTGCAGCCATTTATCGCCACGCTGGCCATGATGGTCTTTGCCCGCGGGTTGGCGAAGCACGTCTCGGGCGGCACGAAAATTTCCACCGCCATCGAGCAGGCCGATAAGACCTATCGCTATGCCGAGCTTCCCAAGTGGTTTCGCGCGATTGATAGCCGCGTGTTGTGGGGGCAGGTGTCAGTCGTCACGGTCGTCTGTGCGGCTTGCCTCCTGGTTGCGTTCATTGCTCTGGCCCGGCACGTGTGGGGACGGCAGCTCTACGCGATCGGCGCCAACGAAGAAGCCGCGCGGTTGTCGGGCGTTCCCGTCATTCCGGCAAAAATTGCCGCATACGTCGCGTCAGGCGTGTTCGCAGCCATCGCTGGAATCTGCCAGGCCGCGCAAGAAACTCAAGGCGACCCCGAAGCGGGAGCCGGTTATGAATTGGTCGCCATCGCGATGGTCGTCATCGGCGGTACCAGCTTGATGGGCGGACGCGGCGGCGTTTGCCTGACTCTGCTGGGAGTGCTGATTATTGGATATTTGGAGAAGATTCTCAGCATCAATGCGGTTCCCGAAGCGACGCGGCTCATGCTAACTGGTATCATCATTGTCGTGGCGGTGGTCGCTCAGCGCCAGCGGAGTAGCTGATTCGAGCCGATTACGATCGGGGAAGAAGACAAGGAGAGGGGGAGACAAGGAGAACCGTTTGGATACCAATTCTCCTTGTCTCCCCTTCTCCCTGTCTCCTTGTCTATGCCTACAAACACATTCGTGTCCGCAGTGAATTTGAATAGGACAGGTCTTACAATGTTGCGTCTACATGCAATTGTTCATTTGCTGTTGGTGATAGTAATTCTGGCCGGTTGTAGTCAAAGCGAGCCGGCCGCGAAGAGCGCTGCGACCGCTGGCGAAAAGCCAAAGTCCGATGCCCCGGCCGCCTCAAAGACGTTCACCATCGGCATGAGCCAGTGCAACTTGGGCGAACCGTGGCGCGTGCAAATGAATGCCGATATCAAAGCGGCGGCCGCTCAGCATCCGAATTTGGAAGTCATCTTCAAGGACGCCCAAAACGATACCTTGCGGCAGCGCTCCCACATCGAGGAATTCGTGAGTGCCGGCGTGAACTTGATTATCGTGAGCCCCAAGGAAGCGGAACCGCTCACGGAACCAATTGCCAACGCCTTTCGCGGTGGCATTCCCGTGATCGTGCTCGACCGGGCGGTGCGTGGCGATGCCTTCACCTGCTTCATCGGCGCCAATAACGTGCAGATCGGCCGCGCCGCTGGCAAGTGGATTGCCGAACACATCGGCAACGACGCCAAGATCGTCGAATTGAAAGGCCTCATGACGAGTATCCCCGGACAAGACCGCCACAACGGGTTCGTCGAAGGCCTCGGTGGGAAGGGCAAGGTCGTGTTCGAGGCCGACATGAAATGGCTCGAACCGGAAGCCCGCAAGGAAATGGACTCGGCCCTCGCCCGCTTCGACGACATCGACGTGGTGTACGCGCACAACGACCCCGGCGCGCACGGCGCCTACCTGGCGGTGCAGGCAGCTGGGCGCGAGAAGAAGCCACTGTTCGTCGGCATCGATGCCTTGCCGCAAGAGGGCGTGGCGTACGTCAGCCAAGGGATTTTGAACGCGACGTTTCAGTATCCCACCGGCGGCCAAGAGGCCATCGACACGGCACTCAAAATTCTCGCCGGTGAAAAAGTCCCCAAGACCATCACGCTCAAATCGCGCATCTTCACCAAGGAAAACGTGGCGGCCGGTGGGGCAGTCATTGAGAACTAAGTAGGTCAGGCTTTCAGCCTGACCGAAATCGCGTCGGGTGGCATGCTTTCTCGCGGCAGCGAGTAAGCATGTGCCTTGCGCGAAGAACATGCTCACGCCGCCAACGCGGCGAGAGCATGCCACCCCATTTCGCCATACGTGCTGAAGAACGCTGATGCTCCCTTTCACGCTTTGGGGCCATTGAGACTAGCCAATGAAAACAGCCGCCCTGGCGCTTCCGTGCGCCGCTGGCGGCTGATCCTGCGCGAGTCCCTTCGCGCCGTTCGCAGTTTCGGTCGAGCAATGCAATGCGAAGGGTGGAAGACAGAACGAATCCTGCTTCCACCCTCCGCTTTCCCCCCTAGCTCAATACGGCCCAATCGTGGGCGGGTTGTTCAACAGGAAATCTCGCGGACCACGCAATGTGTAGTACGGGTAAGCCGTTTGGGCGACCGGCGGTCCAGGCGTGAAGTTGTAGTTGTGATCGCCCGAGGGGCCGCAGCCGCAGAATGGGCAGCACGAGCAGCCAGGAGCTGGACCCGTACAGCAATAGTTGCGATTGCAATTCGAGCAATGCAGGATATTGCGTGGGCCACCTTGGCCGTTATCGCAAACGAAGCCGTGGCCATCGACGTAACCCATCGGGTGACGATAACCGTTGCAGCCCCAATCGGGCGAACCGCAGGGCGAGCAGTCGTACGCACCGCAGGGATATCCGCCGCATGCCTGGCCGCAATTGCGGTTGAACATGCAGCAATCGCCGCCGGGGCAACTGGTTTCCATGTTGCCGCCGCGGCCACAAGAGTTACAGCCTTCCACCAAGCCGAGCGGCCGCGGAGCATTCCGCGCGATCGAAGCATGGCAGGGCTCGCCGCACGAGCCGCAAGAATCACCACAGGCCTGACCACCGTTTGGACCAATCGCTCGGCAGCCAACGGACGACAGCACCGCTAGCGCGAGCACGAAGAGTGCGCGTTTCATCTTTCCCCCCTAATGACCTGAGTCGTCGCGTGGCGCTAGATGAGCGTTGGTGCGCGCACACGTCTTGGTCGATACATCTGGTATCGGCGGCACAACCCGTAGAATCCAACAATTCGACAAGTCCCCGTTAGCGTCGGCCGCCAGGCCGAATCTACCGCCAAAAACCGCTATCCTGCGCCGATGCCCACGCCCACCGCCGTCCTCATCCAACGCGTCATTCGCAGTAAGATTGCCGACTGTTTCTAGCTCTCAACCTTCAACGCTCAACCCTCAACTCTTGCTAGCATCGCGCGCTCTTGGAGCGCCAGCGGCCTTTTGCTACAACCTCGCGACAAATCTCCAATCTCCGTCTCCGCCAGTATTGCTAGCGGCCGACACCTCGAATCAAGTACCCCATGCCTAGCTTCAAACGCGCGCTCCAAGCAGCCTTGGTCCACCGTCTTACCGTAGTGGTTATTGTTGCCACATCGGTCATCATCGCCGTGCTCTGGGGCGGCAACCTCACAGTGGTCTATCCCATCGTCGAAGTGATCATGAACGACCACTCACTCCCTGAGTGGGTCGATCAAAAGATCGACGAGGCCCAGCGCCAAGTGACCGATTCGCAGCGGTGGTTGACGCAACTCGATAAACTGCAAAACGGCGACACCGCCGATATTGAGGCTCGTCTGCGCGCTGAAGTCGCCGATCGACGTCGTGAGTTGAATGACCTCGTCAAAAAGATCGCTGGCGCCGGGGACGACATCCAAGTTGCAGAAAAGATTCGCCTTGCCAACGATATCGAGCACCTGCAAGGGATCGCCGAGTTACCAGCCGACCGTATCGCCGCCAAACTCGATCAAGAACGACACAGCACCGAGAAGAACAATCGCGTCTACACAGCCAGTTTAACCCGTTATGAATGGCTCGCGCCCGTTGTCCGCCGCTGGATGCCCACGACGCCTTTCAAAACACTCCTCGTTGTGTTTCTCGTCGCAATCATCGGGACTGTGATCAAGAATGCATTCCGATTTTGGAACGGTATGGCCGTGGCCCGCCTCGGCAATTTGGTGGGGTACGACCTGCGGATGGATTTTTACCGCCAGATCCTACGATTCGACATGGCCAATTTCACGGAAGCCGGCCGCGGCGACCTGATGAATCGCTGTACCTCTGACCTCAATGCCGTTAACCAGGGCATTCAGCGTCTCTTCGGCCAAGCACTGCTTGAGCCGCTCAAACTGTTCGCCTGCTTTATCGGTGCTGCCTGGGTCAGTTGGCAACTGTTATTACTCACCATCATCGGTGCTCCGCTGGCCGGTTACTCGATCCACTGGCTTGGCAAAGCGCTTAAGCGCACCCATCGCAAGGCGATGCAAGAGCTCTCCTCGATCTACGAAACGCTTGCCGAAACGCTGGGCGGCATCAAGCTCATCAAAGCGTTCAATATGGAACCGGCCGAACGCAACAAATTCCATCATTCGGCCAAAGTCTACTACGAGCGCCAAATGCGCATCGCCATGTACAACAATTTGGTAAGCCCGGTGGTGGAGTCGTTAGGCGTGGCGATCGTCGTCGTGGGCGCCATCATGGGCGGCTACCTGGTGCTGGGGCAGCACACGCACATTTTTGGAATCAAGATCAGTGACATGCCGCTCAACCACGGCGATATGTGTCTGTTCTTTGCGATGCTCGCCGGCATGAGCGATCCGGCCCGCCGCCTTTCGGGCGAGTTCAGCAACATTCAACAGGCGCTCGCCGCCGCCGATCGCGTCTACGAAATCTTGGACCGCGAACCCTCGATCGTCGATCCTATGAATCCCGTGGCCCTGCCCGCGCTTACTTCTTCGCTCAAGTTCGAAAACGTGTGCTTCGAGTACCACCCGGAGAAACCGGTACTGCGCGGCGTGAATCTCGAAGTTCACGCGGGCGAAACGATCGCGATCGTCGGCCCGAACGGCTGCGGCAAAACTACACTCCTCCAACTATTGCCTCGGTTCTACGAACCCACATCAGGCCGCGTAACGATCCAAGGCGTCGATGTCCGCGACGTGCGCCTCCGCGATCTGCGGCAGCGCTTCGGCCTCGTCTCGCAAGAAATCTTGATGTTCAACGACACGGTCGAAAACAATATCCGCTACGGCAAGCCGGATGCAACCACGGCGGAAATCGAAGCCGCCGCCCGCAAGGCCCACGCCCATTCGTTCATCATCGACAAACTCCCGGAAGGCTACCAAACGCTCGTGGGGCCAAGCGGCAGCCGCCTTTCCGGCGGCCAACGGCAACGCATTTCGCTCGCCCGGGCGATCCTCCGCAATCCAGAAATTTTGTTGCTCGACGAAGCCACCAGCCAAATCGATATCGAAAGTGAACAACTCATTTTCGAAGTGCTGAAAGAGTTCTCGCGCGATCGCACCACGTTCATGATCACCCACCGCGTGAGCATGATTTCGCTGGCCGACCGCGTCATCGTCATGGACCACGGCAAAATCGCCGACCTCGGCACGCACGACGAACTCGTCAATCGCTGCGACCTCTACCGCCGCCTCTGCCATTTCGGCTATCGCGAAAGCGCGTAGGACTTTAACTCGAGCGCCGCGATGGTTTCCATCTCCATCAATTCAGTGCGTTATCATCGAGCACCATATCGCGTTCGGGCGAGTTCGACATCTTTTCATTCAGCGTCATCAGCGCCCGAAAGACCCGGTAATCAATAGTATCCCGTAGAAACAGGGCGCGGCCACTCGCAAACGCCACGTTTACCCCGCCGCCATGGTCGCTTGACGGCTTGGCATTGGGTGATCGCATCGCCGTATTGCACTTGAAGGTACAACTGACCCCCAAGTAACGCCCCGTGCCACTTTGCGGAACACACGGGGGGTCTATAGGATCGCAGCCGCAAAGCGGTCCATTGATATAGGAGCACGATGCGGGTTGTGTCTGCCACACAAACGCTGGCCCCCAAGTTCGATCGTACTTCTGATTGACGACGACCTCGCGATCGATAAAATCGCCTTTCTCGTCGGATGCCTGTCGATAGCCGTTCCACCCCATGATGTCGTAGCCCTCGGAATCGGTTCGCTCGCTAAACGCTAAGGTGTGATCGCGTCCGTCTTTCCAGTGACCTTCCATTATCGCCGCCTTGGGGTCGTAAGCGCGGTTCAAGAACGCCCCGTTGGCGGGTACCTGATTCGATGCACTCGTCGCCCAGCCGGCATTGGCCACATACGACATCACATTTCCCGAGCGAATTTTTGCCCCATCACTCGGACACAAATACGATTCCACGTACATACTCGGCATGGGAACGTCTCCCTTCGCGTACAAATCAAACACATTTTGATGTTCCATATCCGGCAATAGCAGCACGGCCCAGGTCGTAAAGCGTTCGCCATTGTCGGATTGCCGCTGCTGCGCCGGCAATTCATCGAACAAGCCGGGGTAGCGACGCATGCGTGTTTCAAAATGTGTGGCCGCTAATGCCAGTTGCCGAATGTTGTTCAAACAGTTCGACCTGCGCGACGATTCTCGTGCCCTCTGCACCGCCGGCAGCAGCAGGGCCACCAGCGTGCCGATAATCGCAATCACGACCAGTAGCTCCACCAATGTAAACCCACGAACGTTCGATGGCTTCATCGTGTCTTCTCCATTTTCCAAGAGCTGTGTTCCGCAGATCATGGCAAGAAAGCCCCCCTACGATTCGTTCATTGTAGCGTCTTTATTCCCCCTGACAGCCACCGCGGTTACGCCCATGCCTCCCCACATCTCGCCAAAACTCGACGATTTGGCCCCTTACCGCGTATCATGCATGGAGACCTCCATCGCCATCGTCCCGTCTAGCAGCTTGCTCCCTGCCCCCCCGCGTTTCCCATCCCGCATCCTCCCGCATGTCCACCCACCAGCTTCACACCGATCACGCGCGCCTGTTCGAGCACAACCGGTTCGTCTACCCGGTGCTCAGTCGGCGCAGTGGCGGCATTTCGGTGGGCGTGAATCTCAACCCCGATAAAATTTGCAACTTCGACTGCATCTATTGCCAGGTCGATCGCCGCAGCCAAAGTGAAACGCGTTTCGTCGAGATCGATGCGCTGCTCGAAGAGCTCCGCACCACGCTCGCCCTCGCCCTCTCCGGCCGCATCTACGAAACACCCAAGTTTGCGAACGTGCCGCCCGAGCTGCGCCGCGTGAACGACATCGCCTTCTCCGGCGACGGCGAACCCACCACGTACAAAAACTTCGACGAAATCATCGCCCAATGTGCCGAGGTCAAACGCAAAGCGGAAATGCGGAATGGGGAATGCGGAATGCGGAATGATTTAGCGTCGGCGGCCACGCCGAATCTACCGCCAACCCGGTCTCCCTCAACCCTCAACCCGCAACCCTCAACCCAACGCGAGGCAGATATGCCGAATGCGAAAGAGGAATTGCGGAATGAGGAAATCACGAGTGCTCCCCATTCCCCACTCCCCACTCCACCTTCCCCACTCAAAATGATCCTCATCACCAACGCCAGCATGTTCCACCGCCCACACGTCGAGCGCGGCCTCGCGATCCTCGATGCCAACCACGGTGAAATTTGGGCCAAACTCGATGCCGGCACCGACGCGTACTACCACCTCATCGAGCGCACGCCGATTCCGTTTCGGCAGATCCTCGATAACATCACCGCCGCCGCGCGCGTGCGGCCACTCGTGATCCAATCCCTTTTCATGTGCGTCAACGGCGACCCACCCAGCGAGGCCGAACTCGCAGCATTCTGCGACCGCCTCAATGAAATCACCACCGCCGGCGGCCAACTGAAACTGGTGCAGATCTACACCGTCGCCCGCCGCCCCGCCGAGTCGTACGTCACGCCGCTATCCGACGTCGAAGTCGACAACATCGTCGCCATGGTTAAAAAACGCACCACATTGAACGCCGTCGCATACTACGGAAACACGAATTATTGACGCCCCCCTTTAGCGTTTTTAGCGTCGGCCGCTTTTAGCGTCGGCGGCAACGCCGAATCTACCGCCGATGAACTTTGCCTAACTCACCCCACATACGGCGTCACAAACCCCCACCGCTGCCCATGCAACCCCGTCCTCACCGGATTCTCCTCGACATAAGCAATCGCCGCGCGCACTTTCTCCGGCGTGCCCAACATCACCTTCCACCCGCCGCCCGCCCACGGGCTCGGCAACCGCCCATTCGTTCGCGCATAATCCTGGAGCGGATGCAACCCTTCCGCATTCAGCCCGCGCGTCCCGGCCCGTTTCAGGCATTCGATGATCTCGTCGCCAGCGAACTTGTGTGCCGCCACTACGACATGCACATGATCGGGCATGATCGCACACGCATGAACCACGAGGCCGACCTTCGGCAAGACCGCCGCAACTCCGCGCCCGACGGCTCGCGCCTGCACACCGGTTAACCGCACCGCGGGATACTTGAGCGCGTCTTGCGCTGTCCGCCGCAACCGCACATCATGCGGCCGCTGCGCGACGCTGTGCGTTGTGAGCACTTTTGTCGCGTCGCCCGCCACATCGTACAAGTGCTTGGCCCACACTCGCGACGACCCGCTGCCGCGCGGATCGTTGGGTAACCAGAAACCATAAGTCGAAAAGATAAGGTGCCACCCCAATAACATGCGTATCATCGTACCCAGTGGTAAGGCGATTGCAAGTAAATTCGGCGTTGCCGCCGACGCTAAACAATCGTGTGTATTCCCTTTAGCGTCGGGCGCAAGCCCGAATCTACCGCCAACAACCGTCGCCTTCTTCCTTCCTCGACATGCGAATATCCCTCCGTTTCCCACTAAATTCGGCGTTGCCGCCGACGCTAAACATGCCAATCGCCCGCGTCTATTGTCGTGCGCGCCACTTGCGCGGGGCCACGCCGTAATCCTTCATATCCTTGAAATCGCCGCCATCATCCACGCCGTTCGTCATCACCGAATATACAATCCAACCATCGTCCGTGTGCTTGAGCTTGAGCGGCTCCCCCGAAAACGGATCGATCGTCGCCTCGCGCGGCAAACCAAGTTCTTCCAACCCCTTCGCCTCGCATCTTTCTTTTTCCGCGAACGCCCTGGCGGCGTTAAACACCCGGAGTGCGCGCATTACACTAACAATTCTCCGTTCTGCGCCGTAAGCGGCCTGGAGTGCGGGCACTTGCAAATCAGCCATAGGGCCAAGACCGCTCTTTTCGGATGCACCTGCTCGCCCGATCGAACGATTCAAACTGGGCCAAGACGTTTCGATGAGTGTAAGCTGCGGATCGATGTATTCCAGGGCACCCACGAAGTACCGTTTCATCGGCCACGCAACAACGTAAGACCAGGGTGGCCTCGGAGATCCGGCCGATGGGTGCGAGGCGAGTTCCGCAATAACACTGGCGCTATAGGCGCGATC
Organism: Planctomycetota bacterium; assembly: GCA_029781135.1. Classification (GTDB taxonomy): domain Bacteria; phylum Planctomycetota; class Planctomycetia; order Pirellulales; family Lacipirellulaceae; genus JABDGM01. The sequence continues at coordinate 57,860 of JAKOXH010000022.1, forward strand.
CGTTTTCAAGGCATGTAGAATTCGCTGTGGATTATCGTGGAGTGCCAACTCTCGTTCCACTTCGGTGAAAACTTGCGGCGAAATGGGCCCAGCGTTCAATCCGTCATACAGCATCTGACAGGCATAACCTCGTACGGCAATAGCCACCAGAAAAGTCACTAGAAGCGGCTCCGAGTCATACAGCCGCCCCAACCGTAGTAACTCGAGCCCTCGTTCGACAGCCACCTCGGGATGCCCTTCAGCAATCGCTACTTCGGCGTGCCACTCCAGAAAACGGGCCACGGTACGGAATCGCCTGATCGGCTGCTCTAAGCTATTGTTGAGAAACGTCTGGTGATCAACCGAGAAATCTGACAACGAAGCGTATTTGCTAAATCGCGAAGCGCTCGCGATTCCATCAGATAAGTCGCCATACCTTTTGAGAATCGTGTGAATCGCTTCGGTCTGCTCGCGAGTGGGCGGAGCACCCTTGTCCGAAGATTCGACGAAAGTTTTTCCCAACGCAGTGTCGAAAAACTGTGCGTAGTCCTTGGAAAACGCATCGAGGCGCGGTCCAAGCTTCTCAAGAACCGCCGCGGCATTTTCCGATGCGGGAATCGGTGGCGGGGCAAGTTCGCGGATCGACGCTGGCTCATTCGCGGCGCGGATTGAGGCTATAATCGATCGGAAACGCGACTCTGTGCGCCACGCCATGAAGCCGTTAACGATTAACAGGATCGCAAGCAGTATTATTAGCCCAATGGCTAACCGCTTCAATCTTCGCCAAGAACCAAAGATCCGCATCGCTTTACCCTTGTCGTTTTCCAGCGCTGCCGCGACCGATTTGGAGAATCGCCGCGTCGATGGCCGCCGCTTCATCCGCCGTGATCTCGCGGCCGCTCATCGCCGCCAACTGCCGCGCGAATCGCCGGGCCGTTTCCGCGTTGGTCGCTTCGGCCACGATAACCGCCGTATCGACGAGCGACGGCCGCACTTCCGCGCGCGCTACGTTCTCGTGTTGTTCTTCCACTGCACCGCTTAACTGCCAGCCTGCTGAGAAATTGAGCCCCAGGCCGATGACCAGCAACCCAACCGCCGCCCGCCCCAATCGCCGGTCCCACCGCGCTGCCCGCAACTCGCGCTCGACATCCGCCAGCACCGCAGCGCGCAATGCCGTCGGCGCCGCGGTTCGCTGGACCGCTGCCAACTGTCCCTCAACAAGTTCACATGTCTCGTCGTTCATAGGTTCTGAATTCTCACGCAGAGACGCAAAGACGCGGAGGAGGATAGAGACAAAGGAATTTCTCTGCGTCTTAGCGTCTCTGCGTGAGACCTTCTCCCTTCATCGTATTTGCTTGGCCAGCCACGGCCGCAACGACTCGAGCGCCCGCCGATACCGCGTGGCCACCGTACCCGGCGGCAGACCTAACACATTCGCAACTTCCTGAAACGTGAGCCCACCAAATACTTTCAATTCGATCAATTCGCGATCTTCCGCACCCAGCCGCCCCAACGCTGCCGCGATGACCTCGGCATCGTCATACGCGCTGTGCGCGTCGCCATCCGCGGGCTCACACTCATCAACAGCAATAACTCGCTTGCCGGCCTTCTTCGCCGCGCGCAGCGCCTCATTCCGCGCGATCTGGAACATGTACGCGACCGGGTTCTCAACGCCGCGAAATCGTCGCCGACTCTTCACCGCTCGCAAGAATGCGCTTTGCACCACATCGGCCGCTGCCTCACGCGAGCCGAGCCGCGTGGCCGCGTAGTGATACAACCGGTCGGCGCACGCATCGTACAACGCGGCAAACGCAGCTTCGTCGCCCCGCGCCAACCGCGCTGCCAATTCGTGCATGTCGCCGGTACTCATGGACGTTCATTATAAAGACCCCAGCGCCGCGGGAATTTATTCAGAATTACATCAACGACGTTTGGCGTCGTCCGCTTTTAGCGTCGGTCGCCAGACCGAATCTACCGCCGAAAGACGTTGCCTAGCGTTGCGCCATTGCGCCACCGCGCCCAAGTACTGCCAGCGGTTTCCCAGTAAATTCGGCGTCGCCGCCGACGCTAATGCACCGCGACACGAAACGTAGACGCTGAAGCTTGGCGTCGCCGCCGACTTACCAACCCCTGCCCTCTGTCCGCCGTATCCTGTATCCTGTTCTGCATGAGCGATCCCTATTTCCAAAAACTTTTCGCCGACCGCATTGGCGGCGTGAATTACGGCAAAGGCACGGCCATTTACAAGTTCGAGAAGATCAAGCGGGCCAAGCGTAAGGCGCTGGCCGATCATCCCGAACGCAAGCTCTTGGATTTCGGCATCGGCGAGAACGACGAGATGGCCCCCGAGGTCGTCCGCCGCCGCATGGCCGACGAAATCAACAAGCCCGAGAACCGCGGCTATGCCGACAACGGCATCCCGGCCTTCCGCGAGGCGGCCGCCAGGTTCATGCAGCGCGAATACGGCGTGGCGATTGATCCCGTGATCGAGCTGATTCCGTGCATCGGCTCGAAGAACGCGCTCGCCATGTTGCCGGCCTGCTTCATCAACCCGGGCGACATCACGCTCATGACGGTGCCCGGCTACCCGGTGGCCGGCACGCACACCGCGTACTACGGCGGCATCGTCTACAAGCTGCCGCTCACGGCTGAAAACAATTTTTTGCCCGACCTCGACGGCATTCCGGCCGACATCCGGGAGAAAGCCAAGCTGTTCGTCCTGTGCTACCCGAACAGCCCGACCGGCCGCACGGCCCCGCCCGAGTTCTACGAACGGGCCATCGCCTTCGCCAAGAAGCACGAAATCGTCATCATCCAGGACGCCGCCCACGGCGTCCTCAGCTACGACCGCCCCCACAACAGCTTTTTGGCCATCCCCGGCGCGCGCGACGTGGGCGTCGAAGTCCACTCGATGTCGAAGGCGTTCGATATGATCGGCTGGCGCATCGGCTGGGTCTGTGGGAATGAGCGCATCGTCAGCGCTTACGGCAACGTGAAGGACAACTTCGATTCCGGCCAGTTCATCGCGATCCAGAAAGCCGCCATCGCCGGTCTCGACGACCCATCAATTCCCGTCCACACCCGCACCAAGTACCAACGCCGCCTCGAAAAACTGGTCGCGATGCTCGGGCGCTGCGGCTTCCAATGCAGAATGCCCGGCGGCACGTACTTCCTCTACACGCCGTCGCCAAAGGCCTTCGCCAACGGGGCGCCCGGCGGTGGCCGCGTCGACTTCGAAAATGCCGAAGCGGCCAGCCAGTACCTCATCACCGAGCAATCGATCTGCACCGTTCCCTGGGACGATGCCGGCCCCTTCCTCCGCTTCAGCGCCACCTACGAAGCCACCGATGAACAAGCCGAAGACGCCCTCATGGCCGAGACGGAAGCCCGGCTGAAGAACATTCAGCCAGTGTTCTGAAATCGCCGCAAGGACTCGTTACGGCCGGTCATCCTGCAAGAATCAGAACAACAGCAATCACAATCGTCCCCAGGGTTACACCGCAAACTGTACTGAACTAGCGGACGCGCGGCGATTTCCCGCGACTCTCCAACCACATGCGGCACTCAATAGTTGCCGTTCAGTCCAACGTCTTCTTCGGCTTGGCGTCGTTCTTGCCGGTGATGGCAAACCGCCCATAGGGCTTCGACGTGCGGTTGTATTCGCTGGCGAATGCCTCGGCATCCTCGGGCGTAAACGGCCGTTCGAGCGTGCGGTTGAATTTCTTGTTCTGGTAGACATGCACGACGTAGTTGGCCATCGGCTCGGGCCGACCATATTCGTCGACCACCTCGTCTTCTACCGCTTCCGCTTCGACTTCAGCGCCCGCCTCGTCGGCGAGCTCCGAGTCGTCGGCCGCCTCTTCATCATCCAGATCATCCGCGTCGTCGTCATCGTCCACGAAGTCGAATTCCTCATCGTACAAATCATCATCTTCATCGCGGGCCATGGCGGCTTTCCTTCCAAATAGATCGGGTCCACAATAGGGTATCTAACGAGTATCGGCCACTGGTTGCTAAGCGTCAACCAACCTCGGTTTACTAGCATAGAAGTCATCTTCATGTGCTCTTGATCCTGTGTCTGAGGCCCGTTTCTCACGACTCCACCCGTCGATCGCGAAAGCGGCATGGCACGCCGTAGCCACCGTCGCCAGACGGTGGACGCGCGGCGAGACAATTCATAGCGGCTGAGACGCCGGACGACCCGAGACACGCCTTAACAAACACCCCCATTTCACTTCCCGAGTTTGTAGGAATGCGCCGGCATGCCGCGGACGCGCCGGCGGCTCCCTCCCACCCCCCCCTTGATCGCGGGTAGCAGAAGCCTCGATATGCACGGCCCGCGCGATCAAAAATAGAAGAACACTCCGATATCGGTTTGCATATCGGGTCGCAGTCGCAGCCCAGATTTATTTGCAATTTGGGTTGCGGTTCGCTAGACTGCAGCCAGTTTGTCGTAGCGGGCAAGCGGCAAACGAGGCGGGAGTGGAACCATGTTCCCCGCGTTTCGGAACATTCTGAGGCCGTCGGCGCAAGTTTTTTCGCGCGCCGGCTGCCGTCGTTCGCACAGGTCTGCGGCGATCTATACCGCGCTTCCGTTCACGTGTTTTCTCGCTCGCTCCTCGCCTCTCGCTCCTCGCTCCCCATAAAGGCCCCTCCCATGCCTAAGCGCAACCACTCGCGGCAGGCCAACCGACGACGCCAACGCGTCTCGCGCCGACAGACGCTGAACTCGCTCTACCGCCGTCCGTTACGGTATGAGCCGCTGGAAGATCGCCGGCTGCTGGCCGTCGTCACGGTCAATACGGTCGACGACACGGTCAATTTCAACGATGGCCTCACGTCGCTCCGCGAAGCGATCTTCGCCACGAATCTCGTCGGCGGCGCCGACACGATCGACTTTGCCCCCGCGCTCACCGCCAACGGCCCCGCGACGATTCTGCTCACGCAGGGCGAACTCAAAATCACCGATTCCCTCACCATTAACGGGCCCGGCGCGAATCTGCTCACCATCGACGCCACCCCCAACGACCCCACGCCGAACCTCAACAACGGCGATGGCAGCCGCGTGTTCAATCTCGACGACGGCAACCTTAACAATCTCATCCAAGTCTCGCTCCGCGGCCTCACGCTCACCGGCGGCGATACCAACTCCGGCGGCGGCGCCATTCTGTCGCGCGAGCAACTATCGATCGAGCAAAGTGTCATCCGCGACAACGCGACGATCGGCCTGGGAGGCGGCATCCTGGCCCGCTTCGGCAGTGTGTCGCTCATCGATAGCACGCTCAGCGGCAACGTCGCCACGAGTCACGGTGGCGGCATTTACCATCGCGGCGACTTCCAGAACCAATTCGCCACGCTCACGATTACCGACAGCACGATTAGCGGCAACACGGCCGGCGGCAACGGCGGCGGCGTCTTCGCGTTCAACAGTGATTCGCACGTGACCGCCAGCACCATCAGCGGCAATACGGCTGTCGAGGGCGGGGGCGTTTTTGCGAATGGCCGATCACTGATCGTGGACGGCACGACCGTTAGCGGGAATAGATCGAGCGGGGCTGGAGGCGGCATTCGCAAGACGGGATCGGGATGGCTCGAGATTGGCCAGTCCAGCACGATCAGTCGCAACACGGCCGGCGGCAATGGCGGCGGCCTCTCGCTCGGCAACGGCAGCGAAGGAACGATTTCAAACAGCACGATCAGCGACAACACGGCCAACGGCCGGGGCGGTGGCATCGCCAGTGAAGGCGAGTTATCGCTCGTCGTAAGCACCGTTCACCATAATTCTGCCACGAACAGTGGCGGTGGCGTAGCCGTCCTCGCGGGGACTGCCAAGATCGACCGCTCGACACTGCAACACAACACCGCTCGCGAGGGCGGCGGCCTCGATGTCCGCGGCGTCGGCACCAGCGTTACGGTCCAAGCAAGTACCATCGAAGGGAATAAGGCCGGTAGCTCGGGCGGCGGTATCCACAATCGCGCGACAGTGTCCATCACCAACTCCACCGTGCGCAGCAACGCGGCGTCCGTGGCCGGCGGCGGCCTTGCCGGCCTCGCCGCCAACACGACCATCTTCGCCAGCACGATTAATGACAATACCGCTCCACTCGGCGCCGGTATCGCCGGTGTGGCGGCCGCCAATGTCCTCACGATCACCAACAGCACCGTCAGCAGCAACTTGGCAACCGATCACGCCGCCGGAATTTTTAGCGCTGGCCGCCTCACGCTCAAACACAGCACCGTGACGGGCAACCGCGCGGCCCGTGTGGTCGGCGGCGTCGGCGTGTACGGCCCTACCGAATTTAGCCACACGATCGTGGCTGGCAACACGGTCGGCGGCACTCCCAACGATCTGCGCGGCAACGCGACCGTCGCGTTCAGTCTGCTGGGCGTCGATACGGGAGCGACCATTACCGACAACGGCGGCAACCTCCTCGGCACCGCCGCCACGCCGATCGACCCGAAACTCGGCCCGCTGGCCGACAATGGTGGCGTCACACTGCCCGATGGCAGCCACATTCTCACGCACGCGCTCTTGCCCGGCAGCCCGGCGATCAATGCCGGCGATTTGAACCTCAAGGCCGGCGTCGATGGCGTGCCGCAGTTCGACGAGCGCGGCACACCGTTCAGCCGCGTGGTGAATGGCCGGATCGATATCGGGGCCTTTGAATATCAAGCGGCCAGCGACCTCAACCTGCTGGTCGACACGCTCGTCGACGAATCCGACGGCAACTACACCCGTGGCGACCTTTCGCTGCGCGAAGCGATTGAACTGGCCAACCTGTGGCCCAGCGTCGATACGATCCACTTCGCGCCCGCCCTCACCGCCAGCGGCCCAGCCACGATCTTGCTGAGCCGTGGTTCACTACTGGTGGTGGGCAACATGACCATCGTTGGTCCCGGCATGAATCTCCTTACGATCGAAGGCACTGGCAACGATCCCACGCCGGATGTCGACGATGGCAAAGGACAATCGGTCTTCGCCATATGGGGCGGTGCGCTGAACTTCAACGTTGCGATGAGCGGCCTGACGGTCACCGGGGGCGATGCCAGCTCGGCCGGTGGCGGTATTTTCGGCAGGGTCGGGAGTCTGACGCTCAACCAGATGAAGATTACCGGCAACGCCGCGCGCACCGGCGGTGGTGGCGTCGCCATGAGTCAAGGCACACTCGTTCTGAACGACAGCACGGTGACCAACAACTCGAGCGGCGGTAGCAGGGGCGCGGGCGGGGGAATTAACGTCTTCGGTGGTCAGCTAACCGTTGCTCGCAGCACGATCTCGGGAAACATCGCGACCAATTTCGGCGGCGGCATCTACTTCAGCGACTCCGTTTCGACGACGGCAAATCAACTGGTCATCGATCACAGCACGATTTCCAACAATTCCGCGACCCAAGGCGGGGGCGGCATCTGGGCCAGCGTCGATGTCGGCACGATCGCTCTTGAGGACAATACGATTGCGGGCAATCGTGTAACGGGCGGCCGCGGCGGCGGTCTCTACATTTCGGCCCGCAACGCGACGCCGACCACGATCACTCGCAATACGATCGAAAAGAATTCCGCCGGTTTCGGCGGTGGCGCGTTGCTGAATATCAATACCGGCGAGCTGCTCATGGATGAGTGTACGATCTCCGAGAATTCGGCCACGTCGGGGAAAGGGTCGGGCGGCGGCATTTCCCTCGCTGGCCAGAGTGCCCGCGCCACGATTCGCTCGAGCACGATCAGCGCGAATACGGCCACGGCGATCGCCGGCAATGGCGGCGGCGTTGCCGCTTCGGGCATCACTCTCAAGGTTGAAAGCAGCACGATCACGGGCAACGCGGCATATGGCGAGGGCGGCGGCATTAGCAGTTATAGTTCGCTGGAAGTGGTGAATTCCCAGATTTCCAGCAACCGCGTCGACGCGCGCAACGGTGGTGGTGGCGGAATCGCGCAGCGGGGCGGCTCACTCAGTATTTCGGACTCCACAATCGCCACCAATTCCTCGGCCGGCTACGGCGGCGGCCTCATGGCCTCGGGACAGACCCAGCAAGTCACCATCATGCGCAGCCAAATCGCCAACAACTCGGCGGCCATTGATGGCGGCGGCATTCAACGCAAGTTCGGCACGAACGTGACGCTTTATATTTTCGACAGTACGCTCAGCGGCAATACGGCCGGTCGCGATGGCGGTGCCATCAACGTCGATCTGCCCGGATCGAGTGCCGCGAAGGTCAGCAGCACGGCAATCACGGGCAATGTCGCTGGCCGTTCGGGCGGCGGCATCGCCCAACACGGCACAGGTGGTCTCAATCTTGGAAATTCGACGATCAGCAATAATACGGCCGTCGCCAACGGCGGCGGCATCTTGGCCGACGATGGCGCGCCCTGGCTCAATAGCAGCACGATCAGCGGCAACTCGGCGGGGGCCCAGGGGGGCGGCCTGTGGACCGCCAAGGCAGCCGACGTGCGCTACAGCACCATCGCCCAGAACCGTGCGGTTGGTGCGGCCGGCGGCATCTTCGCCTCCTCCGGCCCGCTCACACTCGATCACACGATCGTCGCCAGCAACACCGCACCGGCCGGCCCCGATGTGACCGGCCTCCTCGGCACGACCATCTCTCCGCGCTACAGCCTGATCGGCTCCAGTGCCAACAGCGGATTGTCGCCCGCCCCCATCGGCTCGCCCGTTGCCAATGGCAACCTCATCGGCGGTACTACGGCGGCGACCACCATCGACCCGAAGCTCGGCACCCTGGCCAATAACGGTGGATTCACGCTCCCTGATGGCAGCCACATCCTCACGCACGCCCTGCTCGCCGGCAGCCCGGCAATTAACGCGGGTGACCCACTAGTGATCGGCGGCGCGCTGGAGTTCGACCAGCGTGGCACGCCATTCACTCGTGTGTACGGCGGCCGGATCGATATCGGGGCAATCGAATCGCAGCCGACGTTGCTCGTTGGCGATTACCACGCGGATGGCGTCGCCGATGCCGCGGACTATGTCCTGTGGCGGAAGTCGATGGAATCGCAGTCTACATTATTAGTCACCGCTCCCGCGTTCGTCGCACCGCCGGCGCGCACGTCGCCCGGGCATCGTGCGGTATTCGCGGCCACTCGGCCCAACGATTTCCGGCCGAGTATGGCCGACCATCTGCTGGCGGCCGTAGCGGCCAGCCCAGCAGCGCCGGCCCAACGCGCGGCCTTCGCCGAATCAGCGACAACCATCGCCACGCGAGATGATTTTGCCCCCGCGCGTCGTAAATTGCTAAACGCCGTCGACGAAGCCTTCGCGGCATTTGCCCCGTCGGCTGACTGACGACCGCAGCTATCAAGTCTCGTATCGCTCACCGACTGTGGGAGGCCTCTCTGAGGCCGATTGGCTTTTCCATTGGTGGCCGTCATCGGCGTCAGGGACGCCTCCCACAGCGCGCCGCGTAGGGTGGGCACCGCCCACCAACCATACCGCAGCATGTGGTGGGCGATGCCCACCCTACTCCCTTGCCGCCCTCCGCCAAGGGAACTTCATCGTTCGACGATCGCTGGCTATACTCAGGTGCTTGGCCTTCCGGCTTCACTCCGCCCAAAATCCTCCACCACCGCGGCGACTCGCATGACCGGTTTCCACTGGCTTCTCGATGGCAGTATTGTTGGCGTCTACCTGCTGGTGACGATGGCCGCCGGCCTGGCCATGCGGCGGTACGTGGGTCGGGTGGAGGATTTCCTCGTCGCCGGTCGCGAAATGGATGTCTTCCTCGGCATCGCCTCGCTCGCCGCCACCGAGTTCGGCATCGTGAGCTGCATGTACGCGGCCGAGAACGGCTACAAGTTCGGCTTCGCCGGCGCGACGCCCGGCATCCTCATGGCGCTGGCGATGCTCGTCGTCGGCCTCACCGGCTTCTGCATCAAACCACTCCGCGATTCCGGCGTCATTACCATTCCCGAACTCATCGAAAAGAAGTTCGGCCCCCGCATCCGCTGGGCGGCCGGCGTCGTGATCGTCCTCGGCGGCCTGTTGAATATGGGCGTCTTCCTTCGCGTCGGTGGCGAGTTCCTCGTCCTCGTTGCCGGCCTCGACGTGAAATACCTCGAAATCATGATGACCGTCATGCTTGTCGGCGTCGCGGCCTACACTATCCTCGGCGGCATGCTCTCGGTGCTCGTCACCGATTTTCTGCAGTTCATCGTGATGAGTGCCGGCCTGATTGTCGTCACCATTCTCATCCTCTACCGCACCAGCTGGCACACGCTCGTCGCTACCGTGGAAACCAAGTACGGCGCCGGCGGCTTCAACCCGTTCCTCAACGAAAACCTCGGCTGGTCCTACGTGATCTTCAACGCCCTGCTGAACACGGCGGCCGTGCTCACCTGGCAAACCACCATTGCCCGCGTGCTCGCCGCGCGCGATACCGCCACCGGCCGCAAAATTTATAGCCGCACCAGCTTCTTCTTCGTTTGCCGCTTCCTGATTCCCGGCGTGTGGGGCATGGCGGCCCTGGCGGCTCTTGGCCACGTCGAAAACACGCTGCACGCCATGCCGCGATACCTCGGCATGGTCGTCCCACCCGGCCTGATGGGCTTGCTGATCGCCGCGATGCTCGCCGCCGACATGTCGACCGACTCTTCCTACATGCTCACGTGGGGCAGCATCATCTACAACGATATTCTGGCCCCGTTCCGCCGCACCGCCTGGAGCGAACGCAAGGGCCTCATCGTCAACCGCTTCATCGTGGCGATGATCGGCGTCTTTCTGCTGTTCTATGGCCTGTGGTATCCGCTCCAGGGCCCATTGTGGAATTACCTCACGATCACCGGCACCATTTATCTCGCCAGCATCAGTACGCTCTTGATCGCCGCTTGCTACTGGTCACGCGCAAACACCTGGGGAGCGGTCGCTTGCATCGTCGTGAGCGCGGTGATTCCGATTTCGTTCCTGGTATTGCAGCAATATCCGCCAACCACCGCGTGGGCCAACCGCATCGGCTCCGACCGCTTCGGCATCGCCGCGTTCGTGTCGTCGGGCGTGGCGATGGTCGTCGGATCGTTCTTAAAGAACAGTTTGATGCCGACAATTTCCGCGGAGGCAAAGCATGCCTGAACATCCTATCTGGTGGCTGCTCACGATGGCCTGCATCGTCTGGTATTCGACGATCACGATTTACGTCTCGATCAAGGGCGCGGCCGACATTCGTCACATGACCGACCGCCTCTCCGGCCGCGATGATTCGCAGTCGTAGTGCGGCCCTGGTCGCGATTGCACGACACCACGGCACGAGCCACTCGCAGTTACGCGGCTGTATTTGTCCGCAGATGGCGCAGATATTCGCAGATGAATTTGCTTCGATCCTGGAACGAGTGTGATCACCGACTGGTTTCCGCGTTTGAAATCCGCGCTCATCTGCGCCATCTGCGGACCTAAAACGAATCAGCAAGATGCGTTGTCGCACTTCCATTTGGCCGGGCGTTTGCAGCAACAATTTTGAGGCGCGAGTTGTGAGGCGCGAGAATCTCGCCGCTCGCGCCTCGCAACTCGCGCCTCTCAACTTCCCCCCCGCCGCTTCCGCCCCTTCGGCCGGAACCGCTCCCGAATCTCGCCGACGACTTCCACCAGCAAATCGACCTCGGCCGGCGTGTTGTAGAGATAGAAACTCGCCCGCGTGCTGGCGGCAATTTTTAGCCGGTCGTGCAGCGGCCACGTGCAGTGGTGCCCGGCCCGCACCGCGATGCCCCGCTCATCGAGCAGTTGCGCGATGTCATGCGCATGCGGTTCCGGCAGCGTGAAGCTTACGAGGCCAGCCCGCCGGTCGGGCGGCGCGCCAAGAATGCGCAGGCCGTCGACTTCCAGCAACCGTTCGTAAGCGTAGCGGCAAAGTTCATGCTCGTGCCGCTGTACATTTTCAAGCCCGATGAGTTTGAGGTAATCGATCGCGGCTCCCAGTGCGATCGCCGGCGCGATCGGCGGCGTGCCGGCCTCGAATTTCGCCGGCAACTCGGCCGGCGTGAAGCGATCTTCCCACACGCGGTTGATCATGCTGCCGCCGCCCAAGAAGGCCGGCATCGCATCGAGCAGTTCTTCGCGCCCGAACAGCACGCCGATGCCGGTCGGCGCGAGCATCTTGTGCCCGCTGAACGCCAGGAAGTCGGCCCCGATCTCTCGCACATTCGTGGCTAGATGAGGCACGCTCTGCGCGGCATCGATGAGAACCACCGCCCCGGCCGCGTGCGCCCGCCGCGTGATCTCCGTCACCGGGTTGATCGTGCCCAACACGTTGGAAACCGACGCCACCGCGACGATCTTGGTCCGCTCCGTCAGCAGCGTGTCGAGCGTGTCGAGCACGAGCAGGCCGTCGTCCGTGATCGGAATGTGCTTGAGCACCGCCCCGCTCCGCTCGGCCAATTGCTGCCACGGCACCAGGTTCGAGTGATGCTCCATCGTGGTGACGATGATCTCGTCGCCCGCCTTCACATTCGCGTCGCCCCAACTGCGGGCCACGAGGTTGATGCCGGCCGTCGTGCCAGAAGTGAACACGATTTCCGTCGGCTTTTCCGCGCCGATGAACGCCCGCACCTTCTCGCGGGCTTCCTCGTACTGCTCGGTGCTGCGCTCGCTCAGCGTGTGGATGCCGCGATGAACGTTGGCGTAATCGCGCTCGTACACCCGCCGCAACACCTCGATCACCTGCCGCGGCCGCTGCGTGCTGGCCGCATTATCCAAGAACACCAGCGGATGCTCATCGTGCACGATCTGCTGCAAAATCGGAAAGTCATCGCGCAGCGACGCCGGCAGCAACTTCGAGCGATCGATTGTGGGCGATTTCAGTTCAAGCATTTGATTGGAACCACCAAGGCCACCAAGAGCACGAAGTTACGTTCAGGGATGTTTAGCGCACCAAATTTCAAACACAATTCGCACTCCCATACACGACTCCGTTTTGTAATGATACGTGATCGAGAATGACGGGGAAACTTCGTGCACTAACTACCAAAAGCTTCGCGATCAACAAAGACTTTCGTAAAGCCGTCCGTACAAGACGCCAAATAGAAAGTCTCACGCAGAGGCGCAAAGACGCAAAGGACGGGTTGCCGGATGAATTCTAGCCTCTGCGTCTTTGCGCCTCTGCGTGAGATAAACTCGATGTGACTGAAATTATGTTAATGACTTGGTTACGGCTAAGAGTCGCGCTGTGTACTTCGTGGTTCATCAAGTTCCATCACGCCCCACGGGCGAGTGCACCGCCGATTGCAGCACCTTCCAAGAGAGCAGGCAACACTTCTGTCGGTTCGGCGTTAATCGCGCCCCATACAGTTGCAGCATGTCCTCGGCCGAAAACTGCTTGGCCTCGTCGACAGTTTTTCCCTGCATCTTTTCCAGCAGCATCGACGCCGAGGCCTGACTGATCACGCAGCCTTGCCCGCTGAAAAAGCAGTCGCGAATTTTGCCATCCTCGCCCAGTTCCAACTCGATCCGCACCACATCGCCGCAGAGCGGATTGTTGTCCTCATGCGCATGCGTCGCCGTCGGCAAATGCCCACGATGAAACGGGTCCTCGTAATGGTCGAGGATATGTTCTTGGTACAGTTCTTCTTCGTCGATCGGCATGGCAAGAATCGCGGCGGCAATTCATGTGTTGTCAGTTGCTTTACTTTGTCCAGTCTACGTGCAGCAACGGGATCCGACAACAGTGTCGCGTTCGACGCGCGATGCCGCAACATGTGGCCACATGTTTGAACGTGGTTGATGATGCGGAAATGACCTACCGACTTGCGAAAGCCGCAGCGAGTGCAATGGCCGCTGTTTCCACGCGGAGGATTCGCGCACCCAGCGACACTTTTCGCCAACCGGCAGCACTCGCTGCGGCCATCTCATTGTCAGTGAACCCACCCTCTGGCCCAATCGCCACGACAATCGCCACATTACGACGCAATTCCAACTCGCCAACCGGCACCCCACCCTGATGCGCAACAATCCGCTCGACTGTAACACTCGAACCGGTGACATCCCCTTGATTCTCAAATCTTAAATCTGACATCTTCGATCTAACATCTCCCCCCACCCATTCTCCCCACGCCCTCGGCTCCGCAATCCTCATCAGCCGATTCCGCCCACACTGCTTGGCCGCTTCAACAATAGCCCGCTGCAATCGCTCGGCCGCGCTTGCCGTCGGTTGCGCCACGCCGTGCTCGGTAACAAGGGGCACGAGTGTGGTAACACCCAATTCCGTCAGCTTTTCGACGAGCCATTTTTGGCGATCACCTTTCGGCAGCGCGACGCCCACGGTCAACTCAAACGGCAATTCGCGATCGACTTCATGCCGTTCAACGATTCGCACCACCGCCTCCGCCCGGCGCACGCTCTCCACAACGCCGGCGAACTCGGCACCGCTGCCGTCGAACAGCGTTATTGATGCGCCCGCCGCCGCCCGCATCACATGCAACAAGTGATGCGCCTCCGGTCCAACCAGCGTCGCGCGCTCGCCAGTAATCGATTGTGAAGAATAGAAGCGTTCCGACATAAACCATTCTCTCGCGTTTTAGCGGCGGCGACGACGCCGCTGCGGCAACCAACGCGCTCGGTACCACCAACAACGCCCATCCGCCCGTTCGAAGTTTACCAACCTCCGGCTCTCAGCCGTCAGCTATCAGCTATCAGCCAAACAAGAGTCAGACCCAAGAAATGCGGCAAATCGCTCCATTCAGCATACCCGCTCAAGTGCGGCCGGCTTAAGGGCCGACGATGACGAAAGCGCGAAACTACCGACTTTGTCCGCTTGGGTGCCACTGCTGGCTTGTCCAGCAGTGCTTCGCGATTTCCACGACTACGACGACTGAATTCGGGGTGTCGTGCTCTCGCGAAACAGGGACATGCCCACGCTCGCGGTAACACGTACGTGTTTCGCGTGAGCATGTTAGCGCGAGCGAGGGCATGCCACTCAGAAAACAATCGCCACCGAGATCCGCCATGAAAGAAAAACATTCGCTGCCGCCGCAATATTGGGGATTGGAACGCTGGCCGTTTCAGGCCGCCGCCGATACCGAACACTTCTACCCCACGCCGGCCAGCAATGAAGCGGTCGCCCGCATCGAATATTTGGTCGAAAGCCGCCGTCACCTCGGCGCGCTACTGGGCGAAGCGGGCGTCGGTAAGTCGCTGCTGCTGCGGCTCGTGGCCTATCAACTCACGCGCAAACGGTGTGCGGTCGTGACCATCGACGCCAATGGCGCCACCACGCGCGAAGTCCTCTGGCAGATCGCCGTCGGCCTGCGCACCGCGCCGCGCGACGATGCCGATACCGCCTGGCTCTGGCGACAGATCACCGATCGCGTGGCCGAAAATCGTATGCAGCAGATTTCCACGGTCGTGCTCGTCGACGATGCCGGCCAGGCCGGTCCCGACCTTATGACGCAACTCGTTCGCCTCGCCCGCCTCGATACCACGCCGGCCGCACGCTGGACGATGGTTCTCGCCGCAGAACCGGCCCAGGCCACTCGCTGGAGCCAAACGCTCAAGCACGCAGTCGACCTCCGCATCGAACTCGGCCCGTGGACCGCCGAAGATACGATCGGCTTCGTGCAAACGACGCTGGTCGACGCCGGCCGCTTCGAGCCAGTGTTCAGCGACGATGCCCTGCGCACGCTCCACGAACTTGCGGGCGGAGTGCCGCGCCAAATCGCCCGCCTCGCCGACTACGCCCTCCTCGCCGGCGCCGCCGCCAAACTCGAAACGATCGACGCCGACCTCATCGAAGCCGCCCACGACGAAATCGCCTGGCCCGCCGTCGTGGCGTCATATTAGAAACGCTGGGTGCCATGCTCTCGCCGCAGCAGCGGCGTGAGCATGTGCTTGGGTAACGAACCATGCTTACCCGCTATCGCGGGAAAGCATGCCACCCTTGGCCGTCCTACTGCACCTGTTCCGCCATTTGCCGCAAGTCCTTCACCTTCTCGCGCAGCACTTCGACCTGCTTTTCGAGCGCCTCGCGATCGATGCGCACCCGCTCCAGAATCTTCCCGCTCGAGGACTGAATCGTTTCGGCCGACTTGCGGACCTCATCCAAGTTCCGCGCCCGCTTTTCAATTTCGAGAATCGCCTTGTCAATTTCCTCAAAATCGAACTGTTGGGCCGCCGATTGTTGCTCGTTGCGAAAACAAGCGGCGCGGGCATACATCAGGCCCGCTTTCAGGAACACATCGCTGTAGATGTCTTCGACGTCCCACACGACAACACAATCGTTGCCATAGCGGGCGAATGCGTCGAGGTGGGACGGCGCGGTACGCTTCGAAAACACGAACAGGCCCCAATCAGCCCCGCGGTTCTTACGAGCCATTTCTAGCTCTTCCCGCGCGCGAGCCAAGGTGTAACCTGCTTCCTCTTTCGCTTCGACCACAATTTTAGCCCCTGACGCCGCGCTATCGGGACCCAGCTCGATCACGCAATCGCCGACCTTGCAGTTCCGAATCAGGCCCGTCGTATGGCCAGTCGGCGTCGCGACGTCGCCAGCCGATTGCGACTGGCGCAACACAAAATCGCACACGGCATCCTCGAATGCCAACCCGTGCCGCGTGCTGCGCTCGGCCTCCTGCCGCTGGGTGACGATCTTCGCCAGCGAAACTTTCACCTCCTCCTGAAATTTCTGGCTTTTCATTTCTGATGTCGTCAGCAGTTCCACAAGTTGGTGCTTCAGCTTGGAGAGACATGAACTTTCGCTGTCCAACGAAAACTCTTTCGTGATCGTCTCCTGGGCGTTCGTAACTTTGTTCACTAGGCGGCTGAGCGCGGAGTTCTCCTCATTGAGCGAAAACTCCTTGATAACTTCGTCGATCTTGGTTTGGAGTGCTCTGCCCACATCGCCGTGATTCGTTTTCAATTCGCCAACCAGCCGAGTAAGTGCCCCCTCTTTGTTATCGAGCGAGAATTCACTGAGTAGGTGATCGCGCTGGGTGGAGAGTTCCTTCTCTACATTTCCACGTAGTGTATTGAGTAGCCCGTCAGATTGCTTTGGGTCGAGGACGCGCATTAAGTCGCTCTCGCTGCCAACGTGGGCAGCAAGTGTGCGGGCAAAAACGGAGTCTTCGCCGTCGATGAATCCCTTGATGAGTTTCGCAAGTTCGCCGTCGTCAGCCACCAACTTCTGGACCCGCTCACAAAACCGCCCGTCCTTTGGATCAAAATACTCTTTGAGCTTAGCTTCAATTTGCGATTGAACCGCACCCTTGTGTTGCTCAAAGGTCTTCTGAAGCCCCTCGATGAGTCGGTCACCTTCGCGGCGGAACGTATCCGCACTCACCTGCCCACCGACATGCCGCAGCGCGAGCACGCCAATCTTCAGCGCCTCGATGGCATACTCGCTTCGCGATTCGCCCTCGGGGTACTCGACGAGTGCCCGAATGATTTCCGGGTCGTCGATCAAGAGCTCCAGCGGCAACTGGATCGGCAGATCGCCGTCCGCCTGGTCCGTATCGTAACTGCCATTCGACGAATTAGATGCAACTGACGATCGCTCAACCGTGGCCGACATGGGGTTTCCTTTCCAAATCGGGGCATGATGCTGTACATGTGTCACTATGCCAGTTCGGCACGCCCCAAGCAAGTGTCACATGCTAGCGGCGGAATTTCACCGTAGCCGAATTCGCAAGAATTCGAATTCTAGCGACCGAATTCTTGCGAATTCAGCTACGCCTGCGCCGGCCGTAGGGTGGGCACCGCCCACCATCTTCCTCAAGCGGGGCAAGCGCGGAGCGACAGGCAAGCGACCGATATTCCCAACTCCCCACTCCCAATTCCGCATTGGTCATCTCATCCACTTCCGGCCCTCGAACCTCGACCACCCGGCCCTTCTTGGTGGGCAGTGCCCGCCCTACTGCGCATCGTTCGCAATTTCACGCTGCCATTGTTCCCATGTGAGGCTGATTTGTTTGATGCGTCGCGGGGCATCGTCATCATCTTGCTGCCGGCGCCGACAGCGCACGAGCGACACCTCTTCCTCGAGCGCCGCTAGCCAATCGGGCAAATCCAACCCGGCCCCGGCCGGTTCCAAAACCAAGCTGCCGATCTCTTGTTCCAATGCCGTGATGGGCCCGCGATCCTCGGTCTCGGCAGCCGCGATCGCCGGCCCCACGAGCGCCCGCACCCGGTCAATCGCCAACGGTCGCGTGAAGCGCTCGCCCAATCGCTCCGCAATGCTCGGCAACCGCACGCCGTACTGGCCCGAAAGTTCTTCGAACCGCGCGAGGTTCGCATCGGCCGTCTCGGCCGTTCGCTCGGCGAGCGCTTGTTGCCACATCTCGGCCGCCCCCGGCCGCTCGTGCCGCACCAAAATCTCATGAGCCATCACCACCGGCCGCAAGTTCCACGCCACCCGATCGTAACCCGCGCGCAGCCGCAGGAAATCGACGAGCGTGTACAACAGCTCGCCATGATCCGAGTGCGTCGTCGTCGTATTGTAATCACGATACTCGCGGTAGTTTTCGATGATGGCTTCGAGCGCGATTGTGAGCCACTTCGCCGCTTCATCCCGGGTTATCTCGGTCCCCAACTCTTGAAGCAGGCGAATATCGGGCGCGTCCTCGGCCTGCTCCATATTCGAAAGCCACACACTCGCGTGCTGATGCAATATCGCCCGCAGGTTTCCCAGGTTCAAAAACTTCTGCGTGAACAGGTCGGCCCCGTAGCGATCGACAAATGCCACGAACGCCTGCCACTCCGTCACGGCCGAAAGCCTTTCGACCACACTCAATCGCAACGTGCGGCTGTGCGACAGCCAGCGATTGAGCTGCGATTCGGTCAGATCTTGTAGCGCTTCTACCAGCATGGCGTCCGAGGGCCGCGCGTGCGGCGTTGACTCGGGCAGCCGCTCGTTGTCCCAATTCTCGGCCGAAGCGACGAGCGCCTGCACGATGGCCTGATAACCTTCGGTAAACAGCCGGTCGTACTCGGTCACCGCACCAGGGCCAACCGGATGCTCGGCCTCCATGGATTGGGCCACATCCAAAAGTTGACACGTTTCGCGAACCAGCCCCAGCCGCGGCAACCAACTCAAGAGGTCATCGAGCAACTGTCCCAACGTTCGCGCCCGCACGATTCGCCGCGGCTTGCCACCTTTCGTGAGCGGCACGTAAAGCAGTTCCTGGGCCGTCAGCCACTCGATGAACTTCGGCCAGTGTTTGCGCACGGTCGCCGCGTCGCCCGCCAACAAGCCTCGCAGCACGCCGATGGAATTCCCATCGTCGAAGTGGCATTTGTCTTCTTCGGTCGCATCTTCGGCGCGGGTGGAAGTCGCCAGAATCAACCGGCCTGCACTCGCCGTTTCCACGCACGTCGTGATGATTTGTTCCAGCAGCGAATCCTTAACCATCCGCTGCCGGTCGAACTCGACCATCGATTCATGCGACCCGCCGGGTGGCGAAATGGGATATTGGTGTACCGCCTCGGCTAGTTCCAGCAATTTCTCATGCCGCTCGAACGCCTGCGTGCACCAATTCTCCAGCAGTTCGCGGCGATCGGCATCGTGGGCGTCCATCTTCCAAGCGACCGCCACCTGCCGCCATAAACGCGCGTTGGTCGAAAGAAACTCTAATCGCTGGCCGAGCCGCTGGGCCTCTTCCTCCAACTCGAACTCGGTACCGCCCAGCGATTCATCGATCGTATCGGCATCGAAGCCGTCATCGGTGCTGTCGCGGTAGACCATGTCTTCGTAGGCTGCGCCGTACAACTCGTCGCGATCGTCTTCCTGCCACGATTCGCCGGCGTCGCCAACCTGTTCGCCGTCGAAATCGTCGGCCGATGTATCGAGCCCTTCCTCCTCTTCCTCGATATCATCCTCGTCCTCGTCCGCCGCTTGGGCGGCCCGATGCGCGAGCGCGAACTCCGGCACCTGCCAATAAACGTCGGCGCTCGCTTCCAGATGCTGAATGAACTTCGCCACCAGCGGCCATTGATCGGTGCCGCTCGCGTTCTCGTATTCCTCCACCGTCCGCAGCCACCGCAGTGCGAGCGGATGGAACGACGCGTCCCCATCGGCCAGCGGCGTGTACTCCACCTGGCTCACCCATTGCAGCATGAGCGCCATCGAAGCCACGCGGTCGCCGCGCTCCAGCAGCGCTTCCACCACGAGCTGAAACGCCTTCGGCGAATCGAATTGATCGACGAACATCCGCCAGAACTTCACATCCCCCGCGGCCGCCCCCGCCTTGTGCCAGGCCGAAAGCGCCCCAGCCACCAGGTTGCTGGAGATTTCGATTTCTTTTCCCACCAGCCGCTTCACGCCGCCAACGGTCGCGGTCGCATACTTATCCCACCAAGCCGCCATGCGGCTTAGCGCGGTACTGAAAATTGCTTCATGCCGTTCATCATCGAGTGCCGCTGCTTCGGTCCAGGCACGGGCACACAGATCGAGGATTTGTTCCATCAAATCGATGAGGTCATCGACCCGAAAATCGTGGACTGTGTTTTCGAGGGCGGGAAACAAACTAAAATTGCCACCAAAGCCCAAAATATTCCACGGGTCCACCAAGGCGCCGCATTCGATGCCGCGCTCGAGCAAGTTTTCGATTTCCGGTAAGTGCTGGGCCACCGCCTCGAGTTGATGCGAATCGATCGCCTGATGACCGGCCGTCAGCAAACAATAAATCTTGCACAGCATCCGGGCCGACGTAATCCGCACGCCATTTGCTTCGGCCGAAGCCATGTTCGGATAGCCCATCCGTGCGTACAGCTGCGCCAAGTGCACCCGCTGCATTTGCACGGCCCGCCGGCGCGCCAATTCGTGGTTAAGATGCTGCCGCGCCCCGCCAAACGGCTGCCGCGTCCGCAGCGCCTCCGCCCGCAGCCGCTCGCCATGCGATCCTTTCGTGTGCTTGAGCAAATCCTCGTAGAAATGATCGCGATACGCCGCGATTTGCGGCAAGAGCGTCGACAAGGTCACGTCCGAGTTATGGCAGCCCGGCCCATTGCCCGTCGTTCCCGAGGCCATGAGAATCGTGCCCGCGAGCACCGCCGCCGCCTCGAATAACAACTCCTCGCGCGTGGAGGCCGCTTTCACTTCCTTCCCATTCGAGCCGTTCGCGGTGCTAGTCACGCGCGAAAGCAGCGAATCGAGCGTGATTTGTTGCAGCACAAACCGCCGGTAGAAACCGCGATTATCGACATGATTGACGTCCCACTGGCCGAAATGGTGATTCGGCCGCTTGCTCGCCGGATGATCGAAATCGTACGTTCGCGGATCAAGTGCTAACTCCTCCACCAACTTAGGATCGAACCACGCCTGGTGCAAAATGTCGGGGTCCGTTTCCACCAGAATCGCCAACGCCAGCTCGATCAGCTCCTGATAAATGCCCGGTGCGACGCCAACATCATGAATGTACAGCGGAATCGGCCGCACGCGCTCATGGGTATACGGCTCCATGTGACGATCCGATTCAATCACCGCCACCGGCCGATAGCCCACGTAATCATTGAGCGACTCAAGCGCATGCTCCACGATGCGTTTCGTTTCCGACCACGGCGGCCCTTGCGACAGAATGACTTCGAACGCCCGACCCAAGAACAATGGCCGCCATAACTCGCGCTCCGATTGGTGCCATAACAAGTCGCGATGGAACGCCCGATACGCAGGCAACAAGTGCTCCCGCAAAAGGTTGATTGCGACCCGTGCCTGGGTCACATCGCCGTACGTGGCCGCTTTGGCGGAAGGCTCCGTAATTTGCTTTTCGAGCCAGTCGCATAAAACGGCGTGCGGTTGCGCGTCTGCCTTACAAGAACGCTCGATCTGTGCAAACAAACTGTTGACCGTCCGCAGGAACTTCGGCTCCGATGCACCACTCGAAAAATTCAAATACCCTACCGCTTCATCCAGCAGCGCACGCGCGTTGTCGTCGGGTTGTGGATGTGGCGTGGTCATCGCAAAGGAGTTGGCTAAGAATTGGCATCAGCCAATTTGGCGGCGAGTCGCACCCGGTTCTCGGCGTGCCGCGGCAGCACGTCTGGCCCCAAAGGACGTGGTCATGCGATGACGCTGCCAATGCTCGACACGGCGTCGACATTCCAACGCCGCGGCTGGCGCCACGACCACCCCCGGATACCGGCAAGGTGGTAGAATCCCTACAACACGCTGCCAGTGGATCGTTGTCATCGCGGAAACATCCCGCCATTTTGCACGGCGTGTTTCCCCTGTGTAATGTAAAGGATGGAGAACTCGATGGTCTATGGGGTGGGTTTGAGCGGCCAAAATACGGCCCGGTCCGCTCTTTTCGCAGGCTGCATCGGCAATCACCGGTGAACTCTCGGAATCGATTGCCCTCGTCGCCGGCCTGAGGTCTCAATCAACCTCGTCCATCGATGTACCTCCAAGCAAGAAGTCCGGCGTACTCTTAATGGTAATTTCAATGCTGCGAAAAACATCCTCGGTTCTAACTCGGCAATTCGCGGGAGCAATCGCGGTAGGCGTTGCGCTCGGTTTCCTCTTCGCCAATGTTGCTAGCATCGCCCAAGGTGCGACACGACTGCTGCCCCAGGAACAGCTCCATCAGCTGGGGTTGACCCGCGCGTGGTTCGGGCAGGTGAAGCTGGATCGCGCACGCAACCAGATCGAGCGGGCTGTCCTGTATGGCGACCGGCTAACTGTCCTTACGTCAGCGGGGGTCGTCGAAGAATTTAACGCCTTGACCGGCGAATCGCTCTGGATTGCCCCCATCGGCAACCAGAATTACCCGAGTCTCGGCCCAGCGGGCAGCGACGAATATGTGGCGCTCGTCAACGGTTCCACGCTTTATGTGCTCGATCGCAAGGACGGCCGACCAATTATCATCCGCCGCGTCGGCGGTGCGCCGGGTGCAGCACCAGCGATCTCGTCGAAGTACGTTTTCGTGCCGCTCACGAGCGGGCGCATCGAAGGTTACTCGCTCACGGATCAGAAGAAACTCACGCCGTGGTATTACCAGTCCGATGGGCGAACCATGGTCGCTCCGCTCGCAACGCCGCAAAGCATCATCTGGACCACCGAAACCGGATTCCTCTATGTGGGAGACAGCAATGTTCCAGAAATGCGTTTCCGGCTGGAAACCGGCAGCGAAATTGTCGCATCGCCTTCCTACAAAAACCCATTTGTGTACGTCGGGGCGACGTCGGGCGAAGTGTTCGCCATGCAAGAAATGACCGGGCAACGGCAATGGAAATTCGCTACCGGCTTCCCCGTGAGCCGTACTCCGGCAGCCATCGGTGAACAGGTGTTTGTTACGAGCGATGAACCCGCTTTGCACTGCATCGATGCCAAGACCGGCAGCGGCATTTGGCAAGCTCCACGCATTGCGCAGTTCGCGGCAGCCAGCAAAACGCGGGTCTACGGTGTCGATGACATGGGTACATTCGTGGTAATTGATATTGCCAAGGGGTCGCTCATCGGTCGCATCCGTTCTGGGGAAGCCGTCCACTCCATGGTCAACGATCAGACCGATCGCGTGTATCTCATTTCGAAGGAAGGCACGATCGAGTGCCTGCGCGAAACCGATTCCCAGCAGCCGCTTTATCACAATCCAAAACCGGTGGAGCCGAAGACTCCTGCCGGCGATAAAAAGACGACTACTCCAAAACCGGTTGCCCCGGCCAAGCCCCAACCGAAACCGGCCGCGCCAACCGCCGGTAAAGAGAAAGAAAAAGTTAAGGGCGATAAAGGAGCTCAGCCGCCCGCCGAACAACCCGCGAAGCCGGCTGCTCCAGCGAACCCCGCCAAACCCGCCAACGAAGACAATCCGTTCGGGGGTTAAACGGCTTAACTTGCCACCTAAATTGCGTGCCGCTAGCTCCATTTCAATAGATTGCACGACGTCTTGCCCGTTAAGCGGCATTTTCGCTAAGCTCCGCGACATGCGGCCGGCAGACGATCTCCCAATTTCGAACCCGAATGAGCAAGCGACCACAACGTCGGGTGCTCCCGATTCTCGCTCCGCACCCTTGTCGCTCAGCCGGCTTCGCGAAGCCTTTGCCGCCATGCTTGGCGGCTCACCACCAAAAAAGAGCGAACCGCAAACGAATAGGAGCAGTCGAAGTGCCGCGGCACATTCGAAGCCACAACCGGCCCGAAAGTGCGAAATCAACCCCCGTTCGGTCGTCGAATCGATCCTGTTTGTCGGCCGCCCCGATAACGGTCCCACTTCCGCACGCGAACTGGCCGCCGCCATGCGCGGCGTCAGTCCCAGCGAAGTTGAAGCCGCGATTGGCGAACTCAACGATTTGTACGCTGCGGATCGCGCACCCTACCACATCGAACAATCGCCCGTCGGCTACCGTCTCGTCCTGCGGCCAGAATTCGAACGCATTCGCGATAAGTTCTATGGTCGAATCAAGGAGGCCCGCCTCTCGCCGGCCGTACTCGAGGTGCTTTCCGTCCTGGCCTACAATCAGCCCGCCACGGCCGAAAAGCTCAACGAAATCCGCGGTGAATCGTGCGGCACTGCACTAGCGACGCTAGTACGCCGCAAACTAGTGCGTCTCGACCGGCCGGCCGACAAGTCCCTCCCAGCAACCTATTCGACGACCGACCGCTTTCTCCAACTCTTCAATCTGGAAAACCTGGACGCCCTTCCTCGCAGCGAAGAGTTGGAACGAGTCTAGTCCCCCGCAGATGGTCCCCTCGTCCCCCCAATTCTCCGCAGCGACAAACGGCGCAACTGCTTCTCCGCACGCCACTTACGTCCTCCGCCGTAGCCGCCTGATCGTCTCTCTGCCATGCCGTTGCCTTATTTAGGCCACCATCGCTACGATAATGTCTGGCTGACGAATCGGCACCGGGTGTATCCGGGGCATCTGTTCTCAAGACGCGTTCAACGAGCGTCGGCCATGAGCGGCCAATTCATTTGCGATGCCGCTCATTCAGCAGCGAGAAGAATTCACTGAGTTCGACAACTGTGGTGTTTGGCCGCAACTAAGGCCCCTGCCGCTCGTGCTCGTTGCGTCCTCTTTCCCCTGGCCCCTGTATGGTTCGCCGTTTAGGTCGTGAAGAGTTGCTCGCCCGGTTTCGCGCCGACCGGCCGCTGGTCCTGCCCTCGCTACTGGCTTGCGATTTCGCCCACCTGGAGGACGAAATCCGGGCTGTCGAGTCCGCCGGCGCGCCTGCCCTGCATCTCGACATCATGGACGGCCACTTCGTGCCCAACCTCAGCATCGGCGTGCCGATCGTCGAAGCCGTCCGCCGGGTCACGGAACTGCCGCTCGATGTTCACCTCATGATCACCAACCCGGTCGAGTACATCGAGCCGTTTCGCAATGCCGGTGCCGACTTGCTCACGATCCACATCGAAGCGGTTCCCGAGCCACAGCGATTGCTCGATCGCATCCGCGCGCTCGGCGGTTTGGCCGGCCTGTCGCTGAACCCGCCCACGCCGGTGTCGGCGGTTGAACCCTACTTGCCGTATTGCGACCTCGTCCTAGTGATGAGTGTCATGCCCGGTTTTGGCGGGCAGAAGTTCGACCCCGTCGCGATTGGCAAAACGCGCGAACTGGCCGCCCGCCCCCGCCGCAATTTTCTCCTGGAAATCGACGGCGGAATCGATCCGCAAACCGTCACACTCAGTGCCGCTGCCGGCAGCGAAATGTTCGTCGCCGGCACCACGATTTTCAAAAGCCCCGACTACGCCGCCACGATCGAGCGGCTGCGGTCAAACGCCCAATCCTCCGTTCAAGCGACATCTGCGACGAATTAGATACCGCGTCCCACGAATATGGTCCAAATACTTTTGATTCGCCCCGGCACCACCGAATACGACCAACAAGGTCGCGTGCAGGGCACTCTCAACATTCCGTTGTGCGAAGACGGGCGCCAGGAAGTCGAGGCGATGATCGAGGAGCTGCGTGGCCAACCCGTCGCCGCGTTGTACACGAGCCCTTGCCAGGCAGCCGTGCAAACGGCCGAGTGCCTCGGTAAGTCGTTCGATCTCAAGTTCAAACTGATCGACAACTTCGAGAACCTCGACTTCGGCCTCTGGCAAGGATCGCTCGTCGCGGATGTGAAAACGAAGCAACCGAAAGTCTATCGCCAGTGGCAAGAGCAACCAGAAATCGTTTGCCCTCCCCAGGGCGAAACCTTGTGCGCGGCCAAGCAGCGGGTGCTCACGTCATTGACGAAGCTCCTCAAGAAACACAAGGCCGATAGCGTGTTCGCCGTCGTTGCGCCTGAACCCCTGGCGAGCGTTATCCGCCATGTTGTCCGTCAGGAGGCCTGGGGCGACCTCTGGCAATCGAACGCCAACACGCCCCGCTGGCAACTGATCGCAGTGCCCGAAGCCGTCGCCGCGAAATAGCGGAATTGCCGCTGGCTGTCAGCCCCCGGCTCTGCCGTTGGCCGTCAGCCCCCGGCTCTGCCGGGGGTTGGTCAAGGAACCGCAACGTCCGTTTTCATTTTTCCCGCGTTTATCAGCCTCTTCTCAACGTAGAGCCGTTTCCGCCCCCGTGCTATGATCGAAGGCGTTCTATTCCCTCTCCCTCCGGGAGAGGGCTAGGGTGAGGGTGCCCCGGCAACAACATTGCCATTTACTTCCGCTCGACAATTAGCAACGCAGCTCGTCCGCATGGCCACCGGCAATTCCGAAACCTCTGGCAAGTCCAAGGCGAAAGCCACCCGCGAAAAGCGTGGTGTGCCGGGCGGCCTTTGGCTGCGCTGCGAAGACTGTGGCGAAACCATTTACCGCAAAGAGGCCGACGAACTAATGAGTGTGTGTCCGCAGTGCGGATACCACATGTACCTGAGCGCCCCAGCCCGCGTGAAATGGGTGCTCGACGAAGGCACGTTCGAGGAGTGGGACGCGGAGCTCTTGCCCACCGATCCGCTCGCCTTCAAAGACAAAAAACCTTACGTCGAGCGGCTCAAAGCGGAACAAGCCCGCACCGGCATGCGCGATGCCGCCCTGACCGGCACCGGCATGATCCGCGCCCGCCGTGTGGCGTTCGGCGTTACCGATTCCGCATTCATCATGGGCAGTATGGGCTCGGTCGTCGGCGAGCGGCTCACACGCCTCATCGAACGAGCCACCAAGGAAAACTTGCCCCTCATCATCATCAGCGGCTCGGGTGGCGGCGCCCGCATGCACGAAGGCATTCTGTCGCTGATGCAGATGGCCAAAGTCAGCGCGGCCCTCGCCCGCTACGGCCAGGCCGGCGGCCTGTTCATTTCCGTGCTCACCAATCCGACCATGGGTGGCGTCGCCGCCAGCTTCGCCTCGCTCGGCGACCTGGTCTTCGCCGAACCAAAAGCCCTCATCGGCTTCGCCGGCCCGCGAACGATCAAGGCCACGATTCGCGTCGAACTGCCGGAAGGTTTCCAGACCAGCGAATTCCTGCTCGAACACGGCTACATCGACCGCATCGTCCGCCGTGCCGACCTCAAAAGCGAAATCGCCCGGGCCATCGACTACTGCGGCAAGTAGCCGGCACTTCTGTTCGCATTTATACTGAATACGACGCGCTCCGCCGAATATTCTCACGCAGAGACGCGGAGACGCAGAGGAATTCCTAAAGCGATTACACCGCTAATAGACGCTAATTCTCGCTAAAACGAAACTCAGTACTTCCAAATCTGGCTGTTGGGGCAAATCAAACGATTTTTTTGGGAACACTAATCTTCGCTAATCTCCGCTAATGCAGATTAGTGTAGATTAGCGAGGATTAGTGTTCCTTCTCCAATTTGGAACTACTGAAACTGCCGATTGTACGCATTAGGAGTACATCCGATTCGTCAAGAATGTCCACATTTGATTCGTGGAGATTATGTGCAGATTAGTGTTCCAGAAACTACAAAACGAATTAGTCCGACATCCCATTAGCGAGTCCTTAGCGTCCATTAGCGGTTAAGCTAGTCTGAATCTCCTCTGCGTCTCCGCGTCTCTGCGTGAGACTTATTTGCTCGATTGACGGCAACTCATAACCATTTACTTTCGGCATTCGTTTTCAGGCACTCCTCCCTTGAGCATCGGCAAGTTCTTCTCGTCACTTCTCTCCGGCGGCAAAGTCGACGTTGCCAGCCGCTACGAGATCCTGCGCGAAGCCGTCTCGGGCACCATGTCCGATTTCCACATGGCCCGCGACCGCTCGACGAACGAAATCGTCGGCCTCAAAATTCTCGACAAAGCCAAAACCGACGCCCTCGAAGCCCGCTTCAAAGGGCTCAAGAAGCCGACCGAGGGCGAGATCGCCACCACGTTCAACCATCCGCGCATCGTCCGCACGTTCTCGCACGGCATCACCACGAACAACGAGCAATTCCTGGTGATGGAATACCTCGACGGCCCCGGCCTCAACTCGCTGATCATCGGCCGGAGCAAACTGCTGGACGGCAACCGCCTTACGCTGGCCCGCCACGCCGCGGAAGCGATCGAAGCGGTCCATGAAGCGGGCTACATTCACCGCGACGTCTGCCCCCGCAACTTCGTCTGCTCGAAAGACGGCACCTCGCTTAAGCTGATCGACTTCGGGCTCACCGTGCCGGCGGAAAGGGAGTACATGCTGCCCGGCAATCGCACGGGCACGCCGGCCTATCTCGCCCCCGAAGTGATGCGGCGCAAGCCGACCGACCAGCGACTCGATATTTTCGCTTTCGGCGTCTCGATCTACGAGTTGTTTGCATTCGAGACGCCGTGGCCACGGGGCAAGGAAGGTCAGTCGGCCGTTGCGGCCATGGCGCACGGCATGTCATCGCCGCCGCCGCTGCGCGGGCACTACCCCAAAATCCACCCCACGCTTGCAGCGGCCATTCACAAGTGCATGGAAGCGAATCCAGAACACCGCTTCCAGAACATCACCCAGTTCCTAAAAACAATCTCGCGCCTCAAGCATGAGGATGCGGAACCCGGCGAGAAGCAGTAAGCGACGCAGG
This sequence comes from Planctomycetota bacterium, assembly GCA_029781135.1. Lineage (GTDB taxonomy): Bacteria > Planctomycetota > Planctomycetia > Pirellulales > Lacipirellulaceae > JABDGM01. Next base: position 86,671 of record JAKOXH010000022.1, read on the forward strand.
CCGAAATCGCTCGCAATACAACTGCGGGTTCTTTAGACAAGGAGACAAGAAGAAGGGGAGACAAGGAGATTGGCGTTCAAACCGTTTTCCTTGTAGCCGAATTCGCAAGAATTCGGCTACATCATCTCCTTGTCTCCCCCTCTCCCCCTCTCCTTGTCTTCTTCCCCGCGGCTCAGCCACTCCCCACACCCGCCACCGCCACATCCGTCGGCATGTACACGCAATCCGGTTCTTCCGCGAGCGGATCACCTGTTAGGGCATACGCCCGCGCGCGGCTGCCGCCACAAACGTAGCGATACTCGCACACGCCGCACTTGCCGCCAAAGCCGTCGGGGTTTCGTAGTGCCAAGAACGTCGGATGACGCTGATACGTTTCAACCACCGAATCCTCTGGAAACCTGCCACACACCAGCGGCAAAAAACCGGCTGGATAGATCTCACCGGTGTGCCCCACGAACATCACGCCCTTGCCGTCGCCCACGCCCAATGGCGTGCTGCGTGGCCGACTCGGGCGACGATGGGCGTGCCCATGCGCCGGTCCCGCGAGCGGATCGCCGCCATGTTCCATTATAAATCGGCGATAGTGGGGCGCTTCCGTCGTCTTGATGGCAAACGGCCGCCGCTGCGATTGCTGCCACAGCTTTTCAAACACGTCTTCATATTCCCGCGGCGAAATCCGCTCCTGCAGAATGCCGCGCCCCACGGGCACCAGAAAGAACACCGACCACATCATGATCTGCTTGCCGGCAAACAAATCGGCCAGGGCATCCACCTGATGCACATTCCGCCGCGTGATGCTGGTGTTCACCTGCACGGGCAACCCAAGTTCCTTCGCGTCCGCCAGAACCTGCATCGTCCGCTCGAAACTGCCCTGCCAGCCACGGAAGGCATCGTGTGTCGCCGCATCGACGCCGTCCAAGCTCAAACCCAGGCAGCTAATCCCTGCCTCCTTGCAGCGCTGGAGTGCTTCGCGTGTCGCCAGCGGCGTGGCCGATGGCGTGAGAGCCATCTGCAGCCCGAGCTCACGCCCATGGCGGATCAAATCCAGCAAGTCGGCCCGCTTGAGCGGGTCGCCGCCCGTGAACACTACCACCGGCGGCTGCGGAAACGACGCCACCTGGTCGAGCAGCGCACACGATTGCGAGTGGTTCAACTCCGCCGGGTCCGCTAGCGGCTGGGCCGACGCCCGGCAGTGCTCGCACGACAGATCGCACGCCTGCGTCACCTCGTAATAGAACATGAGCGGTGCCTGGCCAAAATCATGCCGAATGTCGAGTGGATTCATTGTCTTGCTCCAATTATAGAGGTCTGCGCGGCGAATAGACTGTGGGAGGTCTCTCCGAGGCCGATGACGCGTTCCATTGGACACCCCCATCGGCGTCGGAGACGCCTCCCACAGGTTCATCACCGCGCAGCATTCATTAGGGAATAACTATCGCATTTCTACGCCGAAGGCGTTTCACAACACAGCCGCTGGGCTTTGATGTTAAACACCTTCGGTGTTTCCTCCCAGATTCCAGCGTCGTTTCGGACGCCGAGGTTATTCTTGAGTCATGCCTAAGTCTATGCCCGGGAATGTTGGTTCAACTCCGCCACCAATCGCTCGCTCGCCTGCGCGCCGCTGCGAATGCAGTGAGGAATCCCTACACCCCGAAAATAGTTGCCCGCGAGTTCAAAACAGGGCAACTCCGCCGCCAGCGATTCGATCTTCTGTACTAAATCCAAATGCCCCAAATAATACTGCGGCATCGAGCCGTTCCAGCGCTTGATCCGCGTCAATTTGGGCACCGCCGTGATGCCCAACAAATCTCGCAAATCTCGCCCGATCGCCTCGAGCACGCACTCGTCCGACCACGTCATCACCTCCGGAAAGCAATCGCCGCCCAGAAAGGCCCGCGCGAGCAGCGTACTCTCGGGTGCCCGCCCCGGGTACTTCTTGTTGCTGAATGTACACGCCAGCACCGCACGCCCCTCCACGTGTGGCGTCACGAAACCGAAGCTTTCGAGCGGATGCGGCACCTCACTCCGATCATACACCAAATTAACCACCACGCAGCCCGCGTAGGTAATACGCTGGAGCAGCGCGGCAAGTTCTTGACTCATCTCGGCGAGCAGCGGTCCCGCCTGGCACGCCGGCAGCGCCAAAATGACGCCGTCAAATCTCTCCTGCCGCGAGTTCCCAGTCGCCGCATCCACAACATCAACCAGCCACCCGCCGCCGTCACTCCGCCGAATCCGTTCGACACGCTGCCGCAGATGAAACTCGCATGGCCGCACGCGCTCCGCCAATCGCTCGACGAGCTGCGACATCCCTCGCCGCGGCGCCACGAACAAACTGTACTGCGGCCCACCCGCCTTATCCTTCGCTTTCCCTTCTGCCTGCTCGCGGCGTGTGGCCTTAATGAGACTGCCGTGCGCGCGCTCCATCTCCACGAACTGCGGAAACGTCGCCTGAATGCTCAGCCGCTCGGGGTCGCCCATGTAGATGCCGCCGGCGAGTGGTTGGACCAAGCGCTCGAGCGTCTCGCGGCCGAACCGCCGCCGCGTGAAATCGGCCAGGCTCTCGTCCAGGCCATCGCGGCGACGTGGCCAAAAATACTCGGCCGCCATCCGCAGCTTCCCTGGCCAACTCAGAATCTGCGTGGTGACCATCGGCCAGATCCGCCGCGGGGCCATGATCGCCAGCCCCTCCGGCACCCGCAGCAGTCGGCCCCGCCCCACCATGTACACGCCGCTCGGCGATGAATTCGTGCTGACCAGCTCCTCTTCGAAGCCAATCCGTCGGCACAGGTCCATCGCCCAGGGCAACCGGCTGAGCATGCTGTCTGGCCCTTGCTCCAGGCAGAATCCGTCGACATTCTCCGTCTGCAGCACGCCGCCAAGCCGCTCGCTCGCCTCGAACAAATGCAGTTCGATGGCGTCATCCAACGCCCGCAACCGCTCGGCCGCCGCCAATCCGCTGATCCCACCACCCACAGTCGCCACTCGTTGCGGTTCCATGCCGTTATTGTAGCGATGCCCGGGAAGCCGCTGCCACGCCCCCCTGCCGCGGTGCCACGGCTCATCACTTTTTCAATTTGGCCAATTTGTGTACGAGCTAATGTGTGTGGGAGGCGTCTCCGACGCCGAAATCGCCCGAAATGCGAAAACGGCTCGAAGTGCGATGTCCCATCGGGGTCGGAGACCCCTCCCACAAGCCTTTCCAGTTCCCACAAGCCTTTCCAGGTTCCATAAATGGTTGGCGTGGCTGCGGTGCGTCCAGACCGCAATAAGAACCCCTTTCTCGACGAATACTCAGGAACGCTGGCAATTTTTTCCTATTTCGGCGATAATTACTGGGGCGACGAGCTGGGGCAAATCCTCGCTTGCGGGGGCGGCGTTTTACTGCCCTGCCGAGCCCAGCAACGGCTGCCGTTGCCACACTTATCCTGCGATTGCCAGAGAACAGAGAAATTGGAGATCATCCCATGGCCACCCACGCTCCTCGTCGGTTGGGCTTCACGCTCGTCGAATTGCTCGTTGTCATCGCGATTATTGGTTTGCTCGTGGCCTTGCTGTTGCCGGCCGTGCAGAAGGCAAGAGAAAACGGCCGACAGTTGCAGTGCCTGAACAACATCAAGCAGTTGGCGACGGCCGCTATTTCGCACGATTCCTCCAAAGGCCAGCTTCCTGGTCTATCGCAGTTCGTCAAGCGGCAGGGCAACGCCGGCAATTATGCCAACGTGGATTACAGCACGGCGGATCGAAAGTTCACGGTCATCACGACATCCGCGACCACCCCTTCACAGCTTGCCAAGGTCTTTGGACTGAGTTGGGCTGCCGTCTTGTTGCCCCGGCTCGAACGTGGTGATATTTGGGATTCGATCGTCCAGCCGCCCGACCTATCCATTCCTGTGCCAATGCCGGCGATCGACGTATTTGTCTGCCCGTCGGATACCGATGTGCTCACGCAACCGGAAGTTGCTGGGCTGACTTACTCCGTAAATAGTGGTGCCTGGGACCGCGACGGCAACAATTTCCTCTACAAGACAGGCACCGGCGACACGATCGACAATGGCGTCTTCTTCGACTTGGCACAGTACGCTCGTCAATCACCACCGGCCAAAGCTCCAGTCATGCGCATCGGCAACATCAAGGATGGGGCCGGCACGACGCTTTTGATTGCGGAGAATGTTCACAAAACGTATGTGTCGTCGTCCAACGCGCCGATTTTTTCGTGGCTCGCCGGCGGTGAATATATCGTTTCCGGAAGCGGCTTCAAGCATAGTCCCATTTCCAGTGAACAGGAACTCGGGTTCGTGTGGGTCGTTCCCCCCGGTGGCAAGACTTCACCCGATCCAGGGGACACGATGAATAGCCAGGAACGCATCAACGGTAACATCAACCAGTTGGCCGATTTCGATCCGACGATTCCGCGGTTTGCGCGCCCCGCCAGTAATCATGGCGGCGGGGCCAATGTGGCGTTCTGCGATGGCCACGGACAGTACCTGCGCGAAACGATCGACTACATCGTCTATCAGCAGTTGATGACGCCCAACGGCCGCAAGTGCGTGGACCCCATGGACCATACGGTTGCGACCGGAGCAATCCAAGCCTTCCGCAATGCGCCGCCGCTGGCTGAGAAAGATTTCAATTAGCGCAGCGTCCGACGACAAAAGAACGGGGTGGGTCCATCGTCAAGAACGGCAAGACGCGGTAAGGCTATAGTTTGGCGGTATCGCTCCCCATGAGCCGTCGCAGTTCTTCCGGCGTGGGCTCGCTGCCCCCGCGCGACTGCTGCATGAACTTCAGCACCCGCTTTTCGAGTGCCGCCAAGTCGATATCCCGCAAGCGGCCCCGAAAGAACTGCATTGTTTCTTCCTGCGCGACCGAGGCTGCCACGATCGAATTGATGAAGTTATTCAGCGAAACGCCTTGGTGTTCGGCAAGGCTTTGCACTTTGCGCTTCAAATCGTCGCGCATCCGTAACGAGAGCGTGGCCATCGGCAGGTCCTCATAAATAGTTGGTGATGAATTCACGCGGGTTCATGACCGCCCAACCGAACTGCGGTAGATCGCCCCGCAGAAAATCGCGCTCATTGTAGGTGACAATCGTGGCACCCGTGTGAATCGCTAGCTCCACGAACTTGTTATCGGATTCGTCGGCCAGGTTCGGCCGCCAGGCAAAGTTGACTTGCACTTCGTGCGACCGTCCCATGAGCAGGGTCACCACATCGGCCGATTGTTTGTGCGTCAGTCCCGTCAGCGCGAGCACGCGCGGCCGCTGGAGAACTTCCAAATACTCCAGGGCGATCGGTCCGCTCAACATCAAGGGGACGCGGCGTTGCAAAATCGCCAACAGGATTTCATACGCGGCGCTTCCCACGTGGCGGCACGCGCCCGCTACGAGCACGTTCGTATCCAGCACGACCGGAGGCGTTTCGTAGGGGCTGCCGGGCGACATATCGCGGTCCACACGCACCTATTTCAAGTTGTAGTACATAAATGATACCATATATCAATACAAGATCAACCTCATGTGCTCCCGGTTCGGGTTTCTTAAGATGAGTCTTATGGCCAAACAAGCAAACAAAGCGAAATCCGGCGGTAAAGCCAAGAAGAACGCCAGCGGCAGCGAAGACAAGAACGAACGAGTCATCTCCGATAACCGCAAGGCGCGGCACAATTACCACGTGCTCGATACGCTCGAATGCGGCATCGTCCTCGTTGGCAGCGAAGTGAAGAGCTTGCGCGCCGGCGGCCTCTCGCTCGACGAGGCCTACGGTCGCGTCGAAGGCGACGAAGTCTGGCTGCTCGGCGCGAATATCGCCGAGTACAACTTTTCGCACGCGCTCAATCACGAACCCAAGCGCCGCCGCAAGCTCCTCATGCATCGCCGCGAGCTGCGTAAGTTCGCCGGCCAAGCCTTTGAAAAAGGCCTCACGCTGGTGCCGCTCAAGATGTACTTCAAGGAAGGCCGCGCCAAAGTGCTGCTTGGCATCTGCAAAGGTAAACAGCAGCACGACAAGCGCGAGTCGATCAGACAGCGCGATATGAAGCGCGAGATGGATCGAGCGGTGCGGCGGCGGTGAGGGAAGACAAGGAGACAAGGAGACAAGGAGAATTCGTATTCCAACATTTCTCCTTGTCTCCTTGTCTCCCCCTCTCCTTGTCTTGAATCTACATAGGCATAGCCAATGTCCTGCGGCTACACTCCTGCAATCACCGCCGCCACCGCCTGCCCCGTCGCATTATGATTGAGCTTGACGAACGTGTGGCGATTCGTCGGCACCAGGTCGGTGGCGACATGTACGGGGCACTCTGGATCGGGCGTTTCGTAATTGAGGGTCGGTGGAATGACGCCGTTCTTGAGTGCCAGCAAACTGATCGCAAGTTCGACCATGCCGCTGCCTTGGCCCAGGTTGCCAAAGTAGCTCTTGGGCGCCGTGACCGGTATCTCACCCAGCACTTCGCGGATCGCTCGCGCCTCGCTCGGATCATCTTCACGGGTACTCAAACCATGGGCATTAACGTAGCCTATATCGTTCGCTGCAATCCTTGCTGACGTAATGGCGGCCCGCAGCGCCCGGCAAATCGCGTCACCGGTCGGCTGCTGCGCGATCGCGGCCGATTCGGTACGCGTGCAAACAGCCGCCACGCGAGCCAGGACCGTCGCTCCCCGCCGTTCGGCGAATTCGCGACTTTCTAACACGAGTTGTGCCGCCCCTTCGCCGCACACCATGCCGCTGCGCTCGGCATCAAACGGCCGGCAGAGCTGCGCCGGGTCCGCCTTGCCGTTGCAGGCCAATCGCGCGCCGCGATGCCACATCAAGTCAGAGAGATTGATTCTCGACCCCGTGCCGCCGACGATCATCACATCGGCAAGCTCGCGGCGAATCACATCGGCCCCCTCGCCCAAGGCGAGCAGGGAGGATACGTCGCCTTCGGCAATCGTGTTGTTCGGGCCACGGGCATCGTAGCGAATGCCGATATGGCACGCCGGCATGTTGGGCAAATACTTGAGCATCCACAGCGGATAGAGCTCGCCCATCGCGTTGCGCGACCAGCGGTGGATATCGAAATCTTCCTGCTTGATCCATTCCTGAAACGGCCCGCGCAGCTCTTCGAGATCACAGTACATAACGCCCGCGGCTCCCACCACGCCGAAGCGATCGGGATCGAGCGTCACTTCGCTCAAGCCAGCATCCCGCCAGGCCAACTCAGCCGCCGCCGAGGCCAGTTGGATATCGCGCGACATCACCTTGATGCTTTTCCGGGGCTGAATCAGTTCCTTCGGGTCGAAGTCGGCGACGTCGGCCCCATAGGGTGCGATCCACCCAGCGGCCGCCAATTGAGGCTGCAACCGTATGCCGCTACGGCGGGTGACAATTGCGTCCCACACGGCGTCGCGTCCCACGCCAATTGGCGAGACGATGCCCAGCCCGGTGATGACGACCTCTCGCTCAGCCACGGTACGCCTGCCCAAGAATTTGCGAGTCGCAGTCTCGGAAATAAACCACGGAGGCACGGAGAGCCCGGAGCAAGGCAGAGATTGCAAAATGCAAAATGTTCAATGCAAAATGAAAAATGCAGAATCGGAATCCGCATTGGATATTTTGCACTTATCATTTTGCATTGAGCATTTTCCGCGACTCCGTGCCCCTCCGTGCCTCCGTGGTCCTATTCTTCGTTGATGTTTAGTTTAGTTGGCTAGCGAATTGCCGACAACTTGGCGAACCGCGGGTAGCTAAGCGGCTCAGATGTACCACATGGGCTCGCGTTTGGCGGCCCTTTCGGCGAGGTCGGCCAGCGAGGTGTCTTCGAGGCGGTCACGCTGGGCAATGTCCAAATCGCGGCAGAGGCTCAAGAGCGCTCCGACCAGCGGCGTGCGTTTGTCGGTGTTGGTTTCTGGGCGGGAGTCGCCCTCAATAACGTCGATTACCTCGGCCAGCGAGATTTTCGCCGGTGGCCGGGCCAGCCGATACCCGCCGGCGGCCCCACGGGTACTGGCCACCAGCGAGGCTCCTTTCAGCTGCAGCAGAATCTGCACAAGGAACCGCGACGGAATGCCCTGCTCTTCGGCGATGCGGCGGATTTGCAGGGGCTCTCCGCTGTCGTAGTCGCGGGCCATCTGCAACATGGCGAGGCACGCGTATTCGGTTTTGGCGGAGAGTTTCATGGGAAGGTTGAGGGTTGAGTGTTTAGGGTTGAGGGTTCCGGACATCCCTCAACTTTCAACCCTAAACTCTCAACCACCTAAATACCGCTGCCGTCTTGTTCGTTGACGGAGTGGAGGCCGCACTCGGTTTTTTTCATGCCGCTCCAGCGGCCGGCCCGTTCATCGGTTTCACCCGCGGCGACCGCCCGGGTGCAGGGCCAGCAACCGATGCTAGGGTATCCCTGGTCGTGCAGCGGATTATACGGGATGCCTTCGCTGGTAATTCGCTTCCAAACGTCTTTCTTCGTCCAGTTGGCGAGCGGGCTGATCTTCACGAGGCCGAACTTCTTGTCCCAACCGACAATCGAGGCTTGTGCCCGGTCGGGACTCTGGTCGCGGCGGATGCCGCTCATCCAGGCGTGCATCACTTCGGAAGCCCGCTGGAGCGTTTTGATTTTGCGGTCGTGGCAGCATTGGTTCGGGTTTGTTTTGTATAGTGGCCCGCCGTTGAGGGCTTCGTATTCTTCCACCGATAGGTCCGGCGAGAGCAGGTCGACTTCGAGGCCATACTTCTCGGCGATGCGGTCGCGGAGGTCGATCGTTTCCTGGAATTGGTAACCGGTATCGAGGTTGAAGACGTAGGTTTCTGGGGCGATTTTGGCGAGCATGGCCAGGATGACGCAGCCTTCGGGGCCGAAGGCGGTGGCCATCGTCAGGTAGGGGGCATAGTGTTCGACACCCCAGGCGATAATATCTTCCGGCCTGGCGTTTTCCAGGCGAATGCTAGCGGCCTTGAGCGATTCGAGCAGCTCGGAAGTGGGTTCGAGGCGGCGGAAGCCAGCAGCGGGCTTGGGAAGGCCGGGGGCACGTCGGGGCGAGTCAATCACGGGGCTCTCGACCATAACCAGTTTCAGATGGCTGGTGGGCTGGGCCGCTTTGGGCGGCGTGGTGACATGGTAATCCAATCGGCTGGGAATTGCAGACATCGGATTAATCTTACCTAACTTTGTCAACAAAGTCAACTATCGGACGCCGTAGAAGAACATCGGCACGCCAGGGGTGCGGACCTTAGCGGTTGTAGGGAGGGATTGACGGTTGCGGGTTCAGGGGTCAGGTTTCAGGGGTTGCTCATTGGTCCTTCTGACAAACAGCTAACAGCTAACAGCTAACAGCTAACAGCTAACGCCTAGCGACTAACACCTTTCCAAAAAAAATGATGGGTCCACTGGGCCGTCGGTCCTTGGGTGAGCTGGCATGCATGATCGGCGGTGAGGCCGATGGCAACGACCTGCGACCGAGTTTCCGCCCGTGCAAGTGAGGCTCTGCTCCGCAGATCCGGATCTGAGCCATCGCGGCCAGGCACTGCTGGATAAACCAGAAGTGGCCGCCCGTCGCACTGGTCGACAAGCCAGCGGTGGCACCTACTAGCAATGACATTGGCAGGCAAGGAGCAAGCTGCCGCGAGGCGGTTCCGGCGAGACGTCTTCGTTGCAGAAGCTGCGCCCGCACGGTCATTTGTGGACGCGACTCGAACCACCAAAGTCAATACTGTCAAAATCGCTGGTTGTGGAATTGTCGAATTTACCTGAACGCCTTTCAACGTGAGAACCGCCCCCGACCCGCGCTGCCCAATCGACGAAACCGCCAAACCGATTATCATAGAAGTTCACGTTTCATTTCGATTTCTATTGAAGACCGCGCAGCGAAAGTTCCCCTGGAAGCGAAAAATCCTGTGGGAGGCGTCTCCGACGCCGATTACGCTTACGACTGGAACACGTCATCGGCCTCAGAGAGGCCTTCCACAGCCCTTTCGCCGCGCAGGCCTCTTTAGAACATCCCTCTCCGGATCATTTTGAATTGTCATGAGAATCGCGGTCATTGGAACTGGCTACGTGGGTTTGGTCACCGGCACTTGTTTCGCCGATAGCGGCAATGATGTGACGTGCGTCGACATCGACCAAGCCAAAATCGAGCGGCTGCGTGCGGGTGAAATTCCCATTTACGAGCCCGGCCTCGAAGAAATGGTCCGCGACAACCAGGCGGCCGAGCGGCTCGCGTTCACCACCGATTTAGCCGGTGCCGTTGCGAATGCCGAGGTCGTATACCTCGCCGTCGGCACTCCGCAAGGCGACGACGGCTCCGCCGACATGACCGCTCTCTGGTCGGTCGTCGATGGCATGGCCGCCCACCTGCGCACCGACGCGATTGTCGTCACCAAGAGCACGGTCCCCGTCGGCACGTGCGCGAAAATCACCAGCCGGCTCAAGGAACTCACCAGCCGCGCTTGTGACGTCGCCAGCAACCCTGAATTCCTCAAGGAAGGCTCGGCGATCGAGGACTTCATCAAGCCTGATCGCGTCGTGGTGGGCGTGCGCCGGCCCGAGGTTGGCAACGTCTTGCACGAACTTTACAAGCCATTTCTGCGCACCGAAAAACCGTTCCTCTCGATGTCGCCCGAAAGTTCGGAGCTGACCAAGTACGTCGCCAATGCCTTGCTTTCCACGAAGATCAGCTTCATCAATGAAATGGCGAACCTGTGCGAACGGATGGGCGCCGACATCAACGACGTCCGCCGCGGCATCGGCCACGACAGCCGCATCGGCTTCGCGTTCCTATTCCCGGGCGTCGGCTACGGCGGCAGTTGCTTCCCGAAAGACGTGCGGGCCCTGGTGCGAATGGCCGAGGACCACGGCGTCGAGCCGCGGATGATGCGCACCGTCGACTCCGTCAATGAACACCAAAAGCAAGTCATCCTTGAAAAACTGGACAAGCACTTCGGCGGCAACTTGCGCGGCAAGACAATCGCCATTTGGGGGCTCGCCTTCAAGCCGCGAACCGACGACATCCGCGAAGCCCCGGCTCTGGTGCTCATCGATTGGCTTCTTTCCCAAGGGGCATCCGTGCGGGTCCACGACCCCGAGGCAGTCGATAACGTCCGCCGTATCTACAACGACAAGCTCGCGTACTGCCCCAAACCAATGCAGGCCATCGAAGGGGCCGACGCCCTGGCGATCATGACCGAGTGGGGCGATTACCAGCGGCCCGAATTCCGCGCTATCTTCCAGAAGATGAAGAAACCGGTGATTTTCGATGGCCGCAATCTCTACGAACCCTGGGCCATGGAACGCCTCGGCTTCACGTACCACAGCATCGGCCGACCAGCCGTAGGGATCTGAGATAGGGAGACAGGGAGACAAGGAGATCGCGGCATCCAACCGTTTCTCCTTGTCTCCCCTGTCCTTGTCTCCTTGTCTTGCTTCCATCCCATCACCGCCTAACCCGGGCCAACCCCGCTGCACCCATTTTCTTGACCCAAATTCTCCCGCTACTTACGCTTAAGGCTGAGGAAGAGGCCATGATCGACCGCCGTCAACGATTCTGGGGGACACTGCTGATCTTGCACTGCGCGCTGGCCGCGGGTGGCCAGGTGTACGCCACCGGCGTGCCGATCAGCGGTTTTTATCCGCTTGCCGGGATCAGCTTAACGACGAAGCACGATACGGATAGCGATCCCACGTTCACGTTCTTTCAAGCCGATTACGAAACATCCTACCTGGGCACGCCGCTCGGCGTCGGCAACCAGGCCCACTTCGAACTCGCGCTCGTCGATACTGGCGCCGCGACCACGCTTATCACCACCGCGGCCGATGCGGCGTTCAATCTCCAAGCCGCCGGTTATCGCGGCACGCACGAACTGCCCATCGGTGGTGCCACCGGCAACTTGGTCGCGATCACGAACGACCCGATGGCTATTTATGCTTCCGGGGTTGGCCCAGCGAATCGCACCAGCACCACTCCGCTTACACTGAACACGAACCTGATGGTCGGCCAATCGAGTGTGTCCTTGGCAACGCTGCCCGCTGAATCGGACCTGCCGAACGTGCTCGGCATTCCGTTCTCCAGCCAATATGCGACGTACATCCGCAACGACCAGCCTCAAATGTTCACCCTGGGAGGCAAGACCGTCCGCACGCCGCAGATCCAATTCATGTCGCTCGGCAGCGGCGGTCAAGGCACTATTACCCGCTACACGCCCATCACGCTCGACGACACCACGGCGTTTCAATCACCCCCGCAATATACATTTGATTTCAATAACATCCTGGCCGATCCTCCCGTGCCCTTGACCGACAACCCCCTCTATCCGACGTTGCGATTGAATGGTTCTGGCCAGGCGGCCGCGGCCTATTTCGTGAATGTCAACGTCAGCAATGAGGGGCATTCGCTCAACAATGCTCCCTTCTTGCTCGATACGGGCGCCGATGTTTCCGTCGTTTCCACAATCAATGCCGTAAACCTGGGGTTCGACCCCGTGCTCGATACGCCCGACTTCACCGTTTCGGTCATTGGGTCGGGCGGGTTGCTGGAAAACGTTCCCGGCTTCTACGCCGATAACTTCACCATCCCTGCCGTCGGTGGCAGCATCACGTTGAACCACGTCCCCTTCATCGTGCTCGATTTCCCGAATCCCTCCCACATCGGCAACACGGCGGAAGGGATCATCGGCATGAACGCTCTTGCCGGCCGCAACGTGGTGATTGACCCCAAGCCTTCCGGCACCGGCGGTTTTCCCCGGCTTTACATCAGCGACCCGGTAACCAGTAGCCACAATTGGGCGACTCCATCGGCCAGCGGAACCTGGAGCACGGCCGGAAATTGGAACGCCTCTGGAACGCCTGATATTCTTTGGATCGCAAATGCCCGAAATGTCTCTGGCATCGCTCAGGAAGCCGTCGTATCGGCAAATTCGAGCGTGTGGGAGCTGAACGTCTCGGGCAACGGTGCGGCCGCGATGAACGTGCGCGTCTCGGCCGGCGTCACACTTTCAACGTTTTCCGGTGCGAATATCGAAGCCAGTGGCAAGCTGCAACTCGATGGCGGCACGCTCGATGCTCAATACGTCGATATCCGTGGTGGCACGCTTACCGGCAGCGGCACCGTTCTCACCGGTAGCGGCCCGATCGACGGTCAAATCGAGAACCACGGCGGCGTCGTAGCCCCCGGCAATGGTGTTGGCATGCTCAACGTCACGGGACGCTTTGCCAATGCCCTGGATGGCACACTCGCCTTCGAATTGGGCGGCACAACCGCGGGCACACAGTACGACCAGCTCAATGTTACTGGAGCGGTCACGCTCAATGGTGTACTTACCATTTCGCTGGTCAACCTGGGCGGTGGCACGTTCACGCCGAGCCCTGGCAACACGTTCTGGCTCATTACCGCCACCGATAGCATCGGCGGCGCTTTCAGCCAAATTGTGGCCCCAGATGGCTATAACTGGAAGGTCAACTATAACGCCGACGGTGTCGGCATGAGCATGCAGCTGGTCGTGGGCAACCCTGGCGATTTCAATTTCGACGGCACGGTCGATGCGCGCGACTACGTCGTCTGGCGGAACGAAGCGCTGGGTCCATTGAATCTCGCCGCGTGGCGCAGCCATTTCGGCACGACCTACGCCAGCGGAACGGGTCTGGCAAACAACAACGGCATTCCCGAACCAGCAACCATTTTGTTGCTGCTAACTGCAACGTTTAGCGGCCTCTCTTGCCGTCGGACTCGCCGGGAACCCATTTGTTCACAAGAATGGGCGACCTGAAGTACTAATCGGTAATTGATCATCGACAATTTCTGAAATGACCATTGTCAACTGACAAATTACCAATTACCAATTCCTTTTTTTCTGTGCCCTCCGTGCCTCCGTGGTTAAAGGATTCGGGAGGGCTGTGTAGAATACATATAGCCGACCCGTCTCGGGTCGGCGAAACGATGCGGCAAATTCGATGATGGAAACGGCTTGCACGTCCGGCCCAGAGGGCCGGGCTATGTTTTCTACAGAGCCATTCGGGAGGACTTTCCGCGCTGCTACTCCGCCCGCTCGGTCTTCAGCGTCGCTTCGCTGTGCAGCACCGTGCCCTTGGTGAACTTCGGCAAGATCAACCCGTTTTTGCTCATCGGCAGGTCAACCGTAACCGTCACCTCCTTGGTGGCGGTGGTCACCGGGTTCGGCGTGATCTTAATCGTCGCGCCTTTTGCCTTGACGATGTTGAGAATGCTATTGGCTTTCGCGGTCCCGTCCGCCACGGAACCGCCAGGCACCATCGCCGCTCGGGCCGCTTCGTAGGCGGCATTGTCGGCCGTGTGCCGCATCACGTTCAGCCAGCCAAACTCAAACGCCGCCAGAATGAATAGAAAGAAGATCGGCAGCACGATCGCCATCTCGACGATCGTCACGCCGGCGCGCTGCGATCGCGGCAACTTGTTCCCGCTGCGTTGTCGAGCTGGCTTATTCACGGTTGCACCTATCGTCTTATTTCCTGGGTGGCAAATATCAATCGGTTAGCAACACCGGTAGCGTCGAGGCAATTTCCTTGAAGATTTTCGCCAGGTCCGCCGCGGTCGGCGCATGGTAATGACGCCCGCCCGTCGCTTTCGCCACGTCTTCCATGCGCTTGATGTCGGCATCGCTGCTGAAGGTAATCGTGTCGATGACGATTCCCTTCGTGGCGGCGGTGCGGGCCGATAGAATCGGCTCCGGTCCCACGTTATGAATTCCATCCGTCATCAAGACCATCGACTTCACCGCATAGGGACGAATCTTCTTGCCGGTGAGCACTTTGATGCCGTCATCGATGCCGGCCGAAATCGACGTACCACCCTTGACCGGCTTGCTGCTCAGCGCGTTCATAGTGTTGCGAATCACCGTGTAATCGCTCACCAAGTCGGAGTTGATATCCGAAATATTGAACTTCAGGCCGCATTCGGCGCTGTAATTACTGGAGTAGCTTACCAGCCCGACGTGTTCATCTTGCGGCGTCTTGTCGAGTTCCGTCAGGAACGCGTCCACGGCTGTATGCAGCGCCCCCCAACGGCTGCGCGTGGGGTCCGGAGGACCACAGTTCGGCGCCCCCGGCGGCAACACCGACCCTGTGAGCATCCACATCATCGAACCCGAGCGATCGACGACCAGACAAATATCACGGTCGAGCTGCGTCGATATGGCAGTTTCCACCGGCTGAAATTGCTTCACTCCCAGCGCACCGGCAAACAGCAAATCGACGGGGCCGGAGAGCGCGCCTTGCTGACGTCGACCGGTAATCTGCACCGCATTCGGCGTCTTGCTGCCGGCGACAAACGCAAAGTGCGCAAGCTCGTTGGCCTGCGTGCTCTTCCCAAACACAATGTCTTTGTCGGCCAACATCAACGGGTCGCCCGCCACCAAGTTACGCTGAGCGGCCGTCTTCGCGAACGTCGTCGCGACCTTCGTATCCTGGGCCAGGCTCAGTTGTTTGGCTGCCGCCCGCGCGGCCGCATCGGTCGATGTTCGCAGCTCCGTACGCACCAATTGCATCCAGGCCACATCGACCGCGAACGCCGCCATGATAATGCACAACGGCAAACAAATCGCAATGAGAACTAACATCGCCCCGCGGCGATTGCCGCGGCCTAATTTGCAAGCATGCATGTCTTGGATTCCTCGGTTGCCGATCGTGGGTTGTCGTTCTTTTGAATTACGTCGTCTGCAGGTCTAGTATTCCATCATCATCGACGCCTTCGCCGACAGCGTCTTGCCCCGATAAAACGTGGCCGGAACTAGCGAATTCGACGAACACGGTGCGCTCACGGTGACGTCGATAAAATCGCCCGGGCTCAGCGCACTGATCGCCGGCGCGATGGTGATCGTTGCGCCTTTGATCTTGCGGTCGCTCAGAATCTGGTTGCAGGCTGCTTGGACTTCCGTCGTGGTCGCTCCGGCGGAGATGGCCGTCCGCACGCCTTCATATGCCGCCACCGTCAGCGACTGCTTTAAGAATAATGCCGAGCACGCTTCGATCGTCGCCAGCACCATCAGCACGATGATCGGCAAACACACGGCCAACTCGGTCGCGGCGACGCCGCGCGCCTTGCGCCGGCGCACTCCATACCGAGAAACAAGTGCGCTATTTGTAGTAAAGGGATTATCGCTCATGCCATTTGCCGTCGTCAGATTTAGATAGAATACGATCGTAACGGCGTTTGCTTAACCCTCGCTGCTGGCCACCAATTGCTCTTCCGCGGCTGAAGTCTTCTCTGCCTCGCGGCTCTCCGGCAGCACATTCAAGCGGGCCAGCATGGCGTTGTAGTCATCTGCCAGGCCGTTCCAAAAATCACTCTTGCGGAACTTGATCGGCTGCGGTGCGGCGCCCTCTGCCACTTTGCGAATCGCCCGCCGCAACCGGAACACCGGCCCCGCGAATCGATGGCTGAGTTTGATCGTGTCGATCACGTATACCGGCAGCAGAAACAACACGACGATCAAGAACGGCCCATGCGTCCACCACATATCTTGGAAATGTGCCGACAATGGACGGAACGGGTCGGTAAGTACCTGCAAGATGAACGACATCACAAACGCCACGATCAGGAACACCAGCCAATGCGATATCACTCGGCGAACGAGCGAACCCTGAACCTCGGCGTCGACGAAATGCTTCTTGCGCTGTGGATGGCCCATGGCGAACCCCCAAAACATGCGATACGGCGACACGCCGATTGGCGCTCGCACTGGCCGCCTGCGCAGCACCGCACTCGCGCAAACTGCTCGGCAGGCAACCGACCTTTACGAAAGTTTAGGTCACATCACCAAGAAGGGAGGATTGCTCAGCACGTAAACCTCAGAACCGGCGGCATAATCGCTACCGATTCGATCGACAAGATCGCACCAAACCATCCCCACGGCTCGACGCACAATCGGTAATCCTGTGGGAACGTAAATGTGGGAACGTAAATGTGGGAGCGTAAATGTGGGAGGCGTCTCCGACGCCGATAACGGCCTCCATCGCTACACGTCATCGGCCTCAGAGAGGCCTTCCACAACCCTATGTCGTGCCCTGTTCGATCGTTGGCTCAGCGCTGCTTCACCCGCGTGCCCTCGTCGAGCTGGTCACTCGGATGCAGCACCACAACGTCGCCCTCGGCCAGGCCCTCCGTAATCTCCGCCTCCAAGCCGTTCTGGCGGCCTACCTTAACTACCTGCTGATGGACCACGCCATCCTGCACGCGAAAGACGGCCGACTGCTCGCCCGCCCGAAATAACGCGCTCGTTGGTATCCGCAGCACGTTCTTGGCCTCGTCGATCACGATCCGCGCTTCCACCCGGAAACCATCCCCCAGCGTCGGTCGGCTGGCCGGCGGATCAACCAAGTCGATGATCACCCACACGCGCTGTTCCTCGACGCCGAGCGTCGAAATCTTCGTGAAGCCCGAAGGCTCCACCACGCGCACGCGCCCTTTCAAGGGTGCCGCACCGCCCCAATGCTCGAAATACACTTCGTCGCCCGGATGAATCTTAACCGCATCGCGCGAAAGCACGTCGACCGCGGCCTCTAAATCGGCCGGGTCGCCCAATTCCACCAACGGTGTGCCCGGCGTCACGACCGCGCTGCTTTCTTGCATCACCCGCAACACGCTCCCATTGATCGGCGAATAAATGGGGAAATCCCAATCGTTCGCTTGATCTTCCGGCGTGATGTTTTCACCCGCAGCCGGCACATGGCTGTTTCCATCCACTTTCGTCGGCGGGATGGCGGAAGCGATGCGAACCGGTTTGGTGCTCTGCGGCGTATCCTGCGGTTGCGGTCGAGATCGCATGAGCGCAGCTTTCGCTTGTTCCAACTCAAACCGGGCAATCTCCTCGGCCAATTTCGCCGAACGCAATTCCTCGCTTCGCTGACGCAATGTGTACTCGGCCGAATCCAGTTCCGATTGGGTCACGCCGCTCCCGCGAAATGCCTTGCGCATCCGCACGGCTTCCGCCTCGGCCCACGCCTGGCCCGCCCGCGCCTTTTCCAACTCCGGCTCCATCTGCTGCAGCGTGGCTTCCGCTGCTTTCACACGGGCCTCGGCCTGCGCAATACTGCGGGCATCCAGCAGATCGGGGTCGCGCGGCTCGATCATGGTAAGCAATGTTTTGCCGGCCACAACTTTGTCGCCGGGATCTAAGTTGATTCGCAAGATGCGACCGTTGAGCGGGGCCGAAACGACATACTTCTCGTGAATCCGCGTCTTGCCGTCTTCGTCGACCGTCACACGCACGGTGCCGCGCTCGACTTTCACCAGATCGACGGCGACCGGCCGCGGAATAAAGGCATACGCCAGCCCCGCGACGATGAGCGCCACGATGAAAAGCACGAAAAGTTTGCTACCGACGTTCCGCATAAGGCTGGGGGCTGGGGGCTGGGGGCTGGGGGCTGGGAGTTGTATGAGGGGTGCCTCTACTCCTTGCTCCACGCTCCCTGCTCCACGCCTACTCACTCCCGCGATTTCAACACCGCGATCAAATCCAAATCATCCAACTTCCGCCGCACCAACAGGGCCGAGGCGATCGATGCCGCCAGCACCGTTGCCGCGGCCAAGCCATAGGTCGAATTGGCGATGACGAACGGGAACCGAAACACCTCTTGATCCAGAAATAGCGTAAGTATCCACGCGAACCAATAACCCATCACGAGCCCGAACGGCACGCCCAACAGGGTAACCGTGCCAATCTCGCCCAGCAAAATCGTCGATATTTCCCGCTTGGTAAACCCGATCACCCGTAGCGTAGCAAGCTCGCGGCTCCGTTCCGAGAGCGAAATCCTGGCTCCATTGTAGACCACGCCGAGGGCAATGATGATCGAAAACGTGAGGTTGATCATCCGCATGTGCAGCATGTTCTTGGCGACCGTGTTGCGGAAACTATCGACCGACGCCTGCCGAATCGTGATGCTCGCCACCCGCGGCGTCTCTTTTAGCTCCCGATAAATGGCCGGCAAGTACTTCGGGTCCGCCGTCAGCATCGCCCCGCTGACGCGCGGCCCTTCGCGCATCAGGCCATTGAGAGCGTCGATATCCATGTACGCATTGAGGCCCGTGATGTCGTCGAGCAAATCGACCACCGTGACATCCACGTTCGGGCGTTTGTCTTGCAGCGCCTCGACACGCACGGTTTGACCCGCCTTCACACCCAGAACACTCGCCAACTTCTTGGAGATGATGAGGCCATCCGGCGGCAGGTCGACGAATATGCCGGTGCGCGTTTTGAGCCGCATGAGTGCCGAATCGCGGCGAATGCCCATGATGCCCACGCGTCGCGAGCGGTTCGCAACCCGCAGCCGCGCCGCCACAAACCGCCGCGGTTCGCATTGATAAACACCCGGCAGGCTTGCCAGTTCGCGCACCGCATCGACGGAAACCGGCTCGACCGTGGCGAGCGACAGATCGTACCGCTGCACGTCGTAGAACTGCGTTTGAATCACTTCATCCACGGAGTTCCGCATGAAGTTGCCGACCACCACGATTGCCACCGACATCGAAATCGCCAATAACGAAAACGAAGTCTTGATTGGGTGCCGCTCGAGTTGCCGCAGAATCATGCGGGCCACATTCGGCACGAGCCGGCCGAGACCGATTCGTTCGAGTATCGTGGGACCAAAACTCGCCGGCGGTTCCGGGCGCATCGCCTCGGCCGGCGGCAGCCGCACCGCCAAGGCAATCGCCCCGAACGCTCCCAAAACCGCCGCACCACCGGCGACCAGCACCGCATTCGCCACGACGTTCGGCTGCACCTGAAACACGAGTTCCGGGTACTGGTACACGCGCAAGAACAGCTTGGTGAAGTCGTGCGCCAGCCACATGCCACCCAGCGTACCGATGATGCCGCCGGCAATCGTAATCAGCAGCACGAACTTCATATAATGCCAGGCGATCTGCAGGTTCGTGTAACCGAACGCTTTCAATGCTGCGATCTGCTCGCGCTGCAAACTCGTGAGACGAGTCAGCACCACGTTCAACAGGAACGCCGCCACGCATAAGAAAATCGTCGGCGCGATCAACCCGGCCGTTCGTAAACCCTGAATATCACTTTCGAGCAGCAAGTTCGAGAGCTGATCCTTCCGCGGAAACGCGCCCAGGCAACCATACGGTTCCATCAACGTATCGACGCGGTGGATGACATCTTCCGCCGGCGTGCCACGTGTGAGGCCAATGGAAATATCGTTGAACGCACCGTCCATGTCGTAGGCGTTCGAAAGCGCTTCATGCTCCATCCACAAAATGGCGAAGTGCTTGGGGTCGGGCAGCATATCGCCCGGCTTGATCTGAAACACATACTCCGGCGAAAACGCCACGCCAACGACCCGCAATTCCTTCCGCCGGCCATTGATGATGGCCGCGAACTTGCCGCCCAAATCGAGGTGATTCGCCTTGAGAAACGCCTCGCTGGCCAGCACTTCGTCATCGCGGCCAAACGTGAGCTGCCGGCCCCGCCGCAAATACAGCTGGTTCAACCTCGGCGGCCGCGTGACCGGCAGCGAGATCAACTGCCCCACCGCCGGCTCGTTGAGTCCCGGCACATCCAGCGTGACCAGTTCCACAATCCGTGTTTCCACTTGGGCGACGCCTGGAATCTCAGCCAGGCGTTCCGCCAGCGCGTCCGGTGCCCGCTTCACCTTGGCGAACACATCCGCAAATCGATAGCGTTCGTAAAACGTCGACCGCGTCAGCTCGAGCGAATGCAAAATCGTGCGCGAATTGACGAACGTCGCCACTCCGGCCGCGATGACAATCGCGATCGCAAACGATTGCCCCTTCATTTGCGAGAGGTCGCGCAGCAGTTTGCGGTCGAGCGAGGAAATCATAGGAGTGGGGTGAGGATGCGGGATGCGGGATGCGGGGTGCAGGGATTTACACGGCCAATCAGTTATTGAAGTTCGAGAAACCTGTGGGAGGGGTCTCCGACCCCGATGAGGCGTCGCACTTCGAGCCGCTTTCGTATTTCACGCGAAATCGGCGTCAGAGACGCCTCCCACACACTCTTCCTCTTCTCATTCGCAACTCGTTTCGATGCTCTGCGTGGGAACGAGGTCAACAGGTTCTTTCTAACTCCCCCAGCCCCCAGCCCCCAGTCCCAAGCTCCCCTCCTCCCACTCACCACGTCAATTCGCTCGCCACGCGCTTCTGTTCCGTAACGTGTACGTGACTGATCTTACCGTCCGAAATGTGGATCACGCGGTCCGCCATATCCGCAATCACGGCGTTATGAGTAATGACGGCCGTCGTCGTCCCCAGTTCGCGATTGATTCTCGAAATGGCCTCCAGCACGAGGATCCCCGTGTGAACGTCGAGCGCGCCGGTTGGCTCATCGCACAACAGCACCGCCGGGTTCTTGGCCACCGCCCGGGCAATCGCCACCCGCTGTTGTTCACCGCCCGAGAGTTGCGCCGGAAAATGGTCCTGTCGCTCCACCAGATTGACCATCTTCAAGGCGTCGGTCGGATTCATGGGCCGCGCCGCGATGTCGGTCACCAACGCCACGTTCTCGCGCGCCGTCAAACTGGGAATCAAGTTATAAAACTGAAAGACAAAACCGACATGCTCGCGGCGATAACGGGTCAGAGCCGCGTCATCGAACTCCGTAAGCTGCTGGCCACGGTAGTACACGGTGCCGCTGGTCGGCACATCGAGCCCGCCCAAAATATTGAGCAGCGTGCTCTTCCCGCTTCCCGATGGCCCCAGCAGCACCACAAATTCACCGGCATAGAGCTCCAAATCCACGCCACGCAGGGCGTGCACTTCGACCTCGCCCATGTGATAGGTCTTCGTAAGGTCGCGGGCCGCAAATACGAGTTCCAAAACCGACGGCGCAGCTGGAGCGGCAGGCACAGTAGTCGAAGTCGAGTTCATCCGGCCGCGGTTCTCATAAAAGTTTGGCGGAATCTACCAACATTATCCGCAGAGAACACGTATAGATAAAGTGCCTGACTGCGCGCTCATGATGACTGCCTGGGAAGTGACCCATCTCGGGTCGTTTAACCCCGAGCCAACGGCGAGGTGGAACATCACATTCCGTCGCCGTTGCCTCCGGGTTAAACGGGCGATAGCCATTCGCCGCGCAACTATCAATAGCCGCGGCCCCGAGCAATTCCTATCGCGGAAGACGTCTGCTGCCGAGCGATCAAGCCGTAGCCGAATTGTCTCGGCTCGCCTTTCATCGTACAAACAATGGACTGTCCGTCTTCGTCACCGCTAACTTCGAGGCCAATTTGAAAAACGCCGCGCGATCCAACGTCGTCTTTCTGGCCGAGCCGTCTTTACTCGGCATTCGCCGCCTTGCTTCGTTTCCTATCCTTGCGGCCACGCTTCTGTTGAGCTTCACCGCTATCTCTCACGCCGGCGGCGGGCCCGAAAATGTTCTCTTGTTGGTCAACGCAAACAGCGCCTCGTCCAAAGCCATCGCCAACTTCTATATCGAGTTGCGCAAGATTCCGCCGACCAATGTCGTTTACATCGATTGGAAAGGCAGCCTCGAAGGCGGCTCCGGCGCGCGCTTCCGCGACGAAATCTTGCAGCCGGCGCTCAAAGCGCTCGATGATCGCCACCTGACGATGCAAATCGATTACCTCGTCTATTCCACCGATTTTCCCTGGTGGCTCGATATCCAATCCATCTATCCCGACCACAAATTCACCGTTCCGTTTGATCCCCACGCATCCCTCACCGGCACGACCTACCTGTTGTCCTACGTCATTGGCAAGCAACCAAGCATGGTGATGCCCGATGTCAATTGGTACGTGCCCGGATTGGTCGGCGCCAACCAAGGCCAGTGCACCCAATTAGAGAACGTCCGCTCACACGGTTTTCGCTCCCGCTACAGTTGGGAGCCAGGCGGCGAGATCAGCCAGGATTCGCCCAAGGGCGGTCAACGCTATTTGCTGAGCACGATGCTCGGCGTCACACAAGGTCGCGGCAACACCGAAGATGAGATCCGCGCTTATTTGCGTCGTTCCGCGGCCGCCGATGGCACGCGGCCGCAAGGCACGATCTATTTCATGTGGAACAAGGACGTTCGCAGCGCAACGCGCGACAAATGCTTCGCTGCGGTCGCCAAACAAATCAACGCCGTGGGCGTGACGGCCAAGGTCCGCCAGGGTGTATTGCCCGACGGCGCCAACGACGTGACCGGTCTCATGGTTGGCGCCTCCGACTTCGATCTCAAGAAAGCCGGCATGGCCATCCGGCCTGGGGCCATCTGCGAGCACCTCACCAGCGCGGGCGGGCTCCTGTCCAAACCCGGCTACCAGACGCCGCTCAGCGAATTCTTGCGCCACGGCGCTGCCGGTGCCAGCGGAACCATTGCCGAACCGCGCGCCATCCAGGCGAAGTTCCCCCTGCCGTCGCTGCAACTGCACTACGCCCGCGGCTGCTCCTTGGCCGAAGCCTTCTACCAATCGATCGCCGGACCGTACCAAATACTCATCGTGGGAGACCCGCTCTGCCAACCCTGGGCTGTCGCCCCTCGAGTTTTTGTGGAAGGAATTATCGCCGGCCAGACCGTGAAAGGAACGATCAGCGTCAAACCCGCGGCCGCCCCAGGCTCGCGGCCCGTTGGCTTCGCCGAAATCTTCCTGGACGGCCGCTTGGTCGCCGGTAGCCCGCCCGGAAATTCCCTCGAAATCGACACGACAAAACTGGCCGACGGCTACCACGAAATGCGCGTCGTCGGCACGGCCGCCGATGCCATCGAAACGCGCGGCCGCATCATCCTACCCTTTAACGTTCGCAATTCGGAGGCCGCGCTCGAGTGCCAAGTTACCCCCGCGCGAGCAAACTTGAGCGGCAAGTTCCGCGTCGCGTTGCGCCAACCGGGGGCCGCTGCCATTGCGGTCTGGCAGAACAATCGTGAAGTTGGCCGCGTAACAGGCGAGGCCGGCTCCCTGGAAATCTCCGCAGCGGCGCTCGGTCGAGGCACCACGCTGCTTCAGGCGATGAGCGAAGGCAAAGTCGCGGTTGCCGCGGCACCCGTTCGAGTGCAAGTCGATTGAGGAACTCGCGAATGAACTGCCGTTCGACACACTTATTTCCCGAACCCATCCATTTAATCCGCTGGAAAAGTGTCGCGTTTTCTCCACGATGGCCCCCGCTGTAGCGGCGGATCAAGCGCGTTTTTTCGTCGCCCTGCCGCACGAACAGGTAGGACAGGTGAATTGTAGGGAATAGTCGGCCCGAAATGCCCCACACTTTTGCCGGTTCGTTGACAGGGAGAGCCATACAGATACGATAAATCAAGGCCCCATCAGGCCGGAATTGTCAACCTTTGTCGACTTCGGCGGGCGAACCGTACCCTCGCGTGGAATTGATTCGGCTCCGTTACGCATCGGCAGCTTGTCGGCCGTTCGTGGATAGCCCGGCGGCCAACTAACTCAAGTTCGTCGCGATCTCGTCAGTGTGACTTATTCGGTTCATCGTCCTCAAGCGCAAGGCTCAGCTAAGGTGGAATCAATCCCCATCGACTTACGCCTTCCACCCAGCAGCCACGGAACCCGATACTCGTAACACGTACCGCCCCTTGATGACCCCTGCTTCGGCGGCGGTTGCGGAATCAAATTACCTCAGGTAGCCATCATGCAACATTATCGCGTTAACTATCCACTCTTGATCGGACTCGCCGTCGGCACCGTGGTTTGCTCCGGCGTGGTCTATGGCCTTTGGAAGTTCCAGATCGAACGCAAATCGGACTGGTTGCTGGGCGTTGCCGAGGACTCCCTGAAAAAAGGCGAAGTGCGCGACGCCGCCCAGTACTACGGTCAGTATCTCACGATTCATTCCGAGGATGACGCCACGCGCTACAAGTACGCCAATGCCCTGATGGATATGACCGAGCAAGACGATGCCACGCCGGAAGACGTGGGAACGGCGGTCCGCGGCTTGGAAAGCATTCTGCGCAACGACAAAGGCGAAAACGAAGATGCCAACAAAGTACGCCGTCGGTTAATCAACCTCTACGGCAAAGGAAATTACCAAGCCGCACTCGACCACCTCACGATCTTGCTCAATGCCAAACCCGATGACGCGGAACTGCTCGCCCTCCGCGCAATGTTCCTGGCCCGCAGTGGCGATAATAAAAATGCCGTCGAGGTTTGTTGCCGCTTGACCGGCTACAACGAGAAAACCGACAAGTTCGATCCCCAGGCGGCGAAAGGTCCGCACGAAGTCGAAGCCTATTCCACTTTGGCGACCCTCGCCCGGAACTTCTTGAAAAAACCGGAACTCTCCGATCGAATTCTCGATCAGATGGTCGCCGTCAATCCCAAGTCCGCCAAAGCCTATGTGCAACGGGGAATCTTGCACGCGCTCTGGGGCAACGCCGAGGCGACCCATGCCGACGCGGAAAAAGCCCTCCAGTTGCAGCCCGATGATATTGACGTCCTGATGTTCGTAACCGATATCGCCGAGCAAGATCAACAAATGGACAAGGCCCGCGGCTATGTGGACAAGGCGAAAAAATTGTTCCCCAACGACGCGCGCGTCTATCAAGCCGCGGCGACTCTAGAAGTTAAAGACAAACATTACGACAAGGCTCTCGCCAGCTTGGAAGAGGGCATTCAAAAAAATCCGGGGCTAAAAGGCGTCGGCTTGATCCTCTTCAAAGCGAGCCTGCAATTGCAGCAGCCAGATGTCGCCGGCGCTCGCAAAACCGTCGACGATCTCCGCAAAATCCGTAACCTCCGTCCCGAAATCATCGACGATATCTCGGCGCGCATCCTGCTCGTCGAAGGCAAATGGGTCGAGGCCGCCGAAATGTTTAGCAAGCTCAGCGCCAACGCCATCGAGTTGGGCCGCGAACGGCAAATGGACATCATGTACAACCTCGGCTTGTGCTACGAACGCATGGGGCAACCCGATCAGGCCAAAGAACAATACAACAAGGTCCTCGCCATCGATCAGCAAAATGAACCGGCCCGCGCGGGCATCCAACGCATGAGCCAACAACTGGGCATCGAAATCAAAGATGAGCGCACCGACGCCTGGGCCAAGGCCGTGGAAGAAGAAATGGCCAAGCCCAAAGAACAACGCGATCGTTCGCGGCTGACCGGCATGTTGCAAGACATAGCCAAGCAAAGAAACCTCGATCCGATCACGATCAAACTCACCGAAGCCCAGTTGGCCCTCATGCAAGAGGACTACGACGGCGCCGCAAAACTCATCACCGATGCCAGAAAAGATGCGCCCACCAATTTGCGCGTCCTGCGCATGGCGCTCGCCCTGGCCTTGGCCAACCCCAAAATGGGGCCCCAAGTTGCCATGAACGTGTGGGAGAAGATGTCGGCCCAATTCGGCGACCTCCCCGAATTGCGCCTCGACAAAGCCACCATTCTCTTGCAGCTGAACAAGGACAAGCAGGATAAAGGCCCGCTCAAACAAGAGTTGGCCAGCTTGCTCGCCGGCATCGAGAAATGGACCCCCGCGCAAAAAGTCGAATTGTGGCGCGGTATGACCTCCAAGTACCTCGGCCTCGGCATGGCGGACGAGGCCCGCCAATGCCTGGCGTTGGCAGCCGACGCCCTGCCGGACGAACTGCCCTTGGTCCTCGCCGAGTTCTCCATGGCGTTGGATGCTGGCGACGACGAGGGCATGAAAGCGGCGCAGGACAAGATCCTCAAAGTCGTCAAGGACAAGAATAATAGCCAATGGCTGTTTGCCGAGGCCCGCCGTCGCTTGAATCTCGTGCGTCGCGGTCGCTCCGGACCCGAAGAACTCGCCGAAATCCGCAATTTAACCAAGCAGGCGTTGCTGCAACGACCCGAATGGTCCGAGCTTTACATCCTGTCCGGCGATGTGGAATTGCTGGCGAACAATCCCGCCTTGGCGCTGCAAAATTACGATCGCGCCGAAACGCTTGGACGTCCGGCCCCCAACGATGTCGCCAAACACATCCGCCTCTTGGCGACCCAGGGCCGTTTCGCCGATGCGGGCAAGCTGCTCGAGCGCATTCCCGAGTCGGTGCGCCAGTTGCTGCTCGGCCCGCTGTACGGCGAAGTGCTGTTCCGAACGAAGCAGACCGATGCGGCCATCAAGCAAGCTCGCGCCGCTACGGAAACGGATCCCACCAACGTCCAAAATCAATATTGGTATGGTCAATTGCTCGCCCGAGCGGCCCAAGACCTGCCGGCCGAAAAGCGCAATCCGATGATGGCCGACGCCATTAAGGCCATGCAAAAAGCCACCGAATTGCAGCCGGAGTTCCCCGATGCCTGGTTCGCCCTGATCAATTACCACGCCATGCAGAAGGACGAGCAACAGGCCCAAAAAGCCATGCGCGATGCGCAACTTGCCTTGAGCGGCGATAATCTCGCCACCTTCCTGGCACGGACCTACGAAGTTCTCCACCGGTGGTTCGACGCGGAGACCTTGTACCGCGAAATCTATGAAACGGCGCCCGATGATCTCGGACGTGTCCAGCAACTAGCCGCATTCTATGTCGGGCCTTTGTACCAGCTGCCCGATCGACAGTCCAAAGCCACGCCCCTCATCAACCAGATCTTGCGCGCCGGGGCCGAGAAGCGCGTTCCGCCCAACGACCCCAATCTACTATGGGCCCGGCGGACTGCCGCCAAAATGCTGGCGGCCACGAAGGACTATCCCAGTTTAGTCAAAGCCGAAAAAATGCTCTGTTCAAATACCCAAGACGGCAGCTTGCTCATCGACGACAAGTTAGCCTTGGCCGAAATCCTGGCCCAACGCCCGGAACCAGAATCACGCAAAAAGGCCATCCAGCTTCTGGAGGACGTGGCTCAGGTTCAGCCCCTGAATGAATCGGCGGAGACGCAACTCGGCGAACTCTATTTCGCGGTTGGCAGCAATTGGACCAAGTTTCGCGATCACATGGAGAAAACCATTGCCACGTATCCAAATTCCCTCAAAGCTCGCGAGGTCTATACGCGCCACCTCCTGGCCCGCAATGATGCCCGCTCCCTGGAAGACGCCGCTCGCCAAACTGAGCGCTTGCACCAGCTTGCCCCGAACAGTCCGATCACGTTTGAACTGGCCGTGCGCCTCGCCGGAAAACGGGGTAATCAGCAACAAGTTCGCGCCGAACTCTTAAGCCGCCTCCCCAAGATACCAGAAGGCAAAGACCTGGATCCCAACCTGGCTCAGCAGATGGCGCTGTATGCCAACTTGCTTGTCGATTTGGGCGACTTGGATTCCGCTGAAAAAATCTACCGCGACCTCGCTGCCCGGATTCCCGCCTTGGGCTTTGATTACGCCAAGTTCCTCGGCCTCCGCCGCGACCCCGATCAGTGCTTTGCCAAGCTGAACGAAATCTACACGCCCGCCAATGCTTCCGACGTCCTCGCCGTGGCACTCGCCGTGGCCCGCGAGCGCCGCGACAAAATCGGCGATAAACACGATGCCGAGATCCAAAAGTGGTTGGACGCCTCCTTACGCGAAAATCCCGATTCCATCGCCATGATGATCGTCCAGGCCGATCTGTTCGATCTCCAAAAGAAGTACGAAGACTCCGCGAACGTATATCGCAAATTGCTGGCGAATAAGGACCTGACCGGTATCCGCCGCGCGGTCGTCCTCAACAATTTGGCGTTTCTCGTCGCGTTAGCCGGCCCCAACGCTGCCGGTGGCAGCGACCCGCTGCCCCTGGTGCAGGAAGCCATTCAAATCATGGGGCCCAATGCCGAAATCTTGGATACGCGGGCCGTCGTGCTCACGGCCCAAAAGAAGTACAAAGAAGCGGTCCAAGATTTGGAACTCGCCGTCACCGATAATCCCACCTCCTCCAAATACTACCATAAAGCCCGTGCTCATTTCCTCGACAACGAACCCAGCAAAGCGGTTGAGGCGTGGGAAAAAGCCGAATCCTTGGGGCTGAACCACGAAGCCTTGAACCGCATGGAATTCGAACAATTCGACGAACTCAAGGCGAAAATCGACCAGCTCAGAAAGAAATCAGTCACGCAAGCCGAACCACCCCGCAAGGCTGGTTAAGCCGCGCACAGCCATTGCGATCTCGATCTTTACTTCACCACTATGATTCACAACCTTCGAGCTGTTGGCATTGTCCTTGGTTTCCTAATCGCCTGTCTGGCGCAATCGGCCTGGTGCCAACAACCGCAGGGTGGGATGCTTTATGACCGCGGCGTGAACGCATATTTCGCCGGCCGCAGCAGCGAGGCCGAAGCCGCTCTGTCTGAAGCGATTCAGTGGAATCCACAAGATCCTCGCGCGTATTATTTCCGTGCGCTTACCCTGTTGCGGCAGGGACGCTCGGATGAAGCCCGCGGCGATATGCTCACCGGCGCGATGCTTGAAGCACAATCGCCCCGTCATTTCGCCATTGGTGCGGCGCTAGAACGCGTTCAGGGTAGCGAACGCCTGATGCTCGAACGATACCGCCGCGATGCACGTCGCGATGCGGTCGTCCAGGCCACCGCCACCATTCCCACCGCGCCGGTGGCCGCGCCCGCCACATTCGTACAGCCTGAACCCGATGCAGCCGTACTCCGTCAACATCGAGTTGTGCCGCTCGAAGAACTTCTTCGCCCGGAAGGCCCCCACGCAGTCGCGGTTGAAGCTCCCACCACCGCCACCCCCGTGCCGCCGCAAAAAGCGCCCGAAAAATCACCGCCGCCCACTACATTCGCCCCTCGAACCACGAGTCCCCTTCCCACCCCGCCTTCGGCGGCTCCTCCGGCCACTCCACCTCCTCCGGTCGCCGGCAATCCCTTTGAAGACGATACATCGAAACAACAACCAGCCGCAGCCCCGGCCCCCCCATCCGCAACTCCGGCAACACCGCCCCAGCCCGCGCCTTCCCAATCAGCGCCGGCTGCCAAACCATCCGCCACGCCACCCGCCCCGGCCCCAGAAGATAACCCGTTCGGCAGCTAATATGCCATAATTGTTGCATGCCGTCGAAAATCGCCTGCCACCCTTTTCCGCATGGCTCGCAGAGAGCGCCAGTCCGATGTTGGCCCACCCGCCGGCTACGAACCTATTGTTTCAATTCGGTCTTCCTGCTCGGCGCCATGCCCCGCAAATTGCGAATGACGATTTTGAGCGAATCGTCTAAAACATCATAAGATGGACGAGTCTCTTCCAATTACTCCCTGGAAGGTTTGAACGATATGAAGGTCGGTATTCAACGCATTGGTCTGGTGGCGATACTCAGTTGGAGCGCAGCCTGTGTATCGTGCAATCGGAGCGACTCCACCCACAAAGCTGTCTCCGCGAAACCTGCCAAGCCCGCGGCCGAGGAAAGCTTCGGCTACGTCATGGAAACATTTCGCCGCCTCATGGAAGATACTCCCATCGGATTTGTCGTCAGTGATGGAATCGGCCGCAGCACCCTGACCGGCACCAACAAAGTCAGCTACGAATTGATTCGCCCCGCGACTCCTTCCGATCCTTATAAGGCGGTTGTTACCGTCGTGAGCCGTTCGAACTACTCGATCAAGCGCACCAAAGATAATCCGCAGGACGAAGGTCGTGACAAGAACTCCAAGGACGATGCCGCCGCTAAGACGGGCGATGAAACGAAAAGCGAGTTCATTAGCGCCAATCCAAGCAGCCAGCCGCCCACGGATGCCGCCAAGAGCGCCCCTGGCGGCGCGCCCTCCGATGAAGTCGTCGCTCGTCGCCCAAACGAAGAAGTCCGCAAGTACGAACTGCTCTACAAAGACGGCCGCTGGGTGCTTACGACGGAACTCAACAAAGAAACCGAGCAGTCGATTCAAAACGCATTCAACAGCGCTCTTGCCGTCCAGTAATGGATGAGGTGGGGTTTCACGCCGCCACGGCGTCCCACGCGCGATTGATAAACCGCCTTGGCCATGATCGCCCGTTAATTGAGGTTCAGATTGTTAAAGTGTGCCACTGCTGGCTCGTCCAGCAGTGAAACCCTGACACCAGTGCTGCACTGCTGGGCACGCCAGCAGTGGCACCCGCATTTGGCAATCTGAATGTCACTAGCCGCAGAGCGGAGCGAGCGCGCAATCAACTTCGCCCACCTCTTGCCGCTCTATTCTACGCCGTGCCGTTCCCCGAAAACCGCTCCAAATTCCCCTGCCGAAACGCATCCGCCATCGCGCGCGGCACTTCCGCCTCGGCCAAAAACACGCTGGCCCGGTTGGCCGCCACTTCGGCCTTCATCTCCTGTTCGCGGGCAATCGCGTTCGCCCGCCGCTGTTCTGCCAGCGCCTGGGCTTTCCGCGTGTCGGCCTCGGCTTGATCCGCCTGCAGCCGCGCGCCGATGTTCTCGCCAATGTCGATGTCCGCAATATCGATCGACACAATCTCGAACGCCGTGTGCGCGTCCAACCCACGTTCCAGCACCGCCTTCGAAATGCGATCGGGGTTTTCCATCACCTGCAGGTGGTCCTCGGCCGAACCAATCGACGTGATGATGCCTTCACCCACCCGCGCGATGATCGTTTCCTCGGTCGCCCCGCCGATGAGCTGCGCCAAATTCGTTCGCACCGTGACCCGCGCCCGCACCAATAGTTCCACACCATTCTTCGCCACCGCGCTCAACGTCGTCCGCCCCGACTTCTCCGGATCGGGGCAATCGATCACCTTCGGGTAAACGCTCGTCTTCACCGCATCCAGCACATCGCGCCCCGCCAAATCGATCGCCGCCGCCCGGTCAAAATCCAAATCGATATCCGCCCGATGCGCGGCAATGAGCGCATGAATCACTCGCGGCACATTGCCCCCGGCCAGGTAATGCGCCTCCAGCCGCCGCGTGGTGATCCCGGTGTGCGGATCGTTCCCCACGCCCGCTTGCATCGCCATGATCTTGGCTTCCACGATCGTCCGGGCGTGCACCTGCCGCAGGCTCATCCCCACCAGGCTCAGCAAACTCACGTAGGCGTTCGACATGAGTGCCTGCACAAACAGCTTGCCGTAGCTGAAGAGCACGATCACCATCACGAAGGCGGCAACCAGCACCAGCGCAAACGCCGCCAGATAGATGAGACCGCGAGTCGCCGCCCCTCCCATATCGGCCGCCAACGGCAGTAAACCGTGCCACAGCAAACTCTCAATTCCCGCTGAACCGATCATTTCCAATTACTCCTCGTGCCAGGGGGCGCACTTCCGCCGCCGGATTTATCATATCGTCGCGGCTTCATCGCGAACAGCGCGGCAACCGATAGGGCAGGACCGATCAATTATTGAAGCGAGGAAGACTTGTGGGAGGGGTCTCCGACCCCGATGAGGCATCGCACTTCAAGCCGTTCTCGAAGTTCGCGCGAAATCGGCGTCAGAGACGCCTCCCACATCGTTTGGCTAGATTGAGTAACTGGTCGGCCCTGCCCGATTGAAGAGCAAACCGCAAAACCAATATTTCGCGGTCCCGCCGTACAATCGGCTGCTGCCGTCGCCCTCGCCCCGCTTTATCATGTACGCTAATAGCAGCGTGTTGAAAAAGGGGGCTAGCTCGCGGCCCGTCGAGGGAAACGCCGGAGATTTGCTGTCTCGCGAGCGTGCCTGCCCCCTTTTTCAACATGCCGATACGCATTGCCTGTCGTTTCCAACGGCCACTTGCAGGAAAGGAAAACACCATGTCTAAACGCATCTGTTCGGTGATCTTCTGCTTGATCCTTCTTGCCGCATCGGGCATGAAGTCCGCCGCCGCTGCCGACAACTACACAATCGATCCCCAGCACACGTCGGTGATTTTTAGCGTCGCCCATTCCGGCCTGAGCTACACCTACGGCATGTTCCGCGAAGTCTCGGGCGTTTACTCGCTCGACAAGGCCAACGCCGCCAACAGCAAGTTCCGTCTCGTCATCAAGACCGACAGCCTCTTCACGAACAATCAAAAACGCGACGATCACCTCCGTACCGCCGATTTCTTCAACGTCCAACAATTCCCCGAAATCGTTTTCGAAACGACGAAGTGTACGCCGACAAATACCCAAGATGGCGGCGTGCTCTATCAACTTACCGGACTTCTCACCATGCACGGCGTCACCAAACAGGTCTCCGTGCCACTCCGCATGCTGGGCGAAGGCCCAGGCGCATACGGCGATGCTCGCACCGGTTTCTTATGTCAAATCGAACTCAAGCGCAGCGAATTCAACATGACCAGCCTGCTCGATAAGAAACTCGTCGGCGACGCCGTCGGCATCACCATCAGCTTCGAAGGTTCGCTCCAAGATCCCAACGCCGTCACCCGCTCACCGTAACATCCCCCTTAGCGTCTTTAACGTCGGCCGCTTTAGCGTCGGCCGCCAGGCCGAATCTACCTCCAAAAAACTTTACCCCACATTGCCGAACTTCACGCTCGGCCCTATCGCCCCCGGTGCATGCTCACATCCACCTTCCTCTACGGCGGACTCATCCCCGCCGCGGTCGCCATCCTGGCAACACTCCTGGCTGCCCGGCTACGCACACCTCCTTCTGCTCACTGGGCCACGGGTGTTACCGCCGGCGTGATTGTGGGACTACTCGCCCTAAAAAGCCGCGCCGGCCTCTCCGTCGCCCTCCAATCCATCCTTCAACCAACCGACGCCGCCGACTGGATCCCCCTAATCATTTTCCTAGTCTGGTTAGCCGCGATGCTACACATCGCCGGTAACTCAATTACATCACAATCTTCTACGCACCCAGTCGCTCCCCCGACCGTCCGCCTGCTTGTAAACGCCGCCTCTCTCCTCCTCACGATCGCCGTTCCCCTCTGCCTCCTCAGCCGCAATGCTCGCCTCACACAGGAATGGTCCGCGTCCAATAAACTCGCCTGCCTTGCAATTCTCACCGCCGCCTTGACTGCCGTTTGGCGATTCCTAGCCACTTCCGACGACCCGCCTCAGGCTTTCGTCAAACTCCCGCTGCTCATCGCAACAACGCTCGTCACTGCGTTGGTCCTCACCCTTTCCGCCCACGCATTCGTCTATGGCGAAGCCTGCGCCACACTCGCCGCCGCCCTCAGCGGCACCGCATCAGCTTGCTTCTTGGGTGCCACTGGCTCCGCCAGTGCCTCGCGCACATCACGGATAACGGGCCTCGCCGGGGCCGCCGCCCCCATCACGTTCACGCTCGGCAGCTTCCTCATCCTCGGCCATTTCTTTGCCGACCTCGGCACCCTCAACGCCACGCTTCTCGCACTGTCACTCGTCGCCGCCGGCGGCCCCCTGCCACGCTCACTTTCCGCGCTTCCACCCTGGCAGCAAATCACCATTCGCTCGACCGTGTGTTTCCTCCCACTAACTTTCACGCTGATTTCCACGTTCAGGTGACCCGCAGGGTGCCACTGCTGGCTCGCCCAGCAGTGCTCTTTCTTAGCATCGTCTCGAGGATCGCGGTATGTGCGGATTCCCCGACCCCGCACCCTACTTGCCGCAATGCGGCAATGGAATGTAACGACGGTCGCCAGACCGTCGATCATCGCCCCACCAATCAGCGAAGCCGCAAAGCGGCGCTGGAAATTCGCCCTCCCACGTTCAACCCTCGCCCGAAGCTCGCAGCGCAAGCAAGCGCACTTTCCGTCGTCACGTGACGGGAATAATTTTGACGACTAAGTTCGATTAACGATACAATCCTATGGCATTGCTGATTGGAGCCTTTCGGTCACGTACCTTCTGTACTGAGGACCGATGTGCGTACCTTGCCAAGGATCTGCATTTTCCCTTCGCGGAGCCAACTCATGACAAAATCTGTGCTCGAAGTCCAGTCGTTTCGCTGGCGAATCGTGCTTTTGGCGTGCCTCCTTCCGTTCAATCCCATATCGGCCAAAGCTGCCGAGGTCCAGGAAATTCTCGCCGCCTGAGAGACGTGACAGTCGGGGGGACTCGCCAGACGATTCGGTATCCGAAAGTCGTTACACGTGCAAATCGCCACCTGCAAATTAGTCCGAACCAGCCTGGTACAAGGTGACTGAACGGAACGCTCATCTCCACTAATCTTCGCTCATCCGCGTCGTTGGATTTGCGTGGATGAGCGGAGATTAGCGTTTCTGCAAATGGTTGGGATTGGATTCGGTCGGCGGCGTTTTGGCGGTGTGGGAGCGGGACGCGGATGGAGTGGTCATCGGCGCCGGCGGAGATCTTCTTGGCGAGGTCATCAGCCGCGGTCCTGCCAATAACTTTCAATCGGTAACCCATGCAAATGTTCTGGATAACTTGCAATCGGGCAGACCATCCCGCGGGCACGTTCGATTTGTTCGCGTGTGCTTTCGTCCACAATTGCATTATCGCGTTTCGGCCGACCAAATGGCCAAGATTGTTGGCGCTAGATCCGTCGTGGCCGACGGCGCTAAATCAGCGACGTGCTTTGCGCAACATGAGGTGCTACACCTGCGGCCGTTGGTCGGCCGCATCCTCAACTTCCTCCCGTTCTTCTTGCGGCACGCAGACGATGGCGGCAAGCGTGTCGCCTTCTTCGAGGGACATGATGCGGACGCCCTGGGTGTTGCGGCCGATGGCGTTGAAATCGCTGACCTTCACGCGCTGGATTTTGCCGCGGGCCGTCATCATCATGAGCTCGTCCTCGTCGTTGACGGGGACGATGCCGATGACGGGACCGTTGCGGTCGGTGGTTTTGATATCGCGGAGGCCTTTGCCGCCGCGACGCTGCGTGCGGTAGCGGAACGACGACGAGGCGCCTTCGGCTTCTTCGTCGTCGGGGGCTGGGGGCTGGGGGCTGGGGGCTAATTCGGGGGCTGGGGGCTCGGGGCTGGGGGCTATGTCACTTTCTTCTTCCCCAGTCCCTAGTCCCTCGTCCCCAGTCCCCGCTTCAGCATTTGGGCCGAAGGGCGTGCGTTTGCCGTAGCCGTTGAGGCAGGCGGTCAGCAGCGTGGCATTGGGGTCGGCGACGACCATGCCGACGAGCGAATCGTCCTTGCCGAGCGAGATGCCCTTCACGCCGCTGGTGTTGCGGCCCATCGGGCGGGCGTTGGCCTCGTTGAAGCGGATCGCCATACCGTGAGCGGTGGAAAGCACGATTTCGTCACCCTTTTTGGTGATTACGCAATCGACCAGCTCATCATCCTCCTTGAGTTTGATGGCGATGATGCCGCTCTTGAGCGGCCGGCTGTACGCCTTGAGCTCGGTCTTTTTCACGAGGCCGTTCCGCGTGGCCATCATGAGGTAATGATCGGGCTGATCAAAATCGCGGACCGCGCGGCAATCGGCAATTTTCTCGTCCTCGGTCAAGTTGAGCAAGTTCACCACCGCGCGGCCTTTGCTTTCGCGCGAGAGTTGCGGCAGGTTATAAACCTTCTGCCAGTAGACCTTGCCCTTGGTGGTGAAGAAGAGCAGGTAATCGTGCGTGCTGGTGACGAACAGGTGCTCGACTGGGTCCTCTTCATCGACCGTGGCGCCTTTGATGCCCTTGCCGCCGCGGCGTTGAGCGCGGTACACGCTGGCCGGCGTGCGTTTGATGTAGCCATTGTGCGAGATCGAAACCACCATCGTTTCTTCCTCGATGAGGTCTTCGACGTCGACTTCGCCGATTTCTTCGCCGCTGAGTTCGGTGCGGCGTTTGTCGGCATGCTTACGGATGAGCTCCTCGCAATCCTCGCGGATCATGGCGTAGATGCGGCCATCATCGCCCAGGATGGTAAGGTATTCCTCGATTTGTTCGAGCAGTTTGGTGTGCTCGTCGACGAGCTTTTCCTGCTCGAGATTGACGAGTTGTCCGAGCGTCATTTTGAGGATCGCATCGGCCTGCACGGGCGTGAGTGAATACTCGAGCGCGACGCCGCGTTCTTGTTGGTATTGCCGGAAGCCGGTTTCGCCCAGCGCGCGTTCGAGCATGGCGGCCGGCGTTTTGATCGCGATGAGCCGTTCTTTCGCTTCGATCTGCGTTTTCGAAGCGCGAATCACGCGGATCACTTCGTCGATATTCGCGTGCGCGAGCAGCAAGCCCTGCACCGTGTGCTTGCGGCGACGGGCCCGGGCGAGCAGAAACTGCGTCCGGCGGCGAAGCACGGTGAAGCGATGCCGCACGAACTCCTGCAGCATCTCCTTGAGCGAGAGCGTGCGCGGTTTGCCATCCACCAGCGCCAGCAAAATGATCGAGAACGAATCTTGCAGCGGCGTGAATTTGTAGAGCTGGTTGAGGACGATATCCGGATCGACGTCCTTTTTGAGGTCGATGACGATCCGTACCGGTTCCTTGAGGTCGCTTTCATCGCGCACGCCGGAAATGCCGGGGATGCGGCCTTCGTTGGCAACATCGGAAATCTTCTTAATGACCGGATCGCGCGTTTGCTGGTAGGGAATATCGTTGACGATGATCCGGTAACGATCGCCCTTCCGCTGTTCGATCGTGGTCTTCGACCGCACGACGATCGTGCTGCGGCCCGTTTCGTAACCTTTCCAAATGGCCGTGCGGCCGCAAATGATGCCGCCGGTGGGGAAATCGGGCCCCGGGATGTGCTCCATCAACTGCTGCACGGTGATGTTCGGGTTGTCGATGAGCGCGATGATGCCGCGACACACCTCGCCCAAATTGTGCGGCGGGATTGAGGTGGCCATGCCGACCGCGATGCCGCCAGCGCCGTTCACCAGGAGGTTGGGGAACTTCGACGGCAGCACCACCGGTTCGGTGTGCCGCTCATCATACGTGGGCACGAAATCGACCGTGTCGAGCTTGATGTCGTCGAGCATCATCGCCGAAAACGGCGAGAGGCGGGCTTCGGTGTACCGCATGGCCGCAGCGGGCAGGCCGGCGATCGAGCCGAAGTTGCCTTGCTTATCGATCAAGAGGCAGCGCATGTTCCAATCTTGGGCCATGCGGACGAGCGTGGGGTAAATCACCGCTTCGCCGTGCGGATGGTAGTTACCGCTGGTATCGCCAGAGATCTTCGCGCACTTCACGCGGGCAGCGCCCGGCGACAGGTTGAGGTCGTTCATCGCGACCAAGATGCGACGCTGCGACGGCTTGAGGCCATCGCGCACGTCGGGCAGCGCGCGGCTCACGATGACGCTCATCGCGTACGTGAGGTAGCTGTCCTTTAGCTCATCTTCGATCGGCAAATCGATGAGCCGCGCGGCGATCGCTTGGGCTTGGGGATCTTCGGGCGGTGTAGGATCGGTAGGACCAGTGGCCACAGGCGCAACCTTTCAACAATGCGGACCGGCTTCAAAAGTGTGGAGTAATAGTTATCTCACGCAGAGGCGCAAAGGACGCGGAAAAGTATCCACCACGACGACACAACGGACACAACGAAGAATAATCAATGACCAAGCACCAATGACCAAGATATTGATTTCTGTCCGAGTTAATCGGCGGTCAATGGTCATTCAACGCATGTCGTCGTGCTCGTCGTGTCGTCGTGGTTCGAATGTTTGCTCCGCGTCCTTTGCGCCTCTGCGTGAAAAAATCCACATTATCTAATCAAGAAAATCACACGATTTCGAGTTCCATAAGAATACCGTTTTTTGCTCTTGGTCTCAACCTATCGCGGGTCGTGGCGAGTGCTGGCATGCCGCGGTAGAATGAACTCATCATCTAGCAAATCATGTGAAGGGATTCGCCATGACGACACCGCCGTTTGCTCATCTGCATTGCCATAGCCATTACAGCCTGTTGGATGGCGCCAGCCCGATCGATTCGCTCGTTTCGCGGGCGAAAGAACTCGGGATGAACGCGCTGGCGATCACCGACCACGGCAACTTGTACGGTGCGCTCGAGTTTTATCAGGCCTGTCGCGGGAAGAGTATCAACCCGATCGTCGGCTACGAGGCGTATGTGGCCCCGGGCAGCCGGTTCGAAAAGAGTGCCGGGGCGTACGGCGATACGAGTTACCACCTGACGCTGCTGGCGGCGAACCGCACCGGTTTTCAGAACCTCGTGAAGCTGGCCAGCAAGGCGTTTTTGGAAGGCTTCTACCATAAGCCGCGGATTGATCGCGAGCTGTTGGCCGCTCACAGCGAGGGACTCGTATGCCTGAGCGGGTGCGTCTCGGGCGAGTTGAGCCGATCGCTGCTTTCTGGCAACACGGCCGATGAAGCGCTTGCCCGTGGCGAAGAACACGCGGCCTGGTTCCACCGCACGTTTGGCGATCGGTATTTCGTCGAGATTCAAAACAATGGTCTCGAAATCCAGCGGCAAGCGTTGGAACTTTCGGTCGCGCTGGCGAAGCGGATGGGCCTGCCCCTCGTGGCGACCAGTGACGCTCATTACGTGCGGCGCGAAGACGCGGTGGCCCAGGACGTGTTGCTGTGCATCAACACGGGCAAGTTCCGCACCGATACCAACCGCATGCGGATGGAAGGCGACCAGTTCTTCTTGCGCAGCCCGCAGGAAATGTACGCATCATTTCCAGGTTTGGAAGACGCGGTGGCCCGCAGCCAGCAGATTGCTGACAGCATCGACATCCAGCTCGAACTCGGCAAACGGCACTTCCCCACGTTCTCGCCGCCGGAAAACATTGCGTCGCCGGCGTTCCTGCGGCAACTCTGTGAAAAGGGCTTGCGTGAGCGGTACGCGAACGACCCGCAGCGCTGGCGGAACAACGATCCGCAAACGGGCGAGTTCAGCGATGATGTGCGCCAACGGCTCGAACGCGAGTTGTACGTCATCGAGAAGCTCGGGTTCTGCGACTACTTCCTGATCGTGTGGGACTTCGTGCGTTACGCCGTCGAGCAGAAGATACCCTGCACGGCCCGTGGCTCGGGCGTCGGTTCGCTCGTGTGCTACGCGCTCAAGATCAGCCACGTGTGCCCGCTGCGTTACGGTCTGCTGTTCGAGCGGTTCCTCGACGAAAACCGCCGAGAGGCGCCGGATATCGACATCGACTTCTGCAAGGATCGCCGGGCCGACGTCATTCAATACGTGAAGGATAAATATGGCGAGGCGAACGTCGCGCAAATCGGCACGTTCGGCACGCTCGCCGCTCGGGCCGCCATTCGCGACGTGGGCCGCACGCTCGGCATCCCACTAACGCGCGTCGATCACATCGTCGCCATGGTGCCCGAGCAGCTCGGCATCGAACTCAAGGACGCGCTCGAACAGAGCGAGGAGTTGCGGAAAACCTACGACTCCGACGGCGAAGTGCACGAATTGATCGACCTGGCGATGAAGATCGAAGGCCTTGCGCGGAACGTCGGCACGCATGCCGCGGCGGTGGTCATTGCCGAGAAGCCGGTCGACCAGTACGTGCCGCTGCAGTATGTGAAGGGCAAGACGGAAGTCATCACGCAATGGGCGATGGGGGACGTCGAGAAGGCGGGCCTCTTGAAGATGGATTTCTTGGGCCTGCGAAACCTTACGATCTTGGCGAAGGCCGTCGAGCTGATCGAGCTGTCGCGTGGCGAGCGCATCGACCCACACAAATTCCCGCTCGACGACCCCAAGGCGTTTTCGATTTTTTGCCACGGCGAAACGAAAGGCATTTTTCAGTTCGAAAGCGGCGGCATTCGCGATCTGTTGCAGCGGATGAAGCCCGATCACTTCCACGACATCATCGCCACGAACGCGCTTTATCGGCCCGGTCCGCTCGAAGGCGGGCTGGTCGACGATTACATCGAGGTGAAGCACGGCCGGAAGCAGGCGTACTATCCGCATCCCGTGATGAAGGATGTGCTCGAGGAAACCAATGGCGTGATGGTTTTCCAAGAGCAAGTGATGCGGATTCTCAACTTGCTGGGCGGCAT
Organism: Planctomycetota bacterium; assembly: GCA_029781135.1. Taxonomy (GTDB): domain Bacteria; phylum Planctomycetota; class Planctomycetia; order Pirellulales; family Lacipirellulaceae; genus JABDGM01. The sequence continues at coordinate 127,219 of JAKOXH010000022.1, forward strand.
TCCGCTCGCCGACGCCTACAGTTGCATCAAGGCGATCAGCAAGAAAAAGCTGGAAATGATCGCCAAATTCCGCGAGGCGTTCATCGAGGGCGCACGCGAGAAAGGCCTGGAGAAGAAGAAGGCGGAAGACCTGTTCGGCCAGATCGAAAAGTTCGCGGGCTACGGATTTAATAAATCTCATAGTACTGCCTACGCCCTCATCGCCTACCAAACGGCGTATTTGAAAGGGCACTACCCGGTCGAGTTCATGGCGGCGTTGCTTAGTGGCGATATCCCGGGCCGCAATTTCAAGAGCAAGGATCCACTCGTCGAGCATTTGGAAGATTGCGAGCGGATGGGCGTGAAGGTCGTGCCGCCGAATGTGAATCGGTCGGAAGCCGATTTCGCGGTGAACAACGGTGAGATTCTGTTCGGTCTTAGTGCCATCAAAGGTTGCGGTAGTGGTGCGGCGGAGGCGATTTCGGCCGCTCGCCGCACGGACGGCCCGTTCACGAGCCTGTTCAATTTCTGCGAGCGCGTCGATCCGCAGGCATGTGGCCGCGCGGCGATCGAAACGCTCATCAAAGCGGGGGCGTTCGATGTGCTCGGCGCCAATCGCGCGCAACTCATGGCGGCGATTGATCGCGCGATGCAAAGCGGCGCCGCTGTTTTGGCTGATCGCAAGAGCGGCCAGCGGGGCTTGTTCGCGGCCGACGATGACACGGCGACGACCGCCAACGTTGCACTACCCAACGTGCCCGAGTATCCCGAAAAAGAAAAGCTCGCGATGGAGAAGGAAGTGCTCGGCTTCTATCTCACGAGCCATCCCCTTTCGCAGCATGAAGCGACGCTCCGCACGTTCTGCTCGCACACGAGTGCCCAGCTCGCGAACTTGGAAGCGCGCAGCGAAGTGATGCTGGGCGGCATGCTCGCGGCCATCAAGTTCTCGCACACCAAGAACCCCCGGCCCGGCAGCACGCACACGAAATACGCCATGTGGGACCTCGAAGACCTCGACGGCATCGTCCGTTGCATCATGTGGCCCGAACAGTTCGCCGAGTTCGGCGAAATGGTGAAGGCCGACGCGATTCTCGCCGTGCGTGCGAGCATCGACCGCCGGCCGGGGGCAGAGGAAATCAACCTCATCGTGAACGAGTTGATTCCGCTGGACGACCTCTCGGCCCGTTTCTCGAACGCGGTGATGATCCGCGTACGCGAGGATATTCATGGCCTCGAGAAACTCACGCCGCTGCGGGAAATCGTCCGCGGCTACCCCGGCAACAAACCGCTCCGCTTGCGGCTCGACCTGGCCGACGGCGGCAGCGTGACGCTCGATTGCGGCAAGAGTTCGGTCGCGATCGACCCGGAACTCCGCCGCCGCGTGGAAGACCTGCTCGGCCCCAATAGCTTCCGGGTCATGGGCGCTCCTCCCAAGCCCACACCACCACGGCAACCCGCCCAAAACGGCCGGCGGGCGATGGCCCGCGGATAACCCGGGCGGCGAAGCTATTTGCTGGCATTTGTAGCCACGCTCGCCAGAGCGTGGACGGCGTCATCGCGGCGATTCCACCGTCTGGCGACGGTGGCTACACGCGCCGGACCGGCGAAATTCCAGCGAATTCCGCTACCTCACTTTCCGCCGCTAACCAGTTTGCCAATTCATGGCGGGGGGCTAGCCGGCTCGGTTATAATTCGGGCGAAGGAGTTGGTGGGATGGTCATTCCCGATTTAGCGTGGGCAATTCTGTTGATGGTGCTCGGGTGCATGCTCGTCGTGCTCGAGGTGTTCATTCCCTCGGGCGGGCTCATTAGCATCCTCTCGGCGGTGGCGTTCATCGCGTCGATCGTGATCGCCTCGTGGGAAAGCCCCACGACCGGCCCGGTGACGGGTCTCATCTTCGCGGCCGTTACGGTGCTACTCGTGCCCACGCTCTTGGCCGTGGCGTTCAAATATTGGCCGCGAACGCGCATGGGCAAAGCCTTCCTGGGCGACGTGCCGAAGGAGGACGAGGTCTTGCCGGAAGACCCGCGGCGGGCTCTTATGGGCCGCGTGGGAGTCGCCCGCTCGAAGATGCTGCCGAGCGGCGCGGTCGAAATCGACGGCCAAATGGTCGATGCCGTCACACAAGGCCAGGCGATCGAACCGGGGACGTACGTGGTGGTGATCGAGGTCCGCGCCAATCGGGTCGTCGTCCGCCCCGCCGGCAAGGACCAACGCCCCGGCAATCAAAGTGCCAAAGACGTGAAAGACATGTTGGCACGGCCGATTGATGAATTGGGGATCGAATCGCTCGACGATCCTTTAGCCTAGAAACATAGCCCGGCCGTTTCGGCCAGGCGCAAACGATTCCAATGGATCGAAGCTCGCAGCGCAAGCAAGAGCCTTTGTGCGTTCTCCTGGAAGCTCGCTCGCCCTTGCTTGCGCTGCGGGCTCCAATCGAAGCACGGGTCCATCGCTCGGGAGGTACTCTTATGGCCATTCAATCTCATGCCGAACTTACGCAAAGCAAGTGCCAGCCGTGCGAGGGCGGCGTTCAGCCCTATTCACCGGAGGAGGCTCGGAAGCAGTTAGCGCAACTGCCCGGTTGGCGGCTCACGCACGATGGCAAGCGAATCCGCAAGGATTGGAAGGTGAAAAACTTTCTCGCCGGGATCCAATTCTTCAATCACTGTGCGGACTTGGCCGAGGCCGACGGGCATCACCCCGATCTGCACATCGAGGGGTACCGCAACGTGTGGATCGAGTTGTGGACGCACGCGATCGGCGGCCTCTCGGAGAATGACTTCATTCTGGCGGCGAAGATCGACGAGTTGCCGATCGTCACGCAGCCGTGATGAAACGGTGAATTCCGATTCCATATTTCGCACGGCGAGGATCGAGACAAGTTCGGGTGCCATGGCCACGGAGGCCGCCGACGTGGCCATGCTGGTGGGGCGATTCCCATGCCCACGCCGAGCCGTGGGCATGGCACCCCAGCGTGCGGCTACTCATTTCGCAGAATTGCTCTAATTCGGCCATCTGCCTTGCCGGCCATAAACCGGTTATAATTGGCATGGCTCGCGAGGGCATTCATCGAATACGGGCAAATCGTGCGGGAGCATCCGATGGTCGCAGTGGTGAACCAAATAGGATTGGCAGCAAGTAAGATCATGTTGGCGCAAGGTGGCGACGACCGCCGCGGACTGCTCAACGGAAATACGCTGTGGCTGGTGGTGCTGTTCGGCGCCCTGATCATCGCGCTCGCGTTCGTGGCGATCTTCGCGCGGTACTTTCGCTTGTGGATTCAGTCGGTCACCACCGGCGCGGGGATTGGCATCCTCGACCTGTTACGGATGACGTTTCGCAAAGTCAATCCCACGGTCATCACCCGCAGCAAGATCATGGCCGTGCAAGCGGGGATTTATGATAGCGAGGGACTGACGACGAAGGGTCTGGAGGCCCATTACCTGGCGGGTGGCAACGTGCCGCTGGTGATTCGTTCGATGATCGCGGCCCGCAAGGCCAAAATCATCGACCTCGATTTCAAGCGGGCCACGGCGATCGACTTGGCCGGCCGAAATATTTTGGAGGCCGTGCAAACAAGCGTCTATCCGCGGGTGATCGATTGCCCGCCGAAGAACAGCAAGCGGCCCACGCTCGATGCCGTGGCAAAAAATGGTGTTCAATTGAAGGTAAAGGCCCGCGTGACAGTACGGGCCAACTTGGATCAGTTGATCGGCGGCGCCACGGAAGAAACGATCGTAGCCCGCGTGGGCGAAGGCATCGTGAGTGCCATCGGCTCGGCTGAGACCCATAAGGTCGTGCTCGAGAACCCCGACCGGATCTCGAAGGCGGTGCTCGCGCGGAAGCTCGATTCGCAAACGGCGTTTGAAATCGTTTCGATCGACATTGCCGATATCGATGTCGGCGACAACATTGGTGCGCGATTGCAGGCCGATCAGGCCGAGGCCGACTCGCGGAAAGCGCGCGCCGAAGCCGAGGGCCGCCGGGCGATGGCCGTTTCGCAGGAGCAGGAAAACATCGCCATGATCGAGGAGAACCGGGCGAAACTCGTGCAGGCGGAGGCCCAGGTTCCGCTGGCGATGGCGGAAGCGTTTCGCAGCGGCCGGTTGGGCATCTTGGACTATTACAAACTCCAAAATGTCCAGGCCGATACGAACATGCGGGGCGCGATTGCCACCGCCAGCACGCCGGGGCGGAAGTAGGATAGCCACGGAAAACACGAAGAAGCACAAGAACTGGCTGCTAGAATTTGATGGGTGTCGAGGTTTCCATGATTGGTGATGTTAGGTGGGGTCTGAATTCGTGGCTTGTGTCCATTTGTTTCGTGGGTGGCATGCCCTCGCTCGCTCCGGCATGCTCACGCGAAACAGTTGAGCTTTAACGCGAGCGTGGGCATGTCCCTGTTTCGCGAGAGCATGGCACCCCAAATTCCAACGTCATGGTCCACGAGAGCGGTTTGAGAAGAAGCGGTGTCCACCATGTTGTTGCACAGCCTGAGCCAGCCCATCTTGGCCGCTGATTTCACGCAAGTCGCGATCACGCTGGTGCTGATTTTCTTCGCCGCGATGAAGGCACTGTTCGAGGCCAACAAGCAGCCGGCTCCGAAACGGGGGCCGGTTGCGCCGCCAAAACTGCCGAAAGATCCACGGCCCCCGATGCCGAATGCGCCCCAGCCGGTCGGCGGTCAGCAGGCGGATCAACTACGCAGCCAGGTGGAGGAGTTTCTGCGGCGGGCTGGCCGACCACCCCAAGCGCCAGAACCGCAGGGGCAGTCTCCCCAACCGAGGCCGACCAGCGAAATCGAGTTGCTCGTCGGCGACGAGGTGCGCCCGGCGCAAGCGCGTCCCGCGATCGGCGAGAAGCTTCCATCCGCGGCAAAGCCGACACGACCCGAGAAGCAGCGCAATGGTCGGCGTTCGAAGCGTCGCCAATCGGTTGCCGAACACGTGGCGGAAGCGGTTGCCGGGCATGTGGCCCAGTCGGTTGCTTCGCGATCGGATTCGCTGGCTCAGAAAGCGGCCCAACTTGGTCAACGGATCGTCGCTGAAGACCAGCAATTCGAGGATAAGGTCAAAGCCAAGTTCGACCATGCGATCGGCACGCTGGGCGAACGGGCCACCGAGACTCAAACGGCCGACTCGTCCCCTGTCGTTATAACGCCTGCCGCGCAGATTGCGGCGATGTTGGCCAACCCCGAGGGCGTGCGTCAGGCCGTCATTCTGAACGAGATTTTGCGTCGTCCCAGCGATCGCTGGTAAGCGAATTTGTGAATTACAGTAGTTCCAAGTTTGCCTTACGGTGACCACTCGACGTAAGGCATTGATCCATCGTGGTATAGGCTTTGAATCTCGTGAACGATCCAGTCCAACATGCGTTTGAAGCGGAGTCGTTCCAAGCGGAGGGTTACGGCATCGCCGCAACCGTCCGCCAGCCGAGTGAGGTGCATCCAAACCCAGATGTTGCGCAGCAC
>JAKOXH010000017.1 GCA_029781135.1 Planctomycetota bacterium
AGTTGCGGATTGGCTGCGGGCAGAGTTTGGTTACACTTCCTTGCTGCCTAAACCGTGACTGCCAAACCACTTGAGGAGGATTCACCGCTAAAAAAGCGTTAATTGGCATGGTGCCGGCTCCGGCGTGGCGCGGATTTTTCCCCAAAAAATCTGCATCCGCTCGAACTGTTTGTCGGTAATCGTGACGACGCGCACCTCGCCATCGGGCGGCAGGTGGCGCTCGATCCGCGCGAGGTGGACCTCGGCGTTTTCCTGGCTGGGGCAGTGCCGAGCATACACGGAATACTGCATCTGCGTAAAGCCGTCGCGCAACAGCGCCTTGCGGAAGACCGTGTAGTCGTGCCGCGCTTTTTTCGTGTCGGTCGGCAGGTCGAACATGGCCAAGACCCACATACAGCGGTATCCGTTGATGAACATGGCAGAGGGGTCAGGGGTCAGGATTCAGGGGACAGGGTGGGAGATGCGTAGGGCAGGGAGTCGAATTTCCCCTCCCTGGTAGAGAGGGGTTAGGGGAGGGTTCGGCCGCGTCCGTCGCCCTGGGAATTTCTAGTTCACGTGCCTCGCCGGTGAAGCAGCGGACGAGTGAGGCGACGTAGCGGTGGAGTTCGACCATCAGTGGGCCGACTTCGTCGCCGAATTGCACGCGATCGGCCAGGATTTCCAAGAGGGCTGCCTTGGCGGGTTGATTCAGTTCCTCGTAGCCTTGGCGGTGCAGTTCGCGCACTCGGTCATCGACCAGTGGCCGCAGCGGTTCGATGAGGTCGTCGGCCAGGCAGAAGGCATTGCTACGGTTGCGATGGTGCAGGCCAATGCTCGGCAAGAGGCCGGCGGCCACGATGGCCCGGGCAATCGCCGCCCGCACGACGGCATAGCCATAATTGAGGTAGCTGTTGAGGCCGGGCAAATCGGGATCGCGGCGGAACGCGGGGACTGTCGCCATTTCGCGCGAACCTGACGCGCGGTCGGCAATCTCGGCCAGCGATGCGCCAGTGGTGGCCGCGAAATGGGGACTGTCCCTTTGGTGGGGCGTCTCAGCTGCGAGGGGGTCAGTCCCCATTTTCTCCGAGCAGAAAATGGGGACAGACCCCGACGCCTCATCGTTCAACCAGTTAGCCCAGTAAACGCGGGCCGCTTGGGCCTCGACGTTCGTGGGATCGCCCGACCGCACCTCGCGAGCCAGAGCCAGCAGCTTGCGATGGGCGGGCAACTGGGGCGAGATGTTGCGGGCCTGGGCCTCGATCTTGGCGACGACCAGTTGCCTCCATAGTTGTTTGCGCAACGGCCGACCGACGTTGAGCTGCGCATCGAGCCGCCAGACGACCTGCGAGTGGTCGGCCATTGGCAGCAGGACGGCGGCCGGCAAATGATCGCGTCCGCAGATGACGACGGCCGCGTCGCTCTCGGCCAGCTTCGCCAGCGCCCCGTGTGTGTAAGTGGTTTGCGGATGATCGACGAGCACGACGCCGATGTCCTCGCACGGCACCTGGCCGATGGTTTGGCCATCGCGCTTCAGGATCAACTGCTCATCGCGAACCGAAAGGTGAGCCGGCTCACGACTGATTTCGAGCGTGCGTTTGATCACAGACGGGGCCCTGCACACGAAGGAGCGAGGACCCTCCGTGGCGGACCAGAGATGCGACATCCCGATTGCGGTCTTTCAGTGTAACCCGGGGAAAACGGCTACGCCAGTTTTATTGCTGTGATCTCCCTCTTCCTCTGGGAAAAGGCCGGGGTGAGGGTGTTTCGGACGACTTCAGTCATTCGCCCAGCGAATGCGGCCCAGCGGATCGACAGTGACCTTTTTAGCCCCAGCTTCTTGCATCCGTTTGGGCGACAAATAAAGGTTATCCTTGTTGACTAAATCCGTTTCGCGAGCATCGGTATGCAGCTTGTAATAAACGCGTTTACTGCGCTGGTCCATTTTGCGGACGACGCACAATGAAATCTCACCGTCCGAGCCAACCATCTCGAACATTTCACCAGCCGAAAGCGACATGACGAACCGCTTCCCTTTCGGCGGCGTCCGATCGATTGGCGACTTGCCGGCGCGCGCCCGTTGCGCCGCATCCCACATCGTCACTACGTCGGCCGACCACTTCTCGCGATCACCGTCTCCCTCAGCCCAATAGATTATGTGATGATTGTTGCCAGGTTTTACAAATTGTGAACATCGCGGATTCGATACTTGCCGAAATGTTTCACTCTCCTCCAGCATTCGCACCCGCTTAATGGGGACGCCCGATTCCATATGTGGCCGATTTTCGTCGCCCTTGAATGCATCGGTGGGATAGGCTTTCTTGCCGTACGGATCGACGCCACGTTTTCGTAGGTGGTTGGCCAAAATCTCTCGAATGGCGGGATCACGAACTTTTTCTAGGTGCTTGGCGTTCTTGATTTCCGCAATGTCCTTCCGGCGCACGAAGACGTTTTCGCTTTCTATCCATTCCTTTGCCCACGGTCGCGGCGTGCTGCTCGCTTGATCGCACTTTTGCGTTGTGCCATAGATGGTAGCTTCATGCAGCGCCCCAGAAATCTTTCGCTGCGCACGATGAGATACGTTAATATTGAGCACAACCATCCTTACGTCGTTCAGGAAGCCTGACCACGGCGGCGGCATGTTCTCGCCGCGGGCGTTCGCCAAGGCATGCAGCCGCCCATGATCGGTAAGCGCAATGGCGATCGCGTCGATGGCGTGGTGACGATGATCGGCGCGATTCTTCCGGCCCTTCCTTTCGGGGTCGAGAATATTGTTGAGTCCCCACCAGTGCCGCAAATCCTTAGTCATACCCCCGCGCGGGCACACGACGGGCACACCTAGGCATTCCACGTACTCCTTGACACACCGTGCGATGTACGTCGTATCGCGCAATTGTCGCTCTACAAAGTCATCGAGTTCGATATCCAACTGTTGCAGTTTTTGTCGCTTACCATAGTCCAATCTCCGCGCCAGTTGTAACATTCGCTCGTAACGCGGTCGATCAGAGCTTTCTAGCCACTCGCGAGCAGTTCGATCCTTCTTTTCATGATTGCACCTGCGGTGGCATACTACCCGATTGCCCATCGAATCATCGAGGCTACGCCAACGCGGCAGAATGTGGTCGATATCGAATTCATCACTGAACAACTTCGTCGGGCTAATTCGTTGGCCGCAATAAATGCAGTCGCCGCCTTGTTCTTCCCACAGGAGATATCGATTGATGTTTGCTCGACTTGGCGCAACGCTGAATTCCTCGACAAGGCGTTCCGCGATTTCCGATCGATGCCGTTCGCGTTTGGCGTTCTCGAAACGAATCTGTTCTCTTTCTTCCGCCGATTTCTTCGCTTCCCGGGCCAATTCAATGTGAATTCGATCCGGCAGACCGTATTCGCGAATAACCGCGTTAACGACTTTGCGGACCTCGATCAACGCCTGTCTTACGATGGGGTTCGGCAAGTCCGGCGCTTGCGGCAGGTATTCCTGTACGTTCAGCACTCGTTGATCAGGTCGCAGATAACCGGCGGCGTGAAGAGCGCTGTTTGTAGCGTCGTCGGCCATCAACAGCAGCCCACGTTCCAAATGCGGTATTAGCCTGAGAATTGCCTCCCGGCAGAAACTCACGTACTTGTCGGGCAGGAGCACGCTGGCCGCTCGCGCTGCTTCATCCTCCGAAAGTCCGCACTCCTCCGTCAATCTCTTTACGGCGACACTGTCTTGGGTTTCAACCAGGCAGATGTGGACGATCTGATCCTTAACTTCGTCCGGTAACTTCCGCCACCGCTTGCCGATTCCCTTGTTACTGGACATCGCGGCGTCGGTTTCGTGTCCTTTCAGTTTGTCGCGGCCGCCGCGCTCGATGTTGAACGTCATATCCTCGTTGAACTTCAGTTTCTTCCGTAGCGCATCGAATGTTTGCTGCTTAGTGTCCATCAACGAATCAATGATAACCGCACGTTCGCTTTGCGTCAGAAAGCGTTGGCCGCCGTGGTCGAGTATCTTCAGATTGTTTACCTCCTGCAAGATTCGGAAGCGTTGCGCCGCGCGATCCGCTTTTGGGCACCGCTTTCGCCGGCAACGCTTGCCGGGTTGACTTTCGTCGGTCAAGTCGCACTGACCAACCACTGACTTAGCCCAAAACATTCTTCGCTGATAGAAGATCAGTCCATGCAATCCAAATTGCTGCAAGGGCGACTTGCCCCGCTCGCGGCCGCGCAAATCCGTCGGAAACGATTGCCGACCTTGTGTTCCGAATTTCAGTTCATCGGTAAGAAGGTTGGGATCATACTTCCGCTGCTTCGCCCAAATTGCCTCGAATTCCTGTTCGTACATGCTCCGCTGGGTATGGCGATGGCGCACGCGGTCGCCGTCACGGCTGGTCGAGTGATCGAACTCTTGTTCGAGGCTTGCCAAGTGCTGTCCGAGGCATTCACCACGCTTGGTGAGAGTTCCTTGCAGTGTGCCGATCTCTTCCAACATGCCCTTGGCTTCGCGCGTCGTGTCTGTCTTCCGGTTCGATAGAAATCCGCGCCGCGTTGCCAAGTGAAAGAACACTCGCCCCAGTTCACTTCTTTCGAGTTTGCGATTGAGCGCGTCCGCTCGCAGTCGATACGGAGAGTCACCCTTGTTCTCCGCGAGGAGTTTGAGTGCTTCCGCGGTATCGGTGGGCAGCAAGCCAACGGATTGCAGAGCAGTGCGGACGAGACGCTTCCGCCGCGAGCGACGCTGAATCTGTCGCCGCATCCCGCGCGATTCACGCCGCACCTGACTTTTGGATTGCTCGCCACCCTGTTGGTCGCGATCGACTCCTTCGGGGAAGATACGGCTCAAAGCCAGGCGAATTCGTTCGCCATCAATCAGTGCTCCACCAATTGACGTCGGACCCACATCCAGTGCCAAGACTTGCATGTTGTCACCCCTTCTTAGCAGGACTAAAATCGGGGAAAAGCAGCCGCCCAAGGACGCGACCACCGAGTGGAGTATTGGCTCTACGTCCAGAGCGGGAGGTAGGGGCCGTTTTCCGTTTGGCGTGACGGGGGACGGCCTCTTGCCATTTAGTCTCTCGCACGATAGCATGGCATGCGTGTATCCACAAGTACTATTTGTGCTGAAAATCTCGTTGGATTGTAAAACAGTATAGGCCACTTGTGGCCGTTCACAGGTACTGTGCAGAATACATGTTGTGCCTGGACCGTTCACAGGTGCTGGCAGTTGCGGATTGGCTGCGGGCAGAGTTTGGTTACACTGCCCCCGCGAGCGCGGTACGATACATTCGAGTAGCGTCTCCGTTACTTGAATGTATTGCACTTCGCCGGCGAGGGCCTCGGAATGAGTGAAGCAGCTATTCGGTTGCATGTCGAACCGTTAGAAGAGGGTGGATTTGTCGGCACAAGTCCCGATGTGCCGGGACTTGTCGTCGAGGCCCGGAGCCTGGTGGAAGTGGTTGACTTGGCCCAACACCTAACGCGCACAATCGTCGAGACGTATCTTGATCACGGCGATCCGTTGCCGCCGTCCTTAATTGCTCTCGACATTGAGAAACCAATCGATTTGACGATTCCCGTCGGAATTCGCTGATGGGTCGCTTGAGCGGGTTTAAGTATCGTGAGGTCGCCCGCAAGTTGCGAACGTTCGGCTATGCGTACGTCCGCCAAGGCAAGGGCTCGCATGAAGTGTGGCGTCATGCCGAGACGGGTTTGGTCATCCTGGTTCCTCACCATTCGCGTGATTTGCCCGAGGGAACGTTACGCGCCATCTTGCGAGAAGCAAAAATCGAAGTTGAAGATTTTCTACGCGCGTGATTGACTTTCGCAGCCAAACGGCGCATAATCGGGGTAGTGTAACCAAACTTTGCCCGCGTGCTCTTTTCGTAACAAGAAGAAACATTCGCAGGCACTTCCTTCAGCGAAAGCGGAAGGACGGCTCTTCGGAGTCGGCTCTACGGAGCAACCGGTCGCAATGCTTCGGCAGGGCGGCCTTTTTTATGCGCCGCGAACGAGGGAATGCGGGAATAGGGAGCGCAAAAAGAGGCGGCAAGAATTAGCGGTTTGCTCGCTGAACCCTCCACTGACCCCTCCGTGCTAGGGAGGGGGATTTGTTTTGTTACGCCGCCGCCGCTTCCAGCAATTGCCGGCCGGCGTAGTAGGCGAGCACCTCGCCGCCGAGGGCGCGGTAGTCTTCGGCGCCGGGGGAGCCGGGGGCGTACTCGAAGATCGACTGGCCGAAGCTGGGCGATTCCGCCAGCCGAATGTTGCGGCGGATGCGCGTTTCGAACAGCCGCACGGTGCTCCAGGCCCGGTTGCCTTTGCGGGCTTCCTTGAAGAAGTGTTCGACGTCGCGGCTGACTTCGGCGGCCAGCTTGGTGCCCGATTCGTACAGGCACAGCACGACGCCCGCCAGGGCCAGCCGATCGTTCAGCCGCTCGTGGACGAGGCCGATGGTTTTTAGTAATTTCGACAGGCCGTGCAATGCCAGGAAGTGGGGCTGCAGCGGCAGAAACACATCGTCGACGGCGGCCAGGGCGTTGAGCGTGAGGATGCCGAGCGACGGTGGGCAATCGATGAGGATGTAGTCGAAGTCATTGGCAGCGGCGGCGAGCTTGTCGCGCAAAATCACCTCGCGGCCGACGACGCCCGCCAGTTCCACCTCCGCGGCGGCCAGGTCGATGTGCGAGGCGGCCACCCACAGGTTCTCCTCTGGCTCGGGCGTGGTGCCGGCGCGTTGCCACACGTCGGCGATCGGCGTTTCCTCGGTGAGCAAGTCGTAAACCGTGGGCACGCGGCTTTGCGGGTCGATGCCCAGGTGGAGCGACGCATGCGCCTGCGGGTCGATATCGATGAGACCGACGCGCTGGCCGGCCCGCGCGAGCGCGGCGCTCAGGTTCACCGCGGTCGTCGTTTTGCCGACGCCGCCCTTCTGATTGATGATGGCGATGCTGCGCATGGAGGCGTAAGGTGTAAGGCGTTAGGCGTTAGTAGTTAGTAAGGGGCGTGCTCGCTGCGCGGCACTGTGATTTGACCGGCGCGATGGGTCCGGCTCGGCTCGCCGGACCTACTGGCGGCGGGGATTATAGGAAAGATCGCGGTGGCGTCTAGCGCGAGTTGCGATGGGTGCTGGCGATGCTAGCGCGGCGAAAGTCGCCTATTTCGCGGCGTCGGCGTTCGGCGAGGCCGCTTCAGCGGCCGGTGGGGCGGGAGACGTTGGCGCGCTGGCACCGGCTGCCGCGAACTCGGCGAACATCTCGCGGAGGCCCTCAGCGATGGATTCGCAACAAAGCATCTGATCGGTATTGTCATTGCGAACGTGCTGGAAGTCGGACGAAAACATTAACACCGCACTGGTGCCTGCAGCAACGTCGCGAAATGCTAAACCCGACTTCCATTCGATCCCATCCTGAAGCGCAGTGGCAGGCCAAACGAAACTGCGATCTTCAAGTAATGCGTTGCGTAAATGGGTTAAGCCCTTTGCAGATGAAACGTCTCGTTCATTTGGCACAAGTCGAACAATTCGCGCGTCGCGAATTAGCTGTACAGCTTGCGGTCCCCAAAATTCGGCGGTGCGATGCGTGGCCGTGTAGCGAAACAGCCAGCTTCCACCCGCCGCGGCAAGGGCCACCGCAAGAATGCCGACGATCACCCATTTGCCGGAAACACCGGGCTCGGCCGGTGGGACGGGAACATCGGGGCTGTCGGCTTTTGGGGGCATAGATAGTGCAGTATAATGGCTGAACAACTTGGCGGAAATCTTGCCGAAGGTTTAATCTCGATCATCTCACGCAGAGGCGCAGAGGCGCAGAGGAAGAATGCAAAATGCAAAATATGCAAAATGCAAAATGAAGAATCCGCCGTTCATTTTTCATTTTTCATTGAACATTTTGCATTTTTCATTGCTCTTCCTCCTCAGCGTCTCCGCGTCTCTGCGTGAGACAGTTTTTAGCATTTGTTTTTGTATTCACACATGGCAGACCAGTACGATCCTTATCGCGAAGCGCTCGTTGTGGAAGTCGATACCCAGTGGCCCGAGGAGTATGATGACTGGGAGCCCGGCGAGCGCGCCCGCGTCGAGCGGCTATTGCACGCATCGCCGGACCAGGCCTCGCAGCTGGAGTACGTGCGAACGCATTCAGGGTTTTGCCGGCGAATCGTCGTGACGCCGGAGGACATCGCGCGGGTGACAGCGTAGGGAAGAAGACAAGGAGATCGGGAGACAAGGAGACAAGGAGAATCAATGCCAGCGCATCTCCTTGTCTCCCCCTCTCCTTGTCTCCTTGTCTTGCATTTGTGACCGGCTAGTAATTCGCACAACGCAACCCACCACCACCCCATGCCCACCGTTCACGTTAATCTCGGCCCGCGAAGTTACGATATCGAAATCGCCAGCGGCAACTTGCGCGAGGCGGCCAAGTTATGCGATGCCGAGGCCGACGACGCCCAGACCGTCATCATCACCGATTCGCACGTGGCCGAACATTACGTCGACCCAGTGGTCGAAGCGCTCGAAGGGCTCGGCTGCGATGTTTCGGTGCTGGAAGTCGACCCGGGCGAGCCGAGTAAAGCGCCCGAGGTGGCGACCGAACTGTGGGAAGAAATGCTCGATCACGGCGCCGACCGAAAAACCGTGGTGCTGGCTCTGGGCGGTGGCGTGGTGGGCGATTTGGCCGGGTTCGTCGCCGCCACGTTCAGCCGCGGCCTGCGGTTCGTGCAAGTGCCGACGACGCTGCTGGCCCAGGTCGATAGTTCGGTCGGCGGCAAAGTGGGCGTGAATCTTTCCGCGGGCAAGAACATGGTCGGCGCGTTCTGGCAACCGCGTGGCGTGCTCATCGATGTGGCGACGCTCAACACGCTGCCCGATCGTGAGTTCCGTGCCGGCCTCGCGGAAGTCGTAAAGTACGGCGTGATTCAAGATGCTGAGTTCTTCGCCTACTTGGAGAACAATGTTGCGAAGGTGAACGCCCGCGATGCCGAGGTGCTGACCTACATCGTCCAGCGTTGCTGCCGGCTGAAGGCCGATGTGGTCGAACAGGACGAGCGCGAGGAGACTGGTGTGCGCGCCATCCTTAATTATGGCCATACGTTCTGCCATGCCTTCGAGGCGGGCACGGGGTATGAAACGCTGCTCCATGGCGAAGGCGTCGCCATCGGCATGATGTGCGCCGCCCGACTGGCCGAGCGCATGGGCCGGGTAGATGCCGCGTTCGTCGAACGGCAGCGCAAGTTGCTCACGGCGTTTGAACTGCCACTGGATGTCCCAGACGTCGACCGCGATGAACTTGTCGAACTCATGTACCGCGATAAAAAAGTCGAGCGCGGCAAACTCCGCTTCGTGCTGCCCACGCAGATGGGCCACGTCGAACTGGTCCGTGGCGTAGCGAATGAAGATGTGCTGGCGGCGATGGAGGCGTAATTCCTGTATTGGCATGCCGCATCCGCGGCGTGGTATAATTCCCATGATGAGCACAACAACCGTTGTTACCGCGGATGAATTGCTGGCCCTACCCATGGGAATGGGCCAACGCTATGAACTCGTCGCAGGAGAACTTCGCGTGATGTCACCCGCTGGTTGGCGGCATGGAGGAGTGGCGGCCAATATTGCCGCGATACTGGGACCATTTATTCAACACCGCGAACTTGGTCTCGTGTTTGGGGCTGAAACTGGCTTCCTTTTGGAGCGTGATCCCGATACGGTTCGCGCCCCAGACTTCGCATTTATCGCAGCAGCGCATTTGCCAAAGGTCGAGCCGTCGGAAGCTTACTGGCCGGGTGCGCCGGACCTGGCTGTTGAAGTGCTATCTCCCAGAGACACTGCCGGCGAGATTTCAGAAAAGGTCGAAGCCTGGCTCACCGGCGGTTGTAGGGCAGTTTGGATTGTCGATCCCAAGCTAAAGACGGTCACGATTTATCGCTCGACAACCGACGTGCAAATCGTATCGGCCAACGAAACTCTCGTCGGCGATCCCGTTGTTCCGGGTTTTACCTGTGCCGTGAGCGAGATCTTTCGCTAATTGAGCAGTGATTTCCTCGAACACTATCCTCACACTATCTTCGCGGTGCGGCACTCAGTAGACTATTTGTTCACTGAGGAAAACGCACATGCCCGAAACAACCTTTGCCGCCGAGCTCGTCGAAAGCCTGCGGTTGTCGTTGGTCTCGGGCGTGGGGCCGCTCTTGCGGAAGGCGCTGTTGGAACGGTTCGCCACACCGGCGGCGGTTTTGGCGGCGGGAAGAGATGAGTTGCAGTCGGTGCCGGGTATCGGGCCGAAGACGGCGGCTCGCATCGTGGCGGCGAAGGACGAAATCAACGCCGAGTTGGAATTGCAGATTGCGGCCGAGCACGGCATCGACGTGCTCACCGAAGCGAGCGACGACTATCCACGGCCGCTGCGTACGATTCACGATCCGCCCGGCGTGTTGTTTCGCCGCGGCGAGCCGAACGCGCAAGATGAGCTGGCCGTGGCGATCGTCGGCACGCGGCACGCCACGCGGTATGGCATCGCCCAGGCCGAACGGCTGGCCGCGAGTCTGGCACGCACCGGTTTCACGGTGGTAAGTGGTCTCGCACGTGGGATCGACGCGGCCGCCCATCGCGGCGCGCTCGCCGCAGGTGGCCGGACAATCGCTGTGCTGGCGAGCGGCTTGTTGGAGGTCTATCCGCCCGAGCACGAGAAGCTGGCCGACGAAGTGGCGGCCGGCGGCTACCTTCTCAGCGAATCGCCGCCGCGGATGATCCCGCTCAGCGGCGCATTTCCCCAGCGGAACCGCATCATCAGCGGCCTTTCCGTTGGCACGATCGTGGTCGAAGCGGCCGAACGTTCCGGCGCGCTCATCACGGCCCGCCACGCCTACGAACAAGGCCGCGAGGTGTTCGCCGTGCCCGGCCCGATCGATAGCCGCCTCTCCCGCGGCTGCCACGCGCTGATCAAGGATGGCGCGAAACTCGTCGAATCGATCGACGACGTGCTTGCCGAGTTGGGGCCACTGGCAGAAAACATCCAGCGCGACGACGGCTCGCTCCTCACCCAACCGGCCGAACTGCTGCTCAACGATATCGAGCAGCAAGTCCTTGCCGTGATCGAAACCGCGCCGACGTCGATCGATGCGATTGCCACCGGCTGCAATCTCCCCATCCACCGCGTGCTTTCGACGATCAGCGTCCTCGAAATGCGCCGGCTCGTGCGGCGGGTGAGCGGGACGCAAGTGGCAAGGGCCTAGGACCATATATTGCCGCGCTTGACCAAAGTTGCCATACTGCCTGAATCAGCCGATAATTACAACAAGCGATTGTTTCCCCGCAAGTTCTCATCCCCTCACTCAGTCGGTATGACAACATTCTCAGAAATCGTGGATGCCGCTGGTCAACTGTCGGCGGACGAACAACAGACGTTGCTAGAGATTCTTAGCCGCCGTCTCGTTGAACAGAACCGTAAGCAGCTAGCGCGCGACCTGGCGGAAGCCCGGGCGGAGTTTGCGAATGGCATTGCGCGGCCGGCCTCAGTGACCCAAATCATGGATGAGGTGAGCGGTGACGCGTGAGCTAATCCGTAGTGCCGCATTCATTCGCGCTGCAAAGCGATACCTGAAAAAGCATCCTGACGCTGTCGAGGATATAAGGCACATACTGGAAGTTGTGTGTGCGGATGCATTTGACCCGCGACTCAAGACTCACAAACTTACGGGGAACCTTGATGGAGCTTGGGCCTGCAGCGCGGGACACGATCTGCGCATCCTATTCGAGTTCGTCGATCACGAAGGCGACGAAGCGATTCTCTTGTTGACTATGGGCACACACGATGAAGTGTATTAGGTTCCGGGATGATGCTGACCGCAGACAAACCGAACGACCTGACATGCGGGCGGAGAATACATTTGCTCGTCGCAGCGCACATTGTGCTTGCTGCCGTGCCTCTGCTTTTACGGCGGGTCGATCTCTCCAATGCGCCGATGCTGGTGCTGTGGTACCTGAGATCAATTCCCTTTCGTAGCCTCATGATGTTATCGGTGTGGGTTGGAATGGGTCGGACGCGATTGCCGTGGCGAGTGGCCAGCGGACTGGTTTCGCTGTTCTATATATCGACCGTATCGATGTTTTACTATCCACCCGGGGATAGGAGCGCTGAGCGGATGCTGGCTCATCTAACGGCGATGGGAAAACTCGGCGTCATCTTCTTCTTACTTGCCGGTATTTTCATGTTGATCGGACGTCGATACGAGTTCTTACGCGCCGACCACAATGCTGAAACAGTGCGAAACGAAAAGTTTCGATTTTTGCTGCTCCCAATAGTTATCGTGCTGCCGGCAGTTGCGATGGTTTCGGGTGTGCGGTTTGCAGTCTGGGATTTACTCGCCATCTCTGCACGTTCAGCATTCGGCGCGGTTATGCTCAAGGCATTGTATTTCGTTGATTCTTTCGTTTACACGGCATGCGCGACATTTGTCACATTTGGGACTGACAAAGTAAGAAGGAACATTGCCGCGGTCGCGCTTGTTGTCATCGCTCTTGGCGTTGCCTTCGCAGCTTACGCCGACGGATGGGCGCGGGGATTGGCTATTGTCAGTCCGCTAATCGAAGTCATTCCAACCCTAACAGTTTTTCTATCGTTCTTCGTCGTCCGCTCATGCGGTTGGCGGATGGTCAGGCGTTAGATAAGGTCTGCCGCCGCCAGCCGCTCGGCAATCGGCGGGTGGCTGTGCAGCAAAATCACTTCGAGCCAGTGCGGTTCGGTGTCGGCTTTATTGAGGCGGGCGAGTTTCCAAAACGCGCTGCGGTAAGCGGCCGCGTTGTTCGTGCGCACCAGGGCGTAGCGGTCGGACTGGCGTTCGTACACGCGGCTGAGCGCGTTCTGCAGCGGCGAAAGCACGAGCGAGAACAGTGTGAGCGTGAACATCACGAGCGGCAAGGTGGCTGTGGGGGCCGTGGCGGCGGTCGGGATGCCGGCCCACCACACAATCGCCCGGTCGATCAGCCAAAAGCCGATGAGACTCACCACTACGCCGGTCGCGATCATCTTCGGAATGTGCCGATGCACATGATGCCCCAACTCATGGGCAAAAATGACATCAATTTCCTCCGGCGTGAACTTTTCGAGCAGTGTATCGCCCATGAGCACGCGGCGCGTGCGGCCCAGGCCGGCGAGCATCGCGTTTGCTTTCTGTGTATCGGCGCTGAGGCCGAGACGATACACGCCTTCGATCGTGAGGCCGGTGCCCGCGGCAAGCTGCTTCATCCGGGCGTCGAGCTCGTCGTTCTTGATCGGCTCAATCTTGTAGAACAGCGGCATGATGACGACCGGCGCCAGTTGGCCGAGCACGATGCTCACCACGAAGAACGCGGCCGCCGCAATCAGCCACCAATATTGGCCGCTGTGCCAAATGATCCAGAACAGGCCGACATTGAGCACGACGCCAAGAGCGAGCGTCAGAACACTACTGAGCGACCAGTTGCGAACCCAGCGGCGAATGGTTTGGTTGCTGAGCCCAAATTGGTGCTCGACGACGAAGTGGGAATAAAACGAGAGCGGCAGCGAGACGAACATGTGCAGCACCATCACCACGCCGAACAGGGCGGCCAGCCGCAGCAGCGAAAACTCGCCCGCCAGGGCAGGATAGCTGGCCAGCCACCGGTCGAGCGGCCGGGCGAAAACAAATGCCATGAGGCCGAGGTACACGAGGTCGATCGCCATATCCGCCAAACTGCAGGCGAGCGAGACGTTGTTGTACCGCTTGGCCTCGGCCCGCTGCTCGGGCGTTTGTTCCTGGACGGCCTCGGCGGGCGATTCGGGCTGCAATTCGGTTGTCATGCTTAGTGAAAGGTTATCCAGGGATTCTTATTTACCACAAAGAACACGAAGAATCACAAAGAACAGCGGTTTCTGCATGTACCGTGGCTCGACACACATTCCGGTTCTTCGTGATTATGGTACGTACTAACCCACGGAAACATCGGGATCAACAGAGATTCCGTGCGGCTGCCCATATACGATGCTGAACAAAAATCTCGCGCAAAGGCGCAAAGACGCGAAGAACACGATTCCTCAACCAACCTCCCCCTCTGCGTCTTTGCGCCTTTGCGTGAGCCAAATTTGATGTGATTTCGCGGCGGCAATAGGTTGGGATCTCTTGGTTAGTTTCCGGCCCACCGTCGGGTTGTGTCATCCGTAGACAAAAATTCCGCATTTTCTTCACAAGCCGCCGCCGCCCGCCGGCATCCTTGTTAGGACTATTTGCCCGGCGGAGTGTCGCGGAATCGACTTTTAGCTTCGTCAAAACTGCCCCGCTGGCAAGTAATGATGACAAACGGCGAATGCAATTATGGCAGTCGGATAGGTGCAATTTACAAGCTCTAAGCCAACTGTCCACTCCGGCCGCATTTGTCGCAAAGTATTTAATACGAAGCATTTACGGGTATTGTTCGCTCCTGCTGGCGACGATCGCCAAAGACTTTCGGCATGGCAATTGCCAATTGTATGTTTTGGGACGGTGGAAGCGGCGATTTGCCAAATACGGCTTCTCCTCGAAAAATCTGCTGTCCCAATCGGCGACCCAGGGAACCGCAAACTGTTATAATGCGAGGGTTTCCGATCACTCATCCCCCCGGACGACGGAGAAGAGGGAAAACTTCTCCCTTTGGCGTCGAACCCTCTTACCTAGAGGTTCGTAACGATGACAGCGAAAAACACGGACGATCGCACAACGAAAACTACCACCGTTTCGGCGGCCGACTTGGCCAGTTGGACCGACGAGGAACTGCTGCTCGAATACCGGATGACCGGTCGCGCGGCGGTTTTTGAAACATTGGTCAAACGGTATGAGCGCGAGCTCTACAACTATTTACGCCGATTCCTGAATAATCAGGCTTTGGCCGAGGATGCGTTTCAGGCAACATTCATGCAGGTCCACCTCAAGTGCCATCTTTATGATGCCGAACGAAAGGTGCGTCCCTGGCTATATACAGTAGCCACCAACCAAGCGATTGACATTCAGCGTCGTAACCGGCGGCATCGGCTGGTCAGCCTCGATCGGCCCAACCGCGTGCAGCACGACGAACTGGGTTCGCTGGTCGATGTGCTCAGCGGCCGCGAAGATGAGCCGGCCAATGGTTTGGAACAAGGTGAACGGAAGGAGTGGATTCGCAAGGCCGTCGCGGCCTTGCCCGAGCAATTGAGTTCCGCGGTGAAGCTGGTTTACTTCCGCGGCATGAAATACCGCGAAGCTGCCGATGAACTCGCTGTGCCCGTGGGCACCGTGAAAAGCCGGCTCCACTCCGCCGTGAAGAAGTTGGGCGAAGCCTGGGAAGATAGTCAGGCTGCCCACAAGAATAATCGATAGCATTTATCGTGATGCGTTGACAATCGTATGCAGAAAATCTCGAGCAACGATGGTTCAACGGCGGGTAAATCGATGATGGATAGCAGAGAGCTCGCCCCAAACGGCGGGCTTTCTTTTTGATGTAACCGGAACTCCCTCTCCCTTTGGGAGAGGGTGAGGGCGAGGTTGAGGCCAGTTACTCTAGCTAAAAAACATTGTAGACGTTGCAACGGGAAGCCATGCGCGAACAACTCATTCGATACTTGATGGGTGAACTCGACGAGGATGAACGTCGACAGGTTCGAGCGCTGTTGCGAGAGAACCCCGCGTTGCAGCAGGAACTGCAGCGCCTTCGAACCTGTTTTGCAGCGAACCAAGATCAAGAGGAAGTGCCTGAACCCACTCCACCGCGTGGTTTGGCGACTCGAACGGCCCAGTTCATTTCCGATAGCGACGAGTTTGAGATAGAACAGGCCACGGAGCGGGCCGGTGCGATGACGTCGGCTGGCGACCCGCCCGCCGGCGTGTTGGGTTGGAGTCTCGCCGATCTCTCCGTCGCCTTCGGCGTGATGATGGCCGTCAGCATGCTCGTATTCCCAGCGATTCGAGATAGCCGCGAAGGCACACGCCGCACGATCTGTGCGAATAATTTGCGAGAAATGGCCCAGTTGCTGCAAACGCGAGCCGTAACTCGGGGCGGCTTTGTGCCTCCTGTGCTACCAGGAGAAACGGCTGGGGTTTACGCCGCACGGCTCATCGAGGAAGAAGTTGTAACGCCTGAAGATCTCGCGCCGTTGCTTGTCTGCCCAGGAGCGCCCAGGGCCAAAGACGTGCGGTCAAACCGCATGATCGTGGCTATTCCAACGGCTTTCGCGATTCGAAATATGTCGTCCGCACAATTGGCTCAAGTAACGGCACAGATTTCACCTTTTTATGCTTATCGCCTTCCCTACCGCATAAATGGAAGCGGGAATTTGCACTATCTTCGTGACGACCGTTCGCCGTTTTCGCCGATCATATGCGATACAGCCGGTGATGGCGAAAACTCGATGAGCCCGAATCATGGCGGCTCGATTTTGCAGGTGCTTTGCCAGGACGGTCACGTACGAGTTCTCAATACGTGCATCTTGCCGGAAATGAGTGATGACCTGTTTCACAATAACATGGGAAAGGTAAGCGTCGGTCTGGGGCCGTTGGATGCGGTCTTAGCGCCGAGCGATACCGTGGTGCCGCGCGACGAATCGGACGTACCAGCCGGCGATTAACTGTCATTGCTTTTCGCTTTATCTCGCGTCGGGCTGCGATTGCGGTTTAGCGGAACGGAACGTGAGTTGTTCGCTGCCGATCTGAATCCTGCCGATGTTGCCCGACCGAACGTGGCGATTCCGCAACGTTGTTGCCAGGCGAATGTTGAGTCTGCGAAACATCGGTGGAATAGCAGTTCCCAGGGCGATATCCGGTGAGCGAACGGAACTCCCAGTCTGGCTATGACTTAGCAGCGTCTGCTATCGCAGTGAGTGACGCAGCGAACGGATTGGCACGCCCTCTGCAATTCTTCGGCTTCAGCATCCTCCCACTGGTTCGGCGTAGAACCACCTCCACTTCGCGGCCGCGGAAGCCTTCGTCCCCTCAGGCTTCCGCGGCCTTTTTCGCGCGCACGTTCCCCTCCCTATTATAGGGAGGGGCAGGGGAGGGTTCTTGGTATTCCTTTGCTGGCAATATCTGCCGCACCACTCATCCAAACCGCTCTTGCCATACCTTGAACCACGAGGTATATCTCCCCGCATGACAAGACAAACCAATCCCGATTATCTCAACGGCGTGCCCGAATTGCTCGTGCTACAACTGCTAGCGCGGCGGCCAATGTACGGTTACGAGCTGGTGCGGGCCATCGAACAAACGAGCGGCCAAGTGCTCGAGTTTGGCGAAGGCTGCATCTATCCGGTGCTCCACCGCTTGGAAAAAGAAGGTCACTTGGCGAGCCGACGCGAAACCGTGGCGGGGCGGAGCCGCGTTGTTTATCGCGTCACTGCACCCGGGCGGAAGCGGCTCGCTGGGCGTTTGGCCGTGTGGCGGAGTGTCGTCGCGGCGGTGGATCAAGTCTTGCAAGGAGCGCAACATGCCAAATCCGCCGTCTCCTGACGATACAAACGCCGCCGCGCCCTCGCGCGACGAACTTCGCAATGAACTAACCCGCCGCGGCCTGCCGCCGGCGTACATCGAACGATTGTTGTCTGAACTCGACGATCATTACGTCGATCTTCTCGAAGAAAGGAGTTCTACCATGAGCGCGGCACGGAAGCTGCAATTCGAAGAATCGAACGCAATCCTACAACCCTCTCCCGCCGGGAGAGGGCAGGTTGAGAGCGACACGGCGGCGCCATCATCTGCCATGTCATCCGCACAACAACGCCTCGGTGAACCTACTCACTTGGCGCTCTTCGCCGCCGAGCAATACCAGGCCCGCAGCTTTTGGGGCCGGCACCCGATCGTGACGTTTCTGCTGGCGCCGTTGCCGCTGCTGATTCTATGCTGGATCGCGACGATGATCAGTATGACGTTTGCTGGAAACGGAATTAGCTACGTGTGTGAACATTGGTTGGGCATATCCGAGGCCAATGTCAAGCCGGGAGAACATCTTCTGGCTCAAGTGGGTGTGATCGTCGCGGTAAGTTGGCTCCTCATCGTGATGTCGCCGCTGGTGGTCGCTTGGCTACTTTGCCGGATCGCAACACGAAATGCACTCGACTGGCGTTGGCCGACCGCGGCCTGCGCATTGCTGGCGTTTGTTGCCGGATGCCTTTCTGTTTCGTACCAGTTAGCGGTCCAGCCCCACGAAGGCCAATTTATGATTGGACTTAGCTTCGCGCAATCGGCGGAGTGGATTCTGACATCCTTCCTGCCAAAGTTCGCGATAGCGCTCGGGATCGGCCTGTTGCTCGTGAAAAGGGCCCAACAGCAATCCCAAGTTGCCATGTGAAATCACCTTGATGACGATCGTGTGCTGCGGCCCACGGTGCTACTTCCATTCACCGCGAATTCGCGTGGTTTTCACCCTCGACGGCTACGCTAGCAATTGCTATCCTGCTCCCCCTTTCAATTGTCTCATTGGGTGTCGAGGATAAAGCCATGTCGTGGCACAGGGATTGGCTAAAAACGGCGATTGGCGCGATGGGCCTGCTGCTCGTCGGTTTTGCAGTATTCACCTACTGCCGGGTGTATTGTCGGGCGCCACTGCATCTAACGCTCAGCGGTGGGAATGTGTGTCTGACGCGGTCCGAAATGGCGCATACGATCTGCCACGAAGTCCACGACGCCGGCATCGAACTGGAACCCATGGAAGGAACGAACTCGGAGGCGATTTGCTCGGCCGTCGACAATGGCGAACTGGACCTCGGCCTGGTGCTGGGCGGGTTCCCCACCGGCGCCCACACGAACGTCCAACAGGTAGCGACGTTCGGCGTCGAGCCGCTGCACTTGCTGGTTCGCGGCGAATTGCTGCAGGGCCGCCCGGCTTCGTTGGAACTGTTGCGTGGGCGAGTCGTATCGCTCGGTGAAGCGAAGACGAACGGTGCGATCCTGGCCGAAAACCTGCTGCGGTTCGCGGGTTTCAAGCCGGCGACCGACTCGTCGACGGGCGACTATAAACCCGTCTATCTTCGCAACCGCGATTTGCATGTCGCCCTGACGGCGCTCGCGAATGCCTCGCCAGACAGTCGGGCAGCGTTCGCGGCGATCTTGCCGGATGCTGTCTTGCTGGTCGATAGTGTGCCGGCTCCCCTGGTGGATCGTCTGGTGACCATCGGTGGCTACCGGTTGGTGCCGCTGCCCTATGCGACCGCGCTGCACTTGGATGTTCGCCGCAATCACGGCAAGGACGAGGATCAGTTGGAGAACAGCCGGCTCGAAGCGACGAAGATCCCTGCATGCGCCTACGGCATCAATCCGGCCGTGCCGGCGGCCGATTGCGAAACGTTCGGCTTGCGGCTAATGCTCATCGCGAACAAGAATGTGTCGCCCATTGCGGTGCTGCGGCTGTTGCGGGCGCTCGACAACGGCATCGTCGAAAAATACCGCATTGAACTGAACGTGGCCAATCAATTCGAGGAGTTTCCGATTCATCCTGGTGCCGTGGCGTTTGCGAAAGGACGGAAGCCGCTAATCTTGGGCGAACTCCTGGAACCGGTGCAAAACGTGCTCAGCGTCGTCGGTGCCGGTGGGGCGGGCCTGCTCGCCGTGTGGGGATTCCTCCGCGGCTTGCGGGCCGTCCATCCCGACGTGCACTTGCGGCAGATCAACCGCATCGAGCGGCTCCTGCGCGGCGATGAACAAGATTCCTCGGCCCCCGCCTTGCCCAGCGCGTTCATCGACTACCTCGAACAACGACTCGCGACGGTGAAACAAGCGGCGATCGACGATTACGCCGCCGGCCGGTTGAAAGGCGACGAAGGTTTCATGAGCATCCTCACGCTCGTTGCCGATACCCGCCAGCTACTCGCCCAAAAACGCAAACAACTCGCCCTACTCGACACCTGCCCACCAAATGTAAACGCTCCGTTGGCCGACGCGGCGTAACCGGTGCAATGACGGCCAAGTAGGTCGGGCTTTAGCCTGACCGACGCTATAATCAAGCCGGGCCAGTTCGCAGGTTTCTCACCGAAGCGGGGATAACGCCATGATGGAATATCAAGGGTATTTAGCAGGGTGTTGAAAAAGGGGACTGGCTCGCGGTCCGTCGGCGAAAACGTCGGGAATCTGCCATCTCGCGAGCGTGCCTGTCCCCTTTTTCAACGGGCTGGCAGGCGATGCCGCAGATGTTGCGGGAATGTCCCTGATTGTTGTTACGGATTTTGGCCTTTCCATTCCACTCGCTATAATGTTCGTTGGAGGACGCTATGGCCAACTATCAAACCTTGCTCGCTGACGCCAGTCGCTTGCCGCTGGATGCTCGCATTCAGCTGATCGACGCACTCTGGGAGACGGTTCCTGAAGAGGCCATGCCAGCGTTGAGCTCGGAGTGGCTCGCCGAGATCGAGCGTCGATCGAGCGAATTTGATGAGGGGAAGGTCGCAACTATTCCGTGGCAGCAGGTCCGGGCGCAAGCGTTGGGGCGACTGAAGGGCAAACAATGAAGTTGGTCGAGTTCTTGCCCGGATCGCGACAGGACTTCGATGAATCTTTTGACTGGTACGCCGCGCGAAGTCCTTTTCTAGCAGAAGAATTCTCGGCAGCCGTCGATGCCGTTATAGAACGGGTTGCGGCAAGCCCGGCACAGTTTGCGCTGATCGATGCGAAACATCGGGGTGTTATGGTTGCGAGATTTCCGTTTCGCGTCATTTACCGAGTGGAGAGCGACCGTGTTCTGATCGTTGCGATTGCCCGCGCCAAGCGGCGACCGAGATATTGGCGACGGCGAGAAACAAAATGACGATCGACGGCGCTCCGCAAGCGTGCGTCGCTGTCGTAATCAGCGAACGATTTGCCGGCGGCGAACTGCAGGATCAACTCCGCCGCCTGACGAACATCTTCCAGATTTTTTTGGCCTCAAGCTGCATAGAGAAGCGTCCGCGATGGCTCGATGGCTTGCAGGAAGTACGGATTGCGGATGGCCCGCGTCATGACCAGATCGATGGGCCGGCCGACGAGCATGGCGAGCGATTCGCGTAGACCAAAGTACGCATCGGCATGTTGGCCTTCGGCCAGGGGCGCGAATTCTACCAGAAAATCCACGTCACTCCGCTGCGGATCAAAATGGCCGCTGACGGCCGAGCCAAACACTTCGAGTCGCTGCACGTGAAAACACTGGCAAAGCTCGGTGATTTGAGAACCGTGCTGCGTCAAGAGAGGCACCATAACGTAATTGTAGCATGGCACAGGGGGAACCGCAAAAACGCCGGAGATGCAGTGTGTTGCGGCCGAATAGTGTTGTCAGGCAGATAGAGTTTTCGCAGGGACAATTGCAAAAAATGGCTGTCTGTTTGCCGTTACAGGCTGTTGAGATGAGCCAAAACTAGTTGCTATTGCTTGATCGACAACATAAAATGCTGATTGAGATTTGTTACGCTGCGTTAGTCGCACACCACTCATCTAGCTGCGATTATTGCTTATCGAACTCTTATCGGTAAAGGAACGCATGGGCCGCAATTTACCGCCGCGAAGCGGATTCAAATAGCGTAATGGGAGGGGTAGGATGAACGCCAAAGTACGAGTGTTTGCCGTCCTGATTATTGCATACTACTCATCACTAGGATGCTTTGCCCAAAGTAGTAGTACTCACGAAACAAGCAAGCCAGACAACAATTGGCAGCTTGAGCAGGTTAAGCCAAAAGTAGCTGATGAAAAACAGGCTGAGTTTGAGCGAGGCTGTTTGATCTGGCTTATGCGCCAAATCAAACAGGATCGAATTAATGCTGAGGACTTACTTAGGACAGCAAGCGAAAGTAACAAGAGGAACGAGTATGAAGGATATACTACCCTCGTGACGTTGGGCACTTGTTTTTTGAGGGGAGTTGAAGTCTCTGATGCACCTGATCCTGAAATATTGCGATTAAATTCTGGCTTGTTTCCAACAGAACAAGAGCTCAGAAAAATTTTTCCTAATTGCTCGATTCTGCATCCTGAGCCATGGACTTGCGCAAAGCAAATCGAGGAGTGCAAGGTGAAAACCCAAGAAGTAGTGGATTTTGTGAATAAGGGATGCAAGCGAATTAATGGAAGAGTGTATTGTCGACAAAATGGACGGGAAGATGCTTTTATTGTTGCGCAGTATTATTTGGCTACAGAGACTTGGATAATTGCCAATTTAGACGGGCATGGCAAAATGAAGCAACTAACCACTCAGGCCAATACTGGCCCAAATGGGGGATCAACTCAGCCGGGAAGACAGGCATCCCCGTCTGTACAGCCGCAACAACAGCAAGACCAGGGTTGGACTAAGTCGGATGTTGCTGAAGCAGCAGCTGTAATCGGAGCAGTGGCGGTTGCGGCGGATCAAGTCTGGAGATTACTTGTCGATGTTTTTAGTAATCAGTGATAGACTTCGCTTTGGAATGAGATTTGACCGCGTTAAAACCTTCCGACTCGTAGCTAATGGGTTTTGTGATTTCGGCTAGACCTTGCGCCGTGTTGGATGACAGCTTGAGTACCTTCTAGCGATCCCCTGCCATTTCTGGGCCCGTTTAAGTACGTTACGTGGCGGGCAGGATGTTCGACGTATTGCCACTCTTCACTCTCCATGCCGAGCAGTGGAATTACAGCCCTTCCCAACTCCCAATGGGGAAAAAGTCCCTGGTCGGCGATCGTGGGGCCAAATCGGGAGCGCAAGTGGCGAGTTGCTTTTCGGAGGTGGGGGACTCACGGTCAATCGTCGGCGAGGTTTTGTGATTCTCGGTGGACGCCAAGTACAACACCTCACTGCATAGAAAAAACGAAAACGAAACGGACTCGGCCAAAATGGCCGAATCCGTATTCATAGAATATTCGGATTTTACATCGCAAGTGTTGCAGCGCCGGTCGCAGCACCAGCCGTCGATCCAAGGGCATATGCTGCGACAAACCCCACGCCCACGCCAATTCCAATAAGTCCTAATCCAACTAGGGCAACACCCCAAACTGGTATACCGATGGCGGAACCCGCAGTTGCAACACCAATAGACTTAAACATGTTTTCCTCCTTGTGGGTTTGTCGTACAGATGAAAAAAAGTGGTAAGGTCCAATTCCTGCAAATACTTATTTGACCAACCGATTGACTATCGTTCCACCGTTCTCGCTGATGAATGCTGTGGGTTGCTTTTCTCAAACTTTTCAGCTGCACCCCATGCTGCTGCCGCAGTTGTAGCAGAGGTAGCAGTTGCCGGCGCGGACGGTGATTTGGCCGCAGTTGTCGCAGGCCGGGGCATCCGATTGGAATTCGGCGAACTGTTCGCTGCGCGCTGTCGTGGGACCGGCGTCCTTGAGCATCACGCCGGCGCGAGCCAGTAGGGCCACGTTGATCTCGCCGATCGCCGCGCCGCCGTTCGTGGGACCGCTGCCGTTGGCGTGGGCATGCCCGTTGGCGTGGCCATTTTTAGGTGCCGGGTGACTACCCTGCGGACGGTGCCCCGTTTCGGGTGTCGGCTTGAGGGCTAGGGGCTGGGGGCTGGGGGCTACGGTGGTGGTCGATCCTTCCGCCTTCCGCCTTCCGCCTTCCGCCTTGCTTTCCTTCCGCCCGCCGGTCGCGGGCTTCTTGCCGGCGGCGACGGGCGCGGGCTGTGTTTCGGCATCATCCTCGGCCGGGGTCGGGGACGACTCGGCTCGCTCCTCGGTCCGCAGCACGCCTTGGTTGGCTTCTTTGTAGCCGGGGAGAAACGTGATGCCGAGCCAGCGGAAGATGTAATCGATGAGACTCTTCGCGATCTTGATATCCGGGTTCTTGGTGTAACCCTGCGGCTCGAATCGCATATGGCTGAACTTGCGGACGTAGTCTTCGAGCGGCACGCCGTATTGCAGGCTCATTGAGACGCTGGTGCCGAAGGCGTCCATCAGGCCGCCGATCGTGCTCCCTTCCTTGGCCATGGTGATAAATAGCTCACCGGGCCGGCCATCGGGGTAGAGACCGACGGTGATGTAGCCCTCGTGGCCCGAGACGCTGAACTTGTGGGTGATGCTTTGCCGCGTGTCTTCGAGGCGCTCGCGGCGCGGCTTGGCAATGGCGGCGGCCGCGGCGGCTGCCCGCTGGCCTTCGGAACTCGTGGCCAGCGGCTGGCTTTCCTTCGAGCCATCTCGATAAATAGCCAGGGCTTTCAGCCCTAGTTTCCAGCCATCAAAGTACGCCTTGGCGATATCCTCGGTCGTCGTATCGCGCGGCATGTTCACCGTCTTCGAGATCGCACCCGATAGGAACGGCTGCGCCGCGGCCATCATCAGCACGTGGGCTTGCCAGGCGATCGAGCGGCGGCCGTTACGCGGCGTAAACGCACAATCGAACACGTTCAGGTGCTCTTCCTTCACATCCGGCGAACCTTCGATCGTGTCGTGCTCGTCGATGTAGGCCAGGATCGAGCCGATTTGCGGCTGATCGTAGCCGAGCGTCGTGAGAGCGAGCGGCACGGTTTGGTTGACGATTTTGAGCATGCCGCCACCGGCGAGTTGCTTGTACTTCACGAGGGCGATATCCGGCTCGATGCCGGTCGTGTCGCAGTCCATCATGAAGCTGATGGTGCCGGTGGGCGCGAGCACGGTGGCCTGCGCGTTGCGGAAGCCGTGGACGCGGCCGGCGGCCAGCACATCGTCCCAGGTGCGGCGGGCCGCTTCCTGCAAGTACAGCGGACAGGCGGCGTTGATGTCGTCGACCGCGTTGCGGTGCATCTGCATCACGCCGAGGAACGGCTCGCGGTTGTCGTCGTAGCAATCGAACGTGCCGACCGCTTCGGCAAGTTCGGTGCTCGTAAGGTTGGCCGCACCGTGGAGCAGCGCGGTGATCGCACCGCACACGCCGCGAGCTTCATCGGAATCGTACGGCGTACCGCCCGACATGAGCAGGCTGCCGAGGTTCGAGTAGCCGAGGCCGAGCGGCCGGAACAGGTGGCTGTTGCGGGCGATGTCGGGCGTCGGGTAGCTTGCGTGATCGACCAGGATTTCCTGGGCGATGAAGAACACGCGGCAAGCCGCCTTGAAGCGTTCAGCATCGAATTCGCCATCGGCCTTGCGGAACTTCATCAGGTTGATGCTCGCCAGGTTGCAGGCCGTGTCGTCGAGGAACATGTACTCGCTGCACGGATTGCTGGCGTTGATCCGCCCGCTGTTCGGGCAGGTGTGCCAACGATTGATCGTCGTGTCGTACTGCACGCCGGGGTCGCCACAGTGCCAGGCACAATCGGCCATGCGATCGAGAATTTCGCGGGCCGGGTACGTGGGGCCGGGCTGCTTGGTGTCGGTGACCCAGTGGGTCGTCCAATCTTCATTGCGTTCGACGGCCTGCATGAAGTCATCCGTGACGCGGACCGAAAGGTTCGCGTTCTGGAACATGATCGAGCTGTAGGCTTCGCCGTTGAAGTTCGACTCGTAGCCGCCCTTCTCGATGAGGCAACGGGCCTTTTGCTCTTCCTTCCACTTGCACTCGATGAATTCCATCACGTCGGGATGCCAGACTTTGATCGATTGCATCTTGGCGGCCCGCCGTGTCTTACCACCACTCTTCACCACGGCCGCGATCTGGTCGTACACCCGCATGAACGAAAGCGGCCCGCTCGGACGGCCGCCGCCCGAGAGCTTCTCGCGGTGCGAGCGGAGCGTGCTGAGGTCGGTGCCGGTGCCGCTGCCGAATTTGAAGAGCATGGCCTCGCTGCGGGCGAGTTCCATGATGTCTTCCATGTTGTCGGCGACGTGTTGGATGAAGCACGCGCTGCCTTGCGGGAACTCATACGGATTCTCGGGCTGGACGACATCCTCGACTTGCGAATCCCAACGCCAGTTGCACTTGGCGCCGCTCACGCCATACTCGTGATACAGGCCGACGTTGAACCACACCGGCGAATTGAACGCGCCGTGCTGATGCAAGCAGAGCCAGGCCAGCTCGCGGTAGAAGCGTTCGCCATCGGCGGCGCTGGCGAAGTAGCCGTCCTCGAGGCCCCAATCGGTGATCGTACGGGCCACGCGGTGCACGAGTTGCTTCACGCTGTACTCGCGCTCGGGCGTGCCGACTTCACCGTAGAAGTACTTGCTGCAGATGACGTTCGTCGCCAGTTGGCTCCAGAACGACGGCACCTCGCAGTTGGTTTGTTCGAAAATGAGCTCGCCGTTTTCGCCTTTGATCTGCGAGCTGCGAACTTCCCAATCGACCGTCGAGAACAGGTCCTCGATATCGGTGGGGCAGAATTGCGAATCAATTTTGAGCCGGCCGTGAAAACGCTTCACCGCGGATTGGTTGCCTTTGGAAACGGACGTGGTGGACTTAGTACGAGCGGTCGCCATCGCGGCACCTCCTGCGCGTTGTGAACGGGCATCCTACCTAATGTACATTTGTGCAGACATTCCACGGATCGACTGATCCGGGGCCGCTGCACCAGATTTTGGGCCTCGAATGCCCAGAACCCGATAAAAATGGCAGCAAGCCATGCCGAAACCACAATATATTGTATTCAATGCCCTTGCGAATACTACATGCTGCGGTTGGAGCGTTTGATGATACTCAGGCGGCGCGTTTCGTCAATGCGCGTCCTTGTGGTTTCCTAAGCTGCTGTCATACAAGGGGTTGTGGCCAATTTGCCGGTTTTGTGATGCTAGCATGAAGGCCGCGTGCAGATTCAAAAAGCCCGGAAAAACATGGCGGATGCGAGGGCTGAAGCGATGCACGCTGTTGGAAATGCTCCGCGGCAAGATTTTTGAAAAAAGTTGCCGACGATCGGCGAAGCACACGGCCTGGGAGAACATGACGGGATAGATAGACAAAATGGGCGATACAATGGCGTGGCCTGTTGGTTATTCACAATACGCATTGGCGAAAATACGATCACTCAACGGACAGCCGGTTGCGCGGAAAAGTGTGCCAAGCCCACGGCTTGCCGTGGTCATGAAATTCACAGCACTGCATGGCCACGTCAACCGCCTCCGTGCCCACACCCCCGAAAACACCGCGGTCTTTTCCGCACAAAGTATCTGAAATTGACCTGCAAATGAACTTTGTGGGGGCAGTTGTGTCTGCAGGACATCATGGCAAAAGAAGCTGCAAACTATCGCTGGAACTCTTCCGAAGCGGCCGAAGCGTATGACCGGGCCGCGCCGGTGATTCACCCATGCTACGAGGTTGTGCAGAATGAGATTCTGAAGCTGCTACCGTTCGACGCGGAGGAGCCGTTCGAGCTGGTCGATTTGGGTGGCGGATCGGGCCGGCTGGCGGAACGCGTGTTGGAGCGGTTCGCCGGTGCGCGGATAACCGTGGTCGATCAATCAGTGCCGTTCTTGGCGCTGGCCGAACGGCGGCTCGCGCGGTTTGCCCCGCGGGTGGCGATTATCGAGTGTCGGTTGCAGGATTGGGCTTCACGTGGCCCGGTCTCTCCGAGACCGGAAGATCGCATCTCGGCGAGACGCGGCCACGTGGATGTGATTGTCAGTACGTCGGCCATTCACCATTTGGAGCCAGCAGAGAAGCGGGCGCTGTATCGCGCGTGTTTCACGGCGCTCGCGCCGGGCGGTATGTTCATCAACGGCGACGAATTCCGCCCGGCCGACGATGCCGCATTCCTGGCACTTCTCGAAGAGTGGTCGACCCACATGCGGGCGGCAATCGCCAATGGCGACATTCCCGAGTCATTCGCCAACACATTCGACCAATGGCACGACCGCAACATCCGCCGCTTCGGCGACCCCAAAAAGAGCGGCGATGACTGCCTGGAAACGCTCGACGCGCAGATGAGCTACCTACGCGACATCGGCTTTCGCGATGTCGAATGTCCGTGGGCGGCGAAGCTGTGGGGCGTGATTGTCGCCCGCAAATCTAGCCGTATTTCTTGACCGCCTTCTTGATGGCTGGCGCGGCTTTGGCCAGGTCGGCGGGTACCATCACCGGGTGAATGGCGACCGCCGCATTGAATGCCAGGAACCACGGCTCGCAAACCGCGGGGATTTGCGCGGTGTCCTCCAGATCGAGGAACAAGTAGCCCGTGCGCTGTCCTTGGTCGTCGGAAAAATAAGCGGCCTCGGGCTTCAAATCGGCCAAAATGGATTGAATCGTCGTCCCAAGCTTGCCGGCCTTGGCGGCCGCATTCCCCGTTTCGACGGGGATGTTCACTTTGAGCAGAATTCGCATAATCAGTGTCCTTAGCGAAATTTTGAAGGATGCGCACGAGTGTGCGGGCGGAACGAAGTATAACAGCATGGTCGCGTAACGCCAAAGCGACGGTAGGAAATTATGCCGCCCTGCCACGCGCCCTGCCGCGTCAGTAGTGGCAGCCGAGACAATGGAAAGTCGTGGAGTTTGAATTCTAAGCACCATCGTGCCAATTCAGTTCGGGCGGCAAATTGAAGCCAGCGTATTCGAGGTGCAATATGCGGCGGTGGCGTGAGCTGGTTGAACGGGCGGTATTCAAGATTCGACATCGCGCAACGTCGTTAGCACATGCTCAGAAGTTAACCAAAGACCTCGTCCGGAGTGGCTGATTGCCATCGGGTTCCCTTAAGCCTAAAGATCTCGAACTTTTCTTTGCGTCGCCACTCCACGAGGACGACGGCCTTTGCCCTATGATACCTTGCCACCCTTGCAAGACGAGCATTGTCTGCAGGTGTTGGTCTTGGCGCGGAGCCACCCTTCGTTTGAATGAGAATGATTTCAAAAAGGTCACCTCGCTTTTGATTCGGGGCGACGCACCGATGAGCTTTGCGAATGGCGATCAGATCAACGATCCCACATGCCTCAGATTTGGTCGGCCCTCCGAATTCAACCAATCTCCACTTGACACCGTTACGACTGTTCCGTGTGACGAGCCATTTCGCCATTGTACGTGCCCATTTCGCGGTGTGATGGGCTTTTTGGCCAGGACTCATGCTTTCAACATTTTGTTTCATAGTTTTCAGCGGGTGCCACGGGCCTTTGCCCGTGTTCCGCATGCCTGGGCCTTGCGGTCAAATTCCTGTGTTTAGTTTCCAGCAAACAGTGGTTCAACGCAAGCTCTTGCCGAGTCAACCGATTTGCAATGCATCTCAGCAAGTCATCTTTTCATGCGATGCCGTAGCCACCGTCGCCAGACGGTGGAATCGCCACTATCGAATAATCCACTCACTGGTAATCCACGCTCTGGCGAGCGTGGCTACGGTAGCGGCACCGCAGCGCACTATTCCTATTGATGATTCAACAGTGCAACTTGCTCCTGCGTAAGCTCTATTCGGCCAATGACATTCTCATCCCAGTGAGGCCCGCGGGCCGCGCCGACGAAGAGCGTAGCAGCGCCCGTTTGCGGATGCAGGAAGAGGAAGGGCGTGACGTGGCCGTAGCGATCGAGGTCGGTGCCGGTGGTCGGAACGAGCAGGCCTTTCGCGGTCCAAGTAAGGCCGTCGGGGCTGGTGGCGAGTTGGGTGCCGGCGCCGCTTTCGTAGAGCAGGGCGTAGCCGCCGCGCGTGCGGGCGACATGGATGCCGCCAGCATCGTGCGTGAAGACGGGCTCGGTGCGCGGGCGGGTCCAATGGAGGCCGTCATGCGATTCGGCATAGCCGACGGCCCGCGATGAAGTCGGCGAGATAGGAACATTCTTGGCCGGCGCGCCTGGCTGCAAATCCTTCCGGCCATCGTACCACATGTGAAACAGACCGTTCTCGACAAGCACGCTCGGCCGACCGACGAGGAGCGAATCCCACTGGCCGTGCTC
Source organism: Planctomycetota bacterium (assembly GCA_029781135.1). Taxonomy (GTDB): domain Bacteria; phylum Planctomycetota; class Planctomycetia; order Pirellulales; family Lacipirellulaceae; genus JABDGM01. The sequence goes on from JAKOXH010000017.1 coordinate 29,611, forward strand.
CGAGGGCTTGAGCACGACGCCGCGTTGGGTCCACGTGAGGCCATCGGCCGAAGTCGCGAGGCAGATATCGTCGCGGATATCGGCAACGGCCCGCGTGTAGTACATGTGATAAGTGCCATCGACTTGGACGACACTGGGGTCGTTCACGTGATTGGCCGACTTGTCTTCGAGCACCACGCCACGCTGTTGCCACGTTTTACCATCTTCCGATTCGGCGAGTTGAATGCGGTCATGGCCGTCGCGCCCTTGGCCGCCAAACCACATCCGGTAGCGGCCGCCGTCGAAGTGCACGTCCGGCGCATAAATATTGCCGCGACCATGCGGAGCGGATTGGAATTCACCGGCGGGGAAGAGAGCAATGGTCAGGCCATTTGGCGATTCGGCAACAACCGCTCGTGAGCCGGTGAAAACGCACAAGTAAAAGAGTAGCCGATGAAATGCACGCATACCAAGATCACAACGACTCATTGTGAAGACCCCCTCTTTCTGCGATGTTGCCGTTTTGCCAGCTTCCGCAAGACGTCGATCCCCCGCGCCTCCAGATGTTCGAAGTCCGGTCGTTCCATGATGGGGGCAATGAATGCCCCGCGTTCATCTCCGATCGTATCGCTCAGTTTTCCAACGACGCGCGCAATGATTGCATCCCATTCGCGCAAGGAGCGCAGCAGTCGATCAACATCGCGATGCCTGGCGTAGCCCGAATCGTCGCGAATGCGCGCTTTCACGCCCACTTGTTGGAGCTCGTCGAGTAGTTCAATGAGCGATAGATGAGCTTTGAGGAAGTTTGCTTCGCCGCCGAGCTTCGGATTGCCGGCGTATTGCGTCTTGCAGAATGAATGCCACGAATAATAGCCCCGTCGCCGCGTCGGGAACTCGATGGGGTCGCCCTGGCCACAGAGTCGGCCATGTTCCGCACCATCCGGAGCACGTTCAATGACGTCTTCCCGATGCACGACCACCGGTGGATGACTGGCCAAGCCAATCGAGGCGGTCTCGGCGCCACGGACATAGACTTGGAAGAATACGGCATGCAGTGCCGGAACGTTTACCATTTCCTCGAGTCCGTCGGCGCGTTTGCGAGTCAGGTACAAATCGCCTCTTCGGAAGCGGTCCTCGTAAGGTTCGTAATGCGATTCGCCGTCGGGCGGGTCTTGCTCATAGATCTCAGAAACTTCGTCGAAGGGGAGTTTACTAGCTAAAGTGCGAAACTTCGCGATCATGCGCCGCGCCGACGTGAAGTCGGCCCGCGTCTTCCAATCGTAGTAAAGCGTCAGTCCCAATTATTTTCCCTTGGCAAAGAGTGATTTGATGGCAACAGCACTCCGCGCAGGAGGTTGTCGTGAAAACTCAACGTCTCGAAATCCTGCTCGGTGAATGTTTGCATTAGTAAGAGAGGCATTCAAAAAGCCAGAAATTCGTTGACGACACGTGATGTATGATCTCCTCACGGCTCCGGAACCCCAAGTTGCCGGCAGATGGCGCGAGCGGTGTAGTCGTTGATCTCGCGGTGTCTTGGTATGGCGGTTTGTTGTTCATTAGCCGGATTTGCCCAAACTGAGTGGCTACGCCCTTCGCGCAGGAGTTCGCAACCATGCCGGCGTAAGTGCTTGATGAGGTCCTTTCGCTTCACGACGCGATCTCTCCGGCGGGAACTTGGTCGACTTCGCTGCTCGCGCTGAGGTGCAAATAGATCGGTTCCTCGAAATCCATTTCAGGATCGCTCGCCTGCGGATTCGGGGTTGGCAGCGATTGGCCGAGTTCCAAACGCGTTTCAGCCACGTCGAGCAAGGCCGCTGCAAGTAGTCGGCGGGCTTCCGTGAGAGTATCGGCACAGGAAATGGCGGCCGGAAAATCGACGACCTGCGCATGAACGCCCCCGTCAACAAATTTGTAACCTGCTTTGTATCGCAACATAGGATACCCCTTACATAATCACGCCGCTGGATTGAGAGCTTATCCCAGAACCGTCGGGGACTGTCCCAATTTTGCGGAGTCCGCGGAACAAAATGGGACTGTCCCCTTCTCCGAGACGGTTCTGGGATAAGCACTAAGTATATCGTGCCATGGCTAGCACACCAAACCTCGCCGCATTCGCTTGGCAAAGGCTGTGCGAGGCCCCCTCTGACATGCGTAAAGCCAGCTGGAATCATCGCCTCTTCAGCCGCGAGCGGACGGCAGGTGGCGGCCCGTTTGTTGGAACTGGTCGCTGACTCCTTGAACGACCGGCTCCAATTCTTTGTATACCGCGACGGGATCGTCGCCATGAATTCCCGTGATTAGATCGGGGCACTCGCCAACGTAGACCTGGTCTTCGTCGCTCCACTCGACCCAGCGATGGTATTGGTCAACGGGGCTTCATTGCTTAGCTGTTTTGGGGTGGTGCGACTGTCACATGGCCTTACCACGGCGGTCGTTCACGGAACCTTTCATGTGAGTTCCAGCGCCGTCCTCAAGCACTCCTTTAACGTGCGTTTCATTTCCGGCGATAGTGTCCCGAGTACCTTTTCGACGTTGTCCGTATACACGGTGACGAGCACCCAGCACGAAACGACCGAGTCGCGCACCAAGCCGGTCGCCTGGCCATCGGGCGTGCTGGAGTCGATGAACAAGCAAGCCGCGTCGCTTGCCAACGAAAGGTTCTTCGTTACCTCGGCAACAACGATCGTGGAAACGACGCCGGCGTACGCATCCGACTGCACGACTACCGCTGGTCGCTTCTTTCCTCGCAACCCGAGGGATGCGGAAAACGCACCAGGATGACATCTCCCCAGTTCATTCGCGATCGTTCGGAGCGTCGTATTCGTCCCAATCGGAACGCTCACCCACTTCCCACGCCAGGGCCTGAAGTTCCTCGCGAGTCCAAGGGGTGTCGTCGTATGGCCGTTCCTTAAGCCGCTCGTACTCTTCGACAGACAGCAGAATGAACGTCTCGTTGGTGCTCGGATTCATCACGCGCGGCGGAATGGCTGCCGGCTGCTCAAGTTCCTTCAGCTGTTGATCGGTCAGCAAAATCATCGACGTCCCCATCAACAGTATTATAGCAACTACACGCTAATTTTGCCGATGCGTACGCGGGTGAAGATGTGGCGTTCGCCCGTCTTGCGCCGGAAGTTCTTGCGACGACGCATTTTTTGAATGACGAGCTTTTCGCCTTTTTCCGGGCCGAGCACTTCGGCGGCGACGCTGGCGCCGGCCACCAGCGGCGTGCCCAGGTTGGCATCGCCGGCCCCGCCCACGGCGAGGACCGAATCGAACGTCACCGTGCCACCGGCCGGCACGTCGCGATAGTTAACGACCAGTTCCTGGCCCTCTTCGACTTTGTATTGATGGCCGCCGTCGTTGATGATTGCGTACATGGCTTTGCTCGTAATTCAGTTGGGTAATTTGTCTCACGCCGAGACGCGGAGGACACGGAGGTAACAAATGCAAAATGCAAAATCAGCAAATGCAAAATGCAAAATGAAGAATTTGTTGAGTCCATTTTTCATTTTGCATTGTATATTTTGCATTTTTCATTTTTCTCCTCCTTTGCGTTCTCCGCGCCTCTGCATGAGGCAGTAAAGATTCATTTGTAAATGGCCGAATTCTCGCGAATTCAGCCACGACGAATATGAAGTAAATATCCAGCGGATTAAATGTGCTTGTCGAGGTAGGCGACGCCCAAAAATATAAGACCAAGGCACCACAGGCCCGAGCCGTTGGCGGCCACGCCCTGAAAGTATAGGCCCGTCGTGCAACCGACAACGCCGAGCAGCACGCAGAACTTGGGAGACCACAAAAACTTCTTGAAACGCTCTGTCATGGTGGGCGCTCGACGTTTACTTGCCAATTCCAAGGAATCAAATCGCACTTGTTTGCGTAGGATGCGTTCCAGATTTCGTGTCGATTCAGCGACGTGTCGTCCGGATTTTCTTAGCGCGCCGATTACGTACGGCAGTCGACGGCCAAATAGCATGGCGGCAACAATGCCGTAAATCATCAGATCGCCGGTGCCGATGCCGATCATGGAGATTGTCTCCATCGTTTCAAAGCACCCTCACCCCAACCCTCTCCCAGAGGGCGAGGGAGTTTTGGCTAGGGGCTCGCAGCGCTCGACCCCAGTCACCCGCCGGCTGCCGAGATCGGAACGCTAAACCCTCCCCTGGCCCCTCCCTGGTAGAGAGGGGGAGGATATGGGCGAGCCCTTCAATTTAGGCGATTGGTCACGCGTCTGCAATCCGCACTTCGCGGCCATTAGTATCTTGGCAGTCGATTTTCAGGAACTCGGGCGAGAGGCCTTCGCCGCTGATAATCTGAATTTCGACGTTATTTTCGGCCTCAAGCTGCACCAAATCGCGGCGTTTCTTGTTGTTGAGGTAGTTGGCGACCTCCTCTTCGACCGTCACGACGACGCGGCTGACCTGTTTGTTTGCTGTCACCAATTGCAGCTTGCGGGCGACTTCGATCGCCATGCTTTCCGACGATTTCACCAGGCCGCTGCCGCTACACGACGGGCACTCTTTGTAGACGCTCCGTTTGATGCTGGGGCGGATGCGCTGCCGCGTCATCTCGATGAGGCCGAAGGGACTGGTGCGCAGGATTTTCGTACGGGCGCGGTCGCGCCGCACGGCATCCCGCAGCGTGCGTTCCACATTGCGGCGGTTGCGTTCCTTGCGCATGTCGATGAAGTCGTTCACGACGACACCGCCCAGGTCGCGCAGGCGAAGCTGGCGCGCAATTTCCTTCGCGGCAATTTGATTGAGTTGGTAGGCCGAGTCTTCGGCTGAGCCATCGGTGCGGAAGCTGCCGCTGTTGACGTCGATGGCTACCAAGGCTTCGGTCTGGTCGATCACGAGCGAGCCGCCGCCTCGGAGCGGCACCTTGCGCTGGTTGATAAGCGCGATTTCTTGATCGAGGTTGTACTTTTGGAACAGCGGCTCGCGGCCTTCGTAGAGTTTGAGCCGGCTCACGTAACGCGGCATGACGATTTGCAGGAACTCCTTCGCACGCTCGAACGCCTTCGGTTCGTCGATGTGGATCGTGTCGACATCGGCGGTGAAGATATCGCGAATCGTGCGGATGATCATGTCGCTTTCTTCGTAGATATCCACTGGGCCGGTGGTTTTCTTGATGCGGCGGACGATCACCTTCCACAACCGCAACAAATACGCGAGGTCGCGCGAAAGCTCTTTCTTCGTTCGGTCGGTTCCGGCGGTGCGAACGATGAACCCGACACCCTTGGGCGGGTTCAGCTCGCGAAGGATATCGCGGAGGCGACGGCGATCGTCGTCGCTTTCGATTTTGCGCGAAACGCCGATGCGGCCCAGGGCCGGCATGAGCACGAGATAACGGCCCGGAATGCTGATGTACGTGCTCAGCGTGGGGCCTTTGGTGCCGATGCCTTCCTTGATGACTTGGACGAGGACCTCATCGCCGCGCTGGAAAATTTCTTGAATGGGCGGCTTGAAGCGCGGCCGGACGCCGGGGCGAAAGCGTGGGGAGCGGCCACCGCCGTTGCGATTACGGCCGTTGCCGCGGCCACCGCTATTGCGATAGCCACCGCCGTTTTCCGAGCGCTCGCCATGGTGTGGCTCGTCGCCGAAATCACCAGCATCGAAATCGTCGCCGCCGTTGTTGGCATGGTCGAAGTCGCGTTCGCGGTCTTCGGTACGTTCGCCGCCGCGGTCCTGCTCCCGCTCCCCATCACGACCTCGGTCACGGCCGCGCTCGCGTTCGCGACCGGGACCGCCGGCCGCCGCCAGCGCTTTGCGGGGGTCGTAGCCGCCCTGGCGGAAGTATTGCGGCTCGACATCGCTGATATGGAGGAAGCCGTTGCGGCCAACGCCGAAATCGACGAAGGCGGCCTGAATACTCGGCTCCAAATTGACGATGCGGCCCTTGTAAATGTTGCCGACGTAGTTCTGTTGGCTCATCCGCTCGAGGTACAACTCCTCGAGCTGCCCATCCTCAACGATCGCGATGCGGCACTCTTCGGCCTGCGCGACGTTGATCAGCATTTCTTGTTTCATGTGCAGTTGATTCCATCAAATACGTTTTGTTCGGATAACAGCCATTACTGGCTACATGGGATGCAGGATGCGGGATGCAGGGCGGTCGGGGTGGAATTCTCGTGTCCTTTCCCTGTCCCCTGACCCCTGACCCCTCTTCTCACTCACACTGGTAATTCCGGCAAAAACTTCGCTAACTCCTCTTTCAAATAGGTTTTCACATCCCGGGCGCTTTCGAGTTCGAGCGCACGGTGGGCCACGCGTTCGCAGCTAGTTATGTCGACGCGGCGGCAAACTTGTTTGATCTCCGGCAATGCGGCCGGCGTCACGCTCAGGCTCCGCAGGCCCAGGCCCAACAGCAACATCGTGTACAGCGGATTGCCGCTCATTTGGCCGCACATGCTGATCGGCACCTCATGCTTTTTGGCCACTTGGATGGCCATGTTGATCAGCCGCAATACCGAGGGATCCGAGCCAGTGTACAACCCGGCCACGTCCTTGTTGCTGCGGTCGACCGCCAGCGCGTACTGAATCAGATCATTGGTGCCGATGCTGAAGAAGTCGACTTCTTCCGCAAAGTGATCGAGCATCAACACGGCCGACGGCACCTCGACCATCATGCCGACCTTGATGTCCTTGTCGAACGGCGTGCCTTCTTCCTCGAGATCCTCGCGGGCTTCGCGGAGCACCATCTTCGCATGCTTGAGTTCCAGCAGCGTGCTGATGAGCGGAAACATGATGCTGATGTTTCCGGCCGTGCTCGCCCGCAAGATGGCCCGCAGTTGCGTGCGAAACATCTCCGGATTCTTCAGCGCCAGCCGAATGCTACGGAGGCCGAGGAAAGGGTTGGCCTCGTCATCGGGCCGCGGCATGCCGGGCATTTTGTCGGCGCCGAGGTCGATCGTGCGCATGACGACCGGCTGACCCCGCAGGGCGGTAGCCACTGCAGTGTAGGCGGCCGTTTGCTCTTCCTCGGTCGGTTCCGTATCGCGGGAAAGGAACAGGAATTCGGTACGGTAAAGCCCGATGCCGTCGGCGCCGCGTTTCTGGCACTGCTCGACTTCATACGGAAATTCGATATTGCCGAGCAGTTGAATGCGGACTTTATCTGCCGTTTCACCGGGCAAATCACGCAGCTTTTCCAGCTTGGCCGCGTGCGACCGGTACTGCACCACTTCGTGGCGATAACGGGCAATGGTTTCTTCATCAGGGTGAAGAATCACCAGGCCCTGGTAGCCATCGATGATCGCCGTTTCCCCGCCCGAGACGTTCGTGAGGAACGGGCCGATACCCACGACCGCCGGAATGCCGAGCGCCTCGGCGACGATCGCCGTATGGCTGCCGGCACCCCCAATTTCAGTGACGAAGCCCTTCACGTATTTCGGATTGAGATTCGACGTTTCGCTCGGCGTCAGCGTGTGGGCGAGCACCAGCACTTCGGCGTTGATGTGCGCGAGTTCCTCGCGGCGTTTGCCGAAAAGATGCCGCAACAGGCGTTTTTCGATGTCGAAGATATCGGTCGCCCGTTCCGGCATGTAATCGCCGTCGAGCGATTGGATGACTTTCGCGTAATGCCGCAGCGCCCGGCTCACCGAGTATTCGGGCGAGTAATGCCGCTGCCGGATCATCTCCTCCAGCTTGTGGCGGAGGCTCCGATCGTTGAGCATTTGAATGTGGGCCGAGAAAATGGCCGCCGAGTCTTTACCCAACTGTTCGGAGACGCGAACGCGATGGCGTTCGATTTCAGCAGTGGCGGCGGCAATCGCCTGATGGAGGCGCTCCAACTCGTCTTCCACGGCGTCGCGGGGAAGGAACCGCCGCGGAATGCGGAATCCCTCATTGTCCAGCACCAGCACTTCGCCGATCGCCACGCCGGGCGACACGGCAATCCCTTGAAGACGTTCCATGTTGTTTCGCACGCCGACTCATCGCTCGCAGGCGCGAAACGAAGCCGCTGCGCGGCGGCCGTTCTTCCGGGTTGAACGTGCGGCCGGGCGTGGCTTCGCGGCAACTTGGCTGGCGGCGTCGCACGTTCGATCGGGCCGGGCCGCGGAAAAGAGAAAAGAGCCGCGGGGCCGGATCGCCAGGCGACGCAACTACCATCGCGTCGAGAAACGAGTCACTAAATATGTTGTTAAATGATCGGTCCTTGGCCAACGGGCGCCGCGCACAACAGTTGGTTGATTCGGGCGTGCCCTCGGCCAATCAGTAAATTGTATTCCGGTCGATGCGAGCCGCTGCGACGGAAATTTCCTTCGACCGCGGACAGCTTCGACCTGCTTGTTCGTTTGTCGGTTTCGCGGGTGGCATGCCCTCGCTCGCGCCAGCCTGCTCACGCGAAACACTTGCGCTTGAACGCGAGCGTGGGCATGTCTCGGTTTCGCGCGAGCATGCCGCCCCTAGGTTCGAGCGTCACGATCCACTAGTCGATTTCGGCGTCTTCCTGGGGAAAGCCATTTTCCACCAGCTTGGCCAAAGCATCGACGGCTTCCTGGGCGTCGGGGCCATCCGCTTCCAATGTCAGCTGGGTGCCCTGGGCCGCCCCCAACGTTAACAAATCAATAATGCTCGTTGCTTCCACCCGCCGGTCATTCCGCAGCAAACAAATTCGGGATTCGTATTGCTTGGCCAGGCGGACAAACATTTCCGCCGGGCGCGCATGCAATCCTTGTTCGTTCTGAATCGTTATGACGCGACTAATCGGGGAAGTCTGCATTTAGCGGCGGCGCTGGTGTGGGGCGCGTCGACGAGCGACGCGGCTAAATGCACGCCGATGGTTCGCGTGCCAGCGGGTTGTTAGGACGAAAATTGGTTGTTGTCTGCCTCTTCCAAAAGTTGCCACACGTCTTCCGGCTTCTTGCTCTGCTTGAGGAACCGGCAGAACGTGTCGTCGCGCAGCTGACGCGAAATGTTTTCCAAGGCCCGCAAGTGGTCCCCCGGACGATCGGGCGGCGAAACGAGCAGGAACAGCAGGTGAACCTTCTCGCCGTCCAGGCTATCGAAGTTCACGCCGCTTTCGCTCACCGCCACCGTGCCGATCAGCTTGTCGATCGACGGATGCTTCGTGTGGGGCACCGCGACGCCCCGGCCAATCCCCGTGCTGCCCAGTTCCTCGCGCTTCAGGATCGCTTCGACGATACTCTCGAAATCCTTTTCGTTAATCTTCTTGGCTTCCGCCAGTGATTTGGCCATGGCCTGGATGACAGCCCGCTTTTCGTCGGCCTCCAAATTCGTGCGGATCGCCTCACGGCAAATAAAATCGGAAAACTTCATTGCTATTTTCGCCTCGTCGACCGAGAACTGCTTATCGCTTGAATCTTGCCCAGCCCGGGTCGAATCAACGGCCCTGCCCAATCCTAAATACTACCCCGGCCCACGCAGGCGCGGCACCTGCCGACAGCTGAATCTCGTTTGCCAAGGATCGAATTAAAAATCACCACGGCGGCCGGTTGCGTGATTCACTTCACCCGCCCACTCTTGTCACGTTCGGCCACCCGCCTGCCTTGTATTCTTCTTTACTACGTACTTGTTGGCCAAAAAATTCTTTGCCACAGCGGACACAGAGATCACCGAGGGAAAGCAGCCAATGCAAAATGCAAAATCGGAAATGCGACATGAAAAATGCAATCCGTCCGCATTGAACATTTTGCATTTCTCATTTTGCATTGAACATTTATTGTGAGTCGTTCCTCGGTGTCCTCTGTGATCTCTGTGGCTCACGTGTCCACAATATCCGTACTTACTCTTCCGCTTTGGTTTCCCGACGCCGCGGCTCGCTTCCCCGGTGCCGTTCCTGGACCTTTTCTTTGTACTTGCGCAGCTGTTGTTCGAGCTTGTGGACGACCTCGTCAACGGACGCCATCAGGTTCTCCGACTGGTCGTGGGCGACGAAGTCGTGTTTGTGCTCGGCGGCCACCTTGAGGTCGACGCGCGGCAGCGCTTCGTCCGTCAGATCGACAATCACTTCGATGGCAGTGAGGCGGTCGAAAATCCGCGACAGTTTTTCCGCCTTGCCGGCAATTTTCTTCTGCGAAGCTTCGCTCAGTTGACCATGCCGGGTGGAGACTTTGATTTGCACCAACCTATTCCCCATTGCCTTGTGACAGTTGCGCAACCGGCCAGCGGCCCCCAACGAAGGCCCCTAACCGCTGCAAACCAGCCATTCTAGCGTGATTCGCCCCGGCAGACAAACGGGGTATTTTCGCGGGAATTTGGCTCACCGGTAGACGCTCCCGCGCCACGCCGCCGCCCCCCTTTAGCGTCGGTCGCCAGACCGAATCTACCGCCAACCAATCCCGACCACACCTCACATGCCACCACAGTATCCCGCACCACGGTGTAGCCGCATTCGCCAGAATGCCGATCCCCCACCCACCCACCCGCCCGGATATGCGCGGTTCGGGAAGTTGTCGCCGGGTGGCATGGCCTCGGAGGTACTCCGACGTGGCCATGTTTCTCAAGCGATTCCCTGCTCACGCTGCGCGCGAGCGTGCCTGTCCCCTTTTTCAACGGGCTGATATCCTAATTGCAGGCTGGCTACGTGAAATGGGAGCTCCAACCATGAACGATGACAACCCCGCGCCGTGCTGTGCCCGATTTGATCCGGAACCCTGGGACGACAAGACACTTACCTGGGAGAATAAGCGCTTTGTGAAGGACCGAGTACGGAGTTTGTTTCATATCCCCCTCAACTTCGGCGGAGTCGTGAAGCGCAACATGGCCCTGATCGAAGCGGCCCATGCGAGTCCCGAGACTACCATGATCCTGGCGGACGAAAATTCCCTCTGGGGCGCCGACGTGTACATCGAAGTTACCAGGGACGTGCCGGGGGCGAAAATGGCCACGATCTCCGGAACGTTTCTCTCGAAGGTCTTCGAGGGCCCCTTCCGGGACATTCCGCGGTGGATTGAACAGATGAAATCGTTTGTCGGTGAAAAAGGAAAGTCGCTGAGGAAACTGTACTTCTTCTACACAACCTGTCCCAAGTGCGCGAAAAAGTACGGAAAAAACTACGTGGTGCTGCTGAGTCAAGTCTAAAGCCGACCCACCCAGGGCCGATCCCATTGGTCGGCGACAGATCGAGCGGGCCTAAGTGGCCATACGGTCGTTTGCAACGCGGTATGTGCTGGAATCCGTTACACCGCAGGCGTTACGCAAGTCGGAGGTTGGGCTGCGAGCGGTTTGGACTTTGTGTTGCTATACTGTCGGCAATTCGACGCTTCATGCTAACGGGTGATGGAGTTGTGGTAATACATCCAGACTTTCGAGGACGTGATCATGGGGTTTTTCGACCGCTTTCGGAAAGATAAGTCGCTAGCGGGTACCGACGCTGACCGCGCTCAGCCTAAAACGCCCCATGCTACACGACATTGTTTCGTGCTTTGCAGAAATGTAGAGGTTGGCGACTTATCCTGTGCGGAATCAGTAGTTGCCCAGATTTTCGGACGTGGTTACTCAGCTGAGGTGGCAGAGGCGGATGTCATAACAGTTAAACGTGGCGAAAACACGGTAGGGTTCCTCGCGCATTTGCCCATGCCTATCCCAAATAGCGAAGCAGAAGAGAATGCCGATCGCAATTTTCTTTGGCCAAACGGTAAGGACGAGTCCGCCAAGCATCGTTCTCACGTTATCGTCACGAATGTCGGCACCGCCGAACAGACGCCGATTCAGTCGGCTATCGCGGTATCGCGACTAGCGCTGGTAGCACTAAAACTCTACAACGGCATTGGAGTTTACTGGGGTAATGCAAGCGTCTGCAACTCGCGGGAGGTCTTCGAGTTGTTCTGTGAAAACATATCTGAGAAACACTTACCCGTGCCGGTGTGGCTTCGATTTCAACTCATCCGCGATTCTGACAAGGAAATTGGACTATACACACTTGGGATGAGCCAGTTCGGACTTATGGATATTGAAGTGGATGATTGTCGAATGAAAGTGCAAGATCTTTTTGAATTCGTATCCAACATTGCGCACTATCTTATTCAGAGTGGTCCCGTCATCGCGGACGGTAATACAGTCGGCGGTAGCGAAAGTGAACGTATTTTAGTGCTTCATCGTGCGAGTATGGTCGACCAAGACCGATGCGTTTACAAGATCGTTTTTGACGGCTGATCGATGTATGGTAAGGACTACCCTGGGTCACGAGGCAACCGAATTCGTTTACGTCGCAGGCGTTACACAAGTCGGAGGTTGGTGTGTAACGCTTTCAGCGTAAGAAACTCCGTTGCGACCACCAACCCAGGGTAGGCCGCTGGCGCGGCCAACCCTGGGCTTTGTTGTAGAACGCCTTCGGCGTACCAATGCGGCGGCTATACTGGAGCCATTCCTAACTTTCTCGCAACGGAGTTTTGCCCCTATGAAACGACGTGAATTCCTAGCTGCGGGCATCGCGGCGATGGCCCTGCCGCGCAGCGGGTTCTCTTCGCCGCAGCGACCAGCCCGTGTCGTGCGGGTTGCCAATGATCGGTTCGATGTGATCGCCGGCAACGGGCCGAAGTTCCGCATCTTGCAGCTTTCCGATACCCACTTCGGCACGCCCGACGATGAGGAGCGGGCCGAGAACCAGCGCTCGTACGCCCTCATTCGCGAGTTGGTCGCGACCCACCGGCCAGATTTTGTGTTCCACACGGGCGACTTCGTCAACAACGACAAAGTGCAGCCGGAGTTCGGCGCGCTGGCGTTCATGAAAAGTCTCGGCGTTCCGTGGGCGCTGGTCTTCGGCAATCACGATCACCCGACCGGCAAGCCGGGGCAGAAGAGCCTCGACGATTATTATGCGTCGCTGGACGGAGGGACGATGGGCTTTGCCGAGCGGAAGGAGGGTGGCCGCGAATATTGCTACCGCATCGACCTGCGGCAAGAGGGCAGGCAGCCGATTGCCAGCCTATTCGCGTTTAACACAGGCGGGTCCGACATTCCGATGAAAGTGAGCGCCGGCCAAACGCAGTGGTTCCTCGATCAGATGGCCGCCGACAAGAAGGCCAGCGTGCGAACGCCCGTGCTCGTGATGCAGCACATTCCCACGATCGAATACAAAGAGGTCTTCGAGCAGAAACTGGCCGTCGGTCGCCAGGGCGAACATGTGTGCTCCGAAATCGACAAAGGCGAAATCTTCCGCCACTATGCCGAGTCGCAACGAGTGCGGGCCGTGTTCTGCGGCCACGATCACAAAAACGACTACCTCGGCAAGTTGCAAGGCGTCACGCTAACGTACGGCCGCTGCAGCGGCTATGCCGGCTACGGCGACTGGGAACGGGGTGGCCGCATCATCGACATCGATACGGCGAAAGGCGACGCCCACACGCGCGTCGTCCTGGCCCAATCGGCCCACGAAAAGCCGGAGTGGAGCACGACCCTGGCAGAGGCGAAATTATCTTGATCATTGCGTTGGCCGCCCCGCTAGGCGGCATGGCAATCTCCTCAGCGTGGCGCCACCCCCCGTTAGCGTCGGTCGCCAGACCGAATCTACCGCCAACCAACCCAAGCACTCCCGGCCGTAGCCACCGTCGCCAGACGGTGGATGCACCGCCAGGAAACCCTCCGCGCTCTGGCGAGCGTGACTACACGTAGCCGAATTCGCAAGAATTCGGAATAAATGAGCCGAAGTTCCCCGATTTACCAGCTATTGCTAGCTACTGTAAACTTTTCCACTATTTCCTTGCTTTTGGGCCACCACCTGTGCTACAGTCGCGTTCACAAATGACCGTTCGAGCGCAGCTTCTGCAGCGAAGACGTCTCGCCGGAACCGCCTCGCGCCAGCTTGCTCCCAGGGTACCACTCGCCTCGGCGAGTGTGCCACTGCTGGCTTGCCCAGCAGTGCGATGGGGGGCCACTGCCGGCTCACCGAGCAGTGCCTGGTCGCGATGGCTAAATTCCGGTCCCGCGGAGCAGAGCCTCACGCGCACGGGTGGAAATTCGGTCGTGACCGCGTTGCCGTCCGCCACCAGCGGACCATGCATCCCCGCACATCCCACGACCGACGCCCCAATGGGCCCATCATTTTTTTGGAAGCGGTTAGTCGTTAGCTATTAGCTATTAGCCAGAATGACCAATGACCGACCCCTGACCCCTGACCCCTATCTACGCCGTAAGATCGAGGCCGCCGCCGGAGTCGCCATCGGCGTCGCCGTCGCCATCGGTGCCCGCTTGAACGGGGGCTGGTTTGGGGGCAGGGGCTGCGGGCCGCGCGCTCGTGGTTTGAGCGACGGGATAGGACGACGTACTAGCGCTACTTACTCCGCTAATTGCACTCATGGAAAACTTCCGAACGATTTGTGAGAGTGAAGAAATCAACTTCTCTCTACCATCGGCCGAATTTCGTCGACTTTGACAAACTATGATCGTAGTTGGCGAGAAAAATCGCCGTGAGGCGCGCGTTGTAGCGGTTGTACCGTGTATTCCTATGCAATCGCGTGCAGGCATTCGTGCTACCCAACGGTCGCCCGCTCACGAACATACGGCCAACATGCTCATTCTGCCTTCGCGGAAACCGGCTTGAGATCGCCGGCTTCCAGGCGTGTACGCCAACGACGGACATTTTGATTGCGTTCAGAAAGACTTGCCGCCGGGTTCTGCATGAGCCGTTTGCCCGTGAGCTCCTGCAGATCTTGGACGGCCAGAACGCGGTAGTCGAGGTTGTCGTTTTCCAACCAGTCGATCAGCTTCAACAGTGCGCCGGTTTTCATGGCTTCCGGCGTCGTGCCAATTTGCTCGGCATTGTAGCTGCAAAGCATTTCGAATAAGTCGGCCGCGGCCGGTTTGCCGCGTTGGTCGACGAAGGCCTGATAGACCTTTTTGGCCGAATCGGGGCTGAGCGCCATGGCGGCACGCAGCGTGTCGATGTGATTCTTCCAACTCGCTTTCTGGTCGGTGTCGCGCAAGGCATCGATGAACGGTTGGAACAAGCCGACGTAAATGCTGCTGCGGGCGGCGAGTGACTTCACTTCCTTGCGATCCTTGCGCCCAAACAATTCAAGCAGTTGCGTTTCGGCCGGCGCACTGGTAACCAGCGTGCTTTCAATGACTGGGGCGGCGTAGCGTTGTTCGCTCTGCTGCACCACCGGCTCCGCATCGATCCACTCGGGCGGGGCCGTATCGGCGTTGATTTCGCCGGCGCCGGCGTCGGTCAAAGTCCAACGCGCGCCCTTGTCGATGGTCTTTTCACCGGCGGCATCTTGCCACACGATGCCACCATCCGGCGCATAGAGCCAGGTTTCGACGGGGGCCGGCGTTTGCCGCGGATCAAGCCCCGGCACGAACTTCCGCACCACCTCGACCCCGAGCCGGGCGTTGCGACCGAGTTTTGCCGAACCGTTGGCCGGCCCCAGCTTCAGGTGAACGGCTTGTTCGGCGTTTGTCGGGTTGATGAACACCATTCGGCCGTAAACCAACTCGATCGTGGGCACGATGCCATTGGCGACTGGCGGAGCGGCGGCGGAATCACCGGCGCTACCGATGACGATTTGCGATCCGCCCGATAAGTCGAGCTGCGTGCCGGAGGTGAGTGTGATTTTCGGCCGGAACTCAGGCAACGACAACAGCCGTTCGCCCGGCACAACGGTAGCGCGCGGTTCGACGCGGAACCAGGAACCGGCCTTGTCATCGTAACGCAGCAGCACGGTCTTGCCACCCATGTAGGTGCCGGAATCGGGCGGGGCGGCGGGCGGCGTTGCGGGGGATGACGCAGCAGGATGATTGTTTTTGGAGTCGCTGGCGACGGGTGGTTCTGCCGGCGGCGCCGGCATCGCTTTCGGCGGGGCCGAGTTTGCGGCCGCCAGAGCATTCGGCGGCGGAACTTCGGTCTTGGCCAGATCCTTCGCCGGCGGCGCGCTGCCAGCGGCAGTGTCGTTCTGAGGCGGAACCAGTGGTAATGGCAATGGCGGCGCTGCCGATGCAGTTGTCGCCGCAGCCGGCGCTTCCGACGTACTCGGTACTGGCTCTTTCGCGGCCGGTGGAATCGGCGATCGAACCGGATCAGGACCGGCCGCTGCCGGCGGCGCGGCGGGCGATTCATTCGTTGCCGCGGGCGGGGCGTTGGCTACCGCGTAACGATCGGGCGCAGCCGCAGATGGCGCCGTTGGTTGGACCGGTGGAGGCGTGGTTGTCGGCGGAACCGGCGGTGTCGCGGCCGTTGCTGCTGGTTGCGGCAGGCCAGGTGTTAAGGGCTGCGGCGGCGATGCCAGCGATGCATCAGCCTTCGTTCCCGCATTCGAATTTGCGATTGGTTCGTTGGCCGGTACGGTAACCGGCGGCGGAGCGGGCAGCGTGTCTTCGGTCGATATCGCCGGCGCGACCGGAGCTTCAGAAATGGGCGAGGCGGAATTCTGTGCGAGCGGCGGTGGAGCGTTAGGTTTTTGGCCAAACCAGCCAGCCAGCCCGGTGAAGAACAACACGCCGGTGCCGATCAAAACGAGTGCCGCGAAGGCGATGAGCGCATTGGTGGATCGCCACCAGGCGCCGGCTCGCAAATAGTCGGGCACTTCCGCCCGCTGAGGCCGCTCTACAGCGACCGATGGAATCGAGGCAAAAGGCATGGGGGCTGCCGCCGGCGCGGCGTTTGCGAAGCCGGCCGTCGTGTGAGCTGGCTCGACCCGTAATTGTTTACGGTTTTCCAGCTCGCCGGGGATTCTATACATCCGCTGACGCGTCGCCGGATCGACATCCGCCGGCGAGCCCAGCACCATCGTGAGGACGTGGTGGCAGGCGGTCGCCTCGGCCAGGTGAACATCGGATTCCAAGCAGATGCGCTCAAAATCGCCGACCTGCTCGGGCGGCATGACATTGTCGAGGTACTCGGCCACGGTATTGGGGTCGAGCCCCATGCCGGTGCCGACGACCTGCGGAGCACTCAATCGCAGCCGGCGGACCGTATCCCGCGTGCGATGCACCAAGTCCTCGGCAAACTCGCTCGACGCGATCTTTTGCGAGAGCTCCTCCTTATCGACCGGGTCAAGAACGTCATCCAAGTACGCCAGCAACGTGCGGAGAGTGAGACGCATGAGAGTTATCCACTTTCGAAAATTCGGTAGCCGAACTCGCCAGAGTTCAGATGATGTTCGCGAGCACTGCTCGGGCCAGCGTGAATTCAATGGTCCGATTCACCACTATTAGTGGCGAGCCGTGCGGCTGGCCGTGCAAGAAAATCAGAAATTCGCGCGGAACGCAAAATTCAGCCGGAAGGCAGGCTGTTTTGGCGCGCGGCTGCAAGCGGCGAGGGCCAGAATCGAGCCCAGTCCTTGGCCGGCTGCTACCACCAGCGGGTGGAGGCTCGGCGGAGTGGGCGGTTCAGAGAACCACACGGCCGGGCGTTCCCAGCCAGTCGTGGTGCGCACCCAGTTGAGAGATGGTTTGCCGTTCACGGCTTCCGGCGCGGTTCCCTCGACCTGGCATGAGAACATGCCAAGGCCGAGGAGTAGCAGCGAGATGCCGACGATGAGTCGCATGACCGGCCAGTGATGCCCGAACGGGCGAGGAAGAGTTGGTTGCATTTGCGGTCCAAAGTCCGCTGGCAATCTCTGTTTGCAGGGCCGGTGCCGAGGGCGTTTCGCGTCGCAGGGCAACGTGCGCCGAAGTCCTTGGGGCAGCAGGGCTTAATGCGAGATGAGCCAGGATCTTACGGCGTTCGAGCAGGAGCGGTTGTTGCGATTGGGCAACATTCTAGCCGAGTTCTTGATGCGTTCCGTCAACTGTCCAACAACCTGGCGGGGGCATCTACCCCGGAGATGAGAAGGCGTGTTGCATTGCCCGCAGAGTCTACGCGAGCGATCCGAGCGTTGCGCGCGGCGAGGCTTTCGCGACGTGCGCCACTGGTCGTGCGCCGCGCAGTTTTCAGCCGCTTTTTCGCGTCAAACATTTGGCGTCGGCCAACGGCTGAGTACAATTCAGGTAGACGGCACCAGCACTGCTGTCCGCTCTTCAAAACGGACTTTTCCCCGGAAGCTCGCAGCGTGAAACGTAACCGCATTCTTCTGAAACGAGCAGTCGAAGAAGCCGAGGGCTACATGGAACTCGGCCTGAGCGAGCAGGCGTTACGTGCGCTGCAGCGCCGCGGGGCGCTGGTCCACGGCAACGGCCGGGCCTGCTACCTGCTGGGCGACGTGCTGCGAGAAATGGCGCGCTACGAAGAGGCGCTCGCACCGCTCGAACGCAGTGCCGATTTGCTGCCGGACGACATTCACGTGCTCTTGGCACTCGGCTGGTGCTACAAGCGGACCGGCCAACTCGCGCGGGCGATTGGTGCGCTCGAGCGTGCCGTGCGGATCGAGCCGGGCGAGGCCGTGCTGCATTACAACCTCGCGTGCTACTGGAGCTTGGCGCGGAACCGCACGCTATCGCTCAGGTACCTGCGGCGGGCAATCGAAATCGACGGCAACTTCCGCGACATTCTCAACGACGAGCCTGATTTCACTCCGCTGCGGCACGACCCGCAGTTCATCGCGCTGGCGAGTATGGTGGCCTGAGATCACCTCGAAAAGACGCAAAAGGCACGAAAGAAAAACCGCCAGGCCGCAAAGAACGCCAAGAAGACCAAGCTCTTGAAACAAGAGGAAACAGAGATCGAATGATGCTCTGTTCTCTCCGTTTTCTCCTATTCAAAATTCTTGCAGAATGTTGGAATCCTAGCGGTTTATCTATAAGTTGCTTTTCGTCTCCAACTTTAGTCTACAGTCTACTGTTTTGCCACGCGCGAGTCGACGTTGTTCTGGTTGAGCGACGCGGTCGTGTAGCGGAGGCCGGTGAGGAATTTCTGGGCGGCCAGGTAATCGTCGCGAGGCACTTCGCTAATTACGCTCCGAAGCGAACTGGCCAGTTGCTCAACGGCCCGGTTGATTTGGGTAGTCATTTCTGGCTTTGGTTCGCCGTAGGCAAACTGCTGCTTCACGAGTTCGGCAACGCGCTGGCGTTCACGATCGAAATACTCGTTCTGCAAGACGGCTGGCCAAGTGATCGCACCGGTGATTGAGTCGAACTCGTCGGTGGACAGTTGGTATACCTGTCGGTAGACCGTGGCTTGTCGGGCGGCGAGAAGCTGCTGACCTTCGATGCGTCGCGCCTCTTGTTCCTTGCGCTCTGCGGCGCGGGCATCATCCCACATTTTCTTTTGAGCCAGGAGGGCTTGCGTTTGCAGCAAGTCGTTTTCACGGTCGAGCCAGCGAGCTTGTTGGCGGAGGATTTGGGCCTGGGCTTCGCTCAGTCGGAAGTTGCCGTGGGCTTGAATGACGGCCGCTTTGCCGCGGAGAAATCCCTCAGCGGCGGTCGACGAATGGTGCTGCGTGAAACCCATTTCAACGGGAAACGGACTCACGGGCTGATGAAACGGTCCAGGCGGCGTGTGGGAGTAATCATCGGGCGATTGGGCCAGCGACGAATTGCCCAGTGCGAATATGGTGAGTGAAGCTGCGAGGGAGACAACAAAACGGGCGGTGGGGAAGGGGCGAAACATGGCTAAACCTTTCAAAATCGAGGGTATCTCTCCGCAAAGTCTCCTACGGGGTCGAATGATGGGTGTTACAGTTGGCCCCACGTAGCGACCAACGAGGCGGTGAATTTTCGCAGGGTGGGCACTGCCCACCACATCACGCGGTATCGTTGGTGGGCGGTGCCCACCCTACAAGCGAAAGCACTGCCAGCGTTGGGCGCAGGCCTGACGTTGACCGGTGGGGCGAATCGAATTACTCTTCGCCCCTTGCCGGACACTTTTCTACTGAACTACCAAGGATGGGTTCGATGTCTACCGCCACTCATGCGGCGTCGCCGCAAGCTGTTCCGATGTTGGATGTTACGCGCGAGAATACACGCCTCGCCGAGGATTTGAATGCCGCGCTGTTGCAAGTGGCGAAGTCGGGCGCGTTCGTCAATGGTCCGGCGTGCCAGCGCTTCGAAGGCGAACTGGCGCGCTATTGCGGTACGCAGCAGGCGGTCGGGTGTGCCTCGGGCAGCGACGCTTTGTTGCTGGTGCTGATGGCGCTCGGAATCGGCCCGGGCGACGAAGTGATCGTGCCGAGCTTCACGTTCTTTGCCACGGCCAGTGCCGTGTGGCGGTTGGGTGCGCGGCCCGTGTTTGCCGACATTTTGCCCGATACGTTCAATTTGAACCCGGCCGACGTGCTCTACAAGATCAGCACGCGCACCAAGGCGATCATTCCGGTTCACCTGTTCGGCCAGTGCACGAACATGGACGACCTGCGGCAGATCGCCAGTGCCGCGCGGAACATTCCGATCATCGAGGATTCGTGCCAGGCGATTGGCGCCGAGTTCGGCGGCGTCCGCACCGGTTCATTGGGCGTCGCCGCCTGCTTCAGTTTCTACCCGACCAAGAATCTAGGTGGCTACGGTGATGGCGGAATGATCACCACGAACGACGGCGACTTGGCGGCGAAGTTGCGCATACTGCGCGATCATGGCCAGCAGCCGCGGTATTATCATCATTTTGTCGGTATCAACAGCCGGTTGGATGCGCTACAAGCCGCGGTGCTGAGCGTGAAGCTGACGCATCTCAACACGTGGGCCACCGTGCGCCGTCGGCATGCCGAGCGGTACAATATCGAGTTCACGCAGCGTGGCTTGGGCGCCGACTTGGTGACGCCGATTACAGCCAAGAATTGCCATCACGTGTGGAATCAGTACACGGTTCGCGTCAAGAATGGACGCCGGGATGCGCTGCAAAAGTTCTTGGCCGATCGCAAGATCGGGTCGGCGATCTACTACCCAGTGCCGCTGCACCTGCAAAAATGCTTTGCCGGGCTAGGTAACGCTGAAGGGAGCCTGCGCGTGACCGAAGCGGCTTGCCGCGAAGTGCTCTCGTTGCCGGTTTACCCGGAGATGACGATGAGCGAACAGAGCGTGGTGATCGACGCCGTGACGGAATTCTGCCAGGCCCGCGGCCGGTTGGCGGCGTGAGAATGGTTGAGGGTCGAAGGATGAAGGTCGGAAAGGTCGAGGGTCGAAGGACTAGGGTCGAGGGCCGGATAGAACCGTCGCCGCGCGACGGCTGCTGACTTTCGACCCTCAACTCTCAACCCTCAACCTTCCGTCAATCGTGCTTGCTCTTCTTGATTTCAGTCGTCCGTTTCGTCGGCGAGAGCGTGACGATCAGGCCGACGATCAGGCCGATGCCGACGATGGCCCAGGAGAGGCTGTAGCTCTTGACGTCGGAACCGCCGCCCGTAGCTTCCGCGGCGGCGTGCGCGGATCGTTTGGCGAGCAGCAGCAGGTCGATGTATTGATACATAGCTCGAAACCGTTCGCGAAGTTAAGCGTTGATCGGACGACTACTGGCTTGCAACAGTCAATTTCGTGGGTGGCATGCCCTCGCTCGCTCCGACATGCTCACGCGAAACATACATGCATTAGCGCGAGCGTGGGCATGTCCCTGTTTCGCGAGAGCATGCCACTCAGTCATTCGAATGTCATGGCCCACTACACTTGCCATTCTAAATCGGCCGGCAGTTCTTGCCAATCTTCGGAAACGACGGGTGCGGTAAAAAGCTCGCCGGCAAGCCAGTCATCGAGTGGGCGGGCGGCCCGGCGGAAGAGGCCGGTGGGCATGGCGACGGTGTCCCAGCTCTCGGAAAGTGGCCGGGCGTGCGGCAAATAGTCGGCCAGGCGAACGCCGAGAAAGCCGAAATGCTCGCCGCGGAACTCGAACAACTGCTCGGGCGGCAGCGGCGAACGCTGGGCCACCAGGTGGTAGGCGAAGACGAGCAGCGGACAAAAACCGGGACCGAAATGCTGCTGCCAGGCGGCGAGGCTGCGGAGGTCGTCGCGGGTCGACCAGTTTTTCCAATACTGATGATGTTCCTCGCCCGAGGGGAACCGGCGGCCTTTCACATCGACGAGCCACGAAATTTGGCCGGGTGGCGAAACGATGAAATCGAGGCTCTTGAGCGAACCATCAGCCACCAGGCTGCGCCGAGCCTCGTCGACCGCGATGTACGGCAGCCGCCGCTCGCGGAGGAATTCCTCGAAGGCCGCTTCGTAGAGGTTGTCGCGGTGCATGGGAAGTTATTAGCTGTTAGCTATTAGCTGTTAGCCGGAAGTTGAGTACGCATAGCCAGGAGCTTCTGGCTAATAGCTAACGGCTAAGAGCTAATAGCTTCCTTTGTACACTATTCTGTACAGTTCGCCAAGCTGGGGATAGGTAATATCGATGGAAGCACGCAGCGCGAGCAAGTGCGAATCTGACCGAGGCTTGATCGTTCTTGCTTGCGCTGCGAGCTTCGCTCCGAATCCAATGGTGGGCGGTGCCCACCCTACGGGGCTGATTGTCTCACGCCAAGGCGCCAAGGCGCAAAGACTCGAACCCACTACCTTTGGACCGCTAATGAACGCTAATCATCGCTAATTGATATGCGAATCTGATTAGCGCTCATTAGCGTCTATTAGCGGTTGGGTCGCATTGGATCGGCTTTGCGCCTTGGCGCCTTGGCGTGAGATATGATCGAGCGAGATGGGGTGGCGGCGGAATTCTCACAAATTCCGCTACGACGTGCTAGCCAAGATTCTTTGGGCTTCGCTGATGAGTTCGGCGGCGTTTTCGGCGAGGGAAACGGTCGTGCTGTCGCCGGTGGAAAGGTTTTTCACCTGGCACTCGCCGGAGTCGAATTCACGCTGGCCGGCGATGACGGCGACGCGGATGCCTTTGCGTGCGGCGTATTGAAGTTGTTTGCCGAGTTTGGTGGATTCGGGGTAAATTTCGGCAGCGAGGCCGGCGGTGCGTAGCACCGCGGCTAGTTGGAAGTAATTGCCGAGGTGGGCGGCGTCGAAGTAGGGGATGAAGACTTGAGACGGCGTTTGGGCGGTGGGCAGCAGGCCGAGTTCTTCCATCGCGGCGATGAGCCGGTCGAGGCCGAGCGACGCGCCGATGCCGGGAAGTTGCTGCTTGGTGTAGAGTTCGGCGAGGTTGTCGTAGCGGCCACCGCTGCAGACGCTGCCGATCTCGCGCTTGTCATCGAGGAGCGTTTCCAGCACGGTGCCGGTGTAATAGTCGAGGCCGCGGGCGATCGAAACATCGAGCTTCACGCGCTGCTCTGGCACGCCGGCGTTGTGGAGGGCGGACCACAGTTCGGCGAGTCGCTCGAGGCCTTCGAGGCCGCGCTGGCTGCTGCCGACGAGCGGCCGCAGCTTCGTGAGCACTTCGTCGTTCGTGCCGGTGAGTTCGACCATTTCGACGACCCGGCGGGCCTCGTCGGCCGAGGCGCCGGCCGTCTCGCACATTTCCTCGACGACGCGGTCGGCACCAATTTTGGCTAGCTTGTCGATGGCGCGCAAGACCTGCGTCGCCTGCTCGGCCAGGCCGAGCGATTCGAGCAGGCCGTTGAGGACGAGGCGATTGTTGACGTGGATCGTGAATCGCTCGAAGCCGATCGCGCGCAGCAGTTCGTGGGCGACCAAAACGGTCTCGGCATCGGCGGCGGCGCCTTGGGTGCCGATGGTGTCGAAATCGCATTGCATGAACTCGCGGTAGCGGCCAGCCTGGGTGTTCTCGCCCCGCCAGACGGTCGCAATATGGTAACGCTTGAATGGCGTGCCAAGTTCATTGATGTGCTGGGCGGCGAACCGGGCCAGCGGCACGGTGAGGTCGAACCGCAGGCCGACATCGCGGCCGCCGTGGTCTTGGAAGCGATAGAGCTGCTTATCGGTTTCGAGGCCGCCCTTACCGAGCAGGATTTCGAGGTACTCGAGGGCCGGCGTATCGATCGGGCTAAAGCCGAAGGAGCGAAACACGCGGCGGGCCGTTTCGATGATGTGCTCGCGCGCGAGCATCACCCGCGGTAGATAATCGCGGAAGCCCTTGAGCGTGCGTGGTTGAATACGATCGGTCACAACAAGATCTCAGAAGAATCGGGAACGGAATAGTCTCACGCAAAGGCGCAGAGACGCAAAGCAGACCAATTCAAACAAACCGCTAATCGACGCTAATGAGCGCTAATCCGAAAGGAATTCTCATTAGTGGTAATTAGTGTTCATTAGCGGTTCAAAGAGCAGCGAGTGTATGTCTTTGCGTCTTCGCGCCTTTGCGTGAGAAATTGTTTCTTAAAGACTTTACGAAAGTATGGGCAATAATGGTGGCTTGGCACTGCGGATGCTGCGGCCCGGCTCTTGAATCACGGCTTCGATGTATTCGGTCACTTGTTCGGGGCGTTCGAGATAGAAGTCGTATGTCCAGTCGTCTTCGTATTCGCAATCCTTGGTCGAGTAATCGCGACAGATTTGCGGGCGGGTTTCGTAGATGCCGCAGCGGTTGTCTGCTTGTAGGTGCCGGCATTGCGTGTGTACGAGGACGTACCAGTCGTCGCCTTCCTTGAATACGGTGGCCCGTTCGTGTAACAAGAACCAGCGGATGAACTCGTAGTCGGCGAATTCCTCGGGCGCATCGAACGGCAGGGCAAAGTAACGGCAGCACTTGGCCGGACAATACTCGCAGAGCACCTTGTCCTTGGGTACCTGCTTGCGGCGCGGCTTGGGCGTGACGACGGCGGTAGACATGACAGGGACACCTGAGATGCTTGCTGGTTCGGAGTTCCGTAACATAACATTCCAATGTGGATTTTGCCAGCCAGCTTGTTGGGCACAGACAGGGATATGTCTCACGCAGAGGCGCGGAGGCCGCAGAGGGAGTGGATGGTTGGTTCATTCCTCCGCGCCTCTGCGTCTCTGCGCGAGACTATTGTGAAATGCAAAATAGCGCACGGACTATCTTTGATTCTGGCTAGTGGATGGAGTACAGCGTCGGCGTTTCTAATGAAGACCGATCGATGAAGGCGAAACGAAAAGAACCACGACCGCTCATTTGTAGTTTTCGGCCGATTGCGCGGCGGGATGCGCGCGTGCTCGTGCTCGGAACGGTGCCGAGTATTGCCTCGTTGGCGAAACGGCAGTACTACGGGCATCCGCAGAATGCGTTTTGGCGCATCATGGGGCGGTTGTTCGGGGCCGAGCGAGAACTGCCCTACGACGAGCGCAAGCGGATCTTATGCGCGCGGGGTGTTGCGGTGTGGGACGTGTTGAAAGAGTGTTATCGCGAAGGCAGTTTGGATTCGTCGATTGAAATCGAATCAGAATCGCCTAATGATTTTCGCGGCTTCTATCGGACGCACCGTCAAGTTCGAGCCGTGTTCTTCAACGGTCACAAGGCGGAGTCGTTATACCGGCGGCATGTCTTGCCGACACTCGCTGGACTCGATCTCGATTTGCGTTACGAGCGATTGCCCTCAACGAGCCCGGCGCATGCGGGGAGAAGCTTCGCGGAGAAGCTGGCGGCGTGGCGGGCGGTGGAACGAGCGCTTGCGGATTGAAGGAAATGGATTAACCACGGAGGCACGGAGGGCACGGCGATCGAGAGAAATATAAAATGCAAAATGAGAAATGCAAAATATTCAATGCCGAGATGCTATGTTGCCGATTCCATTTTTCATTTTGCATTGAAGATTTTGCATTTGCTTCTCCCCGTCTTCTTGTCTCCCCCTCTTCTTTACATCAACCAAGTAACTCCAACGCCTTGCGGAGCATCCGCAGGATGCTCTCTTCGTCGGTGAGCTCGCGGACTTCGGCGGGCGTACACCAGCGGAGGTCGTGGGACTCTTCGCTGATTTGAATGTCTTCGCCGGAATTGGCGATGAGCAGGAAGCGGATGTCGTGGTGTTCGTGGGCGTCTTCCACGAGATTGCCCGCGGCGTCGTAGCGGGCCGGGATCTCGTGGACGTCGATGTCGAACGGCATCGTGACACCGTCGATCGGCACGAACCGAAAATTGGCTAGGCCCGATTCCTCTTGCGCTTCACGAAGGGCGACTTCTTCGACTTGCCATTGGCCATCGGCGTGGCCGCCGAGTTGGAGCCAGCGGTCGAGCTTGCGATGGTGCGTGAGCAGCACGCGGCCACGGTCGTTCGAGAGAATCCAGGCAGCGGCCGTGATGTGGCCGGGCCGGCAGGTGCGGTCGAAGCAGTTCGGTCGCGTTTCAATCAAATTGCAAATGCGATCGACGACATCCGCCTCGCTGGGGAAGACGCCGCGATAGCGGGCCAACATTTCGAAGAGCGGCCGGCGGGGCATTGTTGGTTGAGGGTTGAGGGTTGAGGGTTGAGGGTTGAGGGTTGAGGGTTGAGGGTTGAGGGTTGAGGGTTGAGGGCCAGATACGCGGTTGTCGCGACTTTTATTATGGCGGGTTTTTGTGAATGAGCAACAAACGCTTACGAGCAAAGCAAATTTGGTTGGTTAGGGCCGACGACGACGTGGCGCTAGTCAGAATTCTGTTGAGTTTTGTCCGCAGATGGCGCGGATATTCGCAGATGATTAGGAATGCGATATCGCCAAGATAACGGTCTTTCGATCAGTCCAAGTCGATTGTCAAGGACGGTAGAAATCAGAAATATCTGCGCGCATCTGCGTCATCTGCGGACAAAAAGAAGGTCGCTGATTAGTAAGACTGATGTTGCTGTTTGGCCGATCGAAGTAAGTGTTATGCAAACTCGTAGTTCCACGAATCTTGGCGGAACCGGGTGGCGACGAGTTCTTGGACGTGTGGCAGCGGGATGTTGGTCAGTTCGTCGGTCGTGGGCCAGGCGGCGTGCAGCGCGGCGATCAGTTGCGGGCGGCTTAGCGGCAGGTTGGCGACGAAGTCGAGGTGTCCGCGGGCGCTGCGGTAATCGGGTTGGCGCGGCGGCATCCGCAGGCACTTGGCAAGGAGCGCGAGGTCGAAGTCGTAGAGCAGTGTGCCGTGATAGAGAAAGTGGGTGCGTTTGGCGCGTAGGCTGTTGCCGGAGAATTTGCGGGAGGTTTGGATTTCGGATTTCGGATTTCGGATTGCGGTTTGGGAGATGCCGTTTCGGCAATCCGCAATACGCAATCCACAGTCTGCAATCACCAGGTCGCTTGTGCCGGCCTGGGTGATCGCGAGGCCAGTTGACCTGAGTGCTTCTACCAATCGGCCCAGCACGAAGCAGTGGGCTTTGCTGATGTCGCGCAGTTCCGGGCGAAGCTCGTAGCTCAACACGACGGCATACATGAGGCACCCCGGGCCGGCGACGATCGTTGCGCCGCCACTCGAACGGCGGATGATGGGAATGTGGCGGGCATCGCATTCGGGGCGATTGATTTCTTGCCCGATGCGCGTCGAGCGCCCGGCCACGACCATATATTTTGTCGGTTCCCAAATGCGCAAAACTTCGCGGGGATGCGAGCTTTCCTCGGCCAGGTCGAGGAGGGCTTCATCGAGCGCGACGTTTTCCGCGGCGGTGGGGAGCGTGAGTTCGAGGCGGTGCATGTGGGTGTTGTCGCACAATGAATGGGCCTCACGCAAGCCGATCACGATATTACGACTGCCGAGTCACTCAGTTGACGCTGAGGTGCTCTTCGTGGGAGACTGGAACTGTCTCACGCCAAGGCGCAAAGGCGCGAAGGAGGAAGTATTAAAGCCAGCAGACCGCTAATCGACGCTAATGGCCGCTAATTTCAATGGATGGCTTTATCCATTAGCGACTATTAGCGTTAATTAGCGGTGAACATGTTTTTGAATTCCTTTGCGCCTTGGCGTCTTTGCGTGAGGTTCTTGATACGCACGATTGAACCATGAACGACCCATCCACAATTTCTGATGAGCTGCGGGGCGGGCCTTTGCGGCCGCCGCTGGGCGAAGAGCTGTTGCCGCCGGTCGAGCAGCCCTCGGCCAGGTTCATTATTCAGTTGTTCGTGGTGCCGGCGCTCATCGTCATGGGCATTGTGGCCGTGTGGCTCACGCTGAATTGGCTGGTGCGCAGTGCCACGATCGACCCGAACAAGCTGATCGAAGGCATCGAGCGTGGGCCGAGTGTGGCCCGGTGGCAGCGGGCCAGCGAACTGGCCGAGATGCTCAATAGTAATCGCTACCCGGAACTGAAGCAGAACAAGGAAGTCGCGGCACATCTGGCGCAAATTCTGGATCGCGAGATCGATCACTCGAAGGACGGCCAGGACAGCCAGCAGGATGCGACGCTGCGGTATTTTTTGACGAGTGCATTGGGCGAGTTTCAGGTTGATGACGGGGTCGATGCACTGCTGAAGGCAGCCGAAACGAATCGCGGCGAGGACGATAAGCTGGTGCGCCGGGCCGCGATCGAAGCCATTGCGATCCGCGCGTTTAGCATGCAACAGCTCAACCCTCCGCAGCAACTGACGAACGCGAATTTGGACGCGGCGCTCATCAAGCTCTCGCAGGATGAAGACCCCGAGATTCGGTTGCGGGCGGCGTTTGCGTTGGGCAAATTGGGCACGCCGGCGGCGATCCAGCGGTTGGAAGTATTGGTGAACGACCCGAACGTCGATACGCGCACCAATGCGGCGATCGCGCTCGCACATCGCGGCAATACCAAGGCCGTGGAAACGCTGGTCGAAATGCTCGACCTTTCCGAGCCACCACGCGAGGCGGAAAAGAACGACGTCGCAAGTGGAGGCGAGCCAGGTTTCAAGAAAGCGGTGGTGATTGCGAGTGCGATCGATGCGGCCCACGCGCTCGCACGGCAGAATCCTCAGGCGGATTTATCGAGCGTTGTGAAGGCGCTCGAACAACTCGCGGCCGCCGATGCGAAGACGCTCGAGGCGGCGCATGTGCCGCCCAGCGTGGTGGTCGATGCGAAGCGAGCGCTCGAGCTGCTGAAGGCGAAGCAGTAAGAACGTGTTGTGAAATTCGACTGCTTGGTTCGAAACCCTCTCCCTCCGGGAGAGGGAGAATTCTAAAACACGCACTAAAGAAATGTTGCCGGACGGACAGGAATGTCCGTCCTCCAGGGAGGGCTAAGATCGGCCGTAACCGGGCGTATGATTGTTTTTTGAGGGTCCGGGGCGGGCACTGTTCGCAGCGGCTTGGCAGCCGCCGCTAAAGACGGCCACTGTGTATCACGAAGCGCCGATGCGTGGCGTGGTATTCTGTGCCGGTTGTAGCGGCTGCGCGAGGCGGGGGCTGTTCTAAATCGCCACGTTGTTAGGTTGTGCCGTTGCTTTCCGGCAACGAGTCGGCGAACAATGAGGTAGATTCGAGATTTTCTCAAGAATCGTAAAGCATTGTCCGGAGCGTAGTTCATTCTTTGATAGCGGCGCAGCGATGCAGTGCTGGCGTTTGCCTGACGGCCGATGGCTCGCCAAATATAGAGAAGAAGCTTATCCGGGCGACAGGAGGGTCCCAGGGGTCATGGCACGGATGCGGCTCATTTTACTCGTCTTGTGAGATCACGGGGTCATGACTAATCGAATTCGTTCGGGCTTTGTTTTTGGCTGGTTGTTGCTCGGCGTGAGTGCGTTTGCGCCGCGGCTTAGTGCGCAGTGCTGCCAAACTTGCTACCGGTTGGAATGCCAGACGGTATGGGAAGAGCGGCAGGCCACGTGCTACAAGCAGGTGTGCGAAACGGTCGTCGATTCGCAGGAAATCACGCGGCAAGTGCCCGTGTGGGAAACCGAGATGCGCGAGAATCGCTACAAGGTGCTGCGGCCCGTGCATGAGACGAGCATGCGCGAAGAGCGGTACACCGTGCAGCGGCCCGTCTCTGAAACCGTGATGCGCGACACCAGCTACAACGTGGTGCGCAACGTGATCGAGACGAGCGAGCGCGAAGAAACGTACATCGTGCAGCGGCCGGTCTGTGAAACGGCGATGCGGCAAGAGCAATTCGTCGTGCAGCGGCCGGTGACCGAGACGGTGATGCAGCCGCAGGTACGCACCGTGATGCAGCCGGTGACCACGTGCCAGACGCAGCTTGTTGATCGTGGTTGCTTTGTGAACCAGGTGACGTGCGTGCCAGGCGTGCAGACGTTGCCGCGGCTCACGTGGCTGCCGCCGACCCAGGTGTGCGATCCGCAGACGGGGTTGGTTCAGTTTCAACGTGGCGGGCTGGCGTGGCAGACTGGCTTCACGCCGTCGCAACAAGTCGTGCAACGCGTCTGGCAGCCGAATGTGCAGGCCCAGCAGGTTTCCACGGTGCAGTACGTGCCGCAGCAAGTGACCGAGCAGGTGCCGGTGCAGGTCTGCCGGATGGTGGCGGAGACGCAGGTTCGGCAAGTGCCGGTACAGGTCACGCGGATGGTGCAAGAGCAGCAAGTCCGCAAGGTGCCGGTGCAGACCTGCCGGCAGGTTGTGGAACGCGTGCCCCGGCAAGAAGCGGTGCAAGTGTGCCGGATGGTGACGGAAGAGCAAGTCCGCCAAGTGCCCGTGACGACGTGCCGGATGGTCGAGGAAGAGCGCGTCGAGCCGTACCAGGTGCGGGTGTGCAAGTGGGTGTGCGAGAAGCAGACCGTTCAAGTGCCGAGGACGGTTACGAGGCAGGTGCCCGTGACCTACACCTACAAGGTGCCGCGCACGGTGATGGTGCGGGTGCCGGTGAGCGGCTAAGACCGACGCCGATGACGCTGTGAAGAAGACCGTGGGAGGCGTCTCCGACGCCGATGACGCGCTCCATTGTGACACGTCATCGGCCTCAGAGAGGCCTCCCACAACTGAGAGGCCTCCCACAGTCCAAGTTCCGGACGCTACGGTCAGTTCACGACCTGCTTGCCCGAGAAGGGGAAGCTGCCGCGGTCGCCTGCGACGTCGTAGTCGGCATCGCCGCTAACGCTGGAACCATCGATGGTTCCATGGAAGATGACATTGGCAACTGCGCCTTCCGAGGTCTTCGCGGCGACCGACAGCGTCGCCTTATTGCCCTCGACCTTCAGACTCTTGGCCAGCAGTTCGTAATCGTCGCCGACGCACCAGCCATACAGCGTGTCGTCCTTCTCGAACACATGGATGGTGGGTTCTTGTTTTTCGCCCTCGGGCGTGGTGAAGTTCAACTTCCACTCGGCGACGTGGGGCAGATTGGCCGGATCAACTCGTTCGCCGCGGAAATCCCAGCTGCCGGTTTCGCCGCCGGCAATGCAGAACTCGCCCTTGCCCGAGCAACGATTGTCGCCATCGGCTTTGGCCACAAGCTTGACCGTAATCTTTCCATCCTTTTGGCGCGGCACGATCGTGAGTTCCAGGGCGTCGTCCTTGACCGTGACGTTCTTGAACGCCTGGGGTTCCTCTTTGTCGAGGTACCAGGCGACCAGCTCATCGTGTTGGCGGCCGACGACCACAATGGGTGTACGCTCCGTGCCGTCGGGCGTGGTGAACGTAAGCCGCCAAGCGCCGACGACCTCGGGGGCGATCGCCTTGATATCGGCCGCGGACGCGGTCAAATTGCCCAACAGCATGAGGCTAAAGACTAGAAACCATCTCATAACAAAACCTCCATAACAACAGGAACAACAGCGGTCCGACGCGCCTCCGGCGGCCAGACCGCACTACAAAACTAACGAATGTATTGAGGCCGGGTAAGCATTAGTTTGTGGGAGGCCTCTCTGAGGCCGATGGGGTGTTGCATTGGATAGCGTCATCGGCGTCGGAGACGCCTCCCACAGGTTTTCCAAACACCTTTCCACAGGTTTTCCAAACACCCCTTCCACTTGTTTTTCAAACGCCTCTTCCACAGATTTTCAAGATACCCGGCCCTCTCCCAGCGGGAGCGGAGCTATTTTTTGCACTGGTGCGCTGAACTCGGCGTCCGCGTCCACGCGGCGAATGGGGCGGTCGGGCGCGTGATGGGCAGCGTGCTGGTACCACTCGTCGGCCACGTTTTCGGCCGGGGCCAGCGTGAACCGCACGCTGTGTCGCAAAGGTTTGTCTTCGACAACACTCCAAGTCAATTCAACGGTGTGAACGATTTTCGTTTCCGCATCGAACCACAAGCGGATCGACGTGGGAAGTTCGGTATTGGCAGGGCGGCGCGAGGCGCTCAGTTCATCGAGGCGGCGCGCTCCATCGTAGGCGCCACGGTGAACGGCGAAGTCGTAATCTCCTTCGATCGCCTCGACAATCGTCGAAAGCTGCATCAGCGGTGCGCGGTGCGAGGTAACGGATAGGTCCTTCAGCAGTTCCAATTCCAACATGTCTCTCGCCGACGGTGAATTAAGCCAATTGAAGTCATGAGCCAGGATGACGGGACCCTTGGCGGGAACGACCCAATACTCATCGCCATTGCGCCCGACCGCGTAGTTCTTGACCTCGACGACGAAGCCGGTTGTTCCGCGCAGATACAGCTTGCCCAGGAACTCGAAGGGGGCATCGTGCTGAGAATTCGAATGAAAGACGTGATAGATCCGGTCGGTATCGGCGAGAGACACCTGGCGGATTTGGGCCAATATCTCGGTCGCCCGCGACTCGTTGGCCGATTTCATTACCAGCAAGGTGCAAGCCACTAACAGGCAAGCCGCCAAGCCCACGAGCGACCACATACTCGCCGTACGATGATTCGCAGCTGCTGGCGAGGGACTTTCGGCAACGATCGCGGCCATCACGCGCCGCACGCGGTTGGAAGTATCGTCGCGGTCGACGTTGGCGAGCGATCGCAGGATGGCGTCGACGAGTTGCTGGTCGGCGATGTGCCGACGGACCTCTTCGTCGGCGCTGGTCGTGGGGGGGATGCCACTGTCCGAAGGAGACACGTCGGCGTCGAGCCAGTGCTCGCACCATCGGTCGGCCTCGCGTTGCCAGGATGTTTCGCTCATACGCTGAACCCCAGGCGGTTCAGGTTCTTTTGGATGCACTCAAGGATCAACGCCCGCGCGCGCTGCAATCGCTTCTTGATGGCGGCCTCACTGGCCTCAAGCGATTCGACCAACTGCGCAATGGGCTGTTGCTGAAAGTAACGCAGGCGGACCGCGTGGCGAAAGTGATCGGGCAGCGATTGGATGCAGTTGGGCAGTAGCGCCAATTTCTCTTGCCACGTGTCGCCAGGCTGGGCCGCGAGATGGCCGATCCGCGCATCGAGTTGGTCGAGGATCACGGAATCGCACGGGCGGGCGCCTTGCCGACGATGATGGGCCAAGACCAGCCGCTTCGCGATGCCCCGCAACCACTGGCCAAACGGCCGCGACTCGTCGAAGTCATCGAGCCGTCGCCAGGCGACAATCATGGTTTCTTGGAACAGGTCGTCCACGTCGGACGTGTTGCTGAGCGCGGCGCGAAGGTACACGAGCAACATTTCCGCGTGCTCGCGTACCAGGGCTTCGAAGAGTTTGTGGGCGTCTGGCATGGTTCCCTCACGGTGCCTACCAAGCTACCTGATATTGTCGCGTAGCGGGCGTTGGTGACAGGAAATCGGGGAAAAACGCGGGGATTTTCGAGAAGCAGGTGCTAGCGACGCCATCAACGAGGGGGACGAGGAGCGAGGAGCCTTTAGCGGCGGCGGCGACGCCGTCCACCCGCCAAAGGCCTCGGCGAATGGAGCGAGGGGAAGCGTCCCCGCAGCCGAGCACGCAATCCGATGCGAAGCGGAATCAGAGTTGGAAGGACCGCCCCACGTGGAATCATTGGCATTGCCCAGCATTGTTCTTGCATGACTACGATTCGCGGCGCTCGTCGGGCCGAAGCTATTTGGATTGCGCAAGGTTTGCAGGTCGGTGATCCCCGGATTGTTGGGGTGCCGATCGTCGCTCGTTGACACAATCCGTGAGCACGGTGAGACTTATTGAAGGTTGCGTACCGAATGCAAGGTGCTCGGTGGGCGGTGCCCACCCTACACGGGAAGGTAGTTTAGCGATCGTGAGTGGACTGACGAGCGAGCGTTGCGAGTCTTCCATCGCCGGGCGGCACGTGCTGCTGGTCGGAAAGCTCGCGAGCATGCCGCGCCGCGAAGTCGAGCAAATTCTTCGCCAGCATGGGGCCCTGCTCGTCGATCAGGCCGATGACCAAGTCGATCTCATCGTGACGAGTGATGAATTCACGGATGTAGCGCGGCGATCCAAAGATCAGGAGACGTTCGACGAAACGCTCCGAGCACGGATTGCGAGTGGCGATGTCGAGGTCGTCGGCGAATCTGAATTGTGGGCGCGGCTGGGGCTGGTGGAATCGGGGCAAGGCGTCGAGCGGTTGTATACGCCGGCGATGTTGGCGGAGTTCGTGCGCGTGCCGGTCGCGGCGATTCGGCAGTGGCACCGCAGCGGTGTGCTGGTCTCGAAGCGTAATGTGCAGCGGCTGCACTATTTCGACTTCGAGGAAGTCGGCATTGCCGGCAAGCTTGCGCAATTGCTTGCGGCCGGTTGTAGTTTGTCGGCCGTGAATCGGCAGTTAGCGCGGCTGGCGCGACTGATGCCGGGCGTTACGCGTCCGTTGGCGGAGCCTGATGTGGTGGTCGAGGGGCGCTGCCTGTATGTGCGGCGCGGCGACAACTTGGCCGACGCGCGCGGCCAACTGCTGATCGATTTCGAGAGCGCTCCGCAGTCGTCTGCTGAGGACGGGGACGATGCTCCCGCGACGATTTCCCTGATTCGGGCAAATGCCCTGCATAAGCCGGCCATTATCCCACCTGCGGCGCATCCGTATGGAACGGAAGATTTGCGAGCCCTGGCCGTCGAGTTGGACGGCGGCGGACAAGCAGATCAGGCGATTGAAGCTTATCGGGCCGTGTTGTTTTCGGGCGAGGCGACGGCCGACGATCACTTCGCGTTGGCGGAACTGCTGTATCGGGCAGGCGATTTGCCGGCTGCCCGCGAGCGGTATTACATGGCTATCGAAATGGACGAGGATTTCGTGGAAGCCCGCTCGAATTTGGGATGCGTGTTGGCGGAGTTGGGAGAGATCGGGCTGGCAGAGGCTGCTTTTCGGGGTGCGCTCGAATATCATCCAGAGTACGCGGACGCGCATTATCATTTGGCACGCTTGCTCGACCGAGCAAACCGCACGACCGACGCGGCATGCCACTGGCGGATGTTCATCAACTTGGCGCCGGCCAGCCCGTGGGCGGATGAAGCGCGGGAGCGGGTGGGAGAGGGGGGATAGACGAGGAGACAAGGAGACAAGGAGACAAGGAGACAAGGAGAATGCATTCCAACTAAATCTCCCCCTCTCCTTGTCTCCCCTTCTCGTTGTCTAGATTGAATACTCGATGCGTGAAATACTTGTCAATTACGAGCCGGTGAATCCGACGACGTGGGCCTACCTGTCGTCGTTGCTCATGATCGCCGTGTATTTCAAGTTCAATCGCTTCTTCAGCATTCGGAATTTGGACTTGGTGGGGCTGATCGCGCTGGCGCCGGCCCTGCTCATGGTGCAATACGGGCGGCAACATGCGGGCAGCGAATTGGTGTCGCATGCCGGATATATCTGGCTGTTTGTGGTAAGCGGCTTGATCATGCTGCGGTTACTGCTCGATGCGTTGTTGGTGCGCCGTCCGCTCTTGGAGCCGAATTTATCGGTGGGTGGGCTCACGTTTTTGGGCATATCTTTGTTTGTGTTCTTGATTGCCAATGTCA
This sequence comes from Planctomycetota bacterium, assembly GCA_029781135.1. GTDB lineage: Bacteria > Planctomycetota > Planctomycetia > Pirellulales > Lacipirellulaceae > JABDGM01. The sequence goes on from JAKOXH010000017.1 coordinate 64,893, forward strand.
TCGCGGGTAAGCCCGATTGGGCGGCCGTGGCCGGTTCGGAGCGCGCGGCGGAGTTGCGCGAGCGCGAAGCCTCGGCGAATGAACTCAACAGTTTGCGGACGCATGGGCCGGGCTTTCCGCTCGTCTTTCTGCTGCCGCAGATCACCACCCAGTCGATGCTCGGCGCCAATGCCCAGCAAGCGACGGTCGTGACGAACGACGCGCAGGCGAGCACCGAGGTCAGCCTGGTACACGTGGTGACGGCCCAGGCCATGGCGATTCTCTCGCAGTTGGCGATTGTAATTGGACTCGTCATCGTTGGATTGCGGCACTTCGATAACGTGAAGACGGGGATCGCGGCCGCGACGATGTACTTGCTGTTGCCGTACACGGCGATGTGGACGGGCAGCGTCACGCACGCCTTGCCAGGGGCCTTGGTCGTTTGGGCAATTGTATTTTATCGTTGGCCGACGCTCGCCGGGGCCATGATTGGACTCGCGTTTGGGACCATCTATTACCCCGTGTTTTTGTTGCCGCTGTGGATTAGCTTCTATTGGCAGCGCGGCCTGACGCGGTTCTTGATTGGCTGTTTGGCGATGGTGGCCGTGTTGGTGGGCGTGCTGGCGTTCAAGTCGGCGGATACCGCGATGTTTTGGGCGAGCATGCGGCAGATGTTTGGCATCTATCTGCCGCTGGCGGAAGGGCCGCTTTCCGGGGCGTGGGGGCAGTTTTGGCGGCCCATTTACCGCTTCCCGATTATCGTGGCCCATGTGGCGTTGAGTGTGAGCATGGTGCTTTGGCCCGCCCAGAAGAACTTGGGGACGCTCATCGCCTACTCGGCCGCACTCATGCTCGGCACCCAATTTTGGCACGCCCACAGCGGTGGCCTGGCGCTGGCGTGGTACCTGCCGCTTCTGTTGCTGGCGACGTTCCGGCCGAATTTGGAAGATCGAGTAGCGGCGGCGGTGGTGCGGTAGAAGAAGAGGGGGAGAGGGGGAGAATGGGAGAGGGGGAGATTTGATTGAGGCCGGAAACGTGGGGGTTGAACCGTGCGAATTCATCGGCATACCGAGCTTGAGGTGTATAAGAAAGCCTTTGACGTTGCGATGAGTCTATTTGATGCGTCGAAGTCTTTTCCCAAAGAGGAAACCTATTCACTTACAGATCAAGTCAGACGATCGTCGCGTTCCGTGTGTGCAAATCTTGCAGAAGCCTGGCGCAAGCGGCGCTATGAAGCCGCATTTGTCGCAAAGCTTTCCGATTGCGAAAGTGAGGCGGCGGAAACGCAGGTGTGGCTGCAATTCGCGGTGGAATGTGGCTATCTCGACCGCGATCGCGCAGCAGCTTTCTACTCAACGTATGAGGAAATTCTGCGAATGCTTGTCACGATGATCGACAAGCCCACACTATGGACGATCCCAACCGCTTGATCGTCTCCCCCTCTCCCATTCTCCCCCTCTCGCGTCTACTGATCCCGCCGCACGTCGATCGCATTGTTCTTCGCCTGGGTCGCTAGCCAGGTGCGCCATTGATCTTGGTCGTAGTCGAACGATTTGCCGCCGGACATGGTGAGCAGGGCGTCGAGCACGGCCGGGTTGCGAACCGCTTTCGTTACGAACTGCGGCCCTTTGCCGCCGAAGCTGAAGGCGTTGCCGTCGTTCGAAAACGTGTACGCGTGCTGGTCGGGGTTGGCATCGCTCACCTTGACGCGATGCTTCGTAATGAGCGCTTCGATGAGCGGGCCGATCGTCTCGCGGTCTTTGATTTGGCCGAGGGCGATGGCTGAGCGATTTACGATTTCATTGTCTTTATCCTTGAGCGTGCGCACGTACGGCATGGCGATGCCCGGTCGGCCAGATTTGATCAGATACTCCACGCACAAATGGCGGATGTCATCATCTGGATCGGTCAACGAGAAATGAACGAGCGCGTCGACGGCCGCCCGATGATTGAGGTGTGACGCGACTTCGAGCCACAAGCGCTTCAGATCAGGCACTTCTTCACGCCGCAACGCGGCCGCAACCGCTTCGGCTGCTTCTGGGTCTTGAATTGCGAGCAGTTCGGCGTGGGCCTCGGCAGCTTTATCGGGATATCGGCCCGTGAGCCGGCGACGAAGCTGCTCGATCTTTTTGTTCCAATCGGCTTGGGTGGTGCGGGCTTCTTTTTGATGCTGCATCAATTCGACCTGCTGCGGCGTCACATAACGGCCCTCGTAGAGCACGAGGCCGCGGGACGACATGACATCGTCGCGATTCATCCATTTGCCATCCTTTTGACGAAACCCGAGGACGGCACGGGCCTCGGCATGGTTGGGGTCGAGTTCGAGAATGCGTTCGAGGTGCCGCTGCGATTCGTTTGTCAGCTTGCGTTGGCGACACCATTCGACGACCTTCCAATGCCCCTCGACGGTATCGGGCGACGAGCGCGCGAGCTTGCGATATTCGGTCTCGGTGTCGGAAGTGGCATCGACATGGGCGACTTGCGAGCGGGGGATGGTGAGTTGGCCGCCGGTGGCAAGATCGATGATGAAGTTCTTCGTGTCGTTTTCGGGCGACGGTTGGATTTTGCCTTCGAGCCGACCACCACTGGTAAGTTCCAAGACATCGGCGCGCGCCGGCACACTGCTGACCACGCCAGACAGCGCAACCACGATAGCAATGGCCAATCTTGTTGCGAAATGGAACTTGATCATACGGCTCAAATGGTCATTTGTCTCACGCCAAGGCGCGAAGTCGCAAAGCAGTCAACTTAGGAATTTTCCAACGACTAGATGTTCGCTCGTTTCTGACTATTAGGGGCAACGAGGCAGGGATCGAGTGCAATTGCTTCGCAACAACATCGCGGTCTGGAGGCTCGCTGCGCTCGCCCCAGCCACCTAGTGGATCCTTTGCGCCTTCGCGCCTTTGCGTGAGATTTCTGGCGGAGTTGGTCGCCATGTTCTATTATAGCGGTCGATTGGAAATGGATACTTTTCTGCGGTTTGTGCCGTTTTTCGCGGTTGTGAGGCTGATATGAGCGAATCGACGAAGCAGCATCGGTGTGCGTCGCCGCAAAAGGTGCGGTGCGCGGTGGTGACGATTAGCGATACTCGAAAGCACGAAAATGACCGGGGGGGCGAGCTGATTGTGAAGCTGCTCACGGAGGCTGGCCACCAGGTGACATCGCGGCAGATCGTGCGCGATGACCCACGGGAAATCGAGCCGCTCGTGCGGAAGTTGGCCGACCCGGAAGCGACCGACGCCGTGCTGCTGACCGGCGGCACGGGAATTACCGCGCGGGATCGCACGTTCGAAACCGTGAGCGGGCTGCTCGACAAGGAGATGCCGGGGTATGGCGAACTGTTTCGGATGCTGAGCTACGCGGACATCGGCCCGGCCGCGATGCTCAGCCGGGCTATCGGCGGCGTGCTCAATAACGTCATCGTGCTGACGATGCCCGGCTCCGTGGCGGCCGTGCAACTGGCGATGGAGAAACTCATCGTGCCCGAAATTGGCCACCTAGTGTATGAAGCGCGGAAGTAATTCTACAGCGCCAACTTCGAAACCGAATGCATTGTAGTTTCAGGGTCAATCAGTTTATTAGGTTAGGGAAGTTGTAGCAGGGTGGCATGGCCTCGGAGATACTCCGACGTGGCCATGTTTCTCGAGCGATTCCATGTTCACGCTGCGCGAGAGCATGCCACACTTCGGGCTGCATGTGAAAAACTGATCGGCCCTGATTGCAGTTTGCCGCACTAGCGGTTAATCATTTTCTGAGCGGCTTCGGAATACCGTGCCCCATGCGCTTGGATCGCGGCGGCCGCGTTCTCGATTTCCCGCAGATCGTCTGTCGTAAGAGTCACCGAGACGGCGGCGACGTTTTCTTCCAGCCGGTGGACTTTCGTCGTCCCGGGGATGGGAACGATCCAGGGCTTTTGAGCGAGAAGCCAAGCCAGTGCCACTTGACCGGGCGTGGCTTCCTTCTTTGCTGCGATGCGGCCGAGGAGCTCGACAAAAGCGCGGTTCGCCAGCCGATTTTCCGCGGAGAAGCGCGGGACCGTGTTGCGGAAGTCGCTAGGGTCAAACGCCGTCTGCTCGTCGATCTTCCCGGTGAGATAACCCTTGCCGAGCGGACTGAACGGAACGAATCCGATCCCCAGTTCTTCCAGGGTCGGAAGAATCACTTCCTCTGGCTCCCTCCACCATAGGGAATACTCACTCTGCAGTGCCGCCACCGGTTGAACCGCATGCGCCCGGCGAATCACCGCGACACCAGCCTCGGAGAGACCAAAATGCTTAACCTTGCCTTCTTGAATCAACTCTTTCACCGTTCCGGCAACATCTTCGATCGGCACATTCGGATCAACGCGATGCTGATAAAGAAGGTCGATCCGGTCTGTCCGTAGCCGCTTTAGCGATGCCTCAGCGGCCGTTCGAATGTTGGAAGGGCTGCTATCCAGACCGGCCGGCTTGCCGTCTTCGAATTTGAAACCGAACTTCGTGGCGATCACGACTTGATCGCGAACAGCAGCCAGTGCTTCCCCGACAAGCTCTTCGTTCGTGTACGGGCCGTACACCTCGGCGGTATCAAAGAAGGTCACTCCTTGATCGACAGCAGCGCGGATGAGCTTGATTCCTTGCTCCTTATCGACCGCGGGCCCATAACCGAAACTAAGCCCCATGCAGCCGAGTCCGAGGGCCGATACTTCCAAGCCACTCTTGCCAAGATTGCGTGTTCGCATCGTTCTCTCCTTCTCAATTCTCTTCTCAATCGAAGCGTTCGTAGTATTTAGTCCACGGGCGTAGGGGATATCGTTCGCGCCGGCTTCAGATTACGGGACGGGTGCGTCGATTGCTACCCGGGTGTGCGATGCAGGTGGCGGTCGAGGGTTGTTGGCGGGAGATTCGGCGTGGCCGCCGACGCTAAGGGCGGGTGGTGGATAATTTCTTTGGCGATCTCACGCGCTCCGCTTTGCGTCGCGGTTAAACAAGGAAGTCGTACGTGGGCGCGACGAATTGGTCGCGGCGAGTAGTACGAGGAGTCGTAGTCGTTGGCGGTGGGCGCGGGTGCGGCAGACGATGCACGGCAAGTACACGCGGTAGCCGCAATGGGGACAGCGAGCGGGCGGCGATGCGGGCGCCAGCGGCGAATTGTCGTCGAGCGGGTCTTTGCCATACAGGCCGCGGCGGCCGCGGGCGATCGCGCTGATCGTGCCGCGGCTCACGTTGAGCTGCGCGGCGATCTGCCGTTGCGAGAGTTTTCCTTCGCGCACGAGGCGGTCGATTTCGTGGACAAGTGCGGTGGGAAGCATGGGGGATGTGGGATGTTGGATGTTGGATTTTTGATGTCAGATTTAAGATTTAAGATTTCAGATTTAAGATTGGAGGTTCGTCGGCGGTTGCGTTGGTGAGTAAGTGAGTAAGTAAACCACCTACTCACATTTCGTTTCAGGCCAGAAGTCGCCGGGGGCGGGTTCTGGGTCGAGTTCATCGTCGTCGGCGAGGAACGCGTCCCAGTGTGGATCGTCGAGGTCGAGTTCTTCGGGTTCATTCAAATCGTCGAGGTCATCGTCGGGGTCGAACCACGGGTAGTCGCTCGCGTTTTTGCTTTCGTCGATCGATTGCGCGGCAAGCTGATTGTCGACGATGTCAGCGGATGTTTGCTTGGTTTCGCGTTGCATGAGTTTGGCACCTTGTTTGGAGCGGTTGCAGTTGTCTAAGAGATTCTGGAAAGCCTTTGCCGGGGCACCCTCACCCCGGCCCTCTCCCAGAGGGAGAAGAAGCATTGCCAGCGTGGCAGCGGAAAACTAACACAAAGCGCGGCCAAATACTATACGCATGTTCAGTATTTCTGTGGGTTTTATGCGGGGTGAACGGAAGTGGGCTTGGCGATGAGAGTTAGGGATGCGCAGACGAGGCTGCTGTACTCCGCGCGGCGTGGAATGAGAGATTAAGGGTGCCATGCCCACGGCTTGGCGTGGGCATGTGATGTCAAACTCATGCCCACCCAGGGTTGTGGGCATGGCACCCGAAAGTCTCAATCCTGGCCACGTACGGTATAACAGGGAGGGAAATGTTAGCTTTGCAAGCTGAATCACCCAGGACTGAAGTTATGAACGGGGGTGTGCCGATACTCGTAAGTAAGGCATGGAATGCCGACACGGGCGCACGGAGTGCGCCGCCGGAAACGTCGGTTGCCGCGGCCTGCAATGCTCAGGCTTTGCGGCTCGCCACTGCGAGGAAGTCCATGCCGTTCTTCTTGATTCCCACCGCGCTCGGGGTGAGTTTCTTTCTGATTTGGGCGTTCATTGGCGGAATGATTTTCCGCGATAGCCAGTTGGCAGGCCAACGCGACCTGGATATCGAGGTTGGCCGCTTCGCACAATTTCGGCCCCACGATACCCGCGCGACGATGCAACCGTCGCAGGGAAAACGAGCGTCCCAGAAGCGGCCGCAGTTGGTGTCGTGAAGAGGGCTAAATTCTGGCGAGTTCAGCTACCTCCTGGCCGAGACGGTGGGTGGCATGTCCTCGCTCGCGTCAGCATGCTCACGCGAAACACTTGCGTTTTACCGCGAGCGTGGGCATGTCCCTGTTTCGCGAGAGCATGGCACCCGGCGATGCCGGCCGAGATGGTCGTTCGATCTTTTGCTCGGCTGAGACGGCCGGGCTATCTATGGCTAGAGTGCTCGTTCGGCGAGCAAGTCGCGGGCCTTGATTAGGTACTCGGCCATGGTGGGCGTTTGTTGTTCGAGGGTCGCCCGCATATCGGGCGTGAGACGTTCGTTCGCGCTAAACGCTCGCTCATCATCGTCTAAGTTCGCAAACGCGACGACTTGACCCGCGAGGCCGAAGGCCTTGAAATCTTGTTGGGCGGCGAGTTCTTCGAGCGGACGCAGGGCTTTGGCGTATTCCCCTTTGCTGAAATAGAAATAGACGAGCCCTTGCCGCGCTAGGTTGTGTGCGTACTGACTATCGTTGGGAAAATTGGTGATGACTGCCTGCCAGGCGCGTTCGGTGTTGGCATATTTGGCCTGATAAAGTTGCTTCCAGACGGAATCTCGTTCCGCGGGGCCGGCTTGGCTCCCGGCCAGCAGCGAGCGTGGACCGGTGAGAAGTGCCAGGGCACAACCAGCCAGGGCGCATGTCACAACAGCCGCGAGCCACCAGCGCCGCGTGGAGCGTTTCTTTGGCAATGTAAGCGTGGTCTTCATGAGTTCGTCGAGCCGCATGGTGGCGGCGGAACGCTCGTCGGCAGCCCAAAGGATGTGCGTGAGGGCGGCATGATCGGGACGGGTGGCCCAACCTTGTTGGGCACCCTCGTTGGCCACGGCATGAAGTTCAAGGAGCAGCGCGGCCGGATCGTTGAACCGCTCTTCGGGTTTCTTGGCCATCATGCGCTCGATGATTGCCGCCAAGGTGGGCGGCACATCGGCACGACGGGTGACGAGCGGCGCGGACGGCTGATTGAGATGCTGCACGGCCACCGCCAAGGGCGATTCGCCGGTAAAAGGCGGCTGGCCAGACAGCATGTGGTAGGCCGTGACGCCGAGTGAATAGATGTCGCTACGGGAGTCGAGTTGCTTGCCCTCGATTTGTTCGGGGCTCATGTAGAGCGGCGTGCCCATTGTGACGCCGACTTGCGTGAGGCTCGTCGCACCGACGGCAGAATGGTCGTTCTGCACGCGGGCCAGGCCGAAGTCGGCGACTTTCACCTCGCCGCTGCGGGCCAGCATGATGTTTTCGGGTTTGATATCGCGATGGACGATGCCTTCGCTGGCGGCCTTGGCGAGGGCGGCGGTGACCTGGCGGAGGATATCGAGCGTGAGTTGCGGCGTGAGCGAACCACTGCTGCGAATCACTTCCCCCAAATTGCGGCCGGGCACGTACTCTTGGGCGATGTAGTGGACGCCGTCTTGTTGGCCGACTTCGTAAATTTGGACGATGTTGCCATGCACAAGCGCGGCGGCGGCCCGCGCTTCGTGATCGAAGCGGCGAACGTAATTGGGGTCGCGGGCCAGTTCGGCATTGAGCACCTTGAGCGCGACCTGCCGGCCCAGCGAAAGCTGTTGGGCGAGGTAGACATCGGCCATCGCCCCGCGGCCAATGCGGCGGAGGATGAAGAAGTCTTTTAGGGTTTTGCCGATGAGGTCGGACATGGGGGAGGGGACAGGGGACGGGGGTCAGGGGTCAGGGGGCCGAAGTTTAAGGCAAAATGGTTACTCCGAATTGCTGGAAATGTTGGTCGAGTGTTATCGCTGCCGTTACGGCGAGGTCGTCGATGACGATCTTACTTGTGCAATCGGTGAAACTCCAACCGGCGTTAGCGCGCTGTTGAAAGAGAATCCATGAGCGACGGATTTGGTCGATCGACAGGAAGCAAATCTGGGCGACGACTTCGTCGAACAGCAGGCGGCCCGCTTCCAGCGCTAAACGTGGGCGCTTTCGGGCAGCAAGGAGCGTGAGCGTTTCGTCGACACAGTAATCGGTCGTCGCGAGCGAAGCTGTATTGGAGGCGAACCAAGCGGCGACGCGCGAATGGGCCGGGTCATCGGTAACGAAGCGGGCGAACCACGCACTGGTGTCGACGAAAATGGTCATCGGTCCGCGTAGAGAATACGGTCATGGTCGGTGCCGCTGAAGTCGTCGCCGGGATTTTCATTGGGCAAAGCGTCGATTCGCGCCAACGCCGCCAGATATCGCGCATGCGCTTCAGCCGACATCTCCTGACTCGATGCCGCGAACGTCGCGGGAACGACGATCGTCACCTTTGTACCATCGGGCAGCGAGAGCGCGTCGTGAGGAACAATGATGCCGTGTTCGAAATGGCCGTGAATTTCCATGCCACCTATTATAGCGAATGAGTCGTCAGATCAACATTCCCCAGCACTTCGGCGGCGGCTTCGGAGCGGTTGAGGACGTAGAAGTGGATACCGGGGACGCCGGCGGTGACGAGTTCTTGGGTTTGTCGGGTGGCGAAATCGACGCCGATTTTGAACTGGTCGTCGGCCGATTCGCCGGCCGCTTCCAAGTCGGCCACGAATTTGTTTGGCAAATGGGCGCCACACAACGAGGTGATGCGTTTGATTTGCGCGAAGTTCGTAACGGGCAGCAGGCCGGGGATGATCGGCACGTGGATGCCCAGCGTGTGGCAACGATCGCGGAAGTGGAAGAAGTCGTCGTTGTCGTAAAACAACTGCGTGACGACGCAATCGGCGCCCGCGTCGACCTTGCGTTTGAGATTGGCGAGGTCGACATCCATGCTGGGGGCTTCCTGATGTTTTTCGGGGTAGCCGGCAACGGCGATACCGAACTCAGGAAACTCGCCGCGAACGAGCGAGACCAATTCGTTGGCATAGCGCAGGCCGCCAGGGATGGGGCGAAATGTGGTGTCGCCACGCGGAGGATCACCGCGGAGCGCAACGACATTGTTTACATTCAAACTAAGGGCATTGCGCAAGTAGGTGCGCAGTTCATCGACGGTGCGGCCGACGCAGGTGAGATGCGTCGCGACAGGCAGTTGGAACTCACGATGAACGCGCGCGACGATTTCCAGCGTAAGTTCCTGCGTGGAACCACCCGCCCCATATGTACAGGTAATGAAGCTGGGCCGGAACTCGATCAGCCGGGTGACGTGCTGAAAGAGGTTCGTGATCCCCTGAGGTGTTTTGGGCGGAAATAGTTCGAAGGAAAGGCCGAGTTTTCCTGGCCCGTAGGCTTGGGAGATGTTCATGGGGGCACGTGTGTTGTAATGAAGTGGTGACCTTCCAGTTTAACAGGAACGGGCGTGGCGTAGGGAGTTGGGAGGTAAGGGGTTCCCGCAAAAACGAGGACCGTTTTGTGGTGAAGTTCGGCCGATCGGCTGGCATAATCGTTACAGGCGTTGAGCGGGCAACCGCCGGCTCGGAGGGGAGTATTCGCCGATCCAAATTGAGGGGATATTGCGGGCGAAAGTCCGGAAAAAAGGTAAGCTTATAACAAAGATTTCTCCTCAATCTTCTCTTTTTCACGTCGTCGATGGGCGCGGCGGCGGATCCACAAACATGATTAGCAACACGTTGTTCCTCGTTCTCGGCGGTTGCCTGTTGGGGGCGGTACAATTATTTGTCGGGGTCGCCATTGGGCTGTGGACGCGACGGCCCGATTCCGCCGCCGCGAAGCATGGCCGGGCCGAACTGCATCGAGCCGGCGCGATTGCCAAGCGGCTACAAAACTTGGCGACCGAAATGTCTTCCATCATCAACGAACATTGCAGCGAATTAGAGCAGGCGAGCCAGATGCTTTCGTTGGACGGTTCCCAGAGCGACGAGCCGATTCCCGATGCGGTCATGAACGTGATCGGCCATATTGTGCATGCCAATCAAAGCCTGCAGTCAAAATTGGATCAGGCCGAAAGTCGACTAAAAGAGCAGGCGGTCGAAATCGAATCGCACATTTCGCGGTCGTTGACCGATGCGCTGACGGGGCTACCGAACCGGCGCGATTTCAACGTGCGCCTGGAAGAACGGATGAGCACCTGGCAACGGCGGCGTGAGGTTTTTTCGCTGCTCATGCTCGATGTGGATCATTTCAAGAATCTCAACGACACGTACGGGCACTTGGCCGGCGACAAAGTGCTGACGGCGCTCGGCGCCGCGTTACGTGGTGCGGTCCGACGGGAAGATGCGGTAGCGCGATATGGCGGCGAAGAATTTGCCGTGTTGTTGCCGAACACGTCGTTGGAGCAAGCGATGCTCGTCGCGCACAAGGTGCGCGAGGCTGTGGCGAGGATTGCGGTGGAGCACGACGGCCACCAAATTGGGATTACGGTCAGCGGCGGTTTGGCAGCGATTCGGGCGGATGAGCGCGCGGAAACGCTGATCCACCGGGCCGATGAAGCTCTGTATGCCGCGAAGCGAGCCGGGAGAAACCGGGCGTTCGCCCACGATGGCACCGAGTGCCGAGGGGTAACCGGCGAGCAGGAAGGCGCAGCGCCGGCGGTCGTGCCGCAGGCGAACGTTTCCACGGAGTCACTGCCGGCGATGGTCGATGTCGAAAGTTGGCCCGCGAAAATTGAATCAGCAAAATCAGCCGCGGATCAACCCCGGGAAGTGATCTCGGCGAAGTTAGCGGAAACCTGTCAGGAGTTGCGGCAATTTTTGGCACAGCGGGCCCAGAGTGAAGTCACGACGTCGCCGGCGAACTTGGCAAAATAGGTTGTGTTGGAGACAACGGGGGGCGTTTTCTGAAGGTGTGCTTTGCCAAATTACCATTTCTTTCCCTGATACTGGTATGCTCGTAGAAGCGGGCAAGTTCGCCGCCATTCCCGCGTTTCTCTCGTCGGAAACGACGTTCGCCACGTGCCCCCATCATTACGTAACGTGATGATCGTACGCTCGTCACAAATTCGCCCTTGCTCGAAGAGCTAGCTTTCGTACAGACTTACAGGGTTCGAGGCGGCACGGGCGAGTTCTTGCGACCCGAGACGCATCGGTGGAAGGAACTAACCTGTATGAGTCAAGTAGCGGTGGGACCACGGAAAAACATTGAACGGCAGAATTGGACGGAGATCACCCCTCAGGCGCTGTACGACAAATGCCTGACGCTTGCAAAGAACCTGTGGTGGAGCTGGCATCCGGAGGTAGTGAATTTATTTCGCGATCTTGATCCCATCAAGTGGCGGAAGATCGATCACAATCCGATGGTGCTGCTCTCGGAGATGACTCCCGAGCAGTTGGCGGACCGGGCGGCGGAAATGGTGCTCTATACACGCATCAATCAAGCGCACCGGCGGCTCAAGGAATACCTGACCAATACGCGGACCACTTGGGGTGCTCGGGAAACCGGCGTATTGGGCTCGAAGCCGGTCGCTTATTTTTCGGCCGAGTTCGGCATTCACGAATCGGTGCCGATTTACTCGGGCGGTTTGGGCGTGCTCTCTGGCGACCATGTGAAGAGCGCTAGCAGCCTAGCCGTGCCGCTGGTGGCCGTGGGGTTGTTCTACGACCAAGGGTATTTCAAGCAGCAGTTGGATGGTAGCGGCTATCAGCAGGAAGAATATCTGGACACGCGCGTCGAGAACTTGCCGATGGAGCCAGCAATTGGGCTCGATGGCAAACAGGTCACCGTGACGCTCGAAACCCGCGACGGCGGCCTGATGGCGAAGGTTTGGCTAATGCACGTGGGCCGCGTGCCGCTGTATTTGCTCGATTGCGATGTGGAAGGCAACAGCCCGCAGGATCGTGAGCTAACGTCGCGCCTTTACGGTGGCGATATGCGGACGCGGATTCGCCAAGAACTTGTGCTGGGTGTGGGCGGTGTAAAAGCGCTGCGGGCGCTCGGCATCATGCCGGGCGTGTATCACCTGAATGAAGGCCATAGTGCGTTCGCTCCGCTCGAAGTGGTTCACCAGCGGATGGCCGATGATGGGCTTACCTTCGACGAAGCACTGCGCGAAGTCGCTCAATGCACGGTGTTCACGACACATACGCCCGTGCCGGCCGGTCACGACCGCTTCCCGGCGAATTTGGTGGAAGAACATCTCGGGCCGCTGCGCGATAAGCTGGGCATTTCGCCGGCTCAGCTCATGGGTATCGGACGGGTCGAGCCGCAGAACGAGCATGAACCTTTTTGCATGACGGTGATTGGGCTCAAGCTGTCGCGGCGGGCGAACGCCGTCAGCGCGCTGCATGGCCATATTTCGCGGCGGATGTGGGCGCATCTGTGGCCCTGGCGGGTGGAAGAGGAAATCCCGATTGGGCATATCACCAACGGCGTGCATATTCCGACGTGGCTCGCGTATCCGATGCACTTGCTTTACGACCGCGTATTGCAGGCCGACTGGCAGGAATGGATGGGCGACACCAAGGTTTGGCAGGGTCTGTATAATGTCGACCTGGGCGAATTGTGGGAAACGCACAGCGAGCTCAAGAATCGATTGCTCGATTTCGTGCGGCGCCGCGTAAGCCGGCAAACTCGCCGCCGAAATGAGCCGGATGAAGCGGTGGAAGCCGCCCGCAGCGTGCTCGACCCCAACGCGCTGACGATCGGTTTCGCCCGACGGTTCGCCACGTATAAACGGGCCGATCTGTTTTTCCGGCAATTGGATGAGCTCGCGGAATTGGTCAACGATCCGCAGCGGCCCGTGCAGTTCATCTTTGCCGGCAAGGCCCACCCGGCCGACGAGCCGGGCAAGCACTTGATCAAGAAGATCGAGAACCTGCGGCACGATCGGCGGTTTGCCGGGCGGATGGTGTTCATCGAGGATTACGACATCAACGTGGCTCGGCACTTGGTGCAAGGCGTGGATGTGTGGCTCAATAATCCGCGGCGGCCGAAGGAAGCTTCTGGCACCAGCGGCATGAAGGCCGTGCTCAACGGCGGGCTGAATTTGTCGATTCTCGATGGCTGGTGGGCCGAGGCTTACAACGGCAAGAACGGGTTCGCCATCGGCGACGGTCGGCAGCATGTTGATGATGAAATCACCGACTCGCGCGATGCACAAAATCTAATCAAAGCATTGCGCGACGAAGTGATTCCGCTCTATTACGACCGCGATGCCGACGGCTTGCCGCGGCGATGGATCGAGATGATGGTCGAGTCGATCGCCACGCTGGCCCCGCGCTTCAGCGCGCATCGGATGGTGATGGACTACGTGCGCAAGTGCTATTTGATGGCCGCCGGCGGCTTAAGCTCGGAAATGAGCCGACGGTAAAGCATGGCGAATTTAGGGCGCTCTGTCCCGCCACTATGATTATTCATTGCTTAAGCAAAGGATTTTCAAGCAGCGTCGGTAAACTGCGTAATTCGAATCGCACCACTTGGCAGGTGGGCGATGACTTCCAGCTCACCGCCCAGCGCCCGCACTAGCCGTTCGAGCGTACTGATTTGAATGTCGTGTTGCGATTCGAGCCGCGATAGAGTTGGCTGTCTGATGCCGAGTGCGCGGGCAAGTTCTTCCTGCGTCAGTCCGACGGCCTGCCGAATTTCCGCCAACAGCATTTCCGCGATCATTTCCTGAGCACGCGCCTTTGCCCGAGCTCGGGCTTCGGGCTTCATCTTCGCTTCCAGCTCTTTGAAATTCTTGGCCATTAAATCAAACCCTCTCGTTGCAATGTTGCTAAATGCTCGTCATAGAGGCGATCGGCACGAGGAATCATCCGCTCGTAAAACCGCCTGTCGCCGGTTTTATCGCCACCGATCAGCAGGATTGCTATTCGACGCGGATCGAAGGCGAACAATGTGCGGATCGGGCGTCCTTGGTGCTGCGTGCGCAGCTCTTTCATGTGTGGATGTTTCGAGCCCTTGACCGTATCGGCGTGGGGACGCGGAAGTTGCGGACCTAGTTGACGCAGAAGTTCAACACTTGTCGCAACAGATTCCTGCTCGTCTTCATCAAGCGTATTCCACCACTCGCCGAATTCATCGGTGTACTCGACTTCCCACATCATCTATTGAAATATAGCTTATGTGCTATATTTGTCAAGGGTGATGATGGGAATTGATCGATTCCGTTAGCTGTCTCACATCGACTGTCGGGCGTTAGAATTAGCAGCTATGGAGAACGCGAATACGAACGCGGCAGGCACCGTTCCACTATCGCTTCTGTGTGATGAGCTGCGAAACCGCGCTGCCGAGACCGACGGCACGGGCGAGTGGCCGGCGGAGCAGTTGCGGTTGTGTGGCGAAGCGGGTGTGTACGAGTGGTTTCTGGGGCCCGAGTGGGGTGGCCGTGGCTGGAGCGATGAACAAGTTGTGCGCGGGTATTTGGCATTGTCGGCGGCTTGCCTCACCACGACGTTTATCCTTACGCAGCGAACGGGCGCTTGCCGGCGGATGGCGGGATCCGCCAACGAGGCTCTCAAGCAACGGTTGTTGCCGCGGCTGGTGCGTGGCGAACTTTTTGCCACGGTCGGCATCTCGCATTTGACGACCAGCCGACGGTACTTGGCGAAACCGGTGCTGACGGCCGAAGCGACGAGCGAGGGCTTTCGGCTCAACGGCATGTCGCCGTGGGTGACGGGCGGGGCGGCCGCCGAGGTGATCGTGACCGCTGCCACGTTTGTCGCGAATGGTGAAGCGACCGACCAGCAGCTCTTGATGGCAGTGCCGACGAACTTGGCGGGAGTGCGCGTCGCCGAGCCGCTGCCACTGGTCGGCGTAAGCGCGAGCGCAACGGGGCCCGTGTATTTCGATGCAGTGGATGTGCCGCGCGAATGGTTGATTGCCGGCCCGATGGCCAATGTGATGTCCAGCGGTGTGGGTGGAAGCACGGGTGGGTATGAAACATCGACACTCGCCCTGGGATTGTCGCGCGCGGCAATTGACTATTTGGCCGCTGAGGCAGAGAAACGCGAGGACTTGCGCGGGCCGCTATCAGCACTGCGGGCCGAGTATGATGAGTTACTTGACGACCTCTTGAGTGTCGTACGTGGGGATGTCACTTGTAGGACGGACACTCTTGTCCGTCCAAGCGAAGACACCCTGGGGACGGACAGGAATGTCCGTCCTACGACGAAGGAATCCATCCGGCAGCGTGCGAACAGTTTGGTATTGCGGGTGACGCAAGCAGCGTTGATGGCGGCCAAGGGCGCGGGGTACGTGGTGGGGCACCCCGCCGGTCGGTGGTGTCGCGAAGCCCTGTTCTTTTTGGTCTGGAGTTGTCCGCAGCCCGTCGCGAATGCGAACTTGTGCGAGTTGGCCGGAATCACTTCATGATTCTTGTAGGACGGACATTCCTGTCCGTCCGTCTTCGGCAATTCGCGAGCACGGAACACGAATCCGCGCTAATCTTCACGAATCGGGGAGTCGGTGGACGAGCGAGAGTGGTGTTTCCGGATTGCGTTGTTCTTTCTTATGGACGGACAGGAATGTCCGTCCTACGGAAAGGCGAATGACTGCTAGCATCGTCCTGGCGTTCGCGCACAAATTATTGAGTTCCGATTGACAATCGTAGATGGCGAGGCGTAGATTGCGCACGTGACGCATCTGTCGCTCGATGCAACCCGGAACGGCTTCTGTTTGATTTTACGAGCGACGGACCGCGATGAGTCCCTGCTTTTTCGCGGATGCACGGTATCGGTTCGGGCAGGCGATTGGCGATTTTCTTCGCAGCCCCAATATCGCCGAGGATGGAGCCCATGCAACGTGCCGGCCAACAACTATCTGCTTCTTCTGTAACGAATGCGGCGGCACCTCATTCCGAGGTCGGCAATTCTGTAGCAGTACGATTGTTCGACGAGCCAACTCAAGAAGCGGCCCTGACCAATTTCGTTGAACGAGATGAAGCGTCGCAAATCGCCGCCGCGCGGAATTTTTTGGCGGTGGCCATTGAAGAGCGAATACGTTCGCGTTTGCAGGGCCGCGTGCGAAACCTCCGGGTCGAGGCGCGCGACGACGTAGTAACTCTGCAAGGCCAATGTGCCACGTATTACACCAAACAGCTCGCGCAGCATGCCGCGATGGGCGTGCTGGAAGACGAGCACTTGGAAAACGCGATCGTCGTGTGCGTGGGGCAGTGAGAAGGGGTTGAGGGTCGAAGGTCGAGGGTTGAGAGCCGGAAATCTGCTGTTTGGCTCTTGACTCCAAGCTCTTGACTCTTGACTCCATTTATTTCTTCCGGGCGATGGTTTCGATGCGCTGCTCCAGCGCTTGCTGGCCGGTGAGAAACTGCATTTCGATGGCGACGGCCCAGAGTGGAATGTTGCCGAGTTTTTCCTGGGGCACCTTTACCAGATCCTTTTGCGTGCACAGGATCAGTTCTGCCTTAGCGGCCACTGCGGTATTGCCGAGTTCTTTCAGCTCGGCTGGCGTAAATACATGGTGATCGGGGAATTCACGCCACGCGACGACCTCGCAACCGGTGGTCGAGAGCGTGTGGCGAAAGCCGGCCGGATTGCCGATCGCGCTAAAGGCCGCCACTCGTTTCTTCGCTAGTTGTTCGAGCGGTTGGGTCGCGCCATCGGTGTTGATGAGTTGACTGGCCGCGTGCGCCAGTTCACACCAGGCAGTTTGCGGCGCGATCTTGGCCACTCGCTTGCGAATGGCTTCGCGCTCCATCGCGCTGATGGCATCAGCTCGACTGAGGCACACGAAATCGGCCCGGCGCAACCCGGCAACTGGTTCCCGCAACGTGCCCCGCGGAAAGACACGATCGAAGCCGAAGGGTTCGAGGGCGTCGAGCAGCACGATGTCGAGGTCGCGCGCAAGTCGGCGGTGTTGGAAACCGTCATCTAAGAGGACGATATCCGGGTCGTACTTTTCGATCGCCAGATGTGTGGCGGCCGAACGGTCGCGGTTCTGGACATGCGGCACGTTGGGAAGGGCTTGGGCCAACTCGCGGGCTTCGTCATTGAGCTCGCCACGGGCAGCCCCGTAGCCGCGGCTGACCAGGGCGACGCGAAGACCAAGATCCTGTAATCGGCCCGCGATCCACTTGACGAGCGGCGTCTTGCCGGTGCCGCCGAGCGTCAGATTCCCGACGCTGATCACGGGCACATTCGCATGATGCACGGCCGTGCGGCGACCCGCATAGCGTTGGTTCCGAATCCAGACGACAAACGTGTACGGTACCTCGGCGATTCCCAATAAGCCGCGTAGCGCAGTTGCGGCCAGGCCGCGACGGCGGCCGCTGACGAGGTCGCGAAATTCCGTGGGGCCAAGCATCGGGGGTACGTCAGGCTTCAGCCTGACCGCGTGGAAGGCAGGTCACCAAGCCAGAACCGGTCCGGCTAAAGCCCGACCTACGAGTGGCTGAATCATGCGCGATCCTTGAAGCGAAGGCAATCGCAGTGTCAAAGCTGGCAAAATCGGAAAAATCGGTTGCGCGAATCGGCCGTGGGAACTTGCTGGGTTATTTGCCGTCTCAGGGATAGGCTGACCCGTATAATAGGCTAGGTACGTTCTGCTGTTCCGAGTTCTATCGAGGCAGCAGCCGTTTCGATCGTGGGCGGTGCCCACCCCACAGGACCAACTATGCCCGTTGAGCAGGCCCCATCGCGAAAGGCACCCCAACCGCGGAGCGACGCGACGGTCGTCCGTTACCACGATTACATCGACGAGAAGATCGAAAGTACCCGGCGGGCAGTAAAGGTCGTCGATCTGGCCACGGCACTGGTCGAACTGGCGGTTTCCGTCTTGTTGTTTCTGCTGATGGCGGTGGTGATCGAGCATTGGTTTGTGCCGGGCGGTTTTCCCCTCTTCGTTCGAGCCACATTATTTGCCGTGCTCGTCGTGGGCGCTGGCTACTTTGCCTACCAACGGCTGTGGCCACTGTGTATTCGTGCGATCAACCCGGTGTATGCCGCCCAAACGATCGAGCACAGTACGCCGACGCTTAAGAATGGCCTCATCAATTTGCTACTCTTTCGACAGCACCGGCAAGAGATTCCGGACGCCGTCTACCGCACGCTTGAAGAACAAGCAGCTCACGGTTTGACACGCGCGCCGGTTGATACGGCAGTGGATCGAACGGAATTGATTCGGCTTGGTTACGTGCTGATCGCGATCGTTGCCGTCGGCGCGTTGTACAAGGTGTTTTCGCCGAAGGACCCGTTCGTGGCGGTGGAGCGCGTGCTCATGCCGTGGGCCGATATTGTGCCGGCCAGCCGCGTGACGATCTCGGAAGTTACACCGGGTTCGGTAACGATTTCGCGTGGCGAGTACCTGGATGTTTCGGCCGAGGTGCGGGGACTATCGGAGGAAGACACCGTCGTGCTGCGTTATACAACGGAAGATGGCCAAATTGTCGACCGCACGATTCCGCTCCAGAGAAACGCCGACGGTCTACAGTATACCGGGCGGCTGGCGGATGATTCGGCAACCAACAGCGCAAGTGCTGGGGCTGGCATCACGCGGAATCTGAAGTACCGACTGGAAGCGGGCGATGCGCGGACGCGGAACTACACGGTCCAGGTCGTGCCGGCCGCTTCGATCCTCGTGGAACGCATCGACTATCACTATCCTCCCTACACCGGCTTCGTGGACAACAGCGTCGATGGCGTGGGAGACATTCGCGCCATCGAAGGTACCCGGGTCACGATTCATGCCCGCGCCAATGGGCCGATACGCGAAGCGAACGTCGATTTCGAAGCGGATGGCAGGCCCGATTTGAAGATGACTAGCACTGATCAGCAGGCGCAGGCCGCGTTTGACCTCGCGCTGCGTGACGATCGCCAGACGCCGACCCATGCCAGTTATGTGCTGCGATTCACGAACGATGAAGGGCGTACCAATCGAATCCCGGTGAAACATTCGATCAACGTTGAGCCCGATCTAATGCCGGAAGCGGAAATCCGCCAGCCGCGGGAGAAGTTGCGGGATGTGCGGCTCGACGAACAGGTGACGATTGAAGTCGAGGCCCGCGATCCGGATTTCGCCTTGCAGGCCGTGCGGTTGCGGGGCCAAGTCATGGGGAGCGATGCGGTCAACGAGTTGCTACTCAAGAGCGAGCAGCGCGGGCGATTCAACGGCCGGTTCATGCTGCTGCCGAGTGCCCACGGATTGAAGGCCGGCGATGTGCTCGAGTATTGGGCCGAGGCCGACGACAATCGCACACCGAAAGCCAACACAGTTGCCACGGAGCATAAGACGTTGCGGATAGTCTCGCCGAATCCGGCACAGCAACCGCCGCCGGACCAAGTGGCGAAGAACGATCGCCAGCTCCCGCAGAACCAGCCGCCGCAACAGGGCGACCAACAGCGTGGCGGCGAACAGCAACAGGGTAAGCAGCAACCGCAAAACGGTTCCCAGGAGCAAGGACAGCAAAATGGCGAAGCTGGCAAACAGCAACAAGGCGACAAGAACGCCAATGGGCAGCAGGGCAAAGATAGCCAAGGCCAGCAGAATAAAGGCGATAGCAAAGGATCGGCCGATGGCGCGTACGACAAACAAGCGGGAAGCGATCAGAAGCAGGGCGGGCAAGATCAGAAGTCGCAAAACGACTTGAACAAGGATCAGAAAGAATCGGGTCAACAGCAGAAAGGCAATCAAGGGAAGGACGGTCAAAAGCAAACCGACGGCAAATCGGCAGCAAACGATTCGGCGGCGGAGCCGGCGGGCAAATCGCAAGGCGAAAAAGAACAACAGGATAAACAAACCGGCGCGGGCGCCGCGGGCGGCGAATCATCGCAAGATGGAGCGCAGCCCCGCGGCGCCCGACCCGCTAACAGCCAAGGTCAACCAGGGGCCAATAATCAGCAGGAGGAAGGTCAGCAGCAGAATGGATCGCCGCAAAAGGGCGACCAAAAGCCGCAGGCGGGTGAGAAGGAGTCGCCGGTGTCGTCGCAGGGCGACAACGATGCTGAGGCGTTTGAGCGCATCCAGAAGCGGCTGGAGAAGACGGGCGAGTTGAAGCGCGAGGAAGGCGGTAAAGAGAGAGGGGGAGAGGGCGAGAAGGGGAGAGGGGGAGATGAGCAAAGACAAGGAGACAAGGAGACAGGGAAGCAAGGCGAGAAGAAGCCGGGCGAGTCCGCTTCAGCGGACGGCGAGCGCAAGAAAAACGCCGGTGACAAAAGCTCGCAAGGCGAGAAAGGCGAGCAGAAATCGAACTCGCGTAGCGAGGACAAGGGGACCGACGCGCGTAACGACGATTTGAAACAGCAAGACAGAGCAAAGTCCGAAAAACCAGCGCAACAGCAAAAGTCGCCCGGCGGTGAGCAAACGTCGTCCAAAGGGTCGCCCAGTGGCGGGGATGAACAAAAGAACCAGGGCGCGCCCAACTCACAGCAAGGCATGAAGCCCACGGAGAAGCCGAATCAGGCGGAGTCGAAAGGCGGTCAATCGAACCAGCAGGAACCTCCTGCAGGTGCGAACAGCAAACGCGAAAGCGATTCGCATGGCGACCAGGGTGGCGACAAAGCGGGCGGTGGTGAAGAAGGTGGTGGTCAGAAATCGCCGCACGATGGCACGGGCAGCGCGGGTGCGAACCAGTCGGCCGATAAAGGCGCCGGGCAATCTGGCGAAAAAGGTAGAGGCGAGAATTCTGCGGAAGCTGGTAAGGACGCGAAGTCGCAAGAGCGAACCGGCGCCGGCGATGGAAAGACTGCGGGGAAGGGGAGCGAGCAGCGCGACGGCGCTGGTAAGGAAAGAGGGGGAGAGGGGGAGAAGGGGAGACAAGGAGACAAGGAGACGAGGAGACAAGGAGACAAGGAGACGGAAAAGCAAGAAAGCAAGCAGCCGGGCGAGTCCGCTCCAGCAGAGGGGAAAGCGATCGAAAAGAAGCCCGGTGCTCCCCAAGATGCTTCTAAAACGAAGGATCAACAAAACGGCGACGCCAAAAATCAAAAGGGCCCGGCGGGTCCATCAGAGAATTTTGGCCAGCCGAATGGGGCCTTCAATCCGCAGCCGAGTATCACGGGCGAAGCACCCAAGGGGGACGATGCCAATTTGGAGTACGCCCGCAAGCAAACCGACCTTGTGCTCGATAAGCTGGCCGATCAAATGAAGAAGAAACGGGTCGATGAGGGACTGCTTAAGGACCTGGGCTGGTCCGAAGCGGACCTCAAGAAGTTCATCGAGCGGTGGCAGCAGCGGAAAGCGGCCGCTGAAAAGAATGACGAAGCTGGCGAAACGGCACGACGCGAGCTCGATGATGCGCTACGCAGCCTCGGGTTGCGCCGCGGCGAACTCGAGCAGAATGCCGTGCGGAAGGACACGCTGCGCGATTTGCGCGAAGGCTATCGCGGACCCGTGCCGACTGAATATAAGGATCGGCTGCGGGCCTATAATCAGGGTGTCTCGCGGGCGCGGCAGAGTGGCGAGTAGAATGGGTAGCGGGTGAAGTGTGCCATGCCCACGGCTCTGCGTGGGCATGTGGTCTTAACGCCCGTAGGCATGGCCACTCCAAGCAGTGGCCATGGCACCCGCGATTGGGGGTTATTGGGTTTATTGGTGGAGATTCGGCCTTGCGGCCGACGCTAACTGGCCGTGAATGTCATCCCGCGATATCTGGTGCCGTTTCATCCGAAGCGGATTCCGCATCATTTCGCCGATGTGTTGATCATCGGCGGCGGCATCGCGGGCCTGCGCGCGGCGATGGAAATCGATCCGCGGCTGTCGCTGCTCGTGATCACCAAGGACACGATGGAGCAATCCAACAGCGCCTATGCCCAAGGCGGGATCGCGAGCGTCATCGACCCCGACGACAACTTCGCCAGTCACGTGGAGGATACGCTCGTCGCCGGCGCGAATCTGTGCGATCGCGACGTGGTGGAAATGGTCGTCCGCGAAGCACCGCCGCACATTCGCCAGCTCATCGAATGGGGCACCAAGTTCGATACGGAAAAGGGCGAGCTGATGCTCGGCCGCGAGGGCGGGCACAGCCATCGCCGGATCGTGCATGCCCTCGGCGATGCGACCGGCCACGAGGTGATGCGGGCCATCATCGAACAGGTGCGCACGAAAAACGATTCGCAGTTGTGGCCGAACACGTTCACGATCGACCTGCTCACGCACGAAGGCCGTTGCCGCGGGGCGCTCGTGTGGCACGCCCGCCACGGCCGCACGTTCATTTGGGCCAAGCAAACGATTCTTTGTACGGGCGGTGCGGGGCAAATCTATCGCGAGACCACGAATCCCGAAGTCGCCACGGGCGACGGCCACGCGTTGGCGTATCGGGCCGGGGCGGAGCTTCGCGATATGGAGTTCATGCAGTTCCACCCCACGGTGTTGTACATTGCCGGGGGCAGCCGCAGCCTCATTACGGAGGCCATGCGCGGCGAAGGTGCGCGGCTAGTCGACGCCAACGGCCGGCGATTCATGCTTGATTACGACGAACGGGCGGAACTCGCGCCGCGCGATGTGGTCAGCCAGGCAATCGTCGCGCAGATGGAGAAGACGCGGCAGCCAAACGTGTTCTTGGATTTGAGCCATTTGGAGGCCGAGAAGGTGCGGAAGCGGTTTCCCGGCATCGCGCGTACGTGCGCCGAGTTCGGCATTGATATCGCCACCGACCCCATCCCCGTTCGCCCGGGGGCGCACTATATGATTGGCGGCGTCACCGTCGATCACGAGGGCCGCACGACAGTTCCAGGTTTGTGGGCCGCCGGGGAAGTGACGAGCAGCGGTTTGCATGGGGCGAATCGGTTGGCCTCGAACAGTCTGTTGGAAGGTTTGGTGTACGGCACGCACGCCGGGGCGGGGGCATCCGCGTTGGCATTGGCCGAGGATGATTCCTTCCAGGCCATCCCGCTGGAAAATGCCGTTGCCCAGCCGCGCGAGGAGCCGCTGGACTTGGTCGATATTCGCAACTCGCTCAAGAGCCTGATGTGGCGGTCGGCGGGCGTCCAACGGACAGGGCCGCAACTGGCGGATGCGGGGCGGACAATTCGCCGCTGGTGCGGCTACGTGCTGGCCCGGCAGTTCAACGATCCCGAGGGCTGGGAACTGCAGAATATGCTCACGGTGGCCCGGCTGATGGTGGAAACGGCCTTGGCGCGCGAGGAATCGCGGGGCGTACATTATCGAACCGATTTCCCCCAGGCCGACGACGAACATTGGCGGCGGCACTTAGTGGTGCAACGCAAGTAAGCGAGCTTCTTTAGAACGGGCTTTACGTATCGGTCGAACTACCCGGGTGGCACGCCCTGAAAGGGCGTGGCGGCCAGCAAATCCCAACGATTACCACGCCCTTCCCAAAGCGTCAGGGCGTGCCACCAGCCCAGGCTTTGGCGGTTAAAATTTCTTCGGCTGCACCTTTCCGGTTCGGGCGAACCGGGGGCCGGTTGGCGGCGTAGCGGGTATAGACACCTCACCGGCCCACCGGGTACGCTTTTACGACGGGATTTGGCCGGAATGGTGCCCCTGGGTTGCCGAGGCGAGCCGATCCCCGACTGCAATTCTGCTGATGGGCGGCCAACTGGCGGTGCCCATTGCGACCTCGGGCAAATCCTACCCCCGCCTGAGCCGCGTTTGCCAAGCAACTTCCTGCTTCAACCGGTTCCCAGAACCAATCTCAAACCATGACAACTGCTGCTCCCAACGCGCCCTCTCCGCAGGCTGCTGGCAAAACCGCCAGCGGTGCCGACCGCGCGGCCATGATCGAGGCGATCAATCTGTCGAAGTTCTACGGCGACTTCGCGGCCACGCGCGACGTGACGTTTACCGTAAGTCGTGGCGAGGTGGCGGCGTTCCTCGGTCCGAACGGCGCCGGCAAGAGCACGACGATGAAACTCATCACGGGCTATTTGGCGCCGTCGGCGGGTGTGGCCCGCATCGCCGGGTACAACATGGCGACGGAGCGCTTGGAAGGCGCCAAGCACTTGGGGTACCTGCCCGAGAACGGGCCGCTGTATCCCGATATGTCGCCCCGCAGTTTGCTCAAGTTTTTTGGCCAGGCACGGGGATTATCGGCGGCGAAACTGGCCGAGCGGATCGATGTGGTCGTGGACCTGTGCAAACTGGGCACGGTGATTGGCAAGCCGATTGGGAAGTTGTCGAAAGGTTTTCGGCAACGTGTCGGCATGGCCCAGGTGCTGCTGCACGAACCCGACGTGCTGATCATGGACGAGCCCACGGCCGGCCTTGACCCGAATCAAATTCGCGAAGTCCGCGACACGATTCGCCGCATCGGCCAAACCAAAACGATCTTGCTCTCGACGCATATTTTGCAGGAAGTCGAGGCGATGTGTAACCGCGTGATTTTCATCAATGAAGGCCGGTTGGTGTTCGACGGCACGCCGGCCGAGTTCGCCGCCAACGAGCGGAACATCGATGAGCGGTTCTATCACCTAACGCGGTAGGTCAGGCTTTAGCCTGACCGTTTGTTGCACGAAGTCGAAGACTGGATAAGTCGGAAAGTTATGGAAGGAATACTAATCTCCACTAATTGTCGCTGATCTTTATTAGCGTTTGATTAGCGAAGATTAGTGGTATAAAGAAATGTTTGTTGAGGTGTCAGCCTAAAGGCTGACCTACAGAGCTATGAACTGGACCGTATTGAAAGCCATCTTTCGTCGCGATTTCGTGAGCTATTTCTCGAATCCGACGGGGTATGTATTCATTTGCGTATTCGTGATGCTCAGCGCGCTGGCCGCGTTTTGGCCGCCCGATTTCTTCAGCAACAACCTCGCGAACCTCGATCAGCTCAATAAGTGGCTGCCGTTCATTTTGTTGGTGTTCATTCCGGCCATCACGATGAGCATCTGGGCGGAAGAGCGGCGCCAGCATACCGATGAGCTGCTGCTCACCCTGCCGGCGAGCGATACCGACGTGGTGCTGGGCAAATTCCTGGCCGGCGTGGCAATTTACACGGTCGCTCTCTTGTTCTCGATGTTTTCGATTTATCTCGTGTTCAGCTATGGGCTGGGAAGGCCCGACGGCGGGTTGTTTATCGGCACGTACATTGGTTATTGGTTCGTCGGTTTGGCGATGCTCTCGATCGGCATGGTGGCCTCGTTCTTGACGAGCAACCTCACGGTCGGTTTCATCCTGGGGATGGTCTTCAACGCGCCGCTCGCCATGTTCGGCGTGGCCGATTGGATCATCAAGAATCCGCAAATGGCCCAGGCCGTCAAGCGGTGGAGTGCCATCGAGCAATTCAGCGATTTTCAACGGGGCGTGATCAGCTTGGGCGGCATCAGCTATTTCGTGATGATCGCGATCGTGATGCTGTACATCAGCATGGTGCTCATTGGCCGGCGGCATTGGGGCGGTCGCGAGGAAGACCAATCGATGTGGGCCCACTATCTGGCCCGAGCGCTCGGCTTGGTGGCGGTCGCGATTGGCATCAACTTGTTCATTTCGCATCACAATGCCCTGCGTGCCGATGTGACGAGCGAAAACTTGAATTCGCTCTCGCCGCGCACGATTCAGTTGGTGAAGGAACTGCGGGGCAACGACAAGGCGAAGACGGTGAAGATCGATGCCTATGTCAGTCCACAGGTGCCGGCCGAGTACGCGGCGCACAAGCTGAATTTGCTCTCGACGCTCAGCGAATTGAGTTCGTTGAGTGGCGGCAAGATCGTCGTCGACGTGCATGAGATCGAGAACTTCAGCGAAGAGGCGACCAACGCCCAAAAGGCGTACGGCATCGAGCCGCGCGAAGTCCGCACGATTGACCGCGGCGCGCGCAAGACCGATGAAATTTTCTTGGGCGCGGCGTTCTCGTCCGGGCTCGATCGGGTCGTGCTGCCGTTCATCGATAAGGGTATTCCCATCGAGTATGAACTGGTGCGATCGATTTGCACGGTGTCGCAACAGCAGCGCAAGAAGCTGGGCGTGGTGAAGACTGCCGCCCAACTGTTTGGCGGCTTTTCGATGCAAGGGCCCAGCGAGGAATCGCAACTCGTCGCAGAACTGAAGAAGCAGTACGACGTCGCGGAAGTCGATCCCACGAAGCCGATCACGGAGAAGTACGATGTGCTGTTGGCCGTGCAGCCATCGTCGCTCACGCCGGACGCGCTGAAGAACTTCGTGGCGGCGGTGAAGGGGGGGCAACCGACGGCAATCTTCGAGGATCCATTCCCCTGGCCGCAATTGTGGCAGGATGTGGTGGGCACGGCGCAACCGAATCGTCCGCCGGGCGGCATGATGGGCATGTTCGGTGGCGGCGGTCAACCCGCGCCGAAAGGCGATATCAACGAACTTTGGAAACTGCTCGGCGTTTCCATGTATGGCGACGAGGTCGTCTGGCAAGACTTCAATCCCGAGCCGAAGTTGGGCGACATCTACAAGGAGTGGATTTTCGTCGACGAAGGGCTTTCGGCCCACGGCACGCCGAACCCGTTCAATCCGGATGATGAGATTTCGTCTGGCATGCGGCAAGTGTTGTTCTTCTGGCCGGGGTCGATCCGACCGGCCGAGGGTTCGAAGTTGGGCTTCAAGCAGCTCGCCGTTACAGGGCGAAATAGTGGCACGATCAGTTACCAAGATGTCGAAATGGGCCTGCGCTCCGGCAATGCAATGGGCGTAAGGCGGGCGATGACGCATGAGCCGTACGTGGTGGCCGCTCATATCAGCGGCGACTACGTACCCGACGCTGGTCTGTACTTATCCGGCAAGGATAAGAAAGACGGCAAAGACGCCAAGGACGCGAAGGGCGATGCAGCGGCGAAAGACGCCGGTAAAGATGCCAAAGCCGCCGATGCCAAGGCGGCCGATGCCAAAGCCAAACCCGGCGACAAAGCGAAAGCTGCCGAGGAGGATGCGCTCGCGGGCAAAGCGGCGGAAAAGACGAAGCTCAATGTGGTGCTGGTGGCCGATATCGATTGGATCGCGCCGATCATCTTTCGCTTGCGCGAGATGGGCCAAGATCCCGATTCGATCATCGACTTCAAGTTCCAGAACGTGGCCTTCGTGCTCAATATTCTGGATTCGCTGGCCAAGGACGATCGCTTCATTGAACTGCGGAAGCGCTCGCGGGCCCACAAAATCCTGGAGAAGATCGAGGAAGCGACCGAGGAGCAGCGGAAGACCTCGCTCGATGAGCAGAACAAATTCGCGAGCGATGCGCGCCAGCAAATCGATGCCGCGCAGGATGAATTCCGCAAGAAGATGGCCGACCTGGAAAACCGCAAGGACCTCGACCCGCGCGTGAAGGAGCAGATGATGGAGCGCGAGCGAATTCGGCTCGAACGCGTGCGCGATGTGCGCATCGCGTCGTTGGAAAAAGATCGCAACAGCAAGGTAAAGCAAAGCGAGCGCGAGCTGGCGGCGACGATTCGCGGCGTGCAAGATCGGTACAAACTGCTGGCCGTGCTCTTGCCGCCCTTGCCGCCGATTCTGCTCGCGTTCTTCGTGTTCTTCAATCGCCGCAAGGCGGAACAAGAAGGCGTGGATCAGCGCCGGCTGCGATACGGCAAGGCGAAGGAATAGCAGAGGGGGAGACAAGGAGAGGGGGAGAGGGGGAGATTCGTTGGCGACGATTTCCAGGTGAATCTCCTAGTCTCCTTGTCTCCCCCTCTCCCCCTCTTGCGTAATAGGTTGGGATTCAAAACGGTTAGATTCCAAACCAGCGCGATACGCTGGCGGAGTTTTTGAGATGAGTGAAAACGCAAAGACGATTGGTTTCGTATTGGCCGGGCTGCTGGCGATTTCGATTGGCGTGATCTCGGCACCCTCGAGTTCCGAGGTCGACGAAGTGACGCTCGTCGGCACCGACTTGACCAAGAACTTCACGTCGCCGGAAACGGCCAAGCGCTTGAAAATCGTCCGCTTCGACGAGGACACGGCCACACTGCACGATTTCGAAGTGGCCGAGCAGAACGGCTTGTGGTCGATTCCCTCGAAGGATGGCTATCCGGCCGATGCCGCCAAGCAGATGGCCGAGGCGGCCACGTCGCTGATGGATCGCACGATTCTGGGCATCGCCAGCAAGAATGCCGGCGATCATGAGCAGTACGGAGTGATCGATCCGCAGTCGCCGAAGCTGGAACCGGGCCAAAAGGGCGTGGGCACGCGCGTGACGATGAGCGACGAGCAAGGCAAGCCGCTCGTCGACCTCATTCTCGGCAAGTCGGTGCGCAATGCCGATACGCAGCGCTATGTCCGCGAGGCTGGCCGCGATGTGGTGTACATCATTGCAATTGATCCTGCCAAACTCTCGACCAATTTCGAGGATTGGATTGAAAAGGATCTGCTGAAGCTCAACGCCTGGGATTTGCAGCAAGTCGAAGTGAAGGATTATTCGGCGGAAATGGGCCTGGTGATGGGGCCGAACGGTCGGCCGCAAATTGGCGTGGCATGGGATCCGCGAGCCGATATGACCTTCACGTATAACGACACGGATGCCAAGTGGAACCCCGCGACGCTGAAGAAGTTCGATCCGAAGCAGGGTCCGAACGGCGATTATACCGAATTCAAATTGGCTGACGATGAAGAGTTGAATACGGAGACGCTCAACGGCCTGAAAACCGCCCTCGATGACTTGAAGATCGTCGATGTGAAGCGCAAGCCGCAAGGATTGAGCGAAAACCTCAAGGCGGGCGAGAGCTTCATGAACAATCGCGAAGCGCTCCAGGATCTCATCTCGAAGGGGTTTGCCGCCACGGCGCCGCAACCGGGCGCGCCGCAAGAGTTGATTTCCAGCAACGGCGAAGTCATCGCTACGATGAAGAATGGGGCCGAATATGTGTTGCGGTTCGGCAACCTCACGAATACGGCCGGGCAAGATAAGGAAGGCAAAGAAGCCAAGGATGCGAAGGACGGCAAGGCCGAGGCCAAGGCTTCCACTCCGGGCGGTAAGGATAAGGACCAGAAGAACGACGTCCACCGCTACATGTTTGTGATGGCGCGCTTCAATGAAAAAGCCGTGAAGCAACCCGAGCTTGTGAAGCTTCCCGATCTTCCCGCTGGCGCCGCCGATTCCACCAAGGATGCCGCGACTGGTGAGGCCAAGAAGGATGCCAATGCAGCACCGAAGGAAGGCGAAGCAAAGGGCAAGCCGGAAGAGAAGAAGGGTGACGCCGCCAAACCGAACGGTGAAGTGGAGAAGAAGCCCGGCGAGTCCGCTTCAGCGGATGCGGCGAAGAAGGACAATCCAGACGTGAAGAAAGCAGAAGCTCCTCCGAAGAAAGAGGAAGAGGCTAAGAAGGACGATCCGGCTAAGAAACAGGACGAAGCCAAGAAAGAAGGCGACGCCAAGAAGCAGGAGGAAGCGAAGAAAGAGGGCGATCCGAAGAAGGAAGGCGAACCCAACAAGGATTTGGACAAAGTCATCGCCGAACGCAAGAAGATCGAGCAAGAAAATCAGCGGAAGCTCGACGAATACCAGGCTTCCATCAAGAAAGGCCAACAAACGGTCAAGGATTTGAACGTTCGCTTCGGCGATTGGTACTTCGTGGTCGACGACAACGTGTTCCAAAAGGTCCGCGTCTCCAAGGACAAGGTCATCAAGAAGAAGGAAAAGAAGGCTGACGGCGCCGCAGCCGCTCCTGGTGCCGCCGCCCCGCCGGCGGGCATCCCCGGTTTGCCGCCGATTCCTGGTGCGACGCCAGCAGAGGCAAACAAGGCGAACAAGTAACGTGCCCACCAATCCAGGTTCAATCAGTTTTTCATTTCAGCCAAGCTGTGTGGGAGCCAAGCTGTGTGGGAGGCGTCTCTGACGCCGATTTCGCGCGAACTTCGCGATCGGTTGGAAGTGCGACGGTCCATCGGGGTCGGAGACCCCTCCCACATTCGGGCGCGTAGCCACGCTCGTCAGAGCGTGGAGCGTTGGATGGACAGCGTCGCCAGGGGCATTTCCACCGTCTGGCGACGGTGGCGACGGTGCTGGCGGCAGTTGATGGTCAATCGGCCTACGGTGGGAGCGCAAATTCGAGTTGCCCGGCGCGGCGGCGAATCCAGTTGAGCGATCGCCACACGGGGCGACGTGTTGCCAGCCAACGCTCGAGCCGCCGCTTCCCCGGAAACTCAGCCACGATCAAACCTGCGGTGATCGTCAGCAACCCCTGGCCGGGCGTGATCAACATAACGACGCCGGCCAGCAGCAGCACAACGCCCAGCAGTGTCTTGACGATGAGCAACGTCAGCCGCAACAGGGGGAAATCGGCGAAGGTCTCCAGTGGCGGATGAACTGAAGCGCGAAAATAGTCCGTCGGCAACTTTGTAATGAGCCATACCACGATGGCCGGCGTCGTCAGCAGCGCCGCCAACGACGCAATCGACAGCCACCACACGATAGCACCGTGTGCCGCGAGCCAAGCTGTCAGAGAATGCCACCAGGTCATAAACAGGGGCAGTGCAAATCTATTGAGGCCTGCCCAGTTAATGGGTTGTGGGAGGCCTCTCTGAGGCCGATTTCGTGTCACATTCGACAGCGTTCTCGGCGTCGGGAGACGCCTCCCACAGGTTCATTCAAAGCGCACCCTTCAATAGTAAATTTACGCGCGAACCGGTTCACCCAGATCGCGAAGTGATTCGAGCGTGTAGATGCCCGTGTTGTGGCCATCGCTGAAGTCGATCGAGTACGCGTAATTGCCGACCGGCTTCATGGCCGTAATCCTCAGCGGCTGGATTTCGGCTTCAGTAATAATGGGCAATTGCAACGGCGACGCCGGTGGGGCATTCCGTTTTTCGCGGCAAGTGGCACACGGACATTTGTCCCGAAGCTCACGTAGCGGGTACTCGCGCACCAGGCCGTCACTCCACGTAATGCGGAGACGGTCCGGGGCGGCGAGTTCGAGTTTCGTGGGTTGAGCGGTCATGGTGTCATTGCCAGACAAGGAGACAAGGAGAGGGGGAGACAAGGAGATCCGTCAACCACCATCTTCTCCTTGTCTCCTTGTCTCCTTGTCTCCCTGTCTTTCCAAACGTTCGTCCACGAACCGTCGGCCCTTGCCTTCGAAGCGTGGCAGCGACATCGGGGCCACGCAGCGAACTTCGACCTTGAGGCCCAGCCGCAGGTTCAACTCTTCGGCGATTCGCGCCGGTTGCCGCAGTCGGTCTTCGACTTCGATCACCAGTTCGTCGAGCGCGCCCTGTTTGCGCGCCGTCATCCGATATTCTACCACCTCGGGAAAGCTGTGCAGAATCTGCTCGATTGCCGTGGGATACACATTCATGCCGCGGATGATCATCATGTCGTCGGCCCGGCCGAGGATGCCGCCCTCTAGTAATACGAATTGGCACGCGCCGGCATGAAAACCATCTCCCATTGGGAGAGGGGGAACGACACCGTTTGGCCAAACAGGCCGCACCAAATCGCCCGTGCGGTAGCGAATGACGGGCGCCCCAACTCGACCGAGCGTTGTGAGCACCAAGTGCGCAAGCTCGCCAGGTTGTGCCGGCTGACCAGTTGCGACCGAGATGAATTCGGGCAGGAGATGGGCTTCGTTGATGTGCAGACCGCGGCCTGCCGTATCGGCAAATCCCCACGGACCGACCTCCGTAGCGCCGCCATGGTCAATGAGCCGTGCTCCCCAAGCAGCCTCGATGCGCTCACGCATCGCCGGCACGCTGCCGCCCGGCTCACCGGCCACAATGATTTTTTCGACACTCATGGCGGCTAGGTTAATCTTATGTTCGGCCGCGACCTCCGCCAACCGCAGCGCGTAGGTGGGCGTACACAGCAGCGTGGTCACACGCAGCGTGCGAATGAGTTCGAGGCGAGCCAGGCTACTCATACTGCCACCCGGCACGACGAGCACGCCGCGGGCAACAAGCGCATCGAACGCGCTCCAAAAGCCAATGAACGGACCAAACGAAAAGGCCAGCAGCGCACGATCCGACGGTGTGACGTCGGCTGAGTCGAGCACATATTGCCACGCCTCGACCCACCACTGCCAGTCGTCGGCCGTGTCGACGATCACGAGCGGTCGGCCGCGCGTGCCCGACGTTTGATGACAGCGGACATAGCGGTCCAAAGCAAACGTCCGGTTGGCGGCAAACGGTTCGTCGCCGGCCGTGGCTTGAAGTTCCTCTTTTGTGGTAAACGGCAGTGCGGCGAACTGGGCGAGGCTTTCAATGTGGGTCGATGTGCCACCTAGTTTCCGAGCGTAGAACTCATTGTGCGGCAGAATCGCCGCGAGCATTTTATTGAGCCGTGCCAATTGATAGGCCGTGAGTTCAGCGCGGTCGAATTGCATTGTGCGACGGCGGGTTTCCAAGGCTGTTATGGTCATGTTGATTGGCAAGAGTGGGAGAGGGGGAGAAGGGGAGATTCGCTGACAAAGCATACCAATCGGTTCTCCCCCTCTCCCATTCTCCCCCTCTGCATTCATTTCGCCAACCGCTCAAGGCAGAATCGGGTCACAGCGATTCGCACTTCCTAATAGCGAATCATCAGCGGCCATTAGCGGTAAGACAATCTCTCTTCTTCGCGCCTTAGCGCCTTGGCGTGAGACTTCTCGCTTATCGTTCAATATGGTACTGCTCGATCTTGCGGTAGAGCGTCGCGCGGCCGATGCCAAGAAGTTTGGCCGCTTCGGGCACATTGTCGGCCGTGCGGTTGAGGGCTTCGGTGATAAGGCGTTTTTCCCACTCGTCGATGCGCAGCGTTTCCAGTTCGCTGCTGCCGGAATCGCGCAGGGCGAGGTCTTGGGGACGAATGGAATCGTCGTCGGCGAGCACGACGGCGCTATCGAGCACATTGCGCAGCTGCCGCACATTTCCCGGCCAACGATACGTGGCGAGCATCTTCTTGGCCGCATCGGTGATTCCCAATCCTGGTCGGCCATGCAGGCGGCGGAAATGATCGAGAAAGAAATCGATTAGCAGGCTAATGTCGTCACCGCGATCGCGCAACGGCGGCACGTAAAGCTCGAACACACTCAACCGATAGTACAAGTCTTCGCGGAAGCGCTTCTCACGAACGTATTTTTGTAGGTTCTGATTCGTGGCCGCGATGACGCGAACATCGACGCTCACCTCCTCCGTCGCCCCGACTGGCAGGAAGGGGTGTCCCTCCAAGATGCGGAGCAGTTTGGCTTGGCCTTCGAGCGTAAGTTCGCCGACCTCGTCGAGAAATAGCGTACCAAGGTCGGCCTGCTGAAAGAAGCCGATGTGGTCGCGGTCGGCACTGGTGAACGACCCCGCCTTGTGGCCGAATAGTTGACTCTCCATCAACTCATCGGGAATGGCGGCGCAATTGACGCTGACCATCGGGCGATCGGCCCGCGGGCTGGCACGATGGACGGCCCGCGCGACAAGCTCCTTGCCGCTCCCGCTTTCACCGCGAATAAGAACGCAGCCTGGCGCTCGTGCCACACGATTGATTTTAGCTTTGAGATCGCGCATCGGCGGGCAGGTGCCAATGAGCTCGTCATGCCCAGGCGATTTTTCCACGAGGCGCTGGTAATCGCTTTGCAGAGCCGTGAGTGCCCGAGCACGGACGAGCGCAATCGCCACGATATTCGCGACCGAGATGATGAAGTCGAAGTCGGATTGGCGGAAGCGACCCGCTTCAAGGTACACGTGAATCGCGCCGAGCGTGGTGCGTTCGCCGTCGGCGCGCCGCACGAGTGGCGCACATACGGCATCGGCAAAATGGCCCAAGTGCTGGGTGCCTTCCTGCGATGATTGGTTGGCTACCCACACGGCGTGGCCTTGTCGCGAAACTAACTCCGTGAGCGATTGGTTCAGCGTTACGCGATTGGCCGCATCACGCGGGATCACGAGTTTTGGCTGCAAGCTGCCCTGGTCGCTCACGGAAAGGAACCCCACCACGGATGCGTTCGTGCGTTTTTGCAGTAGATCAAGCGCGCTTTCGAGCACGCGATTCGGATCGCCGCAGCCGAGCAGTTTGATGCAGAGCTGGTAGAGCAGCATCAGCTCCTTCACTTGCTCGGTACTCGGAAGTCCAGCCAACGCATCTTCATGCGACTCCTGCACGGCGATCGGCATGTCTTGCACAATCGTCTGCATGAGTTCGGGGTCATCGCCCTTGGCGGTGGGAGGTTCCTCGGATTCGTGGAATTCGAACTCGGCACTGCCCACGCGAAACACGTTGCCATCAACGATCCGGGCTTCATCCACCTTTTGGCCATTCACAAACGTACCGTTGCGGCTTTCGGCATCGCGCAGGAGCCAGCCATCGGGCGTAAACGTAAGCGTGGCATGAACGCGCGAGCAAAGCGGGTCGGGCAGCGAGATGTGGCAATCGGTGCCGCGGCCAATGAGCGTATTACGGCGCGAATCGAGCGGGAAATTGGTGCCCGCGCGATTGCCGGAGAGGATCGTCAGATAAGCGTAGAGACCGCGACTGGTGACCGTCATGCGAACGCCTGAGTTCCTGGCCAAACTGCCCAAAATGCATGGTACATCAGTGCGGCCCGGCTTGGAATTGGGTAGCCGTTCGCGGGGTGGTACAATTTCATTCGCCGGCGGTTTGCGGCGACGCCAAGGCGAATAACATGCGAGGGACAGTATGGTTCGATGTGCCCGTGCGTTGACCGCCAGGCTGGGGTGCCATGGCCACTGCTCGGAGTGGCCATGTTGCGTTCGTGAGGATCGCATGCCCACGCCAAGCCGTGGGCATGGCACACTCGCCATTAGGTTTTTCACACAGGGTTCAAAAGGACTTCGCGATGGACACGGAACATCGGTTTGAAATAGAGCCCGGCGAATACGGCGAGCCTAAAAAGCCGCGAAGCAAGTGGGCGACCTGTCTTATTGGTTGCTTCGCTGTCTTTGCAATCTTCTTGGTACTGATGATTATTCTGGGGATTTGGGTCGCGCGGAATTTTCGCGGCTGGGCGGCCGATTTCGGTTCGCAAGCCATCCAGCGAGCTGTCGAGCATTCCGACTTGCCGCCGCAAGAAAAGATCGAAGTCAATGAACAAGTGGAGCGCGTGGGCGCGGCCTTTCGCGATGGTCGGATTTCGCTGGAACAAGCCATGACCATCCTTGAGAAAGTGACGAAGTCGCGCCTCATGCCAGCCATCGTAGTAAGTGCCATGGACATTCACTACATCGCACGGTCGGGGTTGAGCGACGAGGAAAAGAAGGCAGGACGTGTATCGCTCGAACGATTTACGCGTGGAATGATCCGAGGCAAGATCGCCAACGAGGGACTGGATAAAGTGATGGTCCACGTCGCCGACCAGCGTGAGGGGGGCGAATGGCGATTACGGCCCAGAGTGAGCGACGCGGATTTACGACTGGCGCTCAACGAAGCCAAAGTCCAAGCCGACGCGGCGCAGATTCCGGCCGAGGCCGAGAGCTTTGATCCTTCCGATGAATTCAAGAGAATTATCGATGAAGCGCTTGCAGAAAACCCCCAGCCGCAGCAGGCAGAAGAACCCCCGCCCTCCAACAAATGATGTGCCCGGAAGTTGACCCCTGTCGAGCACTTGGGGGCGAAGAGCAGGGCAAACGCCGTAATTTTTGGGTTGAGAGAGCACGGTTGGCATCTGCCACGCGGATTCTGAACCGGCAGCTGCTCCGTCAAATTCGTTGCAATTTTCTTCCGGACGCGGTAATCTACGTGTGCCTTGGGGGATAAGATCGGCATCGGCCGTCCAACATTTGTCAATGGAGGTAAGTATGTTGTGGCGACAAGGTGACGTTTACATTGAATCCGTTTCCGCAATTCCGGCAGTTGCGATTCAAAGGTCAAACACAGTATTGGCCGATGGTGAGCTAACGGGTCACCAGCATCGCATCAGCGACTTTCGATCCGCCGCGGTCTTTGCGGACGGAGAGCAACTCTTTATCGATGTATTGGCCGATACGGCCGACGTCGTTCATGAAGAACATGGGACGATTCGGCTTTCGCGCGGATTTTACCGTGTCTGGCGGCAGCGCGAATACGACCCGCGATTCAAGGAATGGCAGCGCCCTGTTTTCGATTAATCGCAAACAGGTGCACCATGTTTCGCTGGTTCGATCGATGCTTCCCTTGGAGCGAGGCAACAGCGCGAAGGCGGCTTCGGCAAGGCACGCTCCCGCGGCGTATGTGCGTGCGCGGTCGGCTTAACCTGACGGATGCCGATTGGCTTACCTATCTGCCACGTGAGATGGAAGTGGAAACACTGGATGTCTCGCGCTGTGTAAACTTGCGCGGCTTGCCCGAGCGATTGACGTGCATCGACTTGTTCGCGCGACGAACGAATATCACATGTCTCGCGGCAGGATTGCGAGTGTTACGCACGATCGTGGCGTCTAACAGTCCTAAGCTCGAACGAATTGTTCCGCTTAGTGTACCGGAACTGAGGTTGCGCAATTGCACCACAATCGCGCAGCTTCCCGAAGGCCTGCAAGTGCAAGATTTGAATGCGAGCGGTTGCACGCAGCTGACGGCGTTGCCTCAGAGTCTCGCTGACGGTATTGCACGGCTTGATGTAAGCGGCTGTTTCAATCTCGAGTCACTTCCCGACAGGTGTGCGCGACTAGAGATTCTCAACGTTCGCGGCTGCACCAAGTTAACCGCGCTGCCTCAAGGAATGAAGATTCGTTCTTCTATCGAGGTTGCCGACTCGGGTTTGAGGTCACTGCCGGCAACGCTTCGTAGTACACGATTGTTCTGGCGAGGCGCACTGGTTTCAGATCGCATCGCATTTGAACCAGAGACAATCACCGTGGATGAAATCCTGCGCGAGCAAAACGTCGAGCGGCGGCGCGTGCTATTGGAACGCGTCGGAATGGAGTGGTTCATAGCAAACACCGACGCCAAAGTCATTGACAATGATCATGACTCGGGAGGCCAACGGCGCTTGCTGCGAATATCGTTTCAAAACGGCGCAGATGTCGTTTGCATTGAGGTGCGGTGTCCTTCGACCGGCCGCCAATATGTGCTGCAAGTTCCACCGCAGACGCGAACGTGCCTTGAAGGCGCCGCGTGGATCGCCGGATTTCAAGATCCCGCGCGATACCGACCGCTACAAGAAACATAGGCACGACAAGCTATTGGCTGCGAGCTTTGTCGGCTTTGTTCTCAATCAGTTACTGCAAGCGTACATTCGGGTTGAGTGCTGCCACGCGCCCGGGCGTCGCGCTTTCATACGCGTTGAATTCCGCCCAGATGGGGTAGTGGTCGGAGACTTGCAGGGCCTGTTCGGGCCGCAAGTTGAAGAAGCGTTGAACATCGAACACGCCCCAGCGGCCACTGAATTCGGTCGTCGAGGGGGCGTGCAGCAGGATGTTGTCTTCCTGGTTATTCTGGCGAGTATTGGTGAACGTGCCGCGGATCACCGGTCGCATGCCGTCGATTCGCGCGAGGTCGCCCAGGTGTTTGTCGTCGACGTTGAAATCCCCCAGCATGATGATGTCGTCTTCATCGCCGGCGGCACGGCGCACGGCTTCGTAGACCTGGGCCAGCGTATTACATTCTTCGCGGGCCTGCTCCGGTTTGGTGTGCACGTCGACCAGGATGAAGGTGAACGCCTGTTCCGGCGGCGGACCGCGTACGCGGAACATCGCCACGAGCGGGTCGCGTTCCAGCAAATGGTCGGGGTCGTTGATCGTGTAAATGCAATGCGGATTGACCTCGATCGTCTTCGTATCGTAGATGAAGGCGTATTGTTCTTTGCTGACGCTGCGGCCCAATCGCGGGCCGATGACCTTGTCGTACACGTGGCCATTCACATTGACGTAGGTGCGCAGGAAGTTATCGAGGAAGTAATCGTCCTGCGTGCGGATTTCCTGGATCGCCACGATCTGAAAATTTTGAATGATCGCAGCCAGCGTTCCCATGACGTACGGCTTCGACGCCTTGGCCTCACCAAAAACCTGAATGTTGAACGAGGCAATGCGAATGGCCGGGCCGCCGAACATGGGCGTCGGAGGCGTTGGCTGGGCAGGCGCCGCTTGCGAGGCGTACGTCGCCGGGATTTGCGGCGCCGGGGGTGGAGTCGAGTAGTTTGAATACGGCGGATAGCCGTTCTGGTTGTTGCCGTAATAGTTGTTGTTGGGCGGATACTGTCCGCCGAATTGGCCGGTCGGGCTGGGTTGGCCGAATTGCCCTGGCGTACCAGACTTCCCTTGCGAAATCTGTTGGAAGATTGCGCCGAGTTGCCCTTGGCCGGGGCCTTTGGTGAAATACCATCCCCCCGTCGAAAGCAACATGATCAGAAATGCCGAGTACGAACGAGGCACAAGCCCCTCCTTGGGCACGTGAACCACCAGGGGACGGGCAATCCTGCCCGTCCGCAACCCGTGCAGCGACGGACAGGAATGTCCGTCGTACGATCGGCGCGCAACGTGTCCGCCTCTTGCGCAGTCGGCAATTTTTAGCCAATCCGTTTAGACAATCTTGCTGCAGGCCGCGAAATGTGCGGTTTAGCACTGCATTTTGCCACGGTGGCGCTAGCATGCTGGCAGCCGCGCTTACAAATCTTTCCCCAGGCAGGTGCTGAGATGCGGATGAGGCGAGTCGGCATATTCTCCATAGAGCGGAATGTGCGTGAAGCCCGCCCGCTCATACAGCGCGATGGCCTCGGGCTGCCGCGGCCCCGTTTCGAGTAGCAGCCGACGCGCGCCCAGCCGGCGAGCCTCGGCTTCGAGGGCGTCGAGAATCGCCTGACCCACGCGCTGCCCGCGCGCCGCGGGGACGACGTACATGCGTTTCACTTCCATCACGCCCGGCTCAACGCCGCGCACGGCGCCGCAACCAATCGCTTCGCCATTGCGATACGCCACGAAGAATCCGCCGCGGCCCTCGGCGACTTCCTCGGCATCAAGTCGCGAGAAATAGGATCCATCCTCGGGGTAGCGACCTTGCACTTCGCGATCGAGCGCGTGGATGAGCTGCTGGGCGACGGCCGAGTGGAGCTCCACGCGGCGAATCTCAATACCGAGCGGTGAATTCATCGGATCATTCGTTGTGTAGAAGTCGTCCTTGCGCAAGAACGTCAACAGTCGCAATTAGATGTGGCTTGCAGCCCGCAGCGCGAGCAAGGGAATTGGGCGTGGCGGCATCGCAGCGCACAGTGCTCTTGCTTGCGCTGCGAGCTTCAATCGTGATTACGCCAAAATCTCCTTGACCACATTCCCACTTACGTCGGTCAGTCGGAAGCGGCGGCCTTGGTATTTGAACGTGAGCTGGGTGTGATCGATGCCCAGTTGATGCAGGATTGTCGCTTGCAAGTCGTGTACGTGCATCGTGCCGGGCGTGAACTTGTCGCTGGCGGGTGAAATTGGGTTGCCGTGTTCATCGGCGATGTTGTAGCCATAATCGTCGGTGCGGCCGTACGTCATGCCCGGTTTGATGCCGCCGCCGGCGAGCCAAAGCGTGAAGCAGCGCGGATGATGATCGCGGCCGTAATCGGTCGCCGTGAGCTTGCCTTGCGAATACGATGTGCGGCCGAACTCGCCGCCCCACACGACGAGCGTATCATCGAGCAGGCCACGCTGCTTGAGATCGAGAATGAGCGCCGCCGAAGCCTGATCCGTTTCGCCGCATTGATTTCGCATGCCAGCGGGCAGGCCACCGTGGTGATCCCAGCCTTGATGATAAAGTTGGATGAACCGCACGCCGCGCTCGGCCAACCGGCGGGCGAGCAAACAATTGGCTGCGAACGTGCCGGGCGTGCGGCAATCGGGGCCGTATAGGTCGAACGTCGCTTGCGATTCCTTGGATAAGTCGGTGACATCGGGGACGCTCGTCTGCATCCGAAAGGCCATTTCGTATTGGGCAATTCGCGACTCAATCTCCGGGTCGAGCTCCGCGTCGAACTGGTGCCGATTGAGCGCGTTGAGTTTTTCGAGCATCGCACCGCGGCCCGAGCGGCAAATGCCGTCGGGGTTGCTGAGGTAGAGCACGGGGTCCTTGCCGGGGCGCAGCTGCACGCCTTGGTATTTCGAATCCAAAAAGCCGCTGCCCCACAACCGGGCGTACAGCGGCTGATCGCCCTGATTGGCCGACACGAGCACGATGAACGAGGGTAGGTCGGCGTTCATCGAACCGAGGCCGTAGGAGAGCCACGCGCCCATCGATGGACGACCGGCCAGTTGAGCGCCCGTTTGGAAAAACGTGATGGCGGGATCGTGATTGATCGCTTCGGTGAACATCGAACGCACGATGCAGATGTCGTCGACGATCTTGCGATGATGCGGCAACACTTCGCTCAGCCACGCGCCCGATTGACCATGCCGTGCGAACTTGAAGATGGAACCCGCCAGCGGAATCGACGCCTGCTGGGCCGACATGCTGGTCAGCCGCTGCATGCCGCGGACGTGCGCCGGCAGTTGCTGGCCGTTCTTTTCATTGAGCAGCGGTTTGTAATCGAACAGGTCTTGCTGCGCCGGGCCACCGGATTGAAAGAGGTAGATTACCCGCTTGGCACGTTGCGGCAGTTGCAGGCCGGACGCCGACGGTTCGTCGGCCGACGCCCCGGCTCCACCGTTAAGAGCATTCGTCAGCAGCGAGCCGAGCGCGATACTGCCGATACCAGTAGCGCTTCTACCAAAGAAGTTTCGGCGAGTGATGCTTTGTAAGTCGTTAATGGATAGTTGATGTTTCATCGCCGTAGGGTGGGCACCGCCCACCATCTATATGTTATTAATTAGTTTGAAGCTCGCAGCGCAAGCAAGAGCGTTTCGCGTTACCCGTTCTCACACACAAAGCTCTTGCTTGCGCTGCGAGCTTCAATCCGAATTGTTGTACGAATGACTCAATCATGATGTTGGTTCACGTCCCGCTCGGCTCGCGGGACCTACTTATCGCTCCACGATCGTGGCATCAAGGTTCAAAATCGTCTGGCACACCACGGTAAGCGCCGCGAGTTGCGGCGACGGTAGTTTCGTTTCGGACTTCGATTCACCAATGCTTAGGAATTTTCCACTGTCTTGTTGCTTGGCATCGGTAAACAACGGCAGTTGTTCTTGATACAGATCCGTGAGCAGTGCGAGTTCGCGCGCATCGGGATGCCGGCCGGTGAGGCGCAAAAACGCTTCATCGATTCGCGATTTCAGTTCCGTGTGCTGCTGCGCGACGCTGGTGGCCAGCGCCCGGGCCGCTTCCACGAACTGCACGTCGTTAAGCAACACCAATGCCTGCAGCGGCGTGTTCGTGCGGCTACGGCTGACCGTACACACTTCGCGCGTCGGCGCATCGAACGCCAACATATTCGGCAGCGGCGCCGTGCGCTTCCACACTGAATACAGCGAACGGCGATACAAGTCCTTGCCCGTCGATTGATGATACGCTGGCGACATCGTGTTCGCTTCACGCCACAAATCGCCACCCGCCTGATAGGGCGACACGGGCGGCCCGCCCAGCCGACGGTCGAGTAATCCGGACGCGGCAAGCGCGAGATCCCGAAGCGACTCGCCCGAGAGGCGATTGCCCGGCCCGCGGGCCAGCAGCACATTCTCCGGATCGCGAGCCCGCAACTCGCTGTTGCCCCGCGAATCTTGACGATACGTTGCCGACATGGCGATCACGCGGCAGAGCCGCTTGATGTCCCAACCGTGGTCGACAAAATCGCGCGCGAGCCAATTGAGCACGTCCGGATACGACGGCTGCGCTCCCTGCTGCCCGAGGTTCTCGGGCGTATTCACCAACCCGCGTCCAAAGAAATTGGCCCACACGCGATTCACGAACACCCGCGCCGTGAGTGGATGATGAGGATCAGTGAGCCACTGGGCGAGGCCCAAGCGATTGCGCGGCACCGCCTGCGGAAACGGCATGAGAAACTTGGCAAACGTGTCGCGGCCCACGCGGTTGGCCTCGGTCTTCGGCGCATCGTACACGCCCCGCGCCAGGATGTACGTGGGCCGCGCCTCCGTCATTTCGTGCATGACGGGCACTTCTTGTAGCGGCTCTTCCAACTCGACCAACTCGTGGCGTGCTTGCCGCAAAGCTTGGGTCGCCTCGCGAGCCGGTTCGTCGATGGCCGAGAAGTAATACGCCTCCAGTTCCGCGGCGTGATCGGCCGGCTTGGCGAGCGCGTCGCGGAGGGCGTTCTCATTCTGCAGATTGCGAACCTCCAGTGGCGAAATCGCCCGGTCGAAAATCCGCAACTCGTCGATCTCGCCGTCCTTGAAGCCCCGATCGCGGAACCGCTGCGCGAGCGTCAGCTGTCCGCCACCATAAATAGCGGCACACGCTTTCTTATAGAGATGGTCGCGCAGCACCTCCGTCGCGAGTTCCTGGCCATCGAGGAACAACTTTAGGCCTTTGGCTGAACTCGAACCGTCGTAGGTTACAGCGACGTGCTGCCACTTGTCCTTGGCAATAAGCTTGCACGAGCGAACGCCAATGCCGTTGCCGGGCCACACCCGATAGAATCGCGCTTCCAACACACCGCCGCGCAGCATGAGATCGAAGCCATTGTAGCCCACATCCGTGCCGTACGTCCGCTGCAACACGACCACTGGCTGCTCATTCGCCACCGTGTCGCGGAGCCAGAAGTCGAGCGTGAACGGGTCCCAACGATCGACTTGAAACACATCACTGAACGATGCACCGGAATCGCCGTCGAAGCGCAGTGCTTTCCCACGAACGCCTGCTGCACGTCTTACGTTCGCTGCCGAGCATTCGCCCTTTTTGTCGGCAACACCATTTGCGATTTTGTCGCCGTCGCTTTCAAACGAATACGAAGCAGCCAGGTCGGCATCCGTCACTGGTTTGGCCGCCGGCAGCCACGCTTCGAAGCGTTGCTTACCACTTTTCAAAACGTCAGCCAGCGCCGCTTCAC
This sequence comes from Planctomycetota bacterium, assembly GCA_029781135.1. Classification (GTDB taxonomy): domain Bacteria; phylum Planctomycetota; class Planctomycetia; order Pirellulales; family Lacipirellulaceae; genus JABDGM01. The sequence continues at coordinate 107,837 of JAKOXH010000017.1, forward strand.
TCTCGGCAATCTTCTTCCGCGCTGCGGCCAACTGCACTTCCTGCTGTTCATTCGGCAGCAGCAGCGACGGCGCCGGCACTTTCGCCGCACTATCGTACATGCCGTTTTCATCAATCGAATTGAAGAACGCGCTGATGGCGTAGTAATCGCGCATCGTGATCGGGTCGTATTTGTGGTCGTGGCAGCGCGAGCACTCCACTGTGAGGCCAAGAATCGCGGTGCCGAACGTCTGCACGCGATCGGCGACGCCCTCCACGCGGGCTTCTTCCGCAATCGTACCGCCTTCATTCGTCATGCGGTGCAGACGATTGAACGCCGTGGCCAAAATCTGGTCGCGGTTGGCGTTGGGCAGCAGATCGCCGGCGAGTTGCTGGGTCAAAAACTGGTCGTAGGGCAGATTGCTATTGAACGCCCGCACGACCCAATCTCGATAGGGCCATTGCGTATTAAGTTGGTCCGATTGGTAGCCATACGAATCGGCGTAGCGGGCGGCATCCAACCAAGCCGTCGCCAGATGTTCGCCGAACGCGGGGCTGGCGAGCAGTCGATCAATCGCGGCCGCATACGCCGCATCGAGTCGATCAGGCGGCACCGATTCAAACGCACGGCACTCATCCGCCGTCGGTGGCAAACCCGTCAGGTCGAGCGTCGCACGACGCAGTAGCCGCAATGGCGCTGCCGGCGCAGTCGGTTGAAGCTTTTCCGCTTCCAGCCGCGCGAGCACAAAGTTATCGAACGGCTGCCGCAGCCAAGCCTTATTGCTGACGTGAGGCACGTCGATCTTTTCCGGCAGCGGCTCGAACGACCAGTGCTCGGTGAACGTGGCGCCCTCCGCCACCCAGCGCCGCAAGAGTTCCTTCTGTTCGCCGGTCAGCGTCAGCTTCGAATCGGGCGGCGGCATCCGTTCCTCATCGTCCTCGCTAAGAACGCGTTTCACCAGCTCACTCTTCTCCGCTTGCCCCGGTACGACCGCTTTGGCGACGATCCCTTCGCGAGTATCGAGCCGCAACTTCGCCTCGCGCGTTTCCGCATCGGGACCGTGACACTTGAAACACTTGTCGGAGAGAATCGGCCGGATATCACGCCCATACGATACCGGCGGCACCGTGGCGGCGCTGGCCGCTCGCACTGCGGATAACCAGCCGACACAAACGAAGAGAATGATGATGCGGAACTTCATGGTGCGCTTCGTGAATGGTTGTTGCGATACCTCTCGCGGTCCAGGTTGAGACGTTTTCGTTTAACCCGGAGCGAGCGGCGACGGGGTTGTGCGCAAAATGCTTCTGTCGCCGTTGGCTCCAGGTTAAACGATTCAGTCGCACCCGCGCGGTATAGAGCGCGGCCAAAATCAAAATGGCGGCATGGTTCCCCAATACCGGCGCAGGGCTCGATCCGGGCCCCTCTCATTATCGCTGGGCGATCGCGCGAACCGCAATCCTCACGGCTTTCACGCCAGGGCCGGTCAAATTATCAATCTGGGTGGCACGCCCTGAGTCGGCGAAGGGCGTGGTGAAGCGGGAATCACCGCTGATTCCACGGCCATCGCAAAGCCCCTGGGCGTGCCACCCGTTGCGCAGTGTGAATCTCTGATCGGCCGGGGCAGCCCGCCGATCATGGTGTCGCCCTTCTGCGCGATAGTATAATGGGGGGAACCCGCTCGGAGACCGAAAACATGACCACCAAAGAAAAAATACTTGGCGTGATCGAATCGCTGGATGATGATGTCACGATCGAACAAGCGATCGATCGCTTGTATGTGTTGTACAAGATTGAAGTCGGCATCCAGCAAATCACGTCCGGTCAGTGCGTCGATCACGACGAATTCATGGCAGAGCTCGAAGCGGAAGAGTCGCCATGAAGATCGTCTGGAGCTGGCAATCGCGCGACGATTTACGTGAGATTCGTAAGTTCATCGCGCGCGATTCACCTCGTGCTGCCGCCAGTTTCATCCGAAAGCTACGCGAGTCGGTCGAGCGATTGCGCATCCATCCAGAGTCGGGACAAGTTGTTCGAGAACTTCGTGATGCCACGGTTCGTGAAATACTCTTTGGGCAATATCGGATCATCTACCAATGTGGAGCGAAACGCGTCGAGGTTCTAGCGGTAATTCATGGCGCTCGTTTGCTGGACGAATTGGGATTCTAATCATAGGTTCGTTCTTCCGGTGATGGGCCATTGTCGATACGCGAGAGAGGCTATGCGAAATTTGAATCCATGGATGGCCCTTGCAGCGGTAAGTATTGCTACCGTAATTGAATCGTTGTCGTTGGCGGCGGAAACCGTGCAGCCGCTCCAATTCAACCGCGATATCCGCCCCATCCTCTCGGAAAACTGCCTCAACTGCCACGGGATGGACCCGAAGAAGCGTCAGGCCGATCTGCGGCTCGATGTGTGGAAGACGGAAGGCAAAACGAACGGGGCCGAGGCCGTCATCGATCTGGGGAAGCCGGCGGAGAGCGAATTCCTCGCGCGACTCGTCAGTACCGACCCGGAGGAAAAAATGCCGCCGGCCAAGTCGGGTAAGTCGCTCACGCCCGCACAAATCGCTACGCTTCGCAAGTGGGTCGAGCAGGGGGCCAAATACCAAGGCCACTGGGCATTCACGGCCCCGCAGCGCCCGCCCGTGCCGGAAGTGAAGCACAAAACGTGGGTGCGGAACCCGATCGATGCCTTCGTGCTCGCCCGATTGGAAGCCGAAGGGTTGGCACCCTCGCCGCCCGCGAGCGCAAACACGTTACTCCGCCGGTTGTCGCTCGATCTCATCGGCCTGCCGCCGACGCTCGACGAACTCGCGTCGTTCGATGCGATTGGTGGTGAGAAGGCAATTGATAATCAAGTTTCGCGGCTGCTCGCCTCGCCACATTTCGGCGAACGGTGGGGCCGGCTGTGGCTCGATGCCGCCCGTTACGCCGACTCCGATGGTTTCGAGAAAGATAAGCCGCGGTTCGTGTGGTCGTATCGCGATTGGGTGATCAACTCGCTCAACCAAGACCTGCCGTATAACGATTTCATCGTTCAGCAAATCGCCGGCGACTTGCTGCCCAACGCCACGCAAGACCAGCGCGTGGCGACCGGCTTCTTGCGAAACTCGATGATCAACGAAGAGGGCGGCATTGACCCCGAGCAGTTCCGCATGGAAGCGATGTACGACCGCATGGACGCCATCGGCAAAGGCATTCTGGGCATCACCATCCAGTGCGGCCAATGCCATAGCCATAAATACGATCCGCTCTCGCAGACCGAATACTACCAAATGTTCGCGTTCCTCAATAATTGCTACGAGGCGCAGATCAGCGTCTACCCACGCGATCAAGAGGCCGAGTGGCAAGCGACTGAAAAAATCATCCACGCGATCGAAGAGCGGATGAAGGCCGCGAACCCCGACTGGCCCGAGCGCATGGCCGCCTGGGAAGCGAGCATCCGCGGCAACCAGCCCGAATGGACGATCGTGCGGCCGCGCGACGACACGTCGGGTGGGCAAAAACATTACGTGCTCGACGACAGTTCCATCCTGGCGGCCGGCTATGCCCCGACCAATCACACGACCGAGTTCACGGCCGAGACCAAGGCCACCAAGGTTGCCGCAATCCGCCTAGAGCTGCTGACCGATCCAAATCTGCCCGGCAACGGCCCGGGCCGATCGATCTACGGCACCTGCGCACTTACCGAGTTCGAAGTCGAAGCGGAATCGCTCGACGGCTCGTTAAAGAAACAGAGTTTGAAGTTCGCGACCGCCACGGCCGACGTGAATCCGCCGGAAAAGGATTTGTCGCCGACGTTTGACGACCAGAGCAACAAGCGCCGCGTGACGGGTCCGGTCACTTATGCCAATGACGGCAACGAACTCACCGCGTGGGGCATCAATATTGGCGGTGGCCGTAGCAATGTAAACCGCAAGGCGGTGTTCACGCTCGATAAGCCGATCGAATCCAACAGCGGCCTGCGACTCACGTTCAAACTGGCGCAAAAGCACGGTGGCTGGAACAGCGACGACAATCAGAACAACAACCTGGGGCGGTTCCGCTTTGCCGTGACGAGCGCCGAAAAAGCGAAGGCCGATCCGGTGCCGGCCGAAGTGCGCGCCATCCTGCAAATTCCCGCGGCCCAGCGCACTGCCGAGCAAGTCAACCGCGTGTTCGACTACTGGCGAACCACGGTGCCCGAATGGCAAGACGACAACCAGCGCATCGAAGCCCTCTGGCAAAGCCATCCGCTCGGCACGACACAGCTAACGCTCGTCGAGCGAGACAAATACCGTCAGTCGCATCGCTTGGAACGCGGCAATTTCCTGGCCCCGGCGGAAGCAGTCGAACCGGGCACACCGGCGTTTCTACATCCGCTCGAAAAACAGGGCGCTGCCAATGCCAGGCCCACGCGCCTCGATTTCGCCAAATGGCTTGCCGACCGCCGCTCGCCGACGACTGCCCGGGCGATCGTCAATCGCATTTGGCAAGCGTATTTCGGGACCGGCCTCGCCGCGACGGCCGAGGATTTGGGGACGCAGGGCGAACCGCCCACGCATCCGGAATTGCTCGATTGGCTGGCCGTCGAGTTGATGGACCACAATTGGAGTCTCAAACACATCCATCAGTTGATCGTCAACTCGGCGACGTATCGGCAATCGAGCGCGGTGACGCCTCAGCTTTTGGAACGCGACCCGGCCAATCGGCTATTGGCCCGCGGCCCGCGGTATCGCGTGGACGCGGAGGTCGTGCGCGATGTCGCGCTAACGGCGAGCGGCCTGCTCACTCGCAAAGTCGGTGGGCCGAGCGTTTGCCCGCCAGCGCCGGAGTTCCTGTTCAAACCGCCGGCCAGTTATGGGCCAAAAACGTGGAAGGTAGCCACGGGGCCCGATCGCTATCGCCGCGGCTTGTACACGTTCAAGTTCCGCTCAGTGCCCTACCCGATGCTGCAGAACTTCGACTCTCCCAACGGCGAATTCGCCTGCGCCCGCCGCGTGCGGTCGAACACGCCGCTGCAAGCTCTTACCACGCTTAACGAGCCGGTGTTTGTCGAATGCGCACGTTCGCTGGCTCTCCACTTATTGAACGACGGCGGTGCGACCGATGCCGAGCGGCTCACCACCGCGGTAAAGCGCTGCCTGGCACGTGATCCCCACGATGACGAGCTAAAGGTACTAAAAGACTTTTTGGACCAGCAGCGTCAGCGATTCACTCGACCGGGCGTCGATCCCTGGCCGCTGCTGGCCGACGATGATGCGGCCAAACAGAAACTCGCCGCAAAGCTAACGACCAAATTCACCCCTGCCGACCTGGCCGCTTGGACCGCCGTCGCCCGCGTCGTCCTGAACCTCGACGAAACAATCACCAAGGAGTGAGGAGTGTTAGTCGTTAGCTGTTAGTCGTTAGCCAGAAGGACCAATGACCAACATCCAACAACCTAACGCCTAACTCCCAACGACTAACGCCTACCATGAACTGCCAAGACCATAATTATCGGAACATCCCCCCCACCGCTCTCGCCCGCCGCTGGTTCTTAAAGGAATGCGGCGTTGGCCTGGGGGCCATCGCGCTCGGCCAAATGACGGGCAGTGCGGCACGAGCGGCCGTCGATCCGCTCGCGGCCAAGCGGCCGCCACTCAAAGCGCGGGCCAAGAATGTCATCTTTCTCTTCATGGCCGGCGCGCCCAGCCATTTGGAGCTGTTCGATTACAAACCGCAACTGGCCAAGTTCGACGGCACGCTGCCGCCGCCCGAGTTGCTCAAAGGGTATCGGGCCGCATTCATCAACCCCAGTTCTCAATTCATGGGGCCGAAGTTCAAGTTCGCCAAGCACGGTCAGTGCGGCGCCGAGCTTTCGGAGTTATTGCCGCATTTGTCGGAAGTGGTCGACGACATCGCCATCGTGAAATCGATGGTCACCGATGCCTTCAACCACGCCCCCGGCCAAATTCTGATGAGCACCGGCACGCTCCAGTTCGGCAAACCCAGCCTCGGAGCGTGGACGCTCTACGGCCTCGGCTGCGAAACGCAAAACCTGCCCGGGTTCGTCGTCTTTAGCACCGGCAGCAAAGGCCCCAGCGGCGGCAACTCCAATTGGGGCAGCGGCTTTTTACCGACCGTGTATCAGGGCTGCACCTTCCGCACGAGCGGCGACCCGGTGCTCTTCCTCTCGAACCCAGCCGGCGTCGATCGCGAGTTACAGCGACAATCGCTCGACGCCGTCAACGCCCTTAACCGCCAACATCTCAGCGCCGTCGGCGATCCGGAAATCGCCACGCGCATCAACTCCTTCGAAATGGCCTACCGCATGCAGGCCGAAGCACCGGATACGATCGATATTTCCACGGAACCCGAGCACATCCTAAAAATGTATGGCGCCGAACCGGGCAAACCCTCCTTCGCGGCCACCTGTCTGCTCGCCCGCCGGCTCGTCGAACGCGGCGTGCGGTTTGTCGAGATCTTCCACGAAGCCTGGGATCAGCACGGCTACTTGGTACCCGATATAAAACGCAACTGCGAGAATACCGATCAGGCCGCCGCCGCGCTCATCAAGGACCTCAAGCAGCGCGGCCTGCTCGAGGACACGCTCGTCATTTGGGGTGGCGAGTTCGGCCGCACACCGATGGTGCAGGGGAGCGCCAAGGATATTAGCGCCGGCCGCGACCATCACCCCAATTGCTTCACCATGTGGCTCGCCGGCGGCGGCGTGAAAGGCGGCATCACGCTCGGCGAAAGCGACGACTTCGGCTTCAACGTCACCAAGGACCGCGTCCACGTCCACGACCTGCACGCCACGATCCTCCACCTGTTGGGCTTCGACCCCAACCGCCTCACGTTCAAATTCCAAGGCCTCGACCAACGCCTCATCGGCGTGGAACCGACACGCGTGGTGCAGGAGATTGTGGCGTAGAAGATGATAGAAAAAGGGGACTGGCTCGCGAATCACTTGATAAACCTCCGAGAATTTGCGCGGTCGTGAGCGTGCCTGTCCCCTTTTTCAACGGGCTGCTGGAGAACGGGAGAGAGATGGAACAACAAATTCGCGAAGTTGACCCGGCGGAATTGCGGTTGCCTCCCAGTCGCGGGACGGGAGTCGATATGTGGAAGTTGCACCAACAAATACGTCGGTACGGCTCGTCGAAGGCCGGTATGCCACCAATAATTGTTTACGAGGATCCTGACGGCGTGCTGGAAATCTATGATGGCGTGACGCGTGCCACGCGCATCGCGAAAATGGCTCCGGGTACAACCGTCGAGGTAATTGTCATTGGCCGACTTCGCAAGAGTCGCCACAATTCCAAACGAGTGGGAGATACTTTATGAGTGAGCTCGATCTCAGGCGCGAATTCATTGAGGCGCTGGGCGATCTGGTAGCTGCCGCGCCAACGATGCGCGTGGGTCAGTTGGTGGCCGCCGTCGGTGAAGTCTGCGACGATTTGCATGGGCGCGGCCTATGGGATGCCGACGACCGCGAATTGCTGGAAGCAATTTGGAAGTTCCAACATGATATGGAAAGCGCCGCACCGGCGGCGGTCCATCCAAGTTGAATGACTGTCGTTGTCCCAATCCGCATCGCTCGACTACAATATCAAACGAGTCGCCGTTAATGGTAACTGAGAGGACGTACAATGGTCGGTTACCGAAACTCTGTTCTTATCGTCTTGCTGTTGGCGACAGCCGGCGCGACACAAGCGCAGACGGTGCGCATTCCGCTTCCCGAGTTGCTCGGTCCGCAGTCGGTTGACAGTCTCGCTCCGAATCTTGTATTTTCCTTCGGACGAAGCGCAGACATTCCGCGAATCTCGTTACCAACGTATGCCAATTACGTTGCGCTGGAATGGTCGGGCACTATCAAAGCTGGTCGTGTCGTCGGCGATGGTATCGAGCGAGAGCCGATCGAACAGCTTCTACGAGGTAACTTTAGTCCGGGAATTGGCACACCAGGTAGTAGTGTTATCTCTTTCCCCGGATTCGACATCCCATCGTTTGGCCCTTTCGAAGCATTGTGGCAACCGCTTGGTCCGATTGGTGGCTTTATTGACCGCAATTGCATCGATTGCACGTATCCGCCAGATGTATGGTCAGTAGGATTGAATTTGGTGCCCGATTTCATGGCGTTGGGAAACTCAATCCCATTTCTACGACCGCCCAGCGAATTCGAGTCGCGGGATGCCAACGAAGGGTTGGTCCTGTTGGAACCAATTCAAGTCGAAATCACTGCTGCGGCGCTCGTGTATGAAATAGTTCCGGAACCCGGAACGGCCGTTCTTCTTTTGTGCGGGCTCGGCTTGTGTGCGGCGGTCGGAAAATGCCGCCGACAGCGGTGAAACGGTGAAACACGAGTCGCGGAAGCACGAGAATGCCGATTACATCCGCAGGATTGGCGCAGCAGCTTAAATTGGCAGACATCCTTTTGGCCGGAAGGATCGAAATGCTCGAACCTCAGGATCTACCCGGGCGTTACGGCCGCGTTGTTCAGGCGATCGATCGGGTGCTGGCCGCGTGCGACTGTGAAGCCGTTGTCGGTGGCGGATGGGCGGTGTGGCGGCACGGGTATGTGGGGCGAATCACGCAGGACATCGATATCGCGCTGCCACAAGCAAGTGTAACTCAGTTCTTGCAATCGGCGGCCGTTGCGGGATTTGAGGTTCTTTCACCGGCTGAGTCTCATTGGCCAAAGCTGCGCCACAAAGAGACAGGAATCGAGGTCGATATTTTGCCCGAAGGAGGCCGCCCCGGCACGGCGACGCGCCCAGCGCCTTCCACCATCCCACATCCGGCAAAGATGGGGGCGGCTCGCGGCGTCTTGCGTTACATCGCGCTGAACTCGTTGATCGAGCTAAAGCTCGCGGCAGGCCGCTTGCGGGACGAGGCGGATGTCGTGGAGTTGCTACGCGAAAATCGCGATCGCATCGAAGAGATTCGCGCACATCTTAAGTCGGTACACCCATCTTACGCAGTCCGTTTTAACGAACTTCTCGCGCAACTCGACGATACTACCGCTGAATAGTTTGGGCGAATACAAGTCACTACGGCTTTTGTCCCGCCCACGAACTCATCACTCGCTGCACGATCTCGAACTTCTCGCGCTGCGTGGGGTCGAGCTTGTTCTGGTGGCGATAGATGTGCACGCCATCGGCCACGGGGTACGCGAGTTTCATCACTTGCTCGACGTACCGCGGCGTCGAGGGGCCCAGCTTGCTGTGGCGCGTGGCGTAGATATCGACGATGATCGGAAAATCGCTGCCAAAACGCTCCTTGAGTGTTTTCACTTCCGCGACGACCGACTCGGCATCTTGAAATCCCGCTTTGGTCGATTCGCTGCGATACGGAAACAAAATGCCGTCGAAAAACTCGCGATATTTCGCCACGAACGCCGGCGTCGCATGTTTGTAGTAAATGCACGGCACGAAGGCGAACTTCGGGTTCTTCGCGCGCTGGGCCGCAATGATCGTCTTCATCGCCTCGGGCGTGTAAATGCCGACATTGTAAGCAAAATCATCAATGCTCCAGGCCACCAGCGCCGGTTCATGCGCCGAAAGTGCAGCCAACTCCGCCGCCCACTTTGCATAGTCGAGCCGAAACGGCTCCGAATAGCGCTTGCTGCGCGGCGGCGACTCCGACGGCGGCAGCAGCGTCACCCACACGCGAATTCCCTTTTCCCTTGCCAGCGGCAGGAACGTGTGCAGATCGTCCCAATCGGTGGCAGCTCCAGCGATGAGGTAGTTGTACGTCGTGGCCCGCATGTCGCTCAGCTCAGCGAGCAACCGCTGATGATCCAGATGCTTCTCCGGCGTGCGCATCTCTCCGGCATAGGTGCCATACGAATGCAATAATACCGCTCGGCGGGCGGCCGCATCTTCATCGGCAGCCGTTGCTGGATAAGAACACGCCCAAGCCAAAACCATCGCCACGCAACCGATGCAATATGTGGATTTCATGGTACGCCACTCCGAGCATGGGATTCGCCGTGGATCGGCGCCCGTCGCCGTGTAAAATAAACGGTTCGCGCCCTGATTAACGGACAATTTGTTCGATTCAACCAACTTTCCTTGCCAGTACTATGTCGACAAAGTGTATTGCCTGTCGAGGGTCGATCTTCATGGCGGTGAGCGTTGCGCTACTGGCGGGCCGCCAGTTCTGCTACCCGCAGCAACCACATGCCCAGCGACTCACCAGGGCGGCCGTTCGTCCAGATTTGGGTTGCCCTGGCGAGGATGAAGCCATCGCAACGAACTTCGATGCGCACGCCGCGCGCCTCATGTCCGCGGGCAAATTCATCGAAGCGGAGCAGTTGCTAAAACCGCGGATTACCGATCCTAATGCCCCCATCATCGGCGGCCCGGCGGTGCAGTTGGAAGTGTTGCGCCGCACGCGGCTCGACTTTCCGTTGACCAGCGAACAGGTTCTGGCGGAAATCAAGAAGAGCGCGCCCGATGCGACGCAAGAAGATGTTGACCGCTGGCGCGAGGCGGGCGATTTGCAGTCACGGCTGATCGATGGCGAGCCGCGCTATTTCACGCGGGCGGTCTCGAATTTGTTTCGCTTCAATGCGGACGCTCGCAGGCGGCAGGTGAATCATGAAGCGGCCGAGAAGTTCAATGTGCCGGCGCTCGTGGAAAAGCTGGTGAAGTTGTCGGAGCAGTCCGACAATCCGCAAGTGTATCCAGTAAAGCATCACGTCAAATACGAGGTGGCGGTGAAGGCGGGCAATCGGCTTGTCAAACCGGGGGCCAAGGTGCGGGCGTGGTTGCCGTTTCCGCAAGAGTATCGCCAGCAGCACGATGTGAAGCTCGTTAGCAGCAGTCCGCCGGGCGGGCAGGTCGCGCCGAAAGATACACCGCAACGCAGCATCTATTTCGAGCAAACGATAGCCGACGCCGCTCCACCGCCGCGGTTCGCGGTCGAGTTTGAATTTGTCACGGCAGCGTACTGTCCGCAGCTGGACCCCGCGAAGGCGAAGCCGTACGACGTGACGAGTGCGGTGTATCGCGAGTTCACGGCCGAGCGGCGGCCGCACATCATGTTCACACCGGAAGTGCTGCGGCTCAGCCAGGAAATCGTCGGCGACGAGCGAAACCCGCTGGAAAAGGCCCGCCGCATTTTTCGCTGGGTATCGAAAAACATTCCCTGGTGTGCCGAACTCGAATACAGCATTATTCCCAGTCTGTCGGTGGAGGGCCTCACGGCCCGGCGGGGCGATTGCGGCGTGCAGGGCACGAGTTTCATTACGCTCTGTCGTGCGGCCGGCTTGCCGGCGCGGTGGCAATCGGGTTGGCAAACGAAGCCGGGCGATTGGAACATGCACGACTGGTCGGAAATCTACATCGAGCCGTGGGGCTGGTTGCCGGTCGATGCCTCGAACGGCGTGCAGAACCATGCCGATCCGCGGGTCCGCGACTTCTATTGTGGCCACCTCGACCCGTATCGGCTCATCGTCAACCTCGACTATGGCCGCGAACTGGAACCGCCGAAGACCAGTTTCCGCAGCGAACCGACCGACTTCCAACGCGGCGAAATCGAAATCGACGGCCACAACCTGTACTTCAACGAGTGGAGTTGGAAGTTCGACGTCGAGACCACGCCGCCGGGTGAACCAAAAGAATAGGCTTTGTCGGAAAACGATTAGCCGTCGGGCGCTAGCCCACGGTTGTGAGCACCAACCCGGCCGCTCGCGCGGTTCGGCTGATCTCAAATTCGTGTTTCCTGACAAAGCCTAGCGTGTGGCAGGGACATTCGGCCGCCGGCGGTGTTGCTGGCGAGTGAGGCTCATTCGGCCAATTGTCCGTATGCATGGCACAAGAGGTTGTTGCGGGGTGACTTCCCGATTGCCTCTCGTGCTGCGCACACCGAACCATGTCCGATCGATGCGAAACTAATGGTAGTGCCCCTTGCGGACAAGTATCGGTGCCACCTGGCGAAGAGGGTCTCCCGCAGAGACGCAAAGTCGCAGGGGAACCTGCGGCGGATTCATCCGGGCCTTTGCGGCCTTCGCGCCTCCGCGTGAAATAGAATTAATGGGGTTGAAATCCTGGTCGTGCTTTGTTTGCCGCCCCCCGGCGACAGCAGTGCTGCCGCAGCGAACTGTGGCGTGAGGGGGCCGTAGGGTCGCTCCACATTTCCCCGCTTCTATCGCGGGGTGACGGAAGTCCCACTTATCCGGGATGTTGGCTATTGCCGCACAACCGTTACGGCCGACAAAGTCGGTAAGGGCCAGCCCGTTCATTTGCGGCGCATTGTGTTACTTACACTTTTCTTCGCTGCCCCGTGAGCTATGCCTTTAGATGGGCCAGCACACGGGAACGTTCGACTATTCTATTTTTGGGGAGGGCACGCCGTGTTTTCGAATCGCCGCCGACGTTTGGGCATGGAGCCGCTGGAAACCCGCACGATGCTGGCTGCGGACCTGCTGAATGGGACGCTCTCGATCGTGGGCACCAAGGGCAACGACAATATCCAGGTCCAAGTGGCCGTGTCCGGCCCACACGCGGGGGAATTCCAGGTCGATGTGAACGGCCAGCAAAGTTTCTTCGCGGTGAACCAGGTAACGTCGATCCAGATTCTGGGCCTGGGCGGCAACGACCAAATCACGGTGAACGACAACGTCGCCATCAATGCCACGATTCGTGGCGGCAAGGGGAACGATACGATCAAGGGCGGCAGCGGCGACGACGCGATCTACGGCGACGCCGGCAACGACTCGATCGACAGTAGCGCCGGCAATGATACGGTGTTTGCGGGCAGCGGGAACGACACCGTCCACGGTGGCGCCGGCAACGATACAGTACATGGCGAGGCCGGCAACGACAGCATTGGGGGCGGCGATGATGACGATGTGATCGATGGCGACCAAGGCAACGACTCGATCGACGGCGAAGCCGGGAACGACACCTGCCATGGCGACAACGGCAACGACCTGGTTCATGGCGGCGACGACAACGACGAGCTTTACGGCGACAACGGCAACGACAAGATGTGGGGCGGCAACGGCAACGATTTCGAGGATGGCGGCAACGGCACGGACGATTGCCACGGCGATGCGGGCGACGACCAACTCAAGGGCGGCATGGGCCGCGATCGCCTCAACGGCGACGGCGGCAACAACCTCGTCGATCCCGACCAAGGCAACGACGATGTTTCCAACGGCGCCCAGTGCAATCTCGACGACGAATTCCGCGCCTTGCTGACCGGGCAAAACGGCGAGACGGGTCGTGCCAAGTCCGAATCCGAAAATGATAACGGCGCCGTCAAGACGAACTTCGAATTGGAGGTTCACAATCTCGCCGCCAATTCCGCCTTCGATATCGTGATCGATGGAGCCACCGTCGGTCAGATTAACACCGATGGCTCGGGCGAAGGCGAAATTCACTACTCGAGCAATCCTTCGGGCGGCGATGAGGTGGCGTACCCGGCCAACTTCCCGACGCTCCACAGCGGCTCGACGATTCTCATCGGCAACGTGCTGGACGGCTCGTTTTCGACTTGGCACGCGATGGTTTAGGTGAACCGGCTGAGTTCCGGCAGATCGCGGAACGTGCGGAAATGGCGGACACGGGATGGAAAAAGGGGGCACTGCTGGGCCGGCCAGCAGTAGCACCCTTTGAGTTGAGTAATCGGCAGCGACTATTCCTCGATAATTAGCTTGTGATAAACGGCCATCCAGTAGGGCAGCAGCCATTCGGCGCCGCATTCTTCGTTGGCGCCGTTACCGCCGCCATTGGCTTCGTAGGGATCGAGATTCCATTTCTCTGGCACGCGTTCGTCGATCGGCAGCGGCGCGATCAGTAACTTCTGGTGGTGGCGGCTTGGCCGCGGATCGACGACAACATCGGCACGGTGACTATTGCGGACGGCAAAGTTGCGCAAGTCGAGCGGCCAGCGCTCGAGCGTGTCGACGCCATCGGCCACGTGGGCCCACTGCGGTTCGGTGACGGCATAAGGAAAGTTGAAGAACGGCGAGCGTTCGGGGATTTCCGGGCGCATGGAACGCGCGGCCGAATAGCGATACTGAAAATGCAGGTGCTCATCCTCGTCGGGATAAAGCAGCAAGTGGTAGTACTCAAGCCAAGCCATTTCATCGTCGGAATGATTGATGCCGGCGAACGGAGTGTTCGGCAGCATTTCCTTGGCGAACATCGCCTTGACGTTGTAGCCCCATTTGTCGATCAGCATTTTGTAGGCGTCCTTGATCTTCTGATCGCCGCAAATGTGGATGGCCACTTTCAAATGGGCTAGGATGCCGAGCGCGTTGAACCCCACTTGATCGCTCCAGGCCAGGTCGCCGTGCAGCATGCGGGGCGAGTAGACGGCCCAGCGGGTAGGCTTGCCGTCGAGGTCGGTCAGCGTGAAGTCGTGATCGATGAGGTGATTGGCGACGCGGCGGACGAGTTCCTGTACGCGTTTTTCCTCGGCTGGGTCGCCTTTGGCCACGTAATCGTAGTACACGCCCCAGGAAAAGAAATGGCCGGAGAGTTCGTCGGAGCTAGTATCGGCCTTCCATTGCCAGCCCGGTTCGACTTTCGATTCGTGCCATTCGCCGTCGCCGTGGTAGTTGTATTCTTCGTGACCGCCCGCTTGGTACTTGCTAGGGCGCAGGCTGCGGGCGACGAAGCCGGAAACACCGGTAATGTGCTCGAGCCGGTGCATGAAGTCGAAATGCCGTTTGGCGAGCTTCTTCGCTTCCGGGTCTTTCGTGGCAGCGTATTCGAAGCATTTCGCGCCCAGGTAAATGGCCGTCCACAGGCCGTCGTTGTCGCTGTCGGTCATGTACCAAGAATCGAAGTTGTTGGGGTCGCGCAGGTTGCAACTGGTAACTGCGCCGTGGCGCACGTGGCGAGCCTGGGCGATGGCGTCGTAGTGCTTGGCCTTTTCGCGGAGTGTCATCCTGCGCGTGAAGAGATGCGTGACGCTGTCGGCCGTGAGGATGTAGGCGGCGCCATCCGGCTCGGCGACGATATCGAGGACTTCGTCGCCGATCATCCAGCGCGGACCCATGCGGTAGTTCCATTCACCATTGGGATGCCGCCGGGCAGCCCCAACTTTGGTGCCGACCCAGAGCGTGCCGTCGTCGGCGAACGACAGGCACGTCACATCTTCCACGGGTAGCCCGCCCGCTTTACCGGTGAGGTGACTCCATTTGCCTTCCTTCGAGAGAATGCCGATGCCGCTGGCCGTCGCGACAAACAGCGCGCCGCCCGGGCTGATGGCAAGGTCGCGGACGTCGTCGTCGGGCAGACCATCGCGGCCGAAATCGAGGACGGGGTTTGTTTTGCCCGCTTCCAATCGCACGAGGCGATTTTTTCGAATGGCGAACGTGGTGCCGTTGAACGTAACTTGCTTCTGTTCGGCAGCTTTTTCGGCGGAGGCGGGCGCGAGCGCGTGGCCATCGAAATAGAGTTGGCCGCCTTCGGTCTCGACCATCACGCCAGGTTTGCCGGCGGCTTTCGTCAGCCGCAACGGCCTTTGCGTTCCCTCGTGCGGCAGCGGCAGAATGAAGCGATCATCTTGCAAAAATGGTTTGACTTTGACCGGCGCACCACCGCGCGGAAATGACGTGCTGAGGTCCTCCGAGACGACTTCCCACATCAAGTGGTCGCGTCCCGGAAAATTCCCCGTATGCCAGTCGAGGAACGAAGGCTCAGAGAAGGCAAGACCAAACAGCAGGCAACAGCAATTGTAGAAGCAACATGGCATATTGAACTCATCCCAATTCGGTGCGGTTGGCCGACGACCGCTCCGCCGTGCCCAATGACATCAATTGGTCTCACATCCAACGGGCGGCCTGCTCCTATCTTACAGAAAATGGTCTTGCAGGTCGTATGACTTTTCACTTCGCGACGAATGCGGTTAGCCACTCCCTCGGTGGGCTGTCTGGCCGACTCATATCCTGTCGTAGCGAGCGCCCCTCATGGGCATATCGAAGAGTTTGCCTGCTGCTCTTGGATTCGACGGGGTTCCGCGAGATTTTGAGTGGTAGTAGAATGAGAATGTGGGGCACGCTGTTCGGGGGGCACGCGGTTCGCGTTGCGGCCCCCCGATTGTGTATTCGACGCGTTGAATTAGCTGCCGCCCGTTTTGAGGCCCACCGGTAATGCCCGCTTCCATTGAAGACGTCGCCAAACTCGCGAATGTGTCGATCAGCACGGTTTCGCGCGTCATCAATCGCCGCTCGCTGGTGAATGAGGAAACCTGCAAGCGGGTGGAAGCCGCCATTCGCCAGTTGAGTTACCGGCCGAACGCGTTTGCCCGCGGGCTGATGCTGCGTAAGAGCGGCATCGTGGGGTTGGTGCTGCCCGACTTGCATGGCGAGTTCTATTCCGAGATCATTCGCGGCGCGAACATTCAAGCCCGCGAAACCGGCCACAACTTGCTGATTTCTTCCGCGATGCCGGGCGATGACGCCAAGAGTTGGCTCTCGACGATCGGTCAGCACGCGCTGGTCGATGGCTTGGCGCTGATGGTCTCGGACACGATGGTCGCGGGCGTTGGCCCAACACTCGCGGAATTGAACGTGCCGATTGTGGTGCTGGACGATGAAATCGAAGGGGTCGATCACGATGCGGTGATTATCGATCAGCAGCAGGGCGCGCTGGCGATGATGGATCATCTTTTGAATACGCGGGGCGCGCAGCGGATCTATTTCGTGGGCGGTGTGGAAACCAACATCGATACGCAGGCCCGTTACAAAGCGTATCGCGAAGCACTTCAACAAGCCGGGGTTAAGTCGCACAAAGACGACGTCTATCATTTGGACTACACGTATGACTCGGCGTATCAGCTGGCTTTGAAAAAGGCCCGAGCCTGGGCGGGGCCGAAACATTTTGTGTTTGCCGCGAACGATGAGATGGCGGCCGGCATCATCGCCGGTGCTGCCGCCCAGGGTGTTTCGGTTCCGCAAGAGTTGGGCGTCGTCGGCTTTGACGATACGCGCTTGGCGCAAATGATCAAGCCGCCGCTCACCACGGTGCGTGTGCCCATGTCGAAGATGGGGGCCACGGCGATCGAACTGCTGTGCCAGCGCCTGGCCGATCCCGAGCGGCCGCCGACCAAAGTTTCGTTGCCCGCGGAATTGGTCATCCGCGAATCGTGCGGCAACGGTGCGAAGAACCCGTAATCGCACCGCAATTGCGTTTAGCGGCGGCGGCCGCGCCGCTGCGGAAACCAACTCGCCCAGTTGTCTGAGAGAAAAACCGTCCGCCCGTTCCAGGGACGAAGCCAGACCGCAACGTACTACATTGTCGCCGCTCCTGCTGCCCGACGTTTGGCTAGAGCATCCTTGATTTCAAAGCTCCGCGCTTCGGTCAGCGGATACGTCAGCAACAGCAAAATCGAAACGACGCTCAGCGCGAGCGGCACGCCGATATCGAACAGGCGGAGTCGGAAGAGAGACAGCGGCGTCTGCTGCTTGAGCGGTGTGGTCTGCTCCAATAATGCGCTGCTCTGCTCCGCAACTTCCGCCGCATTAGCGGCCAATTCCTTACTCTTCTCGCGCAGCGCGATGACTCTTGATCGTAATGTCTGCGTTTGCTCGATCAACTTGGCGATGTGCTCGGCATGGTTCGGATGTTCCTGGATTCTGCCGTCAAAGTGCCGGCGCAGGGTGTCGGTGCGAAAGATGGCTTTGTCCAACTGCTCATTGAGCATCTTGATGCGTGCTTCCGAGTCGACGTAATTCTGAGACTGCCATTTTTCGGCTTCGGCTTGAATTACCGCGAGGTCGCCGTGCAAATTGTCGACGATCACGTTCTGGCGTTCGTCGAATTGGGTGAACACGAGGAGCGCGCCCATGACCGCGCTGGCCAGGGCGCTACCCATTTTAATGAACCACCAGAAGACGGAGTAATACGTTCCTTCGGAACGCGTCCC
Source organism: Planctomycetota bacterium (assembly GCA_029781135.1). Taxonomy (GTDB): domain Bacteria; phylum Planctomycetota; class Planctomycetia; order Pirellulales; family Lacipirellulaceae; genus JABDGM01. The sequence goes on from JAKOXH010000017.1 coordinate 125,665, forward strand.
GGTGTGGAGTTCATCCTCATCGCACACATCGCCGACCATCGACGAGCCGAGCGTGAAAAACATGAGCATGCCGGCCGAAAGGAGCATCGTCGGCAGCAACACCAAATAGGGCCCCTCGACAGTGACGGTGCGGAACGATTCCGTCGCCAAGCTAGCCGGCAGATCGAATTGAAACAGTGTGCCCGGCCGGTAACAGAAGATCTTCGAGACCTGCGCCGCGCACATCAACAAGATAGCGATGAGCAACGAATTCCTTTTGCCGACGCGCTTGCTGAGCCAGTTGAGCGGGAATACGGCCACGAGCGCGGTGACGGCCCACACCGTGCCATTGATTCCCATGAGCAAGCTGGCGGGCGTTACGTTGCCACCGTAGAGATAAAAGATCGTGATGTAATTGGCGAAGATCATCACGAAGTTGAAGCCCATCGCCAGCGTGAAGACCGTGCCGGTCAGAATTAGGAACGTCTTGTTGCTGATGGTCGTCCGCATGTCGTCCCAGAACTTCGTCTTCTTCTGTTCGCGGGCGACGGCGAAGCCCGGTTCGCGCAGCGACAGAAACCACCACACGGTCATCGGCGCCAGGACGAGCGCGATGAAAATGCTCACATAACGCATGCCGTCGATGAGATTGCCGCTCGTGCCGCGAAAGAATTGCAGATTCGCCAGAGCGATCAGCCAGGGCGTGCCCATAGCGAACAAGTTGCCGAGAAAGCTCTTGGCGCTGAATAAGCGTGTGCGTTCGTGGGGATCGAGCGACATCTCCAGCCCGAGTGCCCCGTGCGGAATTTCAAAGATCGCGCAGGAGGTGAAAAACACGAGCACGCCGGCCAAAATGTAGACCAGTTGAAAGCGGTTATAGCCGGTTTCCGTGGGAAACAAACTGTGAATCCAATCGCCACGCGGCACCCACCACATGGCGACGAAACTGGCGGCGACGGCCAGACCGCCCACGAGTAGGTAGGGTCGTCGTCGTCCCCACGGCGTGCGAGAGTTATCGGAGACGTGGCCGATGATGGGATCGGAGAGCGCCTCCCACAGCCGTGGGACGACCATAATCACGCCGAGCCAAAACGGATCGAGACCCAGCGAGATATTTCCCAGCAGGCTCATCAGCTGCCCAGCGATATTGAACAGGGCGATGGGGATCAGGCCGCCCATGCCGAAGGCGATGAGTTGGTTCCACGGAACGCGGTCTTCCGCGGCGGTCGTGTGACGGTCCGGCGTCGACATGAGACTTGATCCTTATTCGGGACCGGGCGAGGATGGGGCCCTGGGAACGCGAGGTCCGAGGCCTGCGACAGCGCCCGAGGCTGAACGAGATGTGAGCCAACCCCGATCCCGCTCCGGGAGCTCGCCCATTTCCGTAACCTTAGACTACAATCGGCGAAACCGAAAGCGCTTGCAACATAGATTTTTGCCGCACCCCCGCCGTGACAATGATCCGCCGTTTAGCCGCGACGCGCAAGCGGAGCGCGCGCAACGATTGCGCTATCGGCATTAAGCGAGGATCCGAATGCGATTTCATACCGCCAAGACGGTTGCCGTTTGTTTGCTCGGAATGGTCGCAGCGGGATGTACGTCCGACAAGTCGGCCCGGATCACGCTGCATTTCTGGGCGATCGGCACCGAGGTGGAGAAAATCGGCGAATTGTTCGCCGACTTCGAGCGGCAAAACCCCGGTGTGCGAGTCGAGGTGCAGCAACTGGCCTGGTCGGCCGCCCACGAAAAACTACTCACGGCCTTCGTCGGCGATGCGTTGCCGGATGTCTTTCAAATCGGTAACACCTGGATACCAGAATTTGCCACGCTCCGTGCGCTGGAACCACTGGATCAGTGGGTACAGAAGTCGTCGGCTGTCGTTCCGGCGGATTACTTTGCCGGGCTCTGGGAAACCAATCGGATGAGCGACCGCTTATATGGTGTGCCCTGGTATGCCGATACGCGCGTGCTGTTCTACCGCAAGAGCATGTTGGCCAATGCCGGCTGGCCGCAGCCGCCACGGACGTGGAGCGAGTGGCTCGCCGCCATGCGGGACATCAAGCGCAAGGTGAACCCGCACGGCTACGCGATCTTGATGCCGACGAACGAATGGGAGCATCTCACGATCTTGGGACTACAAACGGGGACGGCGATGCTTCGCGATGATGGCCGATATGCGAATTTCAATAGCCCGGAATTCCGGCGAGCGCTCGAGTTCTACGCCACGATTTTTGCTGAGCAGCTCGCTCCGCCGGTGCGGAACACGGAGATTTCGAATTATTGGGAAGAGTTTGCGCGGGGGTATTTTGCGATGTATATCACCGGCCCGTGGAACATCGGCGAGTTTCGCCGACTCATGCCGGCCGACAAACAGGACGACTGGGCGACAGCGCCAATCCCCCGACCCGACGGAGCTGCGTTCAGCATTTCACAGGCGGGCGGCAGCGGATTGGCAATCGCCCGATCTTCACGCCATAAGGACGCGGCGTGGCGCTTCATCGAATATCTCTCACGGCCAGAGCAACTCGTGCGGCTCTACAAACTAACCGGCAACTTGCCGCCGCGTGAGTCGGCGTGGAAGCTGGGGCAGATAGAGAGCGATCCACCCGTCCGCGCATTCCACGAACAGCTTCAACACGCGGTGCCGCTGCCGCGGGTCCCTGAATGGGATAAGATGACCACTAAAATCATAGAGGCAGGGCAAGCGGTTGTGGCCCACCGCTCGACGATCGATGCCGCACTGGCCGAGTTGAACCGTGCCGTGAACGACATCCTGGAGAAACGCCGTTGGGTATTAGCGCAACACGCGCAATCGCCAAATTGAGATCCCATTGAAGGGTGGCACGCCCTGACAGGGCGTGGTTTGCGTGTGGGAGGCTCTGCATCACTTGTGGGAGGCGTCTCCGACGCCGATTACGATTACCGCGGCAACACGTCATCGGCCTCGGAGAGGCCTCCCACAAACCATTTGCCACACATGTCCCAATCAATGCGAACGTTTCAACCTATTCTCAAACCGGCCTACTGTTTTCTAGCGCCAGCGTTGCTGGTGCTGGTGCTGTTTTTCTTTGCCCCGATTGTCGCGGCATTTGCGTTGAGCCTCACCGATTTCGACATTTACGCCTTTGTCGATCGCAGCAGTGCGCGCGTGGTCGGGCTGGCGAATTATCAGCGGCTCCTCGGTGATCCACTATTTTGGCAAGCGCTAGGGAATACGGTTTATTTCGTAGTCGTGGGCGGGCTGCTGACTGTCTTCCTCTCGTTAGCGACGGCCCTGCTCGTAAGTGCGAAACTCGCGAGGTTTCCCGCGATCTGGCGAACGGCGTTCTTTGGTCCCGTGGTCACCACGATGGTCGCCGTGGCGATCGTGTGGCGGTACTTGTACCACACACGCTATGGCATGCTGAACCAGGCGCTGGGCTGGCTGGGAATCGGCCCGATCGACTGGCTGGGCGACCCGCGCTGGGCAATGCTGGCGATTATCCTGCTCGCCGTGTGGAAGAACTTCGGTTACAACATGGTGATTTTCGTGGCCGGCCTGCAAAGTATTCCCGAGGAAATGTACGACGCGGCCCGGATCGACGGCGCGGGCGCGTGGCACACATTCTGGCATGTGAAGCTGCCGCTCTTGGCGCCCACATTCTTCTTTGTCGGCATCACGACAATGATCGGCTATTTCCAACTGTTTGCCGAGCCGTACGTGATGACGCAAGGGGACCCGCTGCACAGCACCTACAGCTTGGTCATGTACATGTACGAAGAAGGATTCCGCTGGTGGAACGTCGGGTTCGCCTCGGCGATTGCGTTCGTGCTGTTCGTAATCGTATTGGGCATCACCGGCGTGCAGGTCTGGTGGCAGCGAGGTGGCCGGGAATGAGCATGCGGCTACAAACATGGTTCATCCACGCGGCGCTTTTCGTCATGGCTGCGATCACGCTCTTTCCGCTGGTATGGATGTTGTCGGCCTCGTTGATGCCGGCGGGCGAGGCCCAATCGCTGCCGCCACCACTGGTGCCGAGCCGCATCACGCTGGCGAACTACGGCGAACTCTTCGAGCGACTCAATGTAGGCAGGTACTTTGCAAATAGCTTTTTTGTTGCTTCCTCCGTTACGCTGCTCTCGCTCGTTATCAACTCGATGGCCGGGTATGCGTTGGCGAAGTTACGGTTTGCGGGTCGCGATCGCTTGTTCCGCTTGTTGATTGCCGGGCTGGTTGTTCCCGCCCAGGTGGCGATGATTCCGCTCTTTCTGCTGCTCAAGCAATTGGGGCTGATCAACACCTATTGGGCCGTGATCCTGCCGGCGATGGCCAGCATCTTCGGCATTTTTCTCATTCGCCAGTACGCGCTGTCGATTCCCGATTCGCTGCTGGATGCAGCCCGCATGGATGGAGCATCTGAATGGCGAATCTATCGGTCCGTCGTTTTGCCGCTGCTCAGGCCGATTCTGGCGACCCTCGGCGTCTTTACGTTTATGACCACGTGGAATGACTTCATGTGGCCGCTAGTTGCCCTGATCGACGGCAACCTGCGGACATTGCCCGTGGCGTTGGCCGTGCTTTCGGGTGAACACGTCCAGCAGACTGAGCTGATGATGGCTGGCTCGGTGGTGACGTTGCTGCCCGTCCTGCTGTTATTTCTTCTGGTTCAACGGTATTACGTGACGGGAATTGTCGCCGGGAGCGTCAAGGAATAGGCATTTTGGGCGAACTACTCGCCAGAAGGCCTGCCGGTAGTTACACTGAACTTGCGAGACTGAAAGCGCTTTCGGTTCGTCTCGCAAGCCACTTTTCGAACATCTGCCATGAAGCTCGCCCCAGTCAAACTTGATCGAGAACACCTAACGGGTCAAAGTAGCTGCGTGCGCTCGAACCCCGATTATCTTGTTTTGTCCAACGGTCGATACCGTGTTCGCCTGACGGAAGTTGGCAGCGGCCAGGCGGAGTTCAATGGCTGGGCCGTTTCGCGCAGCGGCGGCGACCAGGTTTGCGATGGCGATGGTTTTTATGTGTACTTGCGCGATTTGGATGATGATTTCGTGTGGTCGGCCGGTTATCAACCCACACGCGTCAAGCCAGCCAAGTACGAATTCCGCTGCCACGAGCACAGCGCCGAAATCTCGCGGTTGGATCGCGAAATTGAGTGCCAGCTTACGGTCTTCGTTTCGCAGCAGCACGATTTTGAAATCCGGCTCTGCGAGTTGACCAATCGGGCGAATACGCCGCGTCGGATTGAAATCACGAGCTACGTGGAATGGGTGCTCGGCTCGAAAGAGGGCGATGCCAATCACCCCGCGTTCTCGAAGTTGTTTGTGGAGACGCAGCTTTGTGCCCAGCGGAACGCGATTCTCGCTCGTCGTCGGCCGCGGCAAAACGATGATCCCGATATTTTGGGCGTTCACGCCATCCTCGGAGCCGGCGCGCCGGAAACCGCGGGTGTTGAATTCGAGACGAATCGGATGCGATTCATTGGCCGCGGCCGCTCGTTGCGGGCGCCGGCGGCGCTCGATCCCGCAGCGAAACTAACCGGCGATAGCGGCCCGGTGCTCGATCCGGTGGCCAGCTTGCGAACCATCGTCACATTGGAACCGGGCCAATCGCGGGAAGTGGCGTTTCTGCTGGGTGCCGCCAGCACTCGGGCGGCGATCGACGAAATGCTGCACGAAATGGCCGATTTGAACGCCGTCCATGCGCTGCTCGAAGATGTGAAAGCGACGGAAGGCACGCTATCGCCGCAGGCCGCATCCACCAACGGGCATCCCGCCGCAGCCCGCCCTGCGTTCGCAGACGCCATTTTGGATGAAAAGTACAAGCCGTTAGCGGAAGACCGTCATCAGCCAGGTACCACGGCCAGTCCTGCGGAGTTGTTGTTCGACAACGGTTACGGCGGTTTCACACCGGATGGCCAAGAATACATCGTGCGGCTGACGGCGGATGGAAACGGTCAGTATCGTCGGCCACCGATGCCGTGGGTCAACGTCGTCGCCAATGAGCACGCCGGCTTTTTGGTGACGGAAAGCGGGGCTGGCTATACTTGGGGTGGCAATAGCCGGATCAATCGCCTCACGGCCTGGCACAACGATCCCGTGTGCGATCCGTACGCCGAAGCGTTTTGGATTCGCGACGATGAAGAAGGCGTTTTCTGGTCGCCCGCGCCGGGTCCCACTCCCTCGGGCCACGATTATCGCGTGCGGCATGGCTTCGGCTATTCGGTCTTCGAGAGCAGGGCGCATGAACTCGAACAAGAACTCACGATGTTCATGCTCCACGATGAACCGGTGAAAGTCGCTCGGCTGCGGCTGGTGAATCATAGTTCGCAAACGCGTCGGTTATCGCTGTTCTCGTTCGTGCATTGGGGGCTGGGCGGCTTGGCGTATGAAACGGTCAACCAGGTCGTGACATCAGCGGAAGATTCGCCGCCCGTCATCTGGGCACGCAATCCGCAACGCGATTTGTACGGCAAACACGTGGCGTTCTCGGTGCCGGTGGTCGACGAATCGAGTCGCTGTGAGATTTCCTACACGGCGGATCGCCAGGCATTTATTGGCCAGTACCGCGACCTTGCCGCCCCAGCCGCCGTCGTTTCTTCGGTGACGCTCGATGGCGAAACGGGGCAAAGTATTGATCCGTGTGCGGCGTGGCAATTGTCGATCGAACTGGCGCCCGGCGCCGCGTTCGAATGTGCTTTTTTGCTGGGTGAAACTGGGGACATCGACGCTGCTCGCAACTTGATCGCGACGTATGACGGCGTGGCGAGCATCGAACAAGCATTGCAGGCCACGCGGCAATTCTGGCGCGATGCACTCACGGCGATTACGGTCGAAACACCGGCCCGCGAAATCGATTTGGTGACCAATGGCTGGCTGGCGTACCAAAATTTGAGTTGCCGGATGTGGGCGCGTTCGGCCTATTATCAACCGGGCGGCGCGTATGGTTATCGAGATCAATTGCAGGATTCGGCCGCACTGACATACTTATTGCCGGAAGTAACCCGGGCGCAAATTCTGCGCCATGCCAGCCGGCAGTTTGTCGAAGGCGACGTGCTTCACTGGTGGCATCCCGATACCGAATACGGCCTCCGCACGCGGTTTTCGGACGACTTGCTCTGGCTGCCGCTGCTTACCGCGGAGTATGTAAACCGCACGGGCGATGCGGCTATTCTCGAGGAAGTGACGCCGTTCGTCTCGGCGCCGCCGCTGGCGGCTGGCCATCAAGAAGCGTACCTGCGGCCAGAGATTACCGAGGAATCGGCCACCGTGTACGAGCACTGCTGCCGGGCGCTCGATCGTGGCCTCACTTGCGGCGCTCATGGCCTGCCGCTCATCGGTTGCGGCGATTGGAACGACGGCATGAGCTGCGTCGGTCGCGATGGCCAAGGCGAAAGCGTGTGGCTCGGGTTCTTCATCGAACACCTGTTGCAGAAGTTCTTGCCGCTGTGCTCAGCCAGAAATGACCATGCCCGCGTGGCCCGCTATAACGAATATCGCAAACAACTCATTGAAGCCCTAAATACTACTGGCTGGGATGGCAATTGGTATCGGCGTGCGTACTACGATAATGGGCAGCCGCTCGGGTCGATCGAAAGCGATGAATGCCAAATCGATGCGTTGGCGCAAGCGTGGGCTGTCATCTCGGGTGTCGCCTCGCCGGAGCGGGCCGACATGGCCGTCCAGGCGGTGGAAGAGCGGCTCATTTCGAACGACGACGGGCTGATTCGGCTCCTCACGCCGCCCTTCAGCAAAACGCCGAACAATCCTGGGTACATCAAAGGCTATTTGCCCGGCATTCGCGAGAACGGCGGCCAGTACACGCATGGCGTATTGTGGTTTATTCGCGCCATAGCCGAACTTGGCCGGGGCACCCGTGCCGTCGAATTGCTGCGGATGATCTCGCCCGTGTGGCACACCCGCGATCAAGCCATCACCGAGATCTACAAGACCGAGCCGTATGTCGTGGCGGCCGACGTTTACGGCGAACCGCCGCACGTGGGCCGCGGCGGCTGGACCTGGTACACCGGCTCGGCCGGCTGGATGCTGCGCGTCGCCGTCGAGACGATCGTGGGCTTCTCCACCGAAAACGGCAACACGATCGTGCTCAATCCCTCGATCTCCGCGTCGTGGCCCGGCTGCAAATTGAACTATCGGCGGCCGGATGGACGCACGAGTTATCAGATCACGATTGAGAATCCGGCGGGTAAGCAGCGGGGCGTAACAGCGGCCACGCTCGATGGCCGGCCCGTCGCAGTGGCCCACGGCCAAGCCCGCGTGCCCATCACCGACGATGGCCAAGCACACCGCGTCGTGGTGCGACTTTAACGTATCTACCCCTTCCCTTGGGAGAGGGCCGGGGTGAGGGTATCTTGGGCTGCCACTGCTAACTCGTTAGCAGTGTGCTTGCGGTCGTCAGCTTGCGGTTAAGTCTTGTGACGAGTCGTCGCTGCTGCCAACTGCAAGGAGAATATCGCACGGCACACTGCTGGACCAGCCAGCAGTGGCACCTCAATAACTATCAAACGAAGTAACCTACCCTAATTCTAGACGCTTCGAGAACAACGTTGTCCACATATCTATTCCCTCCTAATTTTCTGTGGGGCGCTGCCACCAGCGCCTATCAAATCGAAGGCTCGCCGCTGGCCGATGGCGCCGGCCCCAGCATCTGGCACACCTTCGCGCATTTGCCCGGCAAAATCGCCAACGGCGATCACGGCGACATCGCCTGCGATCATTACCGTCGTTTCCTGGATGATATCGCGCTCATGCGTGACCTCGGCATTCGGGCTTACCGCTTCAGCATCAGTTGGTCGCGCGTCTTGCCGCAAGGCACGGGCAAACCAAATTCCGCCGGTCTCGATTTCTACAACCGGCTGGTCGATGCGTTGGTAGCCAATAATATAGACCCATCCGCCACGTTATACCATTGGGACCTGCCCCAAGCGCTCGAGGACCGCGGCGGCTGGGCCAACCCCGAATCGATCCATTGGTTTACCGAATATGCCCAACTGATGTACGGCCAGCTCGACGACCGGATCAAAATGTGGGCCACGTTCAATGAGCCATGGGTTGCGTTCAATGAAGGTTATGTGGAAGGCCGGCACGCTCCGGGACGCCGCGATTGGAAGGAAGCCGCAATGGTGTCCAAGAATTTGTTACTTGCGCACGCGGCCGGCGTAGCCGCCTACCGCGCCGTGGGCAAGCATCGCGTCGGCCTCGTGGTGAATCTCGTGCCGATCTACCCCGCTACCGAAAGTGCGGCGGACCGCGCCGCCGCCAATCGGTTCGACGCCTACCTCAATCGCCAGTTCCTCGACCCCGTGCTGCTGGGCGAGATTCCCTCGGAACTGCCCGAAATGTTTGCCGACGCCTGGACCACCTGGTCCGCCGACGAACTCCGCACTGTCCACCAACCGGTCGATTTCATCGGCATCAATTATTACTTGCGGCTGGTGATGTGCGACGATGCCGCGGCGGGGCCGGCGCGGGCTCGCATCGTGAATCCCCCGAACCGTCCGCGCACTGCCACCGACTGGGAAATCTACCCCCCAGGGCTGCGGGAAACCCTCCAATGGGTGAGCGAACGGTACGGCAATCCGCCGGTTTACATCACCGAAAACGGCGCCGCGTTCGACGATGTTCTGCCGCCAAATGGAAGCGTCAACGACACGCCGCGAGTAGAATATCTGAAGAGCCACTTGATTGCCGCTCACGAAGCGATCGCGTCCGGAGTCGATCTGCGGGGCTATTTCGTTTGGTCGCTGCTCGACAATTTCGAGTGGCAGTCGGGCTACGCCAAACGCTTCGGCATTGTGTACGTCGATTTCCCGTCGCAACGGCGCGTGGTGAAAGACTCGGCACGGTTTTATGCGGATGTGATTCGCACGGCCGGGGCCGCCCTCGGTTCGAACAGAGATTGATAGTTGATATGGCATCTTTGAAGAGCGTTGGACGAAGCGTCGTGAAGGAGACAAGGAGACAAGGAGACCAGGAGACCAAAGGAAACGCAACGACACACCCTCTCCCCCTCTCCCCCTCTCCCCCTCTCCGTGTCTTAATCCGCGCGCTCGCCGCCTCACTGCTGGCACTAATCCTCGCCAACACGCTCCCCCGCGGCGCAACAGCCGGCGACCTGGGCTATGTCCCGCTGCTCAATGGCGAACGCTCGGATTTGCTCAACCTGTGGGGCGGGCCGTTCTTGACCGGCAATATCTCGAGTTTTGCGAAGGAATCGACCATCGTGAATTCCGGCACCGGCGCCTATCGGGCGACCTTGAGTGCGGTTCCCGCGAGCGGAAACTGGTTCTTTCAAACGTTTTCGAGTTCGCTCAGCGGTGGCACAAATTATCATCAGGACCGCGATCTCACCCAGTATCAAACGCTGGAAGGCTACGTCCGCAATGATACCCCCGTGCCCCTGACGTTTTCCTTGGAACTCAAGGACTGGCGCGACACCACGAGTCAAAGCGCGGTACGCAGTTTCACGATTGCGCCGGGCGCCACCTGGCAGAAAATCGAGGCCCCGCTCGACCTGAGTTCCGGCTGGTCGGTCACGGGAAGTCCGGATTTGACGCGGACCTTCGCCGTGAGTTTTCTAGTTGGCCCGAATGCAGGCGCGGCCAACGGCTCGCTATATCTCGACGACTTTGCACTCGTTGAAAAAGGGCCAAGCATCGATGTGGCCACGGCGCCAATCCAAGACGTTGTCGAGCGGCTAGCCAAGCGGCAATTCATGGCGTTGTGGGCCTCCCGCAATAAAACTTCGGGCTTGATTCCCAACTCGTCGGACAACACGTCGGTCGCTGCCCTCAATACCACGACGGGCGTCGTGTGGAACCTGCCTTCGGCAGTCCGGCATGGTTGGGTAACGCAAACGGATGCCGACGCGTTCATGGGGCAGCTCGTCAATTCGCTCAATACGAACCGCAATCAGACGACCTATTTGCCGACGCGTTTTCTCGACTTGGTGACCGCCGCCCCCGTGACGGACCATGAGGAATCCAGCATCGACGCCTCGTTCTTGGCCCTCGCGCTCCACAATTACAAGCAGCAACAGGCCACGCCGGCGGCCTTGGCGGCGTCGATCAATGCGATGGAGAACCGCTTTGACTTCTCGGCGTTTGCAGGCACGGGGGCGTACAAGCAGGCTTATTTTAAGCCGACCGGGCAGTTCGGCTGTTGCACTTACGGCGGTTACACAAACGAAAACAAAGTGATCGCGCTGGCGGCTGCCGTGTCGACGGCCCACAACGTCCCGTTGGCCAACATGTGGAATAAAGATGTGGGCCGCACCTTGGCGACCATCCCCGGCTCGGGCAGCACGGAGAACTACTTGGTCTATTCCTACGGCACCGATTACCGCGCACCGTTCGTGCAAGCGCTCTTGAATTTGTTTGTGGATACGACCGAGCGTGGCGCCGACAATTATTCCAACCGCGCGCTGGCCCGCAATCCGTGGGAGAACTTCGTCCGCTATGAGGCCGATGCCGCCGCTAGATTGGCTCAACTGGGGCGGCCGAATTTCATGCAGCCCGATGCGGGCGCGGGCGCCGGCACCTATAATCCGTGGAACCTATACAATAATTTTGGGCAGCCCAATTTATTCCAGCCGTGGAGTGTGGCGGAGATGCTCTTGGCCGGCGCGCCGGGCGCGGAAGACGCCTTGCGATATCTTCTCGATAACGGTCTTGGTAACGGTCTGGATGGTCCGTTCGGTCTGGCCGACTCAGCACAGTGGGCGACGGGAGCGGCCAATCCCACGAGCGTACCTTCGTTTTCCGATAACTGGAACACCACGCTGTCGCTCATGTCGCTGATGGCCTGGCTCGATGGCGCGAATCGTACGAACTTGTCGTTCGCCAATCTGCCCGAGGTGAAAGCGGCGCTGGATACTGTGTTCATCGCCGGCGATTACAACGGCAACGGCGTGGTGGATTTGGCGGACTACAACTACTGGAAGTCGACGTACGGCTCAATCAACTCGCTGGCGGCCGACGGCAACAACGACGGCGTGGTGGACATGGCCGACTACGTCGTCTGGCGCGGACATTACAGCGGACCTGGAGTTGGCGCCGGGGCCAATGTCCCGGAGCCAACTGCTGCGATAATCACCTCGATTTGGGGCTGTTTAAGTGCTTTTGCAGGCCGATTTCGGCGCGCTGGATGGCCCATCCTATAGTGGTACCACGAAAACAAAAAAGCAGGAAAAAGCCAGAGTGAAAGCGCTTGCAGTTCTTGAAACCGGGGAATACAATGCCGCGTAGGCGATTCTCTTCATTCTTTTTTCTCAACTCCTTCATGCGGAGCGTTTGGCCATGTCGGAACAGGCGTACCGAAGCAAACGAGGCTTCACCCTCGTCGAACTCCTAGTTGTCATCGCGATCATCGGGATTTTGGTCGCGCTGTTGTTGCCGGCGATCCAGGCCGCGCGCGAAGCGGCCCGCCGTACCCAGTGCAAGAACAACCTGAAGAATATCGGCTTGTCGATTCACAACATGTACAACACGTACAAGTTCTTTCCCACGGGCGGCATCTATCCCGGCCCGGATATTGGGCTGTATCTTCGCGATACTTACACGGAGCCAAATGTATTTAAACGGGTTGGGCCTGCGAATGGACCGTTGGAACAAGGTCTGGGCTGGACGTTTCAAATTCTTCCTTTTCTGGAAGAAGGCGCGGTCCAAAACATAGTGCGTACTAGCCAGTTAACCAAACTCGCCATTCCACTGTATAACTGCCCTTCGCGGCGCGGCGCGACATTTCACGAAGCGACAGGAAACGCACTCGTGGATTATGCGGCGACGGTCGGCGGCCCGTCGCGTTCTGAAATCCCGGATACATTCGACAAGTTTTTGAACGATTCCGCCGATCATACCTACTTCCAAAGTAATGAGGGGTGGGTTTTTTGGGGGTGCTATCAATGCGATTATAATAAGTGGTGGGATATCCAAGAGGTGCAAAAGAAGATGAGCTTGTCGCCGCCGTACAAACCGCTCTTCCGCGGCGTCATTCAGCGGGGTGACTGGCTGTCCGTCGCCGACGCCACGAAGCGCGGGCACCTCGGTTTTATGCTGAAGATGACCGACTCCAAGATCACGGACGGCACGAGTAAGACGATGATGATTTCCGAGAAGTTCGTTCACGTCACCAAGACATTGGGAAGCGGCGGGCCGGCCGATGACCGCGGCTGGGCGGAAGGCTGGGATTTTGACGCGCTGCGATCGACGTTGATCCAACCCCGCGCGGATTCCTCGAGTCCGGCGCCGCTCGATACCAACCCGGATCCCAGCAACTTCCAGTTGGGGTCGGCGCACAACGGAGGCATTAACGCGGCGTATGCCGATGGTTCGGTGGGCTTTATTAGCTACGATATCAATCTCGAGATCCTTAACCGTCTCGGGAATCGAATGGATGGCGAAGCGGTCAATCAAGACCAGTAGTGAATTTGCGGGGGGCGTGGGGTTACCAGGGCGAGGTGTTTGACAATTTTGAGATGCGTGATTACCGTGAAGATTGGTGAAAGCGCTTTCAAAGCGGCAGTATGAAGTGGTGGTGCTTTCAATTCGATCTTATCAGATTTCCGCATCCGGAGGCTCTTACAATGACTAGGCGGCTAGGTGTTTTTGTGGTTCGGGGATTGATGCTGTTGGTAGCTTGTGGCAGCTTGATGAACGCGTCGGCGGTGGCCCTCGAAGTGCTCGTAAATGGCGGCTTCGAAGATTCAACGGGCCCCGCGGGTTGGAACCTCACGCAGTCGGTCAGCCTTCCGGCTGTGGGCGATTACAACGGCAACGGCGTCGTAGACGCCGCCGATTATGTGTTGTGGCGAAACGATCCTGCCACCAACGGCGGTTCGCCGGCCGGCTACAACACCTGGCGAACGAATTACGGCAGCAGTGGCTCAACGAGCAACCAGGTCAGTGCCGTCGAGCATGCAGATCTTGCCGCCTATCCGTCCACCCCCGACGATTTGCTCGGCCTGTTTATCAAGCCGTATGCCGGCAACGTCGGTGAATACATGGATCAAAACCGCCAGGTGAGTGTGGTCCTCACACAGACATTCACCGGGGCCCAGCCAACTCGTACCTATACGTTTACCGGCCACTCGTACTTCCAGACGGCGGCCTCGAATAACATCGATACCTTGTTTGCCGATGCGCCGTCGGGCGCCATTCCTTCGCCCACGCAGACCTACTTCCAAATGGAGTTCCTCAATTCCAGCAACACGGTGTTGCAGACGAATCGCCTCGATTTGCCCAAGAACCGTGCGACCGATGTGTTGCCGACGGACTATTTAGAGAATTCCGTATCCGGCGTCGCGCCGGCCGGTACTGCAAAGATTCGCGTTACGGCCGCCGCGCTCAACATGCTTGCCAGTTGCACCACGGCGTGCCCGGCAGGCCAGGACGTGTTTTTCGACAACTTCACACTCAAGGATAACGTGTTAACGAGCCTGGATCGCCTAACCAACGGGAACTTAGGTACGCCCGGCGCCCCAACGGCCTGGACGTTGCAGAAGACCTCGCAGGACAACGTGCAGTTCAGCACGGCGGATTTCGCTCGGCACACGGGCGCCGTTGGCATGTGGATTCGTGCCTGGCAAGGTGGCGATGTGTCGGTCCTGCAAACGGTCCCGGGGACGGCAGGTTCGCAGTATTCATTTTCGGGTTGGTCGAAGTGGGAATCAGGCTACATCGGGGCTGACCCGAGTTCGGCCACGCAGACGTTCATGAAGATGGAGTTTCTGGATGGTGCCGCGACGCCGAATGTGCTATCGACGGTGAACTTGGATTTACGGACGGTGCAAGTGAACGACGGCACTTGGCGTCAACTCACGATGCCCAACGCTACCGCTCCGGCGGGCACGGTGAGCGTGCGCGTTTCTGCCGGTGCGACTGGCCTGGGGAATTCCCTCATCGATCCGCAATCGGCCATGTTCGATGATTTCTCGCTCATCAAAGTGGGCGCCGGGACGGGGAACTTGCTGTCCGACTTCGCGGTGCCCGAACCCACGACACTGTGCTTACTATTGGGCTGCTTCGTGAGCGGTTTGAACGTTCGCCGTCGCTCGCACTAACTCGATGGCGCGACGCTTGCAATGCACCCGGCGCGGCGGCCGACGCAACCTGTGGAGTTGCGCTGCCGCCGTGCTGTTTATGACGGCAGTCCAACGCCTTGCGATCGCCTTGCCGCCGAATGTTTATAGCCAGCACGTCTTCTTCGATAACGGCGCGGCGGCTGATTTTTATTATCACAGCAGTGCCAGCTGCATTGCACCCAGTGCGCTCCAGATCAGCGCCGGCAAGGTTCCCTTAGAGAAAGACCGGTTCCACAGCCCGCCGAATTGCCTAAGACTCAAATGGAAGTCGGCCCCGGGGGGCGACTGGCATGTGTCGCTCAAGTCGCCGGCGGCGTTCCTGCGTCCGCTGCCGCTCCAAGGCGATACGGTCTCGCTGTGGTGCTATTCGGTCGAGGGGCTGAATGCGGAAGAAGCGCCGCGGATCTCATTACAAGAATCTCGCCACGGTTCGCCGACCATTTCACTGCTGGCCAATCGCGAACCTTTGCCGCCGGGCAAGTGGACGGAGGTGCGCTTGCCGCTGGCGACTTTCCACGTCCTCTTTCAGGGAACGGAAGACGAGCGTTTCAACCTGGGTCGTTTGCGCGAAGTGACGCTGGTGCAAAACCTGGAAGACGATCGCGACCACACTCTATTCATTGATGACGTGAGTGTCGTTGATGGCGGGGCGAATGTGTCGCAACCCCTGGCGGCGCCGACCCAGCTTGTGGCCGAAGGTTGTGATCGTCACGTGGATTTGTCGTGGTCGCCTGTTCAAAATCCGGCAGTTTTGGCTTACCGGATTTATCGCTCCGACGATGGCCAGACGTTTCGGTCGATCGCGACGCGCCCCGCTTGGTCGTGCCGCTACGAAGACTTCCTGGTCGGCCCGGGGGTAACGGCGCATTACAAAGTCGGCGCTGTCGACGTAAATCAACACGAGTCGCCGCTTTCCCAGCCAGTTGCCGCGACGACGCATCGACTCAGCGATGATGAATTGCTCGACATGGTCGAGCGTGGCTGTTTTCGTTACTACTGGGAAGTCGCGAATCCCGACTGTGGGATGGCCATCGAGGTGCTGCCGGGGGATGAAAACCTGGTGGCGATGGGGGCTTCCGGGTTCGGCATCATGGCCCAGCTGGTCGCCACGGAGCGCAAGTTCATCACCCGCGATGAGAGTGTGGCTCGCCTGTTGAAGATCCTACGATTTTTGGCCAAGGCGGATCGATTTCACGGCGTGTGGCCCCACTTTTTGGCTGGTCGCACAGGCCACGTCAATCCCTACTTTGGCAAATACGATGATGGCGGCGATTTAGTGGAAACCGCGTTCATGATGCAAGGCCTGCTGGCTGCCCGCCAGTATTTCGACCGCGAGACCGCCGCCGAAAGGGAGATTCGAGATACGATTACCTCGCTGTGGCGCGAGGTGGAATGGGATTGGTACCGCAAGTCGCCCGATAGTGATTTTCTGTATTGGCACTGGTCGCCCGATCATGCCTGGCACATCAGCCATCCACTCATCGGTTGGAATGAAACCATGATCGTATATCTGCTGGCGATTGCGTCGCCGACGCACGCGGTACCGGCCAGCATGTATTATTCGGGCTGGGCTGGGCAATCGCCGCAGGCGGTGGAATATCGCCGCGGCTGGAGTCGCACGACGGCCGGCGATCACTTTGCCAACGGCAACACGTACTACGGGATCAAGCTGGATGTGGGCAGTGGCACCGGCGCCGAGCTGTTCTTCACGCAGTTTTCGTTCCTGGGATTCGATCCTCGCAACAAACGCGACCGCTTCACCAATTACTTCTTGAATAATCGCCACATTGCGCTCATCGATCGCGCGTATTGCATCGAGAACCCACGCAAGTATGCGGGTTACGGGGCCGCTTGTTGGGGACTTTCCGCGGGCGTCCATTCCGGTGGCGGGCGGCCATTGCCGCGCGACGACAACGGCACGATCTGTACCTCGGCAGCACTAGGCGTTTTCCCTTATACGCCGGCTGAATCGATGGCGGCGCTAAAGCACTTCTATCGCGATTTAGGCCCGCACATTTGGGGTGCGTATGGATTTCACGACGGGTTCAACGCCTCGGAACAGTGGTACGACGAGGTCTACATGGGTCTCAATCAAGCACAAATCGTTGTGGGAATTGAGAATTACCGCTCGGGCCTCGTTTGGAGCAATTTCATGAAGAATCCGGAAATTGGGCCGATGCTAAAATCCATTGGATTCACGGCAGATACCTCGGACAAAGACAACAAAATATCGCCCACATCGCAATGAAGAAGCGGCTGGATAAGACCCTTCACCCGAAGTGAAACACCTATAGTTAAAGCGATTTAACAAGACGTTTGGGAGGCTACCTGAAGATCGCTGGCGGGTAGATATAGAAAATAGGATTTTTGGCAAAAGTTTATTGACAGATGGTTCAGTCACAGTTAATCTGAATACTGACGTGAAAGCGCTTTCACATGCCTTCTGTTGATCGCGCATTCGTTGAGAGTGGGCAAGGTTGCGTTTCGAGCCAATAATGGATGAATCAACTCAATCCTGATGGAGGTAATGCATCAAACAACTTTGATTCGATCAGCAGAGAATTTAGGTGACTATTTGTAGGTTCGGACCTGCGGCTTGGCCGCCGTCCTTGGTACTGTGACTTTTGAGTTTTAAACCAGCGGAGATGAACTAATGAAGCGAATTCTGTTCTTGGTAGCCGTCCTGGGCTTCGTGGCCTACGGCGCGAGCACGGCACAAGCCGTCAATTTACTTGCCAATGGGAATCTTGATACATGCTACGCTCAGGAAATTGTTCCAGGCTTCTTCTTGCCGAAGCCGGCGGTTTGGCAAAATATCGGCACGCGGAGCATTACGGGCGCCTACGAGGATGAAATGTCCTCGGAAACTTGGGCAGGCCCAGCTCCGACACCAGTCACGACGGGAAACCTGTCGAATCCTCCCTTTCCGGAAGGCTGTGGGGATGTTACCAAAGACGGTGACTGCGGCGTATTCTTCAAGCCGTTCTCGGGCAATGCGACCGATGGCTTAGCCACGGGCCACCTGCAACAAGCGGTTCCCGGTACGGCGGGCGTGACCTACGTGTTGACCGGTTGGGCCGGTGCGGAAGCAAACGCAATGATGCAAGATGCGGTGTTTGCGATCGATTATCTCAATAGCGGTGGCGGCACCATCAGCAGTACGACGTTGAGCCTGCTGCCGACGCTGTTCGTCGCCAACGGCCAGCCCTTTAATTACAAGCAGTACACCGTGACGGGTGTCGCACCGGCCGGCACCGTGTCGGTCCAGGCGCGGGCCTCGATGATTGGCGCCCAGAGCAATCCGCTCGGCGGCGGCCAGGCGTTCGTCGTCGATGATTTCACGTTGGAAGCCGTTCCGGAACCGGCCACGGTTGCGCTCGGCTTGCTGGGCGTGTGCAGCCTGATCGGCCTGCGCCGTCGTGGCTAATAATGTGATTGTGATTGCGGCTACTTCGCGGTAGTTGCAGTTGGATTGATGAAAAATGTGGGGGACGCTCGGCGAGTGCTGAGCGTCCCCTTGTTATTTACCGTCAAGGCGTGAAGGCGTGTCAATATGGATCGGCGGTCTGGGCAGAGGGTCGTTTGGCGAATTGCGATTGTTGCTCTAGTGGTGTTGGCCATTGCCGAAAGGTCGAGTGCGGAAGCCGGGCTGCCGATTACGGCCTCCAGTGAATCGGTGGCGCAATGGGGTTACAAATTCACTCCGGCCGATCAGGAACTGCTGAACGCGATTGAAAAGGGCTGTTTCCAGTACTTTTGGCAGGAAATTGGCCAGCCGGCGATGTTGGCCAAGGATAAGACGAGCGACGTCGTGTGCAGCACGGCGGCGGTTGGTTTTCAGCTCTCGTCGTTGCCGATCGGGGTCGAACGGGGATGGGTGACGCGCGAGGCGGCCGAAGAGCGGACGAAGACGATTCTTAAGTCGCTCATGGAGCGGACGGATAACAAGAAATACGGCATTTATCTGCACTTCATCGATAGCGCCACCGGGGGCATTCCGGATTATTCGAAGACCAAATACCATTACGAGCTCACGGCCAGTACGGTTGATCACGCCTTACTGCAAGCGGGGGCCATGACCGCCGCTTCGTACTTCGGTGGCGAAGTTGCCAAAATGGTGGAAGAGCTCGCCGCCACCGCCAATTGGAAGGCGATGTACGATGACAAGTCAGGCTACCTTTCGATGGGCTGGCACGCCTCGACCGACGATGGCCCAAAAGGGCCGGGAGGAATTCTTCCGAGCCGTTGGGAATGGTGCAGCGATGAGGAACGGATCATCTACTTCTTGGCGGCCGGCGCGCCGGATAAGGAGAAGGCAATTGATCCGGCGGCGTACTATCATTTGAAGCGCGTGGTGAAGCAGCATCAAGAGATGTTGCCGTACGTCGTGTCGTGGAATGGTTCACTGTTCACCTACTTCTTTTCGCACTGCTGGATCGATTATCGTCATTTGGCGGCCGATGATCCGGCGGCGTTTGGCCAGCCGGGGCCGGCGGTCGATTGGTTTGAGAATTCGCGGCGGGCGACGCTCACGCATCGCCAGCGGTGCATCGAGATGGCGAGCAAGTTCCCGACGCTCGGCGAAAACCGGTGGGGCTACTCGCCATGCACGTATAAAGAGCATTACTACGTCGCGGAAGTTCAGCCCAACGTCATGAACCGTGACGATTGGATGCACGGGGTGATCGCGCCGTACGCGGCCGGATCGGCCATCATGTTTGCGCCCGTGGAAAGTTTGGCGGCGCTCCGCGAATTCAAGTCGCTGCGGGATCCGGAAGGCAAGCCGATCACCTGGCGCGATCCGGAAAAAGGCGGCTATGCGTTTAGCGATTCATTCACGCTCGACCCGCCATATGGGCATGATGAGAATCTTGGCATTGATGCCGGGCCGATGCTACTCGCCATCGAAAATGCGCGCACCGGCCTCGTTTGGAAATTGTTCATGCAACACGACGTCGCCAAGCGCGCGGTGGAGCGATTGAAGTTGCGGGCGAGATAGGCCGAGTCTTTAGGTCGGCATTTATTGAGTTGAGATTGATGTAACAGTTTAGCCAAGTGATGTTGAGGTGGTCTTCCTGAGCGAGGGCCGTTCACGGATCTTCGCCGCCCTAGCGGTAGTAGGCCCGCCGTTTACGGCGGGTACGGAAGTGATTAAACGGGCCGTGAGCCCCATTCATGGGGCTTCTCGCCGCGATGGCTGAAGCCGCCCAGCGCGAAGCCCCGTGAACGAGACTATTGATTGCTAAAATTTCGCTCGACCCGCCGTGAATGGCGGGCCTGCTATAGGAAAAGGGCCGTGAACTTCCCTGCAATCGGCTAAATTGTTGCAGGTTAATAGCGTGACCCAGCGTGTGCCGCTGCGCGGCGACGCTGGGCCGTGGAGTGCAACGCCTATGGCGTAAGTCGTGAGAAAGTTCTTTCAGTCGTCCCTAGACGAAGAAATCGGAAATCGGCTGGTTACCAGGTTTTACGGCATATTGATCGAAGTTCTGGATGCCGGCGTGGTGGAGGATGTCTTCGTCGACGAAGAAGTTGCCCGTACACACGCGACTATCGGCGATGAGAATGAGGTACGCTGCGTCGGCGACGATTTCGGGTTTGCGGGAGTGTTGAATTACGCTGTCGCCGCCGAGGAGGTTTTGCACGGCCGCGGTGGCGATCACAGTTTTTGGCCAGAGGGCGTTGACAGCCACGCCCTGTCCATGGAACTCTTCCGCCATGCCCAACACGCACAGGCTCATGCCGAATTTGGCCATCGTGTAGGCCAGGTGCGGAGCGAACCACCGCGGCTGCAGGTTGAGCGGTGGTGAAAGATTAAGGATGTGTGGATTCGCGGCCTGGAGCAAGTGCGGCAAGCAAAGTTGCGAGCAAAGAAATGTGCCGCGGACATTCACCTCTTGCATTAAGTCATAGCGCTTCAGCGGCGTATCGAGGGTGCCGGCGAGGTGGATCGCGCTGGCGTTGTTAACGAGAATATCGATGCCGCCGAACGTGGCGACCGCCTTTTCAACAGCTGCTTTGACTTGTTCGTCGGAGCGAATATCGCAGACGCACGCCAACCCCTTGCCGCCGGCTTGCTGGATTTCCTCGACCGCCGTGTGGATGGTGCCAGGCAAGCGTGAATCGGGCTGGTCGGTCTTGCCAATGACGACGATGTTGGCGCCGTCGCGAGCCGCGCGTTTGGCAATCGCCAGGCCGATGCCTCGACTCGAACCCGTGATGAACAATGTCTTTCCTTGCAATGTCGACATGGGGATTTCTCGCAAGTGAGGATCGCGAAGCGCTTGCACATCGAATGACCGATGTCTCGTTTAACTCCGAGCCAACGGCGAGGCGAAACGTTATGTTCCGTCGCCGTTCGCTCCGGGTTAAACGACTCGGGACAATTCAATCTCCCGCCAGTCATCAATGATGATCGCAACTTACATTACGAAAAACTACTTCACCAAATGCCAGCCGGTGTCGTCGACGGTAATCGCCCGGTTCCCCTTGTAGCGGTTGTATACGTTGTGCATGGCGGGAATGTCGTCAAAAAAGCCGACGATATGGGCCGCGCTAAACGATTCGCCGGCTTTCACGCTCTGGCCGTGGATTTCCTCAATCATCACGATAATGCCACCGGGACGCTGGCTGCACCAGGCTTCGTAGACGACAGCCGGATCGAGGGTGAGGCCGGCGAGCCAAGGGCCGGCGGCGCCGGTTTCCTTGTTGCGCAAGTGGTATGCGCGGATGAAGTTCTGGGGTTCTTTATGCGTATCGCGGCGATAGCCAAATTTCAGGTCCGGCGGAAAAGGACTAAAGAATTCACTGGCTGGAATGCGCAGGCCATTCGGGCCGCTTAAATAGCTGAGATACATCTCGCTGAACGTGTCGCCTTTTTCGTGGCGCACGCAGCCGGGGGTGTCGTTGCGGAGGAACATTTCCGGCGAGTCGTTCACGCTGTCGATTTTGTCCATGAGCACGAAGTAGCGTTTGCCCTGGGGAAACACGATGAGTTGCGTCCACTGCGAGCCGGGCTTGCGGCCGGGGGCGGCGTACTCGAATTTGTAGGTTGTTTTGACGGCGATAAAGTCGTTGGCTTTCGTAACGACCGGTTGAACGGGTTTCATTCGATGGCAAAGCTGGGGGCCTTCGACCATCCGTTTACGATGGCTGCTGCCGTGGGCCATGAGGGCGTATTCTCGGCGGGCAGGATCGGTTTCGTTTTCATACCACGTGTAGCGGCCGACGCCGTTGCCATCGGGAGCGATGACTTTGTCGCTCCAGGCGGCGTCGCTGCCGGCTTCCATCAGCCAGTCGACGACCATGAGGCCGTCGCCCACCTCGTGGAAGCCGGTCGCTTTATCGAGGAACGAGCCTTTTTCGATGCCGGTCATCCATTGCTTGGGCGATTTCTTGGGGATGACGGCTTCGAGTTGGTCGGTCGAGATCTTGATGGCGCGGTCGTTCTCGGTGACTTGTGCCCAATCGGCGGCGTTGGCCGGTTGACGAGTGGCAGCGATCAACAGCAGGCTGGGTACTGCGAAGAGGGTAAGTATTTTCAGGAAGGCGTGCATGTGAATTCCGGTGGTTTGTCGGAGCGGTTCGCGCTCCGCTAGCGCGTCGCGGCTAAACGGTGAGCGTGATTTATTTCGGTGTTGAGGCGAGTTGTTTGTCGAACCAATCGGCCATGATTTGAACTTCTTCGGGCATAGTGGGCCAGGGGTGGCCGCCGCCTTTCTTGACGATAAGTTCCGCCGGAACGCCGGCGTTTTTCAGGGCGGCGAGCATCCGCTCGGATTGTTGGAGCGGAACGAGCGGGTCGGCGTCGCCGTGGATGAGCAGAAATGGCGGGGCGTGCGACGTGACCAAGCGCGCCGGTGAAATTTGTTTCAGCTTTTCGGCAATGTCTTCCTTGGTTTCTTCATGGGCGCCGGTCGAGGGGACGAGTTTGCGGATCGTTTCGCCGATGCCCTGGTCGGCGCTGGTGGCGAGTGATTTGCCGCCGAAGTCGAGGAAATCGGTCGGTGGGAAGAAAACCGCGACCGCTTTCACGCGAGTGCTGGTTGGGGACGCCGGATCAGCGGTCGATTTTTGGTTGTCGCCGTCGGCAGTCACGGCAGCCAGGCAGGCGAGGTGGCCGCCGGCGGAGGCGCCCATCAGGCCGAGCCGGTTTGGATCGATTTTGTATTCGGTGGCGTGGGATTTTACCCAGCGGATGCCCTCGTTGATGTGAGCCAACATTTCCGGGGCGGTGAATTTGGTGATCGAACCCGGCCGCACGGCGAAGACCGTATAGCCTTTGCGGCAGAGGATGTCGAATACTTTGGCTCGCAGGTGGTCGCGGATTTTGCCGCGATCGGAGTGCCAGGCGCCACTGGCGACATCGACGATGCCGAGGCCGTTGGCATCGCCCTTGGGAGTGAAGACGTCCATCAGCAAGCCGACGCCATCGGCTTCGGCGTAGACGATGTTTTCATGTTGGGTGTAGGTAGTTTCCTCCGCAGCGACCAGCGGGATAGCCAGCAACATGGTGAGACAAACGATGACGAGGAACCTTGCGAATCGCAATACCGTGCCGTCAGTGACGATGCCTTGGTGGGGCGCCATGGGTTGCAGAGTCCTTTTCTGTAAGTGTGTCTTGGAAAGCAACTGGTTGCAGTTGTAACAGCCGAAGGTAATTCATAATGCCATCGTCAGCAAACAGCGAAACCCGGCTTGCTCGAAATGCTTGTCGCTAGTGAAAGCTTCGGTAATGCCGCGCTGGCGCATCATGACGTAACTCGCACAATCGACGATTCCCCAACTCTTGTCCGGGTAGGCTCGGTAAAGATCGAGTGCTTGAGCGATCAGCGGACGATCGATCGTCACGATGTCGACTGCGCTGCTTTGCCAGAAACGTTCCACGGACTCGGCGAAGCGATATTTGTTGGGCAAGCGCGCCAAGCCATTTCCGGTCTCCGCAATGACCCAATCGGTGAGCGTGATGCGATAGCCGCGCTGGCCGAGGTCTTGCCAGATATCAATTGCCTGGCCGTGCAGTTGCTCGCTGGAGTTGAGCAGCGGTATCCAGCCATTGGTATCGAGCAGCACGCTACCGGCCATTGTGTGCCTTCGGGTGGCCGTAGAGATAGTGATCGACATTGACGCCCAGGTCGGGAATGCCAGTGTCGAATGCCAATTCGCCAATGCGCCACACGGGATCGACTTGATCTTGACCGCTGGCCGGCGTATCAGTCTCGACCGGTTGAGTCACAAGTTCAACTCGGACCGGCGCCCCTTCGGGCAAGCAAACCCCGCTGGCGAATACGATGACGCCATTTTGCACGGTGCCTTGGTAGACCATGATCCGCCTCCTGTTTCTGAAGTGACTTCATTGTACGTCACGATCAGCGGATTCGCAAAACTCCGATTGCCGCGGGTGGGCGTCACATCGGTATGGTGAAACGGATGGGCGAATGGTGTTAGATGCGGATGATGTCTTGGACCAGTCGGGCTTCGCGGTTGGCGGTGAGGTGTTGTTCGCTGCCGCTGAGGACGTAGGTGAGTTGCTGGTGATCGAGGCCGAACAGGTGGAGCAGGGTGGCTTGGAAGTCGTTGGGGGTGACGACGTTGACGGCCGCGCGGTGGCCGAATTCATCGGTTTCGCCGTAGGTGATGCCGGGTTTGAAACCGCCGCCGGCGAGCCACATGCTGAAGCCTTGGCCGTTGTGGTCGCGGCCGGCTTGGGCAGCGTCGCCACTGTTGTTTTCGGTCACCGGGAGGCGGCCGATTTCGCCGCCCCAATGGACCACGGTTGTCTCCAAGAGGCCGCGCTGTTTGAGGTCAGTGACCAAGGCGGCGGAGGGTTGGTCGATTCGGCGGCAGACGGCCGGCAGGGCGCCGCGGATGCCGGTGTGATGGTCCCAGGGTTGGCCGGCCAGAAATAGTTGCACGAATCGCACGCCGCGTTCAACCAAGCGGCGGGCGATGAGGCAGCGTGTGCCGTACTCGCGGGTTTCCGGGTTATCGAGGCCGTACAGCCTTTGCGTGGCCGCGGTTTCGCCGGAGATGTCGAGGGCTTCGGCAGCGGCCGTCTGCATGGCGGCGGCCAGTTCGTAGCTGGCAATGCGGGCTTCCAGATCGGCCTCGTCGGGATGGGCTTCCAAATGCCGCCGGTTCAAATCGCGAAGGAGTGCCAGGTTCTGCTTCTGCACGTTGCCGCGGAGATATGCGGGCGAATCGAGGTTCAAGATGCGCGGGTCGCGAGGGCGCAGCACGGTGCCTTGGAAGAGCGGCGGCAGGAAGCCATTCGACCAATTGCTGGTGCCATCGACGGGGTGGCCGCCGGGATCGGTCAGCACGAGGTAGGCCGGCAGGTTTTGGTTTTCGCTGCCGAGGCCGTAGACAAGCCAGGAGCCGATCGTCGGCCGACCGACGATGCCGGGGATGCCGCCGTGGAAGTAACGGATCGAGACTTCGTGGCCGTTGGCGCCGGTGTGCATCGAGCGGACGAGGCAGACGTCATCGACGATGCCGGCGAAATGCGGCAAGAGTTCGGAAACTTCGGTTCCACAGTCACCGTGTTTTTGGAACTTCCAGGGGCTGCCGAGGAGCGTTTTGCTGGCGCGATTGACGAAGCTGAATTGCACTTCGCCGGGGTA
Organism: Planctomycetota bacterium; assembly: GCA_029781135.1. Taxonomy (GTDB): domain Bacteria; phylum Planctomycetota; class Planctomycetia; order Pirellulales; family Lacipirellulaceae; genus JABDGM01. The sequence goes on from JAKOXH010000017.1 coordinate 151,351, forward strand.
GTCGCTGCCACTGCGCCGCGTGAGTTCGGGCTTAGGGTCAAACAAGTCGACGTGCGACGGGCCGCCGTGCTGGAACAGCGAGATCATCGCCGTGGCACGGGGTTCGAATTGCGGCGTCTTCGGTTTCAGATCGAAATGAGTTGGCTGTTTGCTGAGATTGCTCAATGCGGCCGACGCGCTTTCTTGAGAATTCAGCCAGGCGAAGGCGAGAGCGCCGATGCCCATGGCGTTTTCGGCGAGAAAGCGGCGGCGGGTGAACGGTAGAGGCGACGGATCAGTCATGGCGGAATGAACCTTCGACTGTGGTATCGCGCTTGCGCGCGGGAGCCCCATCAGTGAACCATGCTAATCGAAATTGCGGCGAATTTCCACCGTGGATAGTTGATAGTGGATAGTGGATAGCGGATAGTGGATAGCTAATACGGGATGTTGAGCGTTTTGGCTAACAACTAACAGCTAATAGCTAACAGCTTTCAAAAAAAATGATGGGCCCATTGGGGCATCGGTCGTTGGTGAGCTGGCGCGCATGATCGGCGGTGAGGTCGATGGCAACGAGCTGCGGACCGAGTTTCCACCCGTACGAGAGAGGCTCTACTCCGCGGGACCGGAACTGAGCCATCGCAACCAGGGCACTGCTGGGCAAGCCAGCAGTGGCACACGGAGCACTGTTGGACGAGCCAGCAGTGGCATCCACTAGCAAAGCCAGTGGCACGCGAGAGCAAGCTGGGGCGAGGCGGTTCCGGCGAGACGTCTTCGTAGCAGAGACTGCGCCCGCACGGTCATTTGTGAACGCGACTGTAGCACAAGTCGTGGCACAAAAGCAAGGAAATAGTGGAAAAGTTTTCAGTAGGTGGAAATGGTGTGAAAATCGTGGGAGTTGGGTTCATGTAATTTCCGAATTCTTGCGAATTCGGCTACGGGGAGGCGGTGGTGGGGTCGGCGTGGTTGGCGGTAGATTCGGTCTGGCGACCGACGCTAATGGACGGGGGGCAGGTGGGTTCTAGGATATGCACTTCGTCACGACAAGTGCACTAGTTCGGGGACGATTTCCAGCAGCGGCTCGGTGAGGATTACCTGGCAGCGCAAAGAATAGTTGATTAGGTCGCGACGGCTTAGTTCGCCCTGGAGTCTGCCGTGTTCTACGACGAGCAATCGCTCCAACGTATGGAGCGCGAATAATTGTGCGGCTACGGCCAGCGATTCCGTTGGCGAAATGCAATCTACGTCTCGCGTCATGTATTCCGAAATGCAGGCATCCTTGGCGGTCGCATCGAAGACGATGTCCAGCAGGGCGGCTTCGGTAATCTTGCCGACGAGTGTACCCTCTGCGGTCACGACCGGCGCGCTCTCGATCCGATGTGCGGTGAGCATATGGACAGCTTGCGCCAGCGTCGCGTCGGGATCCAAGGAGACAGCGATCGGCTGCATAATGTCGCGAATGACGGTCATGGGTTCTACTCCACTTCTGGGGGCGATAAAGGGGTGCCGTTCAGGGTGAACTTGGCTCCGCATTCGAAGCACATGTCTTCCAGGCGCTTGCAGCGGACGATGGTGAGTGGCAACACATAGCCTTGGGGCAATTGTAGTTCGATCAAGTCTTGGGGCCAGAATTGCACCGGCGACAGCAACCCAACTCCCTCGCGCGAGATGTCTTTGGTGTAGCCGCCGTAGGTTGTTTCGCCATGTTTAATAATGGCCTTCACCCGGACGAAGTAGCGGTGGAAATTCCGGTGGTTCTCGAAATGGAGAGCCATCGGGCCGCTCTTGGCGAAGAAATGTGCTTGCCAGGAATCGGGAAGCTGGACCTTTTCCGTAGCGGCTTCCCATGCCTGTCCGATCACGTTTCGGTCATGGCTGACTTCCAACATTGCACCGCCTCCGAATCAAAATGACTTCCCGCATGCTGGAGCAGATAATCGATCGCGAGCTGGGCCGAAGCCGAGCGACGATAAGGACGGATTCCCGTCATGGCGTCGAATACGTCGACCACCGCCAGCAATTGCGCCCAGGGATGGATTTCGTTTCCGCGAATCCCGACCGGATACCCCGTACCGTCGATTCGCTCATGGTGCTGATACACCATCATTAGCTGCTCAACGCTTACTTCGGCACGATGGCGTAAGTCTTCGTAGCCGCGGGTGGGATGGGTTTCGATCAGTGCCCGCTCGTGTGGCTCGAGCCGGGCCGGCTTCGTGAGAATCGCATGGGGAATGAACCGTTTGCCGATGTCGTGCAACATGGCTCCGGCGGCGATTTGATGCAGCGTATCTGGATCGGAAAGGCCCAGTCGGCGGGCCAGAATGATCGCATAGCCGGCAACGTTTGTAACGTGCGTGAAGGTACTGAAGTCGTGTCGCGCCAAACGATACAAGTCGCCCGGACGCACGCCGTCGGTGCCCAAAAGAGTAACAAGCTCGTGGCCAACTCGGTCCGCCAGGGTGACGTAGGAGCGACAATTGATGGATTGCGCGGTCCGCTCGATTTCCATGGCCATCGCCAATTGGAGCGCGGCATACCGCTCGGCTGTGGGCACGGACTCCTCTTCGGCCGCGGACTCGATGGCCTGTAACACTTGCGTGCCCAAATTTTGGAAATCCTCGGCACGCACAAACAAGTTATCGAGCTCCGCCAGCGCGCTGGCACAGAGCCGCTGCGAAGTAATCGCGCTGCCGGCACGATAGTACGGTACAAAAGGACCGTTCGTTTCGTACTGCACGAACAAATCCACCGTCGTCGCCGAAAGACGACGCAGCATTTCGCCTCGGACGCGAATGTAGCCCGATCCGCCAGCCATCGCGTGGCTGGAGTTCGGCAAGGCTGTTGCTGCCGTGGCCCCCATAAGCCGACACATCCTTCATTGGTTGGCGCGGAGTTGCTGCTGCTACAAAACGGCTACTTGTTCCTCGAAACTTCTACGGATACCGCGTGGAACGTTCGATTAGGGACACTGCAGGAGGAGTGCAGTCGCGATATACGCATCATTAGGGGTATTGCACCTTCCCCACAATTAGAGCTTAAAGTTGGACCGGCAATTCACGCTTGACAAGTATTGGATGCGCGCAGAAGCCGCAAGTCCGAACGGTGCCGTACAATTGTAGCGATTGTAGGATGTACGATCGGCTGCCGCGCGATCGGTTTCTCGTCTCGTTGTTGGTCAACGGCAGCGGTCAGTCGACGTACAGGAACTCGTTGGAACTGACGAGGGCGTGGCAGAGGTTGGCGAGGGATTGGGCTTCGGGGCTGCGACCGGCGGCGGTGAACTCTGGGTGGGCGCGTAGATAATCGCGCTGTCGCAAGATGAACTCGCAGGCCATGTAAAGTTCATCGCGAGTCGGCGGGCGGAGATAGGCCAGTTGCCAGGCGCGAATGACGCTCGCGATTTCGAGCGCCGACTGGCGGGCAACGTCGCTGATGCCGCCGGTGAACGGCAATTGGGCGAGGGTCGCGGAAGCGGAAGAAATCGGCATCGACAATTCAAATTGTGCGCGGTCGGCGAGTGCGGCGGCGCGGCCGATCCAGAAATCACCGTTCATCAGCATGAGCGATTGCGTCGCCACGGTGGAGGAAGGGCGGGCTTCGCAGTTGGTGGTCATCACAGGCGCATCGAATGCCTGCATAAGAGCGACGGGTTGGGTGCGGCGTTGCAGCAGGTAAATGCTGCGGCGGTGGACGTCGCCCACGACGACGACCTGGCCCGTATCGTCTTCCTGGACGCCGAGGGGCGGGCCGAACATGGTGGCGTCGAGAGTGCCGGTGGCGGCGAGGACGCGGTCGCGCAGCGTTTCGGCGTCGAGTCGCAAGACATTGCGGCGGCCATAGAAGCGGTTTTCGGAGTCGATCGCGACTTGTGCCGGTTCGCGGCGCGACGATTGTCGATAGGCCGTTGAGAGCATGATCGTGCGGTGGAGGCGTTTGAGGCTCCAGCCGTTGTCGCGCAGTTCGGCGGCGAGCCAATCGAGCAGGGCGGGGTGAGTGGGCGGCGTGCCGAGGCGGCCGAAATCGGCTGGGGTCGTCACCAGGCCGCGACCAAAATGATTCAGCCACACGCGGTTGACGATCACGCGCGGGGTGAGTGGGTTATTCGGACCTGTGAGCCAACGGGCAAAGGCCAGGCGGCGGCCGGTCGTCGGCAGGTCGAGGCATTTGGCGGGGAACTCGGTGCGGCCGCTTTCGGCTGAACAGACCGTAAGCGTTCCAGGGGCAATCGACTGTAGCGGCTGACGATAGTCGCCGCGATGGAACAGTTTTGTTTCGGGCACATGGCCGGCGGGTTCGACGAGTGCGCGGAGGAATTCTTCGGCGGGTTTTTTGGCGCGGAGGGCCGCGATGCGTTCGTCGAACTTCTTGAGGTCGTCGGCGGCCGCCTGGTTGTATTGGTAGAGCACGCCTTCCGAGAGGTTGACGCTGGGGTACTTTTCGAGCAGTTGCTTTTGGGCCTCGGTGCGTTTGTCGGCAGCGGTCTTGTAGGCTGAGCGCAGATCGGAACGAAGCGGCTCGGCGAATTTCGCCAGCTCTTTTTCCAGGGCCTCGGCCATGTAGGTCGTGAGCTTGGCGGCGCGCTCGGCGGCGATCTTTTGGACTTCGGTTTCAATTTCAGCCGATTTCCGGCGGTCGGCGGCCGTGTAAAGCGAGACCTGGCGATCGGTGAGATGCCAGGATTGCCAATCGAGCGCCGGTTCGAAAACGGCGCGGAGTGCGTAGTAATCGGTCTGCGGAATGGGGTCGTAGCGGTGGTCGTGGCACTGAGCGCAGGCGACGGTGAGGCCCAAGAGCGACGTGGAGACTATTTTTAGGGTATCGCCGACGACTTGGTTGCGGGCTTCCGGGGAGCCATCGCCGCTGGCGGTGCCGTCGGCCGCCATTCGTAAGTAACCTGTCGCCGTGAGCAGCTCGATTTGTTCCGGTGTGAGATCGCCCTTGATGGGACCGGCGAGTTCATCGCCAGCAAGTTGTTCGTGCAGGAAGCGGTCAAAGGGTTTATCGGCGTTGAACGCGCGAATCACGTAGTCACGATATTTGAAAGCCCAGGTGCGAACGGTGTCCTGCATCGTGCCGCCTTCGCTATCGGCGTAGCCGGCTGCATCGAGCCAGTGGCGGGCCCAACGTTCGCCGTATTGTGGTGAGGCAAGCAGGCGGTCGATGAGTTTTTCGTAGGCGTCGGGAGATTGATCGGCAAGGAAGGCGTCAACTTCTTCCGGCTTGGGTGGCAGGCCGAGCAGGTCAAAGGAGGCGCGTAAAATGAGCGTGCGTTTGTCGGCATCGGGCGAGAACGAGAGGCCGGCCGGCATCGCGGCACGGAGGAGGGCATCGATCGGCGTGCGAATGCGTGGGTCGGCAGCGGTGGCCTTCGCCAGGTCGACGTTCGGCCGCTGGATTGGTTGGAACGACCACCAGGCGCGGTCTTCGGGCGTGACGGCGAGGCCGGGCGCGATGGCGGTGGGTTCCGGGCGCGCGGTCTTGGCGCCGGTGGCGATCCAGCGGGTGATCGCGTCGATTTCTTGCGGCGTGATCTTCTCGCCATTGGGCGGCATTTCGCCCTTGCGGATGCGGTTTAAGAGGTTGCTGCCGTTCGTGTCGTTGGGCACGAGGGCCGGACCGGAGTCGCCGCCGGCGATTTGGAGGCGAACGAGCCGCAGGTCGAGGCCGCCTTTCTTTTCGTCGGACGCACCGTGGCAGCCGAAACAATGGGCGCGCAAAATGGGGCGGACGTCGGCCTCGAAGGTGGGGACCGGTTGGGAAGAATTAGTTCCGTATGCTAAGCCGGCAAGTGCGAAGAACAGGAATAGAACTCGCAACCATGGAGTCATGGCAAGATTCCTTGGCGAGTGAGCGGGTTAACTTCTTGCAGATCGACGCACAAATTGACCGCTGTGACGGGGGGAAACTCTATTATCAGCGCCGCGGCGCACGAGATGCAAGAGACGATGTAAGCTGTTGATTGGCTGATTAATTTACACGGGTTACCTACGGAATGAAGAAAGCCTCACGCAGAGGCGCAGAGAGCGCGGAGAGTCTTCTTGAATCCCGCAATTCTCGGCGATCTCCGCGGCTCTGCGTGAGATTCCGACGGTTTGCAACGCGATAACAGATACCCACGCCAAACCGTGGGCACGGCATGCCTGCGATCGGCAAACAAGTTGCTAATCGTCGTTCCGCCGCGTATCGTACAGGCGTTCTCTGAAAGGAAGGTGAGTGATGGCGGATGAGGCGAACAAGGCGGAACTGACGCGGCGGCGATTGTTGCAGGGTGCCGCGGCGGCGGGATTGGTGGCAGGCGGACCAGACGCAAGTTTATGGGGAGCGGATGCTGTCGCCAAGGATGCGGCCGCTAATCCGGTGGTCGCGGAAAATCGGCGCGCCGGGACGCGCGAGTGGATGCTCACGAAGACGGCGATTGATCCGGCCACGCGGTACCGGTCGCCGGCGATTGAGGGTTATTGTTCTCATCGGACGATTAAGGCCGGTGAGACGATTTCGTTTCATGTGAGTACGAATCCGGCCGCGGCATTCACGCTCGAGCTCTACCGCACCGGCTACTATGGCGGCATGGGTGGGCGGCTCGTGAAGCAATTGGGCGAATTCAAAGGGGCAGTTCAGCCTGATCCGCCGGTGGGGCCGAAGCGGGTGCGGCAGTGTGAATGGCCGGCGTGCGCGGAGCTCACGATTCCCAAGGATTGGCTGAGCGGCGTGTACGTGGGGAAGCTCACTGCCAAAAGCAGCGGGGTGCAGAGTTACGTGATTTTCATTGTGCGGGATGAGCGGCCGGCCGACTTTCTGTTCCAGTGCAGCGATCATACGTGGCAGGCGTACAATCGGTGGCCGAAGCAGTTCGCGCTCTACGACGACGGCAGGAACGAGTGGTATTGGGGCGGCGATGTGCAGGTGAGTTTTCGCCGGCCGTATGGGAAGTATTGCCAGATTTTGGATGCGCCGCTGTCGACTGGTTCGGGAGATTGGTTTTTGTGGGAGTTTCCTTTGGCCTATTGGATGGAATCGCAGGGGTATGATGTGTCGTACATTTCGAATTCGGATACGCATCGCGATGCCGCGGGATTGCTGCGAGCCAAGGGATTTTTGAGTGTCGGGCACGATGAGTATTGGACGATCGAGATGTTCCGCAACGTGCAGGCGGCGATTGCGGCGGGGGTGAACGTGGCGTTTCTTTCCGGCAATGCCGTGTGCGGGCGCATCAAATTTAACGACGCTTTCGATGCGTTCGAGCGGGTAGGTGTTTTTGGTCCGCCGGGCGGGATGCGCGAGTTCGACCACATGAATTCGCTCGAGCACAGTCGGCCGTATGCGAATGAACTGGTTGGTGCCCATAGCACGGGGCCTGTGACGGGCGGGGCGGATTGGGCGTGTCGATTGCCCGACCATTGGGTGTTTAGGGGGACTGGAATGAAGGAGGGGGATGCGATTCCGGGACTGGTGGGTTGGGAGTGGCATGGTGATCCGGCAGCGATTCCGGGTTTGGAAATCGTGGCAAGCGGGCCAACACAGCAAGCGCCCGGCGAGCCGAACGGCGGGAGGTTTACGGCCACGATCTATCCTGGGCCGAAGGGGAATTTCGTGTTCAATGCGGCCACGTGCTGGTGGGCGGATGGGATGAGCGAACCGCCGGGCTACGTGCGGCCGAAGGTGTATACCGCGCCGCAGGGGCCGGATCAGCGCGTGCAGCAAATCACACGGAATTTGTTGGAGCGGATGCGGCGCAAGGCGTAACGGCGAAATTTTAGCCGAATAGTATCTCACGCAAAGGCGCGAACGATACCGGAGAAATATCTCACGCAAAGACGCGAAGGCGCAAAGGGAATGCAATTCTTACCACGAAGTTCACAAAGTACACGAAGGCGAAGAAAGGTAAGTACGAGCGCTAGAAAGTACAAGCGACTGCTTGTCATGTTGTTGTGAGAAAGTCAGCTATCCTTTGCGCCTTAGCGCCTTGGCGTGAGGTCGGATTTGTGCGGCGAGTTTCGAGATAGGGTGAGAATTGTCGTAGGTGGTGAAGTAATGCGAAGACAGTGGTTGTTGCTTTGGTGTGTAACTCTCCTGCCAGTTCTGGTGTTGTGCGATCCCCTGGCGAGCGTGGAGGGCGCCGAGTTTCGGCTGGCGACGTTTCGGGCGGATGTGACGGTGCCGCTAGGGCATCGATTGATGGGGATTTTGCCGGTGAAGGCCCAGCGGGTGGCGGATCCGCTGGAAGCGCGCGGGTTCGTGCTCTTGGGTGGTGATGCGCCGATCGTGTGGGTCGCCGTGGATTGGTGCGAGATTCGCAACGAGGCTCATGATCGCTGGCGGGAAGTGTTGGCGGAAGCAGCGGGGACCAGGCCGGAGCGAGTGATCGTGACGTGTTTGCATCAGCATGATGCGCCGGTGGCGGACCTTGGCGCGCAAGAGTTGCTGAATGCGGTTGGACTACAAAAGCAGTTGTGCGATCCGGAGTTTCATGAAGAGTGCGTCCAGCGTGTCGCTAAGGCGCTGCGCGAGGCATTGAAATCGCCGCGGAAGGTAACCCACTTTGGCGTGGGGCAGGCGATCGTGCATAACGTGGCATCGAACCGCCGGATGGTGCTTGCAGGGGGAAAGGTGGAGTTTTCACGCGGCAGTAGCTCGGGCGGGGACAAAGCGATGCGCGATGCGCCGGACGGGCTCATCGACCCGTGGCTGCGGACGCTGAGTTTTTGGGATGGCGACCAGCCGCTCTTGGCGATGCACACGTATGCGACGCACCCGATGAGTTATTATGGTCGTGGGGAGGTGAGTGCCGATTTCGTGGGGATCGCCCGACGGATGCGCGAGAAGGACGATCCGCGGGTCTTTCAGATGTACGTCAACGGTTGCGCCGGTGACGTGACGGCGGGAAAATACAACGATGGGTCGCCAGAGAATCGGCCGATCTTGGCCGAGCGATTGCATGCGGCGATGCGGGAAGCTGGGAAGGGCGTCCGTCGCTGGCCAATTACAGAGATTGGCTTCCGGACGGCGGAGATGTCGTTGCCGTTTCGTGGCGGCGAACAGTTTTCGGTCGCTGCCTTGCAAGCGAGACTGCATGATACCAAGCTCGACGAGCGCGAACGCATCTTGGCGGCCATGGCACTCGCGAGTCGGCAGCGGGTGGATAGCGGGCGCAAGATCTTGGTGCCGTGTTTGGATTTCGGGCGGGCAGTGGTGGTCTCGCTGCCGGGCGAGTCGTTCGTCGGGTATCAACTGATGGCCCAACGAATTCGGCCGGATGTGCCGGTGCTGTGCGCGGGCTATGGCGAGTGCTGGACGGGTTACATCCCGACGCGGGCCGCGTTTGCGGATGCGTTTACGGATAAGTGGTTGTGGGTTGATCGCGGGGCCGATGAGGCGATTCGGACAGCGCTTGTGGGAGTATTGCGTGGATCGAGGCCGCGGCCGCAGCAAACAACCGATGCGGCGAAACCTGTGGGAATCACGAACGACGTTTATCCAGCAACGGCCGAACATCCGCGGTATAGCGAAGGCTCAATTCTGCCGCTCGCCGATGGCAGTTTGCTGTTTGCGAATACGGAATTCGACCAGAGCGCGAGCGACTTTGCCAAGGCACGGATTGTAGGACGGCGATCAAGCGACGGCGGCAAGAACTGGGGGCCAGCCGCAATTTCGCAGGAGAACATCGGGCAGTTGAATGTGATGTCGGTGACGTTGCGGCGCTTTCGCACGCAGCAGGCGGCGTCGTTGGGGATGTTTTACCTCGTCAAAAACGGGCACGACGATTTGAAAGTCTATCTGAAGACATCACCGGATGACGGCCGCACGTTTGGCGAGGCGCGGCTTATCACCAATGCACCGGGTTACCATGTGATGAATAATGACCGGGTGACCGAGCTGCTCGATGGGCGACTCGTGTGTCCGGTGTCGTGGGCGAAGGATGTGGAGAAGGATGGCCATTTTACTTCGTTTTGCTATTGGTCGGATGATGAAGGCCGGACGTGGGCGGCGGGAAAGAGTAGGGTCGATGTGCCGCAGCGCGGGGCCATGGAACCGGAAGTGCTGGAACTGGACGATGGCCGATTGCTGATGATCCTCCGCACGCAACTGGGCGAGATTTATGCGAGCCATTCCACCGATCGGGGTGAGAGTTGGAGCGCGGCCGTGCCGTGGGGCGTGAAATCGCCGGAATCGCCGGCGACGTTGCGGCGGATTCCGGCCACGGGGGACCTGCTGCTGGTGTGGAATCCGGGGTTTGCGGCCGGAACCGATCATGGCGGCAAACGCACGCCGCTGGTGGCGGCGATTTCCACGGACGAAGGGCGCACGTGGGGGCCGCAACGGGTGCTCGAAGACGAAAACAATCAGAGCTATGCCTATACGAGCCTTGTGTTTTGTGAAGGCAAGGTACTGCTCAGTTATTACGTCGGCGAAAACGTGACGGGGCGGATTTCGACGCGGTTTCGGGCGGTGCCGGTGGAGTGGTTTTATCGGGCGAAATAATGAAGTGATGGCACGGTGGTGGCAACTTCTTCGAGTCGATGGGACATGGCAACTGCGCGCCGGGATTGAAGCTCGCAGCGCGAGCAAGAGCGTTGAGGTCACAAATTGGTTAGCGCACAGTGCTCTTGCTTGCGCTGCGAGCTTCGATCGATGTGATTCAGCGCTGAGCGGCTGCGGTGTGCTGGGCGATTTCCGTCGGCGTTAGGGCACGGTCGTAAACGGCGACATCGCTGAGTTTGCCTTCGAACGTGGTGGTTTTGTCGTTGCGGCCGGCGAAGAACCAATCGTCAGCGGGGGACACAGCATTAGTAATTGCCCCGGTGATTTCTGGTTCTGGCTGGCCGTTGAGATAGACGCGGACGTTATTGCCTTCGCGAACGAGGGCGAGGTGGTTCCAAGTGCGAGATTCGATCGCCGTGTGCCCTTCTTGTTGCTTCCTGAGTTCCTTATCGGATTCCAAAAACAGGTGCCCCGAGGCGAATTCGGTGCCGCCGATGCCGAGTTGGATCGGGCCGTGGGAGAATAGATAACCGGTGACGGGACGGGCGTCGTTCGGCAGGCCGTTCCAGAACCAGAATTCGACGCTGTAGTTGGCAGCGACGTTCGGCACGCGGGCACGAAGGCGGCCGCCGGCGAAGTGGGTGGCGTGGCTGGTTTCGCCTACATGTGAAAAGCCGGTGCCGGGCGGGCCGGCGAGGTAATGGGCATAGCCGGATTCGTAGACGGCGGTGGGCGGCGTGGCGTTGGTTGTTGGCGGTGCGCCCTCACCCCGGCCCTCTCCCGGCGGGAGAGGGAGTGAAATGTTATTAGCGATGTTGCCGCTCATGTCCCACAGGCGCCAGTAGGCGCGGGGTTGGGAGGCGAGGATTGTGGCCGCGTAGCTGCCGTCGTTGTCGTTCACGGGGCGTCGCGGTTTTTCGGCTACCCTTTCCAGCAGGCTGAGGAGTATTTCGGTGATCTTCGGTTCGGCGCTCGCTTCGAGGCCGGCGGTGCGGGCGGGCCAGGTGGTGTAGCCACCGAGTTCGTGTTGTTCGGGCGGCGGGATGTAGCCCTCGGCGCCGTTGGCGAGTTCGATGTTGAAAGTGGCAGGGAGAGGACTTTGCCGCTTGAGCTTGAGGCCGGTGAGGGCGAAGACTTCGTTGGGAATCGCCGTAATGCCCAAATCGCCGATGCGGAGAGCTTGGAGTTTCAGTGTTCGTTCAGGCTCGGCTGCCAGCATGATTTGTTCGAGGGCGTAGACTTCCGGCTGACCTTTCGGCAGACGGTTGCCTATTTTTTTGGCCATTTCCTGGGCCCATTGGAGTCGTGCCGCGTCGGGCGTGCGGCGGCGGAGCGTCACCTCGGCTTCCTGCATCGCGAGCGGTACGTTCGGTTGCCATTTGATTTGGCAATAGAGGCCCTCGGCCATTTCGGCCAGGTCCGCGGCGTAGCGATCGTACTCGCGCGAATTGGTGGGCGAGCTGTAATCCATCGAGGCCAGGTCGCCGCTGGTGCCTTGCGACATGGCGACGATGCAACTGGTCGCGCCGTCGCTGCCGTCGAGCCGTTTGCCCAGATATTCGGCAAAGCGGCCGAAGTAATCGGAAGAGACCATCGGCGAGCCGACGTAGTGCATCGAAAAATTGGCGAGCGCCGCGAGCGGTTTGCCGTCGGTGGTCTGGATGGCCAGGAGGGAAAGTTCATCATCGACCGGGCCGGAAGGGCCGATGGCATCGGGACTGAGAAAGCCGGGGTGCATGTTCGCCCGGACGTTGAGTTCGCCGAACGGATCCTTGATGAGACGATCGGGGCGACGAATGTAGCGCCGGCAGTAGGTGTATTTTGGTGCATGCGTGCTGGCCCAGCCGATTTGTGCGGGCCGCAGCCGTTCATTGGCGAGTTGGATGGCGCGCACGAGTTGCGGAACGAGAAACTTGGGATAGGCCGAGTCGGCACGGCTGCCGAGACAGCCCATCGAGGCGGGGGCGGAATGGGTGTGCGTCGCCGAAATGAGCATGTGATCGGTGGGAATGCCCGTGAGCTCGGCGGCGCGTGTTTTGGCTTCGTCGAGCAGTTCGCGCGGCAGCATGCAGCTATCGACGACGACGATGGCAATCTTGGTGCTACCACTCGCCAGGACGAAGGCCCGTGCGAACAGGCGGTCGGCGACCTTATCGGCCGAGCGCTCTTCGAACATGCCGTTGACGATGACGGGGAACGTCGTCGGGGAAATGTCGACGGCGATGGCGCCACATTTCAGTGCGTGGGAACCAGGCGGGGTTGGCCCTTCGGCCAACGACGGAACAGCGAATAAGGTGAGTGCCAGAAGAAATAAAGTGGACAACGGGAGGGAAATATGAGCCATCTGGGGCGTCCGCCTGGTTCTATTGTGATGCGGGAATGGGCTGCACATGCCCATGCCGAGCCGTGGGCATGGCACCATGGTAGCGGAGGTGGGGCGGAATTGCAGCGGGTGCGCGGCGAGTTAGATAGCCGACCCGTTTCGGGTCGGCGTCCCTCGACCTTGACACAGCGTAACGCACCCGGCCGAGACGGCCGGGCTATGTACGTTGCTACGCGTCGGCGTGGCCGAGGAGGAAGCTGGTGATGCGTTGCGGTGTGACGATGCCGACGATGCGCTGGTTGCTATCCAGCACGGGCACGTGGCGGTGGCCGACGACGGCCATCACGCACAGGGCGGCGCCGGAGGAATCGGTGTCGTGGACGAACACCGGATTTTTGGTCATCACCTCGTGCACGGGATGAGTCAATAGTTCACTTTCGAGGGCGACTTTATTCAGCAGGTCGCGATCGGTGAAGATGCCGACGAGTTTGCCTTCCTCCTCGACGAGGGCGCAGGAGACATGGCGGGTGGCGAGGAGCTTAATCGCTTCAGCGACCGTTGCCTGGGGAGAAATGCTCGTGTAGGGCCGGGCCTGGATGGCGGCCACGGGTTCTTCGGAGAGGGCTTGCTCGAGCGTGTTGTGGTAGGAGCGGGGCTCGTAGTTGTGCAGCGGATCGATGAATTCTTCGGTCGCGGTGGTGTTCTGATTCGTGTTCATCGTTCAGGCTCCTTCTCGTTGAGCGTAGTGCGTTGACTGCCCGATCCGCTGAACGGAGACTTGTTCGGGGAAGTGGTCGGCGACGTATTCCATCAGACCTTTTTGGCCGGTGAGGCCGGCGAGGCGGCCGTCGTCGTCGACAACGCCCACGAAGCGAGTGTTTTCATTTTGCATGGCCCGCAGCACTTGCACGACAGGGTCGGTGAGACGGACCCAACGTGCCGAGGTGCTCATGTAATCGCGAATAGGCGCCTCGATGACGGCGGGATTCACGGAGAGCATCTGACGCAGCATGCCTTCGTTGAGAATGCCGAGGGGGCGACGCTGGTCGTCGATGACGATGACGCAGCCGAGGCCCCGTTCGCGCATGCGTTGAATGCCTTCGCGTACGGAAGAACTTTCGCTGGCGACGACGGGATCGCGGAGGTTGAGACGACTCACAGGGTCGCTCCGCATGTTTTCCTTTAACCCCATAGGATGTTCCTTTGGCGTGGGCGAATTGAGTTGTGCCAGTTAGCAAGGCCGACGAGGAAGTTGGCCTGAATCGGCGCTCCGCATTCCGGCGCGCCGCATTCGGGTCAAGAAGAGACGAGCCAGCAAACGCCGTGCCGGGTCATGGCGCGCGACAAATGGCGGAAAGGCGGTGTGCTGTGCGGCACAGCTGTTTCAGATCGGCACACAAGTGGTCCGGGTGGCGCACTAACACAAGCTATGGCACTGGGCAGTGGGTGGCATGCTTTCCCGCGTGAGCGGGTAAGCATGTGTTGTGCATCGACACTCATGCTCACGTCGCTATCGCGACGAGAGCATGCCACCCAGCGACGAACACAAAAGAAGAGATCAGCTACTGCACTGGCCGGAGAACGATGCGGCGGAGGTCCATGACGGCGACGCCGGGTTTGGTTTGGGGCCGAACGGATAACGTGTTGTGGCCCGCGGTGAGCTTCACTTCGCCAATGGTGCGCAGGATCATCTTCTGGAAGTGGCCGGTTTCTTGAACCGTGAACGAGAGAGTTTGATCGTCGAGATTCACGTTCACGCTGGCCCCGCCGCTGCCGGTGCCGCAGCCTTGTTGGATTTCGACTTCGTAGCGGCCGGCTGTAGGGGCGTTGAATTCCCATTCGGCCCAATCGTGGACGTTGGTCCAATAGCCGAGGACGTTCTTGTTGGGCTGCGGCTCGTAGCGCAGCGTTTGGCCGTGGATGCGGGCGTCTTGGGCGTGCAGACGGATGTCGCCGGTTGCCGGCGTTACGGATGGGGTTTGATCTTTGATGGCGGCGTTCATTGCAGCACGCCAGGCTTTCCAGGCTGGCCGCGTATCGGCGGCGGTGGCTGCGGTTTCGAGTTTCGAGGAATCTTGATCGGCATATAGACGTTGATGCAGCGCAGCGTCGAAGTTCGGATTGGGCGAAAGCATTTGCGCCCCGACTTGCGTGCGCCAAGCTTTTAGCTTGCCGAGTAACTCATTCGCTCGTGCGGAATTGGATGTGGCCAGATTGTGCGATTCACTGGGGTCGTCGGCGAGGTTGTAGAGTTCCAAGCTGCCGTCTTCGAATTGTTCGACGAGCTTCCAATCGCCCTCGCGAATCGCACCGGCGGGGCGGCCACCTTGGTTGGTGTAATTGGGAAAGTGCCAATAGAGCGTGCGCGGCGGCAGCGGTTCGCCTTTGAGGAGGGGCGTTATGCTGACGCCGTCGAGGGGGCCGACCGCTTGGGCAGCGTCGATGCTGGCGGCTTCGAGCAGGGTTGGCACCAGGTCGGTGAGAACCATCGGCGTATCGCAAGTGCGCGCTGGTTTCACAACGCCCGGCCAGCTCACGATGAGCGGTTCGCGAAGGCCGCCCTCGTAGAGATAGCCTTTGCCGGCACGAAACGGCGTGTTGTGGGTGGCTGGGCCATCGGCGGATTCAAGCACGTGCAGGCCGCCGTTGTCGCTCGTGAAAATGAAAATGGTGTGATCGGCGAGGCCGAGTGCTTCGACTTTTTTCATAAGTCGGCCGACGGAGTCGTCGAGCGTTTCGATCATGGCGGCGTATGTCGGATTGAACGCGGCGTGATGTTTGGTGACCAAGTCAGGAATTGCCGAGAGCGGAATATGTGGACAGTTGTGAGCGACATAACAGAAGAATGGTTGGTCGCGGTATTCTTCGATGAACTTCTCGGCGGCGTTAGAAATAAGATATTCACCTTTGCCGCCCGTTTGAGGCGTCGGTGGAGTTGTGGCCGGAGGCATGACGGCGACATCAAAGCCTTGATCTTGAGGACTGAATCCGTCTCCGCCGAGGTGCCATTTGCCGAAGAGGCCGGTGGCATAGCCGGCACGTTTCAAGATCTCGGCGATGGTTGTTTCCTCGAGCGGCAGTTGGCCTTCGATGCGCGGCTGCAGAAGGCGTTGCGAGGGGGAATCGGGTCGGCCGGGAAGGTAGTTCGTGAGGTGCAGGCGGGCCGGGCAGAGACCGGTCATGAGTGCGGCACGCGATGGCGAGCAAATCGGCTGGGCCGTGTAGGCACACGTGAATCGCATGCCTTGCGACGCGAGGCGATCCAAGTTGGGCGTCGTGTGATCCTGCCGGCCGTAGCAGTGCAGGTCGTTGATGCCGAGGTCATCGGCCAGGACGAGAACGATGTTGGGTTTCGTCGGCGGTGCGGCATGGATCGGCAGCGGCCGGGCGAGCAGCGTGGCAATAAGCGCGAGAAGCGAGGCCAACTCGCGCGGGCCTCGCCGATGCGTGGTTGTTGTCATGGAAGGCGTCCGTCGTAAGGCGGATGCCAGCGGCGATGGAGTCGCCGATGGGCAACGTGACGTCGACACACGACGCTGTTTACTTGGAGGGTTTCGGCGGCATCACGCTGGCCTGGGGCGTAACGCGCTCGATGTTTGGCGAAATATCAGCTTCTGCCTTGCCGAGAGCCCAATTGATGCCGCCAACGACGATACTTTGAAATTCCGGGCTGGTCCAAACGTCTTCGCGATGGCCCATCGAGGTGTAGAAGACGCGACCCTTGCCGTAATCGTGCGCCCAGGTCGCTGGGTAGGGTGGGCGCTCGTAGCACTTATCGTGCATCTTGCTGGTTTCGTTGACCAGGACGACGTGCAGATCATCGGCAAAGTTCTTCAGCGAATACCACTCTTCGTGCATTTCGAACCCTGGACCCAACTTCTCGGCGCCGGGGAACTTCGGATCAACATTGGTCATGGTCGTCTTCTGTTGCGAGCCATGCACAATGAACTCGCCGCCGACCATTTTGATGTACTCATCGCGCTGGTCGAGCGGTTGAGCGCTGCCTTGATCGCCCGGGCTATGGAACGAATCGGAGGCGCAATGGAAGCCGACGAATCCCTTGCCATTTTTAATGGCCTCGAGCAAGGCCGCTTTGCCTTCCTTAGACATGGGTTTGCTGCCGTCGGTGGCTTTGGGGGCGGTCAGATCGCCGGTGGTGTAGAACAGGAACGCATCGAACGAGGCGATGTTCTCGGGAGTAAAGATGCTGCCGTCTTTCGTGGTGACGAGTTCCCAGCCGTTCTTCTCGCAGATGGGTTGGAGAATGGTTTCCGCATAGCACGGTTGACCATCTTTCACTTTGACCACCGAATGTTCGAACGTGGTGGAACGCGTGTAGAACAACAAACGCGGCTTCTTCGCATCGGCACTAAAGGCTGCCGAGATCAGTGCGCCGTTCGTCAATACCGTCAGCAATAGAGTCCAGATCGTCAACCGAAATTGCTTGTTCATGGTAATCCACTCGCAGTTAGGGGAGGCGTGAAGTGCTTTGCGACCGTTCGCCCGACGGCGCTTATTTTACGTAGGGTTGCAGCCGTATGATACCCTCTGCCGGACGATAGCCCTTGTGGGGGACGCGGCACGTAAGATGTGATGCTGTTTGCGTTTCCACGAGAATTAAGTGACCAACATTTCGTGTGGCCGGTGGCGGCTCGCTAGCATGATAGGTGTTTTGTGCGCGTAACCTCGCGAATAAGTCAGCCGGCATTTGGTGGCAAATTGCGGAATTCGGGCGACTGGTACGTCCGATTCCGAATGCTTTGATTTACGCATTCAAGTAAGGCCGAATCTATAGATACGCCTTCGTAGCGACGTCTCTTCAAGTTCTCTTTTCACAAATTCGCCGCGGTTGGTTGCGGACGGGCCATGTTTGATTTTGTGGGCACAGCAAGTTGCCGGATCGTTTTGGCTCTGCTGTTGGCGGTGCTGAGCTCAAGCGGCTGCACGGGCGTACGCGAATACTTTCATAATGACTGCAAGGTCGGGCCCGACTATACGCCGCCGTGTGCGCCGGTCGCGAATCAATGGATTGACGCCAACGACAAGCGGGTGCGTACCGAACGCGATGACCTGGCGGGTTGGTGGACGGTTTTTGATGATTCGCTGCTGAATGAGTTGATTTGTCGGGCTTACCGGCAGAATCTCACGCTGCGGGAAGCCGGTTTTCGCATTATGGCGGCGCGGGCCCAGTTGGGCATCGCGCGCGGCGAATTCTTTCCACAATCGCAGAATGCGACGGGCGCCTATCGCCGGATTGGCTCTGGTGGCAACTTTTTTGACCAGTGGAATCTCAACTTCGGCCTGGCCTGGGAACTGGATTTTTGGGGCCGGTTTCGGCGGGCGATCGCGTCGGCCGAGGATTCGCTCGACGCCTCGGTGTTTGATTACGACGACGTGTGCGTGACGTTGCTTTCCGACACTGCCACGGCGTACATGCAAGTGCGGACGACGCAAGAGCGGATTCGGCTGTTGGATATCGTGATCGACGTTCAGGAAAAGGTGTTGAGCTATATCGAAGCTCGCGTGCAAGCTGGAGCCGGGGCGACCGACCTTGATAAAGCGCAAGCGCGGAGCAACTTGGAGCAGAGCCGCGCGCAGCGCAATCAATTCTTGATCGATCTCCGCACGGCGGAGAACCAACTATGTATTTTGCTGGGGATGCCAGCGGTTGATTTGACCCAAGTGTTGGCCTCGGGGCCAAAGACGTCGATTCCAATTGCGCCCGACTACGTGGTTGTTGGCATTCCGGCCGACTTGTTGCGACGGCGGCCCGACGTGCGGCGGGCGGAGCGGCTGGCGGCGGCGCAGGCCGAGCAAATCGGGATCGCGGAAGCGGATTGGTATCCATCGATCACGATTTCCGGCAACTTGGGTTGGCAAGCGCAGCGGTTGTCAGAGCTATTTACGCCGCAAGGTTTCAATAGCTCGTTTGGGCCGTCGTTTCAGTGGAACTTGTTGAACTATGGCCGCATTCTCAATAACGTGCGTTTGCAGGACGCACGATTCCGGGAGTTGGTGACGGCGTATCAAAATACGGTGTTGCAGGCCGATCTTGAAGTAGAAAACGGCATGGTGGCCTTCGTGCAGGCGCATCAACGGGCCGACGATTTGCGGAAGAGCGTTGATGAAGCCTGGAAAGCGCTGCAGGTCTTGGTAGCTCAATACCAGGTGGGTCGCAGTGGTGTTGACTTCAATCGCTACGCAACGATTCAGCAGACGCTGATTACACAGCAGGACTCTTGGGCTCAGTCGCGCGGGCAGATTTGTCTGGGGCTGATCCAGGTGTATCGTGGGTTGGGCGGCGGCTGGCAGATCAAGTGCGAGACTCCACCCGACAAACGCGGCGTTCTGTCGCCTGCGGCCGTTGGGAGCGGCAGCAGTTCAGCCGGTAAAGATGCGGCGAAACCGAATGGCGGAGATGCGGCGTCACCGCCAAATTCCACCGCCGAGAAGCCGGCACCGAGCAGTAGCACTGCGACAACTGCGACCGGGACCGCCTCTGCGGCAGCATCGACCACTCCCCCGGCCGTATCACAGAGTTCACCACCCGAGGGCAAGCAGCCGGGCAGCTCGAAACCGGGGCCGGAACTGCTTCCGCCGCCGCAGCGTCCAAAGTAAATGGAGTTGAATTCGCTTGAATTCAGCGGATTCAAACAGAGCCGATCAGTAAATCGAACTCTGTAAGGGTGGCACGTCCAGAGGCTTTGCGATGGGCGTGGAATCGGCGATCATTGCCGCTGCGCTACGCCCTTCGCAGACGCAGGGCGTGCCGCCCCAAGTGAGAAATTGATCGGCCCGGGCATCGGCACGTTCTTTCTAGTGCGCTACCGCAATTTTCCATTTCGCGGGCGCTTTCGTCTTGTCAAATGGTTCACGCGTATAAATAATTTACGTGTGGAAACCATTTCGTCGCGCGAGCAAGATTCCTTGGGGAGGAAGCGTGGTGGACGCAGCGTCGGTTATATCCAGAGACATTTCCGGTCCCATGGCGCAGGCCAAAGCGGTGCACGCGGCGCTGCGCGAGATCGGTCGTAATATGCTGTCGGTCGACGATCCCGCGATGGATTTGCCCATCCGGCAATTAAAAGTGTGCATGGCGCTGTTGCCGGGCAGTTGCTCGATGACCGATATCAGCCGGGAGGTTGGTCTCTCGCGGAGTTCGGTGACGCAGGTTTCCGATCGGCTGGAACGCCGCGGACTGGTCGAAAGAGAATTGCAGAGCGATGACCGGCGGGTGCGGAAGTTGAAATTGACGCCGAAGGGACTGCAGCTGATGCGGTCGCATGAGCTCAAGCAACTGCGGCGGATCGCGGCGGTGCTGAAGGGATTATCCAAGTCGGAGATTGAGCAAATGATGGCGGGCCTGGCGGTGTTTTCGCGGAGGGAGACAAAATTCGGCGCGACGGCGCGGACAAGCCGCGACAATAGCGAATGACGGGCGTACTTAGCACTTGCTGATTGGCGGATGCCATGTTTCGGTTCTTATCACTTGTGGTGTTACTCGGCGCGATTGTGGGCAGCGTGTGGTTTTATCGGGACTACAGCGAGCGGCATGCGCAGGCGCCGCCGTATCGAACGGAGCACGTCAAGCGCGGCGATTTGTTGATTACCGTGGGCGCAACGGGCACGATTGAACCGGAAGAAGTGGTGGACGTGGGCGCGCAAGTGATGGGACGCATCAAGGAACTAGGGAAGGATCCGCGGGGTAAGACGGATCCGGCGTATGCGAATAAATCGGTCGACTATGGTTCGCCGGTGGAAAAAGGCATGGTGCTCGCGCAGATTGATCCCGCGATCTACAACGCGCAACACGATCAGGCGAAGGCCGCGCTGGCGCAAGCCGAGGCCAACGTGGCGCAGATGCAGGCCCGTGTATTGCAAACCGAAGCGGAGTGGCAGCGGGCGCAAAGGCTCAAGAATTTGAAGATTCCGAGTCGCTCGCCGACGGGAAGTGCGGCGGCCAACGAATCGCTGCCGATCGTGGGGATTTCGGATGCGGACTATATTTTGGCGCAGGCAAACGCCGAGACGGCGAAAGCCGACCTGGAAGCCGCCCAGGCGACGGTGCTGCAGCAGAAGGCGACGCTGCTGTTGGCCGAGACGAACTTGGGGTATACGACGATCTTTTCGCCGATTGCCGGCACGATCATCGATCGACGGGTGAATATTGGTCAGACCGTGGTGTCCAGTTTGAATGCGCCGAGTTTGTTTTTGCTGGCCCGTGATTTGCGGCGGATGCAGGTGTGGGCGGCGGTGAATGAGGCCGACATCGCCAAAATACGGCCGGGAACGAAAGTGCATTTTCGCGTTGATGCCTTTCCGGACGACACATTTCACGGCACGGTTGTGCAGATTCGCTTGAACGCGTCGATGACGCAGAACGTGGTCATCTACACGGTGGTGATCGGGGTCGACAATTCTGACTTGAAATTACTTCCCTATTTAACGGCCGATGTGAAGTTCGAAGTCGATGAACGGAAAAACGTGCTCTTGGTGCCGAATTCGGCGTTTCGATTTCGGCCCGCTGCGGATCAGATCCTCGGCGGGGCGCCGCAACATCGAGAGGAAGGGCCCGACGCTAGCGAGGATCAACCTGGGAAGAATAATGCCGATGGTAAGTCCAGCGATAGTGCCGGACGGTTGTGGCAGATCGATCCAGAGTCGTCGAAGCTCACCGCGATTGAAGTTCGCAAGGGCTTGAGTGACGGCTCCTTCACGGAAGTCATTAGCGATAAGGTCCATGAGGGCGACACAATCGTCGTCGGCGAGCAGAAGCAAGTGGCCAGTAGCGAGGTGAATAATCCATTTGCTCCGCCGAAGTTCCGGGGTTCGCGACCCAGCACCAAGAACGCAAATTGAACGGTTGCCGCGATGGAACTCATCCGCCTCAAAGACATCTGCAAGACGTACCACCTCGGCGAGGTGGATGTGCCGGTGCTGCGCGGGATCTCGTTCACGATTCAGCGTGGTGAGTTCGTGGCGTTGATGGGCGCTTCGGGATCGGGCAAGAGCACGTTGATGCACATTCTCGGCTGCTTGGATCGGCCGACTTCCGGTGCGTATTGGTTGGAAGGGCGCGAGGTCGGGAATCTCGCGGCGAATGATCGAGCCATAGTGCGAACCGAGAAGCTCGGATTCGTGTTTCAGAGTTTCAATTTGTTGCCGCGAACGACGGCGATTAACAATGTGGCGATGCCGCTCGATTATTCGCTTTCGCCGCCGCCAGTGGTACGAGCGATTCAACGGGCAAGTGATTTGTTAGTTCGAGTGGGGCTGAGCCATCGGCTCGATCACACTTCCTCGCAGATGTCTGGCGGGCAACAACAGCGTGTGGCGATTGCGCGTTCGCTCGTGAATCAGCCAGCGCTCTTATTGGCTGACGAGCCGACCGGGAATCTCGATTCGCACACGAGCGTGGAAATCTTGCAGATGTTTCGCGAGCTCAACGCGAGCGGGATTACCGTGCTGCTGGTAACGCACGACCCCGAAGTTGCGTCCTACGCTGATCGAACGATTCATATCGTGGACGGGATGATTGATAGCGATACGACGACGCGACACGGGCACGTTTCGAGCAATGGAAACGATGACTTGGGGGGCTTGGAGCCGACGAATGGCGATGGGGCCGAATCACGGAGTGGCCGAGGCGAGAGCGGCGGTGTCGTCGTGCGCACGCTGCGGCGCCGACGCACGGATCGGTTGGCGGCGGCCGGGACGAAGACCAGGAATGTGGTGGCGGAGGCTCCGCCAGAAGCAACGATCGACGAACCGCGGCCGGCGCGGCCTAAACAAAGCATCGGCAGTGTGGTGGCGTCGTTCTTTCCCCCCACATTGCGCACCGCCGCAAATGCGCTCCGGCGGAACAAGATGCGTTCGGCCTTGACGACGATCGGCATTATCATCGGCGTGGCGGCGGTGATCGCGATGGTGGAAATCAGCCAGGGGTCGAAGACGGCGCTCATGCAGACCATGTCGACGATGGGGGCGAATAACTTGATGGTCCAGTCGGGGGCGGCGGCGAGCGGCGGCATTAGCTTCGGTTCCGGTAGCCAGAAGACGCTGACGCCGCAGGATGCGGAAGAGATCGCAACTCAATGCGATGAGGTGGCAGCGGTGGCGCCCATCGTGCAAGTGCACGGGCAAGTGGTGTGCGGCAATCGCAATTGGACGCCGATGGTCATCTACGGCACGACGCCGGCATATCTCGATGTGCGCGACTTCGGGATGATGGAGGCGGGCGAGATGTTCACCGACCAGGATGTTCGCGGCAGTGTGAAAGTGTGCGTGATTGGCGCGACCTTGGTCCGCGAGCTCTTCGAGGGAGAATCGCCGATCGGCAAAGATATTCGCGTGCAGAACGTGGGCCTGCGGGTGGTCGGCGTGTTGGGGCGCAAGGGCGCGAACATGATGGGGATGGATCAGGATGACATCGTGCTCGCGCCGTGGACGACGATCAAGTATCGGGTCTCGGGCAATAATGTGGGGGGGGCCAGCGGCGGAACAACAGCGAGTTCGGCCACGACGGGCAGTTCCATCTCCACGCAAACGAAAACCCTTAACGATTTGTATCCGGGCAGTACGACGCTGTTCCCCCAGCAATCGAGCGCCCAGGCAACCAATAACCCGCAGCGGGTGATGTTCACGAACGTCGATCAGATTCTGGCGAAGGCGACGTCGGCGGAAACCATTCCAACGGCCATGAATCAAATCACGGAGCTCTTGCACGAGCGCCATCATATTCGTGCCGATGAACGCGACGACTTCAACATTCGCGACATGAGCGAAATCATCAAGGCCTTGGGGTCAATGCAAAATATGATGAGTGGCTTGCTGCTGATCGTGGCGATGATTTCGCTGGTCGTGGGTGGCGTGGGCATCATGAATATCATGCTGGTTTCGGTAACGGAGCGCACCAAGGAAATTGGCCTGCGGATGGCCGTGGGGGCGCGAAGTCGGCAGATTTTGCGGCAGTTTCTGATCGAGGCGGTCGTGCTGTGCCTGGCGGGTGGGATTGCCGGCATTGTGCTGGGTCGGTTGACGGCCTTGACCGTGTGGTATGTGCTGCGTTGGCCGATTACCGCTTCTTACCCGGCGATTGTGGCGGCGTTTGCCGTCTCGGCGACGATTGGGATCGCCTTTGGGTTCTATCCGGCCTGGAAGGCGTCGCGGCTCGACCCGATCGATGCGCTGCGGTACGAGTAGGCGCGCCGTCCCCCAACTGTCTGGCTGCGACAGAAACCGCGATGTTTGTCCTATTCTTGAGGGGTGCGCTCGTATCGGGCTTGGCCAGGGGTTCGTATCGAGCGGTTGGCTGATTAAGATGGAAGTGGCATTGCTGATCGCTGCGCAGCGGATGACCTGTGGCTCGTTTAATCCGGAGCCAGCGGCGAGGCAAGACATCGGGTTCCGTCGCCGTTGGCTCCGGGTTAAACGAGCAGGACAGTTCATTCACTTGGCAATCATCGCTACGATTCACATTCAACTGAGATGGCAGGTTCGTGTGATGTACAGTGTTTTTATTCGGACTAGATGCTCGGCTGCGCCGTTGCGGGCGGGGTGCTTCTTGGCGGCGCTGGCCATTGTTGTCGCCGGCATTGGTGTATCCGTGCGCGCGGCTTCGCCGGAGGCGGATTACTTGCGCGAACATTATACGAAGTACGAATTCAACATTCCGATGCGCGACGAGGTGCATCTCTTTACGGCCGTGTATGTGCCGAAGTTACGTGGTAAGAAATATCCGATCTTGTTAACACGTACACCGTACTCCGTAAAACCTTATGGCGTGGATGCCAGTCCCACGCCCCATGGACCAATGAACTACTATGCGAAAGAAGGTTTTATCTTCGCTTTGCAGGATGTGCGGGGACGGAACGGTTCAGAAGGGACGTTCGTCAACATGCGGCCGATCGTCGAAAACAAGACGAACCCGCATGAGGCGGACGAGGCGACGGATGCGTATGATACGATCGAATGGCTGGTGAAGAATGTGCCACACAACAATGGCAGAGTCGGCATGATGGGGATTTCGTACCCCGGATTTTTTGCCGCTTGTGGAATGATCAATTCTCACCCGGCGCTCAAGTGTGTCTCGCCGCAGGCGCCGATTTCGGATTGGTTCATGGGAGACGATGTGCACCATAACGGTTCACTGTTTCTGGCCGATACGTTCGGGTTTTTTGCGAGTTTCGGCCAGAAGCTAGACGACCCAATGCATGAGAGTGCGAAGCCATTCGACTACAAGACCTCGGATAGCTATGAGTTTTATTTGCGATTGGGGCCATTGGGGAATGCCAACAAGGAACATCTCAAGGAGAAAATTGAGTTTTGGAATCAGTCGATGGCCCACCCGAATTACGACGAGTTCTGGAAATCGCGCAACCTGCGGCCGCACCTCAAGAACGTGCATACGGCCGTGATGACCGTCGGCGGTTGGTACGATGCGGAGGATTTGTTCGGCACGCTGGCCGTGTATCGCGAGACGGAGCGGCAGAATCCGGGCATCCAGAATGTGCTGGTGATGGGGCCGTGGTCGCATGGTCAATGGTCGACGCCAGATGGAGACCGTTTGGGCAATCTCGAGTTTCACGCGAAGACGGCGCAGTACTATCGAGAGCACTTCGAACTTCCGTTTCTCAAGCGATATCTCAAAGATGAGGATGCCGATCACAAGTCGACCGGCAAAGAGGGTGATGAGAAAACGGAGCTGGCGGAGGCGAATGTCTTCGAGACGGGAACGAATATGTGGCGGCAATTCGATGCTTGGCCCCCCACCGGATCGGACAGCAAGACGCTGTATCTGCAGGCAAATGGCCGGTTATCTTTCGAACCACCTGGGGACGCGGAGCGTGAAAGTTTTGACGAGTACGTTAGTGACCCGGCCAAGCCGGTGCCCTATCTTGGGTACGTTGCGCAGCATCGGCCGAGCGAATACATGACGGATGACCAGCGATTCGCCGCGGCGCGGCCCGATGTGTTGGTCTATCAAACCGATGTGCTGAGAGAAGATGTTACGCTCGCGGGCCCCATCTCCGTGGGCCTGCACATTTCAACGACGGGGACCGATGCCGATTTTGTGGTCAAGTTGATTGATGTCTATTCCGAGGATTTTCCGAACCCCGATCCGAATCCGAACAATGTGCAAATGGGCGGGTACCAGCAACTGGTGCGTGGCGAACCGATGCGGGGAAAGTTTCGCAATAGCTTCGAACGGCCCGAGCCGTTCACACCGGGGCAAGTGACGGCGGTGAATTGGACGATGCCGGATATTTGCCACACGTTTCGCCGCGGCCACCGGATCATGATCCAGGTGCAGAGTTCGTGGTTTCCGCTGGTGGATCGCAATCCGCAAAAGTTTTGCGATATCAACACAGCGGCGGACGCCGACTTTCAGAAGGCCACGCAGCGCGTGTACCGCTCGCCGCAAGCGGCCTCGCAAATTCGCGTGAATGTGTTGCCAGTCAATAGGTCGCGGTAGACTGAATGTTATACTTCAAGCGGCGAGGGTTGAGTCATTTTCGGGTGCCATGGCCACTGCTCGGAGTGGCCATGCCGACGCGATGATTCCCATGCCCACGCCAAGCCGTGGGCATGGCACGCCGATGACGCGATCGAATGGAACACGACATCGGCCTCAGAGAGGCCTCCCACAGTTTTGACCGTCATCGGCCTCAGTGAGGACTCCCACAGATTCGATCGTGACGCGTGACCGAACCCTTCCCTCGCTCCTTCCTACGGGGAGGGGAATTCGTCGGTGCCGCGCTAGTGACCCAGGTCGTAATACGTTTCGTAAATGTGTTGGGCCTTAGCCTGTACGCTGTCCCAGGACCAAGGCTGTTGGAAACGATCGGGGCTGAGGCTTTTCACGTAGGGCGACGGGTCGGGGTCTAGAATCGATTCAACGACATGTCGGCCGATGCCGGCGGAACCGGAGACGCCGTGGGCATTGCAACCGCCGGCCATGACGAAGCCTTTCACCTGCGAACTTTCGCCGATGATGAAGCGACCATCCGGCGTAAACGTTGGCCAGCCTTTGAACACGCTACGAACGCCGAGTTGTTCAACGGCAGGCATTTCGGGAGCGAGTTGTTCGGCGAACCAACCTAATACGTCCCAGTCGCTTTCGATCAGCGGCGGTTCGGCTTCGACGGGGAAAGAGCGTGGGTCGGTGGAGAGGGCCTTCCGTTCCCAACCGCCGCAGAGAAGCGAATTGATCTCCGCGCGCAGGTAGAGCGTGGAATCGGGAATGCGGATTACGGGCAGGTCGGGCTGCAAACCGGCGGCATGAACCGTGATGAAGTATTCGTGCCGAACCGGGAGGATCGGCAAATCGAGACCGACACCGCGGGCGATGTGGTAGGCGTGGGCGCCGGCCGCGTTAATGACCATTTCGCAGTTCGCGGTGCCGGCATCGGTTTCCACGCCGGTCACGCGGCCGTGGTTGGTGAGCACTTTGAGCACGCGCGTGCTGGTTTGGAAGCGGGCACCCATTTTGCGGGCGTGGGCGACGTACGACATCGTGAGATCGGATGGTTGCAGGTAGCCATCGGTGGGGCACCACAGAATTGCTTTCGCTCGTGTGAAGTCCATCGCGGGCCATTTTTGGCTGGCCGCCTGCTGGTCGATAAAATCGACCTCTAAGTCGGACTCGTCGGCGATCGCTTTCATGTGGCGGAACTCCTCGACGCGCTCGTCGCACAGGGCGACGCGCAACGAGCCGACTTGCCGCCATGCCGGTTTATGCAGTTCTTCTCGCTCGAATTGCGAGAAAGTTTTGACCGACCACATCGCGAGCTTCGTGCGCTCGACGGTGTTGCGCACCTGGCCGACGAGGCCGGCCGCTTGCGGCGTTGTAACGGCGGCGACCGTGGGTTCTTTTTCAAGCAAGAGGATGTCGGTCTTGCCGGCTTTGGCCAGGCTGTAGGCAACCGCACAGCCGACGGCGCCTCCGCCGATGATGACGATTTCCGCGTGATTGGGTTGGGCGCTCATATTGGGAAGAGATTTGTTGTGCAGTAGGTTGTAACGAATTTTGGCGATTGGCGGCTGGACTTGGGAATATCAAGCGTGCTTCTAAGGCACCCTCACCCCGGCCCTCTCCCGGCGGGAGTGCATGCGTTCATTTCAACTGGTGCAAATACCAGCGCAGGAATGCGTCGACGTTATATTCTTTGTAAGTTGATAAGGGGCCGGGAATGTAGCGCGAGGAGCTGACTCCTCTTTGAGCGTGCACGCACAGTTCCCAATCTTGTTCGGAAGTGAGTTGCCAGAACGGCATGATATCTTGCAGTTGGTAGTCACGGCCTTCGACCGCATCTTCATGCACAAGCCACGTGACACGTACGGCGGTGCGATGCAGGCCAGCGGGTAGGAGTCGCGTGCTGACGGCGTGATCGCAACTGGCGTGATGCCACATGTTGGGCAAGGTGCGAATGCGCATGGTGCCGACGTCAGCATCGGTGTAATCGCCCATCAGCGGGGCGACCTGCTGGCCGGTCATCGTTTCGCTCACGTAGCCTTCGACGAGCGCGGTACGGTTGGCGGCGTACCAGCAATTGCGTTCGGCATCGGGGAACTGCACCATGCCGGTGTGGTGATGGCTCACCGCAAGGCCGGCGGCCGCCCATTTCGCTTCGCTGCGGGCGACCTGGGCCGCGATCCGTTCCTTGATACGCTCGCTCGCGTCATCGGCGTTGTAGTGATCGAAATTCGCTTTAATGTACTGTGGATGATTGACGTTGCAGTGATAACACTCGCGATTGTTTTCCCAGACGATCTTCCAGTTCGCGGCGACTTCGTAATCGACGATCTTCGCGACCTTGGCCCGCTCGAGTCCCTGGGGGCGGGCCACGCAATCGATCACTTCATAGGCTGCGTCGAAATCGGGCGGATTCTCCGCGAGCGATACGTAAATTAGCCCCGCGACCTGGCGCACCGCGGCCGGCAGCAGGCCGAGTTCTTCCTTTCTAATGTCCTCGTGCATGCCGCGACAGGAAACGAGCGAACCGTCGCGAGCGTACGTCCATTGATGGTAAGGGCACACCAGCCGGCCCGCACGGCCGGATGCGGCATCGCACAATTGCGTCCCACGATGGCGGCAAAAATTCCATAGCGCGTTGATCTTGCCATCGTCGCCGCGAATCACAATCAGCGAATCATCGCCGACCGCGAACGTAACGTAATCGCCGGGTTGCGGAATTTCACAGGTGTGGCCGACGAACAGCCAACCGCGGCGCCAAATTGCTTCTAGTTCGTAGCGGTAGACGAACTCCTCTGAATAGAACCCGCCGGGCAAACTATGATTCGGTGGGCGCGAGGCGATGAGCGTGGCGAGGTGTTTTTTTTCTTGAGCGGTCAACATAGCTGAGAATGGAAACGGAAGTGGCAATCCGCTGACATTGTAATCGCTCGAAGAAAGCGCGTCGCGGGATTGCCAAGCTCGTACCATTTTGGTAGCGAGGGAAAAGCCATTTCACCCTGTTTTTGCGCAATGTGTTTGTGCAAAAGCGCCGTGCTGCTAGCCGATCGTTTGACGTGTTGTTGGCACGACTTTACAGTGAGCGAAGGTGCGATGCTCGACTGGCCGCGTAAAGAGTCGCGGCTGGTTCGTCGATCGGTCTCCGCATGAGGAGATGGGTGAGCCCATTGGTTGGACCGCCGGGCAATCGGTAGCAGTTGCGATGACACAAATGAATACAGCGGACGTCATTATTATTGGGGCCGGTGTGGCCGGTTTGAGCACGGCGATGCAACTCGCCGGGCGCGGTGCGAAAGTCATCGTGCTTGAACGCGATCGCGTGGGCAACGGATCCACGGGTCGGGCGGCGGGCTTGCTCGGTCAACTACGCGGCAAGGCCGAGCAAACCAGGATGCTGGTGGATGGCTTGGCGATCGTCAAGGAGTTGGAGAAGCTGGCCGACGTCGAGATTTTCGTGCAAACCGGCTCGTTGCGAATTGCCGAGACGCCCGAGCGTGCCGAGGAGATATCTGCGCTCGTGGAAATGGGCAAGTCGATTGGGTTCGACATCGATCACATGTCGATCGACGATGTTGCCAGACATTTGCCCTACATGCGGACGGACGATCTTGTCGATGCCTGCTATTGCCCCACGGACGGTCACCTGCAACCAGCCGAGCTGGCGGCCGCTTATTTGAAGGTCGGGAAACAGCGTGGCGTGCGTTGCGAAACCAACACACCGGTAACGGGGATTATCGTCGAGGCGGGGCAAGTGCGCGGCGTGCGAACGGCTGCGGCCGAATATTTCGCGCCGGTGGTGATGAATGCTGGGGGCCCATGGTCGTACCTGAATGCGGAACTCGCGGAAACGGTGCTGCCCACGGCGGCGATCGGCCACTACTATCTGACGACTCGTCCCGATCCGGCAAACCCCGTCGATCGCCTCAGTCCGGCAGTGCGCGACCGCGAGTTGCGAATCTACACGCGGCCGGAAAGCGGCGGGCTGATTGTCGGCATCTACGATGCGGAACCGGATCGGTACGATATGGGGAAGTTGCCGGCAGATTTTGATATGTCGCGGATGAAGGCCGCGCGGGATTCACTGCAAGTGGCCCAGCTGATCGAGGCGACGCATCATCGCTTCCCCTGGATTAACGAGCGGACGCCGATGACGATTACGACCGGCATCATGACGTTTACGCCCGACGCGCGGCCCTTCTGCGGCGAAATGCCGAACATCCAAGGATTGTTCCATTGTTCCGGCTTTTCGGGGCACGGGATCGTGCAAAGCCCGGTGATCGGGCTCATCATGTCGCAACTGATTCTCGATGGTCACAGCACCTACGATGTTTCGTCGATCGAAGCAGATCGGTATTTTGATATGCCGGGTTACATCGACCGCCGTGACATTGAGGATCGGTGCGCGGCGATGGCGGGCAATTATTACGGCAAGGTTGAGCGGCCCACGGTGGCGGCAGGTGGGCAAGCGGCGAAATGAAGATTCTTGTTCCGACGAAGCGAGTTCCCGATACCGATCAGAAGATCGTTGCCAGCGACGATGGCAGCCGGGTGAATGTCGAACACATTCCATTCATCATCAACCCGTTCGATGCGATTGCGCTCGAAGAGGCGGTGCGGATCGGCGAGCAGCGGGGCGACGTTGAAGTCGTGGCCGTGGGGATCGGCGGTGAAGGGTACGAGCAGCCGTTGCGCACGGCGCTTGCAATGGGTGCTCAACGAGCAGTTCATGTGCGGTGCGACGAGTCGCTCGATCCGTGGAATGTGGCGCGATTGTTGCAAGCCGTTGTGCTGCGAGAAACGCCGCAGCTCGTTATCATGGGCAAGCAGGCTGTGGATGATGATGCCAACCAGACCGGTCAGTTTCTGGCGGCACTCTTGGGCTGGCCACAAGCGACGTTTGCTTCGCGCGTTGTGGTGGAGGGTGACCGGCTGACGGTGGATCGCGAAACAGATCATGGCATCGAGACGGTTCGCTTACCGTTGCCCGCGGTTGTTACGGCCGACTTGCGCTTGAATGAGCCGCGTTACGCTTCGATGGCGGGCATCATGAAGGCGCGCAAAAAGCCGCTGGATGTGATCGCTGTTGGCGATTTGCCGGTGGCGATCGAGCCGCGGTTGCGTGTCATAAGTTATCGTTCGGCGGAATCGCGAAAACGTGGTGAGCGCGTGAAATCGGTAGATGAATTGCTGGATCGATTGACGCAACCTGGGGCGGCGTTGCACAAGCGGGGCTAAGTCGGCCTCTCGGTCGTGTTTGAAGGCTTGCTGGAAACGAATATGTGGGAGGCGTCTCCGACGCCGATGACGCGATCCAATGCAACACGAAATCGGCCTCGGTGAGGCCTCCCACCGTCATTCGCTCGTTTCCACGTTCTGCGTGGGAATCCGTGAAAAGCGATTAGCTGCTTATTTGGTGAAAATGCGATGAAAGTACTGGTAATTGCCGAGCATGATGGTAAATCGCTTCGAGCGGCGAGTCTGTCGTGTTTGACGTTTGCTCAGCAGGTTGCCCAAGCTACAGAGGGCACCGTTTCGTGGTTGGTATTGGGCAGTCAGGCAACGGGCGTAGCGGCCGAGGCCGCAAAATTCGCGCCCGTGCTGTTGGTCGAGTCATCGCGGCTTGCCCGGCCAATGGCAGATTCGTGTGCGGCGGCGATCGCGAACGTTGCCAAGAATCATAACGTTAATTTGATTGCGGCGGCTTCCACTTCTTTTTCGAAGGATGTTCTGCCGCGAGCGGCCGCGCTGCTGGGTGGAGCGATGGCCAGCGATATCGTGCGGCACGAAGTAACCGCCGAGGGGCTGCTCTTCGATAGTCCTCAATATGCAGGTGCCGTGACGGCCACCGTACAGCTGTTGGGTTCGCCGCAAGTGGTCAGCGTACGAAGTTCGGCGTATCCGGCGGCAACGCCCGCAGCCGCCCCGTTTGGTATTGAGGCAATTGCGATGGAGGACGCGACGCTCGCTTCACGATGCGAGTTCGTCGAACTCAAGACGAAACAGAATTCGCGGCCAGACGTGACCGAAGCGCGGATCGTCGTATCCGGTGGACGCGCTTTGCGGAATAGTGCAGATTTCGAGGGGCTTGTGGGCAAGCTGGCCGACGTAATGGGTGGTGCGGCCGGCAGTTCGCGGGCGCTGGTGGATGCCGGGATTGCGCCGAACGAATTGCAGGTCGGCCAAACGGGTAAGATCGTGGCCCCGGAACTTTACGTGGCGTTGGGAATCTCCGGTGCCGTCCAGCACCTGGCCGGTATGAAGAATTCGCGAACCATTGTTGCCATTAACAGTGATCCGGATGCGCCGATTTTCGACGTGGCCGACCTGGGACTGGTGGGCGATGTTTACGAGGTCGTGCCGCAACTGATCGAGAGGTTGCAGAGTCGATGAGATGCTTCATGGTGGGCGGCGCCCACCCTACGTGTATCATCGAATTGACTTCCGGCCGCCAATGCGCCGGCGGTTTGATCCCAAGAACCCCATTAGACCGATAATAGCCAACCAGCTTGTGGCCGGTTCGGGAACGGCGGCCAACATGGCGACGAAGGCGCCGGCGCCGTTGCGGGCATCGTACGCTTTCTTAAAGAGCACGAAATCGGCGTGATTGTTGTGGAAATCGGCATTCAAGTCACCTTTTGCGTAGGCTTGCGACGCGGTGAGACCGGTTAAATCGGTCAATTGGTTGCTGCGGAATTGAATCCAATCTGCCGTGTCAACAGCGCAGTCACCATTCAGGTCACCGATGCCGAAACAATACGGCAGGTCAAATTGGACGACGACCGCCCGATGGTCGGAAGGGTACGGCTGAAGGGCGATATCGGTGCTGCCGTCGTTGGCGTTGTAGCCGAGCGTTTTGGCCGCGGTCGGTGTGACAGTTGCCCCTTTGTAATAGACGAAGTCGATGCGATCGTGAACTTCATTCGCCGAGATGTTTGGCGCGGGGGAGCCAGGGGTCCACGTAAATGCCGGGTCGGTAACTTCATTAGGACGCAGCGCCCGGAACGCATCGACCAGCCCGGCATTGGCGACCGAGCGTGAGGTGGGCCAGTTGACTTTCATGCCGAAATGCATGCCGGCGGCGGCCGCCGCTGGCGTCCAGTCGAGATGAGATGGTTCATTGAAATCGCCGACGAGGAACGTGGGCGAGCCGGAGGCGAGCGCCGATGACATGCCGTTGAGGATCGGCGTCACGCTGCGCGAGGCCTGCGCCTGCGCGATGGCTTGGGCTTCGGTGGTGATTAGTCCGTCGCGAATGTCGTACGGTTGGTACGGATAGGCCGCGAGATGGACGTCGAATAGGTAGGCCTCGTGCGACGGCCCGAGCAGCAATTTCACACCCTGGCCAAGAACTTGAGTGATGGGGTAGCGGCTGATGATCGCCAAGTCGCTGTTGAAGCCTTGGTAATAGAAGCCCAGGGCGTTCGCAATGGACTGGGCGCTGCCGCCGACTTCTTGGATGCCAATGACATCGGCATTCGCCGCGTTAATGACATCCACAGTCCGCGAAAGCGGGCCGTACGAAGCGCCGCCTGTCAGGATATTGAACGACATGACCCTGAGCGGGTTGGCGCGAACATACGACGAACTGAAGACGCAGAATAATAAGAGGGAAGCCAGTGAAAGGCAGGTAGGTCGCTTCATCGAATGCTCACACATGGTGTAAACCACAATCACGTTGGGATGTAACCGAAGGCCTCGACAAAGGGCCGCAGAATTTCTTGATACGGCGCGAGTTGTTTGGCGTAGTTTCGCCAGCGGCCCACCGAACTCGAATACACGGGTTTGGTGACGGCTTCGTAGGTTGGTGAATGGACGTGCTTTTTCTGGGCCCGCCGATGATATTCTAACACCCGGTCGTCCCAAGGAAGGTCCAAAAACTCAAGGACGCGGCGGGCCTGGCTTTCTAGGTCCGACACCATGTCTTCATAACGAATTTCGATCCACGGATTGCGGATGAGGGTGCGTAATTTGAGCCAGGCTTGCATCATCTTGGCATATTTTTTGGCCGTGTCTTCGAGCGTTAAGTAGTGGACGCTCACGGGATTCAGCGGC
The DNA here is from genome assembly GCA_029781135.1 of Planctomycetota bacterium. Classification (GTDB taxonomy): domain Bacteria; phylum Planctomycetota; class Planctomycetia; order Pirellulales; family Lacipirellulaceae; genus JABDGM01. The sequence goes on from JAKOXH010000017.1 coordinate 185,658, forward strand.
AACTGCTGTGAGAAGCAACTGATCACGACATCGCGCGGGTCGCGCAGTGCGAAGAGCACTTTCATTTCGGGAAACACCCGCGCTACCAGCGGCAGCAGCATGGTTAGTTCGGGGTTTTTGTCAATGAGCAGCCGGCTGCCAATCGGCTCGCGGAGCGCGCCTTCCATACTGGTCCAATAGACTTGGCGGGCCTCATTGAGGTCGGCCAGCGGCAGGCGGTCGAGGGCCTCCGGCACGGGATCGGTCGTGTTCGCTTTGCGACCGAGCGGGCCATAAACCATTTCCGGCATGATTTGGAGTTCATCGGCACTGATGGCGCCGGTGTGACTATCCAGAACTTGTTCGAGCAGCGTGGTGCCGCTGCGCGGATGGCTCGTGACGAGCGCCAGGCGGCCGGAGAGCGGGACCAATTCGCCCGCCGCGGCAGCCCAGCGCGCGCTATGCTCGGCCGTGAACGTCGCGATCGTTCGGCCGGATGCGCGAGCAATCGTCCACGCTTCATCCAAATGAGGGGCCGCCGCACCACTGAAGATCTTCTTTGCTCGCGTGAGGGCGTCAAAGGCCTCGTCGTATTGTCCCGCCTTATCGTGGAGCGCGGCAAGCTGATACCACGAATCCGCAATTACGCCGAGCGCCGCCTTTTTTTCGTCCACGATGGTTTGCCAGCACGACTGAGCCGCTTCGATATTACCGACGCGGCGGTCGATCACGGCCGACTGGTAATGTGCTTTGTAAAAGTGCGGAGCGATTCGAATCGCCTCGTCGATGCAGCGCCGCGCACTTGCCAAGTCGTGCAGGCGTTCGTGCATTTTGGCAAGATCGAGCAAGGTTTGCGGTTTGTCGGGTGAATCCGGGGCGAGTTCCAGCGCTCGATTGAGACAGGCGATTGCACGATCGAACTGCTGAATCTGCTGGTACGATTGCCCCAGCATTCGTTGCAGCTGCGGATCGTTGGGATGGAGCGTGTTCGCCAGATCGACCAATTTCTCAGCATCCGCGAAGCGATAGCGCAGCGCATAGGCCCGGGCGACATCAACGAGCAGAATTGGGTTATGGGAATCGCGGGCCAGCGCGCGTTCGTAATACCAGATGGCTTCGTCGTAGCGGCCTTGGTCCCACGCGGCCTGGGCCTTTTGCACGCGGACATCGGCGATCGGCGGCGCCCCCGGCGGAACGACCGCGCCGCCGGCGTGGTTGGCGGCCCGCTTGGCTTCGAGCTTACGCCGCTGGCCGACGGTAGGCGGTTTCTGGCGACCGTGTTTTCTATCCGGTTTACGAGGCATATGCTACGCCATGACGATCCGCCAGCCTTGGGTGTGCACGTCGAACCGCGCTATTGATCTATTGTAATTGACGCCGACCAACGCGGACATGATGCGGCGTCATTCAGGGCCAACCAGGTTATTAGGTTAGGGAAGTTGTAGCCGGGTGGCATGGCCTCGGAGGTACTCCTACGTGGCCATGTTTCTCGAGCGATTCCATGCTCACGCTTCGCGAGAGCATGCCACCCTTTGGGCTCAATGTGAAAACCTGAAAAACTGCTGGGCCCTGGTCATTGAACCCCGTAGGGTGGGTGAGGCAATGGGTAGGTGTGCCGTGTGCCCACGGCTTGGGGTGGGCATGTCCGCTTCACGAATGCAGCATGGCCACTTCGAACAGTGGCCAGGGCACGCTTGCGGCAGATGGGGCAGAAACTGGCGGCTATGCCCCAACAAACAAAACGCGGCCGACTGCCAGTTGGCAATCGGCCGCAACGGAAACCAGAGGTCAAGTCAGCTGCGTTTAGCGGCGTCGACGAAGGCCCAACAGGGATAGTCCGCTCATGCCCACCAGAATCAATGTTGCCGGTTCAGGAACGACATCCAACGAGGCGTCATCGACCGCACTATCTTTGCGGGCGAAGAACCCAACCCCGACCGGGTGGCCAATTTCTGGAGCACCGGCGGCAACGAAGTGCTGGATGCTCAGCTTGACCCAGTTGGCCTGGCTTTGGACGTCCGACATAGCGGCGCCACGAGCAGGAATCTCTGTCGTGAAGAGGTGACTGGTCAGAGAATTGGCGTCGCTGAACGGTACATTTCCATCGAAAATGTACATGAACAGACCATTGGTCTCGTTCAAATCGACATCATTCTGAGCCCAGATCGAGAACGTGTATGTCTTGCCCGCCTCGAACACGGCACTGGTTTCTTGGGCATTGTAATTGACCAAGCCGTGCATGGCCTGATTGCCGGTTCGTGGGGACGGTCGCTTCGTGAAGGTCGTGCTTTCAGCGTAGACCGCATTGTAGAGCCAGGCGCTATGGCCATCATCTTGCGTGTAGCCCGGCGGACTGTCTAAATCATCGACCCAAGCGCTCGTGGGTCGATATTCATTCGAGTAGGCGTAGCCGATGGACGGGACCACGTACGCCTCGAAACTTGGGTCGCCTAGGGGGATGTTAATGGCATAAGCACTGGGCACCCAAATTCCCGCGGCGACGATGGCCGCCGAGAGTTTCTTCCACCATCTTGTAACCTTCATTAGGGCTAATCTCCGCGTGGGTTCGTCAGAAGAAATTACAGAATCTCCGCACTTTTAATTTAATTACCAAGCGGGGGGCTGCAACGTTTTTTCGCGCAGATTATTTGTTTTTTCCAGTCATGGGCATGGTCATCCATTCATGATACGAACGATTATGGCTTTCCCCGGCTTTTCCCGACGATGGCAGATATAGAGGAAATGTCGGCGTCCTACGCGGGCAGGGCCGGTCACATATTGAAGCTGGGAAGACTTGTGGGAGCTGGGAAGACTTGTGGGAGGGGTCTCCGACCCCGATGAGGCGTCGCACTTCAAGCCGTTCACGAAGTTCGCGCGAAATCGGCGTCGGAGACGCCTCCCACATCGTTTGGTTAGGATTAACTCCCACATCGTTTGACTAGATTGAATAACGGATCGGTCCTGCTCAATGCGGGTTGACCATTGGTTTTGAGGCTCTTTCGCAGTGTATTCTTAGTCGTATGGGCATAAGTCGCCGCGTTTGCTTGCTGATCGATACCTCGACCTCTTGGGGCTCGCGCCTGATCAAGGGGGTGAGCCGCCACGCGCAGGAGGTAGGCGATTGGTTCATCCATGTCGAGCCTTGGGGGCGTTATGAGCGGTTTCGTGTGCCGCAGGGCTGGGATGGCGATGGGATCATCGCCCGGATCAGCGAGCAATCGCTGGCCGACGAAATCACAGCGATGGGCTGGCCGGCGGTGAATTTGTCTTGGTTTCCGGCCAAGGGAGCGCGTATCGCCCAATGCACGGTCGACCCGGTGATCAGCGGGGAAATGGCGGCCGAATACTTCCTTTCCGCGGGGCACCAGCAATTTGGTTTTTGTGGTCCGCTGCGCGAGCTCGAATATAAGGATGGTTACGCCGAGTCGTTTTGCGGTGCGCTGAAGAAAAAGGGACACTCTTGTAGCGTCTATCAGTCTCCCGGCGGCGATCAGCAATCGATCGCCTGGGAAGTTCAGTTGGCGAGTTTGGTCGAGTGGCTGCAGCAACTGCCGCGGCCGGTGGCGGTGCTTTGTTGGAGTGCGGCGCGCGGCCGGCAGGTTACGGAAGCGTGTCATTACGCGGGCATTCGCGTGCCGGACGAAGTCGCCGTGCTCGGCGGCGATCACGACGAGCTGATGTCGCACATTTCAAGCCCGCCGTTATCGACGATCGACCAGCCCGCCGAGCAAATTGGTTACGAGGCAGCGCGGTTGCTCGAAGGTATGATGCGGGGCAAGAAACCGCGGAAGACGCCGCTCTTGTTTCCGCCGACGCGGATCATCGTGCGGCATTCGACCGATACGCTGGCAATCGACGACGAGATCGTGCGCGATGCACTGCGCTATATCCGGCATCGAGCGGTGGAAGGCATTCGGGTATCGGACGTGGTGCGCGAGTTGGCCGTGGCGCGGCGGGCGCTAGAGCAACGGTTCGTCCTGTTGGTGGGCCGAACGCCGGCGGCCGAGATTCGGCGGGTGCGGATCGAGGCGGCCAAGCGGATGCTCGTGGAAACGGATCGCTCGATTGCCCACATTAGCCGGGCGACGGGGTTTGGCCACCAGGATTTGTTTTCGCGGGTCTTCCGCCGAGCGGTTGGGCAAACGCCGAGCCAATTTCGCCAGCAGCACCAGCACGATTAAGCGCGTCGGTCTGAGGCCGATAAGGCCCAAGCTAAATTGCTAACTCTTCTGGTGGGTGAATTGCCAAAAAAAATGCGCGAGAAGGCGGGCCGTATCGGCGGCAAAAACTGGGGCTTTGTGTAGAATCAAGGCTATCAATCGATGCTGTCCTGTCGAAGGCGGCCCGGGGTCGCGGAACCTTCGCAGGGCGGCGGGTACGTTGCGCGATGGATCACCACGATGTGGTCCCCAAGAGCGCTCCAAATTGGGTAGGGTGCGTTTATTCTTTTCGTCCGAATGAGGGAGGCCTCTGTGGCAAAGCGCCGTTCAGCTCATCGCGCGTTCAGCTATGTAGGGGCCGCGAGCCGAGCGGCCCGGCGAAATCGTCCGCCTCGGCTCGGCGGACCTACCGCCCGACATGGTTTCACACTGGTGGAACTGCTGGTGGTGATCGCGATCATCGGCATCCTGGTGGCCCTCTTGTTACCGGCGATTCAAGCGGCCCGCGAAGCCGCACGCCGATCCCAGTGCACGAACCATCTTAAGCAGTTCACGCTAGCCGCGCTTAACTACGAGAACACGAAGAAGGAGTTCCCTCGGCTCTACACTTGGATAAAGCCTCAGCCGCAGCGCGAAGGGGCACCAGATCACGGTTTCCACATCTATATTCTGCCCTACATGGAATACCAATCTGTATACGATCAATATGATTTCAACTCTTCGTGGAGTTCCTTTAAGAATAATCTGAATGCCTCGGCGGCATACATACCGGAGTTCATTTGTCCAACTGCTCCGCCGCCAGCGGATCGAGACGTAGAGCCTGGCAATCGCGATAAGAATTTAACAACCCGGCCTTACAGCGACTATGCAGTCAATGGCCGAATTGCACCGAGCGCTACGAAGGTGTTAACAAACAATTGTTCAGACACGGGTGTCACCAAGAACCGACCCGATTGGCAGAACTTCTTTACAGGAGTTCCCGAGTACGAGGACTATGATCCCAATGGTTGTCCGTCGGAAATAGTTCCCAATCCGTCTCCTCCCCCTTCAGTGATTATTAAGAAGCAAACCGGGCATACAACTTTTGCCCAATGCACGGATGGTGCGTCGCACACCATCATGTTTTCGCCGGATGCAGGTCGGCCAATGAAGTTTGAGGACGGGGAGAATAGAAATGTTTATAGTTCCAGCGGTGTTTGGCTAAATCCGGTTTCGGGAGCACGGTGGGCAAGTCCCGACTCAGAATTTTGGACGCACAACATCTGCGCTGGAACTCGTTCAATGATCAACTGCAATAACGACAACGAAGTTTACTCGTTCCATGTGGGCGGGGGTTATTTCTCGTTTGCCGACGGATCGGTGCATTTTCTGGCTGATTCGCTCGATATTGACGTGCAGGTTTCACTGAACACGCGTGCCGGTGAGGATCAAGCTACTGGCGTTGATTAACGCGGTTGATGGGCAGATCTGCATTGAAGAACCAGGCTGCTTCGATCCTGCGGTCATTTCAAATTTGGTCGTCGATCAGCCACAAACTATTTCGGTAGCGATGGAAACGAGCATGCTTAGGAAAACGACCTTCATGCGCTGTCGTCAGGCCACAGGTGGTCGTTTATTTGAGTTGATGAATCGCCATCGGACGACGACTTCGAAAGCAATCGTGATCCTGTTGATCATGTTCTCCGTATCAACAGGAGGATGTAATCATAAATCACGTCTTAGTGTGTCGCCGGTCAGGGGCAGGGTCATATATCGCGGACAAGGGGTTCCAAATGCGATTGTAATGTTCTTTTCTAGTGATGGGGCGAAAGAAGAAGCAAAGAAAATGCACCCCTTTGCCTATGCAGACGCACAAGGCAATTTTGATTTGAAGACCTACCGGGATGGTGATGGAGCGCCTCCGGGAAAGTATCGAGTGAGCGTAATTGCTCCTGGCACGAGCATGGGGAGCGGCGGAAAAGACCGGCCGGCAGGGGAGGCGGCAGTTGCACCAGGCTCCGCGGTAAACATTCCGCCGAATATCGCCAAGAAATACGGAAACGCAGATACCTCTGGCATTGAGGTGACGGTGCAGCAAGGGGAGAACAATTTGCCGCCGTTTGAGCTGAAGTGAGGCGGCAGATCGCCGAAAAATTCACAGGAAAAATGCGCAAAAAACACGCGAAAATGTTGACGCGGCGACTAAAATAGGGGGCAGCGAACCGCCGTGGGCATGCCATCGGCCCAGGATTGAATGACATCTTTTTGGAGATTGACCGATGAAGGTAACCAACCTGCGGAGAAAGCTCGTGGCCGCGCTCGCGGCAGCCGGCCTGCTCACCCCGGGGGTGATCCGGGCGGCGAACTTGGATACGAATCTGCTGGCGAACCCGGGGTTCGAACTGGTGGATATCAACGGGCATCCGCCGGGCACGGTTTCGGGTGACGTCGCCTACCAAGATCCGCTGCTGCTGAATTGGGGCGGCACGCGGCAAGGGTTTGCCTACTCGCACGACGGTTCGAACGGTGCGTTCAATTATGCCAACGGCAGCCCCCTGGCCGGCGGTGGCCATTATTATTTCACCGCCAACGCGGTGCCGAATGCTTTTCAGCCGCCGGGCGATATCGATGCCGCCGGGCAGTTGTTCCAAGATATCGACGTTTCGACGGGTGCTTCGCGCACGCTCATCGACGGCGGCACGGCGCGGTATAACGTCAGCGCGTTCTTTAACACGTACCTGACCGATAACGACATCGGCCACGTGCATTTGAATTTCTTGGATGGGTCGAACGTCTCGGTGGGTACGGCCGAAGTGGTTGCCAAAGGCACGCTCGACGCCTGGTCGCCGAACTCGGCCAACGGCTTGATTCCGGCGGCGACGCGGACGGTGCGTGTATCGATCTTCGGTGTTGCCAATCAGGGTGGTCCGGATGCGTACATCGACAACGTGGATTTCCGCGTGACCAGCGGTGTGTATAACCCCACGCTGGCGATTTCGGTCGATCGCAATACGGGGGCCGTGACGCTCGCGAACAACACGGGCGCGGCGGTCAACATGAAGAGCTACGAGATTTCCTCGGCGTTCGAATCGCTCAACCCCGACCCGGCAAAGTGGAAGTCGATTGCCGATAACTACGACGCCGGCAGCCCGGGGCCGAACCAGGTGGATGCGGCCCACAACTGGACGAAGCTGACCGACCCCACGGCGAATACGGATATTAGCGAAGCCGATCTGGAAGCGGCGTTGGGCGCGTCGCTGGCGAACGGCCGCACGGTAGTCTTGGGGAATGCCGGGACCTGGATTTCATCGCCGACCGAGGATTTGCGGTTCGAATACATTTCGGGATCGCAGATCGTACGTGGTGTGGTGACGTATACCGGCAACGGCGGCAAGGCGCTCGCGCTGGGAGATTTGGATGCCAACGGCAGCATCAACGCGGCGGACTGGGCCATTTTGCGAAGTAATCAACAGACGAATTTGAGCAGCTTTTCGTTGGCCGAAGCATATCGCCTAGGCGATCTCAATGGAGATCACTTGAACAACCATGCCGATTTTGCCGCTTTCAAGGCGGCCTACGATGCCGCGAACGGCGCGGGGGCATTCGTCGCGATGCTGGCCGCGGTGCCGGAGCCGACGAGCGTCTGGCTCGTGTTGGCAGCGGGCACGCTCGCGATGCCTTTGGTTCGGCGGCGGCCGCCCCACGAATGAGATTTCGCGCAATCCACTGCACATCCGACAACGACTAATCGCAACTAAGAAGCAAGCACGCCTACGCGGAGAACCTCGATGAAAGTTACCAATTGGCGCCGGAAGCTGATGCAAGGCCTCGTGGCAGCGGGAGTGCTGGCGCCCAGCGCGAGCTACGCCTTGGATATTCCCCTCGGCGATCCGAGTTTTGAGAATTACGTGGTGTCGCCGGGGCTTGGCTACGCGTATGCCCAGAATCCGGGCGGGGCCTACCGACCGAGCAGCCCCTGGGTCGATGATTTGGACAGTCCGCCAGGATTTGCGCAAGATGCTGGTGCCAGCAATTGGCTATACAACGCGGCCTACGCCGAGATTGCCACGAATAGTCGGCGGGCGTCGCCGCGTACCGGCAATCAAGCGATGCACGGTTTGACCGGTAACTTCAACGCGCAGGAACTTACCAACGTCTTCGAGGCCAATAAGACGTACACGTTCTCGATTTGGGCGCAGAACGACGAGATTCTCAACGAGACGAATGGAATCGGCGTTTACATATTTGATGGGAATGTGCCCTTCAACCCGTTGGCGGTGAGCGGCGGCGTGCTGGCCGGAAACTCGTTCACCACGACCGTGCCGCAACGCACGACGGGCATGACGGCGGCCCAAAGCCAAGCGAACTGGGCTCAATTTTCGATCACGCACACCGTAGGAGTGGGAGCGCCGGAAGTGGGGCATCCCATCGGCGTGGGCTTCCGTGCGTTCAAGGATAGCGCCGTGGACGATGCCACGCTCACGGTGGTGGATGCGGTGACGCAAGTTTTGTATCTCGAAGTCAACACGACCAATGGTCAGACGCGACTGCGGAACCAGACCGGCGCGACGGTGAACATCGATTACTACGAAGTCACCAGCGCTAGCGGCGCACTGAACAAGAATACCTGGAGCAGTTTCCAGGACCAGAATCTGGCCGGGTTCCCCGCCGGCAACGGCAGCGGCAATGGCTGGGAAGAAGCGGGCGGCAGTAGCTCGACGGTAATCGGCGAGTCGTACCTCACCGGTAACAGCGGCGTGGCGAACGCCGCGAATATTGGTTTGGGAACCGCCTATACGGTCGGTGGCACGCATGACTTGCAGTTCAAGTACGGCGCCGTTACCTCGGTCACACCGGTAACGGGCGATTACAACAATAACGGCGTGGTCGATGCGGCGGACTATGTGCTGTGGCGCAACGGCGGGCCGCTGCAGAACGACCCCACGCCGGGCGTCCAGGCTGCCGATTATACGACGTGGCGCACGAATTTTGGCCTGAAGGCCAGCGCGGCGCCGAGCACGCTGATTACGGGGGCGGTTGTGTATGTGACCTCGGCGAGTGCCGCCGCCGTGCCCGAACCCGGGACGATTCTGTTGGTAGGTTTGGCAGGCACGGTCGTTGCCGGCCTGTGCCGACGAAAGAAATCGGACGACTAATTTCGCGATTAGAAATACGGATTTAACGATTTAGGGACTCTAACAAAACTGTTGCCAAGACACCCTCACCCCGGCCCTCTCCCCAAGGGAGAGGGGGTTTTGTTAGAGCCCCTGAGAACCATTTGCGGTGCTGATTGCCGAGAGCAACGATGCGATTCGAGAGGACGATAACCATGAACATCCGCCGTCGGATTACGATCACCTTGAGTGGGTTGGCTGTGAGCCTTGCCGTTGCCGCAGTCGCGTGCGCGAATGGAACACCCATTATGTGGTACAAAATGGGCGAGCAGGAAGGCGGGGTCAATAACGGAATCGTATCCACGACGCTGGATAGCCCGGTGCCGGTGATCAACGGCATTACCGATATTCAGGCGCTCGATTTATCGGCCAACAATTCGCCCGTTTATCGCACGATTTCGGGCCGGCCCGATGGCGGCACGGGTATTGGCATTGAGTTTAGCGCGGCCCAGTCGAGGTACTTGTCGGGTCTGGCGTTGAACTGGCCACAGGAATCGGCGCTAAGCGACACGCAAGGCGGGCTGTATGATCTGTCGGGTATCGATGATCGCGGTTTCCAATTCTGGGTGCGGCCAACGTCGACGGCCGTTCAGTCGCTCGTGATGGATACGAACCAGCATGGCGTGCGAATCAATTCCAACGGTAAATTCTCGATGCGCTATGCGAATACCGATTATGAGTCGTCGGTCACCGTGGTTCCGAACACGTGGTACCACGTCGAAGTGGTTCGGCCTTCCGGGCCGGCGAGCGGCTCGCGCATGTACATCAACGGCAACGCCGTGGCGGTGGCAAGTCCGCCGAACGACTACGCGTCGGACCAAATTACGAATTTAACCGTCGGATCAAACACCGATGGTAATGGCGAGTTTTTCAGCGGTATTATCGACGATTTGCGGTTTTTTGTGCTCGGCGCCAACGACAACGGTTTCAATTACGGCGCATTCAATTTGGCGGTGGATAATGCATACGCGGCTTCGACCGTGTCGGGAATCAAAGGTGTCGCGGGCGACGTCAATAACGACGGCGTCTTGAATGCGTCGGACAAAACAGCGTTTGTGAACGGCTGGATGGATCGTCGTTTGGTCAACGGCGTACAAGTCGGCGACATGACCTCGCGCGGCCAAGGCGACCTGAACCTCGACGGGATTACGAACATTCAGGACTTGCTGATCTTCCAGAATGCGCTCAGCGGCGCAGGGATCGGCACGCTGACGGCCGCCGATTTTGCGGGCGTGCCGGAGCCTTCGACGCTGGGTCTGGCCGTTCTGGCCGCAATCGCCTGGTTTGCCGGCGGCCGACGAGCCAGCCGCTGAGTTCGTCTTTAGCTTGTTGCCTCTGGGCCGAGAACGGCATCGGCCAGGATCTCGGCGATGTCGCGCACCTGGGCGGTTGGTTCACGCGCGGCCAAGCCGTCTCCCACCATGATCAGGCAGAACGGGCACGAAACGGCGACACTTTTGGCGCCGGTTTGAACGATCTCATCGAGCCGACTTGTGCCAACACGTCGCGCCGGCGGGTCGTCGAACCACATGCGTCCGCCACCGGCCCCGCAACAGGCCGTTTGGCGACCGTGGCGGGGCAATTCGGTGAGGGCGGCGTTGTTGGTGCCATTGCCGGAGAAGGCAGAGAGCACGTTCCGCGGCGCGGCCGTTTCGCCGACAACCCGCGCGAGATAGCAGGGGTCGTGATAGGTCGTCATTGCGTTTTCGGTGCGAAGTTTCTCCCCTGCAACTGGCAATTTTCCGGCCTGAATTAGATCGTCCAGGAATTGGCTGTGATGCACGACTTCGTAGTCGCCGCCCATTTGTGGATAGTCGTTGCGCAGGCTATTCACACAATGCGGGCAGTGGGCCACGATCTTGCGAACGTCGCGGCGGGTAAGCGTTTCGACGTTTTGCCCCGCGAGCGTTTGGAAGAGCAATTCGTCGCCCATGCGACGTGCCGACTCGCCGGTGCAGCGTTCCTCGGGGCCGAGCACGGCGAAATTCACATTGGCGGCCCGCAGCAAGCGAGCCATACTGCGGGCAACTTTTTGCACGCGGCGATCGTACGAGGCCGCGCAGCCTACCCAATACAACACCTCGAAGTTGGGCGTCTTGCTCGCGAGCGGTACGTCTAAGCCTTTGGCCCACGCGAGGCGATCGGCCGCTGGCAAGCCCCAGGGATTTCCGGTTCGTTCCGTCTTTTGCAGCGTGGTGGCGGGCGCACCGCGCAGCGCGCCTTCGCCGATCAGGTGCCGGCGCATATCGGTGATCATCCGCAGCGGGCTGATGCCCAGCGGGCAAACATCCGCACAGGCGGTGCAGGTGGTGCACGACCAGAGTGTTTCGGCCGTAATTGGCTGGCCGTGCACACGCCGGCTCAAGTCGCCGCCGTTCATCACCGCGACTAAATCCTGCACTACATTTCGGGGTGAGAGCGGTTTGCCGGCTTCGTACGCCGGGCAACTATCCTCGCAGCGGCCACAAGAAACGCAGGCGTCGAGTTCAATCAATTGTCGCCGCGAAAACTCAGCCAAGGTCGCGACGCCAATTCGGCCTGTTTCTTCAACGTCCTCCAGCCTTACCGGCGTCATTACGCCGTGCCGATGATCGCGGATCGCCAGATTCACCGTTCCCGCCAACGAGTGCAGGAGCCGTGTATAAGGCATCAGCGCGACAAAGCCCAGGGCCAGCAGGCCGTGAAACCACCACAAGCCGAAGTGAATCGTCGCGGCCTGAGCGGGGCCGATTCCAAGGGCGGCGAAACCGCGGGCGCACAGGTAACCAACCGGCGAGAGGCCCGGTATCGGAGTGTGAGCGTAGATGATTCGCAAGCCTTCGACGAAATAACCCGTTACGCCGATGACCGCGAGCACGATGAGAATGGCCACATCGGCGGGCGTGCGGCCAAAACTCCCCTCGTTTCGCCAGCGGCGGACGAGGAACATCAGGCAGCCGGCAATCAAAGCGACTCCGAAAACATCCATCACCACTTCGAAAACACCGAAGTAGATGCCTTTGTGGAAAACAGGGTTTCCGGGCGCGCGGCCCAACAAATCGGCGAGCACATGCTCGATGCATACCAGGGTGGTGCCGATCAGGAGGACGAAGAAACCGCTGAACAAGAGCAAATGGGCAGCGCTAGCCTTTGCGCGTCCCATTGCGCCCTTTCGCCGCAGCCGATATTGCAGGACGACATCGCGCGTGAGCCGTCGCAGTACCTGCGGCCAATCAATCGGGGTAGTGGACGGCACGCCCTGCCGCCAGAGGCGAACTCGTCGCACGATTCCGCGCAGCCACATGGCCACCGCAAACGCCGCGGCGACGTAAAACACGACCTTGCCCCAGGTCGGAATGTTGCCGAAGATTTCGCGGGTGAGTGGCGAGGGAGCCGTGGCGATCAGATACGAGTTGAGAAATCGAAGAATGCCGAATTGCACAACGGTTACCTAGCGTTGGGAGATTACCGAACAGGTACTTCAGTCGTTACATTGCCGCCGTGCGTGGCAAATGTCAAGTCTACCCGGCCCTAGGCCGCACGTTGCATTTGCGATATCTACCGTACATGGGTGCGACTGAAACGTCTCAATTCTGACCGCGAGAGGTATAATAACTGCAAGCGGGGCATTGTTCGCGATGTTCTATTGGTGTGGCTATCCATGAATGTGAAGCGGTACGCAATCGTAGTTTCTCTTGGCCTTCTGGTTGCTGTGTTTGTTCGGGCAAGCCGCGCGTACGAGGTCGTCTTCGAGTACAACGTCGAAATGAAGACGCGCGACGGCGTGACGTTGCGCGCCGATATCTATCGGCCAAAGGCCGAGGGGAAATTCCCCGTGCTGCTCGAGCGCCAGCCGTACAACAAGTACATTTACATTGGCGATGGTTTGGCGTCGGCCGCGCGGGGATATGTGTTCATTGTTCAGGATGACCGCGGGCGGTTCGCTTCCGATGGCGAGTGGTATCCGTTTCGCGACGAAGGGAAAGACGGCTACGACGCCGTGGAATGGGCAGCCCAGTTGCCTTATTCCAACGGGAAGGTCGGCATGGTTGGCATTTCCTACGTGGGGTGCCCGGAATTGCTTACGGCCATGGCGGCGCCGCCCCATTTGGTTGCGATTTACCCAGGCATCACCGCGTCGAATTACCACGACAACTGGTGCTACCAGGGCGGCGCTTTCGTGTACGCATTCGGCCGCGGCTGGACGAGTGGGCTGGCTAGTAATGAATATAGCCATCGGCCGGGGATGAACATTCCATCGTCGTATTGGGATTTGAAGCGGTCGCCGATCGATAAGCCGCTCATTGATCCGGGGCCGGCCACAGGATTGGGGCAGTATTATTACGACTGGCTGGCGCATCCCAATTACGACGACTATTGGAAGCAATGGTCTATCGAGGAGCACTATGACCAAATCAAAGTGCCGGCGCTACATTTTGGTGCGTGGTACGACCTCTTCATGCCGGGCGCGATTCGGAATTATGTGGGAATCAAGCATCACGGTGGCAGCGAGGCGGCTCGGCGCGGGCAACGTCTCATAATCATTCCGGGCGGCCATGCGGGCTTCGGGCAGAAGATTGGCGAGGTCGATTTCGGCAAGGATTCACTTTTCAATTTTCAGCAAGTGGGCCTCCGCTGGTTCGACTGGGTGCTGAAAGGGATCGATAACGGCGTGGCCAGCGAGAAACCGGTGCGAATCTTCGTCATGGGCAAGAACATGTGGCGGGACGAAGACGACTGGCCGCTGGCGCGGACCGTTGCCACGCGGTACTACTTGCATTCACAAGGTAAGGCGAATTCGCGCAAGGGGGATGGCCAGCTCGACACGACGCCACCGGTGAGCGAGCCTGACGACCAGTACGTGTATGATCCGGCCAATCCGGTGCCCACGCACGGCGGCATGATGCCTTCGGATAATGCGCCGGCGGGGCCGGTCGATCAATCGGGCGTTGAATTGCGCGACGATATGTTGGTCTACACATCACCCGCGTTTGAAAAGGAGACGGAGGTGACGGGTTCCGTCAGTTTGGAGCTATACGTGAGCTCCTCGGTCGTCGACACGGATTTCACCGGGAAACTTGTCGATGTCTGGCCGAACGGTTTTGCGCAGAACCTGGCGGAAGGCATTTTGCGAGCGCGGTATCGCCATTCGTTTGAAAAGGCCGAACTCATGAAGCCGGGCGAAACGTATCCGGTGACGATCGATGTGGGGGCAACTTCGAATGTATTTCTCGCCGGCCACAAGTTGCGCGTGGAAATTGCCAGCAGCAACTACCCGCGATTTGATCGCAACTTGAACACAGGCGGCGGTTTCGATGACACGAAGGTGGTGAAGGCTACCAATGTGATCCATCACGACAAGGATCATCCATCGGCGCTCATCGTGCCCATTATTCCTTGAGTCCTGACAGCTGTAACCAGGAAATCCTGGGCAAGCGACATTATTCTTTGTCTTTCGCCGGTTCCCAGTCGATGCGCACGATGACGCCGTCGGCATCATTGGCGTAATGCAGGAGCTCCGTGTCGCCTTCTTGTTGTGATTTAACCGTTACTGACGCACCCAAGAATGTAAACGCTTTCGCGTCCTTTACATGGCGCTGGCCGCACGCAATTCGCGCGACGCCGTCGGTTTGCGTGGGGGCTTGAACCAGGAACGATGTTCTGTCATTCGTTTCATGATAGGCCCGCAGGCGGCCCGAGGTTGCCAAAAGATGAGGACTTGTGTGCTTCTGGCTCGCATCGCTGAAAAAGGCGCATTCTTGGGCAGGGAGGACCGGTTGATCCAGGATGGCAAGAGTTGGACTCAACAAGTCGACAAAGCGTCCCGACAAGTTGTAGGGCTCGTCCAATGTGCGAATCGCCGTGTACGGACCGCGGTGAACGAAGTAATGCGGTTGCTCGCGGTACTTGTCTCCCGTCTTTTCGAAGGCATATTTGGCTAGCGCTCGCAACCAGGCGGGACCATTTTCTGACATCTTGAAATAACTTGGCGCGACGCCGGCGAAAATAACGTGTCCCTTTCCCACGGGGGCTTCCCAAACGATTGGCAACTGCTCGCCCCTAATTTGATATAGCGCGAGAGCGCCGGCTGGCGGAGTATAAAGCGTGACTGGATAGTGACGCTTGGCTTTATCCGTGGCCGATTCTGCCAAAGTCACGATATTCGCGCGGCGATCTTTTCCTGGCGGTAGTTGGTGCAGCGGGATGTGTAAGTCGGCAGGCCCGGCATGGAATGCGTCGTTCGCTGGCTCAATGATGGCGTCTTGCTCATTGCCGCTGAGTACTCGGGCATTACCAAGCTTGAGTCCCATTTGTGCGAAAAGATGTTCGAGCGGCGTCGCGTAGCCAGCATGTTTCCACCAAGAGTCGTCGATGGCGTTGTAAGCATCGGTGCCACCGAAGCACAGCAGCGTTCCGCCTTGCTGCGTCCACTCGGCCAGCGCGCGGTTTTGCGACGCCTCGGTTGGTTTAAGAAAATCGTAACAAACAAGGAGACACTTGACCCCATTCAAATAGCCAGGCTCGGCCGCGCGATCCAGCGAGAGCACTTCTACCGGCACGCCGTGTTGCACCAAGGGCAATGTGATGCCGTCGAAGCTGTCGAAGTCGCTACGAGATGGAGTCGCTCGTTGCCAGGCCATCGAATCGGCGATGAACGTGCCGAAGCCGCGGCTGCCGGCTTCCATTTTGCCATCGGGGTAGCGCCACATTTCGCTCAGTGCGCCGGTCACCGTGTTCATGATGACTTCATACTCTTTGGGAACGTGACCGTAGAGGCGGTTGGGCCAAATGAGCGGTTGATAAGTGTCGATCTGCGGGAACATGAGCGCGGCAAGCAGGTTGTTGCCGTAGCTGCGCCGATAGAAATCCAGCGACAGGGCGGGGCTATCTCCCCACGGGTCCATCATGAACCACAGCCGTTTGTGGGCGCCGCGCACGAGGTGATAAAAGGATGAGTATTCGAGGTAACTGAGTTCGAACGGGTCGTTCCAGACTTCGGCAACCACTTCCTGCACGGCCGGCCCCGCGATGAGACGATGATGCGGTGTGGACATTCCCATGCCGTAATAATTGATCGGGCTGTGGAGGGCGAGCATGCGAGCTGCGGAGGGGTTGTGCTGCTCAACGTCTTCTAGCGTCGAGTTCACCCATCGCTGGAGCAGGAAGGCTTTGAGTTGCTCGGCTCGGTAACGGGCATCGACGCTGCTGTGCGGTGGCTGCCAGGGAGTGCCGTACTTGGCCTGCCATTCTTGCTGGAAGGCGGCTGAGTAACCGGCATCGGCCCAAATTTCGGGCTCGTCGAAACAAATTGCCTGCGCACCGACCGCCAGCGCGCCCGCTGTGCAGCGTTTGGCCTGTTCGATGCGGGATCGCGTCGGGATCTTATAGTGGTCCATCGCCTCAACCGTTGTGCCTTCACCATGCTGCTTAATCATGCTGGCTTGCAGTTCGGGCGTGATCGGGCCGATTGCCAGATCAACACTCTTGCCGGCGCGTTTAACATCGATGACGACGAGCGGCCAGCCGTTGCGGTCGGTTTGATATGCGGCTGGCGATTCTTGGCCTGCGGCATCTGGATAGCGGCTGTGAAGAAACCCCTGAGTGGCGAAACCCTTTTCGGCCCAACTGGAATAGATGATGGGGTCCGGTGCAACCGTGCCATTGTAGAGCTGCACGGCATCCGTCGGCACGGCCATGGTCGGATCGTACGGTTGTGAGAAGAAGAAACCGGTGTGGGGCGTCGCGGGTCGGGGAACGAGAGTGACGTGTTCGCTGGGCGACAGGCCCATTGCGGCCTCGACAGAATCGCTCAAGCCGTCGCCATTGCGATCTGGCAGCCACACGGTGAATTGCACATCACGCACGGCGATGGGCGTTCCGGCCGCTTGAAAATGAAACCGCAGTTCACTTTGGGGTGGTTGTGGCGCTGCGACCGCGATTCGCATCGAATCATTGTGGTCGGTTTTCTCGCTACGGCTGGGAATCGGCTTACGATCTGCATCGGTCACAATGACAAGAGGCGAACCGAGGGCTTTGAAAATTAGCTCGCAGCGCGCCATTGTAGGTGGAATCGTAACGCGGTACGTCCAGCCTTTGCCGGCAGCGGCGGCGCGCTCGCTCTTGTTCTTGTCCAGGGACGATTCGGTACCATCGACGACCGCTTGCGCTTCCGCCGGCGTGCCGGGAAACAAAAAGGTCGTGTGGCGAACCTCCGCGGCTTTTGGCGTCGTACACCAAAGGCATCCGACCACAATCAACAGGTTAGTCAGGATTTTCCCGATCGGTCTCATGCGGATCTCCCGGTAGTTGACGAAACGCGGTGTGCGCTCGGTCACAAACTGAAGCTAGGAAAGTGGTTCTCGACTTTCAGCGACTAAGCAACTTCTGGACGGCAGCAATGATGCGTTGCGAGGTTGGCCGGTAGGCGTCTTCGAGCGGCGGCGAGAAGGGCACCGGAACATCGGCGGACGCAACTCGTGAAACCGGAGCCAACAGATACTCTCCGAATCGTTCCGTGATTCCCGCCGCCAGTTCAGCGCTGACGCCTCCCGTGCGCGGGCCTTCCTCGACGATCACAACGCGTCCCGTCTTCTCGACGGAGGTGCCGATCGTGTTGTAGTCGATGGGCGACAAGCTGCGGACGTCGATGACTTCAGCCTCGATTCCCTCGGCTGCAAGGCTTTCCGCCGCGGACATTGCGTAGTGGGACATCAAGAGCCAGCCAAGAATGGTTACATGCGAACCGCTCCTGCGTAGGGCCGCCTTATCGAGCGGAACGACGTATTCGTTTTCGGGAATGTCGCTGGTGGCGTCGACGGCCTGCGATTCGGCACGCGCGCCCTTCGAGCCGTAGAGCAGCTTGTGCTCGAAAATGAGCACGGGGTTGTCGTCGCGCACAGCCGCCTTGAGAAGGCCCTTGGCGTCGTAGGCATTCGAGACGGCTACGACCTTCAAGCCAGGCACGCCGGTGAAACATCGCTCCATGCTTTGAGCGTGCTGGCTGCCACGGCCGGTTGCGCCGATAGGCGCCCGCATCACCAGCGGCACCTTCACCGTGCCGCCAGACATGTAGCGCATTTTGGCCGCGTTGTTGACGATTTGGTCCATGGCCAGGAATAAGAAGTCGCCATATTGGACGTCGGCGATGGGTCGCATGCCCATCATCGCGGCGCCGACCGCCGCGCCGAAGAAGCCTAGTTCGGCGATCGGCGTGTTCAGCATCCGGTCGGGGAATTCGTTTTCCAAATCGAGCGTGACGGTGAACGCACCACCCCAGCCGCCAGGGATGGCAATGTCTTCGCCGATGCAAAACACGCACGGATCGCGGCGCATCTCTTCGGCGATGGCCTCGCGCAAGGCTTCGGCGATAGTCAAGCGTCTTGTTGCTAAAGTGGTGCTTACTTCGGCCATGATGAGTGTTGTGAGTCGTGATTCCAGGTAATTAGAGGTCTGTTATACTTCACGCGGCGAGGATTGAGTCATTTTCGGGTGCCATGGCCACTGCTCGGAGTGGCCATGCCGTAGCGGTGATTCCCATGCCCACGCCAAGCCGTGGGCATGGCACGCGAAACGTGGCACTCGATGCCGATCGGGGGTATAGCGGGTGCAGCAAGGCATGCGAACAACTACGCGAACACGTCGGTGATTAAGTCGTCCTCGGATGGCAGCGGCGCCGAGCGAGCGCGTTCCACCGCTACTTCAAACTGGGCCACGATTTCGTCGCGGATTTCTTTGAGCTGGGTTGCATCAACATCGCAGTGTTTGGTGAGTGCGTCGCCCAAAAGGCGGATCGGATCGCGATCAAACCAAGCTTGCTTTTCAACGTCTGCCTGATAATTACAGGCATCACGCCGCGAGTGGCCGGTGCGGCGATACGTTAGCAGTTCAAGTAGCACCGGGCCTCGTCCGCTGCGGCATTGATCGACCGCGTTTTTGGTCGCTTCGTAAACGGCGAGGACATCGTTACCGAAGACCGTGCGGCCGGTAATGCCGTAGGAGTTTGCATGGTCGGCAAGATCATTCAGCCGCGTGACTTGATTGACGCGGGTCGATGCCCCGTAAAGATTGTTCTCACAGACAAAAATCGCGGGCAGGTCCCAAATTGCCGCCAGGGTGAGGCCTTCGTGGAAGGCGCCTTCGGAGGTTGCCCCATCGCCGAAGAAGCAGGCCACCACTTGGTCGCGTTTCTGCATCTTGAATGCGAGTGCCATTCCGGCGGCAAGGGGGATGCCGCCGCCGACGATCGCGATCGCGGGGATCATTCCCTTGTCGTAGTTCCCTACGTGCATCGACCCGCCCTTGCCTTTGCAGCAGCCAGAGGCAGCTCCGTACAGTTCGAGCAGGATTTCATCCATGCTGAGGCCCTTGGCGAGGGCGTGGCCGTGACCGCGAAATGTCGAGGTGATGAAATCATCGTCGCGCAATGCCGCGCAAACGCCGACGGCAGTCGCTTCTTGGCCCTGGCACTGATGGATCGTGCCGGGCATCGAGCCCTGCAGGAATAAGTACTTCACGCCCTCTTCGAACTCGCGAATGCGGACCATGCGCGTGTAGAGTTCGAGCAAGAAGCTGGGGTTATAGGCGGCTAGTTGGTCGTGCGAGATTTCTGCCGGTAACATTCTTGGGGCGGCGGCGCGTTGCTCGTTCTGTGAGCGAGTAGTGGTTGCGTTCTCCGCTCGTTTCGCGCGGTTTTCGGCGAACATTCCCGCTCGTGGCGGCGCGGGGCTTGAAGCGGCCAAGGTGTTTGGGTTAACGCCGCTCACACTTTCCGAAGGTTGGCTGGTCGTTTGGCGATTTGCTTCAACCGGTGGAACACTGGCGGCAACGGCAGCCATCGCGGGTCTTACTTGCGAGACTTCGATGATCGCAATTGCGTCGCCGGGCAGCACAGTCGCGTTCGGCTCGACAAGCTGCTTCTTGAGCACGCCCGCGTGGGCCGATTCAACGTCCATCGTGGCCTTATCGGTCTCGACCTCGAAGAGCACATCGCCGCGCTTCACGGAACCGCCCACGGCAATGAGCCACTTCAGTACGGTCAACTCACCGCCAGTGGTCGAAAGGTCAGGCATTTTCACTTCGATTTCCATGACGATTTACTCGCAAAGGCGCGGTTCTATATTTGGCCAGTTCCGGGGACATCAAGCGGATGCGACGCCATGAAGTCGAGCGCTTCATTTTCCTGGAAGACGCTGGTCGTCGTGCCCACGGCCCGAACCGCGGAGGCACCGACGGCGCTGGCATAGCGCAGCATTTGCGGCATCTCCCAGCCGCGCAATAGTCCGACGATGATGCCACTGGCGAAGGCGTCGCCAGCGCCGGAGGGATCGATGGCCGGCATATCGTAAATGCCGGCTTGCCAGATGACGCCGTCTTTCAAGGCGACGGTTCCGAATTTCCCGCGCGTAATGATTGCAGTTTGCGCTCCCATTTCTTTCAAGCACACAAGCTGCTCGTGGGGAGTGGAATAGCCCGTGATTTGTGCGGCTTCTTCCTCGTTGGGAATGAAGCAATCGACATACGGAAGAATCGCCTCGACCGATTTGGCACCGGCGAACATCCGCGGGATGACCACATCGACGACTGTGGTAATCTTGTTGGTTCGACAGAATTTAAGCGCTTCGATCAGGTGCTCCGGTGGCAAACCGGGCATCGCGAACAGGCCACCCAGATAGAAGATGTCAAGCGAAGATAGCCAGCTAAAATCGATATGTTGTGCGGAGAAAGCACTGTTCGCACCGAACAAGTGGAAGTAGCGGCGGTCCTCGCCTTCAATCAGCAAGATGATGGTTTTGCTAGTTGGGAAATCGTCGACCGCGATCAAGCGATCACCGCGGACGCCACGGTCTTGCAGGAGTTTTTGCAGCATGAGACCATCGGCATCGTTGCCGATGCAGCCGAGCACTTCGACATCGACGCCTTGAATGGCCAAGTCGATGGCGACGTTGGCCGCGCAGCCGCCCGCCATCGCCGGTATTTCATCGACGGTCACCAACGCGCCCGCGGGGGGAAATTGCGGAATCGGCCCGCAAAAGAGATCGGCCACGATGATGCCAGCGCATCCAACCTTGCTCATTCGTCAGGCCCTCCCGCAACAGCCTAGTAAGTGAATGCGTTCGAGCACGGCGTCGCGCACCGCCCAGCGGCCGGCAACGAGCAGGTCATTGCGCGATCCCATGCCGAGGAGCACGTGGGGATTGGCGATGTCCGCGTCGAGCGTCTTTCGCAGCGCCTGGAGATAGCGTTGTTTCAAATAGGTGCCGAAATTGACCTTGGCCACGCCCATTTTCACCGCGCGGCTGAGCGACTTGGCGGTAATTCCGCTTCCGCCGTGGAGCACGAGCGGCACGGGCACCGTGGCATGCAGAGCGGCAAGACGTTCCAAATCGAGATCGAACTCGCCGTCAAGGCTAATGTGGATGTTTCCCGCGCTCACGGCCAAGAGATCGACGTTCGTGGCCGCGACGAACTCTCCCAACTGCTGGGGGTCGGATTTCTTTGAGCGGGCGGTATTCGTATCCACAGCGGCTGCGGCATGTTTCGCGCTGCCGCAAGGCAGTTCGTCGATTTCGGCTTCGACCGCCGCCGACTTGGCATGCGCATATTTCGTGATGGCTTTCACACGCTCGACATACTCCTCGTAGGACGCCGCAGGATCGGCGGGCATCACCAAATTGAACCCAAGATCAATCGCGCTAAAGACCCAGTCATCGTTGGAGCACTCGTTGAAAATGAGTCCGCAGGGCACCTTGGCCGATTCGGCGGCCGCTTTGCCCAAGGCCGCATACCAGGCGAGATTCTCCTTAGCTTCGCGTTGCGGTGCGCTCAAGAATTCGCCGTTGAAACCGAGGATCATCGGTGAGCGCGTTTCTTCCGCCGCGTCGATCACGCCTTCCAGCGATTCCAAGTTCCAGCTTTCGAAGTAACCGATCGCGTAGCCGGTGCGATAGGCGTGTTGTGCCAGTTCCTGGGCGGATTCAAGAGGCATTGGCAACCTCCTTTTTGGCACGTCGCTGGCGCCTGGCGATCAGGACTTGCTTCGACATACGCTTGAATGCGGCGGCATCTTGTGGCGATAGCGGCCGGTCTGTGACGACAGCACTTATGCGTGATATGTCAATTGCCTTCGTGAGGGCGCGCTCGCCAATTTTCGTGTGATCCGCCAACAGGATGGTTTTTGCGCTTTGTTCGGCAATCACTTGTTTGATGCGGACGTTTCCGACTGAGGATTCGAACGTACCTTCGGCCGGGATGAACCCTTTCGTGGAGACCAGCGCCAAATCGACGAAGAACTTGGCGGCGGCATCCTCGGCAGTGGGGCCGACGAACGAGACGGTATCCTTCTCGAATTGGCCGCCAAGGCAAACGACCAAGTTGTTACCGCTTTTTCCCAATTCAATGGCCGTGAGCGCCGAATTGGTCACAACCGTAAGCCCGTTACAGCGCTCGGCAATCAAACGCGCCAGGTGCAGGCAGGTGGTACTGCCGTCGATGAATAAGGTCTGGCCCGCCTCAATCAAACCGAAGGCCGTTTCGGCAATGGCTTGCTTGGCTTCGAGATTCTTGGAGATTCGCGAATAGAGCGGCGTCTCGAAGAAATACGCCGGAGCATGGGCATTTTGCACACCGCCAAGCGTTTTGATCACCCGCCCTTGGCTGGCTAGAAGGTCCACGTCTCGGCGGATGGTCATCGTGGAGACCGCGAAGTGAGTGCTCAACTCCTGGTAGGTACACGCACCGCGCAGCTCGAGCAGTTCGAGAATCAGGCGATGGCGGGATTTCATGCTGTTACTCATATGTATGTTGTTCGCAACCGCTGCGAACTGAGTGAATTACCGCGGTGATGAAACGGACGCCCGTCTTGTGGATGTTAAATATTCACAATTCGGGTGTCAATCAGCGGGGAAGGCAAAATCTGGTCGAAAATTATTGACGTTTGGATTGTGAATCTTTAACATAGCGGCAGTTCGCCGAGCTAGAAGCGAGCTGGCGCTCCGGGAGCACAGCGACTAATACTTCGCGCGGCGAGAATCGCTACAAGTTCGAGTGCCAGGCAGGTGCGGCGATTTGCATGCCCACGCCGAGCCGTGGGCATGGCACCCGGAAGAACAAATTACTTTTCACAGAACGCAGTATATCTGTGAAATACGAACTGTGGGGAATTGAAATGCACGAGTTGAAATTGCGGCCACATTCGTGGCGCTTAGCGATTTGTCGTCTGACGAGCATCCCGACGGTCATCGGAATGGCGGCGCTATCGCTTGCCCTAGCCATTGGTTTCCACCATTGTGCGGCTGCGGAAAAAGCGGCTACGCCCAAGCAGGCCGAGCCGCAGCAGACGTTCTGGATCATTTCGCACACGCATTGGGAAGGTGCCGTCTTCAAAACGCGCGAAGAGTATCTGCAGATGGGGCTGCCGAATATTCTCCTGGCGTTGGAGTTGTTGGAGAAGTATCCCGATTACAAATTCGTGCTCGATCAAGCGTGTTACGTGCGGCCGTTCATCGAGCGCTACCCGGAACTCGTGCCGAAGTTCAAGAAGTTCATCGGAGAGGGGCGGCTGGAAATCGTCGGCGGCATGGATTGCATGCCCGACGTGAACATGCCGAGCGGTGAGTCGTTCGTGCGGCAAGTGCTGTACGGCAAAGGCTACTTTCGGAAGGCGCTCGGCGTCGATGTGAAGGTTGGCTGGCTGCTCGATACATTTGGCCACCATGCCCAAATGCCGCAGATTCTGCGGCTGGCGGGTATTGAGTCTTTTTGGTTTGCCCGCGGCGTTCCGAAAAAGGAAACGCCTGCTGAGTTCATGTGGAAGGGTCTGGATGGCACGACGATCCCCGCGTACTGGACAACTCCTTATAGCTATGCGGTCACTTATTTTTCGCCGAACACGTATCCCGAGTACGCCAAGTTCATCAAACAACGGTATGAGATGCTGAATCCATTTTTCCACGGCAAGGACCGTGTCGGCCTGGCAGGCGCCGATGTCAGCATCCCCGAACCGCATGTGCCGATCTTTGTTAAGAAGTTCAACGAACAAGAACAGGCGCCGTTCAAACTCCGCTTCGGCGTTCCCTCGGATTACGAAAAAGTGACGGCGGTGCGCAGTGATATTCCGGTAATTGGCGGCGAGCGAAACCCCATATTCCAAGGGTGCTATAGCAGCCGCATCGAATTGAAGCAGCGAACGCGCGAGTTGGAGCAACTGCTCACGAACGCGGAGAAGATGAACGTGCTCGGAGGGCTGATTGGTTTGCCGGTGGAAAAAAGCCATGCGCTGGTGTGGCAAGCGTGGGAGCCCATGCTTTTTAATCACACGCATGACTGCATGAGCGGCGTGATGACCGATCATGTGTATGAAGCCGCTCTTTCTGGATACGACTACTCGCATCAAACCGTCACCGATGCGCTTACGGGGCGATACGCGGAGATCGTCCGCAATATTGAAACGCGTGGTGAAGGGGTGCCGCTGGTCGTCTTCAATAATCTGAGTTGGGAGCGTTCTGATATTGCGGAAGTGGAGGTTGGATTTGCCGAGCCGAACGTGCAAGGCGTTGTGGTTTTGACGGAAGCTGGAGCCAAGGTGCCGGCCCAAATTGTTGCGGCGGTTCGCAGCGGAACGCAGGGCATCGTGCAGGCGAAAATCGCGTTTGCGGCGGAGAAAGTTCCGGCGTTGGGTTATGCCGTTTACCGGGTGATCGCGAAAACCGGCTCTGCGAAGGATGCATCATCCGGGGTAAAGGAAGATGTGGGTAGCGAGCTTGAGAATGAGAACTTTCGAGTTCGCGTGGATGCGGCGACGGGTGCAATCCAACAAATCTTCGTGAAGGATGGCCAGTGGGATGCACTACGCAAGCCAGGGAATGTGGTGTCACTACAGGAAGATCGCGGCGACTTTTGGGAACTTTACCACAACCTCGATGCCGTTAGCGCCGTTTCGTACACGAACACGCAGTCGGTGCCCGAACCTGGGAAATCGAAATTCAGCAGCGATTTTCGCGACAAACCGGGCAAATTGATTACTGGCCCGGTATTTTCCGAGTTTGAGGTGAGCCATCCTTTCGGCGCCAAGGGGAAATTTCAGTCGAAAGTTCGTTTGGCGCGGGGTGGCCGGCGAATCGAGCTTTTCACGGGCATCGTGAATCAAGATAAGTATGTACGTTATCAGGCGATTTTCCCAACTTCGATTTCACAAGGCCGGAACGTACACGAGATTCCGTTCGGCGCGATGGAACGACCGCTGGGCGTCGAAATGCCGGCGCAGAATTGGGCGGATTTCGGCGACAAGAAGCGAGGCGTCGCCATCCTTAATTTTGGTCTGCCGGGCAACGTCACGACGAGTGACGGCACAATGATGCTGTCGCTCATGCGAGCGACGTGCATAACTTCGTATGGATATGGCGGTGGGTATGAGCCGGGCATGTCGTCGGATACCGGCTACGAGCTTGGTAAGGAGTTGAACTTCCGCTACGCGATCGTGCCGCACAACGGCACCTGGCAAGACGCGCAAGTGTATCGAGCCGGCTTGGAGCACAATAATCCGCTGGTCGTGCGGAAGGCCGATTCCCATGAAGGGCGGCTGCCGAAAAAGTTCAGCGTGCTTGAGGTCTCGCAGCCGAATGTTGTGGTATCCACGCTAAAGCCGGGCGAAAACGGCGGCACGACTTTGCGAGTTTACGAAGCGGCTGGGCAGGTGGCTGACAAAGTGCAAATTCGAATCTACTCCAAAGTCAAAGCCGCTCATGAAGCGAACTTGATGGAAGACGCCGGCCAGAAGTTGGAATGTGCCGACAATACGGTAACCGTAAGCCTGCGCCCATTTGAAATCAAAACGATCGGGCTGGAGCTTGACGGAACAAACTAGAGGTCCATGACGTTCGAATTTAGGGGTGCCATGCTCTCGCGAAACAGAGGCATGTCCACGCTCGCGCTAAAAAAGCGTGCAGGTTTCGCGTGAGCATGCTGGCGCGAGCGAGGGCATGCCACCCACGAAATCAACTGTCACAAACTAGCATTCGATCGTCGACCGGCGACATTTTCGGTCATTAAATTCTGCAGAAGCCGAACATGACATTATCGCGTACGCTCGTAGCGAGTTCGATCATTGCCGCGTTGGGTGGGCTGTTATTCGGCTTTGATACCGTCGTGATTTCGGGTGCCGAACAGCGGCTGGAAGCGATCTTCGCGCCGTGCGCCGGTCTTTCCCTGAATTGGGCGAAGTTCTGGCACGGTTTCTTGATGGCCAGCGCGTTGATTGGCACCGTGATTGGCTCGGTGGCGGTTGGCAAGCCCTGCGATTGGTATGGCCGGCGAAGCATGATGTTTTGGATCGCCTGGCTGTTTTTGCTTTCCTCGCTGGGCTGTGCGTTGGCCTGGGACTGGTACTCGTTCGTGGCGTTTCGTTTCCTGGGCGGCTTGGGAATTGGCGGGGCTTCCGTGGTTACGCCGATGTACATTGCCGAAATTGCGCCGGCCAAGTGGCGTGGCCGGCTGGTCGCGCTAACCCAATTCAACACGGTGCTGGGCATCTTGCTCGCGTATCTTTCCAACTACATCATTGTCACGATGAAGCTTGGCGATGCCGAGTGGCGCTGGATGTTCGGCGTTTGTGCA
Organism: Planctomycetota bacterium; assembly: GCA_029781135.1. Taxonomy (GTDB): domain Bacteria; phylum Planctomycetota; class Planctomycetia; order Pirellulales; family Lacipirellulaceae; genus JABDGM01. The sequence goes on from JAKOXH010000017.1 coordinate 212,539, forward strand.
GTTCCGGCAGTCGTCTATTTTCTGCTGCTGTTCAATGCCCCGCGCAGTCCACGGTGGCTCATGGCGCAGGGCCGCGAAGAGGAAGCGCGGCACGTGCTGCAGCGGATTGGCGTCGATTCCGCAGCCGGCGGCATCGAAGCTGAGATAAATGCGATTCGCGGCTCCATCGACCTCGAGCATCACAGCTTGCGGGAACCATTCTTTCAAACGAAGTACGCAACGCCGATCTTCATGGCATTTGCGATTGCCGCGTTCAACCAGCTGAGCGGGATTAACGCGGTCCTCTACTACTCGCGGCGGATTTTCGAAAGCGCGGGCTTTAGCGCGAGTGCGGGCTTACTCAATTCCGTCGGCCTTGGCTTGGTGATTCTGGTCTTCACGATGGTTGCCATGACGCTGATCGATAGCGTGGGTCGAAAGAAACTCATGTTGATCGGCTCGCTGGGGTACATCCTGAGCCTCTCGGCAACGGCCTGGGCGTTTTACACGCAGCGAATTTCCGATAACTCGTTCACACAGCTCGGCAGCCGCACTGTGCTCGTTGGCCTGCTGTGCTTTATTGCGTCGCACGCGATTGGGCAGGGCGCCGTGATTTGGGTCTTCATCGGTGAAATCTTCCCCAACCGTCTGCGCGCGCGCGGGCAGGCATTCGGCAGCTTCGTCCATTGGACGTTTGCCGCCGTCATCAGTCTCACGTTTCCGCTCATTGCCGAACAATCCGGCGCCAACGCCTTCGCGTTCTACGCCGTTTGCATGATCGGCCAACTTCTGTGGGTCGCGCTCAAAATGCCCGAGACCAAGGGAATTCCGCTGGAAACAATTCAGAAACAGCTTGGAATCGAGTGAAGACTGCCGTCCATTCGCAATTCGATGGCCAAGTTCACTGTCTGGCCAGGTTCACTGAGTTTGAAAGGCAAATGCGATGCACATTCACGGTGCGAATCGGCAGATCAAATCCGCCACCCGGCTGTTGTTATTCGTATTCATCTTGATCGTCGGCTTAGGCGTCGCAAAAACTGTTTGGGGAGAGGATCGAAGTCCCGCGGCTGCCGGCCCTTGGTACCAGCGGTATCTTGTCGGCATGGAAGTTGGACCCACGGGGGCGCAGTTCGGCAATAGCGACCCGACCGACAATCGCTTCGCGGCAAAATTCGACGGTCGTGAAATCGTCGAACAATGCAAACGCGCGAATTGCGATTACGTCGTTCTTTGGGCCCGTGACGGCGACTACGCCTACTACAATTCGAAACTCTGTCGCAAGGCACCGGGACTAGGAACTCGCGATCCGCTGCGTGAGGCCGTCGATAAAGCTCATCAACTGGGGATGCCGCTCATTGCGTATTGTGTCGTGCAGCAGAATGGACACTTCCTGCACGAGCATCCCGAGTTCGAAATGCGCGATGCCCAGCAGCACGGCATCAGTCGTTTCTGTCTGAACTCCGGTTACCTGACGGCCATGAAAAAGATCGTTGATGAACAACTGGCTTATGGAATCGACGGTTTTCACATCGACATGCTCGATCAGGGATTTGGCCCGCCCTACGGTTGTTGGTGCGATACGTGCCGCAAGCAATTTGAAGCGGAGTATCATGAGCCCATGCCCACCGGCCCCACCTGGGATGCCAAATGGGATCGGATGCTCGAGTTCCGCTACCGTTCCAGCGAAAGCTTCGAAAAGGAACTGGTGGCTCACATCCGCGCGGCGCGGCCCCACGTCTCGGTCGATTTCAATTACCACGGCAATCCGCCGTTTTCTTGGGAGGTCGGGCAGCGTCCGGTGCAGCACGCCGGCAATGCCGATTTCGTGACCGGCGAAACCGGCGTGTGGGGATTCAGCGCGTTGGGCGTGGGGTTGAATGCCGAGTTCTATCGGGCGGCGACACCAGGACGGCCATTTCAAGTCGCCATGCAGCGCGGCGTTCGCATGTATCACGATCAAACGACGAGGCCACTGGCCGATATCCGCTGGGAACTTTTCACATTACTGGCTCACGGTGCGTTGGTGACGGTGGTCGACAAGACGACCTTCGAGGGCCGCCTCGACCCGGTTACCTATGAACGCCTCGGCGAGGCATTTGCGGAAGTCCGGCGCGAACGCGCGCACTTCGGGCATCAGCCGGTGCAGGAAGTGGGCATTTGGTACGACGCGCGATCGCGCGACTGGCTGGGCCGCGAGAATGCCGGCGAATGGAATCAGAGTTTTCTCGGCGTTCACAAAGCGCTCGTGTACGAGCACATTCCCTGGGGCATTGTGCTCGATGAAAACGCCACGCTGGACGCGCTCAACCGATTTCGAGTCATCTGCCTGCCCAACGTGGGAATTGTTTCCCAGGCCCATGCGAAGCTGCTGGAAGAGTATGTTCGCGGCGGCGGCAACCTCGTATTAACCGGGCTCAGTGGCTGTTACGATTCCCTGGGCAAACTGCAACCGCGCTCGTCGCTCGAATCGCTGCTCGGGGCGAAGTTCAAGCGCCGCCTCGATTCCAACGACAACTGGGTGCGATTCGCCGAACCGTTTGGCGGCACGCGGCCGAATTGGCCGTTTCTCATCGAGGGGCCGGCGGGCGTATTCGAACCGACCACCGCTCAGTCGCGCGGCGAACTTTGCCAGCCGGCCCGCACGAAACGCCAGCAGGATGGCAAGGAGGGAACGCCCTGGCCGATGAGTGCCGACGTGGCCGTGGGACCGGCCGTACTGATAAATCAATTGGGCCAAGGGCGCGTGTTGACGTTCGCGGGTTCGCCCGATTGGGCGACTGCCGGCGAGCACCCGCTGGTCGAGGCCCGCAAACTGCTCCGCGACGCCATCCGTGAGCTAGCGCCGCATCCGCGCGTGCGGATTTCAGCGCCCACCAACGTGGAGGCCGTGGTTACCGACGATCCGCGCCAGCGAAAGGTCCGCGTCCACCTGCTTGGGTACAATGCACCGCCGCAAACGATGCCGGCTAAAAACCGCCCCTACGTCCTGCCGGCACTGATCGAAGATCCGCCGCACTACCGGGCAACCGTGACATTGACGGATGCCGTAACGACCGCCGCAGCGCTTCATTCTTCCACCATGGTTCGCGCATCGGGTCACGAGGTAACGGCGGAAATCGAAGAGCTTGCCGAGGTGCTGATTATTTCTTACTAGGTAGCGCTTCACGATAGTGTCCGCGTACTGGCAATCCGTTTGATCAACGGAAAGTAGCCATTTTCGTAACAGTTGAGCCGTATGAAGCGCTGACGTTTTTTCAAGTGAGTGGGTGAGTGGGGATAGACAAGCGGCCTGGTGGAGTCCCGAGTTCTTGAACCTACTCACTTACTCACTCATAACATTGCGCGACTTCAATCGGCCATTGAAGTTCAGGTTGATAAAGTGTGCCACTGCCGGCTCGTCCAGCAGTGAAAGCCCGGGTACCAGTGCTGCACTGCTGGACGAGCCGGCAGTGGCACCCGCATTTGGCAATCTGAATCTCAATAAACTGTTGCACATTTTCGCAGCAACGCCGCGTGCCAGGGACGATTGGAGGGCAAGCGCTGCGGGGTAGGTGTTCTAGGAATCGCAGTATTCTTAATGCCGATGATGCCCGGACACGCAAACTCATCGGCCGTCGGCCGGGCGTTCACCTGCGGCAAGGTCCTTGGTCAATTGTGCGATTGTTTTGCGGTGACTGTGAAATGTTTCGACGTCGGTGGGTGTATGGCCGATCAGCCGGTCGCCTTTTTGAAGAAAGTCGCGACTCTCGACAAACGCTTCATCCGATAGTTCCATGATGTCGTGTTTCGCGATCCGCAGGGCCGATTCTGCTTGCTGAACGAGATCGGTCTTCATTCCGTTCTGGCGATGCAGGGCGATCTGCTGTTCGAGCAAGGTGATGGCGGCAACGTCCTCAAGGCCATCGCGAACTGCCTCCCAACGGACACTTGGCACCGGGAACTCACCGGGATAAACCAAGGCGTATTCCGAGTTGACAGATGTGCCGGTGAGCCATTGGTCCACGTCGATGGTACTGTGCGTCCAAAAGCCGATGCCGCCGATGCCAAAGTACTTGGCCCGCCAGGCATTTGCCCGGTTATAGCGAAGCGGCGACAGGGATTTGACCTGCGCTACACACTCGTACGACCAAACCGTTTTCGCTTTGCGGATGCGCTCGATGCGCGGATCGCCGGATAACAGGCCGGAAACAAGCCGCATGTTGGGCGCCCAACTATCGACGAGCGGCTCGATCCGCTCGAAATCGTGCCACGACAAACCGGGAACTGGATCGGTATACGTGAGCAGTTTTGGGTCGGCGTCACGAATCAAATGTCCGATGTCCAGTAAAATGGCGATGTTGGGGCCGTAGTCGAGGCCGGGCTCATCAAGCAAATAAAACGCGTAGTCACGGTAATTGCGACCATGCTGCGAGAGGTGATCGCGGAGCGCTCGGATGTACTCCAGTTCGCGAAGCCGCTTCTCGTCGTCGGTCGGCCGTGTCGCAAATTCAATAGGTGGGTGGCTTAAGTGAAAGAGAATTTTGCCGCGGCCATCCAATCGACTAAGCTCCGCATCCAATACGGTCCAATCGATGTTCAGCTTGCCGTCGGCGGCGACGCGGGCCGCTGGAATGGTCGTTCGCGGGAAGACGTTGACACCGTGTCGGCTCATGTCGTCGAGCACTTCCCGACTGCGAGTGGGAAACCAGCGATTCGGCACATAGTCCCAGGTGCACAAGGTCAGGGGCAACTCGTGTGGCAGACGAATGTTCTCGACTTCAAGTAGCAGCGGATTCTCGACCGTTTCGACACGCGGCTGAAGGGGCGCGATGCGAACTTTGCCCCGGTAGCTGCCAGGCTGCGCACCGCGCGCGTCGACGCTAATCCAGATCTTTGCAGCACGGTGAGCGGGAATGGTTACCAGCCCGGCCGCTCCCAAAGCGGGCAAGGCATCGGCAACTTGTTCGCCATTGAATGTGCCTACGGGAATCACCTGCCGAAGCACGATGTTGCCGGCGAACTCCGTGCCATCTTCGCGCTTGGGGCTAGGAAGCATTACACGAACTCGAATCGGTTCATTGTAAGTTGATGCGACGATGAACGCGCCCTGGTCTGCTTCGTCGAGATAGAGCGAATCCACCGTGATCGTTCCGTTTTCACCGATTAGAGGTTCACCCGCACACGGCGCGAGCCTCGTTTCCGCGAACGCATCGTACGGTCGAGTAGGCCAGACGCGCAACCGGTTCGGCGGCGGCTCCGATGCCGTCGGCGGACCCGCGGACGGCGTCCAAGTCGCCTCTTTAAGCACCTTTCCCGCGGCGTCCCAGACGGTCGCTCGGAACGATTCCTTGTGAGAAGGAGCATCGGGTGGTAGCGGCATTTCGAAATGCGAGCGAGTCGTAAGTGTTCCCCAGATTTTCTTCGGACCCGAAGAACCCGCAAGCAATACCTGGACATTCACAAGTGCGCCCTGCGGATTGAGGACCACGAGCGCCTGCTGCTCGTTGCGTGCCTGTGCCCTGGGCCATTCAACGCCGATATCCCGAGCGGCGGGTGCTTCTCCATACGGCGATTTCGGCAGGCCAGGCCGCAGGCGGTAGCCGAGCAAGGTGTTGGTGGCGACCACCAGATCGTTCTGGCCGGTTTTGGGGTCGATGATCGGCGCCAATGTGGCCGGCATAATTCCGGAAAGCCGCACGTCATCGGTGAGTTTGCCCTCTTCATCGAAGGCGTAAACATGCTGGTGGAAAGTGGGCACGAAGATTTCGTGGCGGCCATCGCCATTGGTATCCAGCACCAGTGGCATAGCCCGAGTTTTCGTCCGAAATATGTGCGTCCACACGGGCTGCCCCGTTGCATCGACCGCGTGCAAATTGCCCCACAGACCCGTGAAGAGAATCAACGGTTCAGCATTGCGACGCGGCAAGAATGTAGTCCAATTGTTGAATGTATCGTCGGTTGCGCAGCGCCACAGAATCTCGCCACTGCCATTGAGCGCCAGGAGTTCGCCGCCCTCAATGCCACAGATGATCAGCTGCCGCTCCGGCAGCGAAAGGACTTCGGGCCGGGTGGCGATCAATTTTCCCAAATCGCGCTGCCACTCGATGTCGCCTTCAGCGCTGCAGCAATACAACGTTGAACCGATGGGAATCAAAACTGAATCAGCGCCCTGCCGACTCGGTTTTGTTTGCGCCGGTGCATTGGCCGCTTCGGACTGCGACAATTTCTTTGTCCACCCTACGCTGCCGTCTGGTTTCAGGCACGTGGCGGTACCCGAATGGTCGTTGAAAACAAGAAGTCTTCCGGCACCGGTGTTGAGAATGGCCGGCGTGGCCCGCCCCCACTCGGTGCCGCCGGCCAACTGATGTTCCCACTTAGGCCGGAACTTGGCATCCAGGCCGACCACGCGCCCTTCCACGCTGGCGACGACCAGTTTGGCGCCAGCTGTGTCGTCGAGGAGTGTGGGCGCCGTTGTCCATTTTCCGGTTGGTAGTTGAACCACGAGGCCGTCCTGCCCCGAACCGACAGATTTGCCCTCGGCGCTCCACAACAAGAGTTGACCACCGCGATTGAGAATGAGGATTTCATCTTGCCGACCAGCGAACTTGCTTACTAGGGGCGAAGCTTCCACAGGCCATTGGCCTGCCATTCGCGTCCAAACGATCTCCGCGGCAGCGCAGCAAGAGGAAGATGTGGCGAGCAAAATCGCCCAGGCGGCCTTGTGTCGAGTTGTATTTAACATCGCTTGATGACCAAAGCAAAAAATAAGGTCGAAAATGTGAGTGTGTTTGACTTACGCGGCTGGCCGTGGGGTAACGACTCGTCGTTCGCAACTCTGAGCGCCTATCAATCAGCCGGCACGAGCCAGGCGTGGTCAAACCACACGGCAGGCACCTGGTGATCCAGCGCATGCCCTAACCAAAGTCGCGAATAGGCATTGAGTTCAACGGTTCCGACCAAGTAGGGACGGTATTCCGTGGTTGTTTCGGCAACCGATATCAACCGATCCGCAATGTACTTTCCGGACAAGTGGTCGTAAATCCGAGCGTGGAAAGCGGGCGCATTTGGCTTGGTGCCAGCGCCGGGTTCGACGCGCACAACATAGTAGACTTTGTAGGGGCCTGGTTTGGCCGTTGTGGGGAGCGCCGCACCGTGGATTTCCAACGCACCGCGCGCGTCGCCCTTTCCGGCCGACAGTCGAATGGCCACGCCATCGGCCGCCTTCGCGTCCGCCATCGGCCGTGCGCATTCTGGCTCGCGGAAGATGATCGCGCGTGTATCGGACACTTCAATTGCTGCTTTTCGCTCCGCCGCTGGCAGATCTTTTGGGCTCGCGGGCAGCGCAAAGCGCTGCGGCGATTCGTACAGCGATGCGTCGGGGTCGCTCGCCATTTGTACGGCAAATTCCTCCGGCGTTTGGCCCGACTCGCGCAAGCGACACATTGGCGACCAGCCCGGTGGCCCCGGCGCGTGAACCGTTTTCAACCACTCAGCCGCGTAAGCTTTGCGCGATGGATTGATCGGCCACTTCTCACCCAACTCGCGGCACTCGCGCTGCAAGCCGACCCACTGGGATAGCCACATATAGCCGATTGGCAGCCGAGCCTGCCGCACGCGCCACACGTGATCGGCATCGTTGCCGGCGGCCTCTTCCGCCCATTGCCACAGCCGTTCGGCCTGCGCCAGCGTCGTAAATCGCAGAAACGGGCTCGCATCCGGATGGCCAATTCCAACATAGTAGGGCTGCGCCGCCCGAGAAACCAAGTCGAAGTAATCCAAAATATATTTGGCGGATGGGGCGCCGTAGTAGGCCGCCAGAAACTCGCGAATCAACTGGCGATCATCTTGATCTGGATTCCAAAGCAATTGCGCCAATACCCAAGCCCGCATCTCCGACATCTCGTTGCTAAACGATTGATAGGCGCCCTGCTCGAACAGGCCGACCACACCATGCTGGTGGTAGAAGCGCGCGTTAGGTCCGAGCACGAACCAATTCGGGAACGGCAACAGGTAATGCGAGAAGTCGGTCGTATAGTCCCAGACATACAGACGATTGGTGAGCCGCTGCCAGTCGCGAATATCACGGGCAAACAGCGCATTCGCTGGGGCATCGAGCGGCTGAGCAAAGTTGCATTCGATCGAGCACAGGCGAACGATCACGTTGTGGCGCGGGCGCAGGGTCTTCGGCGCCTTTCGCGTGTACTGATAGGCCAATGTGTCGACCAACACATGAGGAAACTCCGGCTCAATTTTTTCGGCCACGTAGTTCACCAACTCCAACAGTGAGCCGGCATGGCTGTCCTCACGTTCATCGACGGCCGCACAGCGCGGACACTCGCAGGCCCCAGCATGATCGTTTTGCGACACAGAAACGATGCCCACATCTGGCGATTCTCGCAGCCAGGCTTTCACACGCTCGACGATGAAATCGCGCAGTTCTGGGTTCGTCGTGCAAAGCTGCGCGCGCTCACCCACGCGTTTGCCGTGCACCAGCGAAAACCACTCGGGATGGGATCGGAAATACGGGTCCGGGGGAACCAGCGGATAAAACGTGTGAACGAAGCCCTTGTAGGTGACTTGCCCGCCGTGCTTCACCTGTAGCCGCGCCGACTGGCTATTCGAGCCATTTCGCGCAGCCCAATCGCCATCCAAGGCGGGGAACCAGAAGGGGTCACGATACTCGAACGCCGGCCGGCCGTGGATGCTCAATGTGCCCCACGTCAGTGATTCGCGTTTCGGCATGAGCGTGAACCACGGCGTGTACCAGCGTACGCCCAATTGATCTTGCAGAAAGCGATAGACAGCGTAGAGCGTACCGCGCGGACGCCCGCCGGCTAGTAACAGGCGGCGGCCATCTGACTGAATCGCATACTCTTCCGCGGCGAGCTTCGCGAGTTCCACGTTAGGAAATAGTCTCGTCGCGACCGGTCCTGGCCCCACGATGATCGCCTGGTTAGCTGTATCGGCCACCACTTCTCTTGCGGTAATGACATTTCCACTAATCTGACGAAGTGCCTCGATCAATTCTTCGGCCGCGTGGTTTTCGGCCGGTGAAGCTCCGGGCTGCGTGACGATCACCAGCGGGGGTGTGTCTGCCTTCCCACTGCCGATATGTGCGGTCCACCAAAAAAGGAATGTTATTAAGGTAACAAGGCAATTCGCCAGTCGCATGGCTGCGTTTCCTAATGCTAAGTTCTCAGGAACGTAGGGTGAGTTAGAACTGCCGACCTGATATCCGTTCGTAGTGCTGTTTGTGTCAGCGTGTGTTAGGGCAGTATCCTATGATGTCCAGCGAAATGCTCATTCTCTGCGTTTTGCCACATTTGCACCAGCAGTAGGGGGGGTGGAACTTGACATCAAACTGCCGGAGATGGGAAAAGGATCAATAACAGCCAAGCCCGCCAAGAAGAGCAGTGGCAGCCCCAGTGGCCCCGGCTTATTTGCGGAAGCAACGGACGCCGCCGGTCCGGCCGAGCATGATCTGTCAACGCAAATCCGGCCGGAGACAACGACACTTCCAGAGCACAATCAAGTCGGGAGAATCCGCAATGAACGGTCAGAAGCCTACGCGGCGCGATGCAATGAAAGTGGGATGTGGTGCCGTTATCGGGATCGCGGCGCCGTACTTTATACCGGCGAGGGTATTGGGCGCCGCGAATTCGCGGCCGCCGAGTGAGCAAGTCGTGGTCGGGCATATCGGCGTCGGCACGCGCGGCGGTGACCTTTTGAAATGGACCCAACTGGGGCATGGCATCCGGAGCGTTGCCGTGGCGGATTGCTACACGGTGCGGCGCGAGGCGGCCGCCAAAGCCATCCAGGGCAAAGCTTACGCGGACTTCAGGCAGATTCTCGACCGCAACGACATCGACGCCGTGATCATCGCCACGCCCGATCACTGGCACGTACCCATCGCCCTGCTGGCTGCGCAAGCCGGCAAAGACGCCTATGTGGAAAAGCCCTTGGGGCTGACGGTCGAACAAGATTTGCTGTGCGAAAAGGTATTCCACGCACACCAGCGGGTCTTTCAGTACGGCACCCAACAGCGCGAAGCCAAGCACCAACATTTCGGCCGAGAGCTGGTCCGTAGCGGGAAACTTGGCAAACTCTCGGCGATTGAGGTGCGGGCGCCCAACGGTGGCAGCGGGGGCTCGACCGAAACCGCAGCGGTTCCCGCCGACTTCGACTATGAAATGTGGTTGGGGCCGGCTCCCCTGGCTTCCTATACGATTGACCGCTGCAAGCCGCCGGGAACCTACTGGATCTACGACCAATCGATTGGCTACTTGGCCGGTTGGGGGGCGCATCCGCTGGATATCATGGTCTGGTGCTATGATGGCGACCAGGCCGGGCCATTCACGGTCGAAGGCACCGGCGTTGTGCCCAAGGAGGGTCTCTACGACACCGTTTACGACTGGAATATGACCCTAAAAATGGCCGATGGCGTGAAGATCACGTTCGTGGCGGGTTCCGATAGCACGAAGTTCATTGGCGCGGAGGGCCGGTTGGAACTGACTCGGAGTTCGATCCGTGCTTTTCCCAAGGAACTCGTGCCCAACGATCTGCCGCCGAGCCAGCACGCTCCCGAAACGGCGACGCATATCCAGAACTTCGCCACCGCGGTTCGCTCGCGTCAGGAGGCTAGTAGTCCGCTCAATGACGCGGTGCGGTCGGATGTCATCAGCCACTTGTGCAACATCGCCGTTCGCACCGGCGAGAGGATCACTTGGGATCCCATCCAGAAAGATTTGATTGGCGGCAGCGAGAAAGCGCGGGCAATGATGAAACGTCCGATGCGGGCGCCGTGGAAATTGGCCGGAAGCTGATGGGAATGAAGTGAATCTCCGCCCAGCTAACGAAATGGACGTTTGGAAAATGAGGTAGTAACTTGTCGGATTGCATTTCGTCAGCGTTTTTTTTGTGGGATGTGAGATGGACTAGTCGGCGGTCGGGTCAATTTGGTTGTTACCCACAATTTTTCGATCGATTCGACATCCAGCCGCTCGAATAAAGTCCGACCAATCGGGATACCAGAATCGCTAGGTAGCGGTATCTTCTTAGGTCATGCTCAGCCGAGTGGGCGTCCCCCCGCGCATTGACTGATTGAATCTCGTAAACCAGCGCGCTTACTTCCCGAGATGAGCGAGCGCATCCAGAAAAGGGGCGTTGGGGATTTGCAGAACCCCTGTGAAGGGACTCCGCAATTCCAAGATCAGAAAAATCGCTCCTGCCACCGAAAATGACGCCAGTAGAAGCGCCGCAACCACGGTGCCATTCGTCGGTGCAAACATACCAAAACTCGCAAACAACACGGCGACCCAGAAGACCAAGATATACAACATCGGCTTGGAAGCAATTGTTCCGGCTTGTTCATATTCCAGCCAGCGCATTTGTCCAAGTTCCAGGCTTGTCGACACCGCCTGAGCTTTGAGCGTCCTCTGCAGATCATTTTTCGGTTCGAGCGATTCAATCGCCGAAAACAATTCTTCCGCGTGCGATGCAGTTGGGTCCAATTGAGATTCGCTCGAATTCTCGTCAGTCCACATTCGCTTCGTAATCTGCTCGACGACGCGGCGATAAAGTCCACGCACCTCTTTCGTTTCGGGACCATAGTTCGCCAGTAAGCGGTCAAGGTACACGACTTTGGCCGCCATCTGAGTCACGCCTCCGGATTGCTTGTCGTAAGAATCCTTTGCGGAGGCGACAAGCAAGCCAAGAATCAGTGCCGCCATCGTTGCGACAAAGCCCATCGCCAACTTCACCGTGTCCTTGGTATCCGAAGTGAGGTGATGTTCCGGCAAGATGCGGCGCAGCACCATTCCAAATAGTGCCGCGCCAAAAACGCACGCGAACATAATTAGGGAGGTGGATGTCGCGGCCATCGATGGAGACTCCATTGAAATGCCAATTATGAGCAACTGTTGGTTGGTCTGTTTAAGTCGCGATAATGCCTTGAGATAACCTCGGGGGTGCCACTGGCTTCGCCAGTGTACTTCATGCCTGGGCCTAGCTGTCAACCATCCGTTGCCAAATCTTCGGCACCTTGGCCGACACCGGGACCACGGAACCTCGGCCGCTCACTTCGTCTTCGGCAGCGCTCATGGAACTTAAGCTGCGCATTAGAATACGACGCCAAGTGTGCCGGCCGATGAATCTTCTGCTGCCAAATTGAAACATCCGGGTCCAAGCGTCGAACAGCGCGCCGTTTCAATCGGAGAACCACGGCGTTGGTGTGTGGCCAAAGTGGGCGGAAATGACGTCGGGCATGGAACTTGCTTAAGTTGAGAGGGACAAGAACAAATCGGCTATGGCTCGCGTTTTCCCACAATGAGCATTTGGCGGTCGCTAAAATTTGGCCTGCGAGTTATCGTCCTGAAACGGGCAGCAAAATTGACCCGTGCGGCGATCTTGCGAATCCAACGCCGCCGGCTGGAATTGCTCGTCCGCTACGTGCGCCAACACTCCGACTTCTATCGTAAGAAATACGCGGAACTCGATGCAGACGCTTTTGAAATAGCCGAACTGCCGACCACGAACAAAACGGAGTTGATGGACCACTTGGATCGCGTGTTTACGACCGACGATTTGTGCAGGCGCGACATGGAGAAATTCTTCGAAGACGAAAGAAACGTGGGTACCGCGTTTCGGAATCGATTCGCGTTGAGCCATACGTCGGGAAGCCAGGGGCAGCCGCTGCTCATCGCGCAACCCTTAGAAAATCTTGAATTGCTCTATGCATTGCAGGCATCGCGGGGAAACCACGAAGACGTGAACTTGACCGACGTCGCCGAGCGTCTGATTGCTCCGGCTCGAATCGCGGCGGTCACACTCCAAGCCGGTTTTTATCCATCGGCGTCGGCCGTCCAGCATGTACCGCAGGGCGCTCGCCAATTCATGAATGTGTTGCACCTGTCGTCGACCGACGATAACCTCTTGGCACGGCTCAATGAGTTTCGGCCGACGCATCTCACTTCATATGCCAGTGTTCTGCATCAGCTGGCGCGGGCGCTGGAGGCGGGCAACCTTAGTTTGAAGCCGGAACTCAAACAAGTCGTCAATATTAGTGAGCGGCTATTACCGATAACGCGAACGCACTATACCGCGATCTTCGGCGCGCCGGTCCTCGACGACTATGCGATGGGCGAGTGCTTGTTTCTCAGCAATGGTTGCCCAACTTCGGGCGGAATGCATGTGAACGCCGACTGGGCAATCTTGGAAGTGGTCGACGAAGAAAATCGCCCGGTGCCACCCGGCGAAAAAGGGGCCAAGGTACTCGTCACGAACCTCGCCAATTGGGCGCAGCCGTTCATTCGCTACGAAATTGGCGATATTGTAATGATGACGGACGCGCCCTGCGGTTGCGGCAGCAATATGCCATTAATCAAACGTGTCGATGGCCGGGACTCGGAAGTATTTAAAATTCCCGGCGGTAATGGCCAAAAGGAACTATCTCCGATTGTGTTTGAGCACGCTTTAGCCCACGTGGTGGACGCGCGTGAATACCAGATTGTTCAAGAGTCGGAGACGGATTTTCGCATTCGGGTCGAACCGCTGCCTGGGAAAGAAGTGGAGCCTGCGCTGGCGCATCAGGCGATTCAAAAGCACCTCGCGATGTACGAACTCGACGGCAAAATCCATGTCGAGCTGGAATTGACGCACGAGCTAGTCTCCGACGGCAACCAGAAGTTCAAACGGGTTGTGAGCCGGCGGGAAGACCCGGCACAGCGCACAGGACGAAAGACGACGGCCGCCTGACGAATGATTGAATTGGCGGATCCAGAACGCGAGCGTCCGAAGCGAAGTGATGGAGATTAACGAGCGGAAGGGCACTGGCGGTGCGTCTGGCAAGCTGTCAGGTAGAGCCGCTCGGACTCGAACTGTCGACAACCTGGCCCGCAAATTCAACCCGTCTTTTTCCGCTCACAAATTGATTTCCTACTGCAATTCTGACGTTTCGATCGCGCTCAAATATTCGATTGCAGGCCAGTGCAGAAGAATAGCTGCATTTGGGGCATCGGCGACGAATAGCGAGGTAGCCAAAAACGGATTAGCCGCTCCACCTCACGCCGCATCGTCACTCGGCGTCGGGGCTAATTTTCCCGTTCGACGACGGTCATCATGGCTTTGAGATAGCCCAATGCGAAGGCCATGCCGGCCTCCCAAGGTGCGTCGCAACTCGTTTGAGGAGTATGGTCGGGAATGATGACACCCTGAAAACCACGGCCGCGGAGTATGCGCAGCATCCGAAGGACATCGACGTCGCCATCGTCGATGAACGACTCGCGATAGCGGGGCGCTTTTCCTTGGACGTTTCGCAGATGAACATACACGATGCGGTCTTGCGCGGCATAATTATCGACCCACTCGTAGATATCGCCGCCGTCCGGCATTTCGCTGAACGTGCCGATGCAAAGCTCGAGACCACTATTGCGGCTAGGATGAACATCCAGCAGCTTCTGATATTCTTGCGGTCGGTAGATTAGCCGCGGCGTTTGCCGCAATTCCGGGAGTGGCGGGTCGTCGGGATGGGCAGCGAGTCGGACGCCCGCTTCCTCGGCCACCGGCACAACCTCTTCAAGGAATCTGCGCAGACGATCCCACAATTGTTGGCGCGTTATGGGCGGTATTGTGCCCGGCGTGGCGGACGGGTCGTAGACCATGTTCCAGACCATGCCGTTTGGGATAGGGGTGTCATCAACGCTGTCCATGGCGACGCAAATCGCCCCGCCTCGAGCCAGCGGTCCCTTTGTGCGAGAACAAACGCCCGCCAAACTAAAATAGTAGCCCAGGGCGGGAATTCCGGCCGCGCCCATGTTGCGGATGAGTTGTTGGACATTGGCGATGTGCCGATCGCGCCGGGGGCCGTCGAGGAGCACGTCGTACCAGAAGGCGGGATCGATGTTTTCAAGGGCCGCCAGTTCCAAGCCGGCTGCATTGATCTCCGCACGTAAGTGCGTGAGTTCTTCCGCCGTCCAGATTTTATCGGGGTCGCCTGCCCGTCCCCATCCGGACGTTCCGCCGACGGGCTGGTCACCCAGGACATTTTCAAATCCGCCGCCGGCGAAGTAGTCGGTCAGGTGCACGACCAAATGTGTTGCCCCGGCCTGACGTGCGAAATCAAAGCTGCGTCGATTGAGCATGTGCCGATAGAGCACCTGACCCAGTTTCATGTGTTGCCCCTGGTTAGACTATGGTCGTTATGACTGTTTGCTGCCCTTGATTTCGACGCCGAGCCCGCCGTCGATCCGGATTGACTGCCCGGTAATGAACGGCGCCAAATCGCTGCTGGCGAAGACAATCAACTCGGCAATTTCCTCGGGTTTGGCGATCCGCCGAAGCAGATGCATTTCTTCGCATTCGCGCAGCACCGCTGCTGGATCGGGCGACTCCCGTATCGCGTTGTGGATCATCGGCGTGTCGACGGTGCCCGGACAAATTGCCAGGCAACGAATCGACGGTGCGTAATCGACGGCGATACTGCGGGTAAGCCCCAGCAGTGCCGATTTGCTGGTCGCATAGGCGGCGACCTTCCGCTGGCACATTACGGCCTGGATGGAGGCGACGTTGATAATCACGCCCCCACCACGCTCCTGCATGGAGGGCAGGGCATACTTCGAGCAAAGGAATGCACTCTTGAGGTTGACGGCGAGCACGTGGTCCCATAGCTCTTCCGAAGTTTCTGTTACATCGCCGTACATCTGGATTCCGGCGTTGTTGATCAGGATGTCGACGCCACCGAAAGTGCTCAAAATGCGGTCAAATGCAACCGCCACTTCGGCTTGCTTGGAAACGTCGCAGCGAATCGCGAAACCTTGGCCGCCCGATTCGGCGAACAGTCGCTCGGCCGTGGCGACATCGAGATCGAGCACAGCGACTCGCGCACCTTCGCGCAGGAATGCGCGCACCGTGCTCGCTCCAATTCCCTTGGCGCCACCCGTTACCACGACCACCCGTTGAGCGAGCTGTAAATTCATAGTAGCGGAATTCCCAGTGTAGCGGATGCGTCCAACAAACCGTGCCGCTAAGCGTTGTGGTTCACGGCCAGCCCAGACACGAATCCTCGCGTCGTACCACGTGCGTACCGCTCCAATCGCGCCTATCTTATACCATGTTCTCCTTGAAGCTAGATGGAGAATACTATCAGAATATGTCTGCTGTAGGAGTGGTTTTGGTCATTTGTTGGTACATTAAGAACATGCGTTTACGGGATTGATGCCGGACACATTACTTGCCTACCGTTTTTTGAGTTCAGATTGATAAAGTGTGCCACGGTTGGCTCGTCCAGCAGTGGCACACTGGCTCTAGCGCCGCACTGCTGGGCAAGCCAGCAGTGGCGCCCGCATTTGACAATCTGGACGTCAATGCTAAGACAGTTTGTCTAATTGTCTCACTTACCTCTTGCTCTAAGTCGTAACGACCGTTCATCTAAGGTCGAGTAGGTGCATACATGCAACGTTGCGAAGAAACGTCCGAAGTTCCGCTGGAGAGAATTCAAGTCTTTGCCGATGGCCTGGACCATCCCGAGTGCGTTTGCTGGCACCCCAACGGAAACCTCTATGCGGGCGGTGAAGCCGGACAAATCTACCGGATCAGCAGCGACGGCCGCCAGGTGGATGAGATCGGACGAACGAATGGATTTCTGCTCGGGGTGGCAGTCAGTCCTGATGGATCTTGGCTGGCGGCCTGCGACCTGCGGAAGAAATGTGTTTGGAGATTTGAGCTAGCGAGTGGCGAGCTGAAGGTGATCAGCCGTGGCGTCGACGCATTTCCGTTCCAGATTCCGAACCATTTGGTATTCGATTCCGAGGGAGACTTATATGTTTCGGACAGCGGGTCGCCGGCGGACAAATCGGGCCGAATCTTCCGGATTTCCAAAGAGGGTTCTACGATGGTCTGGCATGATGGTCCGTTTCATTTCGCCAATGGGCTGGCACTCTCGCCATCGGGTGATGCTCTGTTCGTGGTGTGCACATTTGCCAGTAGCGTTGAACGGATCGCGATCACGCCCGATCGCGTCGCCGGCGAACGAACGACCTACGTGTCATTCGACCGCGTGCTGCCCGATGGGCTGGCATTTAATCGCGCTGGCGATCTATTTGTGTCCTGCTACACGCCATCGCGGATCTATCGCGTGCGGGATGGAGTTCCACCGCAGGTCCATGTCTATGCTGAAGATTGGACCGATCATCAATTACAGTAGTTCCAAGTTTGCCTTACGGTGACCACTCGACGTAAGGCATTGATCCATCGTGGTATAGGCTTTGAATCTCGTGAACGATCCAGTCCAACATGCGTTTGAAGCGGAGTCGTTCCAAGCGGAGGGTTACGGCATCGCCGCAACCGTCCGCCAGCCGAGTGAGGTGCATCCAAACCCAGATGTTGCGCAGCAC
>JAKOXH010000025.1 GCA_029781135.1 Planctomycetota bacterium
TGGCGCGTGCAGGTGTGGATTCGCGCTTGACGCATCTGCCGATAGCTGGTTTCGATGCCGAACCGCTGGCGGTAGGTTTCGCGGATGGCGGTTGGGGAGCCCTTCACGCGCCAGGCGGCGAACAGCAGCTTCTGATGGACTTGCTTGTGGTCTTTGCGGTTCTTGTGTCGGCGATAGCCCACCGACACCGACACGGTCACCGCGCGGCCCTTGTTCTTCAAGGTATGGGGGTACCAACCGGCCCCCTGCCGCTTGATCCACCGCAACCCCGTGGCCGGACGACCCTTCTTGGGCTTGCGGCCACGCATCATCACGGGCATCAGGAAGGGCAGTTGCTGCTCCTTGAGGAACTCGATGACCGGCACATTGAAAAACGCCCGATCGAGCAAAACACGCTGGATTTTCAGGCCGATTTCTCGAATTCGCGTCACCAGTCGTCGCAGCACGACGACCTTCGATTCGTGGCGGCGAACCCACGTGAGAGCCAGCGTGTACCGATGACCGTATTGAACGATGCACGCCGAAGCGTAAGCGTGAAAGAGTTTCGTCCCCTGGGTCGGTTTCCCAGAGCACAGTTCGTTGCGGCTGCGGTGGGGCTGGCCATAGTACGGAGCCAAGTGCCAGTCGATGGCCAGTTGCCAGGCCCGCCGTTTCATCCGCCGAGGCAACTGGCAAGTCAGCGCTTCGTTCAAGCGGTGTTCCAAGACCGGAAGCGTCTTGGGCAGCCCTTCCTCCAGCGAGGTCATCACCGCCTGATCGGAAGGCGCCGCGGACAAGTCGCGGCAGGCTGCGGAAATCGAGATCGAACGGGCCGCTGCACGCAGCACGACATTGAGCACGACCACCGCCGTGCAGAGCCGCCCGTGGTCCTTTAGTAGCTTTGCTTGCAATAACCATTCCAGCGACCACGTATGTACTTCATTACTACTGACGCTACAATTCGTCCTTGAACGCATGGCCTCCTCCTTGGAAATGAACTCGTTGACACAAGTCATTTACAAAAGGGGCCTTGCGTTCACCTATACCAACTCATCAGAACTTGGAACTACTGTAATTATACAATTCCATCACTGCGGGTTCTAACTGTGCGGGATCAACCTCGCCAAGAGACTCTACGAGCGATTTCATTAGCAATGGATTCTCTTTCTTTGGACTCCAATAACTTGATCCGTTGTTGTAACCGTTGATGGCGGCTTCAATCTGCTTGCACGCCCATTGGTTATATCGTTGTCTTCTCAAAACTTCGATTCGAGTAGCGATGTCGACTTGTTGTTCCGCCAGAGCCTTTGCTCCGTTAACGGTAACCGGATCATCTGCCATGGGGTACAGCGAGAGCAGTTGACCGGCTTCTGCATGGCGCTTAATTGCCTCATTACCAGTCGGTGCGTTTAGGCAGACTTTTTGAACGTCAATGACTTCTTTCGTAACTTGCTGCCGTAATCTCGATGCGAGTTGCTGTTTGAGATTGAGGACCGCTTCTTCATGGTCAGGTTGAACGACCCACCCATCTACTTCGTTTAAGCATACTGCTAATTCGTGCGCTGTCGGTGTATCGCCGATCTTCTTAATCCTTGCCTCAACATCCGCTGTCGTCTGTAGGTCTAGGCCTTCAGTTCCCGGCAGTGAGGCATTCCCGCTGTTTGCAGCCGATGCCGCATCGGATGCGACAACGGTGCGAAGTTCGCCGCGAAGTTTTCCTAATTGGTCGTTTAACTTCGCTGTTTCTTCTTGTAGGTGCTCGACGTTTTTCAGCCTGGTCGCGACCACACAAGAACTGATAACGCTCAAGCCAAGTAAAACGAAGAACACAATGACTGTTGATGGGCGCATTCGATCAAACTTCCCTTGGCTACGTGGCGATGGGTGCTTCAATATCTGCGCACGTATAGCAGTTATGTTTGGGCACGTCTCTCCTCTTCGTAGCAAAAAAGTCTTATGGCCATATTGTACATTATTTTCTTAAGTGCTGCGTAGTGCTAGCAATAAGACTACTTCTCGTATCGCGCATTGGCGCGGATTATTGAAGGTTTACTAATGGAGCGTGTGGAACCGGCATATCGAAATGAAGGTGGTAATCCATCATTCTCGAAATTTCACAATGAGCAATGTAAAAACCCCGGTGCGTGCTGAGCACGCCCGGGGTTTGTAAGTCGACCGGTGATTCGCGCCGATCAGTTAATCGCGACCAGAGGTCGCGGATTCATGGGATGGCGGGTCGGAAGCGGGTTCGCCCTCACCCTGCCCTCTCCCGAAGGGAGAGGGTTTCTGAATGCGGCTGCCGCCGCTAATGGGTCCCTGTCCCCCGCATCCTCAATCCCGCATCCTCATCAATACATATCCTCCATGCCGCCGTGGCCGGCGCCACCACCGCCCTTCTTGTCTTTCTTCGGGGCTTCGGCGATGAGGGCGTCGCTGGTGAGTAGGAGTGTCGCCACGCTGGCGGCGTTCTGCAGGGCCGTGCGGGTGACCTTCGTCGGGTCGATGACGCCGGCTTTCACCAGGTCTTCGTACACGTCGGTCGCGGCGTTGTAGCCCTCATTGCCCTTCTTCTCGGCCACGCGTTCGCACACGATGCCGCCGTCTTGGCCGGCGTTACTGGCGATGGCCATGAGCGGCGAGCGGCTGGCGCGGACGACGATGTTGAAGCCGACCTTGTGGTCGTGCGGGGCATCCTCGGCCGGTTTCACTTTGGTGGTGGCACGGAGCAGGGCCACGCCGCCGCCGGGCAAAATGCCTTCCTCGACGGCCGCGCGGGTGGCGTGCAGCGCGTCTTCGACGCGGGCCTTCTTTTCCTTCATCTCGCTCTCGGTCGCGGCACCGACGTTGACCTTGGCCACGCCGCCGGCCAGCTTGGCCAACCGCTCTTCGAGCTTCTCGCGATCGTAATCGCTCGTGGTATTGTCGATTTCGCGGCGGATCTGGTCGATGCGGCCCTTGATATCGGCACTCTTGCCGGCGCCTTCGATGATCGTGGTGTTGTCCTTGTCGACCACGATCTTCTTGGCCCGGCCAAGTTCGCCCAGTCCGATGCTTTCGAGCTTGATGCCGAGGTCTTCGAAGATGGCCTGGCCACCGGTGAGGATGGCGATATCCTCGAGCATGGCCTTGCGGCGATCGCCGAAGCCGGGGGCCTTCACGGCACACACGTTGAACGTGCCGCGGAGCTTGTTGATGACGAGCGTGGCGAGGGCTTCGCCTTCGACATCTTCCGCGACGATGAGTAGCGGCTTACCGGCGTTGACGACCGCTTCGAGCACGGGCACGAGGTCTTTGACGCTCGAAATCTTCTTCTCATGCACGAGGACGTAGGCGTCTTCGAGGACGCATTCCATGGTGTTCGGGTCGCTGACGAAGTACGGCGAGAGATAGCCGCGATCGAACTGCATACCTTCGACCCACTCGACTTCGGTCGCGAGGCTTTTGCCTTCGTCGACGGTGATGACGCCGTCCTTGCCAACCTTTTCCATGGCTTCCGCGAGCATCTTGCCAATTTCGGTGTCGCCGTTCGAGGCGACGGTGCCGACCTGGGCCATTTCCTGCGTGCTCTTGATCTTGATCGACATCTTCTTGAGTTCGGCCGTGATATCCTCGACGGCTTTCTCGATGCCCTCTTTCATGTGGACAGGGTTGACGCCCGCGGCCACGGCCTTGAGGCCCTCGTTAAAAATGGCTTCGGCCAAAACGGTGGCGGTGGTGGTGCCGTCGCCGGCGACGTCGCTCGTTTTCGAGGCGACTTCCTTCACCATTTGGGCGCCCATGTTCTCGTAGGTTTCTTCCAGTTCAATTTCCTTGGCGACGGTGACGCCGTCCTTGGTGACGGTCGGCGAGCCGAACGATTTTTGGAGGATGACGTTGCGGCCCTTGGGGCCGAGCGTAACCTTGACGGCGCGGGCAAGCTTCTGCACGCCGCGACGCATGGCATCGCGGGCTTCTTGATCAAAGGCAATCATTTTTGCCATGGGTGGCTCCTTGTGTTGGGTAGTTCGTAGCGTGCGCTGCTGAGAAGCGGCGCGATTGTGATAGTCGTTCGGAATGGTCCGCCGGGGCTAGGGGCTGGGGACTTGGGGCTTTCGATGGCCGCCTTGATCCCCAGTCCCTAGCCCCCAGCCCCTAGTCCCTATTCAATAACGGCGAGGATATCGCTCTCGCTCATCAGCAGATATTCATCATCCCCGATTTCAATGACTTCCGGGGCGTAGCTGGTGAAGAGGACGCGATCGCCCTTCTTCACTTGCATCGCGCCGCGGGTGCCGTCGTCGAGCAGCTTGCCGGTGCCGACGGCGATGATCGTGCCGCGGGTCGGCTTATCCTTGGCGGCATCGGGAATGTAAATGCCCCCGGCGGTCTTCTCTTGCGACTCTTCACGTTCGACGACGACCTTATCGCCGAGCGGTTGCAGCGTGACTTTGGATTTTGGTTTGCTCTTGGTAGCAGTAGCGGCCATGAAAGACTCCTGAGTTAATTAGTGGCTGTCAGCGATTAGCTGTTAGCTTTTAGCCAGAGAGGTGAGCGCTGCAGTGGCCGGGGGCGGGGACGCCCCGGCTCGCTCGCGGGCGAGCGGCAGTTTCCGCGTCTGGCTAACAGCTAAGAGCTAACGGCTAATAGCTGTGAGCAGCCCCTCATTGGGGCGCAGAATCAGCCGGTTGGCAAGGGGGCGGAAAAGCAACCGGCGCGCCAAATATAGAGAAATAGCGTAAGTAACTGTTCCACAATAATTTACAGCGAGCCGGGGCGTCCCCGCCCCCGACCAGCGGCTGCCATCCTGGCCGGAGGGGTCCGCGGTTGAGCAGAAAGTCGCTAGGACGTGCTGTCACTTTGGCAGGTGCCCGGCGAAGGCGCGAACGCCGAAAGGAATGGACTGACGTTTCCGAAAGTCCGCCGCACCTTATAATTCTCGACACATGGAAACGGCTACCGCGGCGGCTTCTGGCACGCGGGGGCGAGAGGCTGCGGACCGGCAGGCTGCCGGACGCCGTCTGAAGGAGTTGGCCGCACATCTGGGTTTGCACAGCGGCTTTGCCGAGGTGGTCGCCAGCCTGCAGGCTGGGCATGGCGGGACGCTCGGCGGAGTCTGGGGGTCTTCGCGCGCGCTGGTGGCCGCGGCGCTGGCGCAAGTTTGCCCCGGGCCGCTCGTGGTGGTGGCCCCGCACTTTGGCGAAATCGACGCGATCGAACGCGACCTCGCCCTCTTCACCGATTTGCCCGTGAGCGTGTTCCCAGCATGGGAGTCGGAACCGGGCGAGCGCGTGCTGCATGATGAGATTTTTGGGGAGCGATTGAAGGTTTTGAAGGCACTGGCGGAGCCAGTGGCACCCGCAGGACGCAAGCTGGCGCAAGGCGCGAGGCGCGAGGAGCGAGAAGAATCTGCCAATGAAACAACTCGCGCCTCGCGCCTCACAACTCGCGCCTCGATCCTCGTCACCAGCATCCAGAGCCTCTTGCAGCCGGTGCCGTCGCCGGAGGCGCTAGCGAAAGCGACGCGCGAGATTCGCGTGGGTGGGCAGGTTGATGAAGAAGAGCTGACGCGGTGGCTGGTCGAGCGCGGGGCGCATGCCACGACGGCTGTCGAGTTGCCGGGTGAGTTTTCGCGGCGGGGCGGCATTTTGGATATCTTCGCGCCCGATGCCGAAGACCCTGTGCGGATCGAGCTTTTCGGCGATGAAGTCGAGTCGATTCGCCGGTTCGATGTGGCCACGCAGCGGAGTTTGGAAACGCTGCAATTGACGACGGTAACGATGCTCGAACCGTCGGCGTCGGATCGCGCGCATTTTACGGCATATCTACCGCACGTGGCCGCGTCTCTCCGAGACGCGGATCGTGACGCGAACGTGTGCGAGAGTGCGAGGGAAAGAGAGTGTAAAGCCGAGAGCGAGAATGCGAGTCTCGGAGAGACTCGCCCACGTGGGGCTTGGTTCATGCTGATCGAGCCGAGTGAATTACAGGAAGAAGGTAAGTTCTATTTGGAGCGGATGGAGCGGCCGCAGGCATTTCATGCGTTGCGGCCGACGCTGGAGGAGATTTACGAGTTTCCTTCGGTGACGGTGAGCGGCGTGCCAGCGGGTTCGATGGAGACGACGGCCCACCTTGAGTTCGAATCGGTCGAGCGGTTCAGCGGCGAGATCGGCAAGGTCCGCGACGAGTTGGAAAAAGTTGGTGTTGGCAGTGAAGTGTACATCGTCTGCGAGACCGATGCGGAAGTTGAACGCCTGCAAGAGTTGTTTCGGCAGAGGGGCGAGGAGCGAGGAGCGAGGAGCGAGGCACTGCTGGACGAGCCAGCAGTGGCACACGGCGAGCATGCGATTGCGGATTGCGGGTTGCGGATTGCGGATTCCAAGGCACAATCCGAAATCCGAAATCCGAGATCCGAAATATGTTTTGTCGTTGGCCACTTGGAGGCCGGCTTTCGCATTGTACCGCAGCGTGTGGTGCTCGTGAGTGCGGGCGAGTTGTTTCAGCGGCAGGATTTGGCCCGGACGACACGTCGGCGGCAAGCGCGGGCCATTGATAGTTTTTTGGAGTTGCGCGAGGGCGATCTCGTCGTGCATGTTGCGCACGGCATTGGCCGGTACCGCGGCTTGCGACTCTTGCAGCAAGATGGCCGCGCCGAAGAGCATCTTGAAATCGAATACAGCGGCGGCACGAAAATTTACGTGCCGAGTGCGAAGATCGAGCTGGTGCAAAAGTACGTGGGCGGCAAGGGCGCCCGCGTGGTGCTGGCGAACATCGGCGGCAAGGCCTGGGTGCGGCAGAAGGAGGCGGCCCAGCGGGCGGTTACCGACTTGGCCGCCGAGATGATTGAGTTGCAAGCGGCCCGCGACGCACGGCCCGGCATCGCATTTCCTGCCGATACCGATTGGCAGCGCGAGTTCGACGCGGCATTTCCGTACCAGGAAACGCCCGACCAGCTCACGTCGATTGCCGATATCAAGCGCGATATGCAGCTCGCGCGGCCGATGGATCGATTGCTGTGCGGTGACGTGGGTTTCGGCAAAACCGAGATGGCGATTCGCGCGGCGTTCAAGGCCGTTGATGCTGGTTACCAGGTGGCGGTGCTCGTGCCGACAACAGTGCTAGCCGAGCAGCATCGGCGAACGTTTACCGCGCGGATGGCCGAGTTCCCGTTTCAAATCGACGCGATTTCGCGCTTCTGCACGGCGAAGGAACAGCGTGAGATCATCGACCGGGCGGCCAACGGGCAACTCGATATCCTCATCGGCACACATCGGATGGCCTCGCCCGATGTGCAGTTCCAGAACCTGGGCCTACTTATCATCGATGAAGAACAGCGGTTTGGCGTCGAGGTCAAGGAGAAGCTGAAGGCGCTTCGCACGACGGTCGACGTGCTCACGATGACAGCGACGCCGATTCCGCGGACGCTCCACATGTCGCTCTTAGGCGTGCGGGCAATATCGAACCTCGAAACGCCGCCGGCCGACCGACTGGCGGTCGAAACTCGCGTCACACGATTCAGCGAGGAACTGGTGCGGCACGCGATCATGCGCGAGCTCAATCGCGGCGGGCAGTGCTACTTCGTACACAATCGCATCAACGATATTCACGCGGTG
Source organism: Planctomycetota bacterium (assembly GCA_029781135.1). GTDB lineage: Bacteria > Planctomycetota > Planctomycetia > Pirellulales > Lacipirellulaceae > JABDGM01. Next base: position 7,566 of record JAKOXH010000025.1, read on the forward strand.
GCCCAGCGGCTCGGCGAGATTGTACCGGAGGCGCGTATCGATATCGGCCACGGCCAAATGGCCGAAGGTGAACTGGAAGACGTGATGTTACGATTCGTTCGTGGTGAGACCGATATTCTGCTATCGACGACGATCGTCGAGAGCGGTCTCGATATCCCGAACGCGAACACGATGTTCATCGATGATGCCGACCGGTACGGTCTGGCCGACTTGCACCAACTTCGCGGGCGCGTGGGGCGGTACAAGCATCGCGCGTACTGCTATCTGCTGATTGATGAGAACCGGCATCTCTCGCCGGAAGCGGCGCGGCGGCTGCGGGCCATCGAAGAGTTCAGCCAGATGGGCGCGGGCTTCGCCCTGGCGATGCGCGATTTGGAGCTACGCGGCGCGGGCAACATCTTGGGCACGCAGCAGAGCGGTCATATCGCGACGGTCGGTTATGAGATGTACTGCGCACTGCTCGAACGGGCGGTGCGGCAACTCAAGAAACTGCCGGCGCGCGAGACGGTGGAAGTCACGATCGACTTGCCGGGCGAGGCCTATCTGCCGAGGAATTATGTGCCCGATATGCGGTCGAAGATCGACCTGTACCGCCGGCTTGCCCAACTTACGGCGGAATCGGCGGTTGCCGATTTTACCAACGAATTGACCGATCGGTTCGGTCCGCCGCCGCCGGTTGTCGCACATTTGCTGGAGCTAGCACGCCTGCGGATGTGGGCCCACCGTTGGGGCGTGCGGGAAATTCGGCTGGAAGACCGTTATGCGGTGTTGCATTACTCGTCGCGAGAGAAAATCGCGCGGCTGGTGAAGCAGTCGCATGGCCGGCTGCGGGTGGCCGATGGTAGCAGCGCATATCTGCCACTGGCGGCGAGCCTGGCGGACGCGGCGGGCATCTTTGCCGAAATAAAATCTCTCTTGCGGCCGGAAGAGCGGGCAGCATAGAATTCACCGCTTTTTTGTAGGGCGATGGCAGCGCTGCTGGGGGCTCGCTGCGCTCGACCCTAGCCACCCGCCGCATCCGCGTCTCGGAGAGACGCGGCCACAAGTCGTGAGGCCGCGCTGTGCGCATTTTCAGCAGTTTACTGATTGGAATCGGCGTTACCGCGTTTTGCGGATCGCTAGGTACAATTGTGCCTGCGCAAGAAATGCTCGATATCGGCGCGCCAGGGGCGGGAGCGGCGTCGCCAGGAAGTATCAAGCCGTTAACGGAATCGGATGCAAATGCGGTGACCTCGGCGGCGATCATGCCGGGTTTGACCGCAGCGGATTCAGCGAACCTCGACGGCTGCCAGGTGGTGGCGCGGATTGACGATCAAATCATTCTCGCTTGCGACGTGTTGTGGCGGGTCAATCAGTTGATTGAGACCCAAATGCAAAAGATCGGCGACCAGGCCGAGAAGATTTCGGACGATCAGATCGCGGTGGTGCGGCGGCAGTTGATGCGGAAGGAAGTGACTTCGCTCGTTGACCGCAAATTGCTGTACAACGAATTTCGGCGTGGCGTCCCGGCCGAAAACTTGCCGCGGATTGAAGAAAACCTAAAGCAGCCGTTTGAGGACCACGAGTTACCATCGCTCTATAAACAGTTGCACGTTGATAACAAGCGCGATTTGGAGCATGAGCTGACTCGGTTGGGGTCGTCGCTGGCCGACGTACAGCGCGGGTTCAACGAACGGGTTATCGCCAGCGAATGGATTCGTTCTAAGGTGAAGGTGAACGATGAAGTCAGCCCCGATGAAATGATCGAATACTATAAAGCGCACCTTACGGATTACGATTATCCATCCCAATCGAAGTGGGAAGAGTTGGCGCTTCGCAAGGATCGCTTCAAGGACCCTGCGGAAGCATTCGCCGCGCTGGCCAGTTTGGGAAACGAAGTTTGGGTTCAAGGCCAATCGAAGCCAGTTCGCGGTGCGGCGTTTGCCGAAATCGCCAAGACGAAGTCGGATGGTTTCACGGCCAAGGATGGCGGCGTTCACGATTGGACGACCAAGGGCGCGCTCCAGTGCAAGGCGATTGACGAAGCGATCTTCACGCTCCAAGTTGGCCAGATGAGCCAGATCATCGACGGCGGTCCGATGTTTCACATTGTGCGAGTGCTAGAGCGCAAGGAAGCCGGCCGCAAACCGTACACCGACGTGCAGGCCGACATTCGCGACAAGTTGAAGGAGCAGCGCTTTCAAGTTGAGGTCGAGAAGTACCTGTCGAAATTGCGTGGCGAGGCCCGCATTTGGACCGCGTTTACGGGCGACGTTTCGGCCGACGTGCTAATGGGCCGCGCGCCTGACGATACGAAGAAGCGGTAAATATCCTCTCGATTAGAGAGTTCTTTTGAGATTGCGTGCTGCCCAGAGCTGCCGCGTTATTTCTTGGGCACCCCATGTCCGCAGTCGGTGGTCGCGGGTATGTTATACCTCTCGCGGTCAGAATTGAGACGTTTTCGTTTAACCCGGAGCCAACGGCGACGGCTTTGCACGCAAAATGCTTCCGTCGCCGTTGGCTCCGGGTTAAACGATTCAGTCGCACCCGGTATGCGGTATAATCATTATCTGACAAATCTGTTCTTCTTGCCCTATTTCTCTGACCTGAATCCTACACACTCCCATGAAAACCGCGACGATCAAGACGAAACACGGTGACATCCGCCTCAAACTCCACGATGACAAGGCCCCGAAGACCGTGGCCAATTTCGAGAAGCTGGCCAATTCTGGGTTTTATGATGGCCTCGCGTTCCACCGGGTGATTGCCGACTTCATGATCCAAGGCGGCTGCCCGAAGGGCACGGGTACCGGCGGGCCTGGCTACCAATTCGCCGACGAGTTCCACAAGGACCTCAAGCACAGCGGGCCGGGTGTTCTCTCGATGGCCAACTCGGGGCCGAACTCGAACGGTTCGCAGTTCTTCATCACTCACGTTGCTACGCCGTGGCTCGACAACAAGCACTCGATTTTCGGCCAGGTAATTGACGATACCCAGAAAGTCGTCAATGCCGTGCGCCAGGGCGACAAGATGGAAAAAGTCACCGTACAAGATGAGTAACGGCTCTAGGTCGCTCGCTGCGCGGTGTCTCACGCAGAGGCGCGGAGACGCAGAGGTTGAGTTTTGACCTGTAATTCTATTCCGCTCGACCTGGCGATGTATGAATAACTTAAGTTCATTGAATTGTCGGTTTCCAAGTGAAGCAAACTCTCTGCGTTCTCAGCGTCTCTGCGTGAGAACATTATCACCTGCTTGGTTTGCGGTGATTGCTGCCGTATTGTGGATTGTGTTTTCGATTGCGTTGGCGGCAGATGTTGTCGCCAAAGAGCCAGACAAGGCGCCATTCGCCAGTGAGATTGCCGCGTTCGAGAAATGGGATCATCAAAACGCCGTACCGCGCGATGCCATCCTGTTCGTCGGTAGTTCCACGATCCGCATGTGGCAAACGGCCGACGCTTTTCCAGAACTGCCCATCATCAATCGTGGGTTTGGCGGCTCCACGATCGCCGATGTCAATCTTTACGCCGACCGGATCGTCTTCAAATACAAGCCGCGGACGATCGTGTTCTACGCTGGTGACAACGATATCGCGGGCGGCCAGTCGCCCGATCGCGTCGTAAGCGATTTTGAGAAATTCGCCAAGAACGTCCACGACCGGCTGCCGGAGACGCGGTTGATCTACTTGGCGATCAAACCGAGCATCGCCCGCTGGCAGCTCTGGCCAAAAATGCAGGAGGTGAATACGCGGATCAAAGCGATCGTCGACCAGAATCCCCACTTCACGTACGTTGACACCGCCCCTGCCCTGCTCGGCGCCGATGGGCAGCCAGACAAGGCGAACTTCCGCGACGACGGCCTCCACATGAGCGACCGGGGTTATGCCGCGTGGAATAAGTTATTAGCTGAAAAGCTTAAGTAGCGCACTTTGTCGCGGCATTTGGTTTAGCGCGTTGAAAATAACCCAAAATGGGAGGGTGGCATGCGCGTACCAGCCATGCTAAGCTGCACGCGCAACGACCTCGTGTTGCTCGCGTCCAGTTCGTACTTTTTCCGGAGGCGCCAATGCGATGTATCCTCCGCGCCGCAGCCATTATTGGTCTTGTGGCCTTCGTCCTCGGCCCGTCGGCATTCGCGGCCAGCCTGAGCGATTTCCAGGTATATAACGATGTGGATGCGGGCAACAACATTCTGCTGCGTGGCCAACTGTACGTTCCCGCCAGTTATGCGACCGACCCCACGAAGCCGCGCCCGTTGATCTTGTTCTTGCATGGTTCGGGCGAATCGGGCACGAATAATACCAGCCAAGTTAACGCCAACATCGACAACTTGCTGGCGGCCGCGAAAGATCGCGACGCCTTTCTATACGCTCCGCAAACCAACATCGGCTGGAGCAATTCGACGTTGTTCGATTACGCGATGGCGATGATCGATCGAGCCATTACGGAAAGAAACGTCGACACGAACCGCATTTACGTCACGGGCCTTTCGATGGGGGGCGGGGGAGCCTGGAACTTCCTCAATCAATTTCCCGATCGTGTCGCCGTGACTGTCCCGATCTGTGCCGTGCCTCCGTATCCGAGTTTCAATTTCAGCGAATTGCTCGACGAACCCATCTGGGCTTTTCATGGCCGCTTCGATACGACGGTTCCCACCACGGTGACGCGTGACATGATCGATACGTTTCTCACGCTGGCCGGACAGCCGCTGCCGACCTATCCGGCGTTAAACACATTTGGCCCGAACGTGCAGTACGATTTTCCGCCACTGGATTTGCATTACACCGACTGGCGGGGCAGCCACGGAATTTGGGGCCCGGTCTACGCCACACCGGCCTTGTACGATTGGATGTTCGCACACGGGGTTCCCGAGCCAGCTACGTCTTTGCTTGTCCTGGCCGCGTTTACGACGTTCACGTTCCGCCGCTCACGGTTTCGTGCAACCACGCCTCATGATCGGATTAGTTGCTGCTAGCTCTTGTAGTTCGACCGGCAAGAGCAGCAGCTTCGTAACCCGAAAGCATTGAATTGGCGAAGAGTGGGAAGCTGTGTTACGCCGATTGGTTCTTCCCAAACGGTCCAGTGGAGGTCGAACTTGTTAGGGGGGGTCGTTTATGAGCTTGCTGTTCTAACCGCCTTCGCCACTCTTCATTATCGACCGACAAGCCACTTTCGACCGCACTGGCCATCCACAGTGTCCTGATCCTGGCAGAAGTTCTGGATCAGCATATAAGCCTTCAGCTCGCAGAGATTGCCTTTCTCGATGGTGCGCGTCGTTCAGGACGTGACCACTTTGGCGTGCATCTTCTGGGAGTGAAGTGGTTCGTACATGGACGCCAAGGCAATCTCCCAGCTCGACGCATCCGCATCGTTATTGCCAGAGACACTTGCGTACGATTCGTATCCAATCGCGGATGGAGGATTAGGATATTCCGAACGATAGTGTTCGTATACCAAATCTAGCAAGTCATAACATTGAGTACAGGGCGCCGATGCGGTTGTTGCCTCCGACGCATGTTGAGATGATTTGCGTGAAGAAAGTTCCGCTAGACTTAGGTCGTTGTTTGAACTTGCATATGGAAACAAGACGATTGCCGTGTTAGCGGTCGTATTTGCCGCGAGTTCGACGTCTGTGCCAGTGACAGCCGCATCAACCTGGTTCGTCAGCTTTGCGGGCACTGAATACGCAAGAGAGCCTGACGCAACCGTGGCCGCTGCCGTTGGCACGAGGGCACTTTGCGATTGGCCGAGATTGTGACGCCAGAGAAGGAAGTCAGAGCCATCGACCATGCCATCGTTATTGCCGTCGGCATCCAAACCAACGCCGGTCGCGCCGTAAGAGGCGCGCCAAACGGCGTAATCCAGGGCGTCGACCGTGTCGTTGTGGTCGTAATCGCCAGGCAAGGGAGGAAGCGCGGCCGTGGTCGGCTGAATGACCGTCGCGGTGGGTGGCGCGTTGCTGCCGGGTGGCAAACTGCCGAAGGCAATTTTGACGATGTTCGATAAGTTCGACGTCCGGCCGTCGGCCTCGTCGATCACGGCGGTGAAATAGTTGAGGCCCCCTTCGGTGATCGACTTGCGCAGTGTGACGGGGATATCGACAAAGCCGGTGGCCCCGATCGTGGCCGTCAACTCGGTCACGGAAAGAACTTTGTTGCCGTCGTAAGGTTGGACGTTGAAGCCGCCGTTCGGCACGCCAGCCAATTGCAGGGAGACTTCGGATTGCAGCAAGCGAACGTTGGCGCCCACGGGCCCGGCGATGCGAATGGTTTGCGCGGCCGTCGAAAGGGTCGCTGGTGTACTCGCCACTCCAACCACACTAATTTGAGGTGCGGCGTCAATGGGGGCCGTCGAAAAGTTCTGCTGCGAATGAACTTTGTAGAAGCTGGCGCCTTGTGCAAGGGCAAATGGCTGACCGGTGAGCGTGGTTCCGTCGCTGAAATGAATCGTAATGGCTGTGCCCGCGAGTTCCAAACCGGAAATGCTGGCGGCCCCGGCCGGGCCGGGCTGGGCCGCGCCCTTCACGCTAAGCGGATCGACATCCACATGGAACGTAAAAATTTCGCCCGGGTCGAAGTTGTTGAAGTTCACGGTGAGGCCGTCGAAGCCGCCGGAATCGGCATTGGTGAAACTGTGACCGCTCAGTCCCGTGTTCACCGCGCCCGTATCGGGAGTGAAGTCGATGCCGACCACATCGCCGCCCGTGCCGTTCGGGTCGAACACTAGCTGCGGTAGAAAACTCGACGTCAAGTTGAAGGTGACGTAGTCAATTTTGCGGCCGCCGGTGGAGTTGTTGTAGAGGCGGAAAGAATCGACGTGCGCGGTGCTGGAATTGTCGACGCTGCCCATCGTGAAGATTTCGACTTTCGCGGCGGCGCTACCGGGAACTGGCTCCGGCACGATTCCTAGCGAGCCCCAAGTCACGGGCAGGCCGCTGCCAGCCGGATTGGTGGCAATGAGACCGACCGCCAGAGTTCCGCTGAGCCACGAGGCCGGGATCGCGGTTGGCGTGCCGAAGTTGACGAAGCCGCCGTCGTCGATGGCGTATCGCGGCTGCACGGCATGGGTCGTTGGATCAACCGTTAGCCCAAGATTCACGAGACCGGGGCCGGGGAGCGTGATCGACGATGTGGCGATCACCGTATCGACGCCATTCACTTCGCGGATGGCTTTGATCGAACCGCCGTTATCGCCGGTGAGCACGAGTTCGACGAAGTTATCTTGGTCGCCGGTGCCGATGTAGAATCCCATCTGCTGACCCGCCTGCGGCGTCACGCCGCTAAAGGGGCCGAGAACACTCGATTGCGCGGTGAACGGCGTCGTCTGATTCGCCACGTTCACGCCAAATTGAAAGGCTTGCTGCTGAGTGTTTACACTTCCCAGAGCGGTGCCGGCGGTTGCGGTATCGATGGTAAATACACTGGCGGCGCCGCCGGCAGTGACTCCTTGTGGATTGTACAAGGCCTCGTAGTTGTCGGTGCCGTTCGTCATCAGGCCGGTGAAGCCCATTTGAAAAATACCGCCGAGGTTGGGCCCCGAGTTCTTCCAGTCGTAAAGCGTGCCGACCGGCGTCGTCGAGCCGTTGGCCGAATCGATGGCGAACGGATCGCTGGTATCGGGCTGGGCGTCGTTGTCGTCGTTGGGGTCAAGCAAGTTCGACGTAAAATCGTGATCCCAATCGGGCGGCACGTCGGCCGCGTTGTGCGGATCGGTGCCATTGGCGATTTCGTCGGCGTTGAGGTAACCGTCGCCGTCGAGGTCGTCGGGGTTGCCGCCGTTGGAACTGGATGGTTCGAAAACGATAATCTGGCCGAGGGCAATGTCGGCCACCCACACCGAACCGGCAAACGCACCGCTATCTGGGGCGGTGACATCGAGCGGCTTGAGCCCGACATTGGAAAACAACGTCGTGCTTGATACGGCTTGTGTGCCATCGGCGCTGAGCATCACGCGTTTGACGGTGTTATCAAAACTGGCAATGAGCAGGTCGCCTTGCATCGCTCCGCCAAACGTGTTGCTGCGATACTCGGTGATGCCGTTGGTCGAATCGCCGTAGAGCGCTAAGGCATGGTTGGCCGTGCCGGGCTGTAGATAGGTCGACTCGATCGTGTTGCCGGTACTGACGGGCGACTGAGGATTACTCGCATCAAATGTGTTTCCGATATAGGCACGCGTGGGATTGGGGTGGCCGCCATAATAGCCAAAACCCGTGATGAAGTGGAGGCTGTCACCATCGGACGTGCCAGGTTCGTGAACCTGATTCGTGGCGTTGCCATTTGGATCCAGGATGGGAACATCGCCCCAACCCGCGTTGGCGCCGTTGTCGACGGCATACATGCGCCCACTGGACGTAATCACCAAGTCATATGCATTACGGAAACCAGGCGCGTACACTTGAACGGGCCCGCCCGGGACGAGCATTGCCTGGTTCAAGCCATTGTCGCCGCCGAAGGGGTCGTTGCTATCGGCGGTGCCGGCGCGGTTTTCATCATCGAGCGTGGGGATGTCGTAGGTTGAATTTCCAATAGCATTCAGGTTGATCGATAGAATGGCGGCCGAGAGTGCATATTCAGGCAATAGTGCGAAATTATTCGACGGTGCTCCCTTGTTGGTGTTGCCACCGACCGCGACATAAAGCGTATTCGTGGCAGAGTCGAGTTGCAGGCCGTTGGCCGCGTGGTTTTCTTCCGAGCGCGGCAGGCCACGGACGAGATCGAGCTTTTGCCACGTCGTACCGTCCCAAGTCAGCCGCGAAATGATGCCCGAGTTCGTATCGAGATTGGTATCAATTCCATTGCTGCCGCCGCCGATACGCGGATCGCTCGAACTGACGTAGAGCACTGGGTTTTGAGCAGTGCCGGTTACCAGCAAGCCGGTCACCAGCCGCGTGGTGATGCTCGGGTTAAGCGTACCGTCGTCGTTGTGATTCGGAATTTGCTGGATCTGCGTGATGGTCTCGGTGGCGGTTACCGCGTAATTGTTGGTGCCATTGCGGACGATGGTGTAGGCGCGAATCAAGCCATTCTGCTGCGCGACGTAGAGCCGGCCATCCGGTCCAAATTGCAGAGACGTTGGTAGACTTAGCCCGGTCGTGCCGCTCAATGTCGATTTTCCGAAATTGATTGTGGTCGATGTTGCTCCTGTTCCGGAAAGCGAAATGGCTAGAGGCGTTAGGGGGCCGCTGTTAGGAATTACGAGCGATGCAGTACTCGTTGTAGCAGCGGTTGGCGAATACGTGACGGTGACGCTAGTGGACTGGCCGGGGGCGACCGTGATCGGCGTTTGCTGTGTGAAGCTGAATGTGAAAGGTGAGCCGCCCGGGGTGACGGACGCGGCCGTGGGGTCGATCGTAATACTTGGGTCGCCGGCTTGGCCGCCGTTGGTTAACGTCAATTGTTGAGAGGACGACTGCCCCACAATCGTGCTCGGAAAGCTGAGCGACGTGGCGGAGGCTTGTAGCCCGGCGGGGGCTCGCAGGATTTCAATTCCCTTGACGCTGGGATTTTGGACTTCGCGGAGGAAGGTGATGTTGAGGTCGGAGTCGCTGCTCACCAGGAAGCTCTTCACCACCCCTTTGAGGCTCCCGACGTCGGCATAGACATCGTAGTTACTGAGCACCAATTGCCCTTCGATGGCCACATCGAATACGCGGGCACCGGTGGCAAACGCGCCACTG
>JAKOXH010000033.1 GCA_029781135.1 Planctomycetota bacterium
CTCCTAAATGCTAACTGCCATGCGATCATTTCTGCCAATACTTGACCCTGAGCGCGGGTGTCGTTCCTTGCGATACCTTCAACGAGGCGATGGCCTGCTCGTCACCTTCAAGCGCCTTCAGCAGCCACTCGCCTTCCTTACGGCAGATGTCATCCTGAAGCGGGAAGAAATGCTTGAGCAGGAAGAGGGCGTAACGGGAGAAACGGAACTCGCCGATGACGGTTTGCCGTTTTGAAACGGGGTCGATATCCACCGCCGCACAGTTACGCAGGCGGATGTTCTTGGCCAGCGACGGGAAGTCCAATTGCTCAGCCAGAATCAAGGTATAGGCGGGTTCCAGACTCTTAGACGAGTGGGCATCAGTGACTCCGATACCGGCGATCTTTTTGCCTTGCGCACGCAGTTCGTTGTAGTGGAGGATACCGAGGTCACTGCTGTCGCAATTGAGCACTTCCATCGCGTCAAACTTCGCCGTTTCCAACAGATAGTCGGAGACGATGGCAGGGATATACTGCCGGTAGGCTGGCCGCCAGTAGGGGTGGCAAAACACGGCGATGCCGCCGCAGGCACGGATTTTGTCCCAAACCGCGAACGAGGCGGCGATTTGGTGCTTGAAACAATCGGGAATCGTGTCCGGCAATTTGGCTCGTTCCGCCGCGACCGCCTGATCGTACTCGGCTCTTGATTTCGTGAACCAATCCGTCATGCTCTCCGACGCGCCGAGCGACAGGATGTGCACGCCGTTTCCGGGACTGTGCACCTCTTCTCCGGGGAATGTCTTCATGTCCGTCGGGAGTTTTGAAAACGCCGCGATGGCATCCAGCGAACCGGCATAGGCGTGGTGGTCGGTCTCGATGGCGAAGTCCTGCCCGAGTTTGCGGCAGGTGGCGACCATCAGAGCCGGCGATTCGTTCTTGTTGCCGTCCGAGAACTTGCTGTGCATGTGCATGTTGCCCCGATAAGGCCGCAGGGCGAAGTAGTCTGGGCGCAGCGAGTAGAGTTGAGCCACGCCTAGAATATTGGGCTTTTTGGGATCGGAACTTTTCTGAATGACCCGGATAGTGTGCTGGGTTTCGCCACGGAAACGGACGGTTACCGTCAGCGTGTTGCCGCGGATTTCGCACGGTATCGCCTGAAAACGTCCGTAGCCGAGCGGCACGCCGTTGGCGTCGAGTCCGTCCGCGCAGACGTATTCCGCCTGCACGTCATCCGGCTTGGCGAGCAGCGGTTCATTTTCAAAGGTCAGCGTTATGGTGGCGTCATTGTCCGCGCGCACGATCATAGGGACCGTGTCGATCAGTCGGGCATGTACCGACGAACACAGTGAGAGAGAGAGACATGCGGCCGCCGCCGCAATCATCAGTCGTTTCATGATTTGTCCTTTTGTTGGTGTTTTTTGTGATCTGTCTTGCGAGAGGTTTCACGAGGCGGACCATCCGTCCATCGCGCCATACTTGCCAGTGGCGACACGGCATCGACCAGCCCCAGCGTGCCGTAGCTGATGGCCAGCCATTCCGGTT
>JAKOXH010000038.1 GCA_029781135.1 Planctomycetota bacterium
GAGCGACTGCTCCAGCAGACACGGACCAGTAAACACAAAATCTACAGTGTCCACGCTCCCGAGGTGGAGTGCATCGCGAAAGGCAAAGCGCACCAGCGCTACGAGTTCGGCTGCAAGGCCAGCGTGGCCACTACCAGCCAGAGCAATTGGATCGTCGGCACGCAGGCGCTCGACGGCAATCCTTACGACGGACACACGCTCACAGGCGCGATCGCCCAAGTCGAACGCTTAACCGGCCAGACTCCCCAAGATGTGATGGTCGATCAAGGTTATCGAGGACACGGTTACGAAGGCTCGGCCCTCGTGCACGTCGTCCGCTCGATTCCCAAACGAGTGACGCGCGCCGTGCGCCGGATGCTCAAACGCCGGGCAGCCATCGAGCCCACGATCGGCCACATGAAAGGTGACAACCGCATGAACCGCAACTATCTCACCGGTCAAGAAGGTGACCGCATCAACGCCCTGCTCGCCGCCGCCGGCTACAACCTCCGCAAGCTGTTGCGGTGGATTGTGCTTGCGCCCATTTTCTGGCTCTGGTGCCGGCTCACTGCTACGATTGTCACTCAAGTCACACCACAATCTCGTCTCGATGTGCTTGAACCCGTGCCCGTGGGAACCCCAAAATCACGATCACCCCGACCGAAGCGTATTTTTCAGGGACGACGAATTAGCGGCGGCAACGCCGCTGCGGATACCAAGCCGATTTGAAGCACGATTAAGGCAAATCCGTCCGGGGAAGATCAGTAGTTCGGGAGTCGCTTTGTTCCTTGATTACCCCTGTCCCCTGACCCCCGTCCCCTGTATCCTTTTCCGATGGCCCTGCTCATCGACGGTTACAACCTGCTGAACGTCACGGGCATCTTCGCGCAGGCCGGACCAGGGACCGAACTGCATCGCACTCGCCTAGCCTTCTTGAATTTCCTCGCCTCGTCGTTCACTAAACGCCAGCGTTCGACAACGACTATTGTTTTCGACGCCGCCGGCGCCCCGCCTGGCTTGCCGCACTTGATTAGCCACGAGGGCATGACCATTCATTTCGCTCGCCGGCATTCGAACGCTGACGAGCTCATCGAAGAACTGCTTGAAAACTGGGTCTCGCCGCGAACGCTCACGGTCGTTTCCAGCGACCACCGTGTACAGCGCGCCGCCCGGCGACGCGGCGCCACATATATCGACAGCGAGCAATGGTACGCGGAACTGAAAACCACCCGCCGCAAGCGCCGGGCAACCGCCAAGGACACGACCGCCAAACCCACCGATGCACTATCGCCCGATGAGCTCGCCTACTGGCTAAAAGAATTTGGCGATGTGCCCAGCATCCCGCCGGATGCCGAAAGCCTGTTTCCGCCGGGCTACGCGGAAGACGTGGAACGAGAAGAATCGTAAGCGCTGTAGCTCTCCGCTATTTCTTCTCCGAGTTTTGCGCCGCCGGTGCTGCAGGCTTCTCCGGTACGGCTGGCGCTTCCATCGGCCGGAACGTAATGTCGCCCGTCGAACGCAACTCGATTTCGTACGTCTTGCCCTTTTGCACCCGCATGGCCACCGCCGCATCGTGAGCCGCGTGAATTCCCAAGTCCTTCGCCTTTTGCGGATCGTTCGCGATCAGCCAAAAGTCGGCCCAGATTTTCTTTTCGAATTCCGACATCGGCGTCCCGCGGCCGTAGGCAGTGGGCCGCGTGCCGACCGTATCGAGCTGAAACCCTTGCGACGGTTCCTGGTGCTCTCCGAAAACCCGTTGGAACAACGCCAGCGAAGTCGAGCGATCGAGGTCCGACTGCTCGATGTACTTATCGTCGAACGTGACTTTCAAATAGTCGACGTAAACCATGTCGCCCGCGATATCGAACTTCTTCGCCTCGCCGATCGGTTCGCCCTGATCGTTGACCTCGACGAATTCCACCTTCGTCGCCACATTGGTTCGGGCAGCGTCGTTCTTCGTGCCCTCCGTGGGAGCGACGGCATTCAGCGATGGCACTTCATGCTGGTCGAGCACCTTCAGCCGGGCCAGCCGATGCCGCACTTTCAACAGCTTCATCGCCACTTCCAGCCGATCGATGTGCGCGTTCTTTTCCGCCACCGTGGCGTTCAAGCCCTCGATTTGCTTGTCTCGAACCGCCAAGTCATCGTTCGACTTTCGGATGACCTCCTGCAACTCCGCTTCCTTGTCGGCCAACTTCCGCACCGGTTCGTTGTACAGCTCGTAGGCCTTGTAGCCACCAACTCCAGCGCCGCCGACCAACACCGCGAGCAACAGCGTGCGCACCGCTGAATTAACGTTCGAGATCGTGTCGTTGACACGCCCCATGGCTAGCTTCTCCACAAGAAAATAAGGGCGAGTTCCCCTCTCTTTTTGGGGACGGGGTAGGGGAGGGTTCGGCAAGACGGGCTTCCCGAAATCTGCACTCCAACCAACCAAGAACTACGCCTAGTTTCAGAATACCCGACCAACGCACGCGCCACAAATGACACGACTATTCGCTCAGGGCCGATCAGCTTTTTCAATCTAGCCAATCGGTGTGGGAGCCAATCGGTGTGGGAGGCGTCTCTGACGCCGGTTCCGCGCAAACTTCGTGAACGGCTTGAAGTGCGACGCCTCATCGGGGTCGGAGACCTTTCCCACAAGTCTTCCCAGCTTCAATAAGTGACCGGCCCTGCTTGAATCCGCGTCAGTCTTGTTCCGCCACCGGCAATCGAATCACGGCTTCAACTCCACGATCTCGGTTTTCAACCAGCACTTCGCCGCCATGATCGGTGACGATTCGCCAGCATTTCGATAGCCCAAAGCCCAGTCCCCGCCCTGCTTCTCGGCCACTAAAGAAGGGATCGAACATGTGTCGGCGCACCTCTTCCGACACCCCCGGCCCATCATCGCTCACTGCGATTTCTGCTAAATCGCGCCCTTCCACGGCAACTCGATTTTGGCGCACCTCTACATTTCCCCCGTCGCTCACGGCTTCACAGGCATTTCGGATGAGCGCACCAATCGCAACCGCCAACTGTGTCGCATCCGCCATCACCTCGACGGGCCCACCCGCGTCGCTGTATATAAGTGCAATTTCGCTTTCACGGGCTTGATCTTGCCATTCATCGACGATTCTCGGCACCAACTCCTTCAGATTGCACGGTTCCAGCACCAGCTTCGGTGGTCGCGCAAAGAGCATGAGATCGGCGATCATTTCATGCGCTCGCATGGCCTGCCGATGGATGGCCGTCAGTCTTCGCTGCCGCTCCGGATCGCGCTCATCTTCCAGCAGCGTTTGCGCGCGGGCGGCGATGTTGGCCAGCGGATTGTTGATCTCGTGACTCGCGCCGTAGGCCAACTCCTTGAGCGACTCGAGTTTTTCGTGTTCCAGGCGACGATCTTGTTCGGCAATGCGCAACTCCGCAGCGTGGAGCGCCGACACCAAGCGCGGCAGTCGCCAATGAATTCCCTGATGGTCGATCCGTGCATCATCCGCGACTTCTGCCGTAAGAGAGCAAGCCAGCTCGCTGGTTAGATTCTTCGCGAGCCACTTGGCTGCCTCTTCGACGCGATTGACGGTGCGTCCCAACCGCACTTCCGCAACGCGCAGCGCCCAGCCCGCCACATCGCGATCTGATTCAAGCAAGCCGCTAAGTTCGTCGTAGCGCGCTTCCGCCTCGAGCGTTAGAAGAGCGCGCTCAAACACCAATGCCGTCGCATCACGGAGCGGCACAGCCGCGGCGGACCCACGTTCGGCCGTCGTCGCAGGTAGCTGCAAGAATAACATGACAGCCGCCCCCCTCTCCCTCTGGGAGAGGGCCGGGGTGAGGGTGCCTAACAGACAGCTTCGTCGAAACCACTCACAGCCTAGCCGTGCGGAACTGCTTCCACATCGAGCAATTGACAAATCCGCGTCAGCAGCGCGTCAACATCGAACGGCTTCTTAAGGAAGTCGTTCGCCCCCGAATCGCGCAGCTGCTGAATCTTATCTTCCTCGACCATGCCGGAAATGCAGATGATCCGTACATCATCCATAGTCTTGTCGCTGCGCACCAGGCGGCACACCTCGATGCCGTTAATATCCGGCAGCATCACGTCGAGCACCACGAGGTCGGGCCGAAACTCCTTGATCTGCATACCGGCGCCGAAGCCGTTGTTCACGCTGCGGACCTCGAACCGGCCGTCGCGCTCCAATTGATCGACGATCAGTTCCACCAAATCCTCATCATCGTCGACCACCAGGATCTTACGCTTGCCGCTGTCAAGCGCATCGGTCGGGATGCCATTATCCCGCATGAACGCATAGAGTTGGTCGCGGGGAATCCGCCGAAAACGGCTGCCCGGGACGCGGAAGCCCTTCAACTGGCCAGAATCAAAGCAACGAATGATCGTCTGCTGGCTAACCTTACAGATCTTGGCAGCTTCGCCGGTTGTAAACACCGTTTTCATATTGCTCAACCACCTCTCTCCCTAGTTGATGGTAAGACAATCCTTGCCCTAAACCCGCAATTGCCGCAAAACTGCCGCCGTTCACAGGTCCGAGCACTCCGCCAGCAAATTACCCGTCAACACTCGACATCGCAAACCACTTAATTCACTGACGTTTCCACAATTGTACGGCGGCCGTAACCGGTAGTTTCAGCCGCAGCTACCAGGGTTGCCTGGTTTGCCAAGTGTCAGCGAATTATTATCTCCGGTTATCTTCCCGTCAATATCGATCCAATTTACGCAAATCGTTGTGAGATAGCCGGTTGTGGAACCACGTCGTTAAATCAGGTACTTTTCGCGCAAGAGAGGTTTAAACCCTTCGCCGGCATTTCAATAGTTCCGGTGGAAACGCTGATTTTCCATCGAACTGGAACCTGTCTTCCGCAGCTTGCCAGCGGGTTGAGCGGTTGCCTTGCCCGAGCCGCCTGCAACGCTTGGTTTACCGCGGCGCTCCGACCTTGCCACGACCATCCAAATGCACGATCAACAACGCGATGTCTGCGGGCGTGATTCCGCTAATGCGGCTGGCCTGCGCCAGATTCCGCGGCCGCACCCGTACTAGTTTCTCTCGTGCTTCAGCCCGCAATTGGGAAATATTTTCATACCGAAAACTTTCGGGTATCCGCTTCTCCGCCAGCCTCGCCTGGCGCTCGATTTCCGTTTGCTGACGGGCAACGTAGCCTGCATATTTCAAATCGTGAACTACCTGTTCCGCCACGCGGCGATCCACCGTGCCCAATTCCGGCACGCGCCGGATGATGTCCTGCCACGTTACTTCCGGCCGCCGGGCGTACCTGGAAAGCGGAATGCCATCCAGAATCGTCGTATCTAGCAACTGCGAAACGTTTGCGATGGTGGCCAGTTTTTCCTGGAGTCGGTTCCAGCGCGGTGCATCAATCATTCCGCGGGCGTGCGCAAGTGGCGTCAGGCGACGATCGGCGTTGTCGTGCCGCAACAGAATCCGATACTCGGCGCGACTGGTGAACATTCGATACGGCTCATCCACACCGCAAGTTACGAGATCGTCCACGAGCACGCCGACATAGGCTTCATTCCGATCGAGAATCAACGGTTCTTCATTCTTGAGGGCCAGTGCCGCATTGGCTCCTGCGACGAGTCCCTGGGCCGCCGCTTCCTCATAGCCGGTCGTGCCGTTGATCTGCCCGGCCAAATACAATCCAGCCACCTGTTTTGATTCCAAAGTGGCTCGAAGTTGATCGGGCGGCACGTAGTCGTATTCGACCGCATATCCGTAACGCATGATCTCCGCGCGTTCCAATCCTGGGATTTCGCGCAGAATCGCCTCTTGCACGTCGCGTGGCAAACTCGTGGAGATGCCGTTCACATAGACTTCGCGAGTGTTTCTTCCCTCAGGCTCCAAAAACAGCTGGTGCCGCGACTTGTCGGCAAACCGGACGATCTTGTCTTCGATCGACGGGCAGTACCGTGGCCCGCTCGAGGAAATCTGCCCGCTATACATCGGCGCGCGGTGCAAATTCGCCCGAATCAACTCATGCACCGCGTGATTCGTGTGCGTAATAAAGCATGGTAACTGTTCAACGCATAGCCCATCGGTCAGATAGGAAAATGGCTCGGGATGCTCATCGCCGGGCTGCAACTCCAACTGGCCGTAGTCGATCGTGCGGCCATTTAACCGCGGTGGCGTCCCTGTCTTGAATCGCGCCACGCGAAAACCGAGTCGCGCGAGCGCAGCGCTGATCCCCTGCGTCGTGCCTTCGCCGGCGCGACCGCCCGGTGTTTTCGCTTCGCCGGTGTGCATGAGCGCTTGCAGAAATGTGCCGGTTGTGAGGACCACTGCCCGCGCATGGTAGACCGCGTTGCCGCGGACGCTAACGCCAACAATTTGCATGGGGCTGGGGGTTGGGGGCTGGGGGCTAGAAATCGTTGAACTTCCGCTCTTACTCCCCGCTCCCCGCTCCCCGCTCCGTGCCTCCACAAGCAGTTCTTCCACCACCTCCTGCCGGAGCGTGAGATTCGTCGCCTCTTCGACCAGTCGTTTGATCTCCGCTTGATACGCCTTTTTGTCGGCCTGGGCCCGCGGGCTGTGCATCGCCGGGCCTTTACTGCGATTGAGCATGCGGAACTGAATGCCCGTCGCATCGATCGCCTGCCCCATCGCGCCGCCCAACGCATCAATCTCCCGCACAATCTGCCCTTTGCCGACGCCGCCGATCGCCGGGTTACAGCTCATTTGGCCGACCGTATCGCAATTGGTCGTGAGCAGCGCAGTTCTCGCCCCCAACCGCGCCGCCGCCAGTGCCGCCTCGGACCCAGCGTGCCCGGCGCCCACCACAATTACATCGAAATCATAGGAACTGGCCATGACCTCAAGCATACCCAGTAACCGGGCGCCGTGCCCACACGCAGAATGTGGGAAAATCTGCCGGCCCAAGCCGATAATTTGCTTGCTTCCCGCCGCTGCCTTGCTACGCTGATCAGTGGTCGGCCCCTTTTCTTATATGCTTCGCGCATGCTCTTTTCCGAAGGGAGCGTCTAATGAATCGCTACGTGCGGTTGGGCTTGCTTGTCGCCGTGTTCTTCTCAGTCCACACGGTTTTCGCTTATGACGCGTACAACAACTTCGGGCCGGGTGACAGCTACGACGCGACAACCGGCTATGGCGTAAATGGGGGAGACTACCCTCCGATCTCTCCCTTCATCCAGGGCGGGCGATTCACGTCCGAGGCGACCGGCATGCTGGCCGTGATTCGTATGGCGCTGCACGAAAACTACCATGATCCGCCTGGCTTCAATCAGGTGGATGTCCGGCTGCACCACGCCGACGCGGCGGGCAACATTGGCCCGATTATCGCGGCCTTCACCCGCGGCGGGTTGACCGACTTTGGCCTCTCCGATCCTCCCGTGACGATCACCAGCTTCGACCCGGCGGTCACGCTGACGGCCGGAAACGACTATTGGATCGTGGTCGCACCCGGCGATCATAGCACCGATGCGGTGTGGAACTGGGACGCCGGCGCCGGCGGTACGCGCGCTTATTCGACCAATAGTGGCCTGAGTTATTCTTACTTGGAAGGCCGCTTGGGCGCGATGCGCATCGAAGTCGTCTCGATCCCCGAGCCAACAACCGCCGCCCTGCTGTGCTTGGGTGCCGCTGCCGGGGCTCACCGACGACCGCGCCGCGAAGATTGAAGTTCCGGCCTCGCCGCCGCCGCTAAACCGTGCCCCTCGCCGTAGCCACGCTCGCCAGAGCGTGGACCGTCAGGTTTGTGGCGCTTCCACCGTCTGGCGACGGTGGCTACATGCCACTCGCCGCTCCCCACTCCCCGCTTGGCGGCCAAGACCATGTAGTGTACAAAGGTACACATTTCTGCTACAACGATCCGTTGCCTATTTGCCGCCAGATATGGAACGCTGCCCGCCCCAGGGGTGTGGGAGGCCTCTCTGAGGCCGATGACGTGTTGCATTTGGAAAGCGTCATCGGGTTCGGAGACGCCTCCCACAAGGCCAATTACCGCACCGTAAATTAAACGGAGGGACTTGTCATGCCGATTGTGTCCGATTTACGCGCTTTGCCCAAAGCGCCCGAGAGCGAACGTTGGATTCTGGGTTGTATGCTCCGCTTCGCCGATACCCCGGCCACCGTCTTTGCGCAGCTCAACGCCCACGACTTCTTCGACCCCGCATACCAAACCGTCTTCGTCGCGATGCACGAGCTCTACCGGGCGACCGGCTGTATCGATCCGACGCTGCTCGTCGCGAAGCTCAAACAGCCGACGAGCGGCTACGTATGCGACGCCTCGGCCTACGACCTTTTGGAAATGGCCCAGGACGTGGCCACGGCGGCCGGCCTCGATGGCCACATCCAGCGGCTGCGGCAGGCGTCGGCCGGACGGGCCTTGTGCCTGACGGTTAACGACGCGGCCCGCCGCGTGATTGGCGGCACCAGTGCCAGCGAGGTGCTCCCCACGCTGTTCGAGGACCTCGGCCAATTCCAGCGTGCGCAGCAACCGGCGGCGAAGCTGGTGACGGCCGCCTCCATCGAAGCCCGTGCAACCGAATGGATTTGGCCAGGTTGGTTGCCGGCCGGGGCACTCACGATCTTCGACGGCGACCCGGGCTGCGGCAAGACGCAAGTGGCCTGCGACCTGGCCGCCCGGCTGAGCTACGGCCGGCGGCTGCCGTTCGCGGCGAGGAGTGAGGAGCGAGGCGCGAGCGGCGAGGAGCGAGGCCCGAGCGATGAGGCGCGAGAGGCGAGGGGCTCCGTGGCCGAGTCTCTCCGAGACTCGGATTCGCGTCTCGGAGAACCGACGAGAGCGGCTGGGGTCGAGGTTTGCCGAGCCCCCAGCGATTGCGAGTGAACTCCTGCGCACCGGGGGCTCGCCTTCGGCTCGACCCCAGCCACCCCTCTCTAACCGCGTCTCGTGCCCGGCGGTCGATTTACTTTGCGCAAAACTGTGTTAGGCTACAGTGACCAGTTGCGGCACGGCGAGCCCGCTTGGCTTATCTTCTCTGACAACAGCACGATCGATCCGTGTCCCGGCATTTTATATTGGGGCAAACACACATGGGAGGCCATGATGAATCGTCCATCCACGCGTCGTGAGTTTCTCTCCTCGGTCGGGCAGGGCATGTTGGCGGCCAGCGTCGGCACTCAATTGGTGACGGACCTAAATTTAGCGAAAGCGGAAAGTGTCGGCAACGCGGAACCATTACATTTTGGTCCGCTGGAACCCTTGGTCGCATTGCTGCAAGAAACTCCGACCGAAAAACTTCTGCCGACGTTGATCGGACGAATTCAACAGGGCACGGAACTGAAGACGCTTGTGGCCGCCGCGGCACTCGCCAACGCCCGCACGTTTGGCGGCGAAGATTATGTTGGTTATCACACGCTGATGGCGCTGGCGCCCGCTTGGCGCATGTCCCAGGAATTGACCGGGCCGCGTCAGGCGCTACCGATTTTGAAGGTGCTTTACCGCAATACGAATCGCATCTCTGAACACGGAGGCAAGAAGAGCGAGGTTCTGCGGCGTGTCGCACCCGCGCCCAAAAAAGCTGGCGAAGACGAAACGCAACAACTACGGGCCGCCGTGGCCGCGCGCGACGTCGATCAAGCCGAACGCACGTTTGCCGCGATCGCGCAACAAGAGCCGCGCACCGCCTTCGACGAGCTCTTGTACACCGTGCAAGAAGACACGCAAGTCCATCGCACCGTTTTGCCCCATCGGGCCTGGGAACTGCTCGACATCGTGGGCGCCGAACACGCGCACACGCTGCTGCGGCAGTCGGTGCGTTTCTGCGTGAAGGAACAGCCGCACGGCGCACCCAGCAAAGTGTTGGCGAAGGTGCTCGACGACCATAAGCTCTTGGGCCGCAAGCCCGGCGACCGCGCGGCCGACGATGCCTGGATCGACGCCATGAGCCAAACGATTTTCAAGGCGACTCCCGAGCAAGCAGCCGACGCCGTGGCGAGCGCGCTGGCCGATGGTTTTTCGCCCAGCGCGCTTGGCGAGGCCCTGAGCTTGGCCACCAATCAACTGGTCCTGCGCGATCCCGGTCGCACCGCGCGGCAAGAGTTTCCCGGCAAACCCATCGGCAGTGTGCACGGCGATTCGGTCGGCGTGCATGCCAGCGACTCGGCGAACGCCTGGCGGAACATGGCCAACGTCGGCAGCACGCGGAATCTATTCGCCTGTTTAATTCTCGGCGCGTATCAGGCCGCCCAAGATCGCAGCCAAGGCGGCGGCGATTATCTCAATCTACCGGCGCTGCCGCTCGACCTAACGTGGAAACGGCTGACCATTTCGGAACCCGATAGATTGCTGGCCGAGCTGGAATCAGCCATCCGCGGCAACTTGCAGGCACAAGCGTGTAACGTGGTGCAGCACTACGGGCAACTGGGCCACGATGCGAGACCGATGTTTGATTTGCTCCTTAAATATGCGGTCAGCGAGGATGGCGCGCTCCATGCCGAAAAATACTACCGCACCACCACCGAGGAATTTGCCCGCACGCGCCCGGCGTTCCGCTGGCGACACGTCGTCGCCCTGGCCCGCGTGACGGCCAGCGAATACGGCCGACCAGCCCCGGGTTATCACGAGGCCTGCGACCTGTTGAATATCTCTTAGTATTTAGCCCCCGGTCATCTATAGCCGCGAGTCTCGGCTCAGCAATACTTCACCATTCTGCGTTCGACTGCGACAAATTTTCGCCGTGACGTTTCGCAAGTCGGAACACTCTGCCCGCGCCACGAGCAGTGTGGATAAAGTCTATTCAACATGGTTGAATTTCACTCACATCCATCAGAAATAATTCGTTCCACCTTGATGAATTTCCCGCCAACACCGCTACAATGGGGGGTGCGAGCTAGGCATTATCTTCGGCAACGTGGGCAACGGTGAACGCGTCGGAGAATAACTCGAAAGGGAAGCGACAGCATGTTGAGAGCTAGCCAAAAAAGGTCTTGGAGGTCGATGGTCAGTTCGGTGCTTTCGGTCGCGCTCGCGGCAATCGCGACCACGAGCTACGCGCAATTCGCGGTTAACAATCTGGTGACCGATGATCAAACCGTCAATACGGCCCCGGTCACCGATGCCCATTTGCTCAATGCCTGGGGCATTGCCGCAAGCGCGACTGGTCCTTGGTGGGTCTCTGCCAATGGCAGCAGTCTGGCGGTTGTGTATAACGTCAATCCAACCACGGATGTTACTACCAAGTCAGCGCTTGAAGTAACTATCCCCGGCGCCGGCAATGTTACGGGCCAGGTGTTCGGCAACGTCGCTGGCAATTTCAATGGCGATACGTTCCTCTTCGTCAGCGAGGATGGCACGGTTTCTGGTTGGCGGGGCGCCCTGGGAGCGACGGCCGAAACGCTACAAACCGCCGATCCCGCGAACATTTTCAAAGGGGTTGCGCTGGCAAGCACGGGCGGCAACGCGTATCTCTACACGGCTAATTTCGGAACTGGGACCGTGGATGTTCTGAAGGGAAATGCCGGGGCGCCCAATCTCACCGGCACGTTTACCGATCCAAATCTGCCGGCCGGCTACGCGCCCTTCAACGTGCAAAACTTGGGCGGCAAGCTCTATGTGTCGTATGCGCTGAAGAACGCCGCCACGGGTGATGATGTTGCGGGGGCAGGCCATGGATTCGTCAACGCCTTCGACACAAACGGCAATCTACTGCAGCGGATCGCCACGCAAGGTGTTTTGAACTCGCCCTGGGGCCTGGCGATCGCGCCCGCGAGTTTCGGAACTCTCGCCGGCGATTTACTCGTCGGCAACTTCGGCGACGGCAGGATCAACGCCTACAACCTGGCGACGCTTGCGAACGACGGCCCGCTGAAGGACGCCACGAACTCGCCACTGGTGATCGATGGTTTGTGGGCACTCGCTCCCGGCAACGGCGGACAGGGCGGCAGTTCCAGCCGCGTCTACTTCACCGCTGGCCCTGGCGACGAAGCCCACGGCCTTGTCGGCGTGATCGCTGCGGTTCCCGAACCAACGAGCGGCGCGTTGCTGACGATATTGGTCTGCGCGTTAATTCCATGTCGTCGCCATGGCCGCAATTAGTTGGTCAGCCGCAGCGGGCATTATTCACGTTGCTTATCTCCCGGTCATTGACCGGGGGATAAGTGAAAGTAGCGACGGGTTTGAGTTGATTGGCGGTAGATTCGGTCTGGCAACCGACGCTAAGGGACGGTTCGCCCCCGACCCCCGACCCCTGACCCCTGACCCCTAAAAATCGTACCACACGCCGATGCCCAGTTGCTGCTCGCTCTTGGTGTAGAACTGGAACTGGTTCGATTTGCCGTTGAAGTACTGGCCGCCGAGGCGGATCGATTGGCCGAGCACGCCACGTTGCATCCAGCCGGCCTGAATCGTCACGTCACCGCTGAAATCGAGTTCCTGTCGCACCCGGCCGTTAATGGCCAGAAACGGGGTCCAGGTCTTCAGCGGATAGGGATTGGCGATCTCCGTGCCGAACTGGGCGTCCCACGGCTCGGCGCCGCCGCTGGCATTGAATGCCCAGCCGGTTTCGCCATAAAACCGCCAGGCCGGAATCAGGTAGTAGGAGGTACCGAGGACCACCGCATCACGCACGTAATTGATGCGGTCGTTGAGCGCTCCCGGGTGACGAATGGCATACTCATCGCCCATGTGCGAACTGAGGTGGGCGTAGCCGAACTTCCACTGCCAATGCTCGTCGCCGAAGGTGATGGGGAAGCCAAAAACGTAATCGCACGCTTCCAAATCTTCTTCGTTATCGGCATCGAGCCGGGCATTCGCGGCACCGTAGAAGTCGAGCTGATAGCCGGCGGGTCGAATCGGGTCGCCGTTGCCGTACTGTACCAGCCCCGCGCGGCCGCCGAGGGTGGCATCCCACAAATTGCGACCGTCCAAATTGTTGAACATGAACATCGCCATGCGCGGCTCATGCTCGCCCGCCATGTACGAATGATACAAGAGGCCGGTCGGCGCCCAATGCCATGACCAGTCGTCTGTCTGGGGAAGGGGGACGCCGAATTGGTCGATGCGGACGACGTCTTTGGGGAGCGAATCGGGGTTTTCGTCGAAGGGGCGCGACCAGACATCGCCGTTTGCAGTGTCGGCTGCATCGGAGGACTCGCCCACAGCAGCGTCGCCATTTGGCGCGACAACATCGGCAGCCGCGGCCGGGGCGGGAATGCTGTCTGCGGGCGTGTCGGCCGCAGACGCGGCACGAGCGGCGCACGCGATCAGCTCGAGGCTGAACGTGAACGACAACACGAGCGCAAGCGGCCAATGCGTTTGCTGGCGGCAATCTATCGGCATGTGGGTCGAAGGAGGCGGGAGGGCAATCGGTGAGACGTGTTACTCGGCGCGAAGAGCGGGATTGCGGAATGCACCGGCAACAACGGCTGTATTGATTTCGACCGATGAGAAGCAGCAAATTGATTTGTCGAGGCGGTGGCCGCAAAGTGCTCGCTAGCAGTGGCACCCTGGCGAAAGTGGGAAGGGTTTGCAGTGCGTGGGGTAATTGAGAGCGGAGTCATACTTCACGCGGTCAGAATTGAGACGTTTTCGTTTAACCCGGAGCCAACGGCGATGGTGTTGTACGCAAGATGCTTCCGTCGCGTTGGCTCCGGGTTAAACGATTCAACCGCACATGTGCGCGGTTTAGATATGGGCGTGGGAGAGTTCCACCAGACGTGCTAGAAGGTCGGCAGCGGAGCCCGAGTTGATGGCCTCTGCGGCTAGCTTTGCGGCGGCTATTGGATCGGTTGCTTTGCCAGCCACGATCAATCCGGCGGCGGCATTAAGGACCACAATGTCCCGTGCCGGTCCGCGTTCGCCGGCAAGCAGTTTACGGATGACAGCAGCGCTGGTAGCAGGGCTGTCGATTTTCAGCGAGTCGAGGCTCGCGCGGGCGATGCCGAAGTCTTCAGGTTGCCAAGTGAATTCGCGGATTGTAGCTGCAGGCGGCTCGCCTGCAGCGGCGTCGATAGGCGAGCCGCCTGTCGCTACGACGTCACTAACGTATGTCGTGCCGGCGAGCGTGACATCCCCTAATCCATCGCTGCCGGAGACAACCAACGTGCGTTTGGTGCCAAGCTGGGCAATTGCCCCGGCCAGCAGCGGTCGCAACTCCGGGCGGCCAGCGCCGAGCAATTGGTAGCACGCACCGGCCGGATTCACGAGCGGGCCAAGAATATTGAAGATCGTCCGAATGCCGAGTTGCTTGCGGACGGCCGACACATGCTTCATCGACGGATGCATCAGGGGGGCGAAGCAGAAGCACAGGCCGAGTTCGTCGAGGCAGGCTTCGACCTGCGCGACCGTGGCGTTAATGTTGACGCCGAGTTCGGCGAGCACGTCGGCCGAACCGCTGCGGCTCGTGATGCTGCGATTGCCATGTTTGGCGACCGGCACGCCGGCCGCCGCTGCCACGATGGCAGCGGTGGTGCTCACGTTGAACAGGGCGGAATCGCCGCCGCCGGTGCCGCAGGTGTCGAGCACCTCGGCGTGGCGCGAGCGGATCGGCGTCATGTGCCGACGCATGGCCTGGGCGGCACCGGCGATTTCATCCACCGTTTCACGCTTGGCGGCCAGGCCGGTGAGCAGCAGAGCGATTTGTTCGTTGGCCCACGCGCCGCGCATGATGGCGTCGATGGCGGCGGACATCTCGTCTTGCGAGAGATCGCCGCCGCCCGCGACGTGGCCCAAAAGTGCGGTAATCGTGGTGGACATGGTAACGAATTGTAGCAGGACGCGGTTAATAACCGAAGCAGTGGGCGATAAGTGAAATTCAGCTAAACCGCCAGCGATGTGGTTGAGATTTTCGGCAGGGTGGCATGGCCTCGGAGGTACGCCGACGTGGCCATGTTGCTCGAGCGATTCCATGCTCACGCTGCGCGAGAGCCTGCCACACTTCGGGCTCCATGTGAAAAAGTGATTAGCCCTGGAATCGTCACTAAATTTGATTGAGATTTCTGAAGGTTTGGCGTAAAATGTAGGCCCGCGGAACGAGTGCTCATTTCGGGCGGCGGTTCGTAGGCTATTGAATCTGATGGCCAAGAAAATCATTCTCGACGTGGATCCGGGCATCGACGATGCCGTGGCCCTGTGCTTGGCATTGGAAGACCCCGCGCTGGATGTGCTCGCGGTCACTGCCACGGGCGGCACGGTTTCGCCCGAACAAGCGACGATCAACGTGCAGGCGATCGTCGAGCAGCTCGATCCGCCGCGGCTGCCGCGGCTTGGTTGTGCGTCGCCGGACCAAATGTTGCGCACCGATGGTCGGCACTTGTTTGGGGCCGACGGGTTGTGCGGCGCTCATTTTGCCGTGGCGAAACGGCATCATCAGCACTCGTCGGTAAAGGTGATTTGCGATGAAGTGCGCGCCGCACCGGGCGATGTGACGATCATCGCCACCGGCCCCCTGACGAACATCGCGGCGGCACTGCAGCAGCAACCAGATTTGGCTTCGCTCATTGGGCATCTGATTATCATTGGCGGCACGTTGAGCGGCCCGGGCAACGTGACGGCGGCGGCGGAGTTCAATATCTACTGCGATGCCGAGGCGGCGCGGGCCGTGTTTCAATCGCAGACCACGAAAACGCTGGTGCCGTTCGATCTAACCAGCCGCGTAGTGTTGAACTTCGATTTGCTGGAGAAGTTGCCCGGCGAGGATTCGCCACGCGGCGAACTCTTGCGCAAGATTCTGCCAGGGGCGTTTCGGATGTATCGGCAAAATCTTGGTGTCGAGGGCATTCACTTGCACGATGCCGTGGCGGTGATTGCCGCGATCGAACCGGAGCTATTCACGACCGAACGGATGTACGGCGATGTGGAAACGGAAGGCACGCTGACGCATGGCGTAACCGTGTTCGATCGCCGTCGCTTACCCGAGAACCGGCCGAATATGGACGTGGCAGTGGATCTGGATACCGCAGCCGTGACCCAACGGATCGTGCGGCGGCTGGTGGAATAAAAGGTGTCAGGAAATTCCTGACATCTTTTTTTGGCCCAAACGGCCGTTCCGTAGCGCGGTTAGTTCCCTGGGGAAGGATTACGCCAGCCCGACGGCGCTGTGGATGTGCTGCACGACTTCGTCGTCGAGGCTTAACTTGCTGGCCAAGTCCGACAGGTATTGCTTTTCCTGCGGTGTGTCGAGTTCGACGGCCATCAGGGACGCCGCGTAGACCTGCGCGGCCACCTGCGGACTAGATACAGCACCAACCAAGCCATCGGTATCCATCGGTTTACGGAGTTCAGCGCTCAGGAATTCCCGGGCCTGCGCGTTGACACCATCTTCTTCTGCATTCCCCAGAATTCGCTTGAGTTCCGTCTCGTCGACGCGGCCATCGGCCTTAGCCGCGTTGACCATCGCCTTAACGATCAGTTGAGCGACGGATTCCAAGTGCTGCACCTCCTGGTCATTTTCTGGAGCCCGAAGTCCGGCGGACAACTTGGCGGTCGAATCGACCTGCAGGCCGCCGCCCTGTTTTGCCCCGGCATTACGCATGGCCTGGAGTGCGATCGAGCCCAGGATGGCCAGAGCCCCGCCCGTCAGAGCCCCTTTGATGGACTTGCTTCCGCCCCCCAAGAGTGCTCCAGCGATCGCCCCCATGGCGCCGGTCTTGACGTTTTTCGAGCCCCCCAGGATCGATCCTAACATTCCGCCCAAGTCGCCCCCGCCGCCGGCTGGAACTGCGTTTTTCGTGGCTGCGTTCCCCAAAATCTCGTCCAAAACTCCGCCGCGACCTCCGATTCCTTTCTCGCTCAACGAATAGTCGAGTCGGTCAGCACTCGCGTTCTTCATGCCGCCCTGTAATAGCGAGTCCAGTAGTTCTAAGGCATTTGACATGGTTGCTCCTTGTCCCTTCGGATTGTGAATATTTCCAACCGTTGCAGATCCTCGCGAGGCGCTAGCTTCCACGCCTTCGCTCCGGACGCGTTCACGGCCCAAGGTTGATCGCCAAATCAGTTTTCTTGTTTGTGACCGGATCGACGACCGTCAGCTTGAGAGTCGCGCCACCCTGACGAATCGCGTCGTTGAGGTCGTTCGGATGCAGTACCGGTTTGCCATTGGCAGCCACGATCACTGATCCGGGGAGCAGGCCGGCCCGGGATGCCGGACTTCCCGTTTCCACTTCCGTGACCTTCACGGCGAATTCATCATTATGAAATGCCAGTTCGGTGACCGCCCCCAGCTTACTTCGCGGAGTGGTCGACGGTAGCTCGGCTTCGGCCGGAAGCGGATTGGCTGGTTTTGCGCCGACAAGTGGAACGTCGACGTCGACGTCCATGCCCTTGCGGGAATCTCGCACCGTCAACCGCAATACTGGCCCGCTTTTGCGGAGCGCGCTCAAGAGTTGTTCTGGACCGGTGGTCGGTTGTCCATTCGCGGCAACGATGACATCATCAACCTCTAGCCCCGCTTTGGCAGCCGCGCTGTTCGGTTCCACGCGAGTCACCTTCAGCGCGCTGCGTGAACCTAATTTGACGGGGTCGGCGGACAGGCCTAACGAAACCTTCGGCGGCTGTGACGACGTGGCTACGTCGCCCTCTTTCTGCTGCGGCGATACTTCGACCTGGGCACCGCGCCCCGTGTTCACATCGACCACAATCAGCGAGAAGGGCACCCCCTTTTGGGCGAGTTCTTCGAGACGGTTCGCGTTCGGCAGTGGATTTCCTTCGGCACCGACGATCACGTCACCAACTTCCAAGCCAGCTTCTTGGGCGGCTTTCCCCCGCTCGACACTCGTGACGCGCAGGGCCAACCGGTTTTGAATCTGGAATGGTTCGAACGTAATTCCCAGCATGGAAGTCGCAGGCTGGGGCTTTGATTTATCGGCGTTAGCCGAGAGAATATCGGACTCAGTTTCGAGCACCCGGTCGGAAATGTCGGCGAACCAATCCGGGGTCGCGCCTTCCCAGCCTCCCTGCTCGCGCGGACTCAAGTAAACTCGGACCTTCGAACGCACACCGGGAACTTTAGGTTCGCTACCCCCGGGCGACAATCGCGCCAGTGGATCGCGCTGTGGTGAAACGTGAACGTACACCGACTCGCCGGGCCCCGGGAACGGCGCCCCACCGCGCACTGACTTGCGCGCTTCGGACCGCGATACTTCGATCTGTACGAGATACTCACTGGAATCTTGTGGAACGCCGCGGAACACTTGGCGAACGGTGCCGTCGACCACGAGCGAAGCATCCGCTTTCGTCCGGTGATCAAGTTGCTGGCCAAAGGCGGTGGTCACGCATGTTCCCGCCAGCCCGCCCATCACGCAGATGACAACCCGCACAAGCTGCAAACGATTTATTTTCATGGCCTGTTTCCTCTCCGAGGTTGACGGTTGGCATGACCAACTATGTGTATAAACCAAGTGCTCCGGAATATCCGAGGTCCGTCGCGCTGATCAGCGAGGAACGGACGTCCAGCGAACCTTGCTTCAAGTGTCATGCCGGATTTACAACTGTTCGTACGGTAGGGCAAAGAGTTCCTTCATGGTATTGAGATCGCCCGTTTGCAGGCCCCGGCGAAACCATTTCGTGCGCTGCGCCGAAGTGCCGTGCGTATAACTCTCCGGCGACGTAAAGCCGCGGGAATTTTTCTGCAGGCGGTCATCGCCAATCGCTTGGGCCGACTGCATGGCCGCCTCGACGTCGCCTGGTTCCACAAAGTTGAATTTTTGCTGACCGTAGTGGGCCCAAGCGCCGGCCAGGTAATCGGCCTGTAGTTCCAGCCGCACCGACCAGCGATTGAACTCCTCGGGCGACGACGTACGCCGCTTCTGGTCGACAATTGCGGTATAGCCAAGCAGGTTTTGCACATGGTGGCCAATTTCATGGGCGATCACGTAGGCCTGCGAGAAATCGGCGCGGGAGCCCCCCAATTTTCGTTCAAGTTCTTCAAAGAAAGTTGGGTCGAGGTACACGGTCCGGTCGACCGGGCAGTAGAACGGGCCAACGGCCGAGGGCGCATTACCGCAGCCCGTCTGCACCGCATCGGAGAACAACACCATTTTGGGCGGAGTGTAGGATTCGCCAGCCCGTCGAAATTGTTCCTGCCAGACCTCTTCGGTAAACGCAAGCAGCGTGGCCGTGAAATCTCGGCTGCGGATTTCATCCGGCGTCAACTCACGGTTGGCGGCCTGTCCTCCACCGCCACCCTGCGCAGCGCCGGGCGCGTTGTTGACCAACTGCTGTAGCCGTCGTGGATCAATCCCCAAGAGCGAGCCGATCAGCAAAATGACCAGCATTCCTAACCCACCAATGGCCAACGTCCGCGGACCCATCCGCCGCCGGTCTTCGAGATTCTCACTCTTTCTCGCGCCTTCCCAACGCATCCCGAGAATCCTTCACGCACTTTGCGCAGTACAGGTAAATCGGCGCATTCACAACCTGTGCGATCATACAGCCGCTTGAACAGATGCTGTTTCGAGAATAACAAACGCCGAACTCTTCCGCCAGAACCGACTCAGCCACCGGCAAATGCGATTGTGACACCGACCCCCCACGGGTGGTGGGTATGCGTGCAGTTCGGCGCATTCTCGCGGTCTCGCCGTGCAGCAACGGCAACCTGAGCCGGCTTCCCATCCGATCAAACGCAAGGGGTTATGTTCTTGATTTCCACTCGAAGGGCGAACTCACCACATGCGGAGAAAATAAAAAGATGTCAGGAAGTTTCTGACACCTTTTTCTTACGCTCAAGCCTGCCAAGGGCAATTACCAGTCCGATTGTAGGCGCAAATTGGGGGCAGATGGCCGCGAGTTGAGCGCGTGAGTTGGAGGAATTCTTCGAACACCCGAAGCGCAAGTTGAAGGCGATCACTGACGCGGAGTTTGCGATGCAGTCGCTCGATGTGCGTGTGCACTGTCCGGGGAGAGATTCCTAGGTCGTGCGCAATTGCGATTTCCTTCGTGTCGTCGAAGGTGGCACGCACAATTTGCAGCTCGCGACGCGAAAGATGCAAGCTGCGCGCAATTTCACGCCACGCACAATCCGATAACACTTGTGCGCCGATCACTCGGCACGGTCTCGCGGGGATCAAGACCCTCGATCGGCCCAGTCGAATGAGCGCGTTTCGACCCATGGTGGCACCACTCCGAGAAATCGGGCACCCGCGGCGCCAGAATTATATCACTTCCGGATAACGACCGTCGAGCCTCTGGCTCATGGTTCGCCAAAGTTGCCGGCGTCGGCGATTTCGACGCTCATATTGAGCAGCTTGCCGTCGCGGAGCACCGTGACTGGCACGCGGCGGCCGATTTCGGTGAGTTTCACCAGGCTGATGAGATGGACGTCTTGCTCGATACGCACGCCGTTGAATTCGAGAATGACATCGTTCACGCGGAGATTGGCGCGCTCGGCCGGCGATTTTGGATCCACCTGAGAGACGCGCGTCCCAGCCAGGCTCGTGAGGCCAAGCGCCTGAGCACGCTGCTGGTTGAAGTTGATGTCGAGGTGGACGCCCAGATAACCGCGGGGAACTCGATGGTTTTCCACGAGTGCCTCGGCAATGTGGGCGGCGATATTGATGGGAATCGAGAAGCCGATGCCTTCGTTGCCGCCCGAGGCGCTGGCGATCGCTGTGTTCAAGCCCACGACTTCGCCACGCAGATTGACGAGCGGCCCACCGCTGTTGCCGGGGTTGATCGCGGCATCGGTTTGGATGAAGTTTTGCAACTCGAGTTCCTCGTCTCCTAAATCCAGATTGTGGCGACCCTTGGCGCTAACAATGCCGCGCGTCACACTCTGACTCAGACCAAACGGGCTGCCGACCGCCAGCACAAAATCGCCAATTTCCAACGCGTCGCTATCGCCGAGCCGCGCGGCGGCGAGATTGGTTGCATTGATCGACAGCGCCGCCACGTCGGTCTTACCGTCGCTCCAAACGCGCGTGGGATGAAATACGCGGCCATCGGCAAGATGGACTTCGATCTTCTCGGCATCGGAATGACGAATCACATGGCGATTCGTCAGGACATAGTATTTGTTGCCGAACTGTACGATGACACCGGAGCCTGCTTCCTCGACGTGCAACAATCCCTGAAATTTGGGAAGTGGTTTGGACTCGATGTGAACGACTGCTGGCGTAACCAATTTCACGACGCGCTTCACGATGCCGAATTCGCGATCGAGCACTTGCACGTCGCGGGCAAGCGAGGCGTACTCGGCCTCGCGCTCGGAGGGCGGCGGGGTGGCGACCGGACTGCCACCGGTTGCGGCGGGCGTGGTTGCCGTGGCGTAGTTCGTGGCTTGGGCGTTCACATGCGTGGCGATCAGACCGACGCAAATCGCCGACGTGACGAGAGGAAAAGTATGCCCGAGCAAGCGACGAGGGAACGCTGTGGAACGGTTCATCGCGGTGTTCGCCGAGTGTTGCAGAAAATGAAAAAAGCCCGATGGCGAAGAACTTCGCCACCGGGCTTAATTATACCTTGCCGCGAGCAACACGGCAGCAAAATGGCTTGTCGGCACAAGCGGCAGAATCTCACTGAGCCTCAAGGTCGCTGAACGAGACGTCGGTGTCGCTGAAGCCCGTGTCGAGGACGCGGCTCCAATCGCCGCCGCCGCCGCCGTGGCCGCCACTGAGTTCCGCGGCACGTTGGCACTCGATGCAGCTTGTGGCGTAGGGCAGGGCGTTGAGCCGGGCCAGCGGAATCCGCTCGCCGCAGCCTTCGCATTCGCCGTAGCTGCCATTCTTGATGCGGACGAGGGCCCGCTCAATATTAACGAGTTCGCGGCTTTCCACTTCGGCCAACTGAGAGCTGATTTCGTCCTGGGCGGCATCCAGGGCGGCATCGACCACGTCGCCGCCCGATTGTTCCCGCAATTGCTTGAGCAGGCTCAAGTCACCGGCCAGGGCCTTGCGGAGGGCGTTGCGGCGCGTCATCAAGAGATCGCGCATCTTCAAAATCGAATCTTTACGTGTCATCGTGGTTTCACCTCACCTGGCGGATCAGCAGTTGGCCGCATCGTTGTATGACGCCTGGATGCGGGCAACTGCCCCCCAAATTCTCTGTTCGCGTTACCTGTTCCCGTCGATTGCAGTAGCGCATTCTGCACGGCCGACCGAAACTCCCCATAGGTTACGTCATTCATTCGCTAGCGGAGCCGTCGGCAGCCTGCAACCTAAATATAGTACGCAGGTCGAGCCGGAAGG
This sequence comes from Planctomycetota bacterium, assembly GCA_029781135.1. GTDB lineage: Bacteria > Planctomycetota > Planctomycetia > Pirellulales > Lacipirellulaceae > JABDGM01. The sequence goes on from JAKOXH010000038.1 coordinate 22,083, forward strand.
ATCGCTAGCTTCCCGCACAATCGGAACTGTCTACCACCGCAAGTGAGCGATGGCCGCAAAACTGCCCGGAAATTGGCCAGCCGGGGCCAAGCAAGCCGGTAATTCCGCAGAGCGGAAGACCGTATTTGCCGCTTCCCCAAACAGGACACTTTAGCCGCCGTGGGAAACCCGGAGGTTTCTGCGGGCGAACTGTACTGCCAGGCGCCTAACGGTAATCGGCACGTTCGTTCCAAATCCGCCAGCCGAAGTTTCCGGAATATCTGGCGTAAGTTGCGGACGCTCGTGCCAGCAGACTGCTTTGACGCTCAGCCGCAAGCAAGGTACATGCTTCTATGGAGCCTTGCGCAGGTATTGGGCACCCGCGATTGGGCAGGGAGCATGGAGCGAAGGGCGGGGAGTAGGAATCCCCATTCCCCGAGGCCATGCGTCCTGCACGAGGACGGCCTGGCGTGTGCAGCGCTCGACGAACGGCGTCTCCGCCGAGAGACGCGAGCATTCCGTGTGAAGCCGCTAGGATTTTTGCAGTAGGCGATTATCGATGCTTTTAGCTCCCCGTCAACTAGCCCAGGTAGCCCCGCTCTCAGGTGGTTTGCCCCCCATGCATTTGCTGGATCGGCAAGATGGACAGTTCCACGAACTGCGACCGGGTCGAACCACGATTGGCTCCAGTCCGAAGTGTACACTCCGCCTGGAACGGCCGGGGGTGCAGCCGCTGCACTGCCTGATCGTGCATGGCCCGGAAGGCGTTTCGGTGCGGAGTTGGTCAGGAGATGTGCAGCTAAACGGCGTGCCATTTGCCGAGACGGCCGCCAACGTCGGCGACTGCTTGAGAATTGGGGCCGTCGAACTGGAGATCGTCGAGCGGTGCGCCGCACCGCCGCCGCGTGGCGTGGCGCCCATTTCAAAGTCGATGCCGGGCGGGCGAGTTTCCGCGGAACAAGAACAGGGATCGTCTCACAACCATGGTACGAACGAGACGCTGCAACAGGAGAGGTTAGCGCACGAAACGCTGCTGCGCCAGGTGGCCGATTTGCAGGAGGAGAATTTGCAGATCGCCATGGAACGAAAGAGCGTCAGCGGCACGCTCGCGCAAACGCTGGCGGAACTGTCTGCCAGCCGCGAGCAGCTGGCCGAGTTCAATTCCAAGGCGATGGAGAGTCAACAACTCAGCGCCTTGAACCAGCGGCTGGAGGTTGAGGTTCGCGAGGCTGTGGCACGGGCCAGCGAATTGGCGCGCGAACAGGCCGCAGCGGCGCAAGACCATCAGAAGCTGCTCGATGAGCATGCCGCACTTTGGCGGGAACACCAACAAATACGCGAGGAACATGCGCGGCTGCAAGAAGAGGTTCTCGAAGCCGCGGCCGAAAGCGCAACTTACCGCGGAGAGCGGGACGAGGCGCGCGGTGAAATTGAACGGTTGCAGAATGAACTGCAAAAGCTGGCGGCGGAGAACGAGTCGCACGCGGTTGAACACACAACACTCCAAGGGGAGTTGGCCGATGTTCGTCGGCAGAACGAACGCATGGTCGCGGAAGCCACCGCGCTGATCGCCGAGTCGGCGGCGATCGCCGACGAACGCACCGCGTTGGCCAAAGAACGTGGCGAACTGCAACAGCAAGTGGCGGCTCTCGAAGCGCACATCACGCAGCTCGATACCGACTACTCCGTTTTGGCGGTTGCCAAGCTCGCGGCGATCGAAGAACGGGACAAACTGTGCCAGCAGAACGAGCAACTGCAGTCGCAAATCGCCGAGCTCGACACGGCCAACTCGAGTTTGACAGCGGTCCAGGCCAGCCTCTCCGATGAGGTCGCTCGCTTAGCGAGTGAACAGCGACGACTGGACGATCTCGAGCGCCAGATCGCGGAAGAGCGGACGGGACGGGAAAACACGTCGGCTGAGTTGTACCGAGCGCTGCTGCAGTTGTCCGAAGCTGAGGAACGCGACAATCGGTACGCAGCGGCGATGTCGGCCCATCAATCGCTCACCGAGGAGCGTGAGCAACTAGTCGGCGAGGTAGGAGAACAGCGAAAGCAGATCGAACAACTGAACGCGAATCGCACCGCGGAGGAAACCGCCCGGCAAGCACTCGTCGAGGAAACCGCGATGCTACAGGCGTCGCAGCAGAAACTTGCGGATGAGAATAGCGCGTTGCAAAGCCGGTTGACGGAAATTCAGGAGCAGTTGAACCAGGCCCAGCAAGATCAAATCGCCAAGGCGAACGCGGCGGCCGAGTTGGAACGCCAACTGGCGGCCCAGCAGCAGTCGGAACACGCTTCGCAGCAAAAGTTTGCGAACGAGAATAGCGCGCTGCAAAGCCGGTTGGCGGAAGTTCAGGAGCTGTTGAACCAGGCTCAGCAAGATCAAATTGCCAAAGCGAACGCGGCGGCCGAGTTGGAACGCCAACTGGCGGCCCAGCAGCAGGCAGAACACGCGTCGCAGCAGAAACTCGCGGACGAGAATAGCGCGCTGCAAAGCCGGTTGGCGGAAATCCAGGAGCAGTTGAACCAGGCCCAGCAAGATCAAATTGCCAAAGCGAACGCGACGGCCGAGTTGGAACGCCAACTGGCGGCCCAGCAGCAACAGGCAGAAAGTGCCGCAGCCGCGGCGGTGAGCGAACTAGAGCGACAGCTTGCCGATCAGGCTCGGCAGTTTGCCGAATCGACCGACGAACTGGAGCGGCGGTTGTTAACGGCAGACAATGCGCACAGGTTACTCGGGCAAGCCCGGGACGAGTGGCGAGAACACTGTGTGCAAGCACAACACGAAAGTGCGAAGTCCACGGCGCGCATCGCGGAACTTGAAGACCAAGTGCGCGCGGCCGAAGACTCGGTCCGAACTTTGTCGCAACAAGTGGCCGATTTGTTGGCGAAGAAGTCGGAGAGCGGTCGGGTTGAGGACGCTCCCTCGACGCCCGCGATGGCCGCGGCGCCACAAGAGTTGTCGGCAGCGGCTGGCGATCAGCCGCCGAGCGTGGAATCGCCCGACATGACACTAGCCGCAACGACGCCGGAACCAGTTCCCGCGGCCAATTGGACGACCGAGTCAACGTCTCCAATCGAATTTCCGTGCTCTGCCGAAGAAAGCGGCTGGGGTGGAATGCAGGAGTCGCCCTGGGGACTGGGGACGCCGTCACCGAATGAAGCGGTCGATTCGTGGGAGTCACCACCGGTGGCCGAATCGCCCCTTGCCAAATCGCCGTTCGCCGATGTTTGCCCGTCGCCGAAAGGTCGCGATGCCGATGGTTGGATGACACCGACGACAGAAGCGGTTCCGTGTGAACGAATACTGGAACCGGCGGGAGAATGGTCCCCAGCGGACGGCGAAAACCCGTGGTGTGTGGCGGCCGAGGCGGTAGCGGCGGAAAAAGTTGCTGGAAGCGTGGAAACACCGGCCAATGTCGCCGAACTCGATGCGCCGGCGTGGGATAGCGGAGCGACGGCCGAGATACGCGCGGATAACGAGCGTGCGCCACTTGCCGAACTCTCACGGTGGGAACATGGTTCTGCCGAAGAGTGGCCGAGCCGCGAGGCCGCCCAAGTCCAGGCGGAGTTGCCGGTTGAGGCGCCTGCGGCTAGGTGCCACGAGTCATTGGGCCAAGATGTCGAGACGCACGAACAGCCAATCGTCGCGGAGGAAAGCCTGGAGAAAGTGACGGCCGATTCCGACGCCGTCGCTGCCACGGAGCCTAGTGTGACGGTCCAAGATTCCGCCGAGCTAGTGGAGCAGCCAGCGACCAAGACACCGCCAACCTCATTCATCGAGCGTTATTCGCATCTGTTCGAGGAAGGTGCTGGTGAAAATGCGGCGCCCGTACAACTGTCTCCCAGAGCCGACGAATCGGCTGCGGCGCCGCGGACGATCGGCTTCGCGAGCGGCGGCGTCGCGGCAGCCAACGACCACGACGAGGAAGAGTCAATCGAACAGTACATGGCGAAGCTCATGCAGCGGGTGCGGGGCGAATCGCCAACGGCTGAACCGGCACCGCCAACTACATCTCGACAGCCGGCGCGACCTGTGGCCAACATGGTACCGAATGTCGGAGATGCTGCTAGTCCTGGGACCAGGGCGGCGGCGAATCTGGTTGAGGGCGGCTTACAGGACGCAACTGCAAGTGAGGGCGACTTGTCGACGGTGGCAGTCGTGGATTGGGAAGCCATTGCCCGCCGCGCCGCGGCGGCGCCAAAAGCTGACATGGGGGCCTTGCGCGCACTGGCCAACGAAACGGCGCGACGGGCGATTGGTCGGCACGAATTGAAAAAGCACCGCCGCGATGCCGTAACCAAGATCATTGTTTCTTTATTAGCTGGCGTGACGAGCTTGTGGTTAATGCTCGATTCACCAAGCTGGCTCGACGTTCAATTCCTGACTGCGTGCGTTTCGCTGGTTGCGGCTGCGTACTGGGCCGGCGGAACATTCCGAGAGTTATTGGAGTCGATACGTGCGGCCGCCTACGATGGCCCCGAGAAACCCCAAAGTGACGCCGGCTCTGCGCCCCAAGAAACACTGCCGATCAATGTGGAATAACGACGCGAGGGGTGTAAAGTCATTGCGCAGTGCCGTGAGATAACCAGAGCCAATGAGTTATTCAATTTGGGTGGCACGCCCTGAGTCGGCGAAGGGCGTGGCGGGGCAGAAATCACCGCTGATACCACGCCCATCGCAAAGCCTCTGGGCGTGCCACCAAATGCACAGCGTGAATCATTGAATGGCCCTAGCGGGATAACGGTTCGAGTGGGCAACTGCAATAGGTTTTGGTACGCGGATGTCGTCAGGGCATCGTGGGCCTTCCGCTACGGAGCGGGTTCTCGCGACTGAAAGGCTTCGGCTTCACATTCTTCACGCGGAGCCAGGTGAGATACGGCGTGCCGCCATTGCCGGCGCTGGCAAAATCACACAGCGTAAGGCTCTGGCCGTTCTGAGCGGGAAAGTCGAGCTTCACGATCGGTTGATGCCAACCAACTTGCGAGCCTGGTTGACCTTGCAGGCCGCGCGCATCGAGCGCGGGCACATCGGCCGGGTCCATCGTGTTGAAGCGCCGATCGTAGGTCAGCAAGATCGGTCCGCGGAAAATCGACACCTTGCCTTGGCTCTCACGTTCGCCAACCCAATAGTGCAGCGAAAAGTCGAGGTTCAAGTCAATCGTGTCGCCCGGCTTCCATTCGCGTTCGAGCACCAGGTACTGGGCCGGCTTCACGTCTTTGACGGCCGCGCCGTTGACCGTTACTTCGGTTGTTGCCGACCAGTAGGGGATCCGCAGGCGCAGAGCGAATTGCGACGGCTTCTCCGGCGAGACTTTGATTTTGACGTGGCCATTCCGCGGATAGTCCGACGCCACTTGCAACGCAACCTTGCGCCCATCGGCCAGCGTCGTTTCCAACGTGCCAACACCGTACCAATTGAGAATCACGCCCTTGGAATCGCGCATGATGGCCCACTCACTCAGCAGGCCGAGCCCGCGCGCGCTGTTTACGCTGCAGCAGTTCAGTTCGGGCGTGCCCTCGCGGGCTTGAAACACGATGTCGTGGGCACTGGCGCGGCGTACGCCTTCCATCGGCGTGTTGTAGGTGGCCCAGCGGCCCGTGGGCGAGTGCATACCGAGCCCCGAGTTGAGGAGTGACAGTTCCAACTCATCGGCCACCACCGAATTACCGGTGAGCTTGAGCATTTCGGTGGTCATCGTCATCCAGGCGATTGTGCAGCAAGTTTCGATCGCTCCCTGGTGGTAGGGATTGCCTTGGGCCTGCTCGCCCGAGGAGAATCCGCCGTTATTGTGACGGTCGAGCTTTACAATGCTCCACCACCAATGCTCGAACGCGTTCCGATAGCGCTCGTCGCCCGTGGCGTAATAGAGTTCCACCAAGCCCAGGATTGGGTGCAAACTCTCCCACCGCGGTTTGGGAGTTTCGAAATACTCGCGCGAATCGGCGGCAGCGTTCAGATAATTACCGGCTAGCGGTTTGCCGTCGGGGCCAATTGCGGCGAATTCCTCGGCAATTTGTTTGGCCAGGTCCAGGTACCGTGGTTCGCCAGTCGCCCGATACAGTAGGCACATTGAGTGTACGGGGGCCAAATTCATTTCGGTCCAGCCCGTATCGACGAGCCTTGGCTTCTTGTCGCCCAGGAACTTGTTGCAGAACAAGTCGCCGATGCGGGTAGCGGCTTGCAGAGCCTGTTGGTCGCCCGTTTCGGCGTACCAGGTGAGCAGGCCGACCATGACATGGTAGTGGCCCCAAGCGTCCCAGGTCGGGCCGGGAGTGCCTTTATCGACATTCGGAGCGGTGCCCGTGAGCCGCGAGTCCTTGGGCCACGGCCCGAGGTAGCCGTCGTCGGCTTGCAGTGAACACAACTCGTGGACGAACTTGGTCAAATAATCGCGCAGGGCGTCATCGTGCGTGACGCGATAGACTTGCACCGCGCCGGTGAGATATTTTCCGGCAAACTCACCTGCCCAAGGAACCAGTGCTCGTCGCGGCAGGCGATCGCGATCGCGAAACATTTCCAGCATGCCGGGATTTGCATCTGGGGCGACGAGCAGCCACTGGCGGGTCACGCCGCGTAAGTACGCAGCCACCGGGCCCCCGAGCTCAAGCTGCGTTTCTCGCGCCCGCTCGCAGCTTGGTTGCTTCGGCAGCTTGGGTTCGGCCGCAGTGCATTGCGAGCGGATGTTCGCGAAGAGCAGGGCGGCAAACAATACGAGCAACGGATTCGCAGATCGAAGTGCAATTTGCATAGTAAACTCACCGAAACGATGTGGCGTTTCAATCCAACAAATCTCAATGTAGTCACGCTCGCCAGAGCGTGGACTGACGCATCCACCGTCTGGCGACGGTGGCTACCTCCTCGCTCCTCGCCACTCGGAATTTCCGACGGCCCAGGTTGTTAACTCTCGATTCGGAGCGCCGTGGCAATTCAATACATGCCCATTCCTGCCGAGTGCCGTGGCAGTGATAATAGGCTAAGCTGGAAGGCGGGGCATTGGAATCCACCGAATGAAGTTTCCGAATTCAAGGGGCCTTATTATGGCAGATATTAGTCGTCGTGCGTTTCTCGAGAAAGCGGGTGTGGGGGCGTCGTTGGCGACGTTGGCAGTGACGCGAACGGCCGCGATTGCGGAAGAGGCGGTCAAGCCCTCGGCGCTCACGTTGCCGACGCTAAAGAAGAAGTATCGGGCCGCCATCATCGGTTCGACCGGCCACGGCGATTACGGCCACGACATCGACCAAGCCCTCGTCAAGCTGCCCGGAATTGAGTTTGTCGCGATTGCCGACGACAACCCCGTGGGCCTGAAGGAAGCGGGAAAGCGGTGCAATGTTACGCGGCTGTACGAAGATTATCGCAAGCTGCTCGAAGCCGAACAGGTTGACCTGGTGGCGGTGGGCATGCGCCATGTCGATCGCCACGAGGAAGTGATCACGCACTGCGCCAGCAGGGGCAAACACATTTATTCGGAAAAGCCGCTGGCTGCCGACTTGCCGAGTTTCGACCGCATCGAGCAAGCATGCGACAAAGCCAAAGTGAAGCTCGGCGTGGCGTTGCCGAATCGGTTTTCACCGGCGGTCAAGAAGGTGGCCGCGCTCATTCACGACGGAAAAATCGGCAAGATTCAATCGATCCACGCGCAAGGCAAGTGTGATGAACGTGGTGGCGGCGAGGATCTCATCGTGCTCGGCTTCCACATGCTCGATCTCATGAACATGTTCGCCGGTACGCCCCAGTGGACGTTCGCGCAGGTGCAACAAGGGAATGCCGATGCCACCAAACAAGATGCGCACCCCGCCAGCGAACCGGCCGGTCTTGTCGCGGGCGACTGCGTGGTCGCCATGTTCGGCTTCCCCGACCAGGTGCATGGCTATTTTCAATCGCATCGCAATACAAAGCAATCGGGCGATCGGTTCAGCCTGGAAATTCGTGGCTCGGAAGGAATTGTCATGATCCGTCACCTGACGGACGTGGTCTGGTTCCGCGGCCTTTCGTTCAATCCGGCGAAGGCCGTTCGCTGGCAGACGGTGCAGATTCCGGAATGGGACGCGCTGGACGCCAAGACGCGCTATCACTGGTGCCACCAACGGGCCCTGCTGGATGTGCTCGCGGCGGCCGAAGAAAATCGCGAGCCGGGCACCGGTCTTCACAATGTGAAATGGGTCCAGGAGATGCTGCAGAGCATTTATGCGTCGCATCTGGCCCAAGCACGCGTTGCGTTGCCGCTGAAAGAGCGCACCCATCCGCTCGGTTAAGTCGCCAGGGCCGATCATTTAACCAAGATGGCCAATCGGTGTGGGAGCCATTCCGCGTGGGAGCCATTCCGCGTGGGAGCCATTCGGCGTGGGAGGCGTCTCCGACGCCGATTTCGCGCGAACTTGGAGGACGGCGTGAAGTGCGACGCCCTAGCGCGGTCAGAGGCCCTTCCCCAAGTCTTCTCAGCTTCGATACGTGATTGGTCCCGGCTAATTCGCCGCAGGAGCTGGCGTCGATTCCTTCACCGCCGTGCTCGACCGCCAATGCCGCCACAGCACAACCGCGGTGCAGAAAGCGCCTAACGCGTAGGCGATTGCCGCGGCAGCGACGTAGACTTCGCTCGTCCGCTTGTCGAGTTGCACCAGTGTCAGTGAAGTAGTGATGGCAAAGAACACCAGGAACAGCACGCTGAAGCCGAGCACAAAGTAGTGATCCACATCGCGTAAGTGTGGTTTCGTTTCCAGCCAATGTTCCCAACCGTCCAGATTCTCGATGCGCGGTTCCACGACTTCGCGCAAGTAGCGGCCGGCGCGGGCAATGTTGTTTTGTTCGGATACGAAGGAGAGCATGAGGCCCAGCAGAATGAAAGGAATGGCCGCATTCGCAAAGGCAGCGGGGAACTCGGCGGCCATGAAACTGGCCAAGACCACAAGCGCGATGCCAATAATGAGCAGCCAAAAAATACGAGCCTTCGAGTCGCGAATTTCATCGCGCAGCGTCAAGAATTGTTGCAGCATGAATTGATCGGTAGACATCGCCATAGCTCCTGAATAGAAGGAAGGTAGAGGCGTACGAATTGCATCGTGCGTCGCACATCATTGCGCTATTACATACGATAGCATGGCGCGACTTCGCTTTGGAATAGCCCTCGTGCCCAAGAGATCGACTTCCGCAAACGCGATCCGCGCGGCTGTGCCGGCCACATGCCGGGCGAGCACTTGTTGAAATTCGCCAGATTGCCGGCAATCTTGGGAAACCGAGCCGAGTCGCCTCGGCCACGGACATGACGCTACTTCGACCACTCGGGGCGAGGTTGCATAAAGACCTGCGGCTTGACGTCCTTTTGAATGGCGGCGATCAATTCGGCTTCGCGCGCGATGGATTGCGGGTCGGTGTGCCACGTCGCGGTTAACGTCGCCTGCCATTTTTCGCCTGGTTTCAAGCTCACGGTTCGGCCATTTTGCTTTTCGAAGTTGCGCGGATTCGGGAAGTTGGTGCCAGGTTCGATCCCAATTACGTACCCATCGGCTTCGGCCGGAGTGTTGCGCCACAAGCTGAAGCAGGGCAGAGCACGCGTGTTGACTTGCACGCTCAGAGCTTCATTATCGGTAAGTTCGGTAACGAGAACTCGCGTATCACCATTTGAAGTGGCGGCCGGTTGCATGACGAAAACTTGCTCGGGCGATCCCGTTTTGGGTGGTGGCATGATGTTCCAGGTATCCACTCCGTAACCAGCCGCCGGCTTGGCGAGTGGAGCGATCGTGCCCAGTGGCACGGAAATTTTCGCGCCGGGTCGCAAGAGCGGCTGCCCCAGGTTGAAGTGATACAGCATTTGCAGCGTCGCATCTCGGCCGCCGAAATTCTCGACTTCATCGGTCCAGCTGAATTCGTGCGAGCCGAACGCCGTCGAGATCGTCGATGTGAGGCGCAAGGCTTGAAAATGAAAGCGCGCCTCGTCGACAACGCCGCGCAACGATAAGCGGCCAGCATCTTCGTCGATCAGCAGTTCCACATGGTGCGCGGGCGTATTGGCGATGCGGCCATGCAGAGGCAGCACGAGCCGGCCCGTGTCATCGAACTCCGGCGCGCCGTTACTTTCCAGGCCGCAACGGCAGAGCAATTCATTGAAGCCCGAGAGCCAACCCAGGCCGCTGGCCTCGGTGAGTGGCACAAAGCAAGGATGCACCGGATCGGGCTGGGGAGCTTGCCAACCGAGCGTCTTGCCGTTGCGACGGACTCGCCAGATGCCCATGCCGCGCGTCGGCAGGACGTCGATGCACATTGCGCCGTTATCCAGTTCGACGACCTGGACGCCTTCCGATCGGCCCCCCCGGCACGTACGCAAGCGTGCCTGCCAGGTCGCGGCCGACGAGGAGCCATGATGAATCTCCGCGTGATCGTGAACGAACGACGCGCTGGCGTCTACCAGGATATGGGTCTTCACTGCCATCGTGGTGTCCTTTCCGCATTGCTGTTGAACTAGCGAGCAAAGACAATTGCTAGGCCGCCTTCTTCTTTTCGGCTCTTGGCTTCTTGGGTTTCGCTTCCAGCGTTTCGAGCCGAATATTGCGGAATTGAATCGTCATGGGTGGACCGGCATGAACCTGTAGTGCGAGCACACCAGCTTTATCGCGTTCTTTTTGATCGCGGTCGGTGGTTTCACTCATGAGCTTGCCGTTGATCGTGTGTTTCATGTTCGCGCCGCGCACTTCGATCACGTAGTCGTTCCAATCGTCGGTGTGGATCGCCTTTTGCAGCTCTGCGGCGTCGCCGAATACTTCAGCCGTTTTCTTGCCATTGCGATCAATCGTCACTTTTTCGCCACGCTTGGCCAGAATTCCGCGTTCGCGCTCTTCGTACAGAATTCCGCTGTAAGTCGGACCTGCGTCGATGTCGGCCTGATAGCCGGCCACAATCCACTTCTTAGGGTCGAGGACTTTGCTGCGATATTGAACGCCGCTGTTGCCGCCCTTGATTTTGTACTGCAGTGTGAGTTTGAAATCTTTCACGTCCCCGCCCTTCCAAATGAGAAACTCATTGTTCTTGAGCGGCGATTCGGCTTTCGTTTGCCCCGTGATCACGCCGTCCTTCACGCTCCACACGGCCGGATCGCCGTCCCAGCCAGTCAGATCCTTGCCGTTGAATAATTCCTGGGGCCCCTTGGCACCGACGGCACTGGCGGTCAACAAGATACCAAGACAAGCGATCAATGAAGTACGAAACATGGAAGGCTCCCCATTGAAAGAATGGAAACGAATTCTCAAATTCTCAGTTTGACGGTAGGGCCGCGCCCCTCGCCAACAACAGCGTAAGCTCGTGAGGCGGCGGTACGCAAGTGATGCAATTCAAAGGTTTCGGCGTTCTTTGGTACGCTCGTATCGCGCACCGGGGCGATAGCGGGCGTATGCTGCCGTCACTCCGCTTAAACCAATAAGGCCGATGACGTTGGGAAACACCTGCATGCCATTGCAGATATCGCCCCAATTCCAGACCGCGTCGACTTTTATGACGGCTCCCACGGGAATGATGAAGCAATAGAGCCAGCGAAACGGCACGATGATCTTCGGGCCGAACAGGTATTCGAGAAATTGCTCACCGTAGAACGCCCAACCAATGAGCACGGTGTAGCCAAAGAGGAAGATCGAGATCGTGACCATCCACCCACCCACGATGGGGATCGCCGCGTTGAATGCGGCCGGCACCGCTTCGGGACCGGTGATGTCTTTGATTTGCCAGGTGCCGGTCAGCAAAACGGCTAGAGCACTGATGGTGGACGTGATGTAGGTGATGATGAATACGTCCATCATCGCGGCCAAGCCTTGCTGGTCGGGACGCTGGCTCTTCGCGGTGCCGTAAGCGGCGGCGGCCGTGCCGTAGCCCGCTTCGTTGGCGTATACGCCGCGGGCGATGCCGTAGCGAATGGCCTCCATAATGACGTAGCCAAGCGTGCCGCCGGCGGCCGCTTTCAGGGAAAATGCTTCGCGGAAGATCGCGGCAAATACAGCGGGCACTTGCCCTAGGTGCGTAACGAGAACCGTGAATCCACCCGCCAAATACAATCCCACTTTGAGTGGTGAAAGTTTCTGCGCGGCGCGGCCGATCGACTGGATGCCGCGAACAATGACAAGCCAGGTGAAAACAGCCAGCACCAGGCCGACGATCAGCCGTACTTCATCGATTGCGGTTTCGCCCAGGTGCCAACTGCCGAGCGTGTAGTCGTGAGTTTTCAACTGCGTGGCGAATGAAACGGCGACCGAATTTGGCTGCGTCAGCGGCGTGGTAAACAACACTGCCGAGCCGCCGACGAGTGCGTAGATTACACCCAACGTGCGCGACTTGAGGCCATCGCGCAGGTAGTACATGGGCCCGGAGAGCACCTCGTCGCCATTGGCCACGCGATAGTGCATGCCAAGCGAGGCCTCGGCAAACTTGGTGGCCATCGCCAAGAAGCCGTAGCACCACATCCAAAACAGCGCGCCCGGGCCGCCTTTGACGATCGCCGTCGCGACACCGACGATATTTCCCGTGCCGATGGTGGCGGCCAGTGCGGTCATAAACGCTTGCAGCGGAGACAGAGCTCCGTTGCCGCCACTTTGCTGGCTCGCGAGCGTTTCACGAACCGCCTCGCGAAAGCGCGTGATTTGGACGAAGCGCAGCCGAAAGGTGAAGAACAGGCCCGTCGCAACAACTACCGTGATCAACGGCATCGAAAACGAATTCGATGCTTTCTCAATAAAGTCGGCGACGTCTTTCATCGGACGAAAATCCTCGCGTCGCCTCTGCAGATTACTTAGTGGTGGTAGGAGTGACGGGCGATTCTAGCAGTGTAACGCGGCCGGCATCGGCATCCAATTCGACGAGGCCGCCGATCGGCAGCGTGAGGTTAATCGCCTCGTGGCCCGCCGGAAAGCCGGCCAGGACCGGAATGCCCAGCGGCGAAAAGAACTCTTGCATAAAGCGCGCGATATCGGCCGAATCTTCGCGCTGGTCGGTTGCATCGTACGAAAAATCGCCAAGCAGCACGCCGGCGACCTCATTCAGTTTTCCAGCGAGTCGTAATTGGGTCAGATAGCGATCAACTCGGTAAAGCCGTTCGCCGATGTCTTCCAGGAAAAGGATCTGTCCTTCCGTTTCAACTTCAAACGGCGTTCCCAACATCCCACAAAGCACAGACAGATTTCCACCGATCAGCGGGCCGGTGGCGACTCCGCCGCGGATCGTGCGCGGAGCGGCGTTGGCGCTGGCATGTAGATCATACTCATACGCTGCTGTCGATTGTGGGCCGGCTTGATCGACCGGGTGCAACGATTGACCGATAGCCGCCTGGCCGCAAAGGTTCTGCCAAAGTGCCAACTCGTTCGGTGGCGGCATGTCGTCTGGCTTGCCGAAACCGTCCTGGATGTTGGGGCCATGGAATGTGATGAGCCCTGCTCGCTGGTTGATCGCGACATGCAGGGCTGTGATATCGCTGAAGCCGACGAACGCTTTGGGGTTCTGACGAATCACATCGAAGTCGATGCGATCAATAAGTCGCAGGACGCCGTAGCCGCCGCGGGCACACCACACAGCCGCTGTCTCGGGATCAGCGAATGCGGCCATTAATTCGTTCGCACGGGTATCATCGTCGCCAGCAAGATAGCCGGAAGAGCGATAGATGTCCCCGTAGAACTTGAACTCGAAGCCGCGACTACGCAGCCTGCCTAGCGCTCGGTCAAATCGTTCCCGGTTAATCGGGCCTGCCGGTGCGATGATGCCGATCGCATCACCTTTCTTCAAAGTAAATGGCTTGATGAGCGGAGGCATTGCTCGTTCCCCTCCCTTTTAGGGAGGGGCTGGGGGAGGGTTTACCGCGGACGTTTCCTTTTATTTTCCGCCGCCATACAGCAAATAACCCAGCACGACCGCGGTGCCGATGCCGGCCGCGTCGGCACACAAACACGCCAGCAGCGTATGCCGAACTTTCTTTACGCCGACCGCGCCGAAATACACGGTGAGAATGTAGAAGGTTGTTTCGCTGCTGCCCATCATGATCGAGGCCGTCTTGCCGAGGAAGCTATCGGGCCCGTGGAGGTCGAAGATTTCGAGCATCACAGCCCGCGCACCGCCGCCGGTGAGTGGCTTGGTCATCGCGAGGGGCAGGAGATCGAGCGATTCCGTGTAGGCACCCAGCCCCACGCTGTTCATCACCATCGCCAGTCCGTACTTGATGTCATCGAAGATGCCGCTGGCGACGAACACTTTGATGGCGAACAACATCGCCACTAGGTACGGAATGATCATGACCGCGACGTTGAAGCCCTCCTTCGCGCCGGTGACGAACGATTCGTACATCGGCACCTTCTTGCGGGCGGCGACGACGATGATCAGCAAGATCAGCGCGGGAATCGCCCATTGGCTGACGGCTTCGAGGATTTCAGTCGACGTCATGGCCGATCTTTCTCCGTTGCATTAGGAACATGCGACGATGGAACGTCGGCCTCGCCCAGTTCGACCGCCATTTGATATTTGGGCGAACGAGCAAGCCAGCGGGCGGCAGTGATGCCGGCGACGACACTCGCGAACGACGCGACGAGCGTGCCCGCGATGATGCCCGCCGGGTCGTGGCTGCCCTTGATCGCGCGAAAACCAATGATCGTAAACGGGATGAGCGTGATGCTGCCACAATTGATCGCGAGGAACAGGGCCATCGAATTGGTCGCCGTGTCTTTCACCGCGTTGAGCGATTGGAGTTCTTCCATTGCCTTGAGGCCCATTGGGGTAGCGGCATTATCGAGGCCCAGCATGTTGGCCGAAAAGTTCATCAGCATCGCGCCTTGCGCGGGGTGGCCATCCGGCACTTCGGGGAAGAGCCACCGTAACAAGGGACGCATCAAGCGCGCAAATGCATCCAGCAAGCCGGCATCCTTGGCAACATTCAGTATCCCCAGCCACAAGGCCATGATGCCAACGAGGCCGATGCAGATTTCAACAGCCGTCCTTGCGCCCTCCAGCAAAGCACTGTTAAGCCGCTTGCCCATGGCCGTAAGTCCGGGTTCAAGAGCTTTCTTCTCGACTTGTGCCGATACGCTCGCTTGCGGCTCGGATTTTTGCGCCGTTGGCGGTGTGAATTGCGTTTGATACGCCGACTTACAGAACCCGTAGACCAAGCCAATACACAACAACCAGAACCAGATTTTGTTGAGCATGGCGACGTTCTCGCAAATTAACGGCGGCGCAGAAGAATGCCGGGCGAACCGCCGGTACGCTTTCCATTTTGCCAGATGGTTTCGCCAGCGACCAGCACACGCTCGAGCCCTCGCCAATCGAGGGCGGATTCCGCATCCGCATCCTGGGCCGCCTTGAAAATCGCCAAGTCGGCGCACGAGTCGCGGCCGACCGCGCCGCGCGAAACAAGGCCCAAGAGAAGGAAGAGCATCGCGGCATGGTTCGCAAGTTCGCGGTAGGAAGCGGGTGCGCTACTGTCCGTCAGTTTGGTGAGTTGCACCATGGCGGCGCCCAGGTCGGTGAACTGTTGCCACACTTCTTCGTTCGCTCGGTCGGTGGCGATGGCCAGGAGGCCGCGATTGACCGCGACGGCCACGTTTTCGACAAGTTGGGCCGGCGAAATACCAGCGATTTTTTCGAGGCGGCCGACAAATCCCCAATTCACGGGCAATTCGCGCGTTTCCGCAATCGCGTCGATGGCCGCGCGGTTGGCAAGGTCGATAGAGCCAATTACTGCTGTGACACCTCTTGAGAGTAAAGCGTTCACCCGCTCGGTTGCCAAAGGCTGTTCCGCGCTCCAATCGTCAAGAAAAGCAAGTTGCCCGGGTAGGATCAGCCAGCTCGTGGCGTCGATGTTCGTCCTGGCCGAGAGGGTCGACAAGTCGCCGATTTCCACGATCTTGCCGTCGCTCTTGGCATTGCCGCCAAGACGCTCGCTACGCGACTGCGAAATGCCGAGGTCGGCCGTGAACGCTTTCGGCGCGATGGCCGTGACGACGCTTCCATTGTTGATTAGGCAGTCAAGCTGGCGGGCTGAGTTCGACTGGGGCAGCTTTTCGTAAACGTTGATGTCTGCCTTCAAATACGCGTCGGTGGCGATCGCGTGGAGCGTGGAGAGCATGCCGTGAAAATGGACGCGCGTAACTTGCTCGATGTCGTCGCTGCTCCAACCGCCGGCCTCGACAAGCATCGTTGCCGCGCCCGTGGCTTGGATCGTATCGCCGAACGCCCGCGGCTCGTGTTCATCGTCATAGCGCGAGATCATTCCCGCGACGGTAGGCCGGACAGCCTCGACGAACGTTGCACACATGAGTTTGGCACGACGCAGACCCGGCGTTTCCTTACCGCTCAGGTCGGGGGCGGGTGCCAACACGGAAACCGCGGCAGGCTCGGGCGGTTTGCCCACGCTGGTGCGTGCGTTTTGGTTGTGTAAGTTGAACGCAAACTCGGGCTTGATCGATTCGACGGCCGCGCGCAGCGCCCGGCCTTCGGGCGTCGCGAGTCGCCGCGCGTCGCGGTTGATATCGATGCCTTGAGCGTTGAAGCGCTTGACGGCTTCGGCGCCGTCAGGATTGAGCATTGGAATGAAGTGGAGTATGCAATTCGTAAGGATATCCGCGGCGAAGGGCTTGGCCGGCTTTTGCAGCAAGTAATTCGCCAGGTCCAACAGCACGGCCGTGTGCGTCGGCTCGTCACCGTGCATCTGCGACCAGAGCAGCACGCGCTTGGGGCCGGTTCCGATGCGTGCCAAGTAAATGGGCCGGCCTTCGAGCGACTCGGCGAAATTCTCGCAAGTCAGGCGGCCTTCCGATCCTTTGGCAACCTGCTTCAATAGCCTTTCGACATCGCGAGCGCGCAGCGCCGCCGGATCGAGCGGAGCAACGCGGAACTGGTCGTATTCGGCACGGTCGAGCAAAGTGTTATCTCTAGCAGTAGTTTGGTTCCGCTTCCATTGAGGACCATGCAGCTAATGCACTGCGAAAGCCTCTCCGAGGCCGAATTCGTGTTGCATTGGAATGCGTCATCGGCGTCGGAGACGCCTCCCACAGGTTCATTCACATTGCTGCCCCCATAGGTTCATTCACATTGCCGCCCTCTTTACTTTCCGCTCACACTCGCAGGCTGTTCGCGCCGTTGAGTTGTCGCAAACGCTTCTACTTTCCGCATCACCCTTAGCAGATTGCCGCCGAGTATGCCACGGATTTGCTCGTCGGTGTAGCCGCGATCGATGAGCCCCTGCGTGATAAACGGATAACAGCTTACATCATCGAGCTGAGTGGGCAGCACGCTCACGCCAT
Source organism: Planctomycetota bacterium (assembly GCA_029781135.1). Taxonomy (GTDB): domain Bacteria; phylum Planctomycetota; class Planctomycetia; order Pirellulales; family Lacipirellulaceae; genus JABDGM01. The sequence goes on from JAKOXH010000038.1 coordinate 39,321, forward strand.
CGAAATCGCCGCCGAGGCCCACATGCTCCGAACCCATAACCTTGGCAAGGTGATCGATGTGATCGAGCACATCATGGATCGTGCCGCGCGGGTACCGATGCTGCGCTTTCCAGCGATGGATTTCCTCTTCCGCCCGTTTGGGGTCTGCGTATTTCTTCTTGAGTTCGCGTTCGATGATCATACTTTCCAGCGAAATCTTGGCCGCTGCGGGCACAATGTAGCCGGAGAAGAAGTTGACCATCACCACGCCGTCTTTTTCCTTGATGCGTTGCAGCACATCATCGGGTACGTTGCGTGGGTTCTCGCAAATTGCGAATGCCGACGAATGCGAGAAGATGACCGGTGCCGCGGAGACGTCGAGAACGTCGTTCATCGTCTTGGCCGAAACGTGCGAGATATCGACCATCATGCCGAGTTGGTTCATATTCTGTACGACCTGCCGGCCAAACGGAGTGAGGCCGTTGCTCTTGGGCGCGTCGGTGCTCGAATCGGCCCAATTGAGCGACTCGGTATGCGTGAGTGTCATGTACCGGGCACCCAGCTTGTATAGTTTTTCCAGCACTTGCAACGACTCCTCGATGCAATGCCCGCCTTCCACGCCAATTAACGATGCGATTTTGCCTTGGCCGTGGATGCGCTCGATGTCGTCGGCGGTGAGTGCCAACGCGAAGGACTCCGGATAGCGCGCGATCATGTGCTTGACGAGGTCGATCTGTTCCAGCGTGGTCGACAGCGCTTCGCCCTTGTAACCCAATTCGCCGGGAACCCAGACCGACCAAAACTGCGCTCCGACGCCGCCCCGGCGAAGGCGGGGGATATCGGTCTGCAGGTCGGGTTGCAGCTTGGCGATGTCCATTTTGTCGAAGCTTGAACCGCCCTGTTTGCGAACCTCCCAGGGCATATCGTTGTGACCATCAATGACAATGGCCGCCGCGTGCAGCTTGCGAGCGCGATCGGAGACAACCACGGGTTTTTGACGATCGGGTTTGGCCACTTGTGTTTCCTCGCCGTCGGCGGATTGCCTGGCGGCAAGGAGCGACGAGAGCAATAGCACACAGAGATTCAAAGAGTTGAGATGCAGAATGCGATTCATCACGTGGCCTTCAAGGAATCTGGTAGAGCCATTTCCGATGTTCCCTCACCTCGACCCTCTCCCAAAGGGAGAAGGTGCATTGATCGTGCCCATTTTCACTTGTTCGCTGTTTTGGCGCTGTCATCGAGTTTGACCAAGTCCTTCCACGCCCAACGATACAAATTGCGAGAATCGGCGTAGCGTCCTTCCGTGGAAGGCGCGCCGAGCACAACGACAATCAATCGCTTGCCGCTGCGTTCGCCGGTCGAGACGATGCAATTGCCGGCTGCGTTGGTGGTGCCCGTCTTGATGCCTTCGTACCCTTCCGTCCCTAGCAATTGGTTGGTGTTTCGCCACACGATGTTGCGTCGGTAGCCGGCCACCGAATCGAGCGTGTAACCGTGCCTGGTCGTTTTCACAACTTCGCGGAACTTCGGCAATTGGTAGGCGGCAAAGGCCAGCTTGGCGAGGTCGCGGGCGGTCGTCACGTGGCCCTCGCTGGGCAGCCCGTTGGGGTTGTTGAAGTGCGTGGCCTTCATGCCGAGTTCCGCGGCCTTGCGATTCATGGCGGCGACAAAACAATCGTGCGCATCGAGCTTGGCCTGCTTGTCTTCACCACTCGCTAAGCGCGTGCCGAAGTATTCGGCAAAGGCTACGGCAGCGTCGTTGCCCGAGGGCAGCATCAAGCCGTAGAGTAGTTCGCCGACGGGCAGCTTTTCGCCGACTTTCACGTCGGAGGTCGAGCCGGAGGTGTCGTCGGCACGTTGAGAAAACGTCACAATCTCATCCAGCACTTTCGGATCCTTCTCGGCAAGCAGTGTGACGAGGTACGCCGTCATGATTTTAGTGGTGCTGGCCGGTTCGCGTTTTTCATCCTGATGATCGCCGGCCAAGAGCTCACCCGATTTGCCATCAACGATCGCCCAGGCCTTGCACGTAACGAACGGCGGACCGTCCAATGGCTCTAGTGGCTTACGCTTATTCGCTTCTGCATTGACGACCGCCGGTTCGGGCGTTGGCTCATCCTCCATAATCAACGGGCCAAGTGCTTTCCAAGTCGCGGCATCGACAACGCCGGTTGGTTCCAGGCCCTTCTGCTGTTGGAACTTCTTCACGGCCCCTTCGGTCTCGGGGCCGAAGTCGCCGTCGGTGCCGATGCCCGGGCGCGGCGTAATGCGTGCGTTGAGCGTTCGCTGCACCGCGGTAACCAATTCGCCACTGGCGCCAATTTGCAGTGTTGTCGCGACGGCGGCGGCAGGCGCTTCGCCTTTGGGATTGAAATACTGAAAGATCGCCGCACCGGCTTTCGCGCAAAACATGTCGCCGGCGTTGTCGTCGGTCCAACGCTGGTCCTTGTTCTTATCGGTCAGAATGCAGTAGGCAATCGGCCCGGCGAGCGATTCGATGATGCCGGCATCGGTTCGCGACGAGTTCACGGAACCCGTCTTGTGGGCCACTCGAGTGCCCGTGGGCAACAGCCGCGGCACTTTCAGTTTGTCGTCGCAAGCAAACATGTGCTCGAGCATTTGCTGCGAGGCCTTTTCGGTGACAAGCTTCTTGGCGTGAAGCCCTTCGCACAGTTTGACCATGTCGCAAGCGGTGGTGCTGCCGAGGCCATACTTGGCACTACGCTCTTTGTCGATCGATGTATCACGACGAAAGACCTTCGAGTTGACTCGGGTTTCGGGGCAGCCAAATTGTTTAGTGAATTCGTTCGTGGCGGGCAGGCCGAGTTTATCGAGGACCAGGTTGGTCGCCGTGTTATCGGAGTAAACCATCATCAAGTGAACGGCGTCGCGCAGCGAGAGTTTCGTGCCTGGTGAAAAGTGGGATGTTAAAAGGCCGGAGCCGCCGACCTGGTCGGCTTTCTTGAGTTCAATAACGTCATCGAGCGAGAGCTTTCCCTTCTCTGCGGCATCATACGTGGCGATCATGACGGCCAGTTTGATGAGGCTGGCCGTCGGCATGGGCGCGTCGGCTTTGTACTCATAGGCCTCGCCCGTCTTGAGATTCTTCACCGCTAAACCGACTTCTCCCTCGTGCGCCTTGATGAGCGGCAAGAGCGATTGTTCGAGCGATTTCTTTTCATCCGCCGCGCTGGCCGCTCTTCCCGCAAAAATGCAGGCGACGATCAGCACACACACACTGACACGAGCCATGAATGAAAACCTCAGGATGGAAGATTGATGAGAAACGAGTGTCATGATTCTATTGTGAAATTAGTCACAAATCGCTGCGCTGCTAATGTCCTGATACCTCGTTTAACCCCGAGCCAGCGGCGAGGCGAAACCTCGCATTCCATCGCCGTCGGCTCTGGGTTAAACGACTCGGACCAGCATTACAATTGCATGCGACAACTCCGAACACAAAAAGCCGTCAAAACGGCCCGTCGATCAACTCGACGCCCGTACCGTTTACATTGGGATAAACGCAGTGGCCGTGATCGAGCCGTACGCCCGTGGCAATGTCCTTGGCCAAGAGCACGGCGCCGTCCATATCCACATAGTCTAGCAGCGGGAGCAACTGGGCGACGGCCGAAATCCCGACGGTCGATTCGGTCATGCATCCGGCCATGACCTGCAAACCCAGTTCACGCGCCCGCGCGGCCATCCGCCGGGCGACGGCCAGGCCGCCGCATTTTACCAGCTTGATGTTGATGCCGTGAAACGCCCCGGCACAGCGATCAACATCGCTCTCGACGATGCAGTTCTCATCCGCGATCAGCGGCAAGGCGGATTTTTCAAACGCCCGGCGGGCACCCGCTACATCCTCGGGCGGCAGCGGCTGTTCGATGAACTCGACGCCCAGCTCCTTCAGCACCGGAGCAAATTCAATCGTTTGCTCGGCCGTCCAGCCGCAGTTGGCGTCGACCCGAAACAGGGCCTCGGTGTGCTTTCGCAATTCGCGCACGATCGCCAGGTCGTCGGCCGTTCCCAGTTTGATTTTGTAAACGGGCCAGCCGGGCATCTCCTGCATCTTGGCGACCATTTTGGCGGGCGTATCGATGCCGATCGTGTAGTCGGAGTCGGGGATCCTGTCGGTCGACAGCCCCCACAACCTATAAACTGGCGCGCCGCACAGTTTGCCCCACAGGTCATGAATGGCCAGGTCGAGGGCGTTTAGTGCGAAGTTGGCGTACTTTTCGTGCGGTATGCTGGCCGCAAGCTCGGCGACGAGCGGCAGCGGATCGAGTGGCGAGCCACACTCGACGATCGACCGAGCCGACTCGATCGTTGACGACATATTAGCAATCGTCGCGCCATAAAACGAATTCGTCGTTGCTTCGCCGTACCCGAATTGGCCTGCGTGCTCGATCTGAACAATGAGCGTCTCCTGAACGCTCACACTCCCGCGAGAAATCGTAAACACGTGCCGAAGCGGCAGATCAAATTTCTTGAACTTGAGTTTCATCGTCGGTGGTGTTGAACGCGCGGACCGTAGGGTGAGCACTGCCCACCAGGTTGGATTGTTAAATACTGGCGGGCGGTGCCCACCCTACGCGATCACCCCGCTCTTGCAGCCAAGTGGGGAAACAGCTTCTTTTGGTAGGCAATGATCGCGTCCACCAGTTCATCGGGGCCGTGACGTATAACATCGCACACCGGCAAGCCAAGTTCGCGGCGTACTCGTTCTCGCTCGGCCTCGGCATCGTCCGGTGTCAACAACCGGCTATTCATGGCGACGCCAATGACCTTGGATGGCATTGCGAGCGAGGCCATCATTTCGTTGACCTCCAAAATCTTCTTGAGCGGCGGCAGCGGAATGTAATCCATGCCGTGCACGTTCTTGCGGCCGGCCTCGTAGACCAAGATCATGCCTTGCGGCACGCAGCCATGGAGCAAGCCGAGCGTTACCGCCGAGTACCGTGGGTGCGACAGCGATCCCTGGCCTTCGATCAGCAGAATGTCATGGTGCTGATTCGCGAGAATGAGCTTCTCCGTGGCACCGTTGACAAAATCGCTTACCACGCAGTCGACAGGGCAGCCATCGCCCTCAACCATGATGCCGGTCTGACCGGTGGCAATGAACTTGGCGTCGTAGCCGCGTTTCTTCAAGCCCAGCGTGAGTTCGACGGAGGCGAGCATCTTGCCGACGGAGCAGTCTTGACCGACCGTGTGAATTCGCAGGCAATCCTCGCGCAAATTAAGGCGGTTCGAGACATCCCGCTCGTTGTTCTTGCGGACATCGTGAATTTCGACACCCTTCTTGGCCGCGGCGGCCGAAATCTCGGGATCGTTCGAGAGGAAATCGTGCAAGCCAGACCACAGGTTCATTCCGCGATCAATCGCTTCGAGCAGCACTTTCCGCCAGGGTTCGGGCAGCTTGCCGCCGGCCGGCGCGATGCCAATGAGCAGCGTGTTCGCCGGCGGCGCATCGGCCAACTTGGCAACGATGGGAATCGCACCGCCCACGCCCAACAATTCTCCCGACGTGCGGCCGGCTTGCGTGGAATCGAGTAACGCCACGACTTCGTTCGGCTTGTAACGAATCACGCAGGACGCGGTCTTGGCACTCGTCGGGATCGTGCGGCCCTCAGTCAATATCACAATGCGGCGTTCAGCCATGGATTCTCCAACAGTGCAATCACTATCGAACTCAGCTGACAAAACGGAGTTAATCCCCTATTTTAGCGGCGAAAGCGGCGTTCGTTCAACTGAATGAAATTTGCCATTACGTGCTGATAACGCCCGATCGATTTGGTTACGAGTGTGCGTTTGATTTCATGTCGAGTAAGTACTCTGCGATTGCGTACTGCGACGCCGGGACGTCGCTGTAGGCGCAGATCGATACCGCTGCTTCTGGGAAGTCGTCGAGAATGCTGGGGACGCCCAGCGACACCAAAACAACGTCTTGCCGTTGCTGCAAAACTGCTTGCAAAAACTGATACTGTTCCGGTCGCAAGCCAAACGCGTGCCAAGCCGCTGGACGGACAACGATTGCGATTAGCAACTGCTTGGCTTCGCGGGCGACAACTTCGGCCACAGTGTACGAACTCGCATCTGCCGACGGCCCTAGCGCGATATACGTTGTTTCGTGGAATCCACCGCGCAGGGCGGCCGCCAGCGGCTGTTCGACCACATCGGCCTTTGCCGCAAACGGCGTGAGCAGGATCGCCGTGAGTGGCTTGATTGCATCAAGCGGTATCATTGAATCGCGATTCTGCCGCACGATATGAATCGATTGGCGGGCGACCGACTTTGCCGCGTCATCGGCGTTCCCTGGCGGTGGTGGTGCGGACCGCACCGCCTTCAGTTCCCAGACACGCCGCAGCGATTCATCGACCCGCCCTTCGTCGAGTTGGCCGTTTTCGACGCAATCGCAAAGGTAATCGACGACCGCCAGCGGATCGCTGAGATCTAACAGGAGATCGACGCGAGCTCGTAAGGCCGCTAGCGCCATTTCGCCTTCGGAAACGAATCGCTCGCGAACGCCGGCCATCAAAAGGCTATCCGTACAAACTACGCCTTTGAATCCCATTTCCTCGCGCAGCAGATTCTTGAGAATGAGCGGCGAGAGCGTGGCCGGTGTACCGCTGGGGTCGAGGGCAGGGTAGGCAACATGGGCCGTCATGATCAGCCGACAGTGCGCGTCGATCGCCGCCTGGAATGGCATAAGTTCGCACGACTCCAATTCCGCCATGGTTTTACTGACGCTCGGCAGCGTCGAGTGCGAATCGAGATCGGTATCGCCGTGACCGGGAAAATGCTTCGCCGTGGCGTGAAGACCACATGCCTGTACGTGACGCACGAACCGGGCAACTAGCTCGGCAGTTCGGGTCGGCTCGTCGTGAAGCGCTCGCGTGGCGATGATCGGATTCTCGGGATTCGTGGCGACATCGGCCACGGGGCCGAATGTGATATGAATGCCGGCGTTCCAGGCCTCGTGCGCAAGCACTTCGGTGAATCGCTCGATTGCCGCCTCGCCTTCTTTTTCGGGCATTTTGCCAAAGGCCATCGCGTGGGGAAACAACGTGAAGTCGCTAACCTGTTGGCCGACGCCGCGCTCAATGTCCGACCCGACCAAGAGTGGAACCTTCGCTTGCCGCTGCAAGCGGTTGAGCACCTGGCGAGTGGCTGGCCCGCCGTTGAACAGCACCAGGCCCCCAAAGCAACATTCTGCGAGCAACCGGGCAACTGGTTCTTCATCCTCTTCCACGGTGCGCGGCGGCGGCATGTTCGAGCCGAGCCGCACGAAAATCAGCTGCGCGATTTTCTCGCGCAGCGAAAGTGATTCAATGGTCGGAAGCCACGTCGGACGACTCATGCCGCTTCCTCACGCCGGCCAAACCGCGGGTCGAGGCTCCGCTGCACGATCCACGTGACGATGAAGCTCGGGATCGTCGCGATAATAATCCACACAAAGAACCCCGTGTATTCCAACCCTTCCAACGCGTAGCCGGCAAAGCTGCCCGGCACGATCAGCCCAAGCGACATGAAGCCGGTGCAAATCGCATAAAATGAAGTTTGATGGGCACCGCGAGAGATATACAACATGTACAACATGTAGCCGGTGAAGCCGAGGCCATAGCCAAATTTCTCAATGAGGACCGCAATACTCACCCAAACCAGGCTGATCGGCTGAAAGTACGCGAGCCCCAGAAAGGCAACATTCGTCAAATTCATCATGATGGCCATCGGCATCAGCCAGACTCGCAGCCCATGCCGCGCAGCCAGCATGCCACCCAAAACGCCACCGGCGAGTAGCGCTGCCACGCCGAAAGTGCCATTGATCAAGCCGACTTGATCTTCCAGCAAGCCCAGGCCGCCGACGGAGCGGCTATCCAGCAGGAACTTGCCAATGAATTTCACGACTTGCGCTTCCGCGAATCGATAGAGCAGTAAGAAGGGCAGGGCGGTGGCAATCGGTATCTCCATAAAGTACTGCTTGAACGTGCTCCCAACCTCGCCCATAACGTGCAGCACGGTTACGTCTTTCGTCGCGATTTCTTTGGGGGCAGTTTTTGGCAACATAAGTGCGTGGTAGGTTGCCATCATAAAGAAAGTGAGGGCGGCCGCACCGTGCGTAACACCCCAAGCCCAGGCCGCATCGTAGCCAGCCCGGATCAGCCACCCGGCGAGCATCACCAAAATGCCTTCGCCGAAGATCCACCCACCACGAAACGCGACGCTGCGAATCCCCGCGAACCAGGTTTGGTCGTGAGCGGGCAGCGCCCGCATGTAAAAGCCATCGGCCGCGATGTCATGCGTGGCCGATACCAAGGCGAGCAGGGCGTAGGCTGCCATCGTCCACACGACATAATGCTCGCGCGTGTAACCAAAGCCGATCGCCGCGAAGGCGAAGCTTGCCAGAAACTCAGTAGTCCAAATCCAGCGCCGCTCGGTGCCGATCAACTCGACGAGGGGACTCCACAGCGGTTTGAACGTCCATGGTAACCCCAGCCAACTGGTGTATCCGATCACCACGGCCGAAACTCCCAGCCGGGTGTACGGATACGTGAGAACATTCATCACCAGCACGTAGGGAAGTGCCTGCGCGAAGTACAGGCTCGGCACCCACCACCAGGGCCGTCGGCCCGTTGGCGTTGCCTGATCGCCGATTAGAATTTCACCCGGCATTGGTTAATTGCGGTGTTCCAGGGTGATTGGCGTCGGATCGCTTTCGACCCCCAGGCGCGAGATCGTGGAGACGACGACGGCCGTCGGCCGGCCGTCGCCCGTCGCGGGCAACGCAAGCGTTTGCTCAACCCCAGGCACGATCTTGGTCTTCCAGCCGCTCGGCAGTTGTTCGCGCACCGCCCATTGCCAAGGCCGCTGGTCGCCGGATGAAAGTTTCAGCGTGATCGTGATCCGGTCTTCCTTGGCCGTCGCGGCGTCAGCGGGTTTCGCCGGCTTCTCCTCGCCTAACCACGGAGATGCGGGCACGAGCGCCGGTTCGGCGTAGGGGCCTTGCTTGAGGCGATCGGCAATGCCGCCATAGTTGTGCATGAGCGCTTTCATGCTGAAATGCACATTCCCGCTGGCGCCGGGCGTTGCCCGCGTGGCCTCAATCTGCTTCAGCAAGTCGTCCGCGGTCCACGTTCGTTCGGTCGCTTCATCTTTCGAGCCCTTGCGAATTCGCGACGTGAAATTGCCCGGCCACAGGTGCCGCTGCTTTATGTTCTGCTCGGCCCACCATCCCAAGAGTTTGGGATAGCTTTGTCCTTTGCTATCGACCTTCCAATAGAGTTGCGGTGTGAAGTAATCCAGCCAGCCCTCGCGCTGCCATTTGCGGGCATCGGCGTAGAGCGTGGCATACTGATCGAGGCCGGTGATGCCCGGCGGATTCCCCGGCCGCCAGATGCCAAACGGGCTGATCCCGACGAGCACCCACGGTTTGACCTTCTTCACCTCGTCGTACATGCGGTGGACCAGGTGGTCGACGTTCTTCCGCCGCCAGTCGTCGCGGCCGAGCGTTTCGCCCTTCGCCTGGGCGCGGGCGTAGCTCTCATCATCGGGGAAGGGCACGACTTTGCCTGCATCATCCTTCACTTGATAGGGGTAGAAATAGTCATCGATGTGGACGCCGTCGATATCGTAGCGTTTCACTACGTCGTTGAGCACGGCGATGAAGTTCTCTTCGGCGGCTGGCTCACCGGGGTCGTACCAAAGATACTTGCCGTACTTGCGCACGACCGCGGCCCTCGCAATGCTCGCATGATCGGGGGACGCGGGCGACTTGGCGCTCGGCACCCGAACGCGATAGGGATTGAACCACACGTGGAGCTGCAGGCCGCGCCGGTGTGCCTGTTCGACGGCGAACTGCAGAGGATCGTAAAACGGCTCAGGCGCCTGGCCCATCTTCCCCGTGAGGTACTCGGACCAAGGCTCGAGCTTCGAGGGATAAAAAGCATCGCCCTGCGTGCGCACCTGAAAGATGACCGCGTTCAAGTTCAGATCGTGACACTTGTCGAGAATCGCGATGAGTTCTTTCTTCTGCTTCTCGACGGGCAGGCCGGGCTTGGACGGCCAATCGATATTCTCGACCGTGGCGACCCAAACCGCACGAAACTCGCGGGCAATCGGCGGCAGAGAGGCGGTTTCCTGCTGGACTGGCGCCGCAGCTTGGGCCACGCCAACGATGAAGTTCAATAGCAGAGTGGTGCGCATCTGCATGAAAGAATATCGCAGGATATTAGGCGTCATGACTTCACCTCATGTACGGTTCCGCGACGGTACATCGCCGTTCAACTGGGAAGAGACGCGGCGTTCGCATGAGCACCACGACTTCGGGAGCAGCTCTTGTCGGTGATCTTGCGCTCTGCCGCCCAGTCTTAGAATAACTGACGGGCCCTTGCGCTTGCAGGGGCGACTGCGCAGGTTCCTAGCGCTATTGCGCAACACGCAGCTCTATGCGGCGATATATTGCGCCAACGCGTTGGGGGGGATTAGTGTCGTCGTATTCCAGCGGAAAAGAACAAAACGGCGAACAGCATCGCGTAGGATGCCGGCTCGGGAATTGAGAGGCTCGCACCAACTCCCGCTCCGCTGCCCGCGCTTTGGCCAAAATGAGCACGCCATACATCGAAATCGACCTGCGTGAATAAGGTGCCTAGGCCCATTCGCCAGACGGCATAGTCGGCGGTGTCCACATTGCCATCGTAATTGAAATCGCCGAGCATCGAGACTTGCAGGTTTATGGAAGCGCCGGTGTCGATCAAGTGGTAGGCGAAATTGCTGGGACCGTTCGGCGTGCCCAAGGCATGGATGCTTCCGCTTAATGTTCCGTAATTCAACAAGTTGTAAGTGCCAATCGCCAACCCGCCGGTATCGACGAGGCTAATTGAACCACCGTTGAGCGTCAGTAATCCGGAAACATCCACGCGATCCGCCGTGCCCGGCGCGGCAAGTTCGAAATCCAAAACTGCTCCGGCGTTGGTTATCAGTGAACCCACGCCGAGCGATTCAAGACTCGCACCTGGCGCCAAGTGACCGCCGCTGTTCACGGTGACCTCGCCGGATACCGAACCCGTGCCGCCCAGCGTGCCGCCGTTCACGGCGATCGGCCCCGCGATATTCGTGCCATTGAACTGCAGTACGCCGGCATTGATATCCACGGCACCCAGCGTATTGTTATTGCTCAATCGCAACGTGCCGGCACCCGTTTTCACCAGACCGCCATTAAGAACGGGAACAGCCACGTCCAGGTCTACATCCGCAGTGCCATTTCCAAGATTGAGACCGCGGACACCGCCGGCCAAATCGACGTAGCCCGTGTTGCCAGCGCCACTGCCATTGGTAATCGTCGCGGTCGCATTGTTCAGCGGATTCAAATTCACATCGCCGGTTATGGCGAGTTTGGCGGGCGTCGAGGCATGCGGCATGAGGTTGATTTGCCGGAACGTGAGCGAGCCGGTGCTACCGGCCAAGGTGAACGTCTTGCCGGCATCGACCTGCAGAGTGTTAACGCTGAGGCTGCCCGTCCCACTCAGACTCACCGGTCCAGAGAACTGGGCGGAAATTGGCCCCGATCGCAGCGCGTTGGGGTAGGTCACCGTATCGGAATAGTAGTTCGGATCGTAATTGATCGTCAGTGAACCGCCCGTGATATCGAGGGCTTCACGCATGTACAGCTTGCGAATGTTGTGCGATCCCGTGGAAAGAGTCACGGTAATATTGGCGTTCGGCCGCTCAAGAATCACCGTATCGTTCGATCCGGCCGTGGGGCCGCTACCGGCCGCACCAGGCAAACGCGGCGAGGGCAAAGTGGTTGATCCCTGCACCGGTGACATGTTGGCGAACACGGGCGGGATGTACGGGGCCGCTTGCGGCTGCTGATCAAATGTTTTTGAAGTGTCGTAAGTGTGAAGGCTCTGGCCGCTGTTCCAGTTGGCCAGCGTGCTCCAATCGCCGCTCGTATCGTTCCACCATAGCGCGGGGATCAGTTGGTCCTTGACGGATTCCACGTCGCCCTGCGTAACATCGACATCGATATTGCTGTTGCCGTTGTTGTAGCCGCTGAGCCGGGCGGTGCTGGCGTACTGCCAGAAGGCCCAGGGTTGGGCTATGCCGTAGTCGTCCCACGGGCCATAAATGTAGCTGATGCCGGTTCCGGCATCGCGCGGATTGCTGTTTTGCACATCAATGGCGCTCGGATTCGATTGGTTGGGCCAGCGCGCCGACCAAAGCGTGGGGAACGCGGGAGATACAACCGTAGGAGGAGTGTTTGATTGCTGTGCTAATTGAGCCCGTTGGGTTGCCGTTCCTCCGCCCAAAACATTGGCGGCGTAATTGCCATTGATGTAGATGGCGGGTCGAATCTGCATTACCGCGTAAATGCGATTGGAGAAATCCAACGCGTATTGCGCCATTTCTTGATCGGTGCGGACGCCGTCGCCGGCTTCAAAATCCATGACCGGCGGCAAATAGCCAGGGCGCATCCAGGCACTTGCCATCTGCATGAAGTGGTTGGCCTCATCCGCGGCCGAATTTGCGAGCCCCCCAGAATCGGCCGTGGTGGAAAGGACGTCGGGCCGTGCGAAATGGTAGCTTCCCGCGAACAGCCCTTCATTGGTTGCGCGCGTGATGTTCTGACCGAAGTACGGGTCGTCGTAACGGCGCGATAAGCACGTCGTGGTACTGACACCGTTGCAATTCACACTCGATGTCAGTACGCCATCGCTGGTGTGATCGAAGCCAGTTGTCCCGCCACGGCTGGCACGAATAAAAACAAAGTCGCGATCGTTCGTGTTATGCAACGTGCTCCAATTGGTCGTCGACAGATTTCCCTGCCACGCGGAAACGTCGATGCCGAGCAATCGTTGGGCCATGCCGCATTTCGTGCCGCTCAGCACCACACATGCGACCAGTGTTACCCTAAAAAACGTATAAGTCTTCTTCATGTATCGCATCAGGCTAAAAATAGATACGTGTGACCGCGCCGGGCAGCGACCCGAGCGTATCGGTCACGGCGAGCGTGCCGCCACATCGACACCTAGGTGCTTCGTATACAGGCCATTTGTCTCGCTAACATGATTATCCCTGTCGTCACGATGCAGGACAAGTTTGGTGCGCACGAATGCGGCGATTCTGCGACGCAGGAAACCACAAAATCCGGCGCATTGCGCAATCGCCTCACGATATCGCGCAGCGCCGGCACTAGGTCGAGTTGTGGCGTGAAATATCGGCGTCTGCGGGCGCAATCGGCTGAAAGTCGCGCAACAAAAAAGCCGTCCCGAACTTCGGGACGGCTAATACGTATTATCGCGTTTCGAGTTCTCCAATTCATCGACTCGCGCGACGGCGATAGCCGCACAGTGCCGCGCAGGCCAGGCTTGCCAACACGACCGCCGCTGGCTCCGGCACGACAACACCATCGTCGATCGAAATGCCATCAATCCACGCGTCGCCCACGGTGCTTCCCAGGCCGGGCCCCATCACCACGGTATCCCAACTTTGCGCGGTCGCGGCGGCGATGGTGCGGCTCAGAATGTCATCCACATAGAAATTGATCGTCGTGCCATCCGACAACCGTTCGATTGTGAATTTGTGCCAACCCGCTGAGCGATTGGGTGAGCCGGGCCCGTCCAAATTGAACCAGCCCATTGTGGCCGAGGGGTATACGATGCGGGCCTGGTACTTGTTGCCGTTGTAAGTCTCGCCGGGCATTGTCACCGAATTGTACTTGCCAATGGCCAGTAGCTGGGCGAGCGTGCCACTCGCCGTCGTACCGCCATTCGGCAAGCCCGTACCTCCAGAATACCCGCGAACCTCATTGAAGATCCGAGTAGCTGTCGTACTGGGGGCGTCGTAGATGTAAGACGTAAACGTGCTATAACCACTGAGCTCATTGCCGCCGTTATCGGCAACAATGTTGTGGTGCATGCGGTCGGTCGAGGTGTCCATCAACGCACTATGAGTGCCACCCGATGGAACGACATTTTGCGCATCGCTGATCACCAGCGGACTGGTCCCGGTGGTCGTCCAATTGTTCAAATTTCCCGACTCGAAATTGTCGGAGAAGATAATGGCCGCTGTGGATGCAGTGGAAAGACCAACTGCTGCCAGGCCGGCTGCCAAAAACGTAAGAAATCTCATTAGCGTCCTCCAGGTTGAAGTTCAAGAAACGAGGGACGATAAAGCACGCAAGTCGGCTAAATCAGCCTTCCTCGTCTTTTTACGATAAGCTGCCGCGGCAATGCTTTCAAGCTAATTCGCGCAGCCAAGTCGCGCTATTTTGCCGGCAAGAGCGGCGGTGCCCCGTCGCGGAACGCTCACTTCAGCAAGAAATCCAGCGGCTGCGATGTGCCCGACTCCACACGGGCACTTAATTGGCTGCGCGCTCTCGATGAGTATTCCACCGGCAGAGTAAATTTAGGGGGTGGTAAGGCATCTCCCTCTTTGAAGCCAGGAGGGGGGGTAAAACCTTGGTTCACGATGACCACGTAATCGCCCGGTGCCAGTTGGACCCCATAGTCGCCTTGCTCGGAAATCGGCGTGGTGACCGGACGACCTGTAGTGGGAAAGAACGTGACTGCCCCCCGCGCGAGCGGTTCGCCACGATACGTTACCCGCCCCTTTACGGCCGTTTGATTAGAAGCCTGACGGCAGCCGGAATCGGACGCTACGACGGCCAGCAACATTGCAGCGTATCTGAGCAGCGTGGAAATTCGAAACGCCAAAGCTATGCGTCGAAACATGGGTCCAGTACGTACATCAAACCAAAGCAAGACTTTCGCAAACAACAGCGACAGATTTGGCTTGCGATACGATGTTCCTAGAAATCGCTCGAAACCGCTTCATCGCCATTGCGCGAGCCCATCGCCAGGTACACTTTCACATCGATCGAGTCTGGCAAGAATTTCACGCTGCCATCGCCGAAACAGAAGTTTGCCCCGCCAGAATGCAAACTGCCAAATGGCAAGTCGTTCACGCAAATGAGTCGCGGCGTGGTATCCGGAACTTCCGGCCGATCGCCGAGCGAATTGTTGTGGTCCTTGTAGCAAGCAACATACGGGCTATGGTTGATGGGCCATTTGTCCGTGAGGTTCTTGCAGGCGAAAAACGCTGTCGCCGGTTGAGAACCATAAGGCGTGGCGCGTCCACCGGGGTCGTACGGACCTACGGAGTAGGCGCCGATCATCCAAGTGCGAATTTGATAGGTTCGTTCGCCGAGCATCGCCGTTTTGCTCGTGCCATCGGTAACTTGCTTCAGAGCGATTCCGGTATCTTGGAGCAAGAGGCCGTCTCGGTTATTCGGGCCGAAGAGGTCATTGACATTATTCGCCACGCAATACTCGCTGGTAGTTTTTTTAGCTGGGCAGTTTCCCGTACGAGCGTAGTAAGAGCCAAGAATCCCCGCGTAGCTCATGCCCCGGCGGGATTCGTTGCCAAATTTTTCCCGCTGATACTTAAGCCCTTCGTCGCTGGGGCATAGGTACATCGGCAGCAGGAGTTGGTTGAGGGCATCCATCGCGCCGCCGTAGGCATCACTATTCGCGGCCTTGTAGCGTTCGATCGCTTGCTCGCTGACCGTCGCCTCTTCAATGAATGGTAGGATCAAAACGGGCCAACCCAGCCCGCTTTGCTGGGAAATGATCATTTGATTCTTATCGCGCGAGAGCAAACTGCCCGGCGGCAATTCTTTCTTGCTCGATTCGTAATTAAGAATCGCTAGGCCGACGTTCTTGAGATTGTTCGTGCAGGCGGTTCGGCGGGCCGCTTCGCGAGCCGCTTGAATTGCCGGCAGTAACAGCGCCACAAGAATGCCGATGATGGCAATGACCACCAGCAACTCAACGAGCGTGAAACCGTGTACGGCAGTAGGTCCGCCGAGCCGAGGCGGACGACGTTGGGCCGCTCGGCTCGCGACCCCTGCGCCGCTGAAACCCACACGCCGAATTGCGAAGTTGGGGGAAGAGCGTTTCATGGCTCGAACTTGCTCCGCCATGCCGCTTGGCAGTGGCATGGCTTGGTAGTGAACGTTAGGCCGAGGGGCCTCAATTCGCCGCGGCCGGCGGCGCGCCAGCCACCCCCGGCAAGGGTTCAATCTCAAATTTCAAATCACTAATATCGCGGTCCACTTTCACTTCATAACCCGAGGTCTCGGGCCGCGTGTACTTTTCCACAATCAGCGGCTTGGGGTCCATGATTGCCTTCAGCACGGTGAACGATACGAGATATTCTCCTTTGTAGACCCCATCGCCTGCTTTCCGCGTCCAAAGTTGGAAGGACCCATCGGGAAGGATCGCGCCACTGGCCCCCTTGCGAAATTCGGCCGTGGTATCTTTTTTCGGTTGAAACACGACCACCGATACGGCCGCACGCGGAACCGTGCCGTCCTTGAAGAACACGTGTCCCTTGACTTGGTGCATCTCGGGTCCGTGATTGCAGCCCAGCGCCGCCATCAAAAGCCAGGGCAACGATAACACCAGCGGTTTACAGGACCGATCCGGTAAGGAAAACACCATGTTCACAACCATGCCTTTCAGGGATCAATCCACATTACAATGAAGACGAACAGCCGCCACGGCGCACTCCTTGAATCGAGCCACCTGTGCCATTGTCGCCACTGGTGATCATGTAATCCCACACCGAGCAGCAGGAGGTGCTGTAACAACCGTTGGTTTCGATGTCGTCGCTGACCCATTGCACGCTGCCATCGACCATGGCCACAAACACGCCGCCATGGTGTTTGCTGCGGGTGGTGCCTTGGTCAAAACCGCCGGTGGTTGAGTAGCAACCCATGCACTCGACAGCGGCATCACCGAGGCCGCCATTGCCGCCGCAAACTGGCGCGGTGACGCAAACACCCGGGGCATGAACGTCGTCGCCGTTCGCATCGCAGTAATTGGGGCCGTCATCGTCTCCGCCGCTGCCGTAGGCGGCCAGCAAACTGGCGCCGGCATGACCCAGTGCCCACACACCGCGGCCATCTTGAACCGTGAGACCGGCTCGAATTTCACCGAGCATGATGGTCTTTCCTGTGCCATCCGTGACTTGGCGGAGTTCCACCGCCGCGTTGGGCCCCATCACCCCGCGAAAACACGGTGCACTCGCCGGTTTGCTAGTGTCTTTGCCACTCCAAGCCTGGCTGCGTGGCCCTGCCATATGGGTTTCCGTATCTGAATTTGGATCACCAAACAGAAATGAGCGACCGGCACTCGCGGCATAGTTCGTGCGTCCCCAGCCGTCTCCAAAAGCGCTGCCGCCGTCGAACTTAACCTGATTGTTCCCATCGCTCGGGCACAGCAGCACCGGGATTATGCTCCCGCGGGCATTAATGTTTCGATTTCCATTGCCCGGCTGATTGACCCCCACGGTGAAATCGAAAGCATCATACGTCGCCTGATTCTCTAAATAGGGAAGAACCTTGATAATCCAGTTGGGGCCATATTTAGGTATTTGCTGGATGTTGCTGACACCTGCCGTGTCAAACGTCATGCCTTCAGGGAGAACTTTTCGCGCCGACTCGTAATTCAAGACCGCAAGCGCGACATTTTTGAGATTCGCCTGGCACTGGGCCCGCCGGGCCGCCTCCCGCGCCGCTTGAATGGCGGGCAAGAGTAGCGCTACCAAGATGCCGATAATGGCAATCACCACCAGCAGCTCGACCAGCGTGAAGCCCGTCTCGCCTGCATTCATACTGCGTGGTTTTCGGTTCATAATTGACTCGACTTTGAAAACAGATGATTGCAAATGATTAAGACCGCAGCTGGTTTCAGCCAGCGATACTTCGTGTTAAGCCCACAGCGTAGCCCCAGAAAAGAATTGGTGCCCCTCCCACTTTGATTCTACCGTAACCCCTGCAAAAACGGCAACGAGAGCAAGCGCACATATTTCACGTTTTAGCGCAGTAGCTTTCCGCGAACGTATGATCGGCCGGCCGGGCGCCACACGTTTGGTCTTCGCCATTCCACGCCGTTGCCACTCCTAGGTCGCCGCCGCACCAATAAAAAACCGGCGGAGTTCCCTCCGCCGGTCTGATGATGGTTCTTACGGTATAGGCCAACCTTAGTGAGTGCGCCGAGCGATGTACAAACTGCCCAACACCACCCACAGTAATGTGACCGTGGCCGGCTCCGGCACCGCTCCGGCACCCAAGGCCGAGCCACTGCCCGACGTGTTGCCGAACCGAGCACGCCATTCGGTGTAATCCTCAGGGGTAACCGAGCCAATGGTAACCACTTCGTTCTGCAGCGGGCCACCGTTGCGCCAGAGCACGTAGTCGGCCGCATCGACGACGCCGTTGTTGTTGTAGTCGCCCGGCACGCCCACGACGGTCGAGGTGACGGACAGGTCGACCGAAGTGTTAGCAACATTGTCCACCAGGTTGAACGTGAAGCCGGCGGGCGTCGTCCCCAAAGCGAGGTTGGCAAAAGCCCCGCCCAGCGCACCAGCGTAATCGAGGATTTTGTAGGTACCGGTTGCCAAGCCGCCGGCATTGGTGACGTTGATCGTACCGCCGCTGATCGTTGTCGATCCGCCGACGTTGATCAGGTCGCCCGTGGTGGGAGCGCCGAGATCGATATTGAGCAGCGAACCGGCGCTGAGCGTGAGGCCGCCATTGAGCGACAAAGTTCCGATACCACCGGTTGTGGCCCCAGGGGCGAGAGCAGCCCCGCTTTCGACCGTTACCGCGCCAGAAACGCTGCCTGTGCCGCCGAGCGTGCCGTTCGTGCCCAACGTGGCCGACAAGGTCTTCACGTTGACGGCACCCGTGCCCGTGCCGGAGCCGCTCGTGTTGTTGACGATCAGTTTGCCGTAAATATCGGTCCCGCCGCCATAGGTATGAGCGCCAGTGGTCGTCAGCGTACCGTCACCCATCTTCACGAGCTTGCCAGGGCCGGAGATCACGCCGTTGTAAGTGAGGGTGTTACCGCCGGAGGCGATGTTGATCCGGCCATCGGTCGTGCCGGCCAACGTGATACCGCGATTGGCGCCGAGCGTGGTGGTGCCCGAGAAGTTAAGCTGGCTGACGGTGCCCGTGGAAGGCGCGGCTCCGCCGATCGTGATGCTATCGGCCACGAACGAGCCGGGGACCGCACCCAAGGCATCGGCGCTGGGTACGGTGAGCGTGCTCCGCAGCACGACGAGCTTGCCGGTGAACGTGTTGACGTTGTTGGTATTGCTCAGCGTGAACGTCGGGTTCGAAGCAGCGGTTGAGGTTGGGCTGCCGATAGAAAGCGTGCCGGAACCCGAGATGGGGCCAGGAATACTCAGGCCCGCGCCGGCGCCGTGATCGAGATAACCGCCATTCGCGGTGACCGTGATGCCACGATTCGCGTGGAGTGTGACGGTTGTGTTCGTGCCAATACCGCCACCATCCAAGGTGATCGCATCGGGGAGTACGGCGAGCGGAACAGCGCCAAAGGCCGTTTCCCGAACCGTGCCATCTTGCGTGCCGTTGCGTAGCCGATAAGCACCCTGCTTGACTACGAGCTTGGCAAAGGTAAACAGATCTTGGCTATGGATGCGCGGTGCACCGGCAGTAAAGTCTTGATCGGTAACGCCAATACCGATTTGATCGGGGCCAATTTTTACCAGTGTCCCCGCGCCGCCGTTCGTGGTCGTGCCGCCAGTACCCGTGATAACACCCGCAAAAATCGAAACCTTGTTGTCGGGTACGCCGTCCTGATCGTCGTAGCCAATGTAGCCGATGCCATTCACCTCCAGGCCCTTTTGCCCGCCGCCATCGCCAGTGGTGGTGTTGGCATTCAGACCGATAAAGCTACCGGCGTTACCGGTATTCGTTTGCATTAGCGTGCCGCCATTGAGCACGACTTTGCCAGCGCCCGTGTTAAGCCGCAGGGTGCTGTTGATATCCAAGGTGGCGCCTGCGTTGATCGTGACCGTTCCCGCGCCTGTATCCGCAGTGCCATCACGGAATTGCACTCGGCCATCTTCAACGACGATGGAAGCCGCGGTCTGTGTGCCGCTGATTGAAACAATGCCATCGGCCGTCGGATCGGTGCCAGCCGAAAAAACAGCATTGTCGCCCGCCACCCAAGCGTTCGTCGCTGCATTGCCAGTGGGGTCGGTGCTCCAAAACGGATCGGTGCCCCAGATGCCGTCGTAAAAGCCGCCGCCATCGGGCCCACCCCCAGCCGCGTTACCGTTGACGTCCCAATACACGGTGCTCTGCCCGTGAGCCGTATAAAGACCGACGCTCAACACCAGCAGTAACGCCGTTGCCACAGAAGTTAGGATTTTCATAGTCCGCATGACTCCGCCATAAGTGCCACAGATCACATCGAGATAAACACCAAGAGGGGCGGTCAAACGCCACTTGACCACTATTTCCAGCCTAACCGTCGCGAGCGAGGCCGCCAACGAAAATATGCGCAGTTTTTTCTCGTTTTTTCGCAAAATGAGTTACTTCGGTGCAAATGCTTTCCGACGTGGTTGCCGCGGTTACTTCGCGGCGTTTCACACTTGAAACCGCTGATTTTCGCAATCTCGTGTTAAACTCCGAGATGACCTCACCACCCCAATCGGGTTGCGTTGGTGACCACCATCCGGACCGGGGGGCGGTCCGCCTGCAATTCACAAGTCAACATCCACGACGCGATCGGCGAGAAAGCGTATATTGTCGATTAGCTGTGACCAAGTTCCGCAACCGAATCAATTCCTGTGATGCTACGTCGCCGAAATCTTGCGGCCGTTATGGTGGGATTCGTTTCCTTCACGTTGTCCTCGTGCAATTGGGGCCCGGCCCGCATCAAGCAGCCCGCAATCAGTCCGTCGGGTGCCGGTGCTGCCGCCGTTGCGCAGTACGATAAAAACGGCGACGGCGTGATCTCGGGTGACGAGCTCAACGCCTCACCAGCCTTGAAGGCGGCACTGCCACGGCTCGATACGAACAAAGACGGCGGCGTCGGCGGCGATGAAATCGCCGAACGCGTGAACGCCTGGAAGGCTATGCGCACGGCGCTTGCTTCGGTACGTTGCCAAGTGACGCTCGATGGGCGGCCACTGCCAGGAGCTCAGGTAGTGTTCGAGCCGGAGCCGTTTTTAGGCGACCAAGTGAAGCGTGCAACCGGCGTCACGAATCAATTTGGAGATGCGGCCCCCACCATTGCGCCGGAAGATAAGCCAGATCCAAAACTGCCAGGCGGAGTCTATTTCGGATTGTACAAAGTGCGAATTTCGAAACAGACGAGCGGCCGCGAAACGATTCCGGCTCGCTACAATACCGATACGATTCTTGGTCAAGAAGTGTCCTACGATGACCCGGCCATCAAGGGCAACAACATGGCGTTCGCTTTGAAGAGCGGTGGCTAAGCGTTGCGCGGCTTAGTCCCGACCCGTTCAACAATCTTCCTGCTATTATTGATTCCAGCTCGCCACATTGCCGTCCAAGCGGTTGGCAAGGTAGCGATGTGTATCGCGGTCGATATCATACGATATCGATTGCACAGAGCCGTCGCACATTGCCATGTTGAACGACCCCGCATGCGCACTGCCAAAGGCCAAGAAGCCGGGGTTATCTACGCCGGGCACGTCCTGCCGTGGTTGATAATCTTCCGCCTGATAACTGCTGGCAGGATTCCAGGCGACACGGTGGTTTTCCCATTCGAAGCCGGCCCATACACCTTGATTATCGCCGTAGAAACCGTTGCCGCCGGGGAGCAGGTTTTCATAGCCATCCGGACTCATGAACCGCTCGCCGACAAGGTAGGTATTCGCCGTGCCGTCGGTGATGTTCTTCGAGCTGATCTCGCTGCGGTAATACATGATGCCAGTTTGGTAGAACCGCGTTTTCTTATCGTTAGTGGCCGTCCACATCGGATTTGCCAGATCGGCATAGTTCGCCGGTACCCAAAACTGGTCGGCTCCAAAGCCGTTGCCGGCGTGTGTTAGGGAGTCGCCGGAATTCGCGGCGTAATCGCCTTTGTTCACGGCCGCCAGCCGTTGCAGCCAGCCCTGTGCATAGAGTTGTCCCCAACTGTGTGGATAAAGCTTCGCCGGGCGACGAGAGGGACAGTGAAATATCGAGATGGGAGTTTGATGGAGTTGCTCACTCGCCGTCCTAAATCCGGGCGAAGTTAGTGCTAAGCCTTTTCCCAAGTCATGCAGTGCCTGTTCTTCGATATAGGGCAGAACATTGTAGAACCAACTACCGGGCTGGTCGGGGCCAAATCCCTGGTTTGCGTCCGCAGTGTAGAACTTGCCCCAGCCGCCCGAGGGAAACGCCTTTTGCACATCGACGTGCAGCAAACATCCCAGGGATAGCTGCTTGAGATGGTTCTTGCACTGATTCCTGCGGGCTGCTTCGCGGGCCGCCTGCACCGCGGGAAGCAACAAGGCCACAAGTATGCCGATAATCGCAATCACTACCAGCAACTCAACGAGCGTGAAACCATATAGGGTAGTAGGTCCGCCGAGCCGAGGCGGACGATTTCGTCGGGCCGCTCGGCTCGCGGCTCCTATATAGCTAGAACCTGCTTTGCGCAATCGCATCGCGCAATCCTCCTCCACGTAGACGCCCCACATAGGAATACAAAAGTGGCTGGCGCCCCGGTCGGTGCCGCGACGCCAGCCTGTTGGAATTACCGATTAATCAGCGGTGCAAACCCCATGCCTTACAGAGCACGGCTCGCGCGGCGCGCACCAACGATCAGCAGCCCAACCGCCGCGATGACCAATGTGCCAGGCTCCGGAACGGAACTGCCCGAGAGCGAACCGCTGCCAGCCGTAGCACCGAAATTGGCACGCCAAGTATTGTAACCGGCCGGGTCGCCGCCATGACCGGCTGGATTATCCCGCCAGAGCACGTAATCCATGGCATCCACTTTACCGTCGCCGTTGTAGTCGCCAGATAAACTGACAGCGCCCGGAGACAAGTTAAACGTGCCGTTTGACGAGGTCGTGGCGATCCAGTTACCGCCAGGGCTGAGCACTTGGATCAACTGGGCCGAGCCAGCTGCATTGCCGGTGACCAAACCGCTGTCGGCCACATACACGTTACCGGCCGCATCGACTTCGACTTGTGCACCAGAAGTGTGGCCCAAAGTGTTGTTCACCAGTGGAACGGTGATCACGTTGGTGATCTGGCCGGCTTCCACGTGGATATCGGGAATACCGTTGGCATCGAGCGGAATGATGTAGATCGCACCATCCCCGAGGCCATTCCGAGCTGCCAGATACGTCGAACGGTTCACAATCAGGTACTTGCCGTCGTTCGAAATCGCCACGTCACGGGCGTAACGGAACATGTCCTGAATGTCGAGGGTTCCGCCCAACGGCGTTGTCGGGAAGCCGGGGTTGCCGTCGAGATTATTGTCGATCGACCACTGTAGTGACGACCAGGCTACGGTCGAACTGCCATCGCCGGGAGCGGTGAGAATCGTGAGGCAACTCTGGTCACCATCGGCACGAGGTTCGGTCAAATACCACTTGTTAAATGTGGGGCTATAGGTCATGCCGGCAGCCACGCCGACGTTCAAATTCAAGAAATTCGAACGGTTGTCGGACGTCTTAGGAATATTCGTGGAATTGATCCACAATTGCGGTGCTTGGTCGTAGCTCGTCGCATTTCCGACGTTCCACTTCCAAATATTATTACCATTCGTGGCATTGATGGCGGTTTCGCCGTCACTGTCCATGTCTTCATCCATGCCGTAGACAACCAGATTGTTGCCGACACTGCCCGTGGTGTACACCTTGGCCGCGATGGAGCCATGGACTTCCTGACCGCTGCCGTTCACAAGCAACGGCGTAATACCGTCTTCGTTGGCCAGAACCAAACCGCCCGAGGTCAGATTCGGCGACGCATACTTGATGCCGCCACGCGGATCGGACCAGTCGGCGACGATCAAATTGCCAGCCGCATCCAGGTTGAGACGCCATGGCGATGACGTGACACTGCCATCGACCTGGAAGCCCGGGGCTTTCGCTTGTGTGGTGTCGTTGGCATCCGCGACCACGGCGAAATTATTGGCCAGGTCGACCCCTTTCATGTCCGCCGTCAAGGAGTAAATGCCGTCGCCTAGCAGCCGGCCTGCCTGCGTGGCCGCAGGGTTGGCATTACCCACGTATACCGTGCCGAAATATGCGAGGTTTGAGGCGCTCCTGTTAATTGCCAATCCGCTCGGCATCGTAAAATTCGTGAACGGGTTGCCGGCGCCGCTGATCGTCGTCCAGCCCGCCGCTGCATTCTTGGCAACCTTAATATCGAATGTGCTGAAACCCGTCATATCAAACGTGTAACGTCCGGGTGCGACGGCACCCAGGTTGACCGGATTCGCGCCGTTCCGCAGAACGGTCACGTTATCCGCGGCTTCATTCACGACAAATTCCCAAGTGCTTCCCGTGGTATTGCGAATGTTTGCCGCGTAAGGGACGGCGAGCGCTGTAGATCCCGACGCGATGAATAGCCCACCAACGAGTGATAACATCAATAAATGTCTGAGTTGCATCAACAAGTTCTCCCATGAAATCAGTAACACGACGCCTTGTTTCCGAATGTGAAACGAGACCAATAGGCCGCGCACATGCAGCCGATCAAATGCAGAAAAGTGAATGTTTGCAGTAGCACCTCGACTGCTCAGCCAACGCTGCGAACGCGCGCTAACGGCCGAGAGCAGCCACAGGGCGCGAAGGAATGGTGGCCGCCCCACATATTCGGCCGCAACCAATTCGGAAGGC
Organism: Planctomycetota bacterium; assembly: GCA_029781135.1. Lineage (GTDB taxonomy): Bacteria > Planctomycetota > Planctomycetia > Pirellulales > Lacipirellulaceae > JABDGM01. Next base: position 63,978 of record JAKOXH010000038.1, read on the forward strand.
CTCGCTTACTGACCTCGCCCCATGACGCTATTTGTTTATTGTACCAATCCGGAACAGAGGTTGCCCACTTAAATTTGATTATTTTACGCTTTTTTGTATCGCAAGTGCGCAAACGTTGGGCAGCTGAAACCCCCGTTCCAACCGTGAAGCAACCTCGACGTTCGCGAGCCAGCCGCGTGAGTCCACAAAAAAACCCGCCAATCCCAAAGAACTGGCGGGGTCGCTCCATATTGGATGAAATTGGAAATCCGATACTTTAGCCACGTCGGCGGAAGATCGCGAAACCTAGTGATGCCACGCCGCAAAGGAACGCACTTGCCGGCTCTGGAATTTCGACCGATTCCACCTTCACATTGTCAATTAACGTCACATTTAGAGCAACACGATTCGTGTCCGTCGATGCACCGGCATTTGTGTCACTATGACCAAATAAGATATTGCCGCCACCAAGCGTCACCGTGCTCATATCAATCTTCGCCAGCGGCGTTCCATCGATCGACCATGTCGCGAAGCCACCGGCTACCTCGATTGTTACTCGTCGCCAAGTAAAGCTCGTCTCGCCAGCGTCCGTGCTACCTGTTTGGCCCGGAAACAGCCCCACTTGAGCTGCCGGCGCACTCTGCGGCGCATACACGGCATAGTACGCGGCGCTGTTGTTAATCGCACCAGCCGGAGCCACATAAACGGCGTTGCCCGATGCATAAGACGTTGGAGCAGCGGAAGAATAGGCACGGAAATCCGCGGCCGAACCACCGTCCAAAGTCGTGCCAAACGTCACGCTGTCCTTCGGGGTCGCTCCGATCCACTGCGTGGCCGTGCCGGCCGTGCCGATGCCGTATTGCGAGAATTGGGTTGTGCCACTGCCGCCCGGTCCCAGCGGACCCACATAGTTCTGCCACATATCAAACGACAGCTTGTAGTTGCCCGAAAAGCTCTGGCCATTTGGCGATACCGTGACACCACCAAAAACGGCCGCGCTGTTATTGGCCGTTAGTTTCAGCCCACGTGTGCCGGTGCCGTTGGGGGCGGCTGGTACGCCAATCGCCGAGTAGTCGTAAAAGTAGTCGGCTACGTAGTCGACACCGGCCGATGGGAAAGCAGTCCAATTCGCCGAATCGTCGACATTGAAATCTTGAGAATAGAGCGTGGCAGCAAAGGAAACGCTCGAGAACAGCAATGCTCCAGCTAGTGAAGCAACAACAAGGGAGACTTTCATTAGCTTCTCCAAGAACAACCCTAAAGGAGGTGAATCATTTACCACAAACTACCGGTCCAGTGTTCATCATGCGCAGGTTGGTTGTTCTGTCAAGGAAATGTGCGAAGTTTCTTGAATATGTGATCGCGCCATGCGCAAAAGAAAGAAAGTTCTGCGCAATTCTCGACCTTTCAAGATAGGTCGGTTTCCCCTTGTATCCCATTCGTTCGGGCCGGGAGGTTCAGCTTTACATCACGGCTCCACGTCTCCATGCTACCATCGGCGCGGGCCGCAGGCCCAATCTGCAAAAGCCCTTCGCTGTTCGGAGACACAGACCGACTCTGATCGACTTGACCAACTTGCGTATTCGCCAGGATCGCCAACACGAGATCCACATTATCCCCATTCAACTCAGGCGGCATGTATCGCCACTGCGGTAGAGGTCGTGATGGTCGGTGCTGTGTCAACACCGAGCCGGCAAACAAATCGACTGCCTCATCCACAACGCTGTCATCAATCGCTGCACCGACAGGCGAAGAAATTGCTGCCGATCGCATATGCGCGGCCGGTGGCGAGTCGTCGATGACGGTAACGTTGCCGACGTCGGTTCCCCTTCCAGCCGGCGGTGTCGTCCCAAATTGGATGCGCCAGACGTCGTAATCCCAGGCATCAACCGTCCCGTTGTGATCGGCGTCGCCGTCAGCAGGGGTCGCGCCACTCAGCAATCCGTTGTTCTTGCGCCACAGCACGTAGTCGCCGCCATCAACCGAATTATCACTGTTGAAATCGGCATTCGGCGGAACGACGCTGAAAAAGTCCAGAATCCGGCCCATCGCAGTCTGCCGCGTGCTCGCACTCGTGATGGTTTCAAACGGGAATGCGAACATCACTATATTCCCAGCACCACCTGTTCCTTGCGATTGGATCGCGGCCGTGCCACCGAGACCACCGCTATACAAAAGTGCTGAGACCGCGCCTGCTTGCGGGGCGATCACATCGGGATAAGCGACGTTGTATAGCTGACCGTCTAAACTGCTGAACGACGCCCCATTGGAAAAGCCGAAGCTCACCATGCCGGCGAATATTCCCCCGGCATCCGAAGTGACGTTATAGGTGCCGGCATCGTCGTTGACGTAATTGCCTTTAAGAACCGTTTCGTAGAACGTGCGACCGTTGTTCTGCTGGTCGAGATCCCAGCCGATTTCCGCACCACTCAAGAACAGGTTCCCGCCGCCATTGACGTACGATGTGACAAGCGCTTGTTCGGTCGCATTGAACGTATTCGTGGTTGTCGATTCCGTGCCCAAAACCCAGATCACCGCGTTGTAATCGTCGAGGTTTACGGCCCCGCTAATTACCGCTTCATTGCTCGCGCTCGCCACGTGCACGCCTGGTTTGGCAGCTTGAATGGCCGCCTGAACCTGAACCGCGTAGTCGAAGCTGTTGTTGTAGCGCGACCAAACGCGGTCCACCAGCCCATCGCTCGTATAAGCATAGGCGTAGCGGAAGTCCTGGTTTCGATCGAGTCGGTCGAAACCGTTTACGATGAGCACCTGTTTTACGCCACCGGTGGGCAGGGCAGTCACGACTTCGGATGCCAACGACTGGCCGCCGGCATTCTCGGCCACCACCTTAAAGTAATAGGGACGCTTCGGGTCGTAGCCGGTGAGTGTAACGGACGTCGAACCACCGCCTGCGACATAAGTCCCTCCGTCAAACCCGTAACCATCGACCGACGCATAAACGCGATAGCCGGTGGCCGTTGCTCCATAGACGCTGGCCGGTGTGCTGGGGCCAGCGGCCCAATTGACGGTCACGGCACCCGCCGCATTGCTGATCGCGCGCACGTTCGCAGGGGCTGTCGGCAGGCTTACATTGGCCGCAACCGGAGACCCGTACGTGGCAAAATACTCCACCGTCGCTTGATAAACACTGCGTGCGATCTGGTCGCGGACGACCGGATTACGCATTAGCGCGGCGTCCTCGACCGAATCGTGAAAGGCTACTTCCACGATCGTCGCATCCATTTCGACGACACCATTCGAGTTAATCAGGTCGTCGTTGTTAATCTCGCCGAAGGCGCTGGTGTACGTGTGGGTGGTCGTCGTGCTCCAGTTGTACTCGAAACTCCCGTTCAGCGCTTGCAGGTCTTGATTCACCTGCCGCCCCGTGTACAGCGCAAGATCGGCCTGATGCGGCGTTGGCACGTACGAAGCGCCCGAATTGCTAATCAAGCCCACAGCTCCGCGTCCGCCGCCCGCATTCGAATGGAAGCTGATGTATACGCTCGTGCCAAAGGGGTTCGAATTCTGGTTCATTTCTTCCGCCATCATCGAGGGCGCCGAGACATTGCCCGTCCCGATGATCGACGAGGGAGTAACGCCTTGACCCACGCCGCGCCACAGCCACATCAGCGAATCTTCGTCCTCGCGCGGGTAACCCGAGACGCTGCCGGTACCGATTCCGCCAGAACCCCAAGGCAAGTCGCCCATCCCATTGCCGAAGCGAATCGCATCGGCGATGACGACCTTGCCCGCAGCACCTTCGTTGCTGATGACCACGGAGCCATTCGCGCTGGAACTTCCGGCGTTGAAATGATACGTGCCCAGGTACACCCAACCGTTTCCGACCATGCTGTGGTCGACTCGGATTTGAGTCTGCCCGCCGGTATGGTTAACCTTATAGAGCTGCGAGGTTCGATTGCTTCCAGCGGAAACCCACGTGTAAACGGGGTAGAAGCCGGCCTGTGGAATGTTAGGAGTATACGTGGCCGTCGCTGTCTCGGTGGCGTTCGTGTTGGCGAAGCGGTAATGTACGGCGTCGCTCACGGTGCCGTAATCCTCGTCGTACCAACGGGCGCCAGTGCTATCGCTCCATGCGCCGGTGTAGGTCACGCCGGCAAGATCGTTATCGACGACCACTTCATTGACTTGCCGCCCAATCGGGCGCATCGGTACCACGGTCGCGCCGGCGCGCAGGAGATAGTCTGCGTAGTAGGTCATTTGATCCTGGTTGCCAAAGTCCTCCACGATTTCGTTGTTGTCGCCCCGATCGGTGGCAAATCGTCCCAGCGAACTGCTCCATTGCCAACCGTGTCCGGCCGCAGTAAAGACGATCTTCCCACTCAGGGCTCCCGTGGGCTGCGTGCCGACATCGACCAGTCCGGGCGCGACCGAAAGAGTGAGTCGCGGTTCGAGCGTTTCAAACGAGCGCACGCGACGGAATTGCCGAGCTCTTGGTTGAGAACGGCGCGAGCCGATGCCACCTGGTATTTGTCTCTTGCCCTGAAACCAACCCATCACGACCTCTCGATGCTCTGTCCATCCCACATGTTGTTGTCCATCTTGATTGTAGTTAGTCGCTGCAAAAATCAGCAATAAAAATAGCGGTTGCTGAGCTCTGCAGACACTTGCCTTAGCGCAACAATCTCGCGCCATTACGCAAAGAGCAAAGCAAGGGAAGCGGTAGTGCGCTAGCGTCGTCGAATGACGAGGGCACCTAACCCCGTCGCTCCCAGAATGGCAGCCGACGATGGTTCCGGCACAGCCACAACGCCAAAGTAGTCGAGCACCCGGCCCATCACGGCGGCGCGGTTGGCGGCAGTTGTAATCGTCTCGAACGGGAAGCCGAGCATCACGATTTTTCCTCGACCACCCGTGCTCGGCACCTGAATCGCGGCACCGCCACCGGTGCCGCCGACATAATTCATCGCGGCCTGCGCACCCGGCTGCGGGCTGATCACGTCGGGCGTGTTTACATCGTAGAACTGCGCCCCATTATCAAAGGTGAGGTTGGCAAGGCCGGTGAAAATACTGCCCGCCGCACCAGTCACCGTGTAGCTGTTGGCATCGTCGGCAACGTAATTGCCCTTGAGCGAATTCTCATAAAACGATCGGCCGTTATTCTGCTGATCGAGGTCCCACGCGATCTCAGCGCCCGATAGAAACAGGTTGCCGCCGCCCGCGATATACTGCTCAACCTTCGCTTGTTCCGTCGTATCGAACGTATGGTCGGCGGTCGACTCTTCTCCCAAAATCCAAATCACCGCCTTGTAGTTGCTGAGATTTACCGCACCACTGATGATTGCCTCATTCGAGGTACTCTCAAAATGCACACCCGGCACTGCTGTTTGAATGGCCTGAGCAACCTGAATTACATAGTCGCGGGAATTGCTTTCGAGCGGCCGCACGCGGTCGACAGCCGGGCTAAGACCGGGCTGCTTGGGATCTAAATTGCGATCGAGGCGGTCGAAACCGTTCACAATCAGCACCTGCTTCACCCCGCCCGTTGGCAGAGACGTCGCGACTTCCGACCCACTCGATTCTCCTCCACCATTGACGGCAACGACCTTAAAGAAGTGCGGAACGCTGCTGTTGTAGCCGGCAATTGTTGCGCTCGTCGTTGCACCACCGGCGACGAACGTGCCGCCATCGAACCCGCGGCCGTTCGTTGAGGCATAAACCCGGTAGCCAGTCGCCGCATCGCCCGCATATGAGTTCGCGGCCGGCGGTAACCAGGAAATGGTCACACTTCCGGCGGCATTAGTTTCGACGTGAACGCCCGTCACGGGTGCGGGCAGCGCCGTGGCCGAAGTCGTGTTGCCGTCAACGGCACGAAAATACTTGAGCAGTCCCTGGTAGGTCGCACGCGCGATCGAATCCCGGACCCGCGGGTCGCGCAGCAGGGCAGCATCGAATTGGTTGTCATGGAAACCGACCTCCATGATCGTGGCGTCGAATTCGCCGTTAATCCTCAGATTGTTGATTTCACCAAACTCGATGTCGCTGCGATCGAGCGTGACATCGCTACCACGATTGAACCAGTTGTATTCAAACTGACCGTTCTGAGAAACCAAATCATCGTTGATTTCACGCCCCAATGTATTGGCCAAAAGCAATTGGTTGGGAGTCCGAGTTGCGGGGTCGTTGTTGCCGTTATACAAACCGAGCACACCACGTGCCGTTCCGCTACTCGCGTTGGAATGGAAACTAACAAATACTCGATCCTTCAATGCGCCTTCTTGTTCCCGGTTCATATATTCGGCATATCGGGGCGAAAGGGAGACTGTCGCATCGCGATCGCTATCCAATGCGCGGTACTCACTTTCTGGAATACCTTGCGAGCGATCGACGTGCCACTTCACCCAATACAAGCCGGCTTCATCCTCGCGCGCCAGGCCAGAAACACCGCCACCGCGGTCGATATCGCCCAGGCCGTTACCGAACCGAATCATGTCGGCAATTACCGATTTTCCCGCTTCGCCGGACCGATTACTGATATCGACGTGACCGGCAGTCCCAGCGTCAAAGTAGTACGTGCCCAGATAGACTAACCCATTGCCGACTTCCCGATGGTTGATTGTGACTTCCGTATCACCGCCCGCATGATGAATACGATACAGTTGATCGGCAACCCGGTTGGCGCCCGACGCGCTCCATGCGTAAACCGGATAATACCCTGCCGTCGTAATCGTCGGCTGATACCGAGCGTAAGCGGTTTCTGTAGCAGAAGTTGTGGCAAACCGATATGGCACGTCGCCCGCCGATCCGAAATAGACAGTCGCATTGCTGTTCGACCAGTCGCCATTGAACGATACCCCTGGATCATCGTTGTCCAGCACGACTTCGTTGGTCTGATGTCCCACCGGCCGTAAAGGAACGACGGTCGCGCCGGCGCGGAACAAATAATCGGCCAGCATCGTCATCTGGTCGACGTTGCCCAGATCCTCGACCATGCCGAGCAAGTTGCCGCGCTGCGAACTCCAGGCCCCATTTCCCTGGTTGTCTGCCGTGTATCCGTGGCCCCCATGAATGTACACCACCTTGCTGGAAAGGCCCCCATCCGGCTGAGTGCCAACGGGCACCAGCCCATCGCCGAAGCTATAGCTATAAACACCACCGAGAAGGATAAGCAGCGTTGCCACCCATCGATGTAATTTGATTCGATTGTCGTCCATCGCGTTTCCCCACGTTGCTCGATAGAAATCTGACGTAGCGATTTCCGAGCCGCCGCTGAAGTCGCAAGACCACACTGGTAGGCGGGAAATCTCGGAGTTCTGCAAATTCATTCATTAGCGGTGTTGGGAATGGTTGGGAATCGAACTTCTGAAAATCAGTCGCCACTGGCTTTGCCGCCCGCGCGTGGATCGGCCACGCCCACCAGTTTACCAGCTTCCACGGCGATCGCTTGCGTTCTGCCCACCGCTTCAATTTGTTCGACGTTGTGCCCCAGCGTCCGCAGGCCTTCCACGATCTTGTCATCCATGCCCTTTTCGTACATCACGCAATTCGGCCGCCATTGATGGTGAAAGCGGTGTCCCGCCACGGCCTCCGCAATCGGCTGCTGATAGTCGAGCGTGCGGATGATCGCCAGTAATGTTTGCGTGATTATTCTTGGTCCACCGGCCGCTCCCACCGTGAGCACCGGTTGGTCTTTAGCGTCGAGCACGATGGTGGGGCTCATGCTCGAAAGCGGCCGTTTGCCGGGGCCAACGCTATTTGCTTCCGCTCCTACCAACCCAAACGCATTCGGCATGCCGGGGAAGATTGAGAAGTCATCCATCTCGTCGTTGAGCATGATGCCCGTTCCCGGCACAATTACCTTCGAGCCAAACGTCGTGTTGATGGTTGCGGTGATCGCGACCCAATTGCCCGCCGCATCGGCCGCCGCGATGTGCGTTGTGTGGCGCTCAAACACATCCTGCGCGAAATTGGGCGGTGTGCCATGCGATGGGACTTCCGTCACACGCCGCGGATCGATCTTGGCCGCCAACTCGCCGGCATACTTCTTGTCGATGAGGCCGCGCGGTACCCGCACGAAATCGGCGTCACCTAGCCAAAACGCCCGATCGGCGAACGCCAATTTGAATGCCTCGGCCGTGATATGGGTCGCCGCGAGTTGGTCCTTTTTTTCGATCGCCCGCAGGTCGAAGTTTTCCAAAATATTGAGCACCTGGGCTACATGAATGCCGCCTGAACTTGGCGGCGGGAAACCCACGATCTGGTAGCCGCGGTAAGTCGTACGCAGTGGCTCGCGCAGTTTCGCTTCGTACGCCGCAAAATCTTCGGCGGTCAGCAGCCCGCCGTGCGTGGCCATCCAATCGCCAACTTGTTTCGCAAACTCGCCGCGATAAAACCAATCGGTGCCGTGTTCGGCAACTTGTGCATACGTACGTGCCAAGTCGGGCTGTACCATGCGGTCACCGGCCGCCAGCGGTTTTCCGTCCGCGTGAAAGAACACTGCCTGCGAACCAGGAAATTCCGCGAGGTGATTTTCGACGCTCTTAATCGCCGCCGCATAAGCAGCGTTGATTTCAAATCCATCCGCCGCCGCCTTGCGTCCCGGTTCCAGCGCCCGCGATAACTTGATCGTGCCGCAGCGCTCCAGAGCAAGTTTGTATGCCGCCAGTGCACCCGGAACTCCCGAGGCCAGCGGCCCCGTTTGGCTCGCCATGGGATTTGGCTTGCCATCGTGCAGAAACATATCGCGATGCGCTTTCGCTGGCGCCGTTTCGCGCCCATCGATCGCCGTGAATTTGCCGCCCGGCGTGCGAATCAGAATCAAACACCCGCCGCCAATCCCCGAATTTCCGGCATCGACAACACCGAGCGTGAGCGCCGCCGTCACCGCCGCATCGACCGCATTGCCGCCGGCGCGAAAAACTTCGACGCCGGCATCCGTTGCAATCGGGTGAACTGTGGCAAGCATAAAGTGCTCCGCACTCGCCGTGTGGCCAAACGCCATCGACGGCAGAATGGCCATGACGCCCATTGTCGCCAGCAGCCGCAGTAATTGTCGAATATCCAGGCCCTGCTGCATAGTCGATCTCATTCTCAGCGAATGGCCACGAAAAGCACGAAAAGGCACGAATCAAATCGCGGCAAATGTGTAATGAATTGTCTCAGCCGTTAATGTGCCAGGCAAATGCATCGCGCAGAGGCGCAGGGACGCTAAGTCATAGTTGATCGAATGACTCAAGCCTCCGCGGTCTCTGCGCCTCTGCGTGAAATAAACTGTACTGATTCAGCCAACAATCGCTTTGTGTGCGTCCTGGCAAAGAAAACACATGGGCCTATGGATACAACTCTACCCCTTTCTTCCGTGCCTGATAGTCTCTCAGATCGGCTTCAATCGACTTCAATATCGCACTCACGTCCTCGCCGGCCACCGCGCGGCGATATACGTCTTCATTGCCAAGCAAATTCTTCCACCTCGCGTGCTCCCATTTGTCGCCGTGAAGTTTCACCAGAGAATGGGCAATCGTGAGCCCCAAATCAAACGATCGAAATTCTTTCCAGTTCGTAATCACAAAATGCACGCCGCGGCATTCTTCCTTGGCGAATTTGCTCGCCGTGGGAGTGAACCGCAGCGGCACGACGCGAACTCCCGGTAAATTTGCCGCATTCAGCTCGGCAGCCAGCTTTTCCTCATCGATCCACGGCGCCCCCAGCACTTCGAACGGGCTCTCGGAGCCGCGTCCGACAGAAACGTTCGTATACTCCAACATGCCGATGCCCGGATAGAGCAGGGCGGCTTCGAGCGAACGCATGTTGGGTGACGGGTTCAGCCAAAAGAGCCCTGTATCGAACAGCGCCATTTCCCGTCGCCAACCTTGCATCTTTACCACCGTGAGCGCGTCCTCGATCCGCCGCGCTTTGGCGAACATCGTTGCCATCTCGCCCAGCGTTAGGCCGTGGCGAATCGGCAACCGCTGCAGACCAACAAACGACTCGCGGCCTTGGTCCAGTAGTGGCCCTTCCACTGTGACGCCGTCGATCGGGTTCGGCCGATCCAACACAACAAACTTCTTGCCCGCCTTCGCCGCCGCCTCCAACGCCAGGCACATCGTCGATGGATACGTGTAGAACCGCGTGCCAATATCCTGGATATCGAACACCAACACATCGACCTTCGCCAGTCGCTCCTGCGAAGGTTGGCGGCTTTCACCATAAAGACTGTAGACCGGCACGCCTGTTTGCTCGTCGATCGTATCGGCGATCTTCGACTGATCGAGCGCACCGCGAATGCCATGCTCGGGGCTAAAGAGCGCCACCAGCTTCACGTTCTTGGCCTGATGCAACCGCTCGATCGTGGTCACATGTTGCGAGTCGATGCCGGTCTGATTCGTAATCAACCCAACCCGCTTTCCTTCCAAGAGCTTGAAGCCATCCTCAACAAGAACATCAATGCCGAGTTTTACCGGTAATTCAGAATTCCCCCTCCCTTTTTGGGAGGGGCCAGGGGAGGGTTCACCTGCCTTATTAATTTCTCTACGCAAACTCGGCGCGGCTGCTTCAGCGGCCGCTGGCTTGGCAATCTCCGTGTGATGCCGTGGCGCACGCCGCGTCGCCGCACACGCCATTGTCCCGATTCGACCGGCCAGTTCATTGACCTCGCCTTCGCCGTCAGGATGTAGCCGATTGCCCAGGAAGATCACATACAAATTCAACTCGGGGTCGATCCACATCGCGGTGCCCGTAAACCCGCCATGGCCGAACGCCGAATCGCTCATGAACTCACCGCGATTGCGTGAGTAAACGCTCTGTTTATCCCACCCCAACCCGCGACGATTGCCATTCACCTCGCGCGGTCGCGTCATTTCGGCGAATGTTGCTGGGCTCATAATCCGCACGTTTCCATATCGCCCCTTATTGAGCGTCATGGTCGCGAAGATGGCCATGTCCTCGGCCGTACTGAACAAGCCCGCATGCCCCGCGACGCCGCCCAGCTTCGCGGCCCGCGGATCGTGAACCTCACCTTGGAGCCATTTGCCGTCGCGTTTTTCGGTCGTCTCGGCACGCTTCTTCAGTTCATCCGCGGGCAGGTAGCCCGTATCCTTCATGCCGAGCTTCTCGTAAATCTCACGCCGCACGAACACATTTTCCGGGACGCCCGCCACCTTCTCGACGATCTTGCCAAGCAAGATGTAATTGACGTCCGAGTATTTGAACTTTTCGCCCGGTTCGCTCTGCAGTTTCAGCTCGCAGATCTTGGGCTCCGCCGACTTCCACCCGTCCGCGTAATCGGTCACCGGGTTGTCGGGCAGCAGCCCCGACGAATGCACGAGCAGTTGCTCAAGCGTCACATCCTGTTTGCCGTTCGCGGCGAATTTCGGAAAGTACGTCGAGACTTTGTCGCGCAGCCGCAATTGCCCTCGTTCCACCAAAATCATGACGGCCGTCGCCGTCGCAACCGGCTTTGTGAGCGACGCCATATCGAACAGCGTCTCCGTCGTCATCGGCTCCTCTCGTGGCTCGATTGCCCGGTTGCCGTACGCCTTCTCGAAAACAATGCCGCCACGCCGGCCGATGAGCACGACGCAACCGCACATCTGGCCGTCCGCAATCGATTTGGCAACGGCCTGATCGATGCGATTTTCCAAGGCCGGGTCCATCTTCCCGGCCTTCCACGAGATTTTGCTCGGCCGAGATGGCTCCTTTTCGGCACAAACCGGTTGGGGGATTATCGCAAGTGTTACTACAGCCCACGTCGTCAGAATTTGAAGGAGATATCGCATCTTAAGAGTTCTCATCATCGTAGGTCAGACTTCAGTCTGACCTTTAACAAACTTTTCCCGAGCACGAACGAACAATCTATAACTCTCACAGTCAGAGTTGAGACGTTTTCGTTTAACCCGGAGCCAGCGGCGACGACGTTGTTCGCAAAATGCTTCTGTCGCCGTTGGCTCCAGGTTAAACGATTCAGCCGCGCCCGCGCGCGGTATATAAACGGGTCGCCAGAGAAAATCCTCTGGACCTTCACCTACTTCAATTTTGCGAAGCCGGCCTACGCCGAAATAGCGCCCCCAGGATCAACCCCGTTAGCACAATCGTGCTGCTTCCTACCAACGTATACCAATAACCATTGACGTTCGTCCCAAACGCGACGTAACACGTCACTACTGCGCCGACGACAAAGGAAGCCAAGACCACACCTTCCGAAGTCTTCGGCGCGATTAGTCCCAAACCATACAGGCCGAGCAGTAGCCCAATTGAAAAGCCCGCAATGCTGAGCACAATATCGACAATCGCTCGCTCGACCCCGATCGCGTAGGCCGCCATTGCCACGACGGCATGCGCCACCGCGGAAACAACCGTTAGCCAACGCGCCACGCGCAGCGTTTGCCGATCGTCCATCTTCGGCAGCCAACGCTGGAGCCAATCGCCCATGAGCGCGCTCGCCGACGAATTGAACGAGCTGGCTAGGTTCGACATTGTCGCTGCCAACACCGCGGCCAGGATCAATCCCTTGAACCCAGTGCCCATGTGTCCCACGACAAAGGTCATGAAGACCTCGTCGCCCTTCGTGGGGGCGAGCGCCGCATCGAAGTTCGCATAGAAACACGCCAAGGCGACGCCAATCAATAGAAACAGGGCAAACTGCGCGAACACCACGAATCCGCTGAGTGCGAGCGCCCAGCTTGCCGCTGCCCGGTCCTTGGCACACAAGTACCGCTGGACAATCATCTGGTCAACACCGTGGGTCGCCAGGGACAAGAACGCGCCGCCAAAAATCCCGGACCAAAATGTGTTGCCAGGCTTCGTCAGCGACGCGTCAAAATCAAACAACTGCCAGCGTCCCGTGTCACGCCCAAATTCGATGATCTGCGACCAGCCCCCTGGCAATAATCGCGCCACGATCCACACTGTGGCGAAGGCCCCGGCCATGTAAACTGCGAATTGAATGCAGTCGTTCCACACGACCGACCGCACGCCGCCCGCACAACAATAAACGGCCGTGATGACGGTCATTGCCACGATACAAGTCATGAAATCGAGGCCGATGGCGATATTCAATGCCCATGCGCTCAACAGCAAGCGCAGCCCATCGGCCAGGTTCCGTGTCACCAAGAACACGAGCGATGCCAACCGGCGCGTGGTTAAACCAAATCGTGTTTCCAGCACCTGGTAGGCGCTCAACATTTCACCGCGAAAGTACGCCGGCAATAACAACACAACGATCGCGAGCCGCCCGACAATGTAGCCGATCGAAAGCTGCAAAAACGTGAAGTTGCCCCCCGCCACAAACGACTTTCCCGGCACGCTCAAGAACGTGACCGTGCTCGTTTCGGTCGCCACGATGGAAAGCAGCAGTGACCACGTGGGCAGTTGATGGCTGCCCAAGAAGAAATCCCGATTATTTTTTTGGCCCCGGCCCAGCCAAATACCCAAAAGAATTGTGATGGCCAGATAGGCCACGACAATCAACACGTCGATCGTGCCCAGGGCAATCGAATTCGCGGCCAGCAATGAAATCACGCGTGCATCGCCCCTGGGGCCGTTAACGATTCACCGGCAAGTCGTTTCGTCGCACCAGCTAACTGGTCCTCCGCAGTCGCTCGTCGGGGCCGGTTCTCTGGTGGGGAATGGCCGGCAATTACTTCCATTCCTTACGATAGGCAATGCTACGAACGCCAACAGTCTGGCCAGCGCACTTTTGTATCCATTTTGCGCAACGCATCTATTGTGGCTATTTCGGTTGAAATAAAATACAAGGGTTGCATTGGAACAGAGAGTATCGCGTTTCATCAGCAGGCGGCGGCCGTTCATGCTCGAACATCTCACGACAGAGGCGCGCAATCCCGCATCGGAAGATCTAGACGGTCTCTCCGCGCGCCAAATCGTTAGTCTTATTAATTCGGAAGATGCAAAAGTTGCGGCGGCGGTTGCCGAGCAGGCTGATGCCATCGCCCAATCAATCGACGTTATTGCCGAGCGGCTTGGCAGCGGTGGTCGGCTCATCTATCTCGGTGCCGGCACCTCGGGCCGCCTCGGCGTGCTCGATGCCGTGGAGTGCCCGCCGACGTTTAACTCCAATCCAGCTCAGGTTGTAGGCTTGATTGCCGGTGGTTACAAAGCTTTGACGTGCTCTGTCGAAGGCGCGGAGGATCGGCCCGACTTCGCCTTCGAAGACCTAAAAAACATCCAACTCACCAAGGCCGATGTGCTCGTCGGCATCGCGACCAGCGGCCGCACGCCTTACGTCCTTGGCGGGCTCGATTTTGCCCGCGAATGTGGGGCTTTCACCATCGGAGTTAGCTGCAATCGCGATTCGCAACTTGCCGCCCACTGCGAGATCAGCATTGCTGTGGTTGTTGGTCCCGAAGTCGTCAGCGGTTCGACGCGCATGAAAGCTGGCACGGCAACCAAGATGGTTTTGAACATGTTGACCACGGGGGCCATGATTCGCCTGGGCAAGACCTACGGCAATCTGATGGTCGACCTGCGGGCGTCGAACACCAAGCTGAATGATCGCGCCCGCCGCATTGTGCGAGCGGTTACGAACTTATCCCCGACCGAAACGGAACGTCTGCTGCAAAGCTGTGATGGTGAGGTGAAGACGGCCATCGTGAGCCATGACCGTGGCGTCTCTGCCGATGAAGCCCGTGAGCTTCTCCACGCCGCACATGGTCATCTGCGTCAAGCCTTGGAGCGCCACCAGACGCAAAACGGACGTGTTCTTCGCTAGATTCTCATGCCGTCTGCCAGCCAATCCACGGAAACGCACCTGGGGTTTTCCCGGGGTAATCTAGTACTCGTCGTCGATACCGGTGGCACCAAGACCGCTGCCTGGCTGGTAGAAGTCATCGGCGATAATGAGCATCGGCTGCTGGGGCAGGCGCGCACGTCGGCCGGTAATCCGTTGAGTGTTGGTTTCGAGAAAGCCGCCCAGGCAATTCACGAAGCGTGTGCGGCTGTTCGGCATCTGGCCATTAGCAGTGACCGGCAAATTGGTCACGCGGTGTTTTCAATCGCCGGCGCCGCAAATCGTCAAATGGCGCAACGATTTACCGAGTGGGCCAATTCCGCACGATTTGCCCATCGCGTGGCGATTGTCTCCGATGTGCTGCCTATCCTCGCGGCAGGTTCTCCCGATTGCTGTGGCGTGGCGCTCATTGCCGGCACCGGCTCGTCTGCCTTTGGCCGATCCGCCGATGGCCAAACGAAACGTTGCGGTGGCTGGGGCTACTTACTCGGCGATGAGGGTAGCGGCTACGCGATTGGCCGCGCGGCTCTCCAACACTCATTGAACGTTCTTGAATCCGGTTCGCCCGCTCACGGTTTGGCGGAATCCATGCTGAGTGCCTTAGGCGCATCGACCGTGACGGAACTTACGCGAACCATCTACGGTAGTGCCGATCCGCGCCACACCATCGCGGCCTTCGCGCCAATCGTAGCGGGCGCTGCCGATCGCGGTGACCCGGTGGCGTGCCAGATATTTGCCGAGGCCGCCGCGGCGCTAGCTGGGTTGGCCGCCCGCACGGCACAAACCGTTAATTTAGCGGATACGAACTTCTCCCTAGCGATATCCGGAGGCGTGCTCATCAATTCACCGAGGTTGCGGCAATTGCTGCAGGCTGAACTCACTGAGTGCGGACTATCGTGTGCCGTGAACATCGTCAACGAGCCGCTTGCTGGCTGCCTTCGTTTAGCTCATCCTAGATTTGCCGGCACACTTGTTGAGTGGCATTCGCCGCAATAGGCGCCGATTTATGCCGATGGCATCGCCATCGCTCCGCCACATACGGCCTGGCTGCACCCCGTTGTTTCTGGAATCGTGAGCGGCAGCCCCTTCGTGTGCCGGACGGCCAGCCACGCGAAGCACTCCGCTTCCAGTGTGTCGGGGTTGAGGCCCATTTTGCGAATGTTTTGCACGTTGCTAAAGCTCTCCGACAGCATTCGCATGATCACCGGATGATGGACGCCGCCACCCGTCACCCACATCGACGCCGGCGCCTTCGGCATTTGTTTCACCGCCTTCACGACCGCCCGAACCGTCACCGCACATAACGTGGCGGCTCCGTCTTCAACACTCATGCCCGAGACATCGACATGGTCGAAGTCGTAACGATCGGCCGACCGCGGCAACGGCTTGTTGAAGAACGGCGTTGCGAGTGCCGCCGCCACGACCCCTTCGTTTACCTTGCCTTGTTCGGCGATGCGGCCATCCTCATCGTGCGGCTGACCGGCCATTTCTTGAATCCACTCGTCAAGCAATCCGCAACCAGGACCCGTATCACCGGCGATAATCTCGTCCTTTTCGCCAAGCCACGTGATATTGGCCACGCCGCCCAGGTTCAGAATGACGGTTGGTTTCGGTTCGTTGGCAAACAACGCGCGATGGAACATGCCGACGAGCGGCGCACCTTGGCCGCCAAGTGCCACGTCGTGACGACGGAAATCGCTGACGACCCGCAGCCCCGTTCTTTCCGCCAACAACCAGGGGTTGCTGATTTGCCAGCAGATCCCTTCGCCGGGCACATGACGCACGGTGTGCCCGTGAAACCCGATCAGGTCCGTTCCTTCCGATTCGCGCGGCAAAGTGCGCAGCAGTTCGGCCACGGCATCGGCATGATGCAGCGTGATGTCCCGTTCCACCCGGGCGAGTTCCAACAGCGGCACGTCGTGCTGCGATGCTTCTAGCACGCGGGCCCGCAAATCGCGATCGTACGGCAGAGTTAAGCCACCGAAGAACTCAATCGCATCTTCGCCGTCGGTGGCGATAAGCGCGACATCGGCACCGTCGCCGGATGTCCCACTCATCAATCCAATCACTTTTTGCAGCTGTTTTTTGGGCACAAATTGCTCGATGCTCGGGGCGAATTTCGGCGACGACTGGAGGCCAGTCTCACTCCATTCTCGACCAGCGCGGGACGAGAAACAATTACTAAAGTCGCTGGCCCTTCGCCTCAATATACCGAGAAAAAATCTAGTGTGCATGTCTCTTTTTTGCGCACACCGACATAATTTGATGTTAAAATGGGGTTAGACGAGGAACGCCTTATAAACTCGGAGTTTGTCTTTCACCTCTGAGCAAGATAGCAGAACGCCGACCTGCGATGTCAAATCCCACGGATAATAATGGTCAATTCCGCGTGCAACATATCGCGGTGTTGATTGAAACGGAATCGAGTTGGGGTGGCCGCGTGATTCGTGGCATTGCGCATTTCGCGGAAAAACATACCAATTGGCATTTGCTGATCGACCCGCGCGATCACGAGCAACGTTCTGCGATTCCCGAGGGCTGGCGCGGTGATGGCATCATCGCCCGCATCACGAATCGCACGCAGTGGGAGCAAATTCGCGATAAACGCTTGCCGGTCGTCAATGTCGATGATCTGTTTGCCGGCCTGCCGGGCGTCGGCACCGTCATCACCGATGAAACCGAGCGCGCCCGGCTGGCGCTCGAACATCTGGTGGCCCGCGGCTTCCGCAAGTTCGCCTACTTCGCTCCGCCGAGTAATCGCTATTCCAAGAATCGTGGCGATGCGTTTATCCGCGCCGTCGGGGCGCTCGGTTACGAATGTCACGAATACCTGCCTGGCTACCGCATGGGTCGCAAGATCGGCTGGGAAGAGCAACAGCGCAGGGTGAACCGTTGGTTGGCGGCGTTGCCGCGACCGATTGCGATCTTGGCCGTCGATGCGCATCACGCCCGGCAACTTGCGGAAATCTGCCACTTCGGCAATGTCCGCATCCCCGATGACATTGCGATCCTTGCCGGCGATACCGACGAGTTGTTATGCGAGGTTTCAACCCCGCCTCTGTCGAGCGTCTCGGTTGCCTGCGAGCGGCTCGGCCACGAAGCGGCAGCGATGCTCGATCGCATGATGGCTGGTGAGAAATCATCTATCGAACCGATCCTTATTCCGCCGCATGGCGTGATCAGTCGGCAATCGACCGATGTACTCGCGATCGACGACCCGGCCGTGGTGCGGGCCCTGCGCTACATTCGCACGCATGCCCATCATGGAATTGTTGTGGAAGACATTCTGCGTGAAGTGCCCATTTCGCGGCGGAGCTTGGAGATTCAGTTCCGCTCTTACTTGGGGCGTTCGCCGGCGGAGGAAATTCGCCGAGTCCGACTGGAACGCGGCAAACAACTGCTTGGCCGGCGAGAGCTTTCGATTACCGAGATCGCGCTGGCTTGTGGATTCTCGAACGCCACGCGCTTTGGCGTGGCCTTCCGCAAGTCGTTCGGCACCACGCCGCGCGCGTACCGCAAAACGCTGATTGCCGATTAAAAGGCTATCCGAAAAGTGTCGGGGACTGTCCCTATTTCGCCGACGCTCGGGAGGCAGTCACCATTGTTCCAGGCCAAACTCGGGACAGATCCGGCGAAATGGGGACTGTCCCCCTCTTCCAGACACTTTTCGGATAGCCTCTCAAGAAATTGGCGTGTTCAGCCGCGTATCAAGCGTCGTAATGATGGGGACGCGAGTCATTTAACGACCACCTGGTTCGCGGAATCATGCACCAAGATTCGTCGGCGTGTGCGGTGGGGCGCATGGGCGCGCAACCGATCCGCACAGAGAGCGTGAAGTGCCGTACATCGCTTGGGGGATTCGCCGTACGCTTATGGGAGTGGTCTTCGGCAATTGTCCGAAGTGATTGCGGTGGACGCGTTTTCGTTCGTCATTTCATGGGTTGGGGCCAGAATTGGTGGTGCGGTAGGTACGGTATCTGCATAACGGGCAGTCCTATGACGCCGATTTGAAGAACGCACCTCCAAATTGGATACCGTGAGTTCACATTAAGCAATGACGGCCATCCAGAGCCGGGCAACTGGTTCGGTCTGGGGGTGTCGCCACGGCTGAGTTTGTGCTCATTCGGCAACGCGGTGGTAAAATGAATGGGTCCAGGGCGCATTATCCTGGCGCCGTCTTTTCTTCAAGGGAATCCCGTCTTCTTATCGGGAACGGAGGGTGGCTTATGGTCCGTTACCTAGGGGTACTAGTTGCCGTCGGTTGGGTGTCGTGGTGGCAGGTTTTGGATGCGAACGCCGACCTATTTGGCTCCGGGGCCAATTCTTTCGAGATTGAATTCGTGACGATTGGCAGTCCGGGGAATCCGCCGGATGCTGATCCGAACCCGGCGGGAGCGGTGCCGTATGAGTATCGCATCGGCAAATACGAGATTTCCGAGCAGATGATTGACAAGGCCAATGCGTTAGGCGGGTTGGGGATTACCAAAGACACCCGTGGACCGGACAAGCCGGCGACGAGCGTTTCCTGGTACGAAGCCGCCCGGTTCGTGAATTGGCTTAACACGACCAGTGGCAGTGTGCCGGCATACAAGTTCGATGCGAGCGGCAACTTCCAACTGTGGCAGCCAATTGATCCCGGGTACGACCCCAATAACCTATACCGCAACAAGCTGGCCACGTATTTTTTGCCAAGCATCAATGAGTGGCACAAGGCGGCGTACTTTGACCCGGTCGCTGGCCACTACTGGGATTACCCGGCGGGGAGCGATATGGTTCCCGATGGAATTGATTTTCCGGGTGATCCGAATTTCGATGCGGTGTTCTTTGATGGTGCTTCAAACTCCGGTCCCAACGATATTGCGAACGTGGGACTAATGAGTCCATTCGGCACCGTTGGGCAGGGTGGAAATGTTATTGAGTGGCACGAAACAGCGTTCGATCGAACCAACAATTTTCCAGCAGAGCAACGAAGTGATGATGGTGGTGCATGGGGTAGTGCTGTAAACGTTTTGGCTGGATCACATACAGGAATAGGCACGACGCCAACACATGAAAGCGAAGCTATTGGGTTTCGCATTGCTCGCGTCATACCCGAACCAAGTGCACGATTGTTACTCAGTATGGGATGGGCTGGAGTCTTGGGGCTAAATGGGCGAATGCGATCGAAACGAACGCGTAGCCTACGTGTGTCAGATTGTTTTTGACAACAACATTTCCTTGCTAAACATCACACAAAATGAGCGCCCTTGATTGCCGATATTCAAGATGAAGGAGAAGTAACGATGCGAAGATTTCTCAGCGGCTGTCATAACCTGTTCGCCAGTCGTGGTATGAAGAGCGCGAATCGTCGCAACCGCGGTCAGTCGAACTGTCTATCGGGAACACAAAAGGGGACATTCTGGCTGTGTAGAAAACCTCGACGATGACAAGAATCATGATGTTGTGGGTGAGGACGAGTAAGCGGAGTTCGCGGCATTGGCTATGGTAGGAGCGACCGCTGACGTGGGCGCCTTGACGGCGTTTGATCATCGAGATCACGGTTTCCACTTGCGAACGGCGGCGGTAGGCAGTGCGGTCGAAGCGGACCTTCATCAGTCGGCGGTAATGGCCAGTCGGCAGCTTGTCGGTGGGCCGGCCGTGCTTGGCGGGAATGATCGTGCGGATGCCCTGCTCCTCGCGGGCAAACGTGTGGTTCCCTTCGGAGTCATAACCGGCGTCG
>JAKOXH010000051.1 GCA_029781135.1 Planctomycetota bacterium
CGACGCACCAAGGGCAGCGGCAGCCGCCGAGCAAGCCTGGTCATGATGTTCAAGCTCGCTCACGCCGCACAGAAACACTGGCGACGACTCAACGGACACCAACACATCAATCATCTCTTGGAAGGAAAAACGTTCATCGACGGTATCATGCAGGACGCCGCCTAGCAAAATCCCAGAACACAACCATTGACAATAACTCCAATGGTTCATTCTAGAGACAGTTATCAGTGAAGGCTGGAATCCCGCCGAACGACGCCAGTGCGACGTCACAAACCCTACGCATTACGCCGTCTGGGCATCTGCAAATGGCGGTCGGCGGTACCTATAATAGGCGTATCAATTCGCTGCAGCGGAATTCGGGAGATTCCCGGGATTGTCCTGTTGCACTGGAGTCTTGCGACTTCAGCTACGGTTTTATCTTTCGCCACGCCGCATGTTCAAAACGCTTTTAGCCGCCGTTGTGTTGCTCGCCGCTGCTGGCACGGGCACGTATTGGTATCAGCGCGATGCCGAAACCAAGTTGCCGAAACTCCGCACCGCTCCCATCGAACGTGGCGATTTGATGTTCACCATCGATGCCACCGGTACCGCCGAGCCCGAAGAAGTGGTGGATGTCGGCGCCCAGGTGGCCGGCAAAATTCAGAGCTTGGGCGTCGACCCACGCGACGCGAAGCGTGCCATCGATTACGGTTCGCCCGTCGCGGTGGGGACGATTCTCGCAAGAGTCGATGATTCGCTCTATCAATCCGATGTCGAACAGGCACAAGCGCAAGTTCAATCGGCGCAGGCACAAGTCGAGTCGACCGCCGCGCAGTTGCTTGAATCGCAAGCAAACGTCGAGCGGGCGGAAAAGGATTTGCTGCAGATACAGGCCAAGCTATTCCAGGCCGATCGCGATTGGGTGCGCGCGCAAGGGATGTGGAAGTCATCGCCGGGCGCCCTTTCCGAATCGGATTATGACTTGGCTAAATCGACCTACGACGGGGCCAAGGCGGCCGTCGGAGTCGGCACGGCCGCCATCGCCCAGGCGAAAGCCCTTTTAACGAACGCGAAAGCCACGGTGACGAAATCGCAGGCCGATCTGAGCATCGCCCGGGCCAATCTCAAGCGGTCTCAAACGAACTTGGGCTACTGCACGATTAAGTCGCCCGTAAATGGCGTGATCATCGATCGCCGCATCAACGTGGGGCAGACGGTGGTTTCCAGTCTGAATTCGCCCAGCTTGTTTTTGATCGCCAAGGACTTGAAACGGATGCAAGTTTGGGCCTCGGTCAACGAAGCCGACATTGGCAACATCCATTCGGGGCAGACCGTGCGGTTCACCGTCGATGCGTTCCCGAGCGAGGTGTTTCAGGGAGTCGTCGCGCCAGATCAGCCGCGGCTCAACGCCAGCATGAACCAGAACGTCGTCACGTACACCGTGGTCGTGAATACGGATAATGCTTCCGGTCGGCTCTTGCCGTACATGACGGCCGACCTGCAATTCGAAGTCAGCCGCCACACGAACGTGCTGATGGTTCCCAACTCCGCGCTGCGGTGGCAGCCCTCGGCCGAACGCCTGGCTGCTTTGGGGATCGAGAACCCGGCTACTGCCAAGAGTGCCGCGGCCCGCAGGGTGGAGTCGAAACTCGATCGTGGCGAGCCCACGGAGGGCACCGTTTGGGTCGTCCATCAGGACGCGGTGCGCCCGACTAAAGTTAAGCTCGGCCTTACCGATGGCGCGCGCACTGAAGTGAGTGCGAACGATCTGTCGGAGGGCGCCGTCGTTGCCATTGGCGAAGAAGTGAGCGACGGGGCGCCGGAAACAGCCGATCCATTCTCGCCGAAGATGTTTGGCGGCGGCGCGCGCCGGCCCCAGTAAGGACTGCGGACAGCCATGGCGCTCATCGAACTCGACGACATCCGCAAGACCTATCACCTGGGTGAAATCGACGTGCCCGTTTTACGCGGCGTCTCGCTCTCCATCGCCGCAGGTGAAATGGTCGCGCTGATGGGGGCTTCGGGCTCGGGTAAGACCACGCTCATGAACATCATCGGGTGCCTCGATCATCCCTCGTCCGGCACGTACTTACTGGATGGTGCCGACATGTCACAAGCCACGCCGAACGAACGGGCCCGCGCGCGGAATGAGAAGATCGGGTTTGTTTTCCAGAGCTTCAATCTCTTGCCGCGCACTTCGGCCATCGACAACGTGCTGATGCCGCTCGAGTATTCACATACCGGGTTATCGAGCGGCCAAGGCTACGCACGCGCGAAAGAGTTGCTCGACCGCCTCGGATTGGCGGATCGAACGGCAAATGAACCCTCGCAACTTTCGGGCGGGCAGCAGCAACGCGTGGCTATCGCTCGATCACTCGTCAATGGTCCTTCACTATTGCTGGCCGATGAGCCTACCGGAGCACTCGATTCCTACACTGGCGACGAAACCATGCGGCTGTTTCAACAGCTCAACAAGGAACGCGAAATCACGATCGTGATTGTTACGCACGATGCGCATGTGGCCGCGTATACCGATCGCATCATCCACATTCGCGATGGATATATCGAAGACGGCAACGAAAACGACGGCCAAGACCGTCACAACAGCAATTTATTGAAGACGGCAAGTTCAACGGATTGTGGGAGGCCTCTCTGAGGCCGATTTCGTGTTCCATTGCAACGTGATCGGCGTCAGAGACGACTCCCACCAGCCAGCGTGCCATGCCCACGGCTTGGCGTGGGCATGCGGCCCTCCCGAATGAGCATGGCCACTCCGAGCAGTGGCCATGGCACCCAAGCAGTTTAACGTTTTGCGATAGGCCAGTTGTAACGAGTATGAACCCCCTCAAGATACTACGAACGCTGCGCGTGGCATTGCGGGCCTTGCGGCGGAACGTGATGCGGTCGGCCCTCACGACGCTGGGCATTGTCATCGGCGTGGCCGCCGTCATCGCCATGGTGGATATCGGCCAGGGCTCGTCGGCATCCGTACGTGCGACGATCGCCAGCATGGGGGCTAACAATCTTGTCGTTCAAGCGGGCACCGCGGCAAGCGGCGGCGTGAGTTTAGGCGCGGGATCGGCCGTCACGCTGACGCCGCAAGACGCCGAGGCGATCGGCCGCGATTGCCCCGCCATCGCCGGCGTGGCGCCGATTGTGC
Source organism: Planctomycetota bacterium (assembly GCA_029781135.1). Taxonomy (GTDB): domain Bacteria; phylum Planctomycetota; class Planctomycetia; order Pirellulales; family Lacipirellulaceae; genus JABDGM01. The sequence continues at coordinate 3,140 of JAKOXH010000051.1, forward strand.
GCGTCCGCACGCAGGTTGTCTACGGCAATCGCAACTGGGTGCCGACCTTCATCTACGGCACCACGCCCGAGTTCCATGACGTCCGCGATTGGCACACATTCGATGCAGGCGAACCATTCACCGAACGCGACGTGCGTAACGCCCGCAAAGTATGCGTCCTCGGCCGCACGCTCGTACGCGAACTCTTCCAAGGTGAGTCGCCGGTTGGCAAGGAAGTGCGCGTGCAGAATGTATCCTTCAAAGTGATCGGCGTCTTAAGCCGCAAAGGGGCCAACATGATGGGCATCGATCAGGACGATATGCTGTTGGCCCCGTGGACGACCATTAAATATCGCGTGTCGGGAGTTTCGGCAACAACGGGCAACCAAAGTGTGAGTGCTCCCGCATCCCCCACGACGAACACCACGAGCTCGTCGATTCCGTCGACGCCGCTGAGCGCGCTCTACCCGGTGCAAAATGTAATTACGCGGAAGTACATTCAGCCATCTGCCTCTCAACTTGCCAATACGCCGCAGCCGGTGCGGTTTACGAACATCGACCAGATTCTGACCAAAGCGACGTCCGAAACCACGATTCCCGCCGCCATTGAACAGATCACCCAGTTGCTGCACGAACGGCATCGCATCGGCCCGGGCGAGCCCAACGACTTCAACATCCGTGATATGACGGAAATGACCAAGGCCCTTTCCTCGACGTCGAAATTAATGGGCGTTCTGCTCTTGTGCGTGGCCTTGATTTCGCTGGTCGTGGGCGGCGTCGGCATCATGAACATCATGATGGTCTCGGTCACCGAGCGGACGCGCGAAATCGGCCTGCGCATGGCCGTGGGTGCCCGAGCCGCCGATGTGCTGCGGCAATTCCTCATCGAGGCCATCGTGTTGTGTTTACTTGGCGGAGCCTTCGGCATCGTGGTTGGCCGCGGCGGCTCGTATCTCGTCAACAAGCTGCTCCATTGGCCGGTGCAGCCGTCGCTGCCAGCATTGATTTTGGCCGTTACCGTGTCGGCCGTCGTCGGCGTGCTCTTTGGGTATTACCCTGCCTGGAAAGCCTCGCGGCTGGACCCAATCGAAGCGTTACGTTACGAGTGACGTTCGCGCCGAATCACAATGGACAGCATCGCAAATGCCACCGACAGTGCCATGGTGCTAGGTTCGGGAACCGCCACGCTTACGTAGGGCGTCTGGCCGATGAGCGTGCCACTTAAGCCGAAATGGGCAGTCAGCAACGTATCAAACGGGGCCGGCAGCGACGATGGAACAATGTCGAATTTCACCGGCACCGTCAGGCGCAGATTGGCCCCGATGTGTTCCAGCATTCCCATGCTGGCGTCGGCATTCGCTGTACTGGTTGGCGGAAGTGGCGTCGTCGTGCCAAAACCAATCGCGTAGCTCTGTTGCAGGAAGCCATTATTGACGATTGTGAGATTGATCCCCTGCGCCGCTAACGTCGACTGTAAAGTGGTCAAGGCGATTCCCGTGGCCAAATAATCGGTGAAGCTCGCCTGTTTGACGGTTGCGCCGAACAACGAATCTGCCGTTCCTGCGACATTGACATTCAGCTGCGACGAATCAAACGACTGCGGATAAGTTGCACCGGGCGCGAGCGGCAACTCAGCACTCGTGATATCGATGACCGCACTACGAAATGCAATGGTCCAATCAAGGGAAGTGATGGTGCCCAAGTTCAACGTGGCGTTAATGCCCAAAGGTGTCAAATCAATCGGCGGTATGGGCGTGCTTTGTGGCGACGTGAACTTAACTCCATAGTTCGCAGGCGCCGTGCCCGAGGTTCCGCCCACGTTCGGTGACATTGCCAAGTCGCTGAGAAGCCCTCGAGCATTACTGGCGACGGCCGTGCTTCCGCCGGAAAAGCCGATGGAGCATTGAGTCACGTCGGCCTTCAAATTGCTGTCGTTTGCGGCCGTGTCGTTGTACAAGGTTGAGAGACTTCCCGCGCCATTCAGTCCGCCGGGAGCGTACTGCGGAACGCTTGTCAGGTCGCTGCCAGAAAGCTGTGCGGTCGCTACCATTTCCAGTCGGCTTTGATTGCTGCTCGACACGTTGAATAGCGTGAACGATAGCGGCGTAGCTGAAGAAACACTTGCCTCCCAAACGCAAAGCGTCACAATCGCCCAATAAACTAGGTGGCCCCTTAGGATTCCAAAGGTCTCTCTCTGAAGCGTCGCACTATGTTTTCGATGCATGAGCACCCCCTCTCAGTTTGCAGATCGTGACAACAAGACCGGAAACAACCAATATCATCCTCTGGATCGATGTTTCTGGCAACTATCGAGCATTTTGCGGGCTTTTGTGCCGCGTGCCCGATTCCGACAGGGGCATTCCACGATGTCATAACTCTTGATAGGGACACAGCTTGGGCGAGTGCCCGCTATAATGGCGCCGGCAGTACTTTTTTGCGAGGGCCTTGATTATGAAATTTGCCAACACCGTAATTGCAGCCAAGATCATTCCGCCGAGCATCAAAGCCGGCGGCGTGGCTGCCGTTGTTATGCTGAGCTCTTGTTTCTTCAACGAACTTTTGGCGGGCCAAACCTCAGCCCCAGACGGTTGGATGCAGGTAGCCGCGCGAGACGAGATTCGTCCTCAATTTGCTTTCGATTCAACGGGCGGACCAAAAATGACGGGTACCCTGCAAATCTCGACAGGCTCGCAACCTGGAATGGATGGACATTGGCAGAGGACTTTTCCCGTGCAGGGCGGCCAATGGTATCGCTTCGGCACGACACGCCGCGTGAGCGGCCTTGCCGGGCCCGAACGAAACGTGCTCGCCCGAATTTTGTGGCGCGATGAACACGGTCAGCCCGTGCACCATGACTCGCCCGGGGCCAAGTCATACAGCCCGGAAAAAACGCCTGTCGCCGAGCCTGAATATCCGCACGACCTCACTGCGGATGCCGATGGCTGGACCAGCGTGAATGGAGTTTACCTCGCACCGTCCGCGTCGCGTGAGGCGATCGTTGAACTTTATTTGCGCTGGGCGCCGAATGCGAAGGTCGAATGGAGTGTGCCAACACTGGAACGGTGCGCGCCACCGGCACCACGCAAAGTCCGCATCGCGGCCATACACTACACACCACATGGCGGTGCGAGTGCTCAGGCCAGCTGCGAGCAATTCGCGCCGCTCATTGCCGAGGCGGCACGGCAAAAGGCCGACCTGGTGGTCCTTCCCGAAACGATCACCTGCACGGGCAATGGCCTATCGTATGCCGCCGCGGCAGAACCGATTCCCGGCCCTTCCACCAAGTACTTCGGCGAGTTGGCGAAGCAGCACGGCGTGCATGTGGTCGTCGGCCTTGTCGAGCGTGATGCCCCGCTCGTTTACAACGTAGCCGTACTTATTGGTCCCGACGGCAACCTCATCGGCAAGTACCGCAAGGTCGCACTTCCGCGTACGGAAATTGAAGCCGGTGTAACGCCTGGCCATGAATATCCAGTCTTTGATACCAAGCTGGGCAAGATCGGCATGATGGTCTGCTACGATGGCTTTTTCCCCGAGGTGGCCCGGCAATTGAGTTTGCGTGGGGCGGAAATCATTGCCTTTCCGGTCGCTGGCTGCAACCCACTGCTGGCGGCCGCACGCGCTTGTGAGAATCACGTGTTCGTGGCCAGCAGCACTTACACCGACGTATCGCAAAACTGGATGATCACGGGCGTCTTCGATCGCGAAGGCCGCGTCATCGCCCAGGCCAAGAATTGGGGAGACATCGCGGTTGCCGAAGTCGATTTAGGCCAACGGCTCTACTGGTCGAGCCTGGGCGATTTTCAATCCGAAATCAAACGCCACCGGCCGGTGTGGAAGGAACCGTAGTGGTTTGTGACAGGTGAGTTTCGGGGTGCCATGCTCTCGCGAAACAGCAACATGCCCACGCTCGCGGTAAGGCGTAACTGTTTCGCGTGAGCATGCTGGCGCGAGCGAGGGCATGCCACTCGCCGCAACGAGCGTCGTCTTTACAGCGTGCCGCGTCGCGAGACGGCGCTCCGCAGCGGCGGCCGCACGCGATGATGATACGGGTCATCAGTTTCAATTTGGCAGTGGTAGATTTCGATTAGCCGGAGCATAGCCGCCTCGGCAGTCGGTGTGTCCAAGCTGCCGCCCACGAAGCGCTCGCGATCGAGGATGGCCCGCAGATGGAGCAGCTCCCATCGCCAATTCTGCTTCGCCCAAGCGGGCAAGCGGGCATCGACGCGTTCTGCCAAATAGCAAGCGTGTCTGGCGGCCTCCAGGTCGACCGGCTGCTTGCGATAGGAAAGCGCCGCGTTCGTTTCCAAATCGTCGATCAGCGCAAGCACGTCGGCCGCCACGCCGCCGCCGAACTCGTACGCAATGTATTCCGTGAGTGTGTCGTGGGCGGTGCGCTCGGCGTCCCAATAGTACTGAACGACAATGGCCTTCGTGATGTCTTCGTAAATTCCCTCGCTGTAGGGGAACCCGCCAGAGACCTTTTGCTTCACCTGGTCCCAAAGGCGTTGGAAGCGGCGGGGCAGAGGATTGGCCCCAAAGCCCCCCCACGGCGAGTTGCCCCACATGCTGATTTCCGGAAAGTTCAAGAGGGGCAGCTGCCCCGGCACGCCCACATCAAGTGGATACCGTGGGTAGTCTTCGTGGGCATCGGCCAAAATATAGTCGACCCAGCCATTTTCTTTTTCCAATGCATCGGCCAAGCCTTGCCATTCACCTTCCGGCGGCGTATCGAACATCCATGTGCTCAGCACCGTCTTCAATTTTGGGAAATAGCTGCGACCAAGCTCGGCAAGCTGCCGCGAGAGTTTCAAGAACCCGTTGCAGCCCCACCGCCGGCATTTTTCACATGCGCAACCGCCTTCGTCATACGGCCAGAACACGAGGATATCGATTTCCGCTCCTGCCATTTTTTCAAAAAGCGTTCGTGCGTTGGCGAGAATGTACGCATGCCCTTCCGGGTTGCTGGGACAGATGGGATGGCCACTGTTGCCGCGGCGGTGCGTTGGATCGGGCAGCGGCACGGCGCGAATGCTCTTGGGGGCATTGATAAACCACGTGTTGTTAACGCCCGTCGCAAACTGCAGCCCCAATTCATGTGTAGCCTTCGCATATTTGCGCAGCATCGCAATCGCGCGGTCCGCCTCAGGGTCGTCCCAGTCCTTGATGTTCAACGTCGGGAAGGCGAGCTTGATGGCATTCACGCCCCACAAGGCGATGTCCTCGGTGTAGCGGGCGATTTCCGCTGCCGAGGTCTGATGGTACCAGTTGTGAAAGTGGGAGGCGAAATACACACCGCGTAACGTGCCCCGCGGTTGCGACGTACCGCGCCAACGCGATGGCTCGAAGCCACCCGCGTATTGACTCGTGCGCAGAAACTTGCCGACGCCGTAGAGCAACCCGCGCGGCGAGCCGCCGGCAATGCGCACGCCACCGCCCCCATCGTCCACTCGAAAAGCGTCGCCCGCGAGGTTGGAGTCGATCGTGAGCACCAGTTGAACGCCCGTGTTGCTTTCGACGACACGTGTGGGGCAGCGGGTTTCGATGCGATCTTGCAGAATCTTGAAGACGCGCCCGACGAGGGCCTGGTCTTTCGCGTCCACGCGGACCGTTAGCTCTTGCCTGATAACGCTATCTCTCTTGGCCGTCTCTGCACAGAACCCAGTGCCTGCTGACAAACCCGTTCCCAAGGCAACGGCCCCAGCGTGCTTCAAAAAGGATCGTCGATCGGGTGAAATCATCGGATACCACTCGCAGAGTTCACTTGCGTACTACTCGGAAAGTCGCCGGCACCGATCGATGACCGCGATCACGCGTTCATCCGGCGTTCCCGCTTCGATATCGGCACACACCAAGTCGCACGGGCCATACTCTTGGGCGATTCGCAGCAGGTCCGCATCGATTTCTTCGAGCGGCTTGTTTGCCAAGTCCATTGGCGTATACATGATGGCCCGCCGCGTGTTGGGGAATTGTATTTTCGCTCGGGCAAGATCGGAACCAATACCCATATCGAGGTAGGCCACGTGCGGCACTTGGGCGTAAGCGTCCAAGTACGGCGTGGCCGACCAGGCACAATTGTGAATGCCGACGCAGCCGAACGCGGCCGCTAGGCGTTGGTCATACGGCAGCAGAAACTGCGAATACTGTCGCGGCGACACCATATTCACCAGGCAGTTGCTGACCGTGAAGAACCGGACCGCGAAACCCGTTTCCTGCTGCCGCGCGTGCAGGCACGTGGCCGCTGCGAGCATCGTTTCGCAGACGCACTCGAACAAGTGTTCGGCCCGGTCGGGTGCCTCGATGAGATCCACGAACAGTGGCTGGCCACGGAGACGGTACGCATTGTTCAACACGCCTTGCCAATTGACGTATCCCGCAACGGTGCCTTCCGTTCGAGCGATCCAATCCACTTGATCCATGAGGTGCTGGAAGTGCGCGTTGCGATCCAAATCGGGTGGCTGCAGCCGATCGACTTCTTCATCGGAAAGGTACTTATGTTCGCAGTTGGGCCAGTTATCGGCCGCATATACAATCGGCACGCCATAAATGGCTGCCACGGTGCACGCACCATACACGCCGGTCAACATGTCAAGTGGCCGACCGCTATTGCCGAGCCGCCCGATGCTCGCACTTGGAAAGCGTCGTCGCAACAAATCTCGCATCGCGGTTACGGATTCCCGGCGATACGAAGGATCGGCGTGGTATTTCTCGGCGAAGTCGATATCCAAATGCTGGCGATACCACGCCGGCGTGAAGCCGATCTCCGGACGTAGGAATGGTTCATCGCCCGTCGCCGGCCGCCGCGTGGCCGGCGCACCAGGAGCAATGTAACTGACCAGTTGAGGAGTCGCAGTGGCCATGGCCTCGCTCACGCGATGATTTCCTCAATCGCCTGCCCATGGTCAATATCGAGCCGCTTTCTACCCGGCACTTCCAACTTACGCGAATCGAGGCCGAGTTGCCGTAAGATCGTCGCATGGATATCGGTAACGTAGTGCCGATTCTCCGTAGCGTGAAAACCAATTTCATCGGTCGCGCCGTGGACGACGCCGCGCTTCAATCCGCCGCCAGCCATCCAGACCGTGAAACCAAAAATATGGTGGTCGCGCCCGTCGGTGCCTTGCGAGCCAGGCGTGCGACCAAATTCCGTGGCGAAGAGCACTAGCGTTTCGTCCAACAGGCCGCGCTCGTCGAGATCTTCCAGCAGCGCCGCAATCGGTTGGTCGACGGCGAGTGCTTGTTTGGCATGATTGGCACGCAGTGCGGAATGAGCGTCCCACGCCCCGGCACCACCGCCGCCGTGTTGAATTTGGATGAACCGCACGCCACGTTCGACAAGCCGCCGGGCGGCCAACAACTGTTCACCGAATTCACGGCAATGTGGCAAATCGAGGCCGTATTTCTTCGTGGTGGCTTCGGTTTCTTGCGCGAAATCAACCGCATCCGGCACCGATCGTTGCATCCGGAAAGCGAGTTCGTAGGCAGCGATGCGCGCCGCAAGTACGGCGTCCTGCGGATACTCGCGTGTCCGCAGACCATTAAGCTTGCGAATCAAGTTCATGCCAAGCTGTTGTGCCGCCTCCGTGCCAGGCCGCTCCGATCGGCCGAAATCCAATGGGTTGTGCGGATCGATCCGCAGGGGCACCGCGTCGTGGGCCGGCCCCAAATATTGGCCGTCTTTCTTATTCCAATACTCCCGCGTGCCAATGGAAATGAACTGCGGCAAGTTATCGTTCAGCGAACCCAGGCCATAATGCACCCACGCGCCGAGCGTCGGAAAATCGCCGTCGTTCCGATGCCGGCCGGTGTGAAATTGCGTTTGAGCGCCGTGATTGCTGTCGGTCGTCCACATTGAACGAATAATGGCTAACTTATCAACATGGCGAGCTATGTGCGGAAACCAGTCGCTCACTTCCACGCCGCTCTCCCCGTGCCTGCGAAAACCGACTTGCAGGGGATACAGCGTGTTTCGCTGATTGCCGTTCGCATCCGGCACCACCAGCCGTTCGATGGCCAACTTCATCGGATCCTGCACGTCAGCAAACGGCGTTTCAGCAATGGTCTTGCCAGCATACTTGGTGAGCATCGGCTTGGGATCAAAACTTTCGACGTGGCTGATCCCGCCGTTCATGAACAACCAAATCACCGTTTTCGCTCTTGGTGAAAAATGAGGGAAGCCTGTCGGCGGCGACGCGCCGAGTTCGCTGCTATAACCGTCGCGGTGCAACATCGCCGCGAGCGCGATACCCGCCAGCCCCGAACTCATGCCGCCTAAAAACGCTCGACGATCGCAATTCCGGCATTCATGCGTCCCATTCATTTGAATTGTCATCCGCGAGTCTCCACGTCGAAGGCCGTCAGCGAATCGTCAGGAAGTCGTTGTGATTGAGCAGCGCCCAAATGAACAGCGAGCGTGCCTTATCCGAGCCAGCTGCGGCGGCAAATTCCGGTAGCTTTCGCGACGCTTCGAGCGCGGCCACACTTGCCTTAAGTTCGTCGGAGTTGGCTGGCGTGCCGACGATCACGCGAAACGCCCGCTGGACGAACGCCGCGTCATCCGGCGGCAGGCTCAGCTGCGCCGGCTCAGACAGCCGGCGTGCAATCTTCTCGGCGGCATCCAAAACGAGTCCGCTATTCGTAAGCGCTAATGCCTGTTGCGGCACAACGCTTTCGTCACGTCGATAACATTCCTTGACCGCCGCCGCATCGAACGTGGTCAGGAACAAATTGCGGTCATTATTCGAATGAAAAAAGTACAAACTGCGGCGGGTGGACGTTGCCTGCCCGGCCGCTGCGATGGGCGGGCCACCCCGCTTCAAATCCAACGTACCGGCGAGCGATAGAATCGCATCTCGCACTGCCTCAGCTTCCAAGCGGATCGGATTGCGACGCCACCAATACTTATTATCTGAGTCGATTGCCACATTTCCTTCACAGCCATCGGTTGTCGATGACATCCGGTACGTTGCTGATGTCACAATCAACTGGTGAAGGTGTTTCATATCCCAGCCGCTTTCGATGAGTTCAGCCGCCAACCAATCAAGGAGTTCAGGATTCGTCGGCGGGCTGCCCTTGCGACCGAAATCGAAAACGGTCGGCACCAACGGCGTCCCCATGTGCCGCATCCAGATGTGATTGACGGCAACGCGTGCCGTGAGTGGATTGCGGCGATCGGTCAGCCACCTGGCCAGTGCCGATCGGCGGCCGGTAGACACCGCGGGAAAATCGGGGAGTGGATCATCGGCAGTCGATGACAGGAATCGCGTGGGCGTCCACTTCGCACCGACGAGTGGCGTGAACTTGGCGCCGGTGGGGATTGGCGCCGACGCGGCCTGCTCCGCCTTCGCCAACGCCTCGCGGGCCGTGGCTAATTCCTTCTTGACCGAATCCCGTTGCTCTGCTGCCGCGATAAGGAGCTTGGCGTCGAGCTCAGCGACTTTCGCTCGGGTTCGTGCCGATACCGCCGTGCGTTCTGCTCGAACAGCTGCCTGAGTTGTCGCTTGAAGTTCCGCCTCCACTTGAGGATTGCCGTCTTGTTTGTTTTCCGCTGCCCACTTCTTTTGCGATGCCGCAATTCTCCGCTCGACCGCAGCGCGTTCCGCTCGAGCGGCGTCGTTGGCTAGTTCGGCCGCGAGCAGTTGGCCACGCGCACACTCGATGACACTTCTTTCAGCATTCTTAGCTGATTGAGCCGCGTCATAGTTCTTCGTTGCTGATTCGCGCGCCAACTCGGCCTGCGTCTCTGCCTTTTTTGCCGCGGCAAGACAACCTTCATTCACCCACGATCGCCGCTCGGGTTGTGATGACGTTATCGGGAGCGAAACAGGCCGCACCTCAAATGTGGCGCCGCCCAGTACATTTGGCATGCCAGGTTGAATCAGTTTAGTCTTGTCGGGTAAACCTTCCTGGCCTCGTCGGAATAAGTAGGTTTCCGCCTTGGGATAGGCATCAAACACGCACGGGATGCCATCGCGCGTCAAATCAGTTTCGCCGGGAACCATCTCCATCCGCACATGGTACGGTTCGAAAATCGCCCGCATCCGATAGTAATCCGCCTGCTCAATCGGATCGTACTTATGCTCATGGCACTTCGCGCAGTTCATCGTGATTCCCAGAAACGCCTTGCTCACATGCTCGACGGATTCATCCATCCACTGATTGCGATTGAAGAGAAAATAATTGCGGGCCAAAAAGCCAGTCGCACGCAGTCGGTTCAAATCGTCGGGATACAGTTCATCCGCGGCCAGCATCAGCCGCACCATTTCGTCGTAGGGCATGTTCGCGTTGAGCGATTCGACGATCCAATCGCGCCAATGCCAAATATGCGGCTGACTGTTGCGAAGCTGATCACCAAGCCCCCACCAATCGCTGTAGCGCCAAATGTCCATCCAGTGCCGCGCCCACGCCTCACCGTGCCGCGGATCGTTGATTAACCGTTGTGCGAGTTGTTCCAACCAATCGGCACTATTATCCGCCAAGCTCGCATTCAATTCTTCTTCTGCCGGCGGCAGGCCAATCAAATCGAAATACAATCGGCGGATTTGTAGCTCCCGCGACGCTTCAACCTGTGGCTTAAGATTATGGATTTTGTGTTGATGCGCAACGAACGCATCGATCGGGTTCCGCACCCAATTGGCATCGGCTACCTTCGGCACCGGCGGACGAATAATTGGCCGAAACGCCCAGTGGTCGCGCGGATCTGCTTCGGGATGTTCATCGGACGGCGCCGTTGCGTCTTGAGCGATCCAGGTGCGAAGCAAAGCAACTTGATCGGGTTTCAGTGGTTTCCCTTCAGGTGGCATGCGCTCGGCGTCATCGCCAGACGTAACTCGGCGGATAACTTCACTACCGTCGGCATCGCCCGGCACGATGGCGGCGCCACTGTCGCCGCCGTGGATTGCCGCCGCCGCGGTATCGAGGCGTAAGCCCGCTTCCTGCTTTCGCGCGCCGTGACAGCTGTAGCACCTTTCGACCAACAGCGGCTTGACCTGCCGAAGATAGTCCACGCGGTCTTCGGCCACCGTTCGGGCTGCTAGTGACAACGCGCCGAGAAGAGTGCAAAGACACACTCCGCAAGAATTTCGCGCTGAGCAGTGCTGGCGAGACATTTCCCAGGCCGCCGTTACGAGTCAAAACCGGAGGCAAAAAACAACGAGTCGACGCTCCGCCTATTGTCGCCGTGCGACTCGGAAACGTCTAGTAACTTGCCGAGCCACTTTCCCGTTGCACTCTAATAAGCCCGATCGGCAGATGCATCCTTGGCGGCTGCGAACGAGAGGTTTCGTAGCGTCGCTAAAGCCACAGTTCCGTTGCGGTTCCGCGCAGATCGAGTTCGAATTCGATATCCACCACGGGCGGACGAGTGTAGTGCCAAAGCAAACCGTGCCGCGCGCCCGACGCGAGTTGTGGCAACAGTAGATTTTGCAAATGCGGTTCGATCGGATGGACCGTGTAGACATTTACTGTTGAGACATCCCCCCAGTCGCCGCCGAGCTCGTGCAGCCGCTCTTCCATCACGCCGCAAACATAACGGGCCTTTTCGGCAATGGCGTCGATTGAGGTCTCACCTAGCCGCACGATGCGGTTACGCTCCACCGCGCCGGAGCGCACCTCGCCAGCACCCGCGACCACAAACGTGGGATGATGGGCTGTCGCGCTGGGCCGCACGAAGCTGAATGCGTACAAAGACGGCTCTTTGATGGTCGCGGCCGCCGGGCACACATTGGTGCGGGCCACCGGATTCGCCCCGTCGACGTGGACGCCCCAATCGCCAAGCACGCCACAATAGTCTTGGTTGAAATCGTCAAATCCTTGGACCGAAAACGGCTCGGGCGAGCGCAACTCCATCGCGCACAGCGCGGTTTTTGAGCAGTTGTGCCGGGCTAATGTCTCGGCGGCGAGCGCGAACCCAGCGCGCCACGCAATCGGCTGCCGCAGCGTCATGTGCACGATTTCAAATCCGCGGTCGGCAACTACGCCGCTCGAATACGGCACGCCACCGGGAAGGAATCGATAGTTACCACTCGGATGTTGGATCAGGTCAGACATCTGATAGTATCAAACCAATTGCGGTGGGAGATGCGTCACATGCACTCGCCGGAGATTTCTTCACCGATTGCGCTCATTACTTATGGGTCTTTTCAGAGGTACCGGCGGCAGTCTTCAAAATCTTCAACTGAATATCCTTGAACTGTGCGGTCGTCGGCGGCCCTGTGTGCAATTGCAGCCCAAGAATTCCAGAAAAATCTTGTTGCTTAGGATCATTGTCAATCACTTCGGCTGCCAGGCGACCGTCCACTTTGAGGATCAAATGAGGCCCTTCGCAAGTGAGGTCGTATTCATGCCAATTCTCGAGCTTGAACCACGCCGGCCCATGCGCTTCTACAATATCCGTCGTTGTGGCGTTGCCACTCGCATCAAAGACGGTGCGATGGCCGCGGCGAGCTAGATCTTCCCGGCCGTGTTCATCGTAGAGCCGCACGAGCCAATCGGTGTCCAAATTGTTGTCAACCTGGTACCCTGCCAGATCGTGATTGGGCAATTCCTCGCTACGAAATTGAAAGCCGTTGTTGATGCCCTTCGATCCGAAAACTCGCGACTTCAACTTCAATTCGAAATCGCCCAACTCGCCGCCTTGCCAGATCAAGTAGAGATTCGCTTTAAGTGGATGTTCTTTCGTGATCTTCCCAGTAATCGCGCCGTCGTCAATACTCCAATAACTCATGTCGGCGGCCTTCCAGCCATGGAGCGTCTTGCCATCGAAAATACGCTCGAACCCACGGTCGTTGGCTGATCCCTTTTGGCCGAACGCCAGTGACGCGACTGCGAATGTACCAAATACAACCGTACACAGTGCAACGGTCGACAATGTCGCATTGCCGCCTAATGGCTGTCTGGTTTTAAGCGTGCTCATCCGTCGCATTGTATCATCCTCAATCAACCTTGCCTGTATTTCGTAGTGGCGTCACAGATAGCGACGGCGATTCGACAGTGATTGGACTTCCTTTTGCGGGGAACCAGTAGCTTAGTCCTTGAGAGTTTGTCGTGCAATCAAGCGTCTGCTCGTTCCCTTTCTTAGTGAAGGAAATCACAAAATGAAGAAGCTGGCTCCATCTTCCGTAGCGCACCACCCTAGTTAGTATGAAGCATTTGCAGGTCGATTACATTGGACGTACGTTAAATGCGCTGCTGTCACCACACTCAATTGAATGGAAGGAATAGCCGTGAACACCGCACATGGTCGACGACCGATAATTGTTCTTCGGCACGCCGTTCTCTTAGTCTTCTTCGCCGGCAATTGGTCGTCAGGCGCCTATGCCGCCGATGCGCCCGATGCCGAGCCGGTGATTGAGCGGTTGAGTGAAGAAGGCTGTCGCGCACTGGCTGCTTGCTATGATTATGACAAGTCGATTCCATTGGAGCCGCGAGTCGTCGAGGCCTTGAACAAGAACGACGGGGGGCGCGAGAAGATCGTTTTCCGCGGGGTACAAGGGTTTTTAGTTCCTGGGTACTTTCAATTACCGGCACAGGGCACGGGCCCGTTTCCGTGCGTGTTGCTATTGCACGGTTGGTCGGGATCGAAGGAACACTGGTGGACAAACGACAATTACATCAGCGGCGGCAACGCCCGCAAAGCGCTGCTGGCAGCTGGGTTTGCGGTGTTCGCGTTGGATGCCCAGTGCCACGGTGACCGAATTGCCCAGAACGACTTTGCCCCGGTTAACCATTACGCCGACCCCAAGGCGATGGTGCCGGGGCGCAAAGGATATTTTTCGCTACCCGAAATCTACATGCAGACCATACGCGATTACCGCCGGGCGATCGATTACCTGGCAACGCGACCGGAAATCGATAGCCAGCGGATTGGCGTTCTCGGCTACAGCATGGGCGGAGCCCAAACGTTCTTACTGACCGGTGTCGAGCCGCGGATCAAGGTAGCGGTTGCGGTGGCCGCTCCGGCCGAGAAATCCAAATGGTCGCCGGTGGCACCCCAGAATTTTATCGATGGAATTGGCGATCGGCCATTCCTCACGATCCTCGGGCGATCGGATGAACTATGCTCGCTGGGGCATGCCCAGGCGTTGCAGAAGTTAATCAAGAGCTCGACCAAAGACCAAGTGCTCTTCGACGCCGGCCACAAATTGCCGCCGGATTATGTGCCGCATGCCGTCGGCTGGATGCAGAAATACTTGTAGCGGATTGCGCGTGATTCTCGGATGGGCGGTGCGAAACGGCGTGGCTCTTGGGATGGCGTGAGTTTTTCATTGGGGCCTTCGTTTGCCAGAACACACAAAGCCAACAGCCGTCAATTTAGGCCGTATGACCGCCATGCGGAGGCGGTTCCGCGTCGTCGAGATCAAATCTCATCCTTACGGAAGCAGTGCAGCCGCAAGACCCCAACTGCGACCGCAGCGGTCCCTGCTTGGGCGAGACGCTACTGGCGGCTATACTGATCGCCTGGACTTGGCGGCCCGGCTTTCCCGTACGGCTGGCCTGCCAGCCTTTCGATTTCTTAATAGGTGCCACGAAAAGACGGATTGCACCCATGCCATCAATGGGTGCTATCCGCACGGCTCCGCGCGGAATTCCATCTCCCATCGCATCACCCGGCACCGTGCCGGGCTAGCATCCGCGCTTCAGCTTTCCACCTCTTGCACAAAGGACATGCCTAACGTCTGCCAGCCGACATCTAGCCGGCCAGATATCGCCGATATGGGAAGGGGTTGCGTCTACAAGCTGCGACGCAGAACGTAACCACATGGCTGGCCATGTGTTACGTGAAGTCCGTTGGTTAGCCGCAGTTACACGGCCTCAAAACCTGGCGAATCAAATCCTCACAATTCGCGCACCAGTTTCCACTCGAACACCCAAACGAGAGCCCGCTCGCCACCCAATAAATACCACTTCAAGGGGGGCAGCCATCTCCAAGCGGGTTGTGGCAGAAGTCTAGCTATCCGTTCGTCCCAGGCGTAAACTATGGATTGGCGTCGACCCGGTCGTTCGCCCTTGGGGCTAACTGCAAGCTCCCAATCCCACCTTAGACCTTCACCCCTCCCACCTTTGAAGGCAACGTATGGCTATTTGCAGTCTACACTTCCGATGTTTCGTAACCGCTCGCTACAGCGGTTTAGTAGTATCATTCGTGGTTCTGCTACTATCAATGCCGTTGGCGAAAGCCGATTCGGCGGCCAGTTCCGCGCCTACCAATGGCACGCCCAAGGCCGCGCCAGCCGCCGAGAAGCCGCCGGCGACCCCAGCCCCAGCCGCTAAGAGGGAAGGTGCTCCCGCCGAGAAACCGCCTGCTGTGGCCACACCCATTCCGGCGGCCACGCCTGCGGCCACCACTCCGCCAGCAGCTAAACCGACTCCCGCTCCATTAACGGGAACCGACGACCCTAATCGCAAGGTACGCCTCGAATTCCAGGAGCAGAAGTGGCTGCCCGTGCTGGAATGGCTCGCCGCCCAACGCCACCTGAACCTGGACTGGCAGAAGCTGCCCGAAGGTTCGCTCAACCTGGCCAGTTCGAAGGAATACACCATCGAAGATGCGGAAGACCTCATCAACATGCAGCTACTCGCCCGCGGGTTCACGCTGCTCCAACGGGGAGAAGTGCTCCGCGTCGTACCGCTGAAGGATATTGACATCACTCTGGTCCCACGCGTGACGGCTGACGAATTGGCGAAGCTCCCGCAACATCGGTTCGTACGGTGCACGTTCCCGCTGGAGTGGATGCTCGCGGAAGAGGCGTCGACGGAGCTGAAGCCGCTGGTAAGCCCCTACGGCAAGCTGTTCCCCATGGCTGCGTCAAACCGCCTCGAAGCGATGGACGCGGTCGTCAATTTGCGCGAAGTGGAGCGGTTGCTGACTCGAGCCGAAACGGATAACTCACGTCGCGATCGCGTGGCCGAGTTTAAGTTGAAACATCGCAAAGCAGAAGAGGTGGCGGTCAAGGTTCGGCAATTGCTTGGCCTTCCGCCCGATCACCAGCATTTGTCGCGGGAAGTGCAAACGCAACGGGACATCGAGCAATTGAAGTTCCAGGCAGAGGCTGTCAAGGCGTTGGGGGCCAATGCATCGCAGCTTCCTCAGCTCGTGAAAGAGAAGCCGCCCAATATGTATGTGGTGGCGAACGAAGAGGATAACACGATTCTCATCAATGGTCGGCCGGACAAAATCGAGCTGGCCCGCGAGGCGATCGAGGCGCTCGACAAACCAGAGCCGCCGCACGATTCGTCGTGGGAAACATTTAACCGGGTGAAGACGTATCCGCTCACCGGGATTGACTATGCGGCGGTTACCGCGCTTATCCAGAATGTTCAGAGCACCGGGAATGTCGCTAAGGAAACAAGATTCCAATACGACCCGACGTACAATCGGCTGATCGTGTACGCGACGCCAGAAGATCAGGTGACGATCGCGGGGTTAATTGGCAATTTCCACACGGAGCCGCGCCGAGCGGAAGTGCTGCAGTTGACGCAGCTCGAGGCCGAGTACGCGACGAAGGTGATCAAACTGGTGTTGAAAAGCCCTGATCGCCCGCCAGCGGCGCCAGGCGCACCGAGTGAAGGCCGCTTCCAGATCGAGCCGGATATCGCCCACAACCGTCTCTTGCTGTGGGCAACAGAGCGAGAAGCAAAGGAAGTGCGCGATTTCTTGACCGGGCTTGGTGAGTCATTTGGAGAAGCGAAGTTGGCGACGCAACTGCACATTGTTCCTTTGCGGGGAACCGATTCGGCAGTGGTGGCTCAGCGGCTGAAGCAGGTTTGGAAGGAAATTAGCGATTCGAAGTTGATCATTGATGCGAATCCTGAGGAAGCCACCAAGGCAATGGCGCCGGCGCCGGGTGCACAACCACTTCCAGCGCCGGCCATTCCGCCCGCCCCGGCCGCGCCCGCCAAGCAGATGACGCCCGCTTCCGAGCGAAACGAAAAGCCGCAGCCCATGAGCGATCGCGTAGCGGTTGCGACCGTGCAGTTGGCGTCGCAACAGCAACTTGTTCCCGGGGCGGAGGCCCCGAAAGAGCCGAAACCACTGCCCGCCGCGGCTCCTGAATCGACGGCGGCTCCTGCCGCTCCCGCGCAATCGAGCAAGGACTCATCCGTGCACGTCATCGCGGACAAGGATGATGAGATGATCATTGTGTCGCGCGATCCGGCGGCCGCAGCGGCAGCGAAGCAGTTTATCGAACAAGTCGTGCCATCAGCCGACGACGTGCAAGTGATTCCGCTCAAGTATGCGCAAGCGGGGCTGGTGAAAACGCAACTCGATAACATCCTCGCGTATTCAAGGACTGCGCAGGTTTCGCAGTTGGATACATACGCGCCGCTGGTAATTGAGGCCGATTCGCGGACGAATCGGCTAATGATTCAGCACGCCACGGCAAAACAGATACATCTGATCAATAAGATCGTGCCAATGCTGGATCAGCCCGAACAAGGCGATGACAAGCTTGCCCGGAAGCAGCAAATTTATCGGGCTCAGCGGAAGCGAGCCTCGGAAATTGTCGCCGTCATCAAAGATGTCTATCGCGACTTGTTGAGTACGAGCGATAAGGTTTTCGATGCTCGCATTGGTTATCGGCCGTACGGTTATAATCAGGCAATCGCAGCCACCAGTAAGAACCCGGAATACGCAGGACTGCTTTCGGTGGGAACGGATGATACAGGGAATTCGATTGTGTTTTCGGCGCCAGCCTACCTCATCGACGAGGTTATGGAAGTCGCGAAAAAGGTGGATATGAGCGCCGATAAAGAAAAAGTGGCGGTCATTTCGGTCACAAAAGCTTCGAAGCAAAGCATCTCTGACTCGCTCAACCGGGTTCTCAATAAGCGGTAATTGTGAGATAAGATAAAGTGACAGGCACTATCCGGCCACTTTACGTCTTGCAGTTTGCGCAATGAAGCACTCGCCCGCTGACGCCACGGACTCGACCGGCAACGAACCAACCACCGTCGGCGCGGCGCCACTGGCGTTGCGCCAAGAAATTGGCGATTTAGGCCGCTTGTTTGGGTCGGTGATCGAGCAGTTCTCCGGGCGGCAAGACTTCGAGCTGGTCGAACAAGTTCGCGGACTGTCGGCGGCGCTGCGCCGCGGAGACCTTGCCGCCGGGGAGGATTTGCGGGCGCTCTTGGCGAAGCTGGATGAGCGGCAGATCAAGGTTGTCATTCGCAGTTTCACGCTGTTTCTCGAACTGGCGAACCTGGCGGAAGATCGGCACCGCGTGCGAGTGCTGCGTGAGCGGAATGCGGCCGGCCAAGTGCGCGATGAATCGGTGCAGGCAGCCGTTCGGGCCTTGCGAGAACGAGATTTGTCAGCGTCGCAAATGCAAACACTTGTCGATGGGCTGGCCGTCGAACTCGTACTGACGGCGCATCCGACGGAAGCCAAACGAAGGTCAATTCGCCGGCTGCTGCGCAGCGTTCGCATTGCGCTTTCGGGCGAAGAGGCGGCGGCCGATGACGTGGGGCTGTACACATTGCGGCATCACCAGCTTCTGAGTTGGTTGGAAATCTTGTGGCATACCGATCTCATTCGCCCTTGGCGGCCAACTGTGTTGCAGGAAGTGGAGCGCGGGTTGGCCTTCTTGCCCGTGCTGTGGCAAGTGGCGCCGATGATCTCCCAAGAATTGCGGACCGCGCTCGCGGAGTGTTTTCCCGCGGTGCGCGCGGGTTCGACACCGCCCATTCGATTTGGGTCGTGGATTGGTGGCGATCGGGATGGCAACCCATTTGTTACGCCTCGGGTAACTGAGGAGACACTAATGCTGCTGCGCCGGGCAGCGATTGAACGCCATCATGCGGTGTGCCAACGATTGTCCGATGTGCTGAGTGTCTCCGAACGGCAGGCGTCTGCGCACGCGCCACTCGCGGCAGCGATCCAAGCTGCATCCATCGCATTTCCGGAAGTTGCCAAGTTGCTTGAAGCGCGACCGCCGCTGGAAACCTTTCGGCGTTGGCTAACCGTCATCGGCTGGCGGCTCGAGCGCACGACGGCCGTTAGTCTTGCGGGACGCGTTCACAATGAACTGGCAGGCAGCTATCTGTCGGCAGAAGAATTACTGGCCGATGTGCAGCTGTTAGCCGACGCTTTGGATGCCGCGGGGTGTCGTAACACGCTCGAAACAAAGATCGCGCCTTGGCTCGACCAGATTCGCATCTTCGGATTTCACACCTCGCGCCTCGATATTCGGCAGCACGCGGGCGTCTACCGCGACGTGATGAACGAGATTTTGACGAAGATCGGCTTCGCATCGGCGCCGGAATTACTCGATGAACAGCAACGGATTCGTCTGCTCACGATCTCGCTGAGTTCGCCGCTGCCACGTGATGCGCAGTGGTCGTCGGCGACGGCGGAAACACTGGAGTTGTTCGCGCTCTTGCGGCGGGTCGGGCGGCGGTTCGGCATGGCGGCCCTGGGCGAGCATGTCATCAGTATGACGGCACGTGCCAGCGATGTGCTTACGGTGCTGTGGCTGTGGCGCTGGTCGGAGTGGATCGACGGTGGCGACGCTCGCGATGCGGATTTGCTGCTACCGATCGTGCCGCTGTTCGAAACCATCACCGATCTCGATCGCGCCGCTGCAACCTTGAACGAAATGCTGGCGGTTGAATTGTATCGCAACCACTTGCGCGGCCTGGCCGATCGCCAGACGGTCATGATTGGCTATTCGGATAGCACCAAGGACGGCGGTTATCTTGCCGCGCAATGGGCCCTCTACCGGTCGCAAATCGAATTGCATTCGGTGGCCGAGCGGCACGGTGTTGCGATCACGTTCTTTCACGGCCGCGGCGGTTCGCTCGGTCGCGGTGGCGGACCAGCGGCACGCAGCATTTTGTCGTTGCCCGCGGGCACGTTTCATGGTTCGCTGCGGCTGACCGAGCAAGGCGAAGTGTTGGCGGAACGCTACGACAATCCGCACATCGCCCACCGCCATTTGGAGCAAGTCACTTGGTCTTCGCTTATTGCCGCCGCTGGCGATTCAACGAACGTGACGGCGGAATGGACGGAATTGATTGCGACGCTTGCTCATGAAGCGTGGGTGACATATCGAGAGTTCGTCGAGCATCCAATGTTCGGCGAATTCTATCGAGCGGTTACGCCGATCAGCCTCATTGAGCGGCTGCCAATTGGATCGAGGCCGTCCAAGCGAAAGGCAAGCAGCCGAATTGAGGACTTGCGCGCCATACCGTGGGTATTCTCCTGGACGCAGAATCGAACGTTGTTGCCGGCCTGGTTTGGCATGGGAGCCGCCTACGCACGCGTTACGAGTGCCCGGCCAGCGGCGAAATCCCAACTCATGGACGCCTACCGTGACTGGCCGTTTTTCACTTCTGCCATCGACAACGCGATGTTGGCTTTGGCAAAGGCGAATATGAATGTATTTCACCACTACACACGATTGGCGGAGAAGGTCGAGGGTGCGGCGAACCTGTCGCATTCAGTCGTCGACGAATTCGAGCGGGCCAAGCGCGCCATTTTGGAAATCACGAAAAGTCGCGAACTGCTAGACAACGTGCCGTGGCTGCAGCAGTCGATTCAGGTGCGTAACGGGTACGTCGATCCGCTGAACTTGGTGCAAGTGGAACTGATTCGACGCCGCCAACAATCGACTTTTGCCAATGTCGAACAGCGCGCGGAAATCGAGCACTTGGCCAGTTTGAGCGTCAAAGGCATCGCGACGGGAATGCGGACGACGGGGTGAGTCATGCGGCAACTGAAAACCAGTAATTCCCTCAAAAACCGCGAGCACAAGCGATTGAGTCGGTGGGTAGACCCAACTCAATCTCGATTTACGACCGGCGTGATGGATCATTCGCTTTCCAATTACGGTCATTGACGTGGCGTTGGAAACCCCGGCAGCATCCATTCTCTGGCAGCCCATGCTTACCACCCGACAGAAGCATTTCGGCGCTGTGAAAGTCAATATCCGGCCAGCCGATTATGTTCGATCGCAGATTCATCCGTCGTCTTGCGTTGGCCACTTGCTGCCAGGGGCGTTCGTTCTTTCGATCCGGTTGAATACAATTCGACGTATTTTCAGTATCTTGGCGAACCGCACGACTAAGATCGGCGTATAGCTGCACCATATGGGGACACTATCGGTTGGTTGCACACGGGATTTGACGAAAACTAGCGACGCGAGTAGGTTCGTTGAATAGGACAGTGTTCTATAAAATATGCGCGGCTCAGTATTAGCCGTGCATTTCGTTCATTTCTGCGGCGTAGCACTGGGGTTCGGCTGAGGTGGTTTTGGTTAAGACTTGGGGCATCGATAGCGAAGGCGGTCCGTTCTGTTTGTTCGCTATTATTTCCAAGCGGACGCGAGCATTTTTGCCGGCTTGTTGCGAGATTATTTTATCTATGCGCGGTGCATAGTGAGAATATGAGCACGTTTCTCGGGGAGGTGTAAGATGAGATGGATTGTTCTGAGTGGAAGAAGCTTGGCTGCGGTTGCGGCTGTCGTCGTGATTCTTGAAACGGCGTCGTTTGGCTATGCGGCCGAGACGAAAACACCGGCCAAAATTGATCCCAACACGGCCACGGCCGCCCAATTGCAGGAATTGCCCGGTGTCACCGAGGCGATTGCGAAGAAGATCGTTGCCGGTCGGCCGTATAAGACGCTGGACGATCTTTCCAAAGACGGTATTCCAGCGACTACGTTGAGCAAGATCAAACCGCAACTCGCGATTGCCGAAGCGGCTGCGCCGGCCGTAAACGGCGCGGCAAAAATGGACGGCAAAATGGCGAAGGCGGCGCTGTTGAACGTGAACACGGCCACGGCGGCCGAATTGCAGAAGCTGCCGGGCATCGATGCGGTGATCGCCAAGAAAATCATTGCGGGCCGGCCCTATAAGAACATCAACGAGCTTACCAAACACGGGGTCTCCGCGGGCACTTTTGCCAAGATCAAGACGCTTGTGGCGACGACGTCGCCGAAGAGTCCGACGACGGCAAATGCCGCTGCGAAATCGGCCAACGATTCAGAACCAAAGCTCGTCAACCTGAACACGGCCAGTTTGGCCGAGCTACAAGAACTCGCGGGAATTGGCGAGGCCAATGCGAAGAAGATCGTGGCTGGGCGTCCGTACAAATCGGTGGAAGACTTGGATAAAACGAAGATTCCTGCCACGACGCTGAGCAAGATCAAACCGTTGGTCACCGTTGGTGGAATGCAGCCCTCGCAGAGCGTTGCCAAGCCAGTGACTACGGAAGCGGCGTCGAAACTAGTCGACTTGAATACGGCTTCGGAAGCAGCACTGGAAGGAGTGTCCGGCATCGGCACAGCGTACGCGAAGAAGATAATTGCCGGCCGACCGTATACGGCAATCGACGACTTGAGCAAGGCCGGCGTTCCGGCGGCGACCATTGCCAAGATTCGCCCCCTCGTGACGACAGGCCGAAAATTTGTAGCGCCACCGCAAAAAGGAATGGTTTGGGTGAACCTGGACTCCAAGGCGTATCACAAGGAAGGCAGTCGCTGGTACGGCCGAACCAAGAATGGAAAATACATGACCGAAGCGGACGCCCTAAAGGAAGGTGATCACGCCGCGAAGAATTGACAACTATCTCAACTAGCCAAGTGGATCGTGTTGGTTGAATTTGAAAGTCTTGTGGCATGAACCGCCTAGCGCCGGTTCGCATTTTCGGCGCTAGGCAAATTCCAATAACAGCATTTGTCGGCCATAACTTTTTCGACAAATGGAGATCTTACTATGGGAATTCTAGATAACTTTACGGCGACCGTTCGGGAAAAACTCGGCGTAACTGGAGATCAGCAGCAGGGAATGCTGAACGGCCTGTGCGAACTGCTGAATCACCCGGAAACCGGTGGATTGCCGGGAATTGTGGATAAACTCAAGGCGGCTGGCCTCGGACATTTGGCAGATGGATGGGTTTCCAATGGCCCCAATCCGCCAATCAGCGCGGATCAACTTAAGAATGTTTTCTCGCGAGAACAGCTGCAGGGCTTTGCTCAAAAGCTTGGCATCGATGTCGACGCCGCCACCAAACACGTAGCAGAGATGTTGCCGCACGTTGTTGACCAGCTTACTCCGAACGGGCAGCTGCCAACGGGGAACGTCGATCCGGCGGCGATTTTGGCGCAACTGAAGCAGAAGGTTTTCGGCAGTTGAGCGACTCCCGAATGAAAGGGGGAGACGGAGACTGGTTGGTCGGCGCTGTGCCGCATCGCGCGATACTGCGCGAACGGATGGTAATGCGCCGGCGCGTACTGATGAGGTCTGCGCAGTGAATGGGCTGTAGGAGGCCTCTCTGAGGCCGATTTCGTGTCACATTCGACAGCGTCATCGGCGTCGGGAGACGCCTCCCACAGGTTCAACCAATGCGCAGCCTTCAATTAGGCACAAGGGCTGCGGAACGGCACTCGGTGTGAGAATCAGGCCGTGGTGTTCAGGACCGAGCCCGGTGCGAAACTCTTTAGCGCGGTGCCCGGATTGACTTGGCCGTTTTGAGCATTTTTCACGGCTGTAAGTAAGTCGGTTTCAAATTGCTGCAGGCTAACGCCGTGGGCTTGGAGCGCGTCGAGGAAAGATTGCCCTGTCGCGGCATTGGGGGACGCGGTGGCCGAGCCGTCGTGGTCGCCATCGGCATCTGTGCTCGATGTATTATCCGTTCCATTGCCGGCGAGGAGCTTGGCGATGGTATCTTGAATGATCTGGTTCGGATCAGCGGAAGGGTCGGCCGAATTCAGGGCGGTCGTGATCGAGTTCAGCAAATCGGCGATCGCGTTGCCACCACCGTTGCCGCCATGATGATGACGATGGTGCCCTTGAGGCGGGGCGGTCGTTGCACCGGCGCTATCGGCGGTCGCTCCTGTCTGGCCAGTTTGACTTGCCGTTTGCGAGAGGAGATAGTACGGGCTTACGCTGGCGCTGGAAATGCTGAGCGATGACATGTTTTACTCGCGACAAGAACAACGCATCGGCTGCATTCGACGATGAGCGCGAACGCAATCAAGAAAAGACCAAGGAGTTGTATCGGCAGTATCCAATGTTGCGTTAAGTGTGCCCCCCGCCCGCGTACTCAATTGATTGAAATAGTGGGGAAAAATGTCGCAAAGGCTCTCTATGTCAGCGCGCATTGCTAACGGTGCTGGCAACGCCGCATGGAAATCGACCGGTCGCAAGCAACACCTGCGCAAAAAAGCAGCCGGGCGGCGTCGCTCGGCTGCTAAGCCAGGTGAATTCATATCATTCGGCATTCGTGCAATTTAGGCGGAACGACGACGTCCCCCGATTACGGCAAAGCCCGTTGCCAAAGCCAGCAGAGTTGTGCTGGTCGGTTCTGGCACAAGGTTGCCGATGCCGATGTAATCGAGCTGCATGGCCCCCTTGGAAGAGGTTGCGGGCAGCCCAAAGCCGATACCACCGGCTCCCACCTCGGAGTCACCCGATACGACCATTGCTGGATTATTCAGCACTAATGCGCCGTCGATCCAGACGTTTACGTTGTACGAGCCAGCGGTCGCTGTGGCTGTCATCGTGGCCGCGACTTCGTGAAAATCAAACGACGTACCGGAGGGCAGTGGCACGGTTGTACCTTCGATGAAGAAATCCGTACCGGTTGGTCCGCCATAGCCCATCGTTAGCGCTAGACCATCGCGACCAAGATTGACCATTCCGGCATCGCCAGCGCTCATACTGTAAAATGAACTAATTGTCCCATCCAGATTCGTTTCGAGCGGCTGCGGATCCATGCGGAAGCGTGCGACCATGTAAATGCCTGGCGTGCCAGCCGGGCCCAAGGTCAAACCCGGAACCGAGGTGTGAGCAAAATATATCTTCCGGTTACTCGGATCACCCGTGTAGCCCACGGTGCGTGGGTCGCCTGTATCGACAATTGAGAGTACATCATCGGTCCCTTCGACCTCGTGAATGACTCCACCGGGCCGATTGGTGCTTCCTGCCGGTGTGCCGGGGGCAGGCGTAATCACGCCACCAGCAATGGAACCATCCCACGAACTCGAACCTTGGACGTAACCCCAGGTGCCATCCAAACCATTTCCGCCCACGCCGGGACCATCTTGGCCTGGCAGCGCGGAATATAAATACAACAGCGGTCCTGCACTGGGAGGCAGTGTTGGATTATCAACGTCCGCCCATAGCTGGGGAGAAATTAGCATTGCGGTCGCTGCACTCAGCGACCAAAGAACTTGCCTGCGAATCAAAGTCATTAGTCATTTCCTCCGTCAAAAACAGAACAGCAACACCTCCGAAATTGGCAATTCTCCGACCCTATATAACCAACCAACTGGCTGCACGTCAAACGTTTCCAGTGGATTATCAGCAGCAAATGCGGGAAAATCGCCAAGCAGGTTGGTGTTGCTCCCTCCGCTTGCGGGATGCTGTGGCACTCAGCTGATCCGACGTACTGCCGTCAGCCGCCTTAACTGCCAAACCACCGGGAAACCGCTTAGGGAAGTCGCTTAATGCGGATGTTGCGGAACTCCACGGGGTCGGTGTGGCCGCAGAAGCCGAAGTGACCGCTCTTTCGCGAAGCCCCCGGATGTTCGCGGCCGTCGATCGGCTTCTCGCGCACCTTGGCAATATCGACGTTGAGAATTTCATAGCCGTTGAGTTCGATCGTAAGGTGATCGCCGTCAACGACGACGTGTTCGAAATTCCACTCACCGACAGGGCGCAAGAACCCTGGTCGCGACGGAGCCAGGCCGTAGAGGCTGCCGCAAAATTGGTAATCGTGCAGGTCTTTGTAGATGGGATCGGTGTCATCGAGAATCTGCAATTCCATGCCGTCGTAGGCGCCGTCTTTCACATCATCGGGAGTGCGGATGGCGAGGCCGTTATTACCCGCCTTCGGGAGCTTGAATTCTAGCTGTACGGCGAAGTTCTCGTAGGTCTCGGCCGTTTGCAGAACACCGCCACGTCCTTTCTTGCAGCGGATGGCGCCATCGACCACCTCGTAGTTATCGGTGGCGTGGGTCCAGCCGGTGAGATCCTGGCCATTGAAAACGGGCTTGAATTCGGCGTGATCGCTCTTCATTTCGGCCAGTATTTTGTTCGATTCTTCGGCCGGAATCTCACGCACAAATACATTGCGGAAGCGTGTTTCGGAACCATGCGTTTGGAGATAAATCGGACCATTCTTGAAGACCGGAATGCTCGGGTCGTAGTAGTTCTCCATGATGACGTTGTCGACGACCTTTTTGTCGTTGAGCTTCACGAACACATAGGGCCCGACCATGCGGATGTACATGCGGTTCCATTGGCCGATGGGATTATCGGCCACGACGAGCGGAAATCGCTCGTGCTTTTTATTATTCCAGAGTCCGCCGGAGCCCTTGTCGGAGCCGAGGGGAATCGCTTCTTTGTTGGTGGGATCCCAAATTTGTACCTGCGGCACACCGCGGAGATAAATGCCGCTATCGCCCTTAGGGCCGATCTTCCAATCGACCCACATTTCGAAATCGCCGTAGTCGCGCGGGGTGGCAAGGTAGGGGTCGTGACCATCGCTAACGAGCTCGCCGTCTTCGACCTTCCAATGTTCCTTGAGGCCCTCCTGCATCGTGGCTTCATGCGCAGCACGCTTCGCACCAGTGAGGGCCGCGATTTTGCGTGGGTCTTCGGTCGCGCCGCCGGTCCAACCGTTGTAGTCTTTGCCGTTGAAAAGGGCGGTGAACCCTTCGGGGGGATTGTTGTTGTCTTGCGCGAGCGATAACGAGTTCAACACAACGGAAAAAACGACAGCGCCGAGCGCGTAACGGAAGCCAAATCGCAAGTTGCCGAAATACGTGGTCATGGTAATCACCTGGAAAAAGTGGGGTGCAAAGACGGGTTGATTTTAGTTCGACGAAAAGGCGTATGGAAGCCACCGCTTAGTTGTCAGCGGGGGATTCCCGAGGTTAGATTAGACGCCGGAGGAACAATCTATGGCAACACGATTCGACCGAAGAGATTTTCTGCGCATTTCGGCCGCTGGCGCGGCGACCCTTTCCATCGGCCGGGCGGCCCGGGCTGCTGACAAGAATAGCAAGCTACGACTGGCGGCCATTGGAACAGGAAACAAGGGGGCCGACGACTTGCGGAACATCAGCGCGAGTCCGCGAGTCGAGGTCGTTGCGCTGTGTAATATCGACGATTCGAAACCACACCTGGGTTGGGCAGCAGAGGCTTTCCCCAAGGCGGAGTGCTTCCGCGACTTTCGCAAGCTGATGGACAAGGCGGACATGTTCGATGCAGTGAGTGTCTCGACTCCGGATCACATGCATGGGCCGATCGCCCTGACCGCAATGGCGTTAGGTAAGCACGTCTTCTGTCAGAAACCGCTTGCGCACACCGTGCATGAAGCGAGGCTGATGCGCGAAGTCGCCGCAAAGAAGAAGCTTGTCACGCAGATGGGTAACCAGATTCAATCGGACCGTGCCTATCGCAACGCGGTGAAGCTGGTGCACGACGGCGCGATTGGCAAAGTCCGCGAGGTTCATTCATGGCAGTCTGGCGCAATGGGCTGGTTGATTACAGAAACGCGGCCGACCACGAGTGATCCGGTGCCGAAAACGGTTAAATGGGATCTTTGGTTGGGGGTGGCCCCGGAGCGGCCATTTAAGGAGCGTATCTATCATCCGTTCAATTGGCGGGCGTGGCAGGACTTCGGCACGGGGCAATTGGGCGACTTCGGCTGTCACATTCTTGATCCGGTCTTCATGGCGTTGGAGCTGACGGCACCGACGTCGATCGAGGCGGATGCGCCGCCGATCAATAAGGACACCTGGACCAAGCAAAGCAAAGTGGAATACCGTTTTCCGGGCACGAAGCGAACCGCTGGCGAAACGGTCTCCGTCACATGGTACGACGGGGCAGGGCACAAGCCCGATCGCGCGGGGTTGGGGCTGCCAGAGAAGTTTGAATTGCCCGGTTCGGGTTCGGTGCTTGTCGGTGAGAATGGGTCGCTGGTGATCCCGCACTGGTCGGATCCGAAACTATTTCCGGAAGAAAAGTTCAAAGACTACAAGAAACCGGAAATGGGAAGCATCAATCACTACACGGATTGGGCTCATGCCTGCCTGGGTGATGGAACGACGCATTCGCATTTTGGCTATTCCGGCCCGCTGGCGGAAACGGTGCTCTTGGGCGGGATCGCGATCCGGTTCCCGAAGGAACAGCTGCAATGGGATGCCAAGGCCGGCAAGTTCACGCACCACGCCGATGCGAATTCTTACGTAACTAAGGAATATCGGAAAGGTTGGGGACTGCCGGTGGTTTGAGCGTAAATCTGTGTGTCCACACGGTCTCATCCAGATGGGGGCCGCTGGAATCCTGAGACCCATTGGCCGTCGTAAGTCACTGCGTATCAATTGTTTGCGCATGGCCCGGCGCTGCCTCACCACGGGGTCGGGAATCCCAGAAATTTCTTCCATTTTCTAATACCAAACGCCGGTTGCCCGCGCCTAACTAATATGGAAGAAGTGGGCAAACTCTTTCCTGTGGCGGGTTGTGGCGTGGAAGGTGGCGAAAAACAGTCGCTGACCGATGCTGAGCGGCGGGACGCGTTCGCCCGGCTCTTTGCGCAGCATGACCGTTGGCTGTTCGCCTATCTGGTGTCGCTGCTGGGTAACGCCGCGCATGCGGAAGAGGTATTTCAAGAGGTTTGCGTCGTGCTTTGGCGGGAGTACGAGACGTTCCAGTTCGGCACGAATTTCGTGCGTTGGGTGAGTGTTATTGCCCACAACCAGGTGCACCGGTTTCGTCGGCAGCAAAAACGTGTCGGGCCGCAGCTTAGTGAGACGGCCGTGGAAATGCTGGCGGCCGATGCGGTGGAGCGGGCAGATTTGTTGGAGTCGAGGCGGGTCGCACTGAGGAATTGCCTGGAGAAGCTAGCGCCGAAAGATCGGCAACTCGTCCAGTCGTGTTACGGCGATGCTCGGACGAACTTCAAGATCGCGGCAGAAAATATGGGCCGGCCCGTGAACACCGTGTACAAAGCGCTGAACCGTGTTCGGCGGTCGTTGCACGACTGCATCGACCGAACGATGTCGATAGAAGGATCGCAGTGATGGCGGCGGAACTCGAACGCGAACTGGAACGTCTTACCGCGGCGATTTGCAATGGTACGATCACCGCCGAGGAAGCTGGGCAGCTAGATGAGTTGCTCAAGCATGATGCGGCTGCCCGAGCCTTCTACAACAATTATCTTTTCTTGCACGGCGAGCTTTATTCGCAGCATGCGGCATTAGGGGCTGAAACCGAGTTGAGGCAAGAAGTTTCGGAACCGGTAGCGCACCGTTCGCCTTCGCCGAAAGCATGGTTGTCCTGGTTTGCCGTGGCGGCTGCCCTAGTGGGCGTCGCCGCGGTGAGTAGTTGGCTGACGCACTCTTTCGCCGTGGGCGGACGGCGGACAAACGAGGTGGCAGCAGCGCCTGCCAACAATTCTGCCGGCAGCGTCGCCCGGGTAACCGCCACGCGGAATTGTTCCTGGGCGGAAGGAACCGAGGTTGGCTACGGCTCGCGCCTGAAAGCGGGGCAGCAACTTAATCTCTCGACGGGATTGGTAGAAATCTCGTTCGATGACGGGGCGGTCGTGGTGCTTGAGGGGCCGGCCACTTTTGATGTTGAATCGCCGGGCCGCGCCCTGCTTCGTGATGGGCGTTTGGCGGCCGAGGTTCCCGAACGTGCTCGCGGTTTTGAAGTAATCACTTCGCGGCTCAACGTCGTGGATTTGGGAACGGAATTCGGCGTCATGGCCGAGTCGGCCGGGGCAACCGAAGTACATGTTTTCAAAGGCTTGGTGAAAGCGCAACTGCTCGATGAATCGGGGCGCCAGGTTCGCACGGTCGAATTGAATACCGCGGAAGCGGCGCGAATCGAGCCGGCGTCGGCCCTGGTGGCGCGGATCCCGGCCCGCGATGACGAGTTCGTGCGATCCCTTTCCGTGGCGGTCGGTCCACACGATGGCTTATTGGCCTACGATGGCTTCAATTATCCGGCCGGCACGTTGGATGAGCAAAACGGCGGCTACGGGTGGGCCGGGCCGTGGTTCGTCGTGGAATCGGAAAGCAAGTCGGGCAGCACCGCCAACGGCGTACGTGCGGGGAATCTGGAATACGGAGACCTTGTGCCGCAGGGAAATCACGCCGCACAAACAGCCGAACAGAACCGGATTCGTCGCTCGCTGGGCACTAGCGTGGGGGGGGTGTTCGACTCCGTTGGACTGGTTGAGAATCAGGATGGTGTACGACTAATTGGCAAAGATGAAGCCACCGTATACCTGAGTTTTCTGCAACGAGTAAGTAAAATAAATGATGTGTTTTATGGCTTCGAATTGCACCGTGGCGATGGCAACGGCAACCGCGTGTTGTGCATCGGCAGTGGTGTGGACGGCACCGGCTACGGTGTGACCTCGAATGTGAACGTGTACGGGCCCCAGAATTTTCCATCCTTGGGGACGGAGAATACGGAAACGAACTTTTTCGTCATTCGGATCAAGTACGGGCAAGGGAACCGCGATCAGGTTGCGGTGTTTCGGAATCCCAGATCGTTGATCGACGAAAGTGCGTGCGAACCGACCGCGACACTCGTGGGCAATTTCGCATTCGATCGCATTAGTTTCGGCAACTTCCATGGCACGAAGGTGCACGAGATTGATGAAATCCGCGTGGGAACGACGTTCCGCGCCGTGACGGGGCGGCGCGGGCGTGGGCCCGATCGTCTGGCCCCGCGGGTGGCAGATGGCTGGTTATGGCCGCTGATGGAGCCGTGGAGCAGGTCGGCGCACGATTGCGTCGCCAATAGTCTGGCAGTAGTGCATCGGTGAAGCAGGATCGCCGATGCGGGACGAAAGATCAGTTTACTTTTTACACCGAGGGTAGCTCATGAGATTACTTCTGCGACGACACAATTTGACAGCCGTGCTGCTGGTGATGGCAATGTTTGCCGTACCAAGGGCATTTGGCGCAACGTTTGTTGACACGGTGGGCGATAACTTCGACGGCAACGCACACATGGATATTACGCAAGTCGACGTTTCCGATGACGGCACGAACATTACGTTCAAGATCAGCGTGAACGCTGCGAGCATCACTTCACCGGATTGGGGAAAATACACCGTTGGCATTGATACCAACGGCGCGACGGGTGATTTTGGCAGCCCGGTGGGTAACCCCTGGGGACGGAACATCAGCATGGCAGGCGGGATGGACGCCTGGATCGGCAGTTGGGTCGATAGCGGCGGCGGCTTCCAGCCGTGGACGTACGCTGGCGGCTCGTGGACCCAGAACGGCTCGGGCGTGCCGGTGATCAGCGGCAATATGACGACGATTACGACCAGCCTGGCATCGCTGGGCTTGACGGCCGGGCAGTCGTTCAAATTCGACGTGTACACGACCGGCGGCGGCGGTGGCGACAGTGCGAATGACGCTGTGGCGAACCCGTCGCAGACCGTGAACGATTGGCAGGTTCCATACACGACGCCGGCAAGCGGCAATGGAGCGGCGCTGTCGTACACCACGGTGCCAGAACCGGCCAGCCTGGGTCTGGTCGCAGTGGCCGCGCTGGCGATGGCCGGAGTGGCGCGGCGACGCCCGTAGTGATGAGTTGGCATTTCATTTAGCCCCCGGTCAATGACCGGGGGCTAAATACCGGATGTGGCGCAGAGACAAGTGGGGTGGGCGGTGCCCTCCCTACATGACTTTAGAAAGGTTGGCGATATGAAGCGGCGGGCTTCTCACGTAGACGAGTCTCTCCGAGACTCGAATCCGCGTCTCGGAGAGACGCGGCCACATGAAAGCCGACGGGCGTTTACGCTCGTGGAATTGCTGGTTGTGATTGCGATCATCGGCATTCTGGTGGCGCTCTTGTTGCCGGCCGTTCAAGCCGCTCGTGAAGCGGCCCGGCGGATGAGCTGCGCGAACAATATCAAGAATATCGGTCTGGCGTGCCTCAACTTCCACGATACGAGCAAACATCTGCCGATAAGCATCAGCCAATGGGCGGAGGACTATGACATCAATCACAAGTGGATTGGACCACCTGGCGGCAAAATGGACGTTAAGAATGGTGGCCCAGGCTACAACGGCAAGGGCTGGATCGTTGATATTTTGCCGCAGATGGAGGAGACGGCGCTCAGCGATGCGATTGCACAAGGTTTGAAGGCATCGCCGGGCCCTTTTAAGATTAGCGGTCCAACCAATGGTGTGGGCATGGGTGCTCCGACTTTTCGGAAGATGTTGGAGCGGCAAATTCCGTGGTTATCTTGCCCGTCTGATCCGTCCGCAGTGCCATCCTCACGCCAGTGGTATTGGACTTTTGGGGACCAAGTGATCACTGCGACAACGTGTTACAAGGGTGTAATCGGCGATTCTGTTGTTACTTCGGGTGGTAACGGCGGGCCGATGGATACACCTTTTCCGAATTTAGGATCGACGCCTGATTGCCATAACACAGCCGACTGCAATGGCCTAATTTGGCGAGCCAACTATGTCAATCCTGTTCAAATGCGGAAGATCAGTGACGGTACGAGCAAGACGTTTATGGTCGGGGAATGTGTTGTCGCACAAGACTACCATTCGGCAGCGTTCTTTGCCGATGGAAGTTGGGCCACGTGTGGCAACCCCTTGAATTACTTCATTCTTCCTGAAGAGGAAACGAACATTAAGAACGATAACTGGCAAGCGGCTCGTGGTTTCAAGAGTCTGCATCCGGGGGGCGTGCACTTCGTGATGGCGGATGGTTCCGTGCAGTTTGTTTCGGAAGGCATCGATCACACAGTCTACCGTGGGCTATCCACACGCGAAGGCAACGAAACGGGTGGAGTGCAATAAGACTTCACAATTTTAAGCCATGAATACAAATTTCAGGATTAACACCGGGCTCGGTTACTTCGCCGCTGTCTTGCTATTGGCGTTTACTGGATGCGGTGGGAGCTTTGATTCGACGGCCCATGGCTTAGTCACCTTGGACGGCAAAGCCATTAGCCGAGGCATGGTTTCGTTTCACCCACTGGCGGGCGGGCCGGCGGTCTACGGGCCGATCAATTCAGACGGAAGTTATTTTGTTCACACGGGCCGCGAAGACGGTTTGCCTTCGGGTGAATACGCGGTGAGCATCACTTCTCATGAAGCGCCGACGGCTGCGGAAAGTTCGAAAGGCGGACCGCCCCCACCCGGCAAGTCAATCACGCCCGCTTGGTATCGCATGAAAGAGACCTCTGGGCTGAAGTACACCGTGAAGCCTGGTAAGAACGAAATCAATTTGGATTTGAAGTCGCAGCCACCGGCCGGCTGGAAGCCGGGAAAGAACGTCTAGAAATCACCGCGAGGACACAGAGGACACGAAGAACGGCGACTGAGAGATTGATGACTGGGAGACATACTTTGTTTGCAAATTCGAGGAAATCGCTGCGGCTTCCTTGAGTGCATTACTCTCCCCGTGAACTCTGTGTCCTGCGTGGTTTGTTGATTGGTTGGGCGAAATCAAGACGAGGCAACATGAGTAGTTGGCGAGTGAATCTCGGGCGGTTTGCGGTCGTAATGACCATTGCAGCGGTGCTCCTGGCGCGCCCGGCTGCGCACGCCGAAGATGTCTCGTCGCCTGCCATCCTGCAAATGTTCGAGGCCCGCTGGAGCACGATTGAAGATCGCATGGCCGACATCTTCAACGTGGGCTATGGCCAAATGTGGTTGCCGCCGCCGCAACGGGCCGATACGAGCGATCAATCGGTCGGATACGACTTATTCGACCGCTTCGACTTGGGCTCGCCGCGCAATGAGACGCTATACGGCACGCAAACGTCGCTCAAGGCCGAGATCACCGCCGCCCACCAGGCGAACGTCCGCATCTATACCGACTTTGTGGCCAATCACAACGGCTACGGCAAAGGCAGCGATCCGACGTTTGTCGCTCAGGGTGGTTATCCTGGCTTCGTACTCTCGCGCCCGGGAGATGCGTTCGGCGACTTTCATGATCCATCGATCGATTACACGGTCGACCCGGTCAACGGCAGCTTGTTCGGCTTGATCGACATCGCCCAGGAAAAGAACTACCAGTTGTATCGTCAGCCGGTCGTGACCGGTGACCCCGATAATGTGCCGGCCGGCACACTGTACAACAAGCCCGATCCGAACAACGCGCAGTATTATCCCGACCAGGGACTAGGTGGGATCGCGATGAACGATCCGAACACCGGCGGAGCATTCACGAAGTACAATTTCAACCTGGCGACCCCCTTGGCGGGCGATGCGGTGAAGGAAAACGCCACCGGCCTGCTCATGCGGAACATGCAGTGGATGATTCAAGTGATGGGCGTCGATGGCTTCCGCATGGATGCGGCCCGGCACATGCCGACGTGGGTTTTCAACTACTTCGACAAAGCGGTATTCCGGTCGAGCCTGCGCACGAACCTCGACGGCACGATTCAGCCGATCTATATGTTTTCCGAGGCTGCCGACGGCAACTCGGCGAACATTCAGCCATACATTCGCCGCGATTTGCCCAATAAACTAGGCATCAGCACGAGCGACACCACGGTGCACGGCAATCGCGACGCATTGGATTTCCCGTTGTTTTGGAAGCTGGTAAGTAACCTTTCCGGTAATGGCGCCGCCAACAATTGGCACAATATCAAAAGCGCCAGCCTGGATATGAACGACGACGGTTTGCACAACGGCAGCCAGGGCGTGTCGTTCGTCGATAGCCACGATGACCAATCGGGCCAACGGCCTTATTTGTACAAAGTGGCCTACGCCTACACGCTGATGATGCCGGGCAACGCGATCGTCTACATGAACGCGAAGCAGTTCGGCGAAGGCCGCACGTTCCCGTACGATATTGGTGGATCATCGTATTCGATGAGCAACGACGCGCTCGGCGGTTACCATGGCGATGATATTGCCAAGCTGGTCGAGATCCGCAATGCCTACGGTCGCGGCAACTTCCAAGAACGCTGGATCGATGAAGCGTTCGGCGATACCAACGGCAACGGCTATCAGGATTCGAACATCTACGTGTACGAGCGGCAAGCTTCAGCGCTGGTGGGGCTCAACAGCCGGCTGGATAGCGGCTACGACCAACGGTCGCCCGTGCAAACGAGCTTCGCCGCCAATAGCGTGCTGGTGGAACTGACGGGCAACGCGGCCGACGCGACGGTCGACCCAACCGGCAGCATTCCGGAAGCCATCCGCGTGAATGCGAGCGGCCAGGTAACGCTGCGGATTCCGCGCAATTCGACGCACGGCAAAGGCTACGTGATTTACGGTTTGGCGACGCCGCAAGGCACATTATCGCTCACGAATGTGTCGCAGGTATTGGCCGGTGCGACGCCCACATTGGCCACGAACGGCACGGCTCGGCTGGCGAATATCGACGTCATCACCACGAACTCGTTCAACGTGCAGTTGAATACGACGCCGGTGACGCTCCCCGCGCCGCTGGGAGAAGCAAACCCGGTGCGCGACGTTCACGCCGACGGCGACCTGGCGATGATCCGCATCGATGACAGCCTCAATATCAACGGCGTGGCCGGGATCGATAACACCACGCTCGGC
The DNA here is from genome assembly GCA_029781135.1 of Planctomycetota bacterium. Classification (GTDB taxonomy): domain Bacteria; phylum Planctomycetota; class Planctomycetia; order Pirellulales; family Lacipirellulaceae; genus JABDGM01. The sequence goes on from JAKOXH010000051.1 coordinate 38,632, forward strand.
AGCGCGGCGTACGGCTTTGAGAATTTCACGACCACGAACTCGCCGGGTTTCGTTTGGAGCGGCGGGGCGAATGTCGGCACCGGTTCAGGTACGTTCGTGCAGTCGATCGACACCACGCAGCTTTCCGAAGGGCGGCATTATATTACGGTGCGGGCATTTCGACATCGCAACGCGGCCACGGGTGGCGATGGCGGGCCAGCCGTGTTCACCGATTTCAAGCAAACGATCTACGTCGATCGGTTGCCCCCGGTATCGGCGGTTGTGAGCTTCGCACCGTATACCTCGGATCCGAACAACCCGAACAATCGCGATCTCATCATGCGGTCGGTCGACGGGACGGCAAATGCCGTGTATGTCGTGCGTGATCTGCCCGCTAATTGGTCGAACGCACAAATTTTGGCTGGAATCAACCAAAATCCATCGGCCTACCAATTGAGTTATTACGATCGCGATGCCTTCGTGCGGGGCTACACCGGCGTTTCGAATGGCAATCATGTGCTTACCGTCGTGACCTACGAGCCAACCGGTAATTACAGCATTCAACGTATTCCTGGCCAGCTCACCGTAACGACGATTGGCAAAGGATTCGGCGACACGAATGTGAGCGGAAGCTATACGACGACTGATATTCGTTGTGCAACCGGTTCGGGCGCGTGCGGCAACAACTCGGTCGAAGATGTGCTCTATAGCCAAAACAATAAGTTCAGCGCCGCTTTCGATGTGAACGGGGACGGTTTGGGCGACAATCGCGATTTGTTCCTTTTGGGCAATGAATTGATTGCGCGCGGAGCAGGCCAGACCGTCCTCGATTCCTACACCGACTTGCTGCTGCATCGTGGCGACTTCGATTCCTCGGGGGCGACTGACGCTACGGACGTCGCGTCCCTTTACAGTAGCTTCGGCAGCCCGAGTTGGTTGAAGGATTTGAACGTCGATGGTGCGGTCAACATTGCCGACGTGCAGACGATGGTGACGCAAATCTTCCGCACGGTGGCGGGCGATTTTAATTTGGATGGCCGCGTCGACGCGGCCGACTACGTGGTGTGGCGGAATTCGGGCAGTATTGCCAGTGGCGCTCAATACACGCAGGGCGATGCTGATTTCGATGGCGATGTAGACGGAGCCGACCTGGCCTTGTGGAGAAGCCAATTCGGATTCGTGCGGCAATCGCTGACGCCAAGTATTGGTAGCGGTATTCAGCTTGAAGCGGTACCCGAGCCAGCGACTTGCGCGTTGTTCGTTTTGTCGGGATGTCTGATTCTTGTGTTGCGCAGCGGCGGGCATCGTTTGCACTGCCGCCAGCATTCGTTGATTACTTTCTAATTGGTTGGGGCAACAGTTGCAGTTTGTTCTGGAGGTTCTTCGTATGAGATCATTTTTTGCTGCGATCGTGGTATTGGCGGCGGCTCTCCCGGCGGCGGCGCAGCCGTGGTACGCCCGGGGCGAGTTCAACGGTTGGGATACGTCTACTCCCATGGTAGACCAAGGTGGCGGCCACTATACGGCCACGATTTCGGGATTGTTCCCGAGCAGCCCGGGCGCCGAAATCTACAATGAGTTCAAAGTGGCGAACGCCGATTGGTCGATCAACATGCCGGGCAGTAACGCCAAAGTGGCGACCGATGCCAATGGCGAAATCCATCTGCATCTTTACGACCAAACGTCGTGGAGCGATGGCTGGTCGCCGAATAATGCCCGCCGCGTCGGCTACGACGATCCACAAATGTATGGCTGGGACCTTGCAGGGACGTTTAACGGTTGGCAAGCAACACCTGATCCGACGTACAACCTGACAAGCATGGGGAACGGATTGTACCATGGTCAGTTCGCGATGCCGGCAGGCGACCAATCTTTCAAATTTCGAAAGCAAGGCGATTGGACCATTGCGATTGGCAGCGATTTTGGCAATACCGGTGCCGATAACTCGTTTAAAGTGTGGACTGCGGGTGACTTATGGAACTTCGACCTCGACCTGCCAAACGGTCGTTGGCGCGCCTATACCGATGCGCCGTCGCCGGATTTAAACAATGACAACAAGGTCGATGCGCGCGACTACGTGATCGGGCGGAATAACAATTGGACGACCGCCGGCAAGAACGTGTGGAAGGCCAACTATGGTTACGGTACGGCTCAAGACTGGTACGTACGAGGTTCGTTCAACAACTTCGATTCGTCGACGCAAATGACGAATAACGGCAATGGCAGCTACAGCGCAGCCGTCACCGGTCTTACGCCGGGCACCGATTACACCTACCGCGTGACGGACATCGACTCGTCGGTCCGCGTGCCGGCCGGCAACGGCAACGACGGAAAGGTTCCAGCGGATGCAAACGGCGAAATTCATTTCAATTTCTACCCGTTGCAGGGGAACAATTGGAATGATGGCTGGTCCCCCGATACCGTGAGTCGCGTCGGCTACCAGGATTCCCAACAATACGATTGGGAAATCATGGGCAGCTTCAACGGTTGGACCACTCCGATGGCATTAACGGACCAGGGTAATGGCCTGCATACCGGAACATTCACGTTTGATGCCGCCGGCAACTACCAGTTCAAGTTCCGTAAACAAGGTGATTGGAGCACTTCGATTGGCGACAACTTCGGCAACTCCGCGGCCAACATCACCGGCTTGAATGTCACCTCGAACACGGAAGCGTGGACCTTTGAGCTCGATTTGCCGCACGGCAAGTATCGGTTCTATCACCCGGCGCCGGTTGGCGCGGGCGGTGCGGTGCCCGAACCGACAAGCGTCGCGCTCGTGTTGTTTGGATTGACGCTTGGCCTGGGCCGCGTCCGCCGGAAGTAGCTCGGCGATGGTTGTAGTTTTTCGTGCGCGATTGACGTCGCTGTCCGGCGAGCATCGTCTCGTCGGCAGCGGCGGCGATCCGGGGTCTGCGCTAAAGTTCAAGTTGACGATCGTTGGGGGGCAGGGCAGGTTACGCATGCGAGTCTTGACGAAGCAGACCGAGGGTGCTCACAGCGCCCCGCGGCAAGCGGGTAAACAAGAATTTGCGCCGATTTTCGCGAGGCTTATCACAACAATCGGCATCATGGGGTGGCTAGGATGCAATTGCTCGACTGACACGCATTCTCAGCCAACATCGGCTCGCGGTGTGTCCGAGGGGCGCGTCGCCGAAGCGGCGCCGGTACGCCATGGCGATCCAAGTATTCGGTTGGTTGCACACACATCGAGCGCGCCGACACCGAAAATTTCACCGGTCTCGGCGACGGTGCCAACGTGGGCGGCCGATGCAGTGTTCTACCAGATCTTTCCCGAGCGGTTCTGCAACGGCGACAAGTCGAACGATCCCACGCATGATTCGCTGGAATTCCCCGATTCAGTACCAGCGAATTGGAAGATTACGCCGTGGACCAGCGATTGGTACGCGCGGGCCGATTGGGAGAAGGCCCGCGGGCCTAACTTTTTCGAAAATGGCGTCTTCGATCGTCGCTATGGCGGCGACCTGCAGGGCGTGTTAGACAAGCTCGAGTACTTAGCGAACCTGGGCATCAACACGATCTACTTTAACCCGGTGTTTTATGCACGTTCGCTGCACAAGTACGATGGAGCGTCGTACCATCATATCGATCCTTATTTTGGGCCAAGTCCAGCAGGCGATTTGCAGATCATCGCCGCGGAAACGAGCGATCCAGCAACGTGGCACTGGACGGCGGCCGACAAATTGTTTCTCGAAGTGGTGAAGCAGGCCCATGCCCGCGGAATTCGCGTCATCGTGGACGGAGTGTTCAATCATACGGGGCGTGATTTCTTCGCGTTTGCCGATTTGCGCAAGCGGCAGGCGGCATCGCCCTATCGCGACTGGTACATCGTGCAGACGTTCGATGATCCCAAAACACCGCAAAATGAGTTTCGCTACAAGGGCTGGTGGGGCGTCGATACGTTGCCTGAATTCGCGGATAAGCCCGGTGGCGGCGATTTGCAGCCAGGGCCAAAAAAGTACATTTTCGATGCCACGCGTCGCTGGATGGACCCCAACGGCGACGGCGACCCGGCCGACGGAATCGACGGGTGGCGATTGGATGTGGCCAATGAGGTACCCACTGGTTTCTGGCGCGATTGGCATGCGCTGGCACGAAAGATCAATCCCGAATGTTACACGGTGGCGGAGATTTGGGACGACGCGCGGAAGTTTCTCGACGAGGCGCGTTTTTCCGCGACCATGAACTATCATGGTTTCGCGTTCCCCGTGAAAGGTTTTCTCATCGATCAGTCGCTCGCGCCCAGCGGAGCGGCGAAGCAACTTAACGATCGTCGCAATGAATACGCGCGCGAGACCCAATATGGACTGCAAAATCTGTTGGATTCGCACGATACCGATCGTTTGCCATCGATGATCGTCAATGCGGGGCGCCGTACTTACACCAAACCAGAGCGGTTTGATTACGACACGAGCAATACGCCGCGCTATGTTCCCACGTACGATGTGCGGAAACCGAACGACCGTGAGCGGCGTATCCAGCGGCTGGCCGTATTGCTGCAAATGACGTATGTGGGGCCGCCGATGATCTATTACGGCACCGAGGCGGGGATGTGGGGCGGCGATGATCCGTGCGATCGGCAACCGATGGTGTGGCCCGATATGAAATTTGAGCCGCAGGCGTCCGATCCCTTGGGTCGCCCACGCCAGCCCGATGCAGTCGGTTTCGACGGCGGGTTGTTTAGTTTTTATCGGGCGGCCATTGCGTTGCGTCGCGACAATGCGGCGCTGCGGCGGGGCGAAATTGAATTCACTACGATGGATGATGCGGCGGGATTCTTGGGCTTCCGTCGCACGGATGGCAAAGACGCTTTCCTAGTGGGCCTAAATCGCGGCGATGCGCCATTTGCTTGGAAGGTGCCTACGAGTGTGGGAGGCGCGGTCGTGCAAGTATTTACCGCCTCGGGAGAGGTGAACCGCGTAACGCTTGTTCCTGGGGACGGGCAAACGACGGTGACTGTCCCGGCATTGGATGGCGTGGTGTTACGCGTGACGGTGCCGAAGGAGTAGCGGCCGAGCATGACATTGAAGTCGGCGATGTTGCGACGATGGGCGATACGTAGGGTGGGTGCCGCCCACCAATACAATGCATGTTCTTGGTGGGCGGTGCCCACCCTACTTGTATTTGCTGTAGTTAGCGGGTGCTCTCGGCACGATTCGCGGACCGTCATCACAATCTGGCACCAATCGCGCCCGACCGAGAAGGAATTTCTGCAGCGCGAAATCGTGGAGTTCGAGAAAACGCATCCGCAGGTCCATGTGCGGGCACTGTATAAGGAAACAGAGGAATTACGGGCCGGCTTTCAGGCTGCGGCGCTCGCCGGCGGCGGGCCCGAGTTGATCTATGGCCCCTCGGATGTGCTCGGCGCGTTTCAAACGATGGGCGTTGTGCAGGATATGACGCCGTGGCTGCCTGTCGAATCTCGCGACGACTTCGTCCCCGGGGCGTTGACCTATCTGCCCATTCGTGATGACCTGGCCAAGAAGAGTTTGGTGCAAATCGGCGATCGCTTCGGCAATCATTTGGCCTTGGTGTATAACCGCAAATTCGTACCGGTGCCGCCCAAGACGACCGATGAACTCGTCGCGCTCGCGGTGAAGAACACGCTGGATGAAGACGGTGACGGCCGCAAGGACCGATACGGCCTGGTTTGGAATTTCACGGAGCCGTTCTTCGGCATTCCGTTTCTGACCGGTTTTGGCGGCTGGGTGTTTGCGGAGCCGAGCAGCAATGCGAGGAACGCCGAAACGGCCACCACCGCTGGCGGTAAGATCGTTCCCGCACTCGATACGCCACAAGCGGTGGCGGCGTGGCAGTTCATGCAATCGCTGCAAGAGCAGGGCGTCGCGCCGCGGAATTGCGATTATGAGGCGGCCGATTCGCTGTTCAAATCGGGCAAGGCGGCCATGATCATCAATGGCGATTGGAGTTGGGCCGACTACCTGAAGGAATCTTCGATCGATGCAGCCGTCGCGGTGCTGCCGACGGTGAACGCCACTGGCCAGCCCATGCGAACCATGTTCGCCCCCAAGGGATATTCGCTCAACGTGAATACGAAGCAGCCGGTTGCGGACCTGGCGATGGCGTTCGTCCAACACATGACGAGCGACGTCGTGCAACGCCGCCTCGTGCATGAACTGCGGATGCTGCCGGTGCGGAAGATCATCCAGAAAGACCCCCTTTTTGAGACGGATTCCACGCTGCAAGCCTCGCTCGCTCAATTGAAAAACGGCCGACTGATGCCCACGGAAACCGAATTGCGTGCGGTGTGGGATGCGATGCGGCCACCGTACCAGGCCGTGCTCGGCGGCGGCATGACGCCGGCAGAAGCGGCCAAAACGATGCAACGCGAAGCGATTAGCAAGATCGAACAGATTCATGCCGATGCCGTGCCGGATAACTCCGTGGTGGCACTCAATATTGCGGGACTCGTGGTCGTCGGAGCACTGGTGGTGTGGCAGCGGCACAGCTTCGCGCGATTCGTCAGCGATTGGCGGCGGAATCGGCTGGCGTATCTATTCGTGATGCCCTCGGTGGTGTGCATTTTCGCCGTGATCGTGTTTCCGTTCTTCTACAACATCGTGCTTTCGCTCTCGAATATGTCGCTGGCCAACTTCCGCGATTGGCGCGTTGTTGGTTTGCAGAATTACATCGAGGTGTTTGGCGACGCGAAGATTTGGGCCGTGTTCCTGAAGACGATCGTGTGGACGGCCGTGAATGTCGCGTTTCACGTGGGGCTGGGCGTGTTGTTGGCGGTGGCGCTCCATGGGCCGGTGCGCGGCAAGTCGCTCTATCGAATTCTGCTCATCATTCCGTGGGCGGTGCCGGCCTACATTACGGCCCTTTCCTGGCGCGGGATGTTCGACTACGAATACGGCGCGGTGAACCTGATCCTGACGCAAATGGCGCAGTTCGCACCGCTGCGGTGGTTGTTGAGTCTGGCAAACCTGTCGCCGCCGGTGAATTGGCTGGGCGATGTGGGGCACGCGTTTCAGGCCTGCATCGTGGCGAACGTGTGGCTGGGCTTCCCGTTCATGATGGTTATCGCCCTCGGCGGCATGCAGGGAATTCCGCACGAGTTGTACGAGGCTGCACGCATTGATCGGGCCTCGCGGTGGCAGCAATTTTGGCACATCACGCTGCCGCTCTTGAAGCCCGTGCTGCTGCCGGCCGTGACGCTCGGCACGATTTGGACGTTCAATAACCTTAACGTGATTTGGCTGGTATCGAACGGCGGTGAGCCGCAAGACGCGACGCACATTTTGGTATCGTATGTGTATAAAGCGGTGTTCAACTTGTACCGCTATGGTTACGGGGCGGCACTTTCGATGTTGATTTTCTTCGTGCTGCTGGCGTTTTCGCTCGTGTTTTTGCGGCGAACGCGGGCGACGGAGAGTGTGTATGGCTAGGGGCGGGGAGCGGGGGTAGCAAGTCAACCCGGCGAACTTGTTCCCACGCTCTGCGTGGGAACATACGATGGCGTTGTTCTGCTGCGCGAACTTCGCCGCGGAGCGGCGAGGTTATGGCGTGCCCACGCAGAGCGTGGGCACGAGCTGTTTGAATAACGACGGACAGGAATGTCCGTCCTACGGGGTGGTGCGCAATGCAAGAATCGAAAGTCATCACGTTGTTGCGGCATGTGGTGCTGCTGGTGTTTGTCGCGATCGCGGTCTACCCGGCGCTCAACGTGTTTTCGATTTCCTTGCGGCCCGATAATCGGTTGCGTTCGACCGACCTCGCGATCATCCCGGAAAACTGGTCCTTCAAGAGCTACGAGCAGCTTTTCACCGAGCAGCCGTTCTTGAAGTGGCTCGCCAATTCGCTGATCGTGTCGACCGGCGTCACCGTCACGGGCGTAGCACTCGCGGCGATTGGCGGTTACGCGTTCAGCCGATTTCGCTTTGTGGGCCGTAATGCGACGATGCTCGCGATTCTCACCACGCAAATGTTTCCAGCCACGATGCTGCTGTTGCCGCTCTACATCGTTATTGCGAAGCTCCAACTGATTAACACCTATCTGGGCTTGATGGTTTTCTATACGTCGACCGCACTGCCGTTCTGCGTTTGGCAAATGAAGGGGTTCTATGACACGATCCCCGCATCGCTCGAGGAAGCGGCGCGGATCGATGGCTGTAGCCGCGGGGCGGCGTTCTGGCGTGTGATTTTGCCGCTGGCCGTGCCGGGCCTCGTGATTACCGCCCTCTTCAGCTTCATGGCCGCTTGGAGCGAGTACATCATGGCGGCCCAGGTGATGCAGGATGAAGAGATGTTCACGCTGCCGTTGGGGCTCAAGAGCTTTCAGGCGACGCTTTCGACGCAATGGGGGCTTTACGCGGCCGCATCGATCCTGGTGAGTTTGCCAGTTGTTGTTGTATTTTTGCTGTTGAGCAAGTATCTGGTGTCGGGGCTGACCTTGGGATCGGTGAAGGAATGAGAAACTAGGCGCGAGGAGCGAGGCGCGAGCAACGAGGCACGACGCATTCGAGCGGCAACATCAATTTCTCACACCTCGCGCCTCGTCACTTGCCTGGCAAATTGAAAATCTCAACCGGTTCAATCACATCCGCCGGTGTAAAACCGAGGATGCGTGAGTAGAAATAGAGTTCGGCTTCGTGGGCGCGAATGATGTTCTCGGCCTTGCGAAAGCCATGCTGCTCGCCGGCAAAGGGCACATAGGCGACGGGCACGCCCCGCTGTTTGAGCGAGTCGAGAATCAATTCCGCTTGATTCGGCGGCACGATTTTGTCTTCTAGCCCCTGTAGCAAAATTACGGGCCGGTTGAACTTCTCGAGGTGGAAGATTGGCGAACGTTCGCGGTAGCGTGCTTCGTCTTGCGGATAGAGGCCGACCAGGCGGTCGAGGTAGCGGGCCTCGAATTTGTGGGTGTCGTTGGCCATCAAAGCGAGGTCGCTGATGCCGTACGAGCTGGCACCGCAACGAAAAACATCGCTAAACGTCAGGCAAGCAAGCGTCGTGTAACCGCCGGCGCTGCCGCCGCGAATGATAAGCTTCTGACGATCGACCTTGCCCTGGTCAGCCAAGTGGAGCGCGGCATGGATGGCGTCGGCCACGTCGACAACGCCCCAGTTATCGCGCAGGCGGTTGCGATACTCGCGACCGTAACCCGTGCTGCCGCCGTAATTTACGTCACACACGCCGAAACCTCGCGATGTCCAGTATTGTGTCGAGAGGCGGAATTGGGCGGCCGTGGCGGCTGTCGGCCCACCGTGAATCAAGACAAGGAGCGGCGGCAATTCGCCGGGTGGCCCAACAAAATCGCGATTTGCCGGCGGATAGTAAAACGCGCGCGCTGTCTGGTTGCCTGAGGTGAGAAATTCCATCGGCACCGGAATCGAAGTGTATTCCGGGTCGGGCTTGATGGTCGATGCACGCCGGATGACTTCGACGCGGGGCGCGTGGCCTTCTGCCAACTCGATGGCCACCAGCGATTCCACTTCGGTCGGCGAACCCGCGATGGCAAACACGTTGCGGCCAGCGACATCGACGCTGGAGATGTTCGAATACGGCAGTAGAATGGTTTCGTACTTAGCTGCGTGTGGCGTGATTCGCACAAGCGACCATTTCCCGTTTTGCGTGAAGCGTGCGATGATCGTGCCATCGGGCTGAAAACCGTAGGTCGTCATGCCGAATACCCATTGGGGCATGCCGAACTCGGCATTCATTGGAAAAATGCCTGTGACCTTGCCATCGTGCTCGGTGTAGAGATTCCACCAGTTGGAGCGGTCGGAGACAAAATACAAACGGCCGTCGGGCGACCAGCTTGGTTGGAAGATCGACTCATCGACACCGCCGGCAATTTTTCGCCGCGGGCCGGGCGAACCATCGGCGGAAAATGGCGCCACGAATAGCTCAGTGCCATCCCACGGCATGTTGGGGTGATGCCATTCGAGCCAGGCCAACTGGCCGCCATCAGGGCTGAGGCATGGATTCGAGTAAAAGTCGGCACGTTCGATGAGCGTTGTGATTCGCTCATCGTCCAAGTCAATTGCGACGATGCGGTTGGCTGGTTCATGTTCATGGTTCGAGTGATCTTCACACACCGCGATCAATTGGTTACGGGCCGCATCATACGCAAAGTCGGCAAATCGCAATTTCGATTCGGGCGTTACCGGCTGCGGCTCGTCGCCTGGTCGACAACGCCACACACGCTGGTCAGCGTAGTTTGAGAAGAAGATCATGCCGTCGTGGACGGTGATCGCACCGCCGCCGTATTCGTGCACCGTGGTGCGGGCGCTAAACGGGCTGGGGAGCACGTCGTCAATCTTACCGTCGCTCGTGCGACGGCAGATCACATAGCGTCCTTCTTCCTGCGGCCGGCCTTCCACCCAGTACAGCGTATCGCCATCGACCGCCACATCGCCGAAACGCACGGCCCCCTGAACCAACATGGGCGTGGAAATCGGCGAGTGCCAGGAGCCATAAGGGGCCACCGTTGGCTTGCCGGATGCGGACGAGTTGCGGGAAATCGCGGTGGAACACATTGTGGCATGGATTGCGAACGGCTTCCTGGAAGTTGTGGTTCGCACTCAGAATATGCCGGTTGCACCCAGCTTCGCAAGTGGCGGAAGCGATTCGCCGCGACAGTCGTCGAATCTGGTGGAAAACAACGTGGGCGTTGCGCAGGCGTCCCATCGCGTTTAGAGCATCTTGCTCTTTTTCGTGCCGACGTTGTTCATTTTCGCCGCGCGTTTATTGAGGAAACGCGGCTACGCATTTTGGTAATTTGTTTTAGAATTGTGATACCCGAGGAAGCGCGGAGATAGGCAATGTCGTGGATCAAAATCCTTTCCCAGATCGTTGGCGTCTGCGGAATAACGACGGCACTGTACGCACAAGGTGCAGCGCCCGTGGTGCCGTGTCGTATCGACGTGGTTGACGGTGAATCGCGTTGGCCCGTGCCACTGGTCGAGCTGCAAACGAATCATGCCGTCAGTTTTGTCAGCGATAATGCGGGCCGCGTCGCGTTCGATTTGCCCGAGTTGATGGACCGCGAAGTCTGGCTTACGGTGACGAGCGATGGCTATGAAGTGCCGGCCGACGGTTTCGGCATGCGCGGTGTACGCGTAACGCCGAGGTCGGGTACTGCCATCACGATCGAGGTACACCGCGCAAGCATCGCCAAGCGGTTGGGGCGAGTGACGGGCACTGGCCTGTTTGGCGAGAGTCAAAAACTCGGGCTAGAAACCGACTGGCAGGAAAGCGGTGCATTGGGCAGCGACAGCGTGCAGAACGCGGTTCACAACGGCCGCCTGTTCTGGGCCTGGGGCGATACGAACCTCGCGCACTACCCACTTGGCATTTTTGACATGTCGACTGCGACCACCGATATTCAGCCGCTCACGAAATTCGAGCCGCCGCTGCGCATTCGACTGAATTACTTTCGCGATACCGACGGTCGACCGCGTGGCGTGGCGAAGATGCCTGGCGCAGGTCCGACCTGGTTAAGTGGCTATGCGAGTTTGCCGGACAAGACGGGCCGGGCTCGGCTCGTCGCGACGTACGTGAAGATCAAGCCACCGCTTGAAGCGTATGAAGCTGGCCTGTGCGTGTGGAACGAAAAAACCGAACACTTTGAGCACTTGCGCACGGAATGGGTGAAGGGCGCGTCGTCGCCCGATGAACCACCCATGCCGCACGGGCACCCGGCGATCGTCGACGGCAAGGACCATCGAAAGTGGGTCGTGTTCGGCGACCCACTGCCGAAACTCAGATGCCCAGCCACCTTTGAGGCGTGGCAAGATCGGAGCCAATGGGAGGTCCTACGGCCGCAGGAAACGATTGCTTCGGCGGTCGACGGCACGCCGGTGAAACCAGCGTCCGGCTCATTGGCGTGGAACGCGTTTCGCAAGCGGTGGGTGACTGTATTCCTGCAAGCCTTCGGCACACCATCGGCGTTTGGCGAAGTGTGGTACGCCGAAGCCGATTCACCTTACGGCCCCTGGGGGCCAGCCGTAAAAGTGTTGTCGCACCGGAACTACTCGTTCTACAACCCGCGGCTGCACCCGGAATTTACGCCAATCAATACGCCGATTCTGTTGTTTGAAGGGACGTATTCGCAGACGTTCGCGAACAAGCCGGTGCCGACGCCGCGGTATGATTACAATCAAATCATGTATCGTTTGGATCTCGACGATCCGCAACTGGCTGCGGCACGGAAGGCCGGACATTGATGCTTAGCGGCGCGCTTGCGTGAACCGTCAATCGACTTGAGAAATCACTGATGAGACGATCAATCCTCGTAGGTTGGAGCCTTTGCCTCGCGTGCAGTCGCTTGGCATTTGCGGTCGAGACGTCGTACGTGCGTGTGAATCTGATCGGTTACGGTCCAGGCGATGTCAAAATCGCAACGGCGATGGGGCGCGAGCTGTTGCCAACTGGGTTTCGGTTGACCGACGCAGCGACGCACGCCGTCGTGATCGAAGGGAAAGCCCGGCCAATTGCGGGGAAATGGGGGCAGTTCGCGCAGTATGCCGCGCTCGATTTTTCGGACTTCCGTCAGCCGGGGCGCTATGTCATTCAATTTGGCGCGGCGACGTCGCCCGCATTCACAATTCAGGGCGCTGTCTACGCGTCATTGCCTGACCAGCTGTTGGAATTCATGCGGCAACAGCGGTGCGGCTATAACCCGTGGGTCGATGCGAAGTGCCATACGCACGATGGCCGGACGGTCGATGGGCCCCTGTCGGCTGGCAGTTACGTCGACGCACACGGCGGCTGGCACGATGCGGGCGACCAGTTAAAGTACCTGCTGACGGCGAGCAACGCGACGGCTCAAATGCTGCTCGCATATCAGCTGGGTGATAAGAAACAGTTTGCCGACCGCGTGAATGACTTGGGGCAAACCGAGTCAAACGGTATTGCCGATGTGCTCGACGAAGCCCGCTGGGGGCTCGATTGGATGTTGCGCTTACATCCTGCGTCCGACCAACTCTATCACCAGGTTGCGGATGATCGCGATCATTCGACTGGCTTTCGCCTACCACAAAAGGAAACGGTCGATTACGGCTGGGGCCCTGGCGGCGCGCGGCCGGTGTACTCCGCCGACGGCAAGCCGCAAGGGCTGATGAAGTATAAGAGCGAGTCGAACGGCGTCGCGAACCTGGCGGGGCGATACGCGGCGGCAATGGCGCTCGGTTACCAGATCTGGAAAGATGACCCCCAGCTGCGGCCGTACGCGGAGCGGCTGCTCGTTGCTGGTCGAGAAGTTTACGCGCTGGGCAAGGCTCATGAGGGAGTGCAGCAGGGAAATTCCTACAAAGCGCCCTATCGGTATGCGGAAACGACTTGGGCCGACGACATGGAATGGGGCGCGGCCGAACTCTTTCGGGCGACCGGCGAGGAATCGTTTCGTCGCGACGCATTGCGCTACGCTAACTTGGCTAGCAGCGAAGGTTGGTTCGATCAGCAGAAGATCGGGCATTACCAATACTATCCGTTCATGAACGTCGGGCACTTTCGGCTGTTCGATTTGGTGGAGGCGGCCGAGCAGCAGAAGTTGGCGGGTTACTATCGACTGCAACTAGAGCACTGCGCGCAGCGTGCGGCCGATAACCCGTTTGGCGTTGGGGTACCGTTTATCTGGTGCTCGAACAACTTGGTTGTAGCGTTGGCGACAGAGTGCATTCTTTACGAACGCATGACGGGTGATTCTCGATTTCGCCCGCTAGCCACCGCGGAACGCGATTGGCTACTCGGCCGCAACCCGTGGGGCTTTTCCATGTTCACGGAAATTCCCGCAAACGGCACATTTCCGCGAGATGTCCACCTATTCGGCACGGCCGTGTTGAAACGCTCGGTGCGGGGTGGATTGGTCGACGGCCCGGTGGCGAGATCGATCTTTAGCAGCTTGAAAGGCGTGAGCATCCACGAACCCGACCCACTGGCAGCATTTCAAGATGATCGGGCCGTATACCACGACGACATTCAGAATTATTCGACGAACGAACCGACGATGGATGGCACGGCGTCGGCCATCTTGATGTGGGCGGCGATGCATGAGTAGCGTTTCGAGGCTGCTGATTCAGCGATTCGTTCAGTCGAAGGCCTTTTGAATTTGTCGCGTAATCGTTTGGCGGATCGCAAAGAAATCGGCCCATGGATCGTGTTTCATCTTTTCCAGGCGTTTAGGCAAGTTCTTGATCGTATACATATCGGGGCGCGTACGGGCTGTAAGTTCATCCCAACTCAGTGGCGTAGCCACCGGGGCACCGCTGCGGCGGCGCGTGGAGTAGGAAGCAATGGCCGTGGCTCCCCGCTGGTTGCGCAAGTAATCGATGAAGACTTTTCCTACGCGTTGGGCCTTGCTCATGGTCGCCAGGTATTGATCCGGTGCATCCCGCGTGACCGCCTCCGCGACAGATTTCGCAAAGGCCTTGAGTTCGTCCCAGGTATTGCGGCGCGAGAGCGGCACGACAACGTGCAGGCCCTTACCGCCGGATGTGCGCAGAAATGTCTTAAGCCCGGCCGACTCGAGTCGTTCACGAACATCATGCGCACCGGCAATGACCTGCTTCCAATCCACATCTGCACCGGGATCGAGGTCGAACACAAGTTGATCGGGCCGTTCGAGGTTGTCCTCGCGTGCCGGCCAAGGGTGGATTTCCAAAACACCCATCTGAACAAGCGCCACGAGGCCCGCGACATCGTCGACCGCGACGTATTCTTCCGGTTTGCCTTTCACTTCGACCGTGGCGCCGCGGACGGCCTCGGGCAGCGAACCGGTGAAGTGTTTCTGGTAGAAGCACTCGCCTTCCGCACCTTCGGGGCAGCGAACCAGTGTGAGCGGCCGGCCCGCGACGTAGGGCAGAATCCAATCGGCGACGCGTTCGTAATACTCGGCCAAGTCCTGTTTGGTGATGCCTTGGTCAGCATATAGAACGCGATCGGGATGCGTCAGCCGCACGCCCGCAACCGTTACATCCCCAGATTTGGCCTGCGGTCGCTTTTGCTCTCGATTCGCGGATTTCACCGTTGTTGTGAACGAATTGTTGGACTGCGACGTTGCTGCGGCATGGCGATGCCGGACGTTAGCACTGCCGTGACCTATTTTCTTGGGTCGTTCGCGTGCAACCTCTTGAGCGGGCTTGTCTTCGCGTAAACCATTGAAACTCGGATGACGCAGCCGCCCGTCCGACGTCCATTCCGTGAACTCAACCTCGCCGACGAGTTCTGGTTTCACCCAGGTAACTCCACGGCGCTCCGCACTCGTTAAGCGGCCTACGAACGGCGAGGCAGTGATCTTCCGGGTCTTAAGTTCCGCGGTAAGTTGTTTGAGCGTTTGCGTCGTAAAACCCGTGCCCACGCGGCCGGCGTAAACGAGTTTGTCCTTATCGTAATAGCCGAGTAGGAGGGCACCAAACCCGACGCGTGACCCTTCTGGTTTCGAGTATCCGCCGATCACGAACTCCTGCTGCTTGAGGCACTTCACTTTCAACCAATCAGGCGATCGGAACTCGTGATATGCACTGTCGATGCGTTTGGCGACGATGCCTTCCATGGCTGCCCGGCAGGCCTGCTGCAACACATCGCTGCCTTGCCCCTGAATATGATCGCTATAGCGGACAACGCCGTCGTTCGCGGAGTTCGCCGCCGACAAGATGGCGGCCAGCAGTCCCTTGCGCTTCAGCAGCGACACCGCGGTTAGGTCGTAGCCATTGAAGTACGGCAGGTCAAACACATAGTAAACGAGTGAGTTCACATCGCCCGTTTTCATGGAATTCTGCAGCTTCTGAAAGTTCGAAACGCCATGGGCGTCTAGCGCTACGACTTCGCCATCCAGAATAGTCGACGACACCGACAGCTTTGCGACTGCATCAGCAACAACCTGAAATCGTGCCGTCCAGTCGTTGTGGTTGCGCGTGATCAGCCGCACTTTGCCGGCCTCGTCGACGTGGGCCAAGATGCGATAGCCGTCGAACTTGAGTTCGTGAATCCAGTCTTCCCCTGCTGGTACGCCGGTACTCAAAGTCGCCAGTTGGGGGTTAAATATTTTTGGAAGAGCGGCGCGGCGGGAGCCTTCGAGGTCTTGCAGGTTCGCAATTGCATCTGGTCGCCGCCGGAATTTCTTGCCGTTTCGTGCAGGCTTTGAACGTAGTTGACGCGGCCGACCGTTATGTTTTGACGCCTTCTTGGTTTTGTGGCTTCGTCCGTTCTTTCTGCTCGACCAAACAGCATCGGAATCGGCGGCGATCTCGTCGAGATCACGGTTCGTTTTAACACTGCGCGGCTCCCGAGTGAGAACATCGTATTTCGCCGTCGCCTTCGCGACCGCATCCCGATGTTTGATGAGCAGCCAATTCTTGCCGCCTGCGCCGGCGCGGCCGCCCATGCGCACCAAGGCCCAACTGCCGTGGAGCTTTTCGCCATTCAACTTGAACTTTAGTCGGCCCGACTTGAAACCTTGAGTCGCATCTTCTTCCGGTTCCCAGGTGCCCTCATCCCATACCATCACCGTCCCGCCCCCGTATTCGCCTTGCGGAATGACACCCTCAAAACTCGCGTATTCCAAGGGATGGTCTTCCACCTGCACGGCGAGCGATTTCACGACAGGATCAAGGCTTGGCCCTTTCGGAATGGCCCAACTTTTCAACGTGCCATCGTGCTCCAACCGGAAGTCGTAGTGCAGTCGGCTGGCAGCGTGTTTTTGGATGACGTAGCGCCGGCCTTTCGCCGGCTTCGCCTTGACCCCTGCCGGCTCCGGCGTCTTCTTGAAATTGCGTTTACGCTTGTATTCCGTAAGCGACATAGGTCAGCCGGTCTTATCCGAACAGTGGTTTAGTGCGATCGCCCTCGATATTGCCCTTGAATAGGTGCCGGCAAGATCTTTTCAGGCATTGTCAACGGTCGTTAACCGTGTTTCCAGTTCATCCGGCTTGTCTCGCCCGGTTTCGGCGCCGGGGCGTGCTCTTTCCCGATTTCACGTTTCGCGTCGCTCGCGAGCGGCCTTTAGCAGCATGCGCGACACTCCGCCTTAGAACATCCATAAAGTTTATTGTCTGACTGATCGGCGCTTCGCTGTTCTCCACTTGCGCGACCGCCGCGGTGTCACCAGCTTCCACCTTCCGTTGCACTAATTTCATTAACGCCGCTCGATATTCATCATGGAATTGGGCCGCATTCCATTTTGCCATCATGCCCTCGATCAACTTAGTTGCAAGTTCGATTTCTTTCCGTTTGACTCCATATTTGCGGAGGTCGCTGCTTGGTAAACCAAACTCAGCCAGGCCAACTAGTTCCTGATCGTAGCGGAGCAATTCCAATACCAATGCGGGGCCTTCGGCGATGAGAGCGGCGAGATATTGACGCGCGCGAATCACGACTTTCGCAATGCCCGCTCTTCCTGCTTTACGTATCGCCTCGCGGAGCAGCACGTAACCCTTTTCACCCTTGCTGTCCGGAACCAGCACGTAGGGTCGCTCGAAATAGCGGATATCAATGTCATTGAGGTCAATGAACTGCTCGATTTCAATGACGCGGGTCATTTCCGGCGAAGCATGTTCGAGTTCGTCTTCGCTGAGCAAAACGTAGTTCCCATCCGCGTATTCGTAGCCCTTAACGATCTTGTCCCAGGGAACTTCTTCACCAGTTTCCTCGTTCACTCGCTCGTAACGAACTCGCGCCGCGTTGCGACTGTCAATCAATCGAAAGCTGAGGTCGCCCAGCCGTTGTTCACCGGCATAAAGCACGACCGGGACGTTGACAAGACCGAACGATATGTGGCCTTTCCAAATAGGACGGGACATGTGTTTGCTCCCCCAGAAATGCGTCTCGTGGCAGTCTGGCAAAGGGACAGGTTGCCGGCCCAAGGTGTTTTCAAGATGTCCCCAGGCATGAGTGACCGCTAGCAATGCTAGCACTCTTTGTGCCATGACTACCCCCGGGAACATGATTGCTGAAACGCAAAGAGGTAGTTACCCCCAGGCCGAAGAGGAATGATTCTTACAGCTTGCGGAGAAATGTGGCGAGCAGTTGCTCATCGATACCGAATGGGTGGGACCGCTTTGGACAAAAACGCCGGAGAACGGCGGGGAAATCTCCGTTTAGAAAGGCCTCGATAAGACCACTATGGACGTAATACTTTCGACAGATTGTCGGAGTATTTCCTAACGCTTCAGAGACCGTGTTGATTGCCTTCCGCATCACTCTCTTGCGCGCGGCGAGACTGTCCGCCTGTCCGGCGCGATAAAATATGCCAGCCGCGACCGCCGACGCTTTCCAAGTTCGAAAATCCTTGGCAGTAAAAGGATGCCGAGTTCGTTCATGCAGGTACGAGTTTACAGCGGCTGAGTCGACGGAGTGGATTCCGCCATCGGTATCGCGATATTGGAAGACGCGCGCTCCAGGCAGCCTTTTGAGCTCTTTCAGAAGGCGAACCAGTCGCCGTTCGGTCACCTCGGCTTGCCGGATAGAACCTCCCTTGGCGCGGAAGTGGAGTACGGCCCTGCCACTTTGAAACGTCACATGGCGATTACGAAGCGTGGCCAGGCCGTAAGAGCCATTTTCGCGCACGTATTCTTCGTTGCCGATCCGGATGGAAGTCAAATCCAAGAGCGCAACCATGCCGGCCAGCACTCGCGTTTGCGATAGACCCGGCCTACGTAAGTCGTGCGGAATCCGGCATCGCAACTGCGGCAAAAAACGTGGTACAGCCTTTAACCGCCAAAATTTGGCGGCATTGGAAACTTCGCGCCAAGCTTCGTGGTAAAGATACTGTTTCCGGCCGCGCAGGTCGCGGCCGGTGGCCTGCAGGTGGCCAGCGGCATGGCGGCAAATCCACACGTCGGTCCATGCCGGTGGAATCGCCAACGTTTCAATCCGTCTGAGTTGACGTTGGTCGCGAAGACGCCTGCCATGGCCGTTGAAGTATATGAAACCCTTACCATTAAGCTGCCGCTGGATCCCGGGTTCGTCATCCAATACATAACGAAGATCGGCGATGCGAGCCAGTTCCTCCGGCGAGAACTCGATGTTCGGCTTGAGAGCGTTCATTTGTGGCGGAGCGATTCCTCAATTGGTTCTATCGTTGGCGAAGACAATATAAGTTCATCGAATTAGCTCTTTTGCTTCGCGTGTTGCTGAGCGCGTCGCAGATCGCTTACTAATTCAGCGCGTTTCACATCGCGGTCCGCCTTGTCGGGCACTCGAAGAACGGCCGACGGATGATACGTGGCCGTGATCCAAGCCGCGTCCTCGCCCTTGAAAAACGTGCCACGTTGCTGCGTGAGACGGAATTCACGTCCTAACACGGCTTGGGCCGCCGTCGCGCCCAAGCAGACGACGACTTGCGGCTTAACCACCAAAATTTCTGCAGCCAACCAGGGACGGCAGGCTTCGATCTGTCGCGTCGTTGGCTTCTTGTGCAGCCGACGTTTGCCACGCGGTTCCCAGCGGAAATGTTTCACGGCGTTCGTCAAATAAATCTCCTCGCGTGCAATACCCGATTCCAAAAGCACCTCGTCAAGTAGCCGGCCGGCGGGGCCGACAAACGGATGCCCCTGCCTGTCTTCCTCGTCCCCCGGCACTTCTCCCAGTAGTACCAGCCGGGCGTTGCTAGGCCCCTCGCCAAACACGGTTTGGGTCGCATCTTTATAGAGGTCGCAGCCTTCGCACCGAGCGGCGGCCTCGCGCAGCGACTTCAGACTGAGTCGCGTGGGCAAGAACCGTTCGGCAGACGTGCGTTCGGGCATCGTGGCCACAAATTTCCGTAAAATCGATCACCAATTTCGGTTCGTCACGTGGCGAACCAATTAGCAAGACGTATGCCACGCCCCAGCTTTTCGGATAGTCGACTGTGCTCGAAGTTCGATGATGTGTACTCCACGGGCCTCGGACCCAAGATTATGATGGCAAACTGACGCACCTTGGATTATTCCAGGGTCGTTCGGTACCGAACCTGCCCCACTTCCGTTGTCGAGTGAACCACCATGGCCAAAACACACCGTCTCGATCACCAACCGTTTATCGTTCCACCAGGAAAGAGAATTCAGCTTAAGGACTACGATCCGGGTTTCACGGGCGGCATCAGTGACAAAGCCGCTGCCAAAGACGCCCTCTTAGAGGACGTTTCCGAGCTGGCCAACATGCAAGACGTGTTTTGGGCCAGCAAGTCACATGCGATGGTGATCATCTTTCAGGCGCTCGACGCTGCCGGTAAGGATAGCACCATTGAGCACGTGATGTCGGGAGTCAATCCGCAGGGCGTGAACGTCTACAGTTTCAAAGCCCCCACGGAGGACGAGCGGCTGCACCACTTCTTGTGGCGGCCGATTCGCGTACTTCCGCCGGCGGGCATGATCGCGATTTTCAATCGCTCCTACTACGAAGAAGTTCTGGTCGTGCGAGTTCATCCCGAGTTTCTCGCAAGCCAGCCGCTCACCGCCGACGCTCGCCAGAAAGGCCTCGACCACGTTTGGCAAACGCGATACGAGAATATCAACTCCTTCGAACATACGCTCACGAAAGAGAATACGCACATTGTGAAGTTCTTCTTGAACGTTTCACGCAAGGAGCAGCGGAAGCGGTTTTTGCAGCGGCTCGAAAATCCTGAAAAGAACTGGAAGTTTTCCGCCGCCGACCTGAAAGAGCGGCAACATTGGGACGACTATCAGCAAGCCTACGAAGACATGCTCAGCGCGACGAGCACCGAATCGTCCCCGTGGTATGTCATTCCAGCCGACAAAAAATGGTTCATGCGAGCGGCCGTGGCGGATATCATCACCGCCCGCTTACGCGCGCTAGAAGTTAAGTACCCGGCGGTGCCGGAAAATGAGCTGGCCGCACTTGCCGAGGCGAAACGCCAGCTGCAGGCGGAAAAGGAATGAGCACAAATTGCCCCGGCGCAAGATGTGTTGTTGCCGATTGCGCCGGCGATAGCGTTGGCGTATAGCCGGCCAATGTGGTCCGCCACCCCCTTCTCCGCGCGAATTTGAGCTAGGGTTTATATGGTCTCCCTGAGGGGGTGTGCCCTAGCTTTTCATTGTTATGGTTACGGTCGTTATGGACCGATTACGCCGGTTTGAGGGCCGCAGTGCACATGTCGCCTGAAATCCTCTTACATTTGGGGCCGCCGGTAATTTCGGCGTTTGCCGGCGGCGGGCTCGGCTGGTGGCTACGTGGACGGCCCGCTCGGAAGCCGTCGAAACCGCGGGAGACGCCGCGCAAACACCAAACGACACAAATACTTCAGAGTTTACAGGCCGCTGCCGAGACCGTGCGAACGTGCATCGAACAGCATAGCGAGTGCATCCGCACGATCCAAGCTGAACTCAAAGAAACCACCGCCACGGAACCGGCCATCATCACGCAGTTGGCCGAATCGATCATCGAATCGAACAGTCTCGTACAACACCAGTGCAACGACATTCGCGGCGAGATCGTCAACAAACGCAAGGAAATCCGCGACAGCCTAGCCAACTCCGAAGGCTTGCTATTTACATTCGCGGCCCTTGATCGCCAACAACAAGCGTACAGCCAAGTACTTATGTCGCTCGAAGTCCTGGCGGCAGAACTTGCTGGCGATATTAAAGGGCACGGTCAGCGGCTGGAGAAAATCACGGGTGGCTTGGAGAATACCGCGGGCCGCTCGGCGGATGATATCGCGAAGGCCATTACCAACATTCTGGATGCCACCGCCGACGTCGAGAAACGCATCGATGCTGCGGAAAGGCAGATTGCCGATCAAGCGGAAAGCGTGCAGATGCAGGCAATTCTCACGCATACCGATCTATTGACTGCTCTGCCCAACCGCCGCGCATTTGAAGCAGAACTAGAGAAAGCGGCACTCCCGGTTGGCCGCGCGCCGATTTCGACCGTCATCTTCGTAGACCTAGATGGCTTCGCTCAGCTCAACGACGAATATGGCCACCAAGGTGGTGACGTGATTTTGCGGCAGGCCGCCGGGATCGTCAAGAAAATGGCTCGTGGCCGCGACTTGGTGGCACGTTTCTCCGGCGACACGTTCGCGTTGCTTTTGAATCAAACTACGATGCACGATGCGATCCCGGTTGCCGAACGCCTGCGGAAAGCGCTCAGCGAGGCGGGCTTCAGTCAAGGCACGCGGCCCCTGCGCGTGACGGCCAGTGTCGGCATTGCCCAGTTAAGTGCCGAGGAATTGACGGCGGCAAACACCGAGCGTGTCACGCAGGCCCTGGATGCCGCTAAAGCGGCTGGGGGAAATGTCTGCTTCCGTCACGATGGCGCAACCTGCCACCCAGTTTCATCCGCCTTTCAAACCAAAGCGCAGCGTGAGGCCGAAGAGTCAATGACGTTGGCGGCGCTCTGGCGCGATGCGACGAGTGCCATCCTGCCTACAAATAACGAACCGGCGGGACCATCGGCGAGCTCTATGTCAGCCGATGGGCTGCCCGAACTTTCAGGCCGTTCCCTCTTCGCAGCGAATCTGGCCCGCCGTTTGGCTGAGTGGAAACGTGGTGGGGCGAGTGTCTCGGTCGCCTTGTTGCGGGTCGATCAGATTGATGGCCTGGTCAGCCGGTTTGGCGAAAAGGCCCAAGGATTCATCCGGCAGGTCATGGGGCGATTGATGCAAGCCACCACCCGTGACATGGACGAGCGCTGCGAATTCGAAGATGGGCTATTCGCTCTCATCCTCCCAGGGACGGACGAACCTACGGCGATTGCCATTGCCGACCGGCTCTGTGCCCAGGTTCGGCAGTGCAAGGTACGCATTGGCAACGATCTTTGGAGCCTGACCGCCAGTATCGGCGTTACTCACTGTAGTGTGACCACCCGCGTCATGGACATCATTCTCAGTGCTGAAGCCGCCCTGCTCGCGGCCGCGGAGCGGGGTGGCGACGCCGTGCGAATTGGGGAGACCGTGCTAGACCCCCTCGCAACCACGCCGCGTTAGTTTCCCCGCCCGATGGAATACCGAACCAGTCGATTCGGGGGCAGGCGGTGCCAGGAGGATGTCTCAGTGCGGCCAACGGACAGCCGCCGAGGCATTTTTCGCTTCGCACATTTGCGGCCGGCGAATCTTTTTTTCAAAAAATTGCCGCTGGGCCGCTTGCCGCCACTGCGCGCCTGCGAATCATTGCTATAACACGTGTATTGATCCTTTGAGCAGGCCGCACTTTGCTGATTGTCTGTTCAGGGATGCCTCCAATGTGGCTGATACGAGGTTGACACATCGGCCCGGGAATTCTTTAATTCCGGCGGCCGAACTGCCCGCGATTCGTGTGATAGTCCGAACTGGCCTTTACGAATTGGCGATCAGCACGTATTTCAGTCCCACAAGCAGGGAATTTCGATGCCAGGCCGCAGGCGGGGTGGATCATCGCGCGGCGGTAGGCATCGGCCGACATTGAGGTTGGCGGCACGATACAGGCTTCGAGCCGGGCAGTATCGTGTGGTGTGACGGACGGCTCGATATGGAGCACCATGGATGAATGGGAGTGCCGACTGCGACCAGCGCAGTCCATTGGCCACCGACGAGGAACCTCCCGGTCCTTTGGACCTGTCTTCTTCAATCCTGCCGAACGATCTGAGGTTTGATGCCCGCATCCCGGCCGATGCCACGCTGGGGTATCGTTCTGCGCTGAGCCATGCCTTTGGAGCGACTGCCACGACGGCAACGCCGTTTGGCCATTCCAACGGGTTTACCGAGGCGGCTGACGCCATGAACAATGTGGCTGAACCGTGTCGGCCGGCTTCAGGCAGCTTGTCGTTCTTGCGCGGCACGACGACGAGCGCCACACGCGCTTTTCGACGTCGCCACTTCCCCGACGTGACGAACCGCGAATGGAACGATTGGCGCTGGCAATCGCGCCATCGGATTCGCACGCTTGACCAGCTTGAATCAATGCTGCAGCTTTCCGCCGAAGAGCGCGAAGCATTGGTGCAAGGCGGGACGATGCTGCCGATGGGCATCTCGCCCTACTACATGAGCTTGCTCGATCCCGAGGATCCGCGGCATCCGCTCCGTCGTACGGTGGTGCCGACACTCAATGAGTTCGTACGGACGGCCGGCGAGGCGGACGATCCGCTCGGTGAGGATTCGCACAGCCCGGTGCCAGGGCTGGTCCATCGTTACCCGGACCGCGTGTTGCTGCTGCCACTCGATTTTTGTTCGACGTATTGCCGCTACTGCACGCGATCGCGGGTGGTCGGCCACGGCGAACTCATGCCGCAGGAAAGCCGGCTGAAGGCGGCGTTCGCGTACTTGCGGCAAACCCCGGACGTGCGCGACGTATTGATTTCCGGCGGCGATGCCCTGGCCCTCGGCGACGACAAACTCGATTGGATTCTCCGCGAGTTGCGGTCGATTCCGAACATCGAGTTCATTCGCATCGGCACCAAGATGCCGGCGGTGTTGCCGCAGCGCATCACACGCGACCTGTGCCGCATCTTGCGGCGGTATCACCCGATCTGGATGAGTGCCCACTTCATTCACCCGGAGGAATGCACGCCGGAGACGGCTCAAGCGTGTGGCCGATTGGTCGATGCGGGCATTCCGCTCGGCTCGCAGACGGTGCTGCTCAAGGGCGTGAACGACAACGTCGACACCATGCGCCGGCTCATGCACAAGCTGCTGCTGATGCGCGTGCGGCCGTACTACCTGTACCAATGCGATCCGATTAGCGGCTCATCGCACTTTCGCACGCCGGTGGCCAAGGGCCTTGAGATTATCGAAGGCCTGCGAGGTCATACGACTGGCTACGCAGTTCCAAGCTATGTCATCGACGCACCGGGCGGCGGCGGCAAAATCCCTTTGCAGCCGAACAATGTCCTCGGTCGCGACGGCGATTGGCTGCTACTGCGAAACTACGAAGGCAAAGAGTACCGATATCACGATCCTGTATGAGCGTGGGGCAAGGAGCATGGAGCCAGGAGGATTGTGATTTTCTTCCGCTCGCCGCTCGCCGCTCGCCGCTCGCCGCTCGCCGCTCCCATGCACATTGGCATCACTTACGATTTACGCTCCGAGTACCTCGCTGCCGGCTACGGTGAAGAGGAAACGGCCGAGTTCGATCAACTCGGCACCATCGAGGCCATTGATAGCGCTCTTTGTGAACTCGGCCACACGACCGATCGCATTGGCCACGCACGCAGCCTGATCGAGCGGTTGGCGGCGGGCGACCGCTGGGACCTGGTGTTCAACATCTGCGAAGGAATGCGTGGAATCGGTCGCGAATCACAGGTGCCGGCGATCCTGGATGTGTACGGCATTCCCTACACATTTTCAGACCCTGCGGTTCTGTGTCTCTGCCTGGATAAGGCACTCACCAAGATGGTGCTTCGCGCTGCCGGCGTGCCAACACCCGATTGGCACGTGGTGCGCGAACCGGCCGATGTTTCGCGTTGCCCGGTCGCGTTCCCCGTAATCGCCAAACCGATAGCCGAAGGAACAGGAAAGGGGATTGACGCAGCGTCAATAGTCAGCGATGAACGCGCGTTGAGAAATACGTGCGAGCGGCTGCTAAAGAAGTTTCGGCAACCCGTGTTAGTTGAGCAGTTCCTTCCGGGGCGCGAGTTTACCGTTGGCTTAGCAGGCACTGGAGCCACGGCGGAAGCGGTCGGTTCGCTGGAAATCGTGCTGCTCAACGATGCCGAGCCAAACGTTTATTCGTACGTGAACAAGGAGAACTCGGAGGAGTTAGTCGATTGCCGGCCAATCCGATCGGCCAATGACGTGCTCCTTGCCGAGGCCGAAGCGATTGCCGTGGCGGCGTGGCGAGCAATCGGCGGACGCGACGCCGGCCGCATCGACCTCCGTTGCGACGCGGCTGGCAGGCCACAAGTCATGGAGATCAATCCACTCGCGGGCCTGCATCCCACGCATTCCGACTTGCCGATGCTGTGGACGGCTGCTGACCGCTCGTACACGAACCTCATTGGCCGAATCGTTCAGGAAGCCCGCCAACGAATTCCCATCGCGTATGAAACACAAACACACTCGGCCCCATAATGAGGTCTGTGAAGCTAACGGGCTGTGGGAGGCCTCTCTGAGGCCGATGACGTGTGAAATTGGATGCCGTCATCGGCGTCGGAGACGCCTCCCACAGGATTACTCGTTTGTTCGCAGCGCAGTTACCAATAGCCGATTATGGACTTAGCCGCCATCGTTAAGTAATGCGAGTCGCATTTCTTTATAACCGTTCGGCCGATGATCCGGCCCACAACGCCGAAGACGAAGTCCCCTCGCGTTCGCCGGTGGTCGCTGCGCTCAAACGGCTAGGCCACAACGTGGTGCCGATCGCCTGCTCGCTGGATCTCGCTCGCGTACGCCAGAAGTTATTACGTGCCCGGCCGGATGTGGTGTTCAACCGCGTGGAATCGCTGGGCGGCAGCGACAGCATGATGGCCGCCGTCACGCTGCTACTGGATGCCATGGAGCTTTCCTACACGGGCAACTCGACCGCCGCACTTTTGGGAACAGCGAGCAAGATGGCGGTGAAGCGACGGCTTCTGGAAGCCGGGCTGCCGACACCAGGGTGGATTGCGGCGCAGTGGGGAGTGGGGAATGGGGAGTGGGGAATCGTGGAATCGCCGTATAATCCGCAATCCAACGGTCTTTCGCCGAAATACATTATTAAGTCGGACCTGGAGCACGCTTCCTTCGAACTCGATGGGGCGTCGATCGTTGCCGGTAGCAACATCGATGAAATTCGCGATGTGATTCGGCAGCGCGAAGAACAGACTGGCCGCCTGCACTTCGCCGAAGAGTTCATCGATGGTCGCGAGTTCAATATCTCTGTCATGTGCGAGCCGCCACGGGTGTTGCCGCCGTCCGAAATCGATTTTTCCGCGTTTCCCGAAAACATGCCGCGGATCGTCAGTCACCAGGCGAAGTGGGACGCGGCATCGTTTGAATACGACAACACACCACGCCAGTTTACGTTTCCGACGAGTGACGCTCGGCTACTTGAGCGACTAACCGAACTCACCGAGGCCTGTTGGCGGCTGTTTGGACTCACAGGGTACGCGCGCGTCGATTTCCGTTGCGACGTTCAAGGGCAACCGTGGATTCTTGAAATTAACACGAACCCCTGTATCTCGCCGGATGCCGGTTTCGCTGCGGCTTTGGAAGAAGCGGGGCTCGGCTACGATGGCGGCATGCAGCTCATTCTTGACGACGCGCTAGCACGAAGTCGCAAGCGATGCGTTTCCACGACGGACGTCGGTCGACTTCAACCGACAAACGTGGCCCGGCAGCGCATTGGGACGCGAGTTGGCTAATGTTAACTCGGAAGGAAGTAAGCGGCATGCCGACTTCTGAAAGCCCTCGTCGTTCGCTACGGTACGAAGTTCGGCACTCCGATCGCGATGCCGTTCGCACCATCGTGGAGCGCACCGGATTCTTTCGGGCCGATGAAATCGACGTCGCGGTGGAACTCGTCGACGAACACCTGGCCCGCGGCCTGGCCTCTGGCTACTATTTTGTGTTTGCGGAAATAGAGGGTGCCGTCGTCGGCTACTCCTGTTATGGGCCGATCGCCTGTACGATGGCGAGTTACGACCTGTACTGGATTGCCGTCGATCCCACCCAACAAGGGCAGGGCGTTGGGCGGCAGTTAATTCAAGCGACGGAGGCTGGAATTGCTGCTGCCGGGGGGCGACGAATCTACATCGATACTTCGGGCCAGCCGAAATATGCTCCGACCAGGGCTTTCTACGAGCGCAGCGGTTTTCGCTGTGCCGCTCGGCTGGTAGACTTTTATGCACCAGGCGACGATCGATTAATCTACGAAAAGGTCGTCGCCGAAGAGTGGAAATCTAGATAGCCGGCCCATTTTGGCTCGGCGTTCGATGCGAATATACGGAACTCGCCATTCCCATTGAAGTCCGGGCCCGAAGGGCCCGGCTATCTGGCGGACCCTCCATCATCAAATCACCTGACCATGCCGAAAACACTCGACGAGAAACTTGCCCGTATTCTGTCCGATCCGAGCTGCCAGGATTTCATTCTAGCCGATGCCAAAGACGCCGATATGGGATACGGACTGGCCGCCCCTGGCGTCAAGCGCGAGCCGCAAAACGGCAAGTCGCCCTTCCACAGCATCCAGGAGTATCGCGCCAATATCCGCGCGATCGTGGAACAAAAACTCGTCGACATCATGCTGATGAGCGTGAGCACGAGCGACGTGCTTGCCGCCCGCGAACAAATTTTTGAAAAGAGCCCCGTAACGCCCGCCATCCGCGCTAACGACGCGAGCGACATCTGGCTCTACGGCACGCAGGCGGTTTACAGCAAACAGCCATCGACGCCGTTTCGCTCGGCAATACTTAATGAAGCAATCGGAGTCGACGCGCCGCTCGCAACGACGACGAGACCGCGGCCCGTGAACTTGGGCCTTTACTCCGTGACGTTTAACAACGATCTCACCTTCGATCACACAACGCTCAGCGCTTACCGCGACTTTCGCGACGAAGCCCGACAGAAAGGATTCCGCCACTTCTTGGAAGTGTTCGCGCCCAATGCCCCGGCGAACCCAATTCCCGATGTGGCTCGATTCGTGAACGACAGCATCGTGCGGATGCTTGCCGGCGCTGGCTCCGCCACGCGGCCGCTGTTTCTCAAGATTCCCTACTTCGGTCCGGCCGCTATGGAACAACTGGCCAGCTACGATTCGTCGCTGGTCGTCGGCATTCTGGGCGGCTCGTCCGGCACCACGTTCGACGCCTTCCAAATGTTGTGGGAAGCGAAAAAATATGGGGCCCGCGTCGCCCTGTTCGGGCGAAAGATCAACAACGCCGAGCATCAACTCTCGTTTATCGAGCAGCTACGCGCATTGGCGGACGGCAACACCACGCCGCCGGAAGCGGTTAAGACCTACCACGGTGCGCTACAGAAACTCAGAATCAAACCGATACGATCTTTGGCAGACGATTCGCGGCCGCTGGCCGCTAAGTAGGTCAGGCTTTAGCCTGACACGAAATGTGAGCGATTCAAGCTCGAAAGCCCAACGCACAACCTAGATCATTCCGCCTGTCCACGTAGGTTCAGAGCACTCACCGACACTTGGGTGAAAATCACTCGGCGACGAATTCGTAGAGGACGGCCTCCCCAGGCTTCAAATCGACGGTGATTTTTTCCGTTTGAGGCCCAACCGCACCAATCGTGATCCGTTCGGTTTCGCTCCGTCGATACAGATGGGCATTCGCTGGAAGGGGCCAGTCTCGTGAACCCAGCGGCACCACAACCGCTTGCGGTCGATTGGAAATATTGACGAAAACAAGCGCCAAGTCGCCATCCTTCGCTTGCAGCGCACTCGCCAGCACCGGTGGTACATTCTTGCGGTATTCCTTAACGGCATCCTGCTGACCGGCGTAGATCGAGAGCCGCGAAATCGGAATTTCTACTGCCGCAGCCTGAACCGCTGGCGGGCGCAGAAATACACCGTCGCGAAGGTACTTGAGAGCCTTCATACGCAACCTTACGAGCTTGAGCAAGAACGCGATTTCCCCGCGACGCTCTTGCAGTTGGCGGACTTGCAAATTGGCGATCGTTGGCTGCTGCCCCCACACGAACGCCCGGGCTTGTTCCAGCCGGAATTGAGTGGCGAACTTCTGATCCAGCAGCGCCAATGGCTCGGCAGATGCAAATTCCTTCGGCCAAAGTTCATCGTACGGCGGTCGTGTAAGCGAGGAATAGTTGCCGAACTGTGTTGCACAATCGTGATAGACGACGTTGAACAGCGGTACCGGTTCCCACTCGTTGGGCGCGGCATAGCGCTCCATGCTCACTTGCAATGAGAGCATGAGATCGAGATACGGCAGCCAACCTTCGCCGCAGCCTTCGCCGGCGAGTGCAACATTGCGCACGTCATGGCAGCGTTCGCGAATGTCGTGCTCGAGCGATTTGAAGCCATCCAGCCAATACGTTCCTCCGCCGAGCGGATGTCCGTGTGAAGCGTCATAACAAGCGAGACTGGTACAAGCTTGATCCAGGTAGATTCCGCTCACGCCCAGTTCCTTGACGGCCCGCTCGGCCAAACTCGCATACTTATCCCGCCAAAATGATGTGCCCATGCACATCGAAGCACACGGCGCCTTGACGAATGTATTGTATGTTTCTGGCTGGATCTTTCCGTGGATGTCTTTAACGGCTGCAGCCGCCGCGTTTTCCGCGGTCCAACTCTTAGTGGTCATACCCCACAGCCGCTGGTTCATGTAGACGATTTCGTGAATGCCGTTGGCATCGGCCGCGGCGACCGCCTGGCGGAACTTCTCCGTTCCTTCGCGCGGCGGAAAATATTCGGGAAAGCCGACGTCGTACGCACAGCCGTGCCACCAATGCCAGAAGACGCTAACGGGCAAACCTGCGTGCTTTTGCAGAGTAACGGCTGGCGCCAGCACGTTTTCGGATGTGCCGCGATTCCACACCCACAAGGCCGTGTTGCGAACCCAGTCGGGCGTTTGGTTTCGGCGGGCGCGGCTTTCTTGGACCCACGGTTGTCGACTCGCCCACTTCCGGTAGAGTGCTGCCGCGGTGAACCAGTCACCGTCAAATGTATGCACCACAACGGAAAAAGTCGGCGTAATGGTCGAAGAGGAATCGCGTTGTTGTGGGGCATGATGTATGACTTCCAGGCCAAGTCCGTTGGCACCGTCGCCGAAGACCGCAAACTGCTTACGCAGGAGCTGGGTGTCGTCCGTTGCCACGAGCATCCCCGGACCTCCGCCTGAGTAATAGCCGATGAATTGCATCGACAGGATGCCGGGATAATCCCATTCGCGGCGCGTTCCTTTTTTGTTCTTGTCCGGCGGGTTCACGATCTTGCGAATCTGGTTGGTCATTTCGCCCATCCACTGCGGTACCGCCAACGTTTCTTGCTCGCTGGGCGCGACGAGGCCAATGCGGGGAAACGCAATGGTGCGAATCGCCGTCTTTTTCAGGCCGGCAACGGCAATTCGCCAGTGACTCGTTGATGAACGACCATCCAAGGTAATGCTGGCGAGAACGCGCAAATCGCCGTCATTCTGGAAACGTGACCATTCGAACAGCAACCGGTTGTTTTCCTTCTTCCAGACGAATGAGTTCGCATCGGCTGGGTTGAGTTGCCGGCCATCCGCAGCCGTAATTTGCCAGAGGTCGAGTTTGGAATTGGGGGTAATGAAATCACGATGTTTCGCCAATTCGGAAAGCTGCTGCAGCTCACCTTGGTGAGGATCAAAGCAAATCTTTAGCGCGCCGTTTTCAACAGCGGGCAGCCCGCGCTGTACAGCATCTTCGGCAGCGGTGAGAGTGGCGACTGTGCCCACGTAGCTCATGAGCCAGGCAAGCAACAAGACGCTCAACGCTTGGATCATTGGCCGCGCGAATGCACTCTTGTACGATTCCCAAGCCACTTTGCATCCGTTGCTAAGAGTCACTCCAACCCCATTTCGAAAGTCAATCATGGTTTCGAGGAGTTGACCTCTTGCTGGCCGCTCCAAATCGACTTCAGCTCGTAAACGTCCAGGTTCACCAATTTCGCTTCGCCGCCATTGGCAAATGCGCGCACGCGGCTAATATCGCCCAGTTTAGTGCGTGGCGATGTGATGACGACGCGCCCAGCATTGCCGCAGATCTCGAGCATGGGGCGATCGACCAGCACTTGAACCATTACTCGGCCCGACTCGGGCTTCAGCTGCGCTTCGTTCAGCTTGGCCGCGGCCACGTCGTAGCGAATGAGATTGCCGCCGATATCGAGACCAACTTCGCGAGCCTTCTCAATATCGAATGTCGCGCGGATGTCTAATAGCTGGTTTCCGACCGCGACATCGACCGGTTTTTCGGCCGTCAACGCTTGCCCCTGAAGTTGATGCTTTTTTTCATGCAGCAGCGAAACTTCACGAACCGGTTCGGCGAATAGCCGGATGCCGTCGGCAGTGGTGCGAAGCGAAAGTTCGTGGGGAAACGTGAAGGTCTGATTGAATGGCATGCCCGGCATATCGATTCGAGCCCAGCCAATTTGAACACGGCGTCCCTGCGGTGCATTGCTGAACGTCTGCGAGGCGTAGTACGCCCCGTATTGAACCTGGTGTTTGCCATCGTGCTCGGGCGTGAATGTGCGGCCATCGAATTTGCCGATGGCGTACTTGGCATCGCCTGCGAATACGACCCATCGGGTATTTTTTGGATTGCCGTCAACGGGCAGTTCGAAAATCTCGGGACATTCAAAGTATCCTGGCAGTTTACTCGCGAGCGTCCATTCTTTCAAATTCGGCGACGTGTAGAACGCGATATTCTTCGTGTCCTTGTCGGGCTCATCGTAAACAGCCATCACCCAATGCTTGGTCGGCTCGTGCCAAATGATCTTGGGATCACGCCCATTATGCCGCACGACCGGATTGCCTTCGTATTCAACGAACGTCCGACCACGATCGTTGCTATAGGCCAAACACTCGCCGCGACCAGTGCTGGCAAACGAAGCGACGATCGTTTTGACATCGCCGCGTTGCCAGCCCGTGGTATTCTTTTCATCCACCACCGCGCCGCCAGAAAACGCCCAATCGCCGTATTGCTTGTTGTAAAGGGCGATGGGCAACTGCTGCCAATGCACCAAGTCGCGGCTCACCGCGTGTCCCCAATGCATGTTGCCCCAGTTCCAGCCGTAAGGATTGTGCTGAAAGAAGAGATGCCACTCGCCGTCGTAGTAGACCAAGCCGTTCGGGTCGTTGTTCCAACCAACGCGTTGGGAAAAGTGAAACTGTGGACGGAGTGGTTCGTTGTACAAATCCGGAACTGACGGCAGTTCGTCCACTTGGCGGACTCGCTTGAAGCCTGCCTTATCGGGGCCTAATGACAGCTTCGCCTTCTTGCCGACGAAGTTTGCAACATCGAGCGGCGCCCAAAAACTCGCGTCAGCTGCCGAGCCGAGTTCGGCATCGAACTCCCGTGCGTGTTGGCCATCGATTTCGAGCGTCACCCGCACGAGCGGTGCGCCGGTATGAATGGGAAAAAACAGATAACGCCGTTGCAGCAGAAGCGCGTTGTCGGTGCTGTTTTCCGCTGCATTTGCCATGGTGCCTAATATAAAGACGATTAAGATGATCGCTGCACGTTGCATTCGCATCTGGAACACCTTATCACGCTCATAAACGGTTCAATGAATTACGGGAACAATCCAATTATTCTAGCAGAATTGGGACAGGAACACGTCCGCTGTTTGGTGGGACTATGCCCGCTGCACTCTGCAGAGTGGCGTGGCTCCGGTTGGTCGGTTGACTTACGGAAACGCTGCTATATTGGTGACGTGCTTTGGCTAATTCTCGAATGTGAGGTGAGCGATGTCTTCTAGGTTGAATCGGCGGGATTTGATTGTGTCGAGTGCTGTGGTCGCGGCTGGTGCAACGATCAATAGGGCAAGAATCTCTCAAGCGATTGAGCCGATTGCGCGCACGGCCGGTTCGCATTTCAAATTCAGCCTCGCGGCGTACAGCTATCGAGACTTGTTGCAGCAGAAGAAAGAACCGTTGCCGATTGAAACGTTTATCGACGATTGCGCCGCGTTCGGCCTCGAAGGCACGGAACTCACATCGTACTACTTACAGCAAGACGGCCCGCCAGCGTACTTCCGCAACTTGAAACGCCAGGCGTTCTTGCGCGGGCTCGACATCTCGGGCACGGCCGTGGGGAATGATTTCTGTCACCCACCCGGTGCCGAGCGCGACCGGCAACTGGCGCTCGTCAAGCGCTGGATCGAATATGCCGACCAGATGGATGCCCCCGTCATTCGCATTTTTTCGGGCAGCGTTAAGCCGGGGCAAACGGTCGAGGCGGCGCGCCAGTTGGCTGTCGATGCGATCGAAGAGTGCTGCGAATACGCGGGCAAATTCGGCGTGTTCTTGGCGCTCGAAAATCACGGCGGTCTGACCACGCAGGTGGACGGAATGCTCAAGATCATCCGCGCGGTTAAGAGTCCGTGGTTCGGCGTCAACATGGATACCGGCAATTTTCAATCGGCCGACGTGTACGGCGACTTGGCAAAGATCGCGCCGTATTCCATGAACGTGCAGGTGAAGGTGAAAATTCACCCTGTCGGCAAATCGCCTGAGAAGAGTGATTTCAAACGGTTGGCAACAATCTTGCGCGCGGCCGGGTACCGCGGCTATATCGTGCTCGAGTTCGAAGAAACGGGCGACCCACGCACGGAATGCCGCCGCTACCTCGACGAAATTCGCACTGCTTTTGCATAACGGCACGCCGTGCCGTGGGGCTCAACACTGTTCGGTAAACCAGGTTCAAATATCGGCATCAACGCGCTATCTCAACCGGCAGCGTCTCTGACGACATAACACGCGCGCGGCAACGCCACCCCATATCAAGAACATCGCATTCGGTTCTGGAATCGCGGCGGCAGCACTAGCGCCATTCGACTGGCCGAAATGTGAACGCCAAATCGCCAAGTCGGCGTCGTCGACATGCCCGTCGAGATTGCCGTCGGCCGCCAGATTCAAACCCGATTGGCCGCGTGAATGTCGCCATAGCACGTAATCGGCAGCATCGACCTGACCATTGTGATCAAAGTCGCCGAGCACCGGCGCGGAATTGCTCCACGGCAGTGCGGGAAGTTCATTCAACGTGATGATGCGGTTGTCGTTGAGCAGCGTTTGCACTTGTTGGGCGGTGAAGTCGTCCAGGTAACCATCCTGCCACACGGAAAAATAGTCCCAGGCGATGTTATACGTATTCATCGCGGCCGCATTGGGCAGCGTGCCCGATTCGGAAAGGGCCACCATCTTGCGACCATTGTATTGGGCGAGAATATCGTACCACTGGCCGCTCATGGGGCTGGCAGGATCGGTGTAGATAT
The DNA here is from genome assembly GCA_029781135.1 of Planctomycetota bacterium. Taxonomy (GTDB): domain Bacteria; phylum Planctomycetota; class Planctomycetia; order Pirellulales; family Lacipirellulaceae; genus JABDGM01. The sequence continues at coordinate 73,407 of JAKOXH010000051.1, forward strand.
CAAGGCCGATCATGTCGACCACGTCGTCGCCCGGATACCAATCGAGAAAATTGCTTTCGGCAGCGGACGACGTGAACTCCCAAATGAGGTTGTGCAGCCCGTGGTAATTCGTAAGCCGGTCGTAGGTTAATCGCCACAGTTGTTTGAAAGCAGTCGGGCCATGCGCACCCCACCAGAACCAGCCGCCTTGCGCTTCATGCAATGGCCGCCAAATGACGGGCACACCGGCATCTTGGAATTTCTTGAGCTGAACGCCGATGGCGTCGATATCGCGGAGTAGAAGTTGATAATCGGAGCCGGACGGATTGGCCAGGGCCCCCGGTAAGTCGAACGTAGTGCCTTGCGTATAGAAGCCACGCCACCAGGGGTAGTCATTTGGACCGCAGCTGCTTCCGCACGGCGTGTTCACCAGATTGGCCGGCGCATTCCAATGCCAACTCATGCTGACGATGCCATTGTTCTGTTTGGCCCAGGCGATCGACTGTTCGCTTTCGTTGTTCGGATTCGCACCATAAGCAATTCGCGACGGCGAATACTCGATGAAGTCGGATGCCCGAATTGCCGGCTTCAGGCCGCCAGACAGATTCAAATAGGTCGAGCTTGGAAACGGCAAGTTCTGGCTGTTTTGATGTTGGTGCCCGGCTAGCGTCTTGCTGCCGTAGATGCCGGTCAGGTAGTTCATCAACAATTGCGTGTTTTGGCCGGCCAGGGGATCGACGAGCTGGGACGACACGGGCTGGATTGCCGGCGGCGTAAATGGACGAAATTCGAAGTAGTCGACGTCGTAGTAACCCCAGCTTTGGTAGATGGCGAGCGTATTGAGGCCGCCGGTTACGTTGAATACGCCGGCGCGATCGGCGGTGAACGTCGACGATTGATCGAACATACCGCTGCCGGTTTCAGAATCGACGCGGTAGTTGTAGCCCTTCTGACCATACGGTGAGCGGTAGCCCACCCACATTTCGTAAAGGCCATCGGGCACGTCGACTTGCAATTGAACGTAATCCGAGCCGTTTGATGAATCGAAGCCGGTAACGTAGCCGGTGCCCGAGTAGCCGGCCACGGTATGCGAAACTTGCGTGCCGAAGAGTTGCCCGGTCTCCGCCTCATAGCGATAAAGCTGCCCGAAGGCCGCAGGGGCCACTAAAATCAAGATCGCGGCTAATACATAAGTCTTCACGCTGCACACTCAATTCGGCATGGTTTCTTCCATTATACCGAATCAAATTGCACCATGCTGCAAGACACTCGGGGGATAGGATCTCTAACTCGCCGGAAGGCGTGTCCGCTGGCGCAGCAATGCTCGGCAAAGAACGCAGCCACACAGTAATACGATGACACTCGGCTCCGGCACTCCCACTTGCAGCGAAGCGCCCATTCCTTGATTTGCATCGAAGTGCGCCTGCCAAACTGCATAATCACCTGGGTCGATAACGCCGCTGCCGTTACCGTCCGCGCCACTGTATTGCAGCACATAGTTGCCGCTGTTTTTTCGCCACAGCACGTAGTCGCCGGCGTCGACCACGCCATCCCGGTTGTAATCGCCTGCCAGGGGCGTGATTGCCGTGCCGACGAAACTTGCGAGCCATTGAGCTACGGGCACATTGTTGGGCTGGTTCGCCGGCAGCGTTGTATCCATATTCCAGAGGCTTCCATCGGAGCCTGGCATTCCCCATTGCCAAATATCGAGTGAAGTGAACTTGCTACCGCGGCCATCCAGCGCGTTCATAAGCCCGTTGAACGCCATCTTCTGCTCATCGGTATCGACCGCCTGGCCGCTGCTGTTCTGCGGATTAACGGTCGTGCGATTGTACGGCAAATAGCCGGCTTCGGTGAACGCGACGGGCATGCCGGCTCCGCCTTTCCGCGCCGCGGCGTACGGCAAGATCTGATTGTCGAGCTTGTTATTCCAAGCCGTTGTAATCGTATTGATAAAGGTCGCATTAGGAAACGTACCCGACGCATCGGCCTGGGTATTTGTCACTAAGTTCGTGAAGTAGGAGTCGATGCCGATGAAATCGATTGCCGGATGTTCCCAAATCGCCGTGGCCACATTGCTATTGTTGTAATCGTCCCAATTGGCGGCGTAACCGAGTGGGCCGTGGTACACGGCGTCGATGGCGTTGATGACGGTATTCCAACTACTATTATGAGCGCTGTTGTCGTCGAGCGCTTTATATTCGGTGCCGACGGTCATGGCATCAACATGGTTATTCGCGGCAATTTGGGCGACGGCCACCATGTAGTTTTGGTAGTCGCTCCAAAACTGATTGGAGACCGCGCTACCGGCGGTCGGGTTCCAGCAACCGCGCCACGTACAACCGTTAGACAAGTTGGCGAAATACTCGTCATCGGCGGTGCCGGCGCCATTGGCATCGAACAATTCCACGAAAGGGTTAAGGGTCACACGCATTCCCAAGGACTTCGCGCGTATCACCCCGGCTTCGATGTGACTTAGTTCAGGCCCTTTCGGCGAAGTCGCCAGAATTTGACCGGTATTGATGTTCACAAATCTCACGGGGCTGATCGACACTGAGCGAAAACCCGCGTCGTAGAGGCTTTGCACGGCATTCTGCCAAGTGCTAGCGCCGCTCGCGCCAAAGTTGTACCAAGAGATCAGGTTGAATCCGACCGCCGGGTCGCTGCCCAGTTCGTATACCGCCGGATTGGCGGCCGCCCGCTCGCACAGAATCACCGCCGGAAGGATGCAAACCACCACCGGCAAGAACGAAATGGAGCGCCACCGGTGCATCACCTAACGAGTCGCCTTCGGTTTGGGCACCTTGATTTCAAGGGGCGTATTCGCGGTGTCAATAATCAAGGGAGAGGTTGCCGCATTCGTGTATTCCTTTGGCACGATCGGTTTCGCATCGGGGCTAACTTCAATCGCGACCTTGTGCTTGCCTTTGATTAACCCGTCGCCGTACTTATAGCTCGTGACACAATCGAATCTTCCTTGCGCATCGGCATTGGCCATTGCGGGGCGAGGTACCGCTCCGGCAACGGTCGGAGCATCTTGCGCAACGAATCGCAGCACGACGCTTCCTGGCAATGGCGTACCATCTTCATAGGAGATTCTTCCCTCGACCTTTTGATAGGTATAGGGACTGCCCGAACCGCACCCGAACGTTGCCCCAAGAAGTACTACTGGGAGCAACGTGAAAGGAATGAGACGCAGCATACTGAGCGGGGAATGACCACGAACCGACAGTCATTTCGTTCCTGGTTTAGAATTGACTTTCCACAGGGTAACCATCGCGCGATATCAGCAGTCGCTGCCAAACCCGAAAATTACCCTCGTAAATATCGTCGCTCGGCGTCGGGTTACCGCTGGGATTTGCCGCATCAATGAGGCCATCATCATTGATATTGCCTTGATCGAGGAAATCGCTCAAAAAGTGTACGCTGCCATCCGCCATGGCTGCATTGGCGCCCCCGGGATGCCGGCTGCGAACTACCGATTGGCCACTGAAGTTGACAGCGGTATCAGGCATCATGCATTCGCCGCGCAAGCGACCTGTTCCGACATCGTCGATAATATTCTGAAAGTCGTAGACGTCGTCGTCGCCGCTATAGCAACTGTTGATTGCCTTGGAAGCACAACGGCAATGGATGTTTGATCCGCACATTCCCATGGCCCATACGCCTCGGCGATCACGCTCGCTCAAGCCGACGCGCAGTTCAGCAACGAGAATCGTTTTTGTTGAGCCATCGGTGATCTTAGCCAAGCTCAGTGCTTGCCGCGTTTGAGTATCGTCCAGGCCTCCGACGCCCAAGTTGTACTTGTAAAATGGCGCCCATTTGGGATCGGAACTGAAACCTTTTAGCGCATAATAGTTCGGCCAGAACTGAAATCCGTTGTAACCATAATTCGTTCGAGCCCAATTTCCACCATTGCCTTCGAATTTTCGCCCACGCCCTTCGTCACTGGGGCAAAGCAGAACGGAAATTTCTGTACCGCGCGGAGCCAGATTCGCCGCAGCTCGAATCGGGGTACTGAAATTCAAAGTGAAGGCGTCAAAAGTTGCCTGTTCCTCGATAAACGGCAACATATCGATCGCCCAATTCTTGAACATGATGTTGGGTGTCAGAATCTCATCTGTCCCATTGGGACGAATCAGCGCCGCCGCCGGAAATTCTTTGTGGACATCATGATAGTTCTGCAAGGCCAAAGCCACATTCTTAATATTGCTCGTGCATTGCGAACGGCGAGCAGATTCCCGAGCCGCTTGAATTGCCGGAAGCAAGAGTGCCACCAGTATTCCAATAATGGCGATTACCACCAGCAATTCAACCAGCGTGAAACCGAGATCGCCTTGCTGACGTTTTGCGGCAAACATACTAACGCTCTGCAGACAAACCGCCAATTTCCCCGATTGCTAAAGCACTTGAACAGAAACCGATTGCCTTTGCCAAGGTTAGAAACGCAATAGTTCTCGAATGGCTTAAGACAAACTGCACACCATTATACGGCCGCTCGGGAGTCCCTTCCAACAGCTAAGCCGAAGCTCGGCGACGCGTAGGGCGCACGGCGGCAACTAATGCACCGACAACCAGCGCAAAACTGTCCGGTTCCGGTACTGCTTCACCGCTTAGACTGCCGCTGCCACTGGTATTTCCGAATCGGGCCTTCCATGCTGCGTAATCAGCGGCATTTACGGTACCGGGAGCGTCGACTTCATTTTGGAGTGGTCCGCCGTTGCGCCATAGAACGTAATCTGCCGCGTCCACTGTTCCATTGCCGTTGTAGTCGCCTGGCGTCCCGGCGACGAAAGAGAATTCGATATTATCCACGTTAATGACCAAGTCATTCGTGTGCGAAAAGAGGTGGGCTCCAAAAGTCGCGGCCAGATTCAGATCCGGAATGCCAGAAATCGGAAACGTTAGATCGTGGAATTGGCCATCGATGGGTAAGGCGATTTCACCGTATTGGCCGACGGCACCACCGCTCGTGGTGTTGTAGGTGTAGCTGGCACTGGGACCGTGAAGAGTCTGGAAGAACGCCTGCACTCCCACCGCCCCACCGCCCGCGAGCGGATCGGTTGCTGACATGCGAAAAGTTACCCGGTTGTAGTTTGAAAAGTCGGCAGGGCGTTCGTAAAAGTTATTCCCATAGAATGCCGTTCCGTTACCCCAAGAGATAGCCGCGCCGCTCGGAGCACCGGTAACGCCGTGCGTTCCGAGGTCCGTCCATTGAAGTGAGCCTGATCCCGCGACATTTTGCGACAAACCGGTTTGGTTTTGTCCGCCATCGTTTCCTTGTACTGCCGCGTTACCGAAATTAACGAAGGCACCATTTAGACCGCTATCGGAACTACCGACGTTGTGCGATGCCAGCGTGCGTGTCGTAAGCGGTGTTCCGGTGCTTCGCACTTCGGAAATATTCCAAGTTAAATACCCCTGGTCTGCGTGCTCAAAAACCTTGATTCCCACAACGCGATTGTAGGCCTGAAGGTCCGAGGTAAGTTTATAGATTGGAATTCTTACGGTAGTAACCGTGTTTGGCGGAATCACCCAAGGGACACCGCTGGCTGTATAGTCGGGACCGGGGCCGAACCAAGTATAGGTCGAATCGCGGCCGGTGCCGATAAAAGGTTGAACGCTCACATTGCCTGTTCCATTGTGCGAGATATCCATCTCCAGGAATTGCAGGCCGGTCAAATCGATTCCCCCAGAAGCGAGCGTGTTTTCGCGAATATAATCGAAGCTGTCCCGAAAAATATGCGATTGTCCGTAGTACGCGGGATCAGTCGATCCTGGATCAAACTCGTCCCCTTGTTCGGTGATCGTTAACTGGCCAGGAGTCGAATTGCTCAGAACAGTGAAATTTGGCTGATCGCTGCTTCGCTGCCAGTTTTGCAGGTTTCCCGTACCATCCCACGTGTACAACACGCTTGGTGACTGTCCCGCTGCGAGGCCGCAGCCAAACACTACGCCGAGGACCGCCAAAACAAATCGCACGCGTAACATCTTTGCTCTCCTCATCGCAAGCAACGACAGAACCAACCGAGCCGCAGGCTTTATAGCCCACTGCTCCGCTTGCCGAATCAATTTCTCACAGAACAAGCCGCTAGCGCCACGGCGTCGCGCGCTAGCGGCCGTTTCCTCATTTAAGCCACGCCATTCGTGGCACGCTTTCATTGGCTATATTGTTCAAACACATCAAAACGATCTGCAGCGACCGTTCCGCAAACGGCCCAACAAACCAACGTAGCTCACCAGCGCTAACCCGATCAGACTTAAAGTCGCTGGCTCGGGAACGCGCGAGTAAACCACGCTATCCACTTGGATCAATAGGTCACTCGCGTGGCCGCCCAAGTTAATTCCATTCGTGTCGACATAGCTTCGGTTCGCAATTGCAGCCAATGGAATGACGAGGTCATGGAATTGGCCGTCAACGGGCAGGTTTCCAAAGTTCACCGACTGATACGTGAATCCACCGGCTGTTTGCATATAAAACTGCACAAAGACCGATGGGTCGTTCCCCGTGGCTGCCATGCGGATCGTCACCGTATCGTAGTTGGAGAGATCAACCGGGCGGGCGTTGAATGAACCACCGGCATTCTGAGTTCCGTTGCCCCACGTGATGGCAGCGCCTGGGCCGCCACCGAGATCCGTCCATTGGAGGGCGCCGCCAACGATCGACATGCCGGAGTTATTCTGACCGCCATTTCCGCCGCCGACCGCGCCGCAGTCGAAGTTGCAGATAACGCCGTCAAAGTCGGCGGCACCACCATCGTGGTCGGCAATCGTGCGCGACGTTAAGGGCGTACCGACACTTCTCACTTCCTGCAATGTCCAAATTAGATTGCCTTCCGCCGCATGGTCGCGGATGTTCATGCCAATCGTGCGTATGTACGCCTTCTGATCCGCCGTCAAACCGGAAAGCGGTAGTGAATATGTAGTCAAGCCGGGAGCGACCGCGACATCTGGCCCGAGCGCGACATATGTGCTCGACGTGTTGGCCTGAACAAAGAACTGAACATTCACGTTGCCCACACCGCTTTGGGCCAAATCGAACTCTAGTGACGACAGTCCCGTCAAGTCGAGGCCGCCGCAGCAGCCGCTGCCGAACAGTGCCGGGGTGTCGCGAATTGTGTTGAAGCCGTCCGTGAATGCCTGACTGCCACCAGCGGTGGCGCTCGTCTCGGTAATTTGCAGAGCGCCGACTGAATTGGCCAGCGTTGCACTCGTGCTTCCCGCACCGAAGTTTCTGAACCAGTCCTGTGTACCCGATGGCCAAGTGTATAACACACCCGGCGTCTGCGCCAAAGAACTCGCCGCAAAGCACAACGCGAGGCTTGCGAACGTAGTAATCACCGACAGTCGTGACTTCATTAGAGCTCCTCCAACCAGTGTTAACAGAATCAAAGCAGTCCAGCTCAACCGTGTGAATCAACACCCCTCAACGCTGTGCCTTCAACCTCTTTCGACTTGGCAGCGGATGCCGCAGACGATTACCAACTAGCCGGAACCGGCGTCGCAGACATCCGCCTCCCCACCCGATTGTAGTCACCTAGAAACGTAAAACTCCACCGAATAATTCCAACCGATTTGCCAATCCTCGAATGAGTGCCCTCGTGTTCAACTACTTGAACTAAGTCTAACGTGGCCCGTGGAAGCTGTCCACCATTTAATAGGTTTGATAAGAAAAAAGGAGAAAAATGTGCCCGGACGAAAACCGCGAGTACTTTTGACCTTTGCTTGCCTCTGTGATGCCACGTTCGCCTGGAAAACCACGCCGGCATATCCGCCGCTTATTTGGCAGCTAGACTTCGGTTATGCCCCTCGATTTCCCGCACGATATCGGGATCGGCAAATGCCGGGTTGGCACGCCCCCAGGGATCCCACGAGCCGGAACTCCAAAAGAAAGCCGAGAATACGTGATAGCGCGATGGTTGGACTTTCAGAAAATCGAGCAATGCCCGGTGGTACTGCACTCGCAGCGCTCGCAGCGCGGGGTCCTTCCAAGGCGAGTGTTGCGGCAGGCCCGCACCTTCCCAGGGTTTGGCGGCCGCTGTCTTTGCGTCGCTTTCCCCGTGCAGTGGCGACCGTCCACCGATGCCGACTTCAGTAAACTGCAGCGGCGTCTCGGTCGAAACGGTGAGGCCAAACTCACTGAGTTCCTTCATAAAACTCTCTATACCGCGGACGAAGTCATCCTTCGTCGGGGGGACCGTCATCGGAAAGTAAGACGATATGCCAACAAAATCGCAGTCGTTGAGCAGGTTCTGAAGCTGCACACGCTGTTCGGCCGTAGGTTCAATGTCCTTGGCACCCGTGGGATTCGTTTGCCCCGCGACCTTGTTATGGTTCAGGCTCACGCCAATTTTCATGTTTCTTAGTTCCGGGCGACTGCGGAGTAGCTCCACGATCTTGCGATACGAATCAGGATATTTGAACAGGCTGGTGCCCATTTCACCGGAAAGGCACAACTCGACCCGAGTGTTGGGCCGAATCGTCTTGGCCAGTTCGTCGGTAATGGAACCAAGCACCAGTTCGCTGTACGAATCGCCGCCATACGAGACGAGCGGATCGAAGTCGATCCAGTTGCGCCATTGCTGCACCCGGCCCCCTGGGTCGATGTGCGGCAGAATGGCAATCCCCAAGTTGCGTTGCACCATGCGCTCGAAGACGCGATGCAGGTTTTGCCGCAGCTTCTCTCGCGACTCATCCGTAAATACTTCATAATTGAAAGTACCTGCCTCGTAGGTGCCAAAGGAATCGATCTTCAAGTCGTCGGTGAGATCGACGAGGACCGAAACGACGACGTTGAGTCGCCGTTCGCCGTGATTAGCGGCGTCGTCGACGGCCTTGAGGGCAGCATCGACTGAGCGGCCGGGCTCGATGAAAACCGAGGAATTCAGTTGCGTTGGCGTTGGCGACCGTTTGGAAGATGCATCTGCCGATTGTGAATCGCCGCCGAACTCAATCTCAACACGCGATAATTCAACCTTGGGCGCCTTGGCTTGCCCCGGCCCGGAACCCTTCGCGTTCGAAGGCTTATCCGCCACGTAGCTAATCTTCAGATCGGTTGCCTCATTGCCTGCGCTGCCGGTAAACAGAATTGGCGTCAAGTAGCCGTAAACGGTTTGAGCCGAGGGCAGGGCTTTCCTATCGGGTTTCGCGGCTCGATAGCCATTTTGCTTGGTGCCGGTTTGAAACTGTAACTTCGTGTCGTCTTGAGCAAACGCATACACGGCCCAACTCTTGATTGGCCCGCCAACACGGTACACGACTTCAGCACCCGGCTCCAAAGCCAGACGATGGCAATCTTCTTGAACTGTGCGGGCGTTTTCGCTGGCGACGGTAACCTTACCCGTGGTGACCGCTGTTTGCGAAAGGTCGCGGCATTCGTCGACGAGCGTGTGACACGTTACAACTACCGGACCAACGACATTTGAAGCGGGGGACTCCCCGGCCGAGTTTCGAGCCACAACACGGTACCAGTATTTCTTGCCAACTTCCGCGTGGTCGTCGTTGAATAGCGGCCGATACTGCACGTCGGCATCGGAGAAGTTCGCCGCGATTTTGTCCCAAGGTCCGGTTTCGGCCGAGGCACGCCAAATGTCGTAATCTGACGCGCCGGTGGCTCCTTGCCACGAGATTGCGCTGACTTTTTCAATCGGCAGCAAAGTGGGCGGTGCCGGGCGTTCGAGAGGGAGTGGTTGCAGGCCGCGAATTTCGTAGGCTTTATCGCGCATCAGGGCAACGACGGCCCGCTCGTCGTACCGCTGGCCGGAATCAAAACCCGGCCAGTGAAACGCCTTATAGATGTTCTTGCCGGTGCCCACTTCCATGTGCCAGTAGAAGCCGCCCTCGCGACGGTGCATTCGCAAACTCCAAAGGAGCGCGCCAGAAATGCCATCGTCGATCACGGTTTGAAGGGCATTGGCAATATGAGGCGTTTCGACGAAGCCGAATTCGCCGACAAAAAACGCCTTCTTTCCCTTGGTGCGGGCGTGGGCCTCGCGTATTGGTTTCACAAAATCGCGACTATCGCCAAACGGATAGTGGTGCGTGGAAATGACATCGATATTCGGGTCGTCGAGCGATGCCGTCGGAAAGCTGTTCAGCGATTGCCCGTCCAAAATGAGATGGTGCTTGTCCAACTGCCGGATGTAGGCGGCGATCTGCCGCGTCCATTCCGGCGTCGGCAAGATTTCATTCCCGGTTTCCCAACCAAATACGGCCGGGTCGTCGCGGTACGTTATGCCAGTATAGGTGTTTTTTCGTTCCAGCACGAAGCGGATCGTGGCCTTGAAATCGGCGATGATTTGCGGGTCGGTCCAGAATGCCTCGGCGGGTTTGCCGCGAAACGCCGCGTACTCGCCGACACCGCCCCACCATTTCGCATGGTCGACAAAGGGAATAATGATGCGAATTCCCTTGCGGTTCGCTACTTCGAGCAGCTTATCGAGCGCTCGAAAACCCTCTTCATTGAAATCGCCCGGTTTGCGGACATGGATGAACTCGCCCATATCCGAACCTTCGCGAAAGACGCTGATCACGTAGGTCCGAGCAACCTGGCCCCCCATTTGACGAACCGATTCCAGTGCGTCCTCGATCTCAAACTCATTGGGCCAGCGCCAAGGACTTGGTTTGGTGAATTCGTACGCATCTTCCATCAACACCAAGTTCGGAATGTTGAACGAAATGAACCGGAAGAGTTGGTCGCCGTCGTAAAGTTGATCGCCGCGGCGGGTGAGGAAATGCGCGAGCTTCGGCTCAGCGGCCTGGGCGATCAGCGTCGTGCTTAAAGTGACGGCAGCAATTAAGCCTGCGTGCAATAGCGTTTGCAACCGAGTTCGTGAAAACACCTTCCGCCTCGCTTTCGAATCAACGCGCAGCGGGCGAAACCGCTGCTTCCTGCGGTAGCTTATCGTACCAGTTGGACTTGATGAACACGCTGGCAACAACCAAGACCACCAGCGTGCCACCGAACCAAGTCCATGATTTTAGCACCAAGAAAATCGGTAGCGACGTGAGGCACAGTTGCCACACGATACCGACCGCGACATTCAATACGTCCTTGGCAAAATCATCGTTCGGATGAAACGTCGGGTCCTCGGCGACGACCTGTTGGCGAATCGGCCCCCACGCTCCCCAAGGCCGCGTCGTGCGATAAAAATGCTTCAAGATTTCGTCATCCTCTGGCTCGCCCAAATACGTTCCCGCGATGCAACCGATGAGCGAAAGTACGAGCAGGAACGGCAATGTGTAAAGAGCATTGACAGAATACCCCATGGCCATGTTAACCAACTTGGGCACGATCATGGCCCCCACAATGCCGCTGACCATTCCCCAGAAGTAGCCGTAGCCGTTGAACCGCCACCAATACCACTTGAGCATATTTGCGATAACGTAGCCGCCATAAAGAGCGCCGACGATCCACATCATCACATCAAAGATGTTCGTCGTCATTAGCCCAAACACGATCCCCACGACGAGCACCGCGAACGAAGCCACGCGACTCAGCCAGACTTCCGTTTGCGGCGTCGAATTCGGCTTGAAGAATCGCTTGTAGATATCGTTCACGATGTAGGCGGGCGCCGCATTGATCGTGGCCGCGAAGTTCGACATGAATGCCGCCAACAAGCCGGCTAGCAGCAACCCCACAACACCCTGCGGTACGTACCGCGTGAGCACGATCGGTAGCAACCGCTCAAAATCAGGCTTTTCCATCGCCCGCAGATCCGGCATGCAATAGGCCAGGGCGAGAATCGTGATTCCCGTGATCATCATGTAGCGCGGGAAATATAGAACCACGTTCACCATGCCGTTCATCATGCAGGCTTCGCGTGGATTGCGGGTGGCCAATACGCGCTGCATGTCGTAATTCGGTGCGGGTCCGGCGAGGCTTGCCAGGATGCCCTTGAAGAACATCAGACCAAAGATAATACCGAACCATTCGAGTTGGTCCTTGTGGATCGCTTCGGCAACTTGATCCAAGATACCGGTCCAATTAAGGTCCAGTTTCACGCCGAAAAACGGATTCGCCCAGCCGGCGGGAATCGAATGGGCAATCATCTCGGGCGAGACCTTGGACATCGCCACGATGCCAATGATCAACGAAGTGATGGTAAGAATCGTGAACTGCATCACCTCGGTGGCCACCACGCTGATCATGCCGCCCTTAATCGCGTAAACCGACGTGAGCGCCAGAATAATCACGGCATAAATGTTTTCGTTCGTGTACCAGCCGGTCGATTGAGCAGTAAATTGCCAAGTGGGCGGCAACATCGCAACCGCGAACTTGCCAATTCCCTTGAAGGCATAGGCTAGCATCCCCACCGTGTTGACTAGGGCAAACAACACGACGCTCAGATGAGCCAGATTGGCGCCCGTGCCACGACCGAAGCGGAACTGAATCCACTCAGCCCCGGTGAGCACGTTGGAACGCCGCAGCCAGGCGCTCAGGAACATCATCAAGAAAATCTGGTTGAAGACCGGCCACAAGAACGGCAGCCAAATGCTCTTCAAGCCGTAAACGAAGAGCCAGTACACCATCAACATGGTGCCGGCGATATCGAACATGCCCGAAGCGTCGGAGATCCCCAGCAGGTACCAGGGCAGCGACTTGCCGCCCAAGAAGTAGGAATCCATATCCTTGGCGCCGCGCTTTGAGACCCACAGGCCCACGAGAATCGTGGCCACGAAATAGGCAATCAAGACGGCAACATCGACGGAATGGATCGTCATGATTCAGCGTCGCCAACCGAGCTATGCGGACTTCTCAATAACGCACTGAAAAACTCGAACAAAATCTTCGCCTGGCACCCTCACCCCGACCCTCTCCCAAAGGGAAAGGGAGAGTGTGCGTTCTAGAATAACTGCGAATTTTCTTTAGTGAAAGAAATCAGTTCACTCAGGTGAGCAAAAGCCACGCAACACGAGGTATCGGCGGCGCCGTAGTAAATTGCGAGCCGGTCGGATGCCTTATCGTGCAGGGCCGCACACGGGAACACCACATTGGGCACATGGCCGAAAACTTCGTAGTCCGCTTCGGGCGTGAGAATGTGCTGATTCGTGCGGTAGAGTACCTTCCACGGCTCGTTGCGATCGAGAATGGCCGCTCCCATGCTGTAGACGAAGCCGTTGCAGGTATCCATCACCCCGTGATAGATCATGAGCCAGCCTTCGTCGATTTCGATGGGAATCGGGCCGGCACCGATCTTCGTGCGTTGCCACCATTGGCCTACCTCGCCGCCGCCACGACGCATCATCAAGCGATGCATACCCCAGTGGCACATATCGGGGCTTTGGCTTACGAAGATGTCGCCGAAGGGCGTATGACCGTCATCGCTCGGCCGGCTCAGCATGAAGTACTTGCCGTTGATCTTCCGCGGAAATAGCACGCCATTGCGATTAAAAGGCAAAAATGCATTTTCCAGCCGCTCGAACGTTTTGAAGTCGCGCGTCGATGCGATGCTAATCGTGGGCCCGTTGTGTCCGCCGCACCACGTGATGTAATAAGTACCATCGATTTCGCACAACCGCGGGTCATAAGCGTAATCGGCGAGCGATTTGGGATCTCCCTTGGCGAAATCGATCTTCTTCGGATCGATGTCCCATTTCATGCCGTCGGTGCTCCAGCCCAGGTGCAAATGCGGAAAGCGGTCGCGCTTCTCCAACCGAAACACGCCGACAAACCGATCGCCGTAGCGCGCGACGGCACTGTTGTAAACGCCTTGAACCCCCGGCAAGTGATGGCGGCCGATCAGTGGATTTTGGGAATATCGCCACACGACATCGCTGCTCTGCGGCCCACGCTCTTGCCAAGGAACTTGAATACTCACACCACTATCGGACGGCTGTAAACCGTTCTCGCCTCCATCGATGGGCCGCGATGCGCGGCGAATTGGGGACTTAATTTCGCTGGTCATGGCATCGGCCTCGCCACCGAGAACTGGTTCTACTTTCGGATGATTGACACCGAACCGCGAGAAACCATAATAAATCGCGGGCTTAAAATAGTTTAGCCACGCCGCAGCCATGTGTCTACCATCTGGGCAGCGTCCGACCTTCGGAACTGCCGCTCCACCTGTTTACAGGCGGTGAACCACGTTTAACCTTTCTTGATGAAGCGCATCGACATGTCGTCATCGCACGTACCACGATTGAAGGATGTGGCCAAGGCGGCGAATGTCTCGCTGGCCGCCGCCTCGCGAATCTTGCGCGGCGATCGCGAGCGCTTCGGCGAAGATACCTGCCGCCGCGTTCTGGAAGCCTCCCAGCAACTTGGGTGGCGGCGTAACTTGCTCGTCAGCGGGATGCAGACGGGCCGCACCCAAACGATCGGCGTGATGATTCCGCCCTACGATTCGTTTTGGGTGAGCGTGCTTTCCGGGATTCACGATGCTTTGGCGGAACGCGATTACCTTCCCATCACCGTGTGGATCGGCAACCTCGGCGACATGCCCCACTTCGAAAAAGAAGAAGGCGATGGCTTACGCCAGATTAATCGCTTGCTCGACCGGCGGGTCGACGGCCTGATCATGTGGCCGCCATTTGGCTTGGCGTACTACCACCATTTTCCCGAATTCGTTGAGCGGCGCGTACCAGTCGCCGTGATTGATCACTATTCTTCCGTGGCTGACTCGGTTGAAACCGATGAAGAACAGGCGACCTCGGTCGTCGCGGAGCATCTACTTCACTTAGGTCATCGCCGCATCGCCTGTCTATCAAGCCGCGAATCACCCTCGCAAACTTGGGCGATCAAACGGCGCACTTCATTTGAAGAAGCCGTCGCGTCCTGCCCTGGCGCCAAAGTGAAAAGTTGGCGACTGAATCCCCAAGGTACCAATGGCGTTGAGGTAGCTCGCGAGCTACTACAAGACGCGTTGCGCCCGACCGCGGTGTTCGCCGTTTCCGACCACGAAGCGGCCTTTGTGCAGCAGGCCGCGGCGGAACTCAATCTGGCGATACCGCGCGATCTGTCGCTTATTGGATTCGCTGACTTGGATTTCGCTGCGACGATGAAACCACCGCTCACGACAATGCGGCAAAAACCTCATGAAATTGGCCGGATGGCGGCCAAGCTCATCATCGACCGCATCGATGGCGTAATCGCCGACAGCGATGCCCCCACGACCATCAAAGTTGCGGCTGAATTAGTGATCCGGAGTTCGACCGCGAAACCGCGCGACTAGCGAATTACTCCCTCTCCCATTGGGAGCGGGCCGGGGTGAGGGCGACATGGCGAAGATTGCAGTTTGCAGTCCCTTTGTAGCACGCTGATATCCGCTTGCCTCAGTGAAAACGAAGTTTTCTTTCCGAATATTATTTTGCCGGCATTAGATATAGCTTCGCCAATCCCCAGCCCGCATTCGCTGTAAATGTGAGGAAGCCATCTTTGACGCTGCATGGCACTTCGTTCGCCAAAGATCCCGCGCGGCCACCCGCGAGAAATAACGCGGCCGAATCCATAGAATGCGCCAGCGGGATATTTACCTGGCCGTCACCGTGTACCCATATTTCCAGTTCCGCTCCGCCGCGGACCTGGCGATTGGTGGGGACCGGCGCCCAGGCAATTGTTGTCATCGGCTGATCGGAGAACCGATGCGTTTGGCCGTCGATCGCAATTTCGCGGCAATCATACCCGCTAAAGGCGATCAGACGCTTCTTGTCATCCGTGCGGAACGCCACGATCAAACGGCCTGAGTAAGTTACCTTGTGGCCGTTGACGGCAAGTTCCTTCACATCCAATTTGTCCGACGGCAGTGGATTCTGCTTGAGAACCTCAGCGTCCTTCGTTTCATCCCGATGAAAACCACCAGGCCACGATTCAACATGATTGCGATAATGCACGGCAATCGCCGTCGTGCCATTCGGGAACCGAGTCGCAAGCCAGGGCGTCGATCGCGAAACCACACTCGGATTATCGTTCTTTTCGAGATCGGGGCGCGATGGCGGATAAGCACCGAGTGCGGACAGAATCTCGAACCACGTGCGGACCTCGTACCCCAGCGATTGACTCTGATCATCGCGCGGGCGAAAGCCAAGATAGGTGACGGAACCGGCATCGCCGACTTTACGGTGCAGCCCCACCGTATGGCCATAAGCGTTTGCTACCGCAGCAGTTCCGTCGCCACTTTCGACCGGATAAATCCAGTCGACAATGTAATCCGTCAGAATCGTTTGCGGCGGCACGCTCTTCAGCGGGCCAGCGAAATTGACGACCGCGCCAGGGGCCATCATGCCTTCGTGCGGTGACTCAGGCTGTTTAACACCGCAAAGCGTCTGCCAGCGCGCGAGGACGTTATTGCCGGCAAGATCGAACCGTGGCAACGGGCCAGTCCAAATGACTCGGCCACCACGGGCGACGAACTTCTCAAGTAGCTCGATCAAGCCCGGCGGCGGCAGCGGCTCGAATAGTGCCGCGATCGTTGAAAATGTGCGACCTGCGAGTGTGATCGTGCCGTTATCATTGAGCTTACCATATTGCAGCAGCTTTTCCGGCGTAATGTAGTTGGCATAGCCGTATTGCACCAGCCATGAACCAAAATGCTCGTCGGCTGCGACGAGCGAAAGTGGGTAGAGCATCAGCACTTCGATATCGCGGTGAACGCAATCGGTCACTGCCATGAATTGCGGTCGGCCCCAGGCGCCGAACGCATCTTCCAGCACGTGATGACGTTCGAGTGCGGCATTCGGCATGCCCCAAGCGGCTGCGTACGCATTGGGATACTTATTGAGAATCCCCGTCGAACAGGCCAGGGCTAACCCGTAATAATTGCGGTCCGACCAGCCCCCCTCGGCATGATCGTTGCCGCCGCCGGTAAGAAACTCGTTCCAGCGGAAGTAGTCGCTGCAAGCGCTCGACGCCTGTTGCACAGTGTTCGACCACACAAAGTTCGAAGTGTACTCGTATTGCCGTGGCGCTCGCGGGCTGCCACCGGTCCGCCAATGGTCGATCGTCGGGCTCTGCGCCCACGTGGCATGAGCCCGCGCTTCGAGCGGATGCCCGTACAGTTTCTCGGCGAATTCCTTGGCTTGCACAAAGAGATCGGTAACCGTTTTCTCCAAGAGGTCAAAATACCGTCGACGAAGCAGCCAGGTGCGTTGGATGCCATCGGGTGAGCCGCCGAAAACGTGCTGGCCCGACGAGCGTGCGTCGAGGTTCGGCAAAAAGCCGTGTTGACCGCGGCAGAAATAGACGAGGTATTTTTCGAAATCGGCGAACTCGGCGCCGTAAAGTTCGGCGAACTTCTTCGCAAAATTCGGCGTGAGGTAGCGAAACGCGAACTCACCTTCATCGTGATGCCCGAAGTAGTTCCAATCGCCTTGAATGTGGATTTCATCGCTATAGAGGCCGTTCAGCCGAATGCCCGTGTCGTGATATTCACGCATCAAATCCTGCAGATAGGGCAGGGCCTTCGGGCTGAAGTAATCGAGTTCTTGAGTCTTGTAAGAAACGACCGCCAACACGCGATCGAGTCCAGCAGCTTCAGTTTCGCCGCGACCCTGAATTGTCAATCGATGGGCAGGCGAACTGCCCGATGCTGATTCACTTACCGTAACCTGCGGTGGCTGTTTCAACTCGATAATTGAATTTGGGTCGACCACGCCATAATCGCCATCGCCTACGTGCTGTTCGCGGAAGGCAAACAAGCGAATGCCGGTGCGCGTTAAGTTGAAAGCGCCTTTGTTATTCGTCCACTTGCGCTGTTCCCACAATTGCACCGTAAACTCACCGGTTTTTGGGTCCCGCCAACCCTCGCGGTATTGCACCCACCGCCCCGATTCGCCAGTTTTCTGTTCATAAACGCGCCCTAACTCAAGTGGGCTGAGCAAGCTCAGCTCGAGTCCCATTCCATATTGCGCCGCGAAGTCGCCGATCTTCTTGATTCTCGCGATGTACTCTTCCGTATCCGGCATGAACGCCCTCGGCTTGCCACCTTGACCGGGACGATACGCACTGAAGAACTCATCAAACGCCACCGTGAGAGTCTTTACGCCGGCCGCTTGATGCTGCTCGCACAACTTTCGCAACGTCGATTTTTGCGGCGTACTGCTGAGGCTGAAATCGATCTCCTTGTCTGGATTCGTCAGATCGTCAAACTGCTGGTCGCTAACCAGAATGATGCCGCCCTTCGGCAACAAGAATGACCACTGCCCCGGGAATTGGATCACGGGGTCGGGCCGTCCACCGCTTACTGCCTCGGCAAACAAGTTGCCCGTCAATGAAACAGCAACGCCCGCTTGGGTAAGCCGGGCGACAAACTCACGACGAGAAAACACAGCGTGGGATTCAGACATGGCAAGTGTGCTCAACCGTTGCGATGAATGCGAACTCAAATGTATGGGCGACTCGGCAGATACAGCTTCATCTCACGCACCACATTCTAATCAGTTCTTCTGACGCGAGCATTCACCTCTATTCGTGGGGGCCAGTTTGCCGCGACGCGCCATGTTGATGATGTCGCCGGCAGGGGGTTGCACATGACGCGAGCGTTGCAGCGGTTTCCTTCGCGGCATCCCCGGCCTACAATCGTGAGCACGTGGGCTCAAGTGATCGCTTTTGTGGGTGAATTGTCGCTGGTCGCAGCTGGAGTGAAAGTCCGTGAAAAGAACGTCCCATGCGGTTGTGATATGGAGTGCTTTAGCGGTGATTATGCCGGTCTTTCGATCGCACGCGGACGATACCCGACCTCAAATTGAAACGGTTCTCCAAGTCGAAAAAGAAGGGGCAGGGCACGCGGCGGCGGTTGCTGCGGTAAAGGCACTCGAGGCGCAGCCACCGTCGGCGCTATTGCCGCTGTTGCAAGCCATGGACCAAGCCAACCCGCTTGCGGCAAATTGGTTGCGTGGGGCGTTTGAAGCAGTTGCCGATCGGAATGCTAAGCAGAGTAACAGCTTGCCTGTGGACGATTTGGAAAAGTTTTTGTTGGATCGAAACCACGCCGCCCAGCCACGCCAAGCCGCGTTCGATTTGCTCGTGCGCCTCGATCCGAAAGCTGACGATCGGTTGGTGCCTGGAATGATCGATGACCCGTGCCCTGAATTTCGGCGGGCGGCCGTGCAGCGACTTATCGATGCCGCTGCCAAGGCGAGCGAAGCCAAAGATGCTGCCAAGAGTAAATCGCTGTATCAGCAGGCGTTCGCGGCGGCGCGTGATCCGGACCAACTTGATCTCACGTTCGATGAGCTCACGAAACTCGGCGAAAAACCGGACCTGAAACGGCAACTGGGGCTGCTCAGCGATTGGTGGGTTATCGGCCCGTTCGATCATCGCAAGGGAATTGGTTTCGACGTGGCCTATCCACCGGAGAAGGAGATCGACCTTAAAAAGAAGTACGGCGGAATGCTCGGCGAAGTTGCTTGGACCCACTTGGAATCTGACGATCGCCACGGGATTGTCGATCTCAACAAATTGCTCGCGCGTCACAAGGGCGCCATCGTCTATGCCTATCGCGAGTTCGAATCCGAAAAAGCTCAACCCGCCGAAATTCGCCTGGGCACACCCAACGGTTGGAAGCTCTGGGTCAATGGCCAGCTCGCCTTTGCCCATGAAGAATACCACTTGCTGACGCAAATGGATCAATATCCCACTCGGGTCATGCTGCACCCCGGAACGAATCGCTTTTTGTTGAAGATTTGTCAAAACGAGCAAACCGAAGATTGGGCCCAAGACTGGCAGTTCCAAGTACGCGTATGTGCCCCAACCGGTGCGGCCGTGCTGCCAAAGGATGCGAAGGCAGCCCCCGGCTCGGCCGGGGGTTAACACTGCATTGCGACTCCGCCGATGCAACCCCCGGCAGAGCCGGGGGCTATCCGCACGATTGCAACAAACATGATTGTGACAAAATCGCTATCGACCGAAATATCGAGAGACTACGATGCGAAATTTGGCCATAGTGCTAGCCATCCTCGTTACTTACCGCGGCGTCCGGGCCGATGACTGGCGACAATTCCGCGGCAACGATAGCTCCGGCATCAGCACGGAAACAAATCTGCCGACTAAGCTCGACGATCCAAAATCGTTGGCCTGGAAAGCGCCGCTGCCTGGGCGCGGGCTTTCCGGGCCGATCATCGTGGGCGATCGGATCTTCCTCACCGCGAGCAGCGGTTATCGTGATGACGCCTTGCACGTCCTCTGCTTCTCGTGTGCGACTGGCCAAAAATTGTGGCAGCGCACTTTCCACGCCACCGGCCGCACCGTCTGCAACGAAGTCATGTGCATGGCCACGCCGCAACCGTGCAGCGACGGCGAGCGTATCTATTGCTATTACTCCTGCAACGATGTGGTATGCCTCGACCTGGATGGCAACCTCGTATGGTATCGCGGCCTCGGGCTCGACTATCCGAACGTCAGCAGTTCGCTCGGCATGTCATCCTCTCCGGTCGTGGTCGATGGCACCGTCGTGCTGCAGCTCGATACCGACAGCGATTCGTTCGTCGCCGGGCTCAATGCGCTCACCGGCGAAACTCGCTGGAAGATCGCGCAGGGCAGGTCAGCTATCTGGTCGTCGCCCGTGGTATATCGGCCATCAGTCGCTGTCAAACCCCAGGTAATTGTGCATGCGAAGAACGCCCTCGTCTCATTGGACCCAGCTACCGGCAAGGAAAACTGGAAAGTCGATCAACCTGGGGCGAAGATCCCCTCAACGACGGTGGCCCGCAATATCTTGCTTTCACCGCTTGGCCAATTGACGGCACTTCGCCCACTTGGAACGACGGGCACACCCGAAAGGCTCTGGAGCGAAGCGCGACTATCTCCCGACAACCCCACCCCCGTGGCCTACCAAGACCGCGTTTATGTCTTCAAAGGCTCGGTCCTAACCTGCGCCGATCTGGCGACGGGGAAAACCGCCTGGCAACTACGGCTCAAATGCCAAGGCGCATACTCCTCACCAGTTGCCGGCAACGATCACATCTACCTGGCCGATGAAAATGGCATCCTGCAAACCGTTCGCCTCGGCGGCAAGAAAGGCGAAGTCGCCAGTCGCCTCGACCTGGGAGAACGTATTATGTGCACGCCCGCGCTGGCGGGCGGCGCATTCTACGTTCGTAGCGATCAGCACCTGTGGAAGTTCGCAGACGCGACCCCCGACCAAATTGCTCATTGACCTCATCGTCGGTAGATTTGTGCCGCCGCCATGCCAAAGTCGCGCAGCCGTCACTCCTTGACGAAAAAACCGCGATCTGTGACATCCGCAATGATGTGTTACGATGTCCGGAATCCCTGTTGAAGTTCCTTGTAGTGGCTATACTGGTGAAAGTGCGGTGGAACTTCGACTTTTTGTCCGCCGGAACATGAACCGAATGTCCAAGGAGAACTGCCATGTCGCCAGCCAAGTTAGGGTTCATCGTACTACTGAGCATGACGCGCTTCGCAGTAGCGGCCGACAACTTTTCCGGCAAAAAGGCGGATGGCTTTCTCCTACCGAACGGCTGGAAAGTCGCGCCTGCCGGTGAGCAGATTCCGCTCACCGATTTGCCGCTCAACATCGCGCCGCTGGCGGATGGACGCCACGCGCTCGTGGCCACGAGCGGCTTCAATGCGCACGAACTTTCGCTGATCGACTTGACCACCCGCCAGATCGTTCAGAAGGAAACGGTAAGGCAAAGCTGGTTCGGCCTGACGGCCACGCCCGACCAACAAACGTGGTGGTGGAGTGGCGGCGGTGGCGGCACATTACACAAGTTCAAGGTGGAGGGTGGCAAGCTCGCGCGTTTTGACAAAGGTGATCCAACCGCCGATGAAACAAAGTTCGGCTCTGGCAGACGCTCGTTCTTCAGCGGCATCGCGCTGGATACGAAACGTAACGTGCTCTATTCGCTTGATATCAATTACGGGAAATTGACGGCCACCGATTTATCTGGAAAGAAGCCGCCAAGAACCGTGGATGTCGGCGGCCGGCCGTACGACATCGCTCTAGCGCCCAACGGTTCGCGGCTGTACGTTTCAGAATGGTCCACCGGCATGGTACTGGCGATCGACCCTGAAGACCTGTTGATCACGTCCAAGCTCAGCGTTGGTGTGCACCCCAACCAGATTGCCGTGAGTCCGACCGATGATCGCATCTTCGTGGCTTGCGCGAGCACGAATAACGTCGCCGTCATTGATACTCACCGCGGCGTGGTCACCGAATCAATCTTCACCGCACTCTTCCCCAAAGCGCCCGAAGGCAGCACGCCGGATGCCGTCGCGATTGCCCCCGATGGGAAGACACTCTTCGTGGCGAATGCCGATAACAACTGCGTGGCCGTGGTGGATATCTCCGTGCTCAGCCAAAGCCAGGTCCGCGGATTCATCCCAACCGGCTGGTACCCTACGGCCGTCGCGGTGACGCCGGACGGCAAATCGTTGCTCGTCGGCGTGGGCAAGGGAAATCAGACGCATCCGAATCCGCCCTTTAAGAACCCCGACGACGCCAAAAAGAACGAGCGCCGCCAACTGCCGTTTCCTTACATCGGCACCACGCTATCGGGTTCACTATCGATTGTGCCAATGCCATCCGCTGCCGAACTCGCCGCTTACACGGAAACGGTCTACCACAACTGCCCGTATTCCGACAAGTTGCTCGCGAGTGCGCCGCATAGCGAAAAAACCGCCATTCCCACCAAAGTCGGTGATCCCTCGCCCATTAAATACGTTCTCTACATCATCAAAGAGAACCGCACATTCGATCAAGTCTTTGGCGACATGGGGCGTGGAAACTGCGATCCAGAGCTAGTGATGTTCGGCGCCCAAGTGACGCCCAACCACCATAAATTGGCGAATGAGTTCGTGTTGTTGGACAATCTCTATTGCAACGGCCATGTGTCCGTCGATGGTCATGCCTGGTCGACGATGGCCTACAACACCGATTATATCGCCAAGAACTGGGCGATCACCTATTCCGGCCGGCCAGGCGTTAAGGACGATGACGAGGGCAATCTTCAAAAAGCGCCGTCAGGTTATATCTGGGACGCCTGCGCTCGCAACAACCTCACTTATCGCAGTTACGGCGAGTACGGTCATCGTGTCAGCCAGCCCGATGGCTCGATGCGGATGGAGGGTGAAGTGCCTGGGCTTGTCGGCCATATGTGCCCCCACTATTACAGCGGGGGCGATCCCAGCAAACCGCCGCGCGATACCGACGATGCGGAGATTTTCTTGAATGAGTTTCGCGAGTTCGAAAAGACCGATAGTTTGCCGCACTTCATGGTAATGAGTTTGGGCGAGGACCATACTCGCGGCACGACGCCGGGAGCTTTTACGCCGCAGGCCTGCGTGGCCAGTAACGATTTGGCGCTCGGCAGAATTGTCGAAACGATCAGTAAAAGCAAATATTGGGCGCAGATGGCCATTTTTGTAATTGAGGATGACGCTCAAAACGGCCCCGATCATGTCGATGCCCACCGCACCGCCGGTTTGGTCATCAGCCCCTACACGAAACGGAACAGCCTTGATAGCACGCAGTACTCAACCGTGAGCATGTTGCGGACCATCGAGCTAATTCTCGGCATCGACCCGCTCAGCCAGTACGATGCGGCCGCCAACCCCATGTTCGCTTGCTTCACCGATCAGCCGAACCTCACGCCGTACACGGCCGAACCTGCCAAGATCAACCTCAACGCCAAGAACGAAACCACGGCTTATGGCGCCGAGCGATCATCGCGAATGGACTTCAGCGAGTACGACCGCATCGACGATTTCGAACTCAATGAAATCCTCTGGCGATCGATCAAAGGCAAGGATGCACCGGTACCACCCGCCGCGCGGCGAGCCATCGCCTATCGGACCGATTTGCGGTAGTATGGCCTGAATGATGCTCGCGTTCCACTATTTGTTGGCTGACGTTTCCGCTTCAAATCCTGCTTTCGTCAGTTGTTTTTGAATCGTCACCACGGCCGCATCGCCGAACGTCTTGCTCGCAGCGGTGTTCGCAAGCCGGGCGCGTTCCTTCGTCAGAAATTGCTCGCGCTCGGCGGCCAACTGGTTGATCTGCTTTTGAATTTCCGCGCGCTTCGCCGCCATCTTCTGGACATACGCCTCGCGTTCCTGGGGCCCGAGCGATTGCAGTTCCTTCGGTAACTCCTCGGACTTCACTCGCGAAATAATTCCGCGGTCCTCGCTGTACGAATCGATCAAATCACGGCTCCGGTTGCTATATGCCGAGCTGGCCTTCGCGATCGCTCGACTACTTGCGATTTCCCCTCCTGCCGCAGCCGCGTTTTCATCCTGGGCAACCTGGTTCGCTGCATAGCTCTTCTGTTCCGACTGTGAGCCGTACCACAAATACGTCTGATTCAACTCGGCATTGAGTTTGATGATGATTTTGTCCTGCGGGCAATCGATCTGCACTACAGTGCGATCCTGATCGATATTGAAGAACTCGCCCTCCGCCAGTTTCGCGCCTTCCTGCCAACCACCCGCGATACCCTCTTGGCTGGTGCCGCAATGAATCGTGTTGACAACGATCCCTTTCTCAATCGCTTGCTTGCAGGCACCATGATAATCCACCGACCCTTGTGAAAATGGCTCATTCCCCGCGATGAAGATCGCCTTATAGCCGTTCGGTTCCTTGGACCAATCCAGACGCTTCACCGCTTCCTGAATCACTTGGCCGCAGTATTCATCGCCGCCGGACGTGGTCAATCCGAACAGCGATTCCGACAGTTTGTCGAGGTCGTCCGTCAGCGGCACGACTTGGCGAATGTACCCTTCGCTGGCTGGCAGCCGGGTGTTCCCATATTCGAACAGCGCCACGCGCAGGACGGGTGTCTGGCCATCTTTTTTTGCCTTGGCGAACTGCTGCACGATCGTCCAAAGTTGGCTCTTCGCTTGGCTGATAAGCCCATCCATCGAGTTCGACGTATCGAGCAAAATCGCGACATCAACCGAGGCTCTCTTGCCTTTGAACGGCGGTTTTGCCGTTTCGCTGGCCATCGGTTTGTCCTTTTCCACACGGATGACCACCTTCGTGTCCGCCAATGCTGGCGTGGACACAATCCAAGCAACCAAAGTTGCCGCGAGTAATGCGTGATGTTTGGGCATGGGAGGCTCCTTGATAAGGTAATTGGCGCAGCCGTTTTCGACGCGGCCAAACCTTGGACGTTGCCGATTCCCAGAAAGTTCCCGTGCTGGGCAAAGTTGCCGAAATAGCCGCCGGCAATGGGGTTCCCCCGACGTCACCACCGTCTGGCGACGGTGGCTACGATTCAAGGCACCCTCACCCCGGCCCTCTCCCGAAGAGGCTGTGATTTTATTGTGACCAGGGTGGCATGCCCTCACTCGCGACAACATGCTCACGCGAATCGGTCTCGTTTTGCCGCGAGTGTGGGCATGCTGCGATTCGCGAGAGCATGCCACCCCAGATACTGCTTGCTCGCGTTCAAAAAGAACACAGCCTCGGAGGGAGTGGGAGTTCTGTTTGAGTTCTTTCGACGTGAAAGACTTTTAGTCGATTGCTGGTGCGCCCTGAATTAGCTTCACAAACTCGTCGTTCGATTTGAATTTGTTGAGCTTCGTGGTGAGCTGTTCCATCGCATCCACATGGTGCATCGTGGACAGCGTCCGCCGCAGCATCGTGGCCGCGTGGAGTGTCTGCGGCGGCAGGAGCTTTTCTTCACGCCGCGTGCCCGATTGCTCGATATCGATCGCCGGCCAAACACGCCGGTCGGCCAGTTTGCGATCGAGCACCAACTCCATGTTGCCGGTGCCTTTGAACTCTTGGAAAATGAGGTCGTCCATGCGGCTGCCGGTATCGATCAGCGCCGTGCCAACCACGGTCAATGAACCGCCTTCCTCGAATGCCCGCGCCGTGGCGAACAGCTTCTTCGGGATGTCCATCGCTTTGATGTCGACGCCGCCGCTCATCGTGCGGCCCGTGTTGCCAACCCACTTGTTAAACGCTCGGGCAAGCCGCGTGATTGAGTCGAGCAGCAAGAACACATCCCGGCCCATCTCGGTCAAACGCTTGCAGCGTTCGACGGTCAGCTGCGATAGACGGACGTGGCTCTCAACATCGCGGTCGAGGCTGCTGGCGAACACCTCGCCTTTGATGATCCGCTGCATGTCGGTCACTTCTTCCGGCCGCTCATCCACCAAGAGCACGATCATCACGACTTCGGGATAGTTCGTCGTGATGGCGTTGCTGATCTGCTGGATCATGATCGTCTTGCCGGTGCGCGGCGGGGCGACAATCAACGCCCGCTGGCCTTTGCCGAGCGGCGTCAGCAGATCCATCACCCGCGTGGTGATCGGCTGCTGGCCGGTCTCGAGTTGGAACCACTCTTCCGGGTTGATGGGTGTCAGGTCGTCGAACGACTTGACCTTGGTGTATTCCTCGGGCGGCATGCCGTCGACATCGAGCAGTTCCTTCAGCCGCGGCCCTTGGCCACGCCGCTGACGCTGCACCATGCCGCTCAGCAGCACGCCCTCGCGCAACCGGAACTTCTCGATCATCGTGCCGGGCACGAACGGATCGGTCCGCTCGCGGGTGAAGTTCGTGGCCGGATTTCGTAAGAAACCATAGCCATTAGGGTGCATTTCCAGCACACCGGAACCGGCCACCAGCGGCAATTCTTCGCCATTATCTGGCCCGTCGTACTCTTGGCGATCTTGCCGGTCGTTGCCCTGTCCGTAGGGCCGACGGCGACCGCGTCCGCCCGATCGACGTCCGCCACCACCACCACCACTACCACCGCGATTGAATCCGTTCTGGCGATTGTCTCGGTAACGTCCGCCGCCACCTCCGCCACGACGCTGTCTCTTGGCCATGTGTTTCAAAACCTTCTGTCAAACCCTAAACAGTTGAGAGAAACTCCCGGTCGGGAGCTGGGAAATAGAATCCAGGATGTAAGAGATCGAAGACGGCATGTGCCGCAACAGATACTTAA
Organism: Planctomycetota bacterium; assembly: GCA_029781135.1. Classification (GTDB taxonomy): domain Bacteria; phylum Planctomycetota; class Planctomycetia; order Pirellulales; family Lacipirellulaceae; genus JABDGM01. The sequence continues at coordinate 100,239 of JAKOXH010000051.1, forward strand.
GAATCGTAGTAAGATCGCGAAAGAATCGCGCCCGTTGAATCGGTAAGCCGCCCTCAGCGGCTCAAAAACCACCGCGCACGAGGAAGCGCGGAAAAACAGCTTCGCATTTATCTGACTGCGAGGTTGCCTGCCACCGGGAGTGCCAGAACCTCAACAACCATTCCCATAGCAGACGTTTAGCGTCTAATCTCCGCCGATCAATGACCCAGTGCGAGCAAATCCGAGACCCAAAAGCCCAGGTTCCCAAGGATTCCTCGCGCCCAAGAGCAAATCCTGAGGGCATTGAGGCGACCTGTTGCCAACGGATGGTGAGCAGCGACTCACTGCCGCAGGCCATCAACAGGCCCGGAAAACGGTCGAGCCGAAAAACCGGGCCGACCGAAGAACCCCGCCGAAAACCGGCAGGACAATCAACTCATGCGTATTCTTCCCTAGAATCCGGAGAATGTCAAGCGCGATAGCTGCTATCGGATAGCAAAAATCGCGGAATTCTCCGCGTCTAGGTACTTCAGGCGGTTTATAGCCAACTTCCCAGCCATCCCGCAGCCGATATCACCGCATTTTCCCGGTTTTGAAGAGCTATCGTCGCACGCTGGCAACCGCATTATCGGCAAAATCAGCAAAGTCGATACTCACTCCAGTCGATAACGGAAGCGTAGGTGCGTTGTTGGCCCACATTTCGGCCACATCGTGCCCACTCATTTCGCTGTCGAGGATCGACTCATGCGCCATTTCTGGAAACTGTTGACACTCCTTCTTGTCTCACTGCTTGTCGCGCCGGCGACAGCCCAGCAGGATTCCATCCACTGGCATCAAGATCTCGAGTCGGCCAAAGTCGTCGCGAAGGAAACCAAGCGGCTGCTGCTCATTCACTTCTGGACCCCAAGTTGCGGCCCCTGCATGGCCCTGGAACGAAACGTATTCAATCAGCCGGGCGTGGCCGCTGCCATCGAAGCGCAGTTTGTTCCCGTCAAATTGAATGCCGACGAAAACTCGGCGACCGCACAATGGTACGGCATCTCGCGAGTGCCCACCGATGTCGTGGCGACCGCCGATGGCCAAATCATCGCCAAGTCCGTAAGCCCGCCGACGCCTGCTGCCTATGTCGCCGAGCTAACATCAACCGCCAACAAATACGCGTCCCGCCTAGGACAAGCCTACACGATGGCCGCCAGTGCCGCCCCCGTGCAATCACAACTCAACTCGGCCTATGCCAAACTGCCTGTTAGCCAGAGCTTGCCGGCAGCTTTAGCGCCGCAAGCCGCTGCCAGTCCACAATCGGCGCCCGCCGGAGTGCCGAACTCGGCCACTGCGCCTCCATCGATGCTCGGCAGCCCATTGCCCACCGCCACTGCTTCGTTGCCGGCCGCATCGCCAGGCTTTCCTACGGTACCAACGCCTACTTCACCAGTAAGGCCAGCCATCACGCAATCGCCGCCAAATCCCGTGTCCGCAATTCCCGTGGCGCAGAGTACACCTGCTCAAGCACCACCGGCGGCAACGTATTCGCAACTAGCGGCACAGCCGGTTCCTCAAACCGTGATGAACCCAGCCCTCACCGCAAAACCTGCGCTTGCTGCTCAACCACCGATCACACCGATCGACACTCCCGCCGCGCCTCCGGCACAAGCTAGCAGTCTCAACTTAGCCGCTGCGACACTGCCACAAGCCGCGGCCCCGCCGCCCATAATGCCACAGCAACCCGCGCTTCCGTCACTGCAATCCCAACCGGTCATACCGGCTAACCCAGCAGCAATTGCCGCGACCACTCCTGTTTCCCCCGCCGTTCCTGTCGTGACGAACCCGGGGGCTCCGCCGACGAGCGGCATAGCGACCGCGTCCAATTCGCGTCAACTACCACCTGGTTCGCCGCCGTTGGCATTCGATGGCTACTGCCCAGTGAGCATGCGTAACCAGTGGAAGTGGATTCCCGGCAATCCGCAATATGGAATTGTCCACCTCGGCCGCACCTATTGGTTCGCTGGCCCCGAAGAACAAAAGCAGTTCTGGACCGATCCCACACGCTACGCCCCGGCGATGTCGGGCAACGATCCTGTGATGGCGATCGATCATCAACAACAAGTCGAAGGCAAGCGCGAGCACAGCCTCGACTACGATGGCCTGTTCTACATGTTTGCCAGCGAGGCCACGCTCCAACAATTCGCCGCCAACCCGGCCAAGTATGCGGCAGGCGTTCGCCAAGCGATGGGCTTGCCGCGGGGTAGATTAGTGCGGTAGCTGTCCACGTCTTTGACGACCGATTTCTACTTCGCTCGGCGTAGTGTGATCCGTTTTGCGTGCCATGCCCACGGCTTGGCGTGGGCATGCAATCCAGCTAACTATCTTTCTTGAGTGACCGCTGCAAGCGCACGACTTGCGCCCGAACTTCTTCCATGCCTGGGTTGAGCCGCAGAGCGCGGCGAAAAGCCTCCAGGGCAGCGACGGGGTTGTCTTGCAGCATGTAGCATTGTCCCATGCCCGCCGCCGCCGTGAAGTGATATGGATTAATCTCGAGCGCCTGATGGCAATCCCGAATCGCCGCATCGTACTGGCCCAAGTGATAGTGAGCCGTCCCGCGCTGGCACCACGCTTCCGCAATCCACGGCGAGCTGTGAATCAACTCCGTCGCCATTCGCGCCGCTTCCGCGTGTTGCCGTTGATCATTGAGATCGGCGATCTCTCGCAGCATTTCTTGCTGCTGACGACTGCCCACGCGACTCCACAGTTCGCGAATTCCCGACTCGGCAATCCTCCGCACGCCCCGATCCCGATCGACCAGTGCTCGCCCCAAGACAGGGTTCGACGAATAATCGCCCACCAGGCTCAACGCCAGCACCGCTGCACGGCGTGCCACCTGGTCGCCGGTCATGACCAGCCGCTCCAGCGTGGCGTTGCTGTAACGTCGTGCTACACGCTTGATAAACATCGCACAGTCGCTATTTGTCAGATAGCGATTGTAGTAAATGACAAGAACAGGGGTGCGCAATCGAGGAGCGTCCACGCCGATGACTCCGTTACCAATGGCCCAAAGTAGTCAACTCTTAAGACGTCACAACCAGACCCCAGCCGACCGCCGTGATCTGCACTCTCTCTGCCTTTCCAGTATCGTGCGGCACAATTAAATTGCCGCTCCCTGAGATCCGCGCTGGATAGCGCGGTTCCGAATCATTCGTTTCAGCGCGGCGGCGAAAAGTGGTGCACCCGCCCCGGTGCGACCTGATTTGGCCGGCCGTCCCCGCCAATCTCTAGGGTTGAGTGTAATCACAAATGAAGCGAGCACAACGAAAAAATGGATTGGTTCATTGAGATTGTTCCCACGGCTTCCGACACGTTATCCTTACGATCTGACGAGCAAACAGTCGCCCCGCGATTGAACCGCAGAAAATGCCGCGAAAGCACACCCCCAGCGTGGCAACCAGGCGCAAAAGTCTGATGTTAACAGCGTTCAAAAAACCTTTTCGCTTGACACCGGCTCGCTACTTCATGAAAGCATCATGGAATCGCTGCAAACTCTTGACAAGGCACTAAACCGTTGATCTTACCCGTGCCCGATAAACAACAGTTGATCGCTTGGATCATCGCCTGCTGGTTGTGCTGGATAACCGCGGGCGACGACCCTGCGCACGCCGAACCCGCCCCCAAAAACCATGCGGCTGCCAATACTCACCCAGGGCAGAGAACACCGAATGCCCCCGCGACGATCCACTGGAGTGGAGTCACGCTCCATGAGGCGGTGGCGCGACTTAAGGGCCTTTATCACGACGCCATTTTCATTGACCGCCGCACAGATCCTAATCAACGCATCGATCTCGACCTATCGGCGACTTCCACCGAGCAAGCCCTCAATGCGCTCGCCTCTGGTCGGAATCTAGGAGTTGCGCGGATCAGAAACACGGTCTATCTGGGGCCCGCGAATGCCGCTCAGAATTTGCCCGCATTGATTAAGCAGAGATCGCTCGAAATCAGTCGCCTTCCCCAGGACGCCCCCCTCGCTCTCCTGCAACGGCGGCCATTGCAATGGGAACGCTTAAGCGAACCTAAACAACTCGTGGCGTCGCTCGGCCAATCCGTAAAATGGCAACTTGCGAATGCCGACCGCATCCCGTTCGATCTTTGGGATGCAAACGCTTTACCCGACCTTTCGTTTGCCGAGTCGCTCTCATTGTTGCTGATCGGTTTCGATCTCACATTTGAACTGCATCCTGCGGATCGATCGATCCATCTTACTCCGCTCGCAAATCAACCGGAGATCGAATCAACACGGCGTGCGGGCTCCCTGCCGAAGACACAGAACAAACCGTCCTCTTCTCAAACGAAGCCGGTCCCTGCCGCGGCTAAACAAGTCTTCACGCTGCGTGTTCAAGAGAAAGCGGTCGGGGCCGTGCTACAAGAATTGGCACGCCGGCTCAATTGGTCACTGCAAATCGACGAAGCCGCCATCCAAGCGGCCGGTAAGTCGCTCGACACGCGCGTGTCGTTCTCGGTCGAGAATGCCGATCGCGAAAAACTGCTCGCCGCGCTCCTGACGCCGGCCGGCCTCGAATACCGCATCGAGGGAACCACGATCTACGTCACGCCCGAGCGCTACCGCCGTCCGTGAAACGGCGTTTAAGCCGCAACCAGCCGCTCGAGCTGTTCGCGAATTTGCGACTCAATCTTGCCCTTGAACATCATGGCGGCAAAGGGCAGATCGCCAGCCAGGTTCAATTCGCTGTCGGCGACCGTGATGCCGCCGTCGAGTGGAATGCCGTACGTCTTGAAGTGGAATTTTAGCGTATCGCCTTCCCAAGCTTGGCTCAGATCGCTCACTTGATTGGCGAACTTCGACTCGAGCATCTCGATGAATCGTTCCAAGCGCGAACGCGCTTCGTCCTTCGTCAGTGTGTGCGGCACCCGCACGCCAAATTTCGGCATTACTAAATCCTCGTCTCGCCGCGAACTAAGAAACTCCCCTCTCCCTTTGGGAGAGAGCCGGGGTGAGGGTAAATTGACAATGAGTTAGCGAGGCTTTGTAATCTGTACAAACCAAACGTCAATCGCCGAAAGCCACCCTGTTGGCCAACGCACTACCTACCATCCACCTCGGCGTCTTCATAATCGAGTCGATCGCGCTCATGCCATAGCGGTAAACCGGTACGAGCCCGTTCCGCCAATATCTCCACCTTGCCCTTCGTACCGGGAATTGCCGACGTCGATCGATAACGGCCTGGGTCGACGTCCTCGGGCTCGAAAAACCAATCTCCTTCACGAATGGCGTCCAAGACATTCTTGTGCATAAGACCTGTCCTTAAATCCTGATATGTATCAAGTCAGCACGCGCGTCGTCGAACGCTCCCAAATATCCGCAAAAAATGCCGCTTGTCAAGGAAATTTCTGGCCCCGCCGCGGCAGGTGCGCAAAACGCGAGTGCGGCGGCAAATTCAGTACCAACACGGCCCTTTTCTTGCCCCCGAATGATTTTGCACCAAATTATTGCAGATTGCAGAGATTCTCACCTTTCCCCAGCAAACGATTGGCCGCCCAGCAGGCGTTTAAGCTCACGGACTCGTTCGCCACAGATAGTGCTATTGCGCCCAGCACCACAGGCCGCACCGCGAACCGCCACTAAATCTGGACCTAACGAAGCGGCCCGTACCACTTCATCGCCGCGTAGTGAACCAGCCAATACGATCCGCATCGAATGCCGCCGCACGTCTTCTATGAATTTCCGCAATGACTCCGCTTCCCAACAGTCAAACAACGTATCGCCGTTCTTTCGCCACGTATCGACGAGCAGGGCAGGGCAGCCCGACTCCACTGCCGCTTGAAGCACGGCTTCAGGCTCAGGGGCCGTCGCCGCCTCCCAATCGGCATAGGCCACCGCCACTGGGCGCGGTGGATTTCTGTCTCCATGCGATGAAATGACTTCGGCAATTACCTCGCACCACTTCTTCTGCCACGTGCGATCGGCCCGGCAACCAGCTAGCCCAATCTTGAAGAGCAAGACGCCACTCGTCATTGTCTTCGCGGCACACGACGGTCCACTCGACCCTAAATCGGCTAACTCCCCGAGCGCCACAGTTACGGGCCTCCGCCTGGCCACGGCTCGAACAACGGTTTCAATCGTCGTCGGAGCCGCGGCCCCAAGTGAGCCGTTGGCGGGTTCCTTAACGTCGATCACATCCGCGCCCGCCTCCAATGCCGTTAATGCTTCCGCTGCATCCCGCACACTCACCAATAAGCCAGGCAATCGCGCAACGTGCGAAAGATCAAACGGCTTTTGCGATAAGTCACGCATGATTCGACCGCTCTTTGACTTCTTTAAGTCGCCGATTGAGTCGGCGAATCACTTCGTTATTCAGCGGCTCGCACCATGTGCCACGTATGGTGACATATCCATCGCACCAACTGGCGAGAGCTGGTTTGACCGCCTGCCGTGCCCATTCCGTGTGCCGCTGTGAAAGCCGGGCGACAAGGTTTACGGTCTTGGCGTGATTACGAATACCAGGCAAGTGAGCCGGCCCTTGACCAATGAGGAAACCTTCCACGATGTCGATCGGCACCGCGATCGGTGCGCCGGACCGCACGAAGAACAGAACCTGCGCCTTCTCAAACGCGATTCGCGGCCGGCGATATTGCCCAGCCAATATCGCCAGAGACAATGTTCCGAGCACGATCCCCGTTACTCCACACCAGCGCATAACCACCGCATCATCGCGATTCATCGCGGTGCTAACCATCGCCAGTCCTACCAACGCAAGGATGCCGGGCGGAATCGCCCCGAGCAAAACTGCCCGTCGATTTCCTCTCAGCCAAATCTCACGCATCGGCATTCCTCCACGCGAACGCCTGCTGAGCAATACTCCTCGCGTGGCGTCGTAGACGAATTCCCATTTCCTCGATAATTTGAAGCATCCCCCGGCAAGCCCCAACTGGCGACCGCACAAGCAGTTGCAAAATGACGACCGACCAACATACCAAGCTGCATCGTCGAGTGGCTCATTCGATCTTGGTTATAGTGCTAGTTTACGTCGCTCTGTTATGGGCAGGTGTGCCGCAACGAGCCACCGCGAGAATCGTATCAAATTCGGGCGCACATGATACGACCACTCGACAACTGAAAGACTCCCATGCGCCCGATGTTCCGCGGCAACACCTGCAAACAGCGGCGCCAGCCTATTGGACGCTGGCGCCATTCGCGCTGTTACTAATTGGTATTGCCGTGCTGCCTCTCATTCCGGCTACCGCCCATTGGTGGGAATCCAATCTGCATCGCTTCGGCGTGGCCATGGGGTTCTCGGTCCTCGTGCTGGCCTATTATGCCTTCTTTCATCCCGGTGCAGTAGAGGCGCATTGGCCCACACACCGCATCGTCGAACCGCAACCGGGTACGTTCCAAGCTGGACTCGTTACCACCGTCTTGGCGAACGCCATCTTGCAGGAGTACATTCCGTTCATCGTCTTGCTCTTTAGTTTGTACACAATCAGCGGGGGCATCCGCATTACCGGTGATCTTCGCGCCACCCCACTTATCAACACCGCCTTTCTGACCATCGGCGCGTTGCTCGCGAGTTTCATCGGCACCACCGGCGCCGGCATGCTCCTCATCCGCCCGCTGCTCGAAACGAATCGCGAACGCCAGCACGTAGCCCACACCGTGGTGCTGTTCATTTTCACGGTCTGTAATTGCGGTGGATGCTTATTGCCACTTGGCGACCCGCCACTATTCTTAGGCTACTTACAGGGCGTTCCTTTCCTATGGACGTTCACTTTGTGGAAGGAATGGCTCTTTGTGAATGGCTTATTGCTCGCCATTTATTACACGCTCGATCGTTTGTGGTACTACCGCCGTGAATCGCTCGCCGATGTCGTCCGCGACACCGAACGTCGCCACCGGTTACGAATCGCGGGCTGGAAACTGAACGTCCCGCTGCTCGGCGGTGTCGTGCTCGCCGTCGCATTGCTGGATCCGATGAAGTCGGTCCCGGGAACCACCTGGCATGCTTGGCTCTATTTGCGCGAAATCGTGCAACTGGCGTTAGTCGCACTTTCCCTTCGCTTCGGCAGCCGACACGCGCGCGAATCGAACGACTTCAACTATCATGCGATTGTTGAAGTCGCGGCCATCTTTACCGGCATCTTCATTACCATGCAACCGGCCCTGCAAATCCTCAACGTGCATGGCCCGGAACTTGGGATTCAAACACCCACCCAATTCTTTTGGGCCACCGGCATCCTGTCGAGTATTTTAGATAACGCGCCGACCTACTTGGTCTTCTTTCAAACAGCCCAATCCATGCACGCGCCGGCCGGCGTCGAAACAGTTGCCGGCATCGCTTCCACCACGCTCGCGGGGATCAGCTTGGGGGCCGTCTTCATGGGGGCAATGACCTACATCGGCAACGGCCCAAACTTCATGATCCGAGCCATCGCCGAGCAAGCGGGCGTCAAAATGCCAAGTTTCTTCGGCTACCTGCTGTACAGCATCGCAATTCTGCTGCCCGTGATGGCCAGCATGCTCTGGATGGGGCACCTATTCCCGTACGGGCATTGATACTCAACGATTGCTGCACCCCCAATCGCCCTGAAGAGCAACCATTAGCCGCGATGCTACGCATCGCCGGCAAAGTGCGTACTATGCCACCGCATGAGGCTGACCCGCCGTGCCGCGAAATCCGCTGATTCACTGCCGGACGCATGGACAATTTTCTCCAATCCGACTTGTGGCAGCCCACACCGCAACCGATATTAGAGGCTTAACGGTTTTCTCCGCATGCAACATGCCACTCCATCGCGCCATCGACTCTTCTTTTCGCCGTGTCGCATGAAACGATAACAAGTCCTGCCCAACTCGCCGACTTCTGCCGGCGTTTGGCCGATGCCGACCGCATCGGCATCGATACGGAGTTTGTGTCGGAAGACACGTTCCGCCCCGAACTGTGCCTCGTGCAAGTGGCGACGCGCAACGAATTGGCCGTGATCGATCCGTATCGCGCCGGCGATTTGACCCCATTTTGGAAACACCTGGCGGCTGGTAAGCACACCACCATCGTTCACGCCGCGCGCGAAGAGGTGAGCTTCGCCCTCACCGCCTGTGGGCAGCCACCGGCGAACCTATTTGATACGCAACTCGCCGCCGGGTTCTGTAGTGCCGAATATCCCGCTTCGTATGGCTCGGTGGTGGCTAAGTTCCTCAGTGCTCGACCCTCCAAAGGGGAACAGCGAACCGATTGGCGTCGCCGGCCCCTCAGCAGCGAGCAAATCGAATATGCGCTCGAGGACGTGCGTTATTTGCTCCCGCTCCATGAAACGCTCAGCCGCAAGCTCAAACACCTCCATCGATTGGAGTGGCTCGCGGACGAAATGCATCGCTGGCTTTCCGACCTCCAGGATTCCCGCGATAACCCGCGTTGGCGGCGCGTTTCCGGCCTGGGAAACCTTTCGCCGCGCAACCTAGCCATCGTCCGCGAAATTTGGATGTGGCGCCGCCAGGAAGCCGAACGCCGCGACGTGCCACCCCGCCGCATTCTGCGTGACGACCTCATCGTCGAACTCGCAAAGCGCAAAAGCGATAATGTGGAACGAATTCGCGATGTCCGGGGCATGCACCGCGGCATGAAACCAGAAATGCTGCAACAATTAGCCGCCTGCGTGCGACGCGGCCTCGACGCTCCACTCGCCGACATCAAACTCCCGGCCCACGAGGCCATGCCCTCGCAGCTCAACTTGCTCGGCCAGTTCTTGTCGCCCGCGCTTTCCAGCATCTGCCGCAATGCCAATGTCGCGATGAGTCTCGCCGGTACCGCGACCGACGTCCGCGATCTCATCGCGTATCGCCTCGGTTTCGCCGGAGCCAACAATGGTGAGCCGCCCTTACTGGCGAACGGCTGGCGTGCCGAGTTGGTTGGTCATTTGATCGAAGAACTGCTCGCCGGCCGAAAATCGATCCGTATTGAAGACCCGCTAAGCGAGCACCCGCTGGCTTTCGACCCCGTCGGCGGCGACGAAACGATTATCGATGAAGAATAAACAGCCTATTCTCTCCCTCTGGGAGAGGGCAGGGTGAAGGTAATTTGGACGCATGCGGTCGGGCATTCCATTCCAGGGCCGATTAGGTATTCAGTTCCGGTGGCACGCCCTGAGTCGGCGAAGGGCGTGGTGAAGGGGGAAACGTCGACGATTCCACGCCCATCGCAAAGCCTTTGGGTGTGGACTGGTTAATGCAATTGGTTATGGATGATCCATTCGCCATCGATATCGCAGCCTGCCGCGTCCGGCAAAAGCAATTGCTGGCCGCGCTCGAGCCGGTAAATGCCGACTTCGTTCTTCTCGGTCGTCGCGAATCCATCGAATGGCTTACCGGTGCGTATGTGCCGCCTCCTTTCGAGCCACTTGCAAGTATCGATGTCAAAGGCCGAGTGACTCTCGCTGTTCCCGATCATCTAGAATTCGGTAAGCCCGCCGCCGACAAAATCATCGGTTACGACGCCAAATGGCACGCGACGACGCGTGATAAGCAGCGCAGCGCTTGCGTTACGGTAATGGCGCCGCATTTGCCAAGACGGTGTCAACAGGTCGCTTGCGAGTTTGAGGCGTTTCCTCCCAGCCTGCTGCTCGGTCTCAACGCCCCACTGGTCGAAATCGATTCGATCATGTTTGAGCTTCGCCGGCACAAGGATACCGACGAACTTCGCCGCATGAAAAAAGCCAACGACGCCAATCGCGCCATGTACGAGCACGCGCGCCGCATCGTGCGGCCGGGTCTCAATGAGCTGGAATTGCATGCCGAAATGTACCGGGTGGCGGTCCAATCACTGGGCGAAACGCCGACCTACTTCGGCCAGGACTTCCGCTTCTGCCACCCTGGCGGCCCGGCCCGAAATCGTCCCGCCAACGCCGGCGAACTCCTCATCCTCGATCTGGGTGTCGGCTTCCGCGGCTACCATTCCGATAACGCTCGCACGATCGCTGTCGATGGCAACCCGACCGCCGACCAATTGCATGCCTGGAAGCACGTCCTGGACATGTTCGACATCATCCGGGCCGAAGCTCGCCCGGGAGTCCAATGCCGCAAGATTTACGACTTGGCCCATCGGCACCTCAATGCGATTGCGCCTTGGACGTTCAACCACCACCTTGGTCATGGTGTAGGCCTTGCACCTCATGAAGGGCCCCATTTGAATCCGCGATGGGACGACACTTTGGCCGAGGGCGACTTTCTTGCCGTCGAACCCGGCGTTTATCACGAAAGTTTACACGCAGGCGTCCGGATCGAGCAGAACTTCTTGGTCACTGCCGATGGTGTCGAGTTGCTCAGTAATTGGCCACTCGACCTGACCACGACGGTTTAACACCCGTGGCATGAGAAGTGCTACTAACACCATCAAGTTGATGGTAATGGCCAGCGCGGCACCAAGTGGTCTGCGGGGTCATTGAGGGCACTCAAAATCAAGGAGTTGGAAATATGAAGCGCATCCTTTGCGCAATGGTGGCAGCGAGCGTACTTTCGATCGGCATAATTGGTTGCTCGGAAAAGTCCTCGGCCACGAAAAAGACGACCGTTTCGACACCGGGCGGTGAAACCACGACTACGAGTTCGACCGAGGTGAAGAAGAGCGGCGACAACCCGCCGCCGGCTCAAAAGTAAAGCAAATCCACCCTCTCGGAATGCAGAGGGGCCAGGTAACAATTAGGCTTTTTCAGAAAACATGGATTGGGGATCAGCCGAAGCGCGCCAGCGACCGGTTGGGTGCCTTAAACCGTGGGCTAGCGCCCAGCGGCTAATCGTTTTCGCAGTGCCAATCAGTTTGTCACATGGGGCGCGAAGTGTGGCATGCTCTCGCGCAGCGTGAGCATGGAATCGTTCGAGAAACATGGCCACGTCGGAATACCTCCGAGGCCATGCCACCCTGCCGCAGGCGCACCCCTAAAGGGTGCGTCTGCTTCGTTTACTTCGTCTCATTCCTGAGACCGAACGTAATCGCGTGATAGCCATCGTCGGTATCGTACAAAATGCCGCCGCCCGGTGCCGCATATTGCAGCAGCACGTCGAACGGCGGCAATTTGTTTTGATCCATCACCTCGGCAAGTGCGGCCAAGAAGCGATTTTTCTCCTTATTGTTTTCAATAAGCGCCCGCGCCTTCTCCGAAGTCAGCAAGTCGTACCACTGACGCAGTGTTTCCTCGGACCTGTGTAAGAGGAATAGCACGGGCGTGACACCGCGCGTTTCGCGCCCGATCACAGCGCTCGTCCGCGCGAAATCACTGGAATCGGCCATGCGCGGCGCCGTGCCATCGCGCGCGGCAATGCACCGCTCGAACTGCATGCAGGAACCGCCAATGAAGAAGTAACCGTCGACCACCCCCACAAACGGGTCAACCGGCCGTTCCTCCTCGGGTCGTTCCCGCATGCGTTTCGGCATCAACGAATAATACGTGACATTGCCGAAATGACGTTCCTCAAACAGGTCGGGAAACTTCGCCATGACCGTCTTCAACGATTCCTTGGCGGCGTTTTCATCTTTGAGTTCCAGCGCGAAAATATGCTTTTGGCCGGTAGTTTTCGAGGGGCGGTCGTAGCCGATCATCCAAGTGCAGCGTCCCTTCAAGTTGTCGATAATCTGCGTCAACACGTCGATGCCCAACCTCTCCGAAATCTTCTCCTTGACGAATTTATCGACCGATCCTTGATAACGATACTGATCCACCAGCGCGACCAGCCGATCGTACGTCGTTCGCAAAGTCCAATTCCAGGTCATGTACGTTTCGAGGGCCAGCGGCACGAACGGTTGCGGCCGCACATCGCCGTCGTGAAACGCCGGCAACATCATGACACCTGACCGCGGGTTCTGTAGCAAAACATGGAATTGACTCAATTCCTCGTATTCGTCCGTGGCATAGGTTGCCGCGCCGCCAACCGCCATCAACCCGTCGATTCCCAACGAGGGGAACAACCCCAACGCAAACTGCATCCCGCCATTTCCATGCCCCACATTGCGCAATAGTTCAATTGGATCTGCAAAAAACAAGAGTTGCGGCGGCGGATCCTGCGGCCGCCGACAGTTTTTTACAATCGCCACGAAGCGTTCGTTCTGCGCCAACGTTCGCCCCGGCACGAATTCGGCCGCCGGTGACTCGGATTTGCCCTCGCCCGATTTCGCCTCACCGCCATCTTTTTTTTCTTTTTCTACGGCGGGCGCTTGGGGAGTTTCCTTGGCCACAGCAGTTGCCGCGCTGCCCGCCGCAGCCGTTTCGCCCGCATGATCCCATTGCCACAACACACCACGAATTACATTCGGGTCGGTAGCCACGATGATCGTGTCCTCGCGCTGGCACACGCCAAACATGCGATTCTCTTGATCCTTGTCGCGAACCACCGTTACCTCGACGTCGCCGATCTTCTCGTTGCTGATTTCGCCGCCCTTCTGTTCCGCCAATTCAATGACGCGATCGACGAGCTTGCCGACGACCGAGGGCTCGGTGCCTTGATCGATCAATAACAGGAGGGCCGGTTGCTTTTCGGGACGCGCCACGACCGCGAACGCCACCTCACCCTTGGGGAGCTTCTTCAAATCATCCCACGTGACGCCGACCTTTTCTTGCATTTCCGACGCGTACAACTCGCCCGCCTTTCCGTACAACGCATCCACAAAGGGGCGCAGCTGCGGGTCTTTTAACATTCGCCCCGTGGCCGACTGTTGTATGTGCTCACCGAATTCGCTCGCATTCGCCACCCGCACAAACACGAGCGACTCCTCCGGAAACAACTTCATCGAAGTTGGCCGATCTGCCAATGCCACCGAGTTCAAAGTGGCCGCCGCCAATACCGCCATCAAAACGGCTACAACCCCAAACCCCCAAACGGCTGGAAACGAACGGTAAACGACTGAGACTGAGCGCATGACGAGGCTCCTATTCGTAAAATGCCCGAAGGCACGTCAACCGTCGGCAAACATTGCCCCAACGGTTCCTGCCTTATTATCCGCAGCGATTGAGCGTATTTCGCCGGCGGCTGCCCAAACTTGGCTCGTATTATACCCGGAACCGCACGCGATATATAATGAAGAGAGCCCCCTACCGGAGGATTCCGCCATGTGGATTCGCTGTCTGATCGCTTCCGCACTCGTGTTGCTTACTTTCGCCGCGGCCAACGACGCTCCTGCTCAGACGCGTTCCAGCGGTATGTCGGCGTTTGGTTCGGGTTTCAGCGGCTTCGGCGCGAGCGGCTTCGGCTCCAGTTTTGGCAGCAGTGGCTTCGGCTCCTCCGGTTTTGGCAGTAGCTTCGGTTCCAGCGGATTCGGCTCGAGCGGCTTCGGCAGTAGTTTCGGCTCCAGTGGCTTCGGCTCGAGCGGCTTTGGCTCGAACCAATCCGGAAACAGGCGATTCATCGGTCGCGATGCTACCGATATGCAATCCATATTCACTCAGCTCGGGCGCTCCGGTACCCAGTACTTCAATAACATGAACCGGCAAATGGCGCGGGGCCAGCAAACCACGGTCACCACGCGCAATCCGCCCCAGCCCATTCGAACCGAAGTGCAGGTCGCGTTCAACGCACCTCAGCCATCGGCCGATGTCGTTGCCAAGGCACTCCAAGTTCGACTGGCCAAAATCATGGGCGATCACCACATGACCGTGCCGACCGTGAGTGTTCAGAATGGCACGGCCGTTTTATCCGGTGTGGCCAAAAATGAAAACGAACGACAAGTGATCGAGTCGCTCGTCTCGCTGGAGCCCGGTGTTCGCACGGTCCGTAATGAAATGACCGTTGCCGGCGAGCCTACCTCAAATACGTCTGCCCCGCCGGGTAGCTGACGCTCGCTCCGCCGCTGGCCTGCAACGGCACTTGCTGCGGGATGGTTACTTGCGGTGTGGCCGTTTGTACGGGCATCGGCGGCTGCGTCAATCGCTGCTGCATCGACTGTTGCTGCTGCAAGAACTGTTGCTGCATCGCTTGTTGCGCCGCCAACTGTTGCGCCGTCAACTGCGCTTGCTGCTGCGTCCAAGGCGATTGAATCGCCGGGGAAGCGCTAAATCCCATCCGCGTTGGCATCATCGTCGCAGCCGCCGGTGTCGTGGCCGGTGCGGCGTTCATTGGCAGTTGCCCCGGGGGCTGCGCACCAAATGCCGCCGCACTCGTTCCCGGTTGCATTCCCGGAAGCGTTCGATTCAGCGCCGGCGCTGGGGCCATGCTGGGCGGTTGCACGCTCGGCACGTTCTGGAATGCCGACAACGTCGCCTGCGCCACGGGCGCCGCAGCCGGCAGTTGAATCGCCGGCGCCATCGCCTGGCCACCATCTGCCCCCACTTGCGGCGCATTCATCAGCTGGGCCGCAGTCGGAATTTGGTAGTTGCCTGGCAAATTGATCGTCGTCGCCGACATTCGGCGCTCCGGTATTTCATAGGCCCCTTGGACAACGTTCCCCGCAATAGCCTCAGCCGGGGAACCAGCGGCCGGAGTTTCATAACTCGCCAGCTGAGTAGTACGCGCTTCGTTGCGCTTCGCCTGGACACTCTGCAGTGTCGGCAATGCCGGCTTGCTCGGCACGCCCTCCGGCACCTTCAGCGGCTCCTTTTTGCCGTTAAGAACCAGCTTTCCGGGCAGCACCTGGCGAGTTTGCTCGCTGCTGATGACCGCGCCCCCCTTTGGTTCAAAACGGCAAATCAGGCTCACATCGGTCCGCGGACCACCTGCTTCATCCCATGGCAGGAAAAAACTGTACGAGGCGCCGATCTCGTTCTTGCTCATGTGCAGCGGCACCTGCTCCGGCGGAAACACATACCGGCGTGTCGGCTTGTTGTCCGTCGGTTCCCGGTCCGTTTCGTCGAACGCATACACCACGAGTTGTCCATCCACGATGATCGGGTTCTTTTCTTCCGCCTCA
The DNA here is from genome assembly GCA_029781135.1 of Planctomycetota bacterium. GTDB lineage: Bacteria > Planctomycetota > Planctomycetia > Pirellulales > Lacipirellulaceae > JABDGM01. The sequence goes on from JAKOXH010000051.1 coordinate 116,102, forward strand.
TAGAACAACACCCGGCCACCGAATCCACGTTGCGATGGCTTGCCCGGCTGGCTCATTACCGTATCCGTCCATGTGCACACCATGCGATTGGGCGTTCCTTCGCGCGGCTTGTCCTTATCGCGAAACGGCCACGTGCTATCCAGACTGAATATTTTCGAAGGCTTCCAAGTCATCTTCGCGCAACCAACGCTGCCCGTCAGTGCAGCAACCAATACCATCAAGCTGACGGTCCGAATTTTGATATGGAAAGCATTCATTGTTCAGGCTCTCGTAAGGTGGGCATCGCCCAACCGCATTCGCGAATATTGATGGTGGGAGCTGCCCACCTTACATGTTTCTTATTATGCAAATCACGCTAAACAGGTATCCACCCTTCTCATATCGAGGACCTAGCGGCTAACTGTGGCAGCAGCTTGCGCAGGCTGAAAAGCAACCGGAGCGACTCGTGGTGCAACGGCCGCCGTCTCGTAACTCGCATTCGCGGGCCGATCGTTGTTCGGCGACTTACGCGCCGATGGCGTCGGTATTGGCTCTGCACTGGGTGTCGGTTGGCTACCATTTGGTATAACGGATCCGCCGCCCGGTGCCGTAAGTGCTGGCTCGCATCCTGGCGTCGCTTGGCTTGGCGACAGCGGCAGCAGCCCCTCGGGCGGAACGACGCTCGGATAGATCGAGTCCATTTCGCCTTCGCCCCATTCGTCGCAACGGCTGCGAAGTCCGGCCTCGCCGTGCACGTTCACGACGTCCGAGAGAATCCAACTCATACGCGAAGACTCGATCTGTTTCACCAAATCCGAGTCCATCTTGTTGTAGACAATTTGCGGCGTCAGGATGATCAGCACCTCGCGCCGGCCTTCCGCGACGCTGTCGTAACGGAATAGATTGCCCAACAGCGGAATATCGGCAATGATCGGCACCCGCCGATGAATGTCGCTCTTGGTAGTCTCAATCAATCCGCCCAAAATCACCGTTTGACCGCTCGTCGCGCTAATCGTTGTCAGTGCTCGCGTGGTGTCGATGATTGGCGCGTTCAAGGCTTGGCCATTGCTGGAGAACCCAATTGGTACACCGGCCTCGGTCGAAACCTGTGATTTTTCCGCCATGATTTGCATAACCACGAGGCCGTCGGGGCTGATCCGCGGAATCAAGTTAAGGATCAGGCCGACATCGCGATAGATGATATTGTTCGTTTGCCCGAATGTCGTTTGGCTGATCCCAGTAACTGTCGGCACCTGTTGACCGACTTGCACCGTGCCTTGCTGTCCATCCAATGCCATCAATTGCGGGCGGCTAAGAACTTCCAATCGACGTTTCTCTTGCAGTGCCCGGAGTAGGATACTGACGGCATCGCTCGATGCCGAGAACACAAAGCCACTAAATCCAAGCGTCGGATCGACGCGATTCATGGCAAAATTAGCCAAGCCTTGTGCCCCCACTGTGCCGGCTGTCGCTACCGCATTCGAACTCAGATTGTTTCCCAGCGGCTGGGCAGTCGGGGAATTCCAATTAAACCCTGGCTGACCATTGGCGTTGATCACATTTTGCTGCGTCGTTTGAACGGTCGCACCACCTGCACTTTGCGTTGTCGTCGTCGTTGTGATTTGTTGCACGTCGGACAACAATGACCGGTCGAACAGCACCGAATCCTGTAAACCAAGCTCGACGCCGAATTGATCGGTGTCGTTAAGAGCTACTTGCGCTATAAGCACCTGAATCAGCACCATCGGCGGCCGCTCATCCAAGTCCTTGACGATCTTCACCACTTCGTTGAAGAACCGCGGCGTCGCACTCACGATCAAACTATTCGTCGCGAGTTCCGGCACGATGATCACTTCCCGTTCAATCTGCTCGAACGGGCTGATCGTGGCCTGGGTTTGCGTTTCCACTTGCCGCTCGGTTTGCAGCCATTGATTCAGCGATTGGGCCACGTTCTCGGCAAACGCGTTATTCAAACGAAACACAGTCGTCTTCCGCTCGCGGAGATCGCCTTCATCGAGTCGCAACAAGATCGCTTCCACCACAGCCAAGTCTTCCTTGGTGCCCACCGCGATGATGCTGTTCGTGCGGTGATCGACCGAAAACTGCATCCGCACCGGGCTGGTTTGGCCCAACGACCCCGTATCCCCCGTTCCACTTGGGGTGCTCCCCGACACCGAAAACAGCGACCGCAACATTTCCGTCAGGGCCGTCGAATCGCCATTTACGATCGTGAATACCTTAAGTTCAGCAGCCGCTCCCGCCACGTCGATTCGCTGAATTAGCGCGGCAATTTCCGCGATATCGCGCGGACTCGCACTAACGACGAGCGAATTCGACCGCTGATCCGCCACCACCAACGCCCGCGGCGCCAGTGTTACGTAATTATTTGCCGGGTTGCCCGCACCACCGGGAAACTGCGGCAAAGCCTGCCCTTGCGCCTGGCCAAGAAAATTCTCGACCAGCGTCTTCGCTTCCGTGGCCGTCGCATGTTTAAGCGTGAACACCTCGAACCGCGAGGTGGGAATCACCGGCTGGTCGAGCCGGTCGACCAGGTCAATCGCCATCTTCACGTTTTCTTTACGCCCAATGAGCAGCAGGGCATTCGGCTTGCCGAGCGGCGTAATATTGACCGTCCCAATCCGCGGCCCCAACACCTGTTGGTACAACGTCTGCAACAAGCCGGCAACCTGCACGCTATCTACGTATTTCAGCGGATGAATGGTGATCTCCGGAACGGTTACGGTGCTCAGATCTTCAATCTGTTTAATGATGTCCATCACGCGCTGCACATCACGCTCCGCACCACGCAACACGATGACATCCAGCCCTTCTACGTATTCCACCTGCACGGGCCCCATCAGGCCGCCCGCCGCCTCGGCGATCTTGGCCGCGTCAATCGCCGTCTGCGCGCTTCCCGGGGCCAATTTTGTTTCTCCCGGTTGCGGCGGTTGTGCTGGTGCCGCGGGTGCTGGCGCCGCCGGCGCCGCCGCGGGAGCCGCCGCTGGCGGCGCTGCTTGTGCCAGCGCGTCGACCGCTGGTTTCGCCTGCGGTTGGAAAATCGTGGAAACCAACGACGGTTGGCCCCCCGCCCGATTGGCCCCGTCGGCCATGATTACCTGCAGAGCCTGCCGGACTTGAGCACTGTTATTGGGTTTCGTCGAAACGAGTTTCGTGACGTGGTCGGGAGTGGCCGGCGGACTGTCGAGTGCCTCCACCACTGCTCGCCACGCCGCAACCTGCGCCGGTTGGCCGTCGAGCCTCACTTGCGCTGCGCGAATGTTCACGCTCATCATCACGCGGGCATTCGGCGATGCTTCGAGCGGAAAGCTCTGCCAATCGCCCGATGCATCAACCGTTGCCGGCAGCGATCGCGATAGCAATGACTCCAACTTCCCATGGATTTCCGCGGCCGGCACTTGCCGCAACTGGAACAACACGGCATTGCCTGGCACCGCCAGCCCAACATTCGCGTTCGCCGTTGCCTGGGTTTGCGGCACACTGGCTTGCGGTGCCGTGGCGGGGGGGGCCGTCGCCGCCAATTGCTGATGAAGCTGCACCTGCACCGTCGGCGGTGCGAACACCAACGCTTGCCCGGTGCGATCATCGATCGCGACCCGAATATCCGACCGGCCGGCAGTTTGCTGCTGCCAGCGCGTCAGCACCTCGCGCGTACTATTGTTTAGCGGATAAGCTTCGACTTTCGATTCCTCAACCTGTGCCGTGGCAGCGCTTGATACCGCCGGCGCAGTCGATGCCTGGCCGCGCGCCAGGCTGTCGAGGTTCAATGTTACGAGCGTGAGAGCAAGCTGTCCGCACAGCTTGCCGCGACGCAACAACCAGTGCTTGCGATATGCGATCATCATGGGAACAGAAAATCGAGGCCTTTCGCAGTCGATTCAACGGGCGCGCACGACCTGGCGCGACCGTTACGATCCGCATAATCGGAATAATCGGCAAAGTTTGCCTGTTTACCCAAGAATTCTGGGAAGAGATGCAAAACTTCATCGCCAGCGACGCCGGCAGCTAGTGATGCATGCGTGCTCGCAACGCAATGCCTTCAAACGGAAAGAGCAAGATCTTGCTGATCAACTGAACTCTGGGTTAGTCCCGCGCAGCTGAAGGCCGCACGATTCATGTGCCGCGAACGCTGCAACAGGCGTGCAACATTCCTTTACTTCCCAGTTGGTGCTGGCGGTTGCACACCCCGTGGAGTTTCTCCCGGGCCAGGTCCACCCGGAGAAGTTATTTGGACTTCGGCAAACCCCAATGGATCCGGTTCTAATGCACTCGGATCAGGCTCCGAAGCCGCCGGTGTAGTCGCGGCAGCTGGAGCGCCTGGCCCAGGCCGCGGCCCTGCCGCTCCCGGCTCAGCCCCGCGCTCATCCGCCATCGGCGCGCCAGGGTTCTCACCCGGCGCCGCCGGAATTGTCGTATTGCCGTCCTTAGCCAGTTTCGCCGCCATCTCCTTGATCTTCTTCTGCGCGATATCAATTTGCTTCACGCGCGATTGACAATCCTTGCTCAATTTCTCGACCGGCACCGTCTTTTCGTCCGAGGTACGCTCGGCACCTTTTCCACGCATGATCCGTAGTGTGACCGTCGTCAACTGCGGATCGTGCTTCACATAATGGGCAATGATCTTCGACTTGCCCGATAGATCGCTCCATTCCCGAATCTTCACCAGCCCAACGTATCGTTCCACCATGCTTCGTAGCACGCGGTCGTCCGACTTGGCCAAGTCCCAGTAATATTTGTCCACGCCCGCCGGCGGCGGCTCGTCCTTTTTCGTATCTGATCCTTGTTGCGCCCGCGCAGCACTCGCCAAAAGCAACACGATCGAGCAAATCGCCAATTGCCAGTGAAGTGATTTCATCGCATTGCCTCTTCAATCTTGAACCAACTAGTGCAAAGTGGCTGGGGTCGAGCCTCCCAGGTGCCACTGCTGGCTTGTCCAGCAGTGAACTTCTACAACAACGTTGGCTGCCTGAGGTCAAGCCTCAGGCGAGCCCCCAGCGCGCTGGCCACTCGCCACGCTTGTAGCCGAATTCCCAAGAATTCGGTTCGACGCCGCCGGATTCTTGCGAATCCGGCTACGGCAGCTGAATCACGCCATCGAGACCGTCACGGTCTTTAGCTCAGTGTAGTTTGCCAAGCCGGCTTCGCCCAGTTCCCGGCCGATGCCACTTTGCTTGAACCCGCCAAACGGGGCCGCCGCGTCGAACACGTCGTAGCAATTGACCCACACCGTGCCGGCCCGCACCTTGGCCGCGTACCGATGGGCCTTCGCCACATCTCGCGTCCACACGGCCGCGGCTAGTCCGAAATTCGTATCGTTCGACCGCCGAATAATCTCATCGACATCCTTGAACTTTAGCACACTCAGCACCGGTCCGAAAATCTCCTCGCGGGCAATCCGCATGTTGTCCGTCACGCCCGCAAACAACGTCGGTTCGACGAAATAACCCTTATCGCCCACACGCTTGCCGCCCGTGATCATCTTCGCGCCATCCTGCTTGCCATATTCCACATACCGCAAGATTTTGTCGAACTGCGCTTCGTCCACCTGCGGACCCTGCTGCGTCGTGGGGTCGAACGGGTCGCCCACCCGCCGCTCTTTGTTCCGTTCCTTGAGCCGGTCGATCACCTCGTCGTGCACGCGGTCTTCCACAAATAGCCGACTACCCGCACAGCAGCACTGGCCTTGGTTGAAATACAGGCCGAAGTGCGCACCTTCGATGGCCGACTCCAAATCGGCATCCGCAAAAATGACATTCGGGCTCTTGCCGCCGAGCTCGAACGTGAGGCGCTTCATCGTCTCGGCCGCCTCTCGCTGAATGATCTTGGCTGTGGCGCCCTCACCCGTGAACGCGACCTTATCGACACCCGGGTGCTTCACAATCGCCGCCCCCGCCGTCGGCCCATACCCAGGGACCACGTTAATAACGCCATCCGGAATGCCCGCCTTCTGCGCGAGGCGAGCCATCCGCAAACAGGTGAGCGGCGTCTGCTCCGCCGGCTTCATCACGATCGTGCAACCCGCCGCCAGCGCCGGCCCCCACTTCCACGCGACCATGAGCGCCGGAAAATTCCACGGGATGATCTGCCCCACCACGCCCACCGGCTCGCGCCGCGTATAACAAAAATAATCGCCACGAATCGGAATCGTCCGGCCTTCGATCTTATCCGCCCACCCCGCGTAGTAGCGCAAACAATCGATCACGAGCGGAATATCGGCCGCCCGCGAATCGGCAATCGGCTTGCCGTTATCGAGCGTCTCGAGCGCGGCCAGTTCATCGGCCTCGTCCGCAACGGCGTCGGCCAGCTTGTTCATCAGCGCGCCGCGATCGCGCGCATCCATCGTCGCCCACGGACCATTTTCAAATGCCTCGCGGGCCGCCTCGACCGCCGCCTCGACATCCTCCTGATCCCCCTCGGCCACCTCGCAAATCACTTCCTCGGTCGCGGGGTGGATCGTCTCGAACGTCTTCCCACTCGCCGCCGGCACCCACTTCCCGCCAATGAAACACTGCGTTTGCCGAACCTGCGGCCGCCGGACCTTTTTTTCCGTGATCGTTGCCATGCGTCGAGACTCCCTGAAAAGAATGTGAAACTGCCCCGATCGGGCACACAGAAAAAGCCTGAAGCTACCGCTCCCGCGTGGAATTGCCAGTGTAATTTTAACGCTGCCCGCCAGCAATTGTCATCTCGAAGTGCCTGTAAATGAGCAAAAGTTGTTCAATTTTCTAGACTTCATCCATTGAAAAGGGGTATCTTCAGTGAAGCCGAGTGATTCGACTAGGTTTGTTTTTCTTAGTGAATTATTGTGGCGAGGACATTATGACGGCAACGGTTCCATCTTCTTATTTTCCGAAAAGCTTGCAGGCGATGATCGCAGATGCCAAGACAGCCATCGCCAACTGGGATTCGAATGAGGGCGCCGATGACCCTATCGTGCAAAGGGCGAAAGACTGGCTGCTCCGCCTCAGCCAAGGGCAATACGACGACAACCTGTACTGGGACTGCGTAGCCGACGATTTGGAGGAGGCAGGAGATTGGCGAGGCGCTGTTTTAGCCTACCAAAAGATTCTCGATTTGCGCAGCGCAAGTTTGACCGAACATTGTAAGGCACATGCATCAATCGCCGCTATTCAACGAATGCACGGTGAAGATGACGCCGCGTTAGCGTCCTTTAAGAATGCCACCCGCAAGGCCAAAGAGTTCCACCTGCTACTATGGCGAAGGTATGTCCTTAGTGAGATCTCACAATTGCTGCGAATGAGATTCGTGCGTCGTGCCCGTAGCCTTGTGCGGAAGGGGTTTGCAGCCCACCAACCTAAGAATAACGATCATCTCGGCATTGCACAGTTGCTAATCTTATCAGCCCAATGTGATTTGGCGCGCGGACGACCAGCCGAGGCTGCCAAATCATCACAGCTCGCATGGGATTGGCTCGATGTGCTTGTACAAGACGTGCTGAGTGTGCGGGAAGATGGTTTGCGCGACGCATGTGGCGTCCACCACGCCTATGCGAATTGGTGGTGCACTGAGGCAAAACGCCATCGCTTGGCTGGCGAGGGTGCGTCGGAAATCGATGCGCTCTCAAACGCGATCGAAAGAGCAAGGCTTTGCTTTGATCGCGACGGCTGGAGAGCCCATTGGGACGATCTCTCACTGATGCACATTCTATTACAAATCGCGGACGCTTATAATCGGCACGGCCAGAAGAGAAACTCTGAAACCGCTCGCGCCGAAGCAGAAGAGATTCGCGCCCGCAGAAAGTTCCCGCTAAGTCGCGACGCACTGGAACTCAGACCAAGACCGCCGTTGCTCATTCGGATCGCAGAAGCCACACGTCGATGGTGGCAGTCGTTGCTCGCCCGAAAAAAGTGACTCCCCAATCTTGGAATGCTACGACCTATTGCAGCCAGTTTTCCACCCGCAACCCCGGCACCCTCTCGAAGTCGCACAAATTGGCCGAGAGCAAGAGCGCCCCTTGTTCGAGGGCGATGGAGGCGATCTTCAAATCCTGTGTGCCGATGCGGATTCGCGCTTTGCGAAAGGCTTCGAACCGATCCGCCGCCGGTTCGTTGAAGGGAAGAATATCCCATTTGCTCACAAATCGCACTAAACTTACCAGCCGCGTATAGTATAGGATTTGATCGTGAACGCGGCGCGCCCGACGAATTGCGGCTAGCCAGCCGCGCATTTGCTCCTCGAGGGTGATCGCCGTCATGGCAAAGTGCAAATCGACCGATCGCTGCATGTTGGCTGAGAGTATTCCGTACTGGGAATGCTCCGGATAGCGCAAAACCGTCACATGATCGGTGTCCAGAATGATCATCTCGAGCAAATTACCAAAATGCGGAGCCGCGTTTCCTCAAGAAACCCGCCGCGAAAATGAAAATCGCCGGCACGGAAAAGAGCAAGATGCTCTAAGATTCAGACTTCCACTTTTTGCGAGCTCGTTCTCGATCTGCCTCCCTAATCTTGCGAGCTTCCTCGTCGATCTCCTTCATGATTGGGTCGTTCGCGAACATCCCCACGGTCGACTTCCAATCGTCGCGACCTGGTTCTCCGTCGGGCCGCAGCTGACGCGAAAGTTGATCAAACTTCTCTTCCAACACTCGGACGCGCTCTTCCAGAGTCTGCTGGGACATCGTTGGTTCTCCTTCAATTTGTGGCATCACCCAATTATAGCTTCAAGACCAACCGCGATCAAAACGGGTTCGCACTCGAATTGAAGTGTTTACCGCAAAACGTCGGCGAATTCAGACTTCGCCCCGTCGCGCCGCATCACGTTTCAAGGCCCACGCACGGGCCATCTGTGCATCGAACTCTTCAATGGTAGGAAAGTCTTCGACGACCTTATGACGCTTCAAAACCGCGTTTGTCTCGTCGCGCGAAATCCCCAAGGATTCCGCGAGCTGTCCATGCGAGAGAGAATTCAGCCGATACAGTTCAACGAGCGCTGCCCCCTTCGCTGCCGCACCAAGATCGCTAAACTGAACGCGAAGTTCCCGTTCCACCGCGGCTGGCAGTGTAAAAGTGACCGTCATGGAAGCCTCGCAATGTTCCTTCTATTGAGACCTGCGCAGTTAATGGGCTGTAAGAGGCCTCTCTGAGGCCGATTTTGTGTCACATTCGACAGCGTTATCGGCGTCGGGAGACGCCTCCCGCAGGTTCATTCAAAGCGCAGCCTTCGATAATGTCTAATGGCGAGTATAGCAAAAAACGGTCCATCGAAGACCTTGGGCAGGTTACAGTCACTTCTATCTCAACAAATCCGTAAACTCAAACTTCGCCCCATCGAATAACCCTTCATCGCTGAGCTTGAGTGCGGGAATGACAAGTAGTGCCATGAACGATAGCGTCATATACGGCGCCCGCAGCGGCGAGCCCCAGGCCTTCACGAGTTTGTCGAGCTTGCCGTAAGCCGCGCCGACTTCTTCACACGAACCCGTCGCCATCAAGCCAGCCACTGGTAGCGGCAATACTGCTGCCACACCATCCGCACTGCACGTCGCCGAAAGCCCTCCGCCGGCGTCCATCACCAGGTTGATTGCCGCGGCGATGTCCTCGTCACTCGTGCCGACGGCGATGACATTGTGCGAATCGTGCGCCACGCTCGACGCCATCGCGCCGCGCTTCGACCCAAAGTTCTTGATGTACGCGATCGCCGGCGGCGCTTGAAAATAGCGATTTACGACGACGAGTTTCAAAATGTCGAGCTCAAGCTGCGCGTGGACCGCTTCGTTCACGACCTGCGCTGGATATTCGAGTCGATTGGTAATGAGCTGCCCATCGAGTGCCTCGATCACCTGCAGCTTCAACCTCGAATCGGCCGGCACCGAAATCTCAATCGCCGCCGGCGTCAAAGGATTCGCCGCGAAATTGTTCGCGACCTTCGGTTTGACGCGCGGAATCGAAGTCTTCCCACTCTCGGCCACCAATTGCCCATCGATCCACGTCCGCCGCACATTGAATTCTTGCAGCGATTCCACTTCGATGAAATCCGCCGCATCGCCCACGCGCAGCCGCCCCACCGGCAACTGGTAATGCTCAATCGGCGTGATGCACGCCGCCCGCAGCGCATCGTACACGTCGATGCCGTTTGCCACCGCCCGCCGCACCAACAAATTGATATGCCCCAGCAGCAACTCGTCCGGGTGCTTGTCGTCACTGCACAACATCACCTGCCCCGGGAACTCAACGAGCAGTGTGTACAGCGCATCGAAATTGCGCGCCGCCGAACCTTCGCGAATCGATATCTTGCACCCCGCACGCACCTTATCGAGCGCTTCATCCTTCGTGAAACACTCGTGGTCAGTCGTGATTCCCGCCGCGATGTACTGCACCGCCTGCTCACCGCGCAATCCCGGTGCGTGCCCATCCACCGGCTTGCCACGGTCGTGGGCCGCCTTCACCTTCGCGAGGCACGCCTCATTCCCGTACAGAATGCCAGGGAAGTTCATCATCTCGCTGAGGTACAGAATCCGCGGATCGTCGAGCAGCGCCTCGACCTCGGCCACCGTGATCTCAGCCCCCGCCGTTTCGAACGTCGTCGCCGGCACGCACGACGGCGCCCCAAAGAAGAACTTGAATGGCACATGCGACGCGTTCTCCAGCATGTACTCCACGCCCGCCACGCCGAGCACGTTGCCAATTTCATGGGGGTCGCTCACGGTTGCCACCGTGCCGTGCACCACCGCCGCCCGCGCGAACTCGCTCGGCACGAGCATCGAGCTTTCGATGTGAACATGGGCGTCGATGAAGCCGGGCAATAGAAATGTAGTGTGGCTGCCGCTCGTCTTGTTGATAGCAGCAATCACTCCATCCTCGATCACAACCTCGGCCGGATACGTGCGGCGACCCAAAATATCAACCACGTTGGCCGAAACTGTGAAGCTGTTAGCAGGCATGATGGGAGTGGGGAATTGGGAATTGGGAATTGGGAATGCGGTGTGGGGAATTAACGCACCCCCTCTCCTTTTGGGAGAGGGTTGGGGTGAGGGTGTCTTGCCGAAGCTTCGGTTGGGGTTGCCAAGAAACAGCGATCGCGGAACCGGCATTCTCAATCCGCATTCCGAAATCCGCAATCCGCAATAGAAAATAGGAGAACAGCGTGGCTACTGCGAACAGGGCGACGCCTGCACTGCCACCACTTGAGTTTAACGATTCCGTAGACTTTTCCGAAAGTGCCCTGCGTAGCTTGTCGATAAGACGGAACAGCTATTGGTCCAAGGGGGGATCACGGCGGTGGCTGCGCTCGCAACGGCGGGCAACGGTAGCCGCCATTGCTTGCAGTTTCGTTTTCTGCTTCCTCGCTGAAGGATCAACCGATGTTCGACGCCTATCTTCCTGCGTCACGGTTCGCGTTTGCCACGCTACTTTTCTCGGCCTGTGGGGCCAGTACCGCGTTCGGCCAAGCGGGCGAACAATGGCGACCTGCCGGTGTAGTTCGGCCCGCCAATGTTCAAGTCATCGGCCGAAACAACGACAGCGCGCCCAATGACGAATGGAACCTGCCGAACGGCCAGCAAGTGACTCTTGCCGAAAAGGCTGACGACGGCACGAACCCGCTCCGCGCCAAGGAACAGCAGGCCAAGTCCTCGGCCTCGACCACGGTCAAAGAACCACAAACGTTCCATGGACCGGCGAATGCCCAACGAATTCCGACGAATCAATCGGCCGCAATTGCCAGTTCCAAACTACCAACGCAACCACGCAATCAATCGGCGGCGGTGACGCGGACCAATGCACCGGTCGCCACCGTGCGCCAGCCCTATGCTCAAGCACGCCAGCCCGTGATGAGAGCCGCCGCGGCGGCCCCTCAGGTTCCCGCCCACCAGCTACCGCCGCAGGCCAACAAGGCTCGCGGCAACAGCAACAATAATGGAATGCTCTCCGATAGCGGCAAGTGGTGGAACGTCGTCAACGTCGCCTTCGACAGCGAAGGCACTGGCAAATCACCAGCACCCGCCCCGGAAGGCCTCCCAGCTCCAAGCAAAGCCGCTGCCAGCAAATCGAAACCGGCCATGCAAGAGCCGGTCATGAAGCACTTCGATGGCCCCGACGCCTTCGCCGGCCAGTATCAGCCCTACGGCTATGAAGGCGGCGAGTGCGCCGATGGCAGTGGCCCATGCGACCAAGGTTGCCCAGGCGGCGAATGCACCTGCCCCTGCGGCGAGCCCGGTTGCGGTTGTGAACCCGGCTGTGGCTGTGAGCCTGGCTGCGGTTGCGATAACTGCTGCCACAAAGACCTCTTCTGCCTCGGCCCCGGCGACGATGAATCGTGCCACACCGTTCGCATCCGCTGGCCCAAGTGGCAAGAAGTCATGGTCTTCGCTGGCGTCCAAGGCTTCAAAGGCCCTTATGACCAAAATCGTGATGCCGGCAACTTCGGCTTCAACCAAGGCTTCAACATCGGTGCCAAAATCCCTTACGCTCAACTCGGCTATCAATTCGGCTGGCGCGGGACGGAAAACCAACTCAACGGGGATGCCAGTACCGAAAGCCGCGATTCACACTTCCAACAGTTCGCCACCGCCGGCTTGTTCCACCGCCAATGCGAAGGCCTGAACTTCGGCGTCGTGTGGGACATGCTCAACGACGAACGCTTTAGCTCACTCGGCTACGATCAAATCCGCACCGAACTTAGCCTCCGCGATGGTGGTTGCCACGAAATCGGCTTCACCGGCATCTACGGCGTCAACGAACATCTGTTGAGCGATGGCGCGGGCGGCGAATACGGCTTCCAGGCCAGCGATCAGTATCTGTTCTTCTACCGGTACAACGGTCGCCGCGGCGGCGAAGGCCGCTTCTTCGGTGGCTTCAACGGCCAGTCCGACGGCCTGCTCGGCGCCGACATGTTCATTCCCATCGGCGATCGATTCAGCGTCCAAGGCGGCTTCGAGTATCTCATTCCGAACCAAAAAGACGGCGTCGCTGGCGCTTCGCAGGAAGCTTGGAACATCGGCCTCGGTCTCGTCTGGCATTGGGATTGCCAAGCCCGCCGCTGCTTCGAGAACTGCTACCGGCCAATGTTCAATGTCGCGGATAATGGCAGCCTAATCGTCGATCGGAAGAGGCACGTGGCGGCACCGGCCGGCAATTCGCAATTGAGCGTTCAGCCCGGTAGCTCAATCGATTTCTTCACGCCTTCGGAATAGTCCGTACGTGCAGCACGTCGAATTGACATAGTCATTGCGACTCCACACGATTTTCGTCACGGCCCGCCACTGCGGGCCGTTTTTGTTGCGCGATGGGCAACTTTGATTCTTGATGTTCCCAGCGAGTGGCTACAATACTTCTCGGGCTAGCCGCGCCAATTCGACCGATGAATTACCACCACTGCACATCGTTGTGTTTGCTGTTATGGGTGTCGGCTCTTGCTGTTGGACAGGCCGTTTATGGCTACGATACCATCGGCAACGGCTTCGGCTCGAAGTGGGGCGCCGACCCGCACGCCGGCAATGGCGCGGTCGTCACCTGGGGATACATGCCGGACGGCACGCCGCTCGACCCCACGAACTTCCCCTTTCACGACGCCATCACCGGTCTCAGCAACATCACCGCGCTTCGCAATTCGGTCGATACAAACTACGGCCCCGGCGCGTTCGATACCGCCATTCAAAAAGCCTTCAATACGTGGTCGGCCGTCGCCAACATCACCTTCGTCGGCCCCGTCAGCGACTCCGGCCAACCCGTCGCTGCTCCCGGCGCCACCACCCCCAACATTCGCATCGGGGCCTTCGCGGCCATTCCCGGCCAGTGGTTTCAATACCGCAGCGCCATCGGTATCGGTCCGCCTGGCCCGTTCTTCGAAGATCCCTTTTCCGGCGATGTCATTTTCAACGTGACTGGCATCGGCACACAACGGCCATACCAAATCGCCCCAGGCCAAGAAGATATTACCCCCGTCGATGTATACAACTTCGGCGATGATGTCGAAGGCGTCTTTCTGCACGAACTGGGCCACGCCGCGATCGGCCTCAACCACCCTCGCTGGGCCGGCGACAATCCCGATCGCCGCGTCATGTACGTCGGCGACGGCACCAACTCGAACGCTCCCTTCTGCTGCCAGGCCATCAACCGCCAACTCGACCCCGACGACATCGCCGCGGCCCAGTACGTTTACGGCCTCCGCGGCGACTACGACCGCAACGGCGCTGTCGATGCCGCCGACTACATCATCTGGCGAAACTCGAACGGCCTTAGCCTTACTTCGGGCACCGGTGCCGATGGCAACGTCGACGGCGTGGTCGATGGCGCCGACTACAGCACTTGGCGCATGCATTACAGTAGCCAAGCGCTCATCGGCTACGGTGAACAGCCATCATTTGCCGCCGGCACATCGGTTCCGGAGCCAAGCTCGGCGGTGCTCGTACTAATGGGGATTCTCGCCGCTTGCCCGTCACGCCGCTCATACCAACAGTTCGAACCATCCGCGCCAAATCCAATACAACTCGCGCGCCGATGACCAGCCGCCCCACAGGCAAATGCCCAGCAGCAATAATAGCTTCACGCGTTCACCCCATCGCGGCTGCACCGCAAGACACCGCACCAAGAAATACGCGCACGGGAAAAGCAACAGCCCCACGTGGCATTGAAACACCTGCACACTATATTTCACGGTGCCCAGCACGCCCGTCGAATACGCTGCCGGCAATGGCAAATTCCACAGCGGCCCCGTCATCACCAGAATCATAAGGACCAGCGCGACGGCATTCGACGCCCTTACTACCAACGTACGCGGCGTCTCATCATCCTGCTTCCGGTCCGAGTCGTACCATAATGCGGCGACGTTCGAACGTCGTTGCAGCATTCTTCTGGGAAAGAAGGCAACTCGTGTCATCGTCGTCAAAATCTTCAGCCCCGAGGACGTGCGCACCCGCCGTCCGGAAGTCAGCACGGGCGTCCAAAGCAGCTTGAACCGGCCCACGCGCTTCAAGGCGGCCGAAAGCGCGGCATCCTCGGCCCCATACAAACGCTCGTCGAAGCCGCCCACGGCCTCGAACGCCTCCCGCCGGCAAAACAAAAACGCCCCGCCCGAAAGCTCCGCCACGCGCAT
This sequence comes from Planctomycetota bacterium, assembly GCA_029781135.1. GTDB lineage: Bacteria > Planctomycetota > Planctomycetia > Pirellulales > Lacipirellulaceae > JABDGM01. The sequence goes on from JAKOXH010000051.1 coordinate 131,151, forward strand.
GAAAATGTGAAACCATAAAATCAGCAGGCGCGCGTAAAGCGGTACCGGCCCTTCCATCTTCGCCGGAGCGCCGCCGCCTGCCGCCCCGTTGCGCATCGCCCCAAGGGCCGCCGCCACCAGCCTCGGTGTCACGAACGTATCCGCATCGACAAAGAAAAGATACTCACCGCGCGCTGCCCGCGCGCCCGCATTCCGCGTCGCCGCAATCTGCCGAAAGTTCACCGCTTCCACCCGCGCACCGCAACCCCGCGCGATTTCCGCCGTCGCATCATCCGAAGCATCGTCCACGACGATCGTCTCGTACGGCTCGTTCGTCGCCTTGGCCGCCTCAGCGATCGCCGCCAGCGTTCGACCGAGCAGCGCCTGCTCATTATGTGCCGGGACAATAAACGAAATCATGGCGAATAATCGGGTCTAAACATCATTCGTCTCGCGCGGTCACCCGCCACCGCAAAGTTTGCGCAATGCGAATGCGCGGTCCTTAGCACGCCGCACTCGGCAATTCTTTTCGCTAGCGACGATACGACAAGAGGCCGCGCACTCTCAATATCCGTCCCCCAATTCGGTACAGGCAGGTCTGCCCATGACACAGCCATTCTCCGCATTCCGACTTTATACCTTAACGTGCCTGCTTGCCTTGACGTTCCGAACCGCCCCGGCGACCGCCGACGATTCTTCCGCCCCTGCGCCCTCCGCTGCCGACCAATCCACCGCCGTTCGCGACGACGAATACTTCCCCACCTGCGACAGTTGCGCTCCCAACCCCTGCAACGACGGCTACTACATTAGTTGCCCGCTTTCCGACGAACTCATGCGTCGCATTGAAGCCCAGGCCAAGGCCATGCAGGCACAAGGCGTTACCTATGGTGCCGGTGTCACGCAATTCTACCAAGGCGTCGCCAGCGGCGGCCAAGAGCAAGACTTTGACTACGGCGGCAAAGTCGACCAATTCCTCATTCTCGATAGCGGCAAGCTCGGCCTCTGGCAGGGCATGACGATGACCATGCACGTCGAAACCCGCTTCGGCGAGGACGTTAACCTCGACGCCGTCGGCTTCGCCCCCGCCAATGTCGCGATGCTCTACCCAAAAACAGGCGAACACGACACCGCGATCACCGGCCTATCCTTCGCCCAAGCACTCGACGACAACATCCAAGCCACGTTCGGCAAATTCAATGCCCTCGATTTGTTCTACTCGCTCTACCCCGAAACCGGCCGCGGCATCAACGGCTTCATGAACGCCTCAATGGTGATTCCGCTTTCCGTCGCCCGCGTCGCGCCCCTCTCGTTCATGGGCGCCGGCGCGCTCGCCTATGAAGGCAAACTGCCCCAAGCCGGCGTCCTTGTGTACGACACGCAAAATTGTGCCACCACCAGCGGTTTCGACGATCTCTTTGATAACGGCGCCAACATCCTCGGCTTCTACCGCGTCTTCACCGACGTGAACGGCCTGCCCGGCTCGCATCTGTTCGGCGGCATTTGGTCCACTGGCGAGTTCGTCGCCTTCGACCCGAGCAGCTTCGTGATCGTTCCCGACGAAGGCCTCGTCGCCATCCCGCAGCACGGCGCGTACACGCTGCTCTACATCTTCGAACAAACGCTGTGGATGGACGGCTGCCATGCCGAACGCAACGTCACGCTGCTGAGCCAATGGGGCCTCGCCGAACCGAAAACCAGCCCCATCGGCTGGTCCGCCAACGTCGGCCTGCAAGCCCAAGGTTTCGACCGCGCGCGACCCCACGACGCCTTCGGCATCGGCTACTTCCACACCGCGCTGAGCAACGACTTCCAAGACCTGCTTAGCCCCGTGCTGACGCTGCAGGATGTCGACGGCGTCGAGCTCTATTACTCGGCCGCCGTGGCCAAAGGCTTCCAAGTAACGGCCGACTTCCAAGTCATCGAACCCGCCGACGTCCGCAACGACACGGCCCTCGTCGTCGGCCTCCGCGCCACCCTCGGCCTCTAGAAACACTCCCCCTCCCTTTTAGGGAGGGGCCAGGGGAGGGTTCGGTCTGATCGCAGTGCCAGCAAGATTACAGGCGCCTCACTCACACTCCCTTACAAGACCTGCTTCAACCACCAACTAGCCGCGATGCTACGCATCGCCGGCCCCCACGCCCCGCGTGCCCTGCCCGCGGCTCGGCATAGACATATTGCAGGTCTAGCCAACAGCATGTTGAAAAAGGGGACTGGCTCGCGGTCCGTCGCCGAAAACGGCAGGGATTTGCTATCTCCCGAGCGTGCCGTCCCCTTTTTCAACACGCTGCTAAGGGTGCCACTGCTGGCTTGTCCAGCAGTGCTGTACTTTGGCTGTCTTGCGGCGCGCGCCTGCCGAAATTACTGCGCGATGCCGAAAAAACGTCGCTCACTTCGTAAGAATTCAGCCACCCCAGGGCCGTTCACGGCCCGTCTCTTCCGATACGAGGCCCACCATTTATGGCGGGTACCCAAAGCCGATGAAGACTTCCTCTCCCTCTGGGAGAGGACCGGGGTAAGGGCCGATCAGTTTTTCACATGGGAGCCCGAAGTGTGGCATGCTCTCGCGCAACGTGAGCATGAATTCCTCGAAAAACATGGCCACGTCGGAGTACCTCCGAGGCCATGCCACCCTGCGACAACTTCCCTAACGTGATAAACTGATCGGCCCTGGGACCGGGGTGAGGGTGCCTTGACGCAAGCCTTGCAGCGGACCCTAACGCGAATCCGACCTGGCAAACTGCGCTGAACCTGCTCTAATAGCAGAACCCTCAACATTCTTCATCTCTATTTCCGGAAAATGAGATGAAATTCAAGAAAACCAGAATCGCATTTTCTGCCCTCTGCGGCATTCTGTGCTTGCTGTTAGTTGCCTTTTGGGTGCGGAGTTATCGGACACGCGATTGGCTCGGGCTTCCTGGTCCAGGACAAAACGAAGTTTTCATGTTGCGGGGAATGATTAGGTTTCAGCATTGGTCTGGCAAACCGCTTCCAGTTCAACTCCAGTGGCAACACCATGCGGAATCGGCACGAGGTTTGAGTGATTTCATTGACGTCCCGATGGTGCGCCTCTTAGCGTCGCGCCACGAAAGTTCGTTTCACGGTCCTTATTTCGGCTTGATTTATTATCGCGATGGTTCTGGTTCGTACGACATTTACGTGCGAATGCGGGCGTTGGCCACACTATTGGCAATCTTGACTGTGGTTCCGTGGCTACCGTGGAAGCTCTGGCCCATGCGTTTCAGCCTCCGCGTTCTACTACTCTTCCTCACCCTAATTGCATTACTATTAGGTTGGATAATGTGCTTCGCCCGATTTTGATTCATTCGCACGCACCACGATGAGATTCAAGAAATCCAGAATTGGGTGGTCATTGTGCTGGGGAATGTTCTGCTTGCTATTGACTGGATTGTGGGCGCGGAGTTGGTTTGTCGGTGGGAAAATTGCAGGAATCAACCTCCTAGATGGAACCTATTGCGAACTTGCCTCTCAAGGTGGGCAGTTCGGAGTATTGAGTTTAAAAGATAGCGGAAGAGTACCCGGAGACCTAGTTGGTGATTATTTTGGTATCTGGTCTTATGGCATTCACTGTTATGGTGGTGTTCCCAACTTCCTAATCGTATTTCCTTGTTGGATGTCCGTTGTTATTACCGGCATGGTTGCAGCATCACCTTGGTATCCTTGGTCCAAGCGTTTCAGACTCCGCACCCTCCTCATCGCCACGACCGCCGTCGCCGTAGCGCTGTGGTTCATCGTGTGGATGACGCGGAGATGAGAACGCATTCCCCTTCTCCCTTTGGGAGAGGGCCGGGGTGAGGGTGCCCTGAAGACAATCCCGTAATATCCCCTAACAACATGCACCAACAATCAATGAATTCCAGCAGTACAATTCTCCGACTGGCTTCTTGCTGTGCATTCGTCCTCGTCACCTTGACCGCCACCACCCGCGCCGAAGAACCACGCCGCCCCGAACTCACCAAGCTGCCGTTCGCCTTCGCCAAGGGCATGGAAAACACGCCGCTGCAATACAAGGGCCGGCTGCTCCTCGTGATGAACCGCCGCGACGACACGAAGTCCGAAAAGGACGGCTACCGCGACTCGATGTACGGCTACTTCCTCGACCTCCGCACCGGCGAAGAGTTCGGCCGGTTCGCGGCCGGCCACTCGTTTGTCAACGGGTTCGTCGAGGGGGAACGGCTACACGTCTTTGCCAGCCAGGGGACCGATCGCGACTGGTTCCAGAGCATCGACCACTTCTGGACCGACGACTTGAAGACCTGGCAACAGGAAGAAGCCATTCGCAAGACCCCCGACGAGCACTTGTTCAACTCGTCGGTCTGCCGCGACGACCAGGGCTACGTCATGGCCTACGAATCAAACCGCCCCGTTCAATTTTGCTTCCGCTTTGCCCGCTCGCCGGACCTCCACCACTGGACGACGGTCCCCAACCTCTGCTTCCGCGGCGAACGCAACGAATACAGCGCCTGCCCCGCCCTCCGCTACTTCCAGCCGTACTATTACGTGCTCTATCTGCACGCCGCCACGAAAAACCATCCCGGCTGGATCACCTATATCGCGCGCTCCAAGAACCTGGCCACCTGGGAAATCAGCCCGCTGAACCCCGTGCTCGAGGCCGGCCCAGGCGAAGGCATCAACAACTCCGATGTCGATGTCATCGAAATCGGCGGTAAGACCTACCTCACCTACGCCACCGGCGACCAAGCCACCTGGAGCGCCGTCCGCATGGCGATGTACCCCGGCCCACTACACGATTTCCTCGCCGCCTGGTTCCCCGGCAACACCCCCGGCCCCACCGCCGACGCCCGCCTCAAATAGCTGATCCCCACAAAGCCGCGACCGCCGGTTGCGGAAAGTGCCGCGATGACCATCCCTGCGCCGGAAACCACCGAAGTACCGATCAGTTTAAGAGCGCGTCGCCTTACGCAACTTGCGTCTCGGGCTGCATCGCCCGCCGATCGCTGTACGGAATCTCTTCGACCGGCAACGACACCAAATACTCAGCCTCGGCAGAGATAGGCAGCGAGGTCACGCCATCGCCCGCCGCGGCCGGCTCGATGATTTCCGCTTCGCTCTGGGCACCGGTTTGCACCAAGGCCACCATCGCCAACACGCCCGCAATCGCGACCGCCTGCATGCCGCTGATCGACTCGTGATCGAACGTGCCCCAGAAGAGCGCCAGCACGGGCACCACATAGGTCGTCATACCCGCGAATAACGGTCCACGCTTGAGGATCATCCAAATGAAGACCATCGTCGAAACACCGCTGCCGATAACGCCCAACAGCACAAGATACACCATCGCCTCAGGAGTCACCGCCACCCCCGTCGGCGCCGCAATATGCCACGACGCCAAGAGATCCGGCGAATAATGGAGCGGCAGCAGCGCCAGCCCCGAGACGGTAAGAAGCGTTGCCGTAAGGGGTGCCGCCGGCACATGCGGCAGTTTCCACTTGATGAACGTGTTGCTCAGCGCGGACGAGAGCGGAATGATCATCGTGAGCGCTAGCAGGCTGACCGACATCCCACGGTGCATGCCCTCTTCCACAAGCAAGAAGATACCCAGCAAACCGCCCAACACGCCGCAGAGTTCGCGACTCGTCGGCCGCACGCCTAGCATCGGCACCGATACCAAGATCGTCAGCAGCGGGATCGCAGCGACCATCGTCCCGAAGAAGCTATGTCCAAAGCCTTGGGCGATGACATAAGCCTGAATGATCTGCGGCGGGGCTGTGAATAAGAGCGACGAGCACGCCATCAAGCCCAGATCTCGCCAGGAGAGGCGATAGTTGTCGCTCTTCCACCACCAGCAGAAGGCCACGACCGCGGCCCCGCTGAACAACCGCCACAGCGCGATCTCGACGGGCCCCATCACGTGGGTCACCCGTTCGAGCAAGATGAACGTGGTCCCCCAAACCGTACAGCAAAAGATAAATGCCAGATGCGCCACAGCAGGTCCGTCGTCCGAGGTGAGTGTTCCAGCCTGAAACTTCGCGGTCAACCAAAATCGCCTTCGCGGCGGCGTCCACGCCGAACACCCGCTCGCACGCGTCACCCAGGATAGACGGCCGATTCTCAATTCTGGTTCGCGGGCGGGATTTTAGCAACCGCCCGCGGGGCAGGGCAGGGCAAAACCCCCGCAATTTCCCACCGCCAGCGTCCCTTTAGCATCGGCGGCCACGCCGAATCTACCGCCAGCAACCGCCGCCACTTCCCACAAACCAAATCTCATCCACCTCACTTCTTCAAATGCCGATCAAAAAACGCCACCATCGCCGCGTCGGCCTTGGCCGCATCCTCGCCTTGAAAACCGTGGCCCGCGCCTTCCATCGTCAACAACTCGGCCTCGACGCCCGCCGCTTTCAGTTTATCGACGATCCACTGGGCCTGCTCGAACGCCACATAGTTATCCTTCGTGCCGTGGATGCACAACGTCGGCGCGGCATTCGGCGTCACCCAATAGAGCGGACTCGCCACAATGTGCCGCTGGCGGGCCTGCTCCACATTGCCGCCCAAGAAGAGTGGCAGCACTTCGGCCGCATCCACGCTCTTGCCGTACGACTTCGTGAAATCGCTTGGCCCGTAGAAATTCACAACACATGCCACGCGGCTCGATTGATCGAGATTCTCGCCGTCGCCTTCAAACTGCTTTTGGTCGGCCGTCACACCCAGAAATTGTGCCAGGTGTCCGCCGGCCGAGCCGCCCATCGCACCGATACGATTCGGATCGATATGGTACTTCGCCGCATTCGCCCGCAACCACCGCACGGCCGCCTTAACGTCGTTCACCGCTGCCGGAAATTGGTACTTCGGCGCCAATCGATAAGTGACCGTCACCGCCACATAGCCATTTTCGGCCAGCTTCTTGATGAGCCCATCATACCCGTCGCGGGTGCCCGCTCGAAACCCGCCGCCATGAATACACACCACCGCCGGAAACGGCCCCGCGCCCTCCGGCCGCGCCATGTTCAACTGCAGGTGCTGATTGTCCGGGTTCGCGTATTCGACATCTTTCTCGATGACGACGCTACTTGCAGCACAAAGACTTTGCCCCGCGAAAGTAACCACCATTAGAGCAAAAACTCTTAAACGCGTTCGACACATCAACCTCATAAGGATGCCCTATTACAGTCCAACTCGTTGAATAAAGCGACCGAATCTGATCTCTAGCGAGTTCATCTCGAGGCCACGCTTAGCTCAAACCACTTCCTATTCAATGAACAACTCGGGTCGTACCTTGAACCGCGCCGCCAGTTTACGCACATGCTCAACAGTTAGCGAGCGTTCCCCCTTCAAAATCTTCGAGCCCATGCTGGCGTGAACGCCCAATAGTCGCGCTAAATCGGAGGCGTTCATGTCATTTTCATTTAATAAGTGCTTCAGGGAATCGACGCCGCGAATGTCCGAAGTATTGATCGCATGATGCTCGGCTTCATAGGCCTGTACGAGCTGAACCAGCGTCTCCATGTATAAGGCCTGCCCTCGTGTCAGTTTAGGGCACGTCATCAGGCGATCGATCATTTCGACCGTCCTAGTATATTGATCATCGTTGCGAATCGCCTGGGGGGCCATCAAGCGCACGAGCTCTTCAAAACGCCCGGCAAGCGGTTTCGAACGCAGTTTCTTTGGCGCGTGCATTGTGAATTACTCCTTCCATTTACCGGCGTCATATTGTTCGTGCGTCAAAACCGCGCGCACATTAATGAGCTGATAGTCATAGCGGATGCGTACAACCAGCCGATATTTGTTCCCGCCGATGTTAAACACCGTCAACATTCCACCCTTACCAAGCACCGCGTCAGCGTGAGGATAGGTTTGCCGAACCTCGTGTAAGCTGTGCCATTCTGCCTGGAGCGCATCCTGGTACCATTGCCGCAACGGCCGCTGCGCGTGGGGATGCTTCGTCCAGAACTCGCGAAGCATTTTCAAGCTGATGACACGCATTGCAGAATTATGCGTGGTTGTGGCCGCGAGAGCAAGCAGAGATTAGACATTTTGTCTAATAGACGAAGGCTTGCTGCCAATTCGTTGCGGCATGCACACGAACCCTACCGCACCTTGACCTTGAACCGCAGCACGCCGCCTTCGCCCGGCTTCACCGGGTCGCGGATTTCCCACCGCAGAATGAGCGACCCGGCATCGTTCGCTTGCGTGATGAAATCCGCATCGACGCTGCTCTTGGCGCTCTCGGGCACGTATTCGAGCCGGGTGGTGAGATTATCGACGATCGTCACGTTGCCGATTTTCTGATCGCCGATGTTGTCGTAACGCAGCGTGAACTCGACCTCTTCGCCGGGTTGGGCGTGGCCGCACGATGCCAATTTCAAGAGCCGTAACTTCGGCGTGTCCGGTCCATCGGTTTGATAAACAAGTCCTGGCTGGCGAATGCCGACCTCGGCATGTGCTTGCTTCACGCCGAACGCAACTTGCGGCGCCTGCACACCGGTGAGCGTGATGGCCGCCTCTTTCGCGCGTTCGACGAGCGCCTTCTCGGCGTCCGAAACTTCGCCCGTGCGAATGATCGTCAGGTTCGCGTAAGCCCCCAACGAAGCGAACGCATCCATCGTGGCCTGCAGATTCTCGAGGCCGCCCACATGTTGCCGCTGCCGGAAAAGGTTTGCCGGCTGCTGCCCCATGTCGACCGCAACGGCGTTCCGCTGCTTCTGCGAGATCGGCGGCAACGCCAGCGTCGCTTTCGCCAGCGACAGCTCATCACTCGCCTGACTGACGAACACCGGCTGCTCGTGGGCAATCGGCTGCACGACTCGCCGCACCACGGCGAATCGCGGAGCATAAATGCACACGCGATTACTGGGCGTCACCAGCACCCGGCCATCGACCGTGTCGTAGTGACTAATTGCATCTTCCTGTTCCAGCCCCGTAATCGACCAATCGGCATGCACGCCGGCGGGTGTTCCGTAATCGCCGCCGTCGCACAAATATTCGTCCCCCGGCCCCAGCACCGGGCCGTAAGGATCCGAGTCGTCGCAATCATCCGTCGCGCATGCGCCGGCTTCGCAACCGGCGATGCCGCCTTCATCACTTGCGATAATGCCTTGCTCCACCGATCCCTCGGGCACAGCAACTACGCCCGCTGCGTTGGGCAAACCAGATCCTACTGGCTCGTCACCGATGACGGCGGGCGGTGATGGAACAACTTGCTCCATATTTGGCGCGGACGGCAGCGCGGGCGATTGCCCCCAGGGAGCCGCCAAAGTCTTATCTGCCGATAAATGTTTGCGCGTAACCGGCTCGGCACATGCGTTGAGAATGACCATCGCCGCGGCAATCAAAACACAACGCCACCACAGCGGCAGATGTTCTGCCTGCGGTTGCGTGGTTTCAGATGCGAAGGCGTTGGTCATTATTTGTGCTTTTTATTGAGGCTTACGCAGCGTATGGATTGTGGGAGGCCTCTCTGAGGCCGATTTCGTGCTTCATTGGAGAGCGTTATCGGCGCCTTCCACAGGCCTATTTACACGCCGCAGCCTTGACTTGATCTCAATCACCTTATGCTATTTTTGCACTTGCGCTTGGCCCGTTGCTTCGACCGTTGCGCTGGTTTCGCACGCCGGAATCGCCGAGGGGTCAAACGTCACAAACCGCGGCGGGCACGTCTCGCATTCTGAATTCGCGTTCGGCACGCGGCCGCCAATTCGCAGAATCGCGACCGGCCGCCCTTGCCGATCGGCCGTCACGAGTGGGTCTTCACCCTTCGGAGCTTCCACCCACGGCAATTCTTCGGTCGCCTTGCGAGCAATCGGCAATGCCTGGTTGGGTTCCTCGATATAGATCACGCGCGTTACAAACGCACCGCGTGACGCAAGTTCGAGCTCCTCTTGCGTCAGATCGATGGGAATCGGATACCGCAACCGCAATCGCGGCGGCGGATACGTGCGGTCGATCACCTCGATGGTTGGATAGACTTCCAAGCCTTCCGTATTGGGAATGTCGCCGACCTGCAGACGATACACAGGCCCAATTTGCAGGCCCACGAGCACCTCGGTTACCTGGGCGTTCGAGAAACCGCCTTCCGTAGCCAGTGCGATCCGAGCGCCTTCGGGCGCCCGGATCCGCACCGGCTGGAAGTACCCCGGCAACGGTCCACCTCGGTGGAGTCGAAGGCTGCCAATCGCTCCCGGCGGCAGGGCACCAGCATTTAGCCAGTGCACAGGTCGATCCTGTGCGGCAGCCGTGAGGCCACTCGACAAAACGACCAGCACTGCCCATCGCAGTATGCCTTCAACCCGCGTTCGCCGTAGCGAACGCGTTAGCACCAGTGCCGTTGACATGGGGAAATTTATGTAGGTCCTTTCTGCCGGAAAGGACCTGAACGAAGTTCGATGTTGGTTTTGTACTTTAAGTCTACTCGGCTTGCCGAACCTCTTATCCCCCTCTCGAAAAGGAACGGAGCGAGGGAGATTCAGTAAGACTGAATGTCAGAGCTTTCGTTTACCTACTCACCTACTCACCTACTCACTTACTCACCTACTCACTTACTCACCTACTCACCCCCTCACGGGCATGGCCCATTCACTGCTCCGCTGTGGTACGCGTTCGCACCCGCTGTTCCGCCATGGCTGAACGCGTTGGTCAACCAGACTGGCAGAATCCGGAACGGTTCGCGCTGTGTTTCGTCGACACAAACATGATCCACAGGCCGCGGGTAGTTCATACCCGGACGCTGTTTGACCGATTGTTCCATCTTGACCACCGGGGGTGGCACACAAACGCGGGTGCGATTCTTCATCACGTGCTGCTGCAACCCGGCCGGTGTCCCCAACGGCACATGGGGCGGGCCAGGCAAACCAATCGGCGTACCCGTGATCGGCATGCCCCATTGCGGAGCACCCGCAATCATGTTGGGCGGCACGGCCGGTGGCGCGAAGCCACCGGTCGGCATTCCCATCGGCATGTTCCCCATCGATGCGTTGCCGTACCCACCACCGTAACCGTCGCCTGGGCCACCTTCACAGTACTGCACGGGTTGTACATTACCGCTGTTGGGTTCACCCGTTGGCTCGTTGTACATCGCTTGCGAAACATCGCCGTTGCCGGCTTCGTCGGCAGCCGCTTCGTGATGAGCCGGCACAACCGTCTCGCCTTCACTCGGCACCGTATTGCTACCGGTGATCTCAAGGTCCTTATTACCCATCCGCACGACGGCCAGAATCGAACCGCGACGATCGGCCTCGGCAATCGGGTCAACACCCGGGTCGAGCCGCGTGCTCACCAGCGTTTCAACGCCGGCCAGCGCGAGCTCTTGGAACTCCGGATCTGGCAGATAGATGACCTTTGTCACGAAGTTGCCGCTGACCACTTGGTCGAAATCTTCCGCCGTGAACTGCACCGGAATCGGCGAGTGTGCTAGGTAGGCATCCGTCCGCGGTGTCACTGGAGCGACTTCCAATGTCGGATACAGATTCACACCGGCCCGGCCTGGAATATTCGAAATCTTCAACCGGTAAATTGCGCCTTGGTAGAAATCCTGCCGGCCAGGAACTACCAGCGGCGACGAATCGAACTGTCCGCAGCCGCTCGTATCCCACGAAACCTGCACGCCATCTTCACCCAGGAACGCGATCTGCGAGGTCGCCGCGGCATAACCGCCGCCGCCGCCACCACCGCAACCATCGGCAGACGCCTCCATCGAACCTGGCCGCATACCGCCGCACGCGCTACCAAATAGCTGGTGGCAGCCGGCCTGTCGAACCATGCGGTCGTTCACGGCAGTTTGATTCACGGGGCACGATCCATCACACGCTTCACACCCACCGTTGTAACTCGCTTGTGCGATGGCATTCGGGCTCGCCGCCGGAATCAAACTTCCACGACGATTCGGCGTTGCCGCACAGTAACCGCCACCACCCATGTACGAACCTTGTCCATCGCCGAACCGGCCAATGGCTCCGCCCGACATTCCGTAGGCCGAACCGGCAGGCGGAATCACGCCCGGACCGGGGCCACCCACGCCGGGGCCCGGCTCCATCAACCGCGATGCCGGCGGCAGGTTGTACGCCAACCGCCCACAACCCGGCGCCGCTACCATAGCTGCTAACAATAATCCCACGAGCGCACGCTCTACTCGCATGTCTTCCCCCCTTCGCAACGTGAGAGCAATTGCTTCGCCAACGCGGCCCAATCACCGCTTGCGGATATCTCTCACAAATCAGTCGTTTTCATGGTGCCACCCGACCACCCAGCCGTACCGGCCCATACGAAGGGCTTTTCAGCACGCTAGCAATCGTGCGACTGCGATGGACTTTCGGCCACAACGGCTACTACAATCCGCCGCGTCGAAGATGTCGTTTCGTGACTGCCAGCAGGCAATTGGTAAGCACGGGTCCTCTTTATGAAGCCCGAACGCCCCGTTGCGTACGGCGACACGAACACATAGTCTTCCGGAGATTAATGGTCGGCCCTGCGGAAGCGGATTCTTTGGCAAAACCGTCAAAACCGGCAGATGAAGAAAATTTTACCCTACTTATCGGCGCTAGCTGCAGTCATCGCGACGACGGCCGCTCTTGCGCAACAACTGGCAGCGCCGGCTGTAACTACTCCCCCTCTCCCTCCTGGTCGTCCGACACTCTCTCTCCCTCCGGGAGAGGGCCGGGGTGAGGGAGCACCCGCGCAAGTCACGCCTCCTAAACTCAACTCAAACCTCACCGAAGTGCCTCCCAGTCTTGCTGCCGACCCATCAACCAACTGCGTTGGCAACCAACTCCTTCAGCAATCAGCCGGCCACCTCGAACGCCATGCCAGCATCACCGCCCGCCTGCGCCATCAAGTGGCAATTTTTGGCCAACAGCTCTACGGTATTGGCAACTACTGGCAGCAGGGCAGCGGCGAAACGCTGAAGGTGCGGCTGGAACTACAAATCGCCGGTCAAGCGGCCCAACTCCTGCAAGTAAGCAACGGCCGATTTATTTGGACCGACCGTACGCTGCCCACAGGCCGCAACATCTCGCGCATCGACTTGCGTCAACTGCGATCCGATCCCACACTGGCCAACTCGAATCTCAGCGAAATCAAGCCCGGCCAGGCCAACTGGTCGACGACCGATCTCACTTCCTACGCCGGCGGCCTACCCACGCTGCTGCGAGCGCTCGACGAAAACTTCGCCTTCATGCCGCCGCAAGCCATGCGGCTTAAGCTCGATCCACCGTTGACGGCCGAGTCGACCAACGTGCCCGTATTCGCCATTGTCGGGCATTGGAAACCCGAGAAACTTGCTACCCTTGTCGCCAAGGCGAAAGCAGCCGCTAATGATAATGGCGCGGCGGCAGCCGACGCCAAAAACCCTCAAAAATCGCTTCCCGAACGCATACCCCAAGAAGTCCTGCTCCTCGTCGGCCAAGCCGATATGTTCCCATATCGAGTTGAGTATCGGCAACTGGAAACGCCGCAACTTTCGACCACGAACGGTACGCCCATCCCCTACCAACTCAGCGTCCACCCGCTGGTCGTGCTCGAACTTTCCGATGTGGTGTTCGACGCCCCGATCGCCCCCGGCCAATTCGACTACGCCCCCGGCAACGCCGACTGGACCGACCAAACCGCCAACATCCTCGAACACCGCCGCAAAGAGAAACAACCCGAAGTGGCCAAGCGGCCAGCGAACATGAGATAAAGCCGCTCCGTCCCAGCCAGTGCCGAGGGACCGCGTTACGTCTTTCTACGGCGCTGGCGTGGCTTTGGGCGGCGCTTGCTCATTGGCCAACTGCTGGACGCGCTCGCCGGCGTGATTTTCCGTGCGGAACCCACCCAGCGCCTGGTTCGAGGTGAGAATCGCCGAGCGCACCTTATCGCCGGCTGCCACGTGCGTTTTGTCCCGAACAAACGTGCATCCCTGCACGATCGCCTTGCCGGCGTCGAGTTGGATCGCGGGCGAGCCCTTGGCGTGGTTGTCCCAATCGACGAAGTGGCAGGCACTGGCCGTGAACTGCCCGGCCGGGCTGCGCATCCAAACGCAGCGATCGATTGGGCCCCAGAACGAACAATTGACCAGGCTAACTTTTCCTTCCGCCTTGGCGCCGATCTCCACGCAGACCGAATCGACGCTGCCCCATCGTCCGACGAATTCGCCGTTCGTGATCAACAGGCCCGGCGCCTGCGCCTGCTCGACCAGCACGGCGCGACGGCACGAATCGGCCCCCAGCCCCAGAAAATTGCCGTTCGTGCTGCCCGCCTTCGACTGGGAGAACTTGTAGCCCACGCCGTAACCAAAGCAAAACGTGTTCGACACGTAGTGCCAGTCGGTGCGGGCCAGTTCGAAGGCGACACCTTCGGTGTTCACCCACAGACAATACGGATCGTCTTGCTGGTAACTGACGCCGAACGGCCAAAAATGGACATTCTCGATATGCCCGATGTCGTAGCATTCGTCGACGTAGATCCCGCGCTTGCTTGGATACCCGGTGACGTTGCGGACGAGGTGCCGGGCAGCGCGTACGAACTTGATCGCTTCGTACGCGTTGAGAAAGCAGCAATCGAGAACGCCCACGTTGTCGGTGCCTTCGGAGAGCACGCAGGGCGGATAAGGTACGGGCGGAACGTCCGTCTGCTTCCAGTCGGGATAGTCGACGACCAGCCCAGCGATTGCCGCATTGTTGCCCGCCAGGCGGATGAACGGGGCACCGTCGCGCGACCCGCGGCCCCCGTAGGCCAGCAGAAAAGTCCCATCCGGTTTCACGGTCTTGTTCGTCGCCGTGGGGGGGACGCGAAACGTGCCTTGGAGCGTCACTCCGCCAGGAATCGAAAGCGCACCATTCACGCGAAATCGTCCCGCTGGCAGTTCAACGATGCCGCCACCGGCGACTCGCGCCGCGTCGAGCGCCTTCTGAATGGCGGCCGTGTTGTCGGTCGTGCCATCGCCTTTGGCGCCCATCTCGGCCGCATTCCAGCGAACCTGCATCGATTGTGCGCCCGCGCACAGGGGCGCCAATGCCGCGCCAAGCATAACCGTCGCCGCCAACCACGTTCGTCGCTCTCGCATCTCGATTCTCCTGGGACAGGCTCTCATTGTCGTCAAGTGCCACTGGCTTTGCCAGTGCTCTGCATGCCTGGCCTTGCGGCCAAGGTTTCGTCCAACTTTCCAGCAGCCAAATGCCAATGGTACTCGCCGCCGCTGCATTGCCCGGCCTTGCTCTGCTCAAAGAACCCTAATACCACGCCCCTCAATGTCCCACTCGTGGTAACACCATCGCCGCCATGCTACAATTCCCCATAGGGAGTCGATCATGAGCCATGTCCAATTGACCTCGCATATTGAGATGCGACCAGGAGTCCGCGGTGTGCGCGCGTTCATTGCCGGGCACCGGGTTCGTGTCCAAGACATCGTCCTTTGGGATGAAGAGGGCCTGTCGGCCGACGAAATCGTTGCCCGCGTTCCCACGATCACTCTCGCCGATGTACACGCCGCGCTGGCCTACTACTACGACCACCCCGACGAAATCAATCGACAAATCCAAGACGACGAGTCATTCGCCAACCAAATGGAGTCGGCTAGCCGGTCCAACGAGCAGGGTAAGCAATCATAGGGCAACGGCATGGAAGTCCGCTTCCTGACCGACGAGCACATCGACCATACGATTGCCGCCGCACTGCGGCTGCGCGGTTACGATGTGCTGACCGTGGCAGATGCCAACCTGCTGGGAGCGGATGATCTCGTGGTGATCCTTCCCTTGGCACAATCCGAGCATCGTATTCTCATCACACGCGACGCAGATTTTCTAGCAATGCATTCACGGGGCGAAGCCCACGCCGGTATCGTTTATTGGCATGGCAAAAAGCGGAACGTCAAAGAAGCGATCCATTACCTGCTCCAGTTGGCTCGCAAGGAGACTAGCGAAAGCATGATCGGTGTCGTTCGCTATATCAAAGCGAAGTATCCCTGAATTCCCGTGATGACAGTTTCCCACCAGGACGGTCTGAAATGCGCCGGGTGCCACTGGCTTTGCCAGTGCTCTACATGCCCGGGCCTTGCAGTCAACTGCATGCATCCAACTCTCCAGCAGGCAACAACTCGCGAATCGCAATGCAATTTTCATGCAGTCGAATTTCCGCGAACCTACTTCGCCACATCGCACCGATACACATGCGGCCCCGCACCAAAGTAGATACTCCGGTCGCTCATCACGAAGCCCGCTGTAATCGGTTCCGGCGCTTCGGCAACTAAGGTCACCACGTAGGTATTTGGGTCGATCACGAAGACCCCTTTGCGGCACAGCCCCCAAATTTGCTTATCGTAGCCAACCGCGATGCTGTTATAAGTCGCGTCGATGGACAGCGGGAATGGAACAGCCGCCCGGTGAACCACCTGCCGCTGCTCAGGGTCGAACACAAAGAGCGTGCCTTCCGCGATGCCCAGCACTTTGCCATTCGGCGCGGTAATCAAGTCGCCGATTTCCTTGGCCCCCGCCACGGGAACGGTCTCGAACACCTTTCTTTTGGCGACAGGATCCCAGAGGAACAACTTCGCTTCTTTTTGCGTGGGGTGAGACCCGCCGCCTCCAATCACCGTCGTGCCGCCGACAATGAGGCCATTGGCTTCACAAAGGGTCACGACGCTCTGGTCCTGAACCGTGTGCGGAAAACCCTCGACTTGACCGGTGCTCGAATTCCATTTCGTAAGCGGGCCGCCCAGGTAGCCGTACCCCGCCACCGACCCGAGATAGATGTCTCCCTTGGCCGACGCAATCATCGCTTTCGGCCGCCAACTGGGAATCTGCCGTTCGTAGCTGACCATTTTTGGGTTCGACTTCTCACTAGCTTCCAAAGCAAAAGGCATGCGAGGATCGTAAACCATGAGCGGCGCATTGCCCGAGTAAGCCGCACACAAAAGTTTCTCACCATAATTAAGAAACGAATAGACTTCACCGCCTCCAAGCCGCCCCAGATAGGTCAGCTCCCCGTTTCGCGGCTCGACGCGCAAAAAATGGATGGGCATGGCCGTGCTGCCATAGAGCATTCCGTCCGGCCCCATTCCCAGGCGAAATATCGCGATGGGCTGACCCTTATAAACGAACGGCAGCTTCGCGTCCGAATTCGTCTTCGGATCGTGGACCTGCAATTCGCTGTTGGCAGTGCCGACAATCGTGCGTCCATCCTTCAAGCGGTTGGGCACCACCTCGGAATGAACCTCCGCGGCGGCAATCGGCTTGGCCTCCCAACGCTCCAACCGAAAATAGTGGTCACCAACGCCGGCATAAATTTTTCCATCATCTCCTCGGTGAACGCCTGCCGTCGTCGTCACGTCGATCTTTTCGGGAAGGACATCGCGGTGCTGGCCCGTCGCAATCTCGTACGCCACCACATGCGCCTTTTGAGTGCCAATGCCCACGTAAATGAACCCATCGTCGCTGGCCGCAACCGACTGCGCGTACTGCTCGCGGAGATTCATCCGCCCCAGGTCGCTAAGCTCCTTCGTGGCCGGATCGAACCGCACGAGTTTGGCTTGCGGATACGTGCAGCCGTAAAGCTTTTTATCGGCGCCGACGGCTAGCCTCCAAATGTATTCTTCCGTCGAGCTCGGCCGTCCCAAATCGACGAACTGCCCCGTCCGCGGATTGAGTTGAAGAATGTGCGCGCTCGGCAACGTTCCCACGTAAATGTTGCCATCCGGCCCCGCCACCATGGCCCAGGCTCCGTACTCCGAGGCGAGCGGGCTGCGATACGCCTGATGCTGGCCCGTCTTCGGATCGATCGCCACAATTTCCAGCGTGCCACCCGTGTAGATGTAGCTCTGGTAGAACCTTTCCTCATCAGGTTTCGGCCCCGGGCCAACGATCGACCTCAAAATCTGGCCCACGTTATGAAACGTGGCCAAGCGAGTAAACGTGACTTGCTTTTGACTCGTTGCCGTGCTGCGATCGCTCTTCTCTTGACCTGCCGAAGAGTCAATGAAAACCGAGTAGGCCGCCACCGTCACAACGAGGCACAACGAAAAAACCTTCATGACATTTCCTTCCGCGCGGGTGCCACTGCTGGCTTGCCCAGCAGTGCGGCGCTGGTACCCGGTTTCCACTGCTGGACAAGCCAGTAGTGGTTCACTTGATCCACCCGATTCTCAATAAATGGGCACGACATTCTTCGCCGATTTTATGGCCGCCCTGCCGCCCTGCCAATGCGTGGCAACGTTGTGCAGACCAATTCGGGGGGCCACTCACTTGCCAAGTGGAAGGTATCGAACTCGTGTGACCAGCTTCTGCCAGGAAAATCCTGCGTGGAGGTCTTCCCACCCGCGAGGCCGTTTTCCGCCCGTTACCATCGACTTGCCAACCACCGCAACGAGCCAAAGCCGCTATATTGGAATGACAAACGTCGCCCGAAATCGTTGGCTTTGGAGATTGCTGTCCCATGAGATCTACACCTCGTTCAATATTCGTTGTTGTTCGGCTCCTGCTTCTTGCCTTGGCGTCGCCGACATATTCGCGAAGTGTTGCCGTGGAAATTGTGGGGCCGAAGACGCACACGCACTTCGCCGTCAAACAATTCGGCGCCATCGGCGATGGCACAACCAACGACACCGCGCCCATCCAAAAGGCCATCGACGACTGCGCCCACGCCGGCGGCGGAACCGTCTATTTCGAACCCGGAACGTATCTCAGCGGCAGCCTTCACCTGCGCAGCGACGTGACGTTGTGGCTCGATACCGCCGCCACGCTCAAAGGCAGCCCCAATGAAAACGACTACGACCCGCCCGAGAAACTCGCCTTCAAAAACGCGGCCGATCGCGAAACTTCGTTTTTCCACTACGCCTTGATTTGGGGCGAAGACCTCGAACGCGTGGCTATCATCGGCCAGGGCACGATCGATGGCAACCGCACCAAACGCCACGGTCCCAAACCCATCGCCCTCAAACGCTGCAAATTTGTCGATATCAAGGGCATCACGATCGCCAACGCCCCCAACTACTGCATCAGCCTGCTCGGCACCGACGACGTGAACATCGACGGCGTGACGATTCTCAACGCCTACGCCGACGGCATCGACCCCGACTGCTGCCGCAACGTTCGCATCTCGAATTGCCACATCGAGTCGGTCGACGATGCCATCGTCCCCAAAACGAGCTTTTCGCTCGGCGAACGGCGTTCCACGGAAAACGTCGCCGTGACCAACTGCGTTCTCGCCACGGTCAGCAACGGCTTCAAACTCGGCACCGAATCGGGCGGCGATTTCAAACGCATCGCCGTCAGCAACTGCATCGTCACCGATCTGCACGGCCATCCCGCCACGAGCGGCATCTCGCTAGAGAGCGTCGACGGCGCCCACGTCGATGGCGTCGTCGTTTCCAACATCACGCTGGTCAACGCCCGCGCGCCGCTCTTCATCCGCCTCGGCAACCGCGGCCGCGATCTGGAAGAACCCGTCCCCGGCACGCTCAAAAACGTCTGCATCTCCAACATCGTGGCGACGGGCGGCTCGCTCACCTCCACGATCACCGGCATTCCCGGGCGCGACGTCGAAAACGTCTCGCTCGCGAACATCCGCCTCGGCTACGCGGGCGGCGTGCCTTATTGCTCGCCGGAAACGGCGATTCCCGAAATGGAATGCGAATACCCCGATGCCGACATGTTCGCAGCGCTGCCGGCCTACGGCCTCTACTGCCGCCACGTTCGCGGCCTCAACCTATCGGATATCGAACTCACCTACGACGACAACTTCTATCGCCTCACCGCCGTTCGCGATCAAGATATTAAATGGGTGAACGGAACCGGCACGCCGCAACCTTCCCAGCCCGGCCGCCCCGGCAACGCCCTCGTCTGCGACGATGTGAGCCTGCTACGCCTCAACGGATTCCAAGCCAGGCCCTCGACCGCTGCTGAAGATGCCGTCCTCCGCCTCGTCAACATTCGCCACGGCATCGTCCGGGGCTGCCTCGCCTTGCCCGCAACGCAAACCTTCGCCGAAATCACCGGCCCCGCCACCGCGAACCTGTTCCTCACCGGCAACAATTGGGCCCCTGCTAAGCAACCGCTCCACCTCATCAACATCGACGCCAAACAAGTCGTCCATACCGCCAACAGCGAGTAATCGCCCGGGTGCCACTTTTCACAAAGGTCGCGGAGCCCGTGGGTGCCACTGGCTCCGCCAGTGCTCTTCCTGCCTGGGCCTTGCGGCCAACAATCCGTCACCAAATTTCCAGCACGAAGGGGACGGGGGTCAATTACGGGCAATCACAACCGTAGCCGCAAAGCGATTCCCGTAATTGACTCCCGTCTCCTTTGGTCACCCCGGCGCCACCCAGGGAATTCCTACGAATTCTTCTCCATTTCCAGCTACTGAAAACTTTTCCACTATTTCCTTGCTTTTGTGCCACCACCTGTGCTATAGTCGCCCGTTGAAATGACCGTTCGAGTGCAGTCTCTGCCAAGCAGACGTCTCGCCGGGACAATGTCAGTTGGCGACCTCTCGGATCGGAG
>JAKOXH010000058.1 GCA_029781135.1 Planctomycetota bacterium
ATGCCATTCATGCTCCACAGTACGGATTAATAGCAAATCTTCGAAGGGCTTTATCGAGGTGTGTGCTGCTAGTTCGAAAGCGCGGTCGGTCATTCTGCACGTCCTTTATGTAGTCTGGCTACATCGAATGCGAGGATGCGATGAATCAGATGCGCTTGCGCCGCAATTGACTGCAACCGAATGTGCAGATTCGAGTAGATACGTTTACTACCTAAGGGGTTGATCTCTTCTGCTAGGCCAAATTTTCAACGGAGCACATTCGGTTAAGCGGCGTAATGCATAGAGCTATTGAGCTATTGCAAACCGCTAGACCCCGTTCCACATATGCCCTATGCGGCTTCGCATAGGGCAGCCACGTACGTTTGAAACGGAAACCAGTATGTGCTCATGGCGAGCCAACATGACGTCGAATCAACCAAGCCAATAGCTTGATCGCGACTCCTAGCTAGCAGAGAGACCAAAACAGATTCGAATCACATTTCACATTTAGAGGACTCGCCAATACGGTAAATGCTAAATCCTTCCAATGGATCAAGCAAGCCCCTAACAATGCCCTTATGCCGGCGTTGGCCAATGACTATCGGACGCCCCCCGCGAATTAGAGGGAGTGGCATACCTAATTGGTAGGGGGAAAGGTCTTTGGGGCTGGTCATCACACCAATTCGATTACGTATAAATTAGTTGGGTAATTGCCTTTCTACTCTGTACCGACGGACAGCAGTGGCGGCTCTTCTTGCCATAGTGCGATCAGTTCTTTGTTAACCTCAACCTATTCGTCGGACTGCCTCAATCGCCTTTCGTCTGTCGGCCTCGGCATAAATTCCCGTCGTGTTTAACTGCGAATGGCCTAACAAAACTTTGGCCGTCTCGATGCCAAACTCTCTGCGGGCTCTTGTCGCCAGCGTGTGCCGCAATTGATTGGGACTCCAGCGATGTTCTGTCTGCCAAATAGCCACCGCGTCGGCGTCATCAGCAATATCGTTGGGCGGCGGAAATGCCTTGTCGCATGCCCGCCGCACCGCATTGAGATAACTCTGGGACGTGTAGCGGTCACCAGCCTTGCGTCTGGGGTTACGCTTACGGTTTTTGCCAGGAGAATTCCCGCAACTTAGCGGAGTCTTGCGCTTTTTCTGAAGATTTTCGCGACGCCGCCTCTCGCTTTCAGCCGGTGAGAAGCAGTAAGCATCGGCCGCTCGCAATAAATAGGGGGCCAGAATTGACTGGCCGAGCGGACCGATGTAAACGATACGCTCGCGCTCCCGATTTGTATTCTTATGACCGCTGGGGCAATACTCCCATACGTCGCCGGAGCGATCGATGTCGCACGGTCGCAGAATGCAGACTTCGCCGGGCCGCATTCCCGTGGCTCGTTGTAGTTCAACCATTGCTCGTACCACGGATGACAAACGCTGTAGTGTTGCTTCAACAGTTGCGTCATCAACGGGGCGGACCTTTTGGGTCTCGGGAGCCGTGGTATGCCCCTTTCGCAAACCAGCGACCATTGCCAATGCTTGTGGCACGTCGGCTGGGATAAGACCTTCAGCGGCACCCCAGCGAAAAACACGACTGATCCGTCGAACCTGTTGGTTGATATAAGTGCGGGAATTGCCTGCAGCGATAAATTTCTCACGCACTGCCTTGAGTTGCATCGGCCCAAATTCGCGCGCAAGCTGTGAGCCATACAGTTCGCGGAGGGGGCGCAGCGCATACCGCATGTTGGCAAACTCGCCGCGCTGAAGGTCACCATAATAACCCTTGGCATATTCCAAATAGGCAACAATTAACTCGACAATCGAAATGGCGTGCTCAGGGACACCAAACGCTGTGGACCGGCCCGACGACAACCACTCGGTGATCAGCCGATCGTATTCGAGTTTACTGGCGCTTGTGCCGAAGGGGCCCAGAAGATAGTCCCGACCATTGATCGTGACAATGGCCTGGCCGGATTGCTTGTGGCGACGGTATTGGGGGACGCGGTTACCCAAACGTGGCATAGTGCAGGTCTCCTATGGATCCAAAAACGGAAGGTTCCGTTTTTAGCACCGAGAAAACGCCGCACTGCCGACCACCGGCAGGTAACAGAAACTCTTGTTTCGGCAGGATTTATGACAAATGGAGCCGATCGGACTCGAACCGACGACATCTAGCTTGCAAAGCTAGCGCTCTCCCAACTGAGCTACGGCCCCGCGGAGAGCTATTAGCCGTCAGCTATCAGCTTTTAGCCAGTCATCGCACGCGAAACAAGCACTTCTGGCTAAAAGCTAACAGCCAAGAGCTGACAGCTTCCTCCTCAATGGGCGCGCCAAGACTCGAACTTGGGACCTCAGCCTTATCAGGGCTGCGCTCTAACCAACTGAGCTACGCGCCCGCTCCCATTTGAGCACCTCATTCTAATTTCCATCGGCTTGCGGCGGAAGGCGTCCTAACCCTTTTCCTACGACGACTTTCAGGCGTCACTCGCCTCACCGTCGGTGTTGCCACGAATCGCCGCCGGCTGGCATTCGCGAAATCGTCAGGAAAGCGTATATACTACGCACTTTCCTGCCGGGCGCACGCAGGCCGCGCCCATGCAGGTTTTCCCGTCAATTACCCTGCCTTCGTTTATGAGACACATCTTCCTCCAGGAGGTTCCAAGGATGGATATACGACGAGCGTTCCAGTTGAATTTGGCGGCTGCCGTTGCGGTGGGAATTTGCGGCTCAGCGGCATGGGGGGCCGATGCTCCCACGCCGGCCCAGGCCCTGACGCTCTCACCCATTCAGCCGCTGGTGGAATACACGATTCCAACTAAGGAGGAAGCCGCCCAATGCACGATTCGACCGGAGAAGGAAAACAACATCACGTCCTGGGTCGTCCGCAGCCGGAATGGCGAAGTGGTCCGCCGGTTCGCGGATACCAATGGTGACAACGTGGTCGACCAGTGGTGCTACTTCCAAGATGGCATCGAGGTCTATCGCGATATCGATTCCAACTTCAACGGCAAGGCCGATCAGTATCGTTGGTTCAACACGGCCGGCACGCGCTGGGGCATCGACAAGAACGAAGATGGCAAGGTGGATTCCTGGAAAGTGATTTCGCCCCACGAAGTTGCCGAGCAAGTGGTCCTCGCGCTCAAGACGGGCGATCAGGCTCGGTTTCAACTGCTGTTGCTGACGCCAGCGGAATTGAGCGAGTTGGGCTTTAGCAAAGCGCGACAGGATAGCATCTCGGCATCGTTGGGCGATGCACCGGCGGCTTTTTCGAAAGTTGCCGGCGAGCAGAAATCGCTCACCGCGCAAAGCCGGTACGTTGATTTTGGCTGTGCGCGCCCCGGTACAATTCCAGCCGGTGCCGATGGGGCAACCAAGGATGTGACGATATGCGACAACGGCACCGCGCTCGTGCAAACGGGCGACAAACACGACCAAGTATTCATTGGGACGCTGGTTTCGGTCGGTTCCACCTGGAAGCTGATTAGTGCTCCGGTTGTTGGCGCCGATAGTCAACATGCGGAAACGGGTTTGCTCACGCAAGGCCGGTCAATGGCCTCGGGCCAGAATGGCGAAGGTTCGCCCACCGACGAAATGCAAAAGCAAATGGCCGAATTGGAACGACTCGATAAGGAAGCCGATTCGCTGCCGCCCGAAAAACTGGCCACTAACATCGATCAGCGCATCGCCGCGCTCCGCAAATTGGCCGAGATTTCGCCAATCGGCAATCGCGATCAATGGAATCGCCAATTGATCGACGTATTAGGAGTGGCGATTCAATCAGGCGTCTATCCCAACGGCGTAGCCACTTTGGAAGGGGTTCAAAAATCGCTCGCAGACGCCAAGGCCGATGAAGACCTAATCGCCCACGCCATCTTCCAAGGAATGTGGGCCCAGTTCTCCGCGAATCAACATACGCCAAATGCCAACATGGCCCAGTTGCAGGAAAAATGGCTAGCCGACCTGAAAACATTCGTGGAACAGCATCCCAAAAGCAGCGACGCCGCGGAAGCGCTGCTGCAACTCGGAATGTACCAGGATTTCGTCGGCAAGGGCGACGAGGCCGCCAAGTGGTATCAGCAACTCGTGGACAACTTTCCGAATGCCAAGCCGACCGACAAAGCCACGGGTGCGCTGCGCCGCCTCGCTATCAAAGGCAAGCCGATGGTGCTGAAGGGCGCGGATCTCCAAGGCGGCAATGTCGACTTATCCGGCGCTCCTTACCGCGGCAAAGCAGTGCTCGTTCAGTATTGGGCGACGTGGTGCGAGCCGTGCAAAGCCGACATGGTGCTGCTGAAAGACCTGCTGGCGAAGCGTGGCGGTCGCGATTTCGATATTATCGGCGTCTGCCTGAATACGAACGCCGCCGATGCAAAGCAGTTCCTGGCTCAGGAAAAATATCCGTGGAAGAACATTTTCGAGCCGGGCGGCCTGGATAGCCGTCTCGCCAATGAAATGGGCATCATGACGCTGCCCGTGATGGTCCTGGTCGATCAGCGCGGCAACGTGGTGAGCCAAAACATTCAGGTGGCGGAACTAGAAGGCGAACTGGCCAAACTCATTAAGCCAGCCGGTGTAGGTACGGCCAATTCACTGCGCCCACCCGCCAAGCCGCGCTAGAGCGGCGGGCAATTGAAACGCGAACTACATGCGAAACGCGAGGAACTACCAACTCCAGCGATGGTTTCGCCGTGCGCTGATTCCGCAACCCGGATGGGACGACTTCGCCGATTTCCGCCGCTTCAACCGAGGCGTGCGTTTCTGGCTATACTGCTTGCGATTGGAAAGCTGCCGCGTGTATTCGCTATCTGGGTCGGTTGCATCGTCCGCATCATAGCGGAATTCTTGATCCCGGTACTGCATCACACTTCTCCGAACGACTGTCAAATTCATCAGCCACCTTGGGGTTAGGCAAAAAACGGCCAAGAATCGTACGAGCTGAACGGCGCTGCCACCGTGGGTGAGCGCGGTTTTATCGCAGTTCGGCCAATTCGCAAACATCAACTATGCAAGTGACGCGCCAGTGCTGGCGCTCCCTGGCGGCCTGTCGAGCCAAGGGCGACCCGGTCACAAAACCTCGGTGAAAAGACTGCGAACCACGTTTTGCGCGACTTGCGCCGGAGCCGAGCCAATACGCGCCATCACAAAAACAGGGAGGAAAGTCTCACCAAAATGGTGAAACGCGGTCCCAGCAACCTGCCCAACCGCATGCGCGCACGGCGAACCCGAGATCAAGCGCAGCAGTTTGGTCAGCGCACGATAGAACCAACGCAAAATGTCAGTCCTTGGTCCGCCGGGAAATGCGCGCAACTTCAATGCTGACTGAGACTTTCAGTCAATCCGCGCAAGCGATTTCTGCAGTAGCTGCCCCAAAAAGAACGGCCGCCAGCCCTGAAAGGCAACCGGCCCAATTAAGAATGCCAAATCAATGTCCGTAACATTCACGCCCTTGCAATAAATTTCCGGGAAAATTCGGGAGCAATTGTCGTACCGCCCGCGACGTTTCCCGCGTATCTTCGTCGCACCGGGGGAAAAACCTGTAAATCTTGCCAATTCAGTAAGAATTGACATTCGAGTGTCGGCCCGAGGATTGGGATCCCAAGCAGTTCTGCCGGAGCTAAATCGTGAGTCGCCAGTGGGTTAGCTCTCAGATTGCTCTTGGGCGACGAGAAAAACCACGGTATGGTATGAAACTCGCTTACCCGCCCCTCCCGTTACCCACCACGGCAATGAACCGGCCCAAGTATTTGGCCCGGTTCCCCACCGCCGTCCCTCACACAGGAAAAGGATTTTCCGAAGGGATCCCGCATGGAAGTGAACCACATTTGGGTTGTATCGGCTTGGATTTCGCTCCATTTGGCTGCGATTTTGGCCGCCTATGGAACCCGCGTCGCGGCCGGGTCGCGACTGGAAAGCATTGCTCAATTTGCCTGTTTCGCATTGATGGCCGTTATCGGCGCGGCAATTTGGATTTCGCAGCAGACGCAGGCCGGGTCGTGGGGCTTGTCGGCCAGTACACTCATGGCAATGGTGCTTACCGCGGTGGTCGATTTCCGCAAGTGGCACGATTCGTATCATCCGGCCAGCCATACGAATTGAAGGCGATTGCTCTTGATGTCCGCACTTTGAAAGAACGTGGGAAGGCGATTGCTCTTGATGTCCGCACTTTGAAAGAACGTGGGGGCGTCTCCCGACGCCGATGACGCTGTCCAATGTGGAACGAAAATCGGCCTCAGAGAGGCCTCCCACAATCTCTTGGCTGCACCGGCCTCGTGAACGGTCCACACGCTCGATCACACGATCTTGAGCCCATCTGCATGCACTGTGTCGGCGGCAAAGTTTTCCCAGCCCACCGCCACGCCGCGGCTTCACCGGCAAAATCGGAAAAAAACTCCCTTTCGGCACGACCGTTAGCCGAAACTACCATTTAGGCAGTCATGCCCGGTGCATGGACCTATATGTCTTCGTGCAGCCTGGAAATGCTCTTCGCTTGCTCGCGTCGCCCGCCGAGGCGAGTCAAGTTCTTGTCCAAGGGGGAAAACAATGCGAAAGCTCGTGTATCTCATCATGCTGGCGGCGGCCCTGGTGCCAGTGGCATCCGCGTCGGCCGAGACGCCAGCGGAAAAGCAGATGGCTCTGCGAATCGGGACTTATCTCAAACAGAGTGGTCAACTTCACAATTACCGCGTCGGGGTTAAGTACCACAACGGCGTGGCGACCCTCGGCGGTAGCGTCGCCAGCAGCGACCAGCGCGATGTTGCCATCAAGTTGGCAGGTCAAGTCAAAGGTGTGAAACAGGTCGATAGCAAACTGCAGATCGCGGGCAAAAGCGAAGAGGCCGCTAGCAGCAGCGAGTCCAAAGCTAGTCAAGCAAAAAACACCAAACCCAGCCAGCTAGGCCCTGCTTCTTTTGAAGAACCGGCGGGCGACGCCGAGGAAGTCGGCGAAGCGTTCGAGGCAGCGCCGACGGCTGAAATTCAGCAGGCGCCGATTCAACAGGCGCCCCTTCAACCGGCTCCAATGATTCAGCAATCGCCGATCCAGCCAGCACCGGTCATGCAGCGGCAGCCCATGCCGCAAATGCACCGCAGCAATATGCCGGTGCCAGCAGGCCGGATTCCCGGCATGGCCCCAGTCCGCCAAGCCAGTGCGAATGGAGTTTACCAGGCTGCCGGTTCGTGCCCCTGTGACGGTGGTGGCGGTCCCGGCATGGCGATGGGCGGCATGGGTGGCATGGGTGGCATGGACGGCGGTCCCGCCCCGATGGGCTTCGTGCCCGCGGGTTCCGGTCGCGGCCCCAGCTACGACAACGCGCAAATGCCGGGCTACGCTTGGCCGAGCTACGCTTCGTACCCGAACTACGCAGCCCTCAGCTATCCGCAGCAATACTCGCCAACGGCTTGGCCGTACATCGGCCCGTTCTACCCCTATCCGCAAGTTCCGCTGGCATGGCGGAAGGTGTCGCTGGAATGGGATGATGGCTGGTGGTTCCTGGATTTCAGCTCGCACAACTCGAGCCACTAATCCAACGGACACGAGTCTTTGGAATAATGACTGCAACAAAAGGCCCTCGTTGCGATCTTCGCAGCGGGGGCTTCGTTTGCGCGCTAGCAATGCCGGCAGATGCCAACTAACTTTTTCCGTCATAACCGGAAAAACCCGCAAGTTCTTCCCAAATTAACTCGATAACTACGGCTAGCGGTTGCTAGGCATTGGATGGCCACGCCGCACTCGGCCCTTGCGGCCGAACGCAGGAATTGATCCAAGAACTCTCTCGTCTTGTTGGGAAAGAGGGACTCGCGATGGCAAGGATGAAGACCACCGCATTCGGCATCTTACTGGTGACCTGGTCATTGACCACCACCGGCTGTTTCTGGGGATTCACGACCGGCGGTCCCAGCTTGGGCATCTTGCAGGTCCCCATCCCGGTCAGTCCCTATTTCCAAAAGGAAAAGGAAGACAAATACTGGGAGCACGAACGGTAC
The DNA here is from genome assembly GCA_029781135.1 of Planctomycetota bacterium. GTDB lineage: Bacteria > Planctomycetota > Planctomycetia > Pirellulales > Lacipirellulaceae > JABDGM01. The sequence continues at coordinate 7,955 of JAKOXH010000058.1, forward strand.
GATCGCGTGCCGATCCTGGGTCCGATCACGTCGGGAGGCCCACCGGTTGCGCTGGATCCTCCGAGCGATGACGAGGTGATGCGCGCGCTGGAAAAAGTGCATCCTGTCCAAAGTGGTGTGCCGATGTTGTGGGAACGTAACCGTAATAACGTGCGAATCGTGAAGAACAAGATTGCCGACTACGTGGACCCGCCACGCGTGTATCCGCTCGTCGGTCCTGCCCAACAGCACCACGCTCATTACAAGTGCACCGTCTACTACGAAGACGTGCGCCGAATCGGCTGGCCCGTGCCGCACACGCTGCGGGATGAAGAGGCTGAGGAAGTCATCTACATCGACCATAACCACTTGCACATGGTGGGGAATGTCAATACCGGGGCCAATGCCAAGTTCTAAGGCGATCGGCGAACGACTGGCCTACGGTTGATCAAGACAAGGAGACTGGGAGACAAGGAGACAAGGAGAATCGAGATTCTCCTGGCTCCGGTTCTCTTGGCCTCCTTGTGCGGTTATGAGGGAGACGGAGCCGAATGCACATGTCGATGTTATTCGCTGCCGCCGCGGGGCCTCTGTCGATTCCCACACGCAGCCTGTTCGAGATGCTGCTGGCCGGCGGGCCCTTGATGCTGCCGATTCTGCTGGCGTCGTTTGTCATGCTGCTCATTGTGTTCGAGCGCGTGTACTGCTTGCGTCGGCGACGCGTCGTGCCGCGTCTGTTCGTCGAGCGATTCCTGCTGCAGCTGCGCGAAGGAGCGCTCGACCGCGCGGAAGCTCTCGAACGTTGTGAAGATGAATCCAGCCACATTGCCCGGGTATTTGCCGCGGGAATTCGCAAATGGGGTAAGCCGGCCGTTGAAGTGGAGCAAGCGGTACTCGATGAAGGCGAGCGCATCGCAAATGTCTTGCGACGCTACCTGCGCGTGCTGAATGGTGTGTCAACCGTTTCGCCGCTGCTCGGGCTTCTCGGTACCGTGTGGGGCATGATTCAGGCGTTCAACGTCATCGCCAACAGCCCCGCGATGGGCCGGGCCGAATTGCTCGCCGGCGGCATCAGCGTCGCCCTGCTCACTACGGCCGCGGGCCTGCTGGTCGCCATTCCCTCGCTGATTTTCTACCTGATCTTCGTCGGCCGCGTGGACAGCCTCATCATGGAAATCGATCACCACAGCCAAGAACTGGTGGGCCTCATTTCGCACGAAGGCCTGGAAGACCGCAAGAGTTCACGACTAACCATCGCCCGCCGCAAGGCAGCATAAGGAGTCGAGAGTCAAGAGCCAAGAGTCGAGAGCCAGACCTTCGATTTCCGGCTCTTGACTCTTGACTCTCAGCTCTTGACTCACACACCATGCCTCTCAAGCTTCAACACGACGAGATGCCGACGCTCAACCTGACGTCGATGATCGACGTGTTGTTCTTGCTCATCATCTTCTTCATGGTGGCGACGAAGTTCGATGAGATGGAGCGGACCATCGACGTCGCCGTGCCGCAAGTCGCCCACGCCGGCGAAGGCGCCGCGCCGCCTGAGCCACTGGTTGTTGCGGTCACCGCCGAGGGGCAACTCGCGCTCAACGGAAAGTCGGTCACCGAAACCGAATTGGTGCAGCAACTGGCGGCGGCACGCACACCGCTGACCGAACCTAGTGTTGTCATTCACGGCGACGCCAAGTGCCCGTTCCAGCACGTCGCGGCCGCACTGGGTGCCTGCCGGCAGGCGGGCATTTCGGAGCTAGGAATCACGGTACGCATCGCCGGCAACGAGACCGACAGCACCAAACGCTGACCATAACATGCGTGCGATCACCCCAACGCTGATGGGCGGCGCACTGAATTGCGTCGCCACGATTCACTGGCCTTATTGGCTGGCGTGGGGAGGGTCGTTCGTTCTTAGCGTCGTCTTGGTCTTCTTATTATGGACACGCTGGGGACAATCCAAACTGATCCACAAGTGCGCGGCAATGTCGCTCATTGTCCACCTAATCCTCGTGTTCTTGACGATGACCGTGAGGATCGTCTCGGGCGATGGAGCCAGTGGCGGCGGCGGTGGTCCGCCGATCCATGTGCGAATCGTGGAAGACAAAGGAGCACCGATTGCCGCGATTGCAGCAAACGCACCAGTGGTCAGCACGGAAATCAAGAGTGAAGTGACGGCTCCGCCGCTACTTACGCCACCACCACCAGAGCCGGAAGTCGCAATGCCGGTCGTCGAAGATACGAAACCAAAGATCGAACCGAAGGTAGCGGAGAAGGCAGCCGAAAAACCGCCAGAGCCAACGCCCGCGGCAGCCGTGAAACATGATGCAGTTCAGCCGCCGGCAACTGCCGATGTCGCGGTGCCACCCAAGCACGTCGCTGAAAAGTCAGAAACGCCTCCGCAGACAACTGCGGAACCTGTCGCCCCACCTCCGCCAACAACGACAACCGCAGCAACAACAGCGGCATCGCCGGTAACTGGCGTTGCGACCGTGAATATCGCTGCCGCGGTTGCCGGTTCCGCTTCCAACGTTTACGCCTTGCGGAACGCTTCGGGGCGAGACAGCCTCGTTGCCGGGCAGGGCGGCAACAGCGAAACGGAAGCGGCAGTAACGGCCGCCCTGCGCTGGCTCGCGGCCACCCAGGCCCGCGATGGTCGCTGGGATGCGCTCCAATACGGCGCCGGCAAAGAAGAGATGGTGCTGGGCCAAAACCGTGGTGGTGCCGGACGTGGCGCCGACACCGGCGTTACCGCCCTCGCGCTCTTAGCATTCTTGGGGGCTGGCCATTCCCATTTGCAGGGCCAGTATCGCGATAACGTTCGCCACGGCCTCGACTTCTTGCTGCGCTCCCAAGCTCCGGACGGCAGCATCTTCGGCGATGCCACACTCTACGCACAAATGTACTGCCATTCGATGGCGACCTTCGCCCTGGCAGAAGCGCAAGCCATGACGGGCGATGCCCGCTTGAAAGCCGCCGTCACTAAGGCCGTCAACTTCAGCGTGGCGGCACAGAACACGTCGACCGGCGGCTGGCGATATCGCCCGGGCGACATGGGCGACACGAGCCAACTCGGCTGGCAAGTCATGGCCCTCGCGAGTGCCGAACGCGCCGGCATCCGAGTTCCCGATCAAACTTGGAGCCGCGTCGAACGGTTCCTGCAGAGCGTGCGACGCGGCGACCACGGCGGCCTGGCCAGCTATCGTGCCGATAGCCCGGCGAGTACGTCGATGACGGCCGAAGCGTTGTACTGCCGACTCGTCCTTCAGCAAGCGGTGGGAACAAATTTGGTTGAGCGTGCCGCCGATGAAGCTTCGACCGAACTGCTGGCCACACCGCCTACGGCTGAGCGCGTGAACCTCTATTATTGGTACTACGCCACGCTTGCACTCCATCATCGCCAGTTGGCGAATGAGAAGGCGACGGCCGCTTGGCGAACCTGGAACGACGCGATGATCGCGGCGCTCAAGCAAACTCAGGTCGCTAGCGGCGACGATGCGGGAAGCTGGAATTCGAATACGCTGTGGGGCGGTTACGGCGGCCGCGTTTACACCACGGCCATGGCCGCGATGTGCCTTGAAGTGTACTATCGCTACGCACCTGCTCCGGCCCCGACGGCCCCGCAAACCGCCACGCGGCCAACGTGGCATCCGGCCATCCGTTGAACTCCAGGCCGTAGGTCGGGCTTTAGCCTGACAGAACTTTGAGCGAGTCAGGCTAAAGCCTGACCTACTTACGCGGCCGCTCGCAACCGAACGTGGGGTGTCGGTACGGAGACTGTAAGGTTCGACTTGAGCTGGTTGAGTAGTGTGTGCGTGGCGAGTTCCAGAGCCGTAGTGGTTAGCTCGCTCCTGTGAGTTCGCGACCCGCCCGTTGCCGAGAGCTGCCCAATCTCATGCTGAATATGGGGCAATGCATGAGCCCGCACGTAACCACGCAATTCGGCCGGCGGCATGTTCGCGACGGAACTGTCCAGGTGTCGCAGGACGGCGGCAACGGCTCGTTCCGCAACCGCGTGTGCGAAAGACTCATTCTGGGGGCTTACCCGCTGCATGCGACCGTTAAATATCACTTGATTCACCAACTCGTCTGAACTTGACCAAGTTCGCCTAATCGCTTAATTTTTAGGCAAGTTCAGGGCCTTTCCAGGTCGAAACGGTTAGAAAGAATTTGATTGTTGTGGCGCCGTAGCCAAGTGGCTAAGGCATCGGATTGCAAATCCGACATCCCCGGTTCGAATCCGGGCGGCGCCTCTTCGCCGGCCACCTCGTAACCGCTGGGTTACGAGGTGGTTTTTTTATGGTGGGTGCGTAATCGTGGCAAGACCGGTCGATGCTAGCGATGCAGGTGTTAGTCGTTTGGCGTTAGGCGTTAGGCGTTAGGCGTTAGGGGTCCTTTGTTGGATGTCGCACCTTCTGGCTAATAGCTGACGACTAACGACTGACAGCTATCAAAAAAATGATGGGCCCATTGGGGCTTCGGTCATGGGTGAGCTGGCGCGCATGATCGGCGGGTGAGGGCCGATGGCGACGAGCTGCGGACCGATTCTCCACCCGTGCGAGTGCGGCTCTGCGCCGCGGGACCGGGGTGTCTGGCTGGCGGCGGGCTCAAGCGGTGGTAGCCGCGCTGCGGCTCCGATCCATGAGGTCGCCAACTGACATTGTCCCGGCGAGACGTCTACTTGGCAGAGACTGCGCCCGCACGGTCATTTGTGAAGGCGACTGTAACACAAGTCGTGGCACAAAAGCAAGGAAATAGTGGAAAAGTTTTCAGTAGTTGGAAATGGAGCGGAATTGTGGGTGTTCGGTTCTCGTAATTCCGAATTCTGGCGAATTCGGCTACGGGTGGGCAGCGGTGTGGTCGGGTCGGTTGGCGGTAGATTCGGTCTGGCGACCGACGCTAAAGGCCGTATAAGGAAACGAGAGGACTGTTCCCTGTTTCGTTCTTCTTCGTTTCTTGACTTACTAAATACAATATCGTAATATTACGATGTTGGACATAGGGGTGAACATGCCTCGGACGAACGTTTACTTCTACAAGGATGATGACGGAAGCGTGCCCGTTCTCGACTGGCTGCTTGAACTTCAGCAGCGGAACGGACGGGCCGCGAGGAAATGTTTCGCTTTGGTGAAGCTCCTCAGCGAGTTCGGTAGCGAGCTCCGCCGACCGCGCGGACTTTCTGCGGGACGGCGTCCACGAGCTGCGCACCGAGGTCGGCAACGTCAACTACCGCATCCTGTATGGGTTTGTCGGTAAGGATGTAGCGTGCTCGCCTGCGGACTCGCCAAGGAAAAAGGCCGTGCCCGCCCGCGAGATTGAGCGGGCCGCCGAGCGCGTGGTGAAGTACAAACGGAACCCCGCTCGCCATCGCTATGAATTCGAGGAGGTAGAGAACAATGGCTAAGACCGCAAATGCAGTCGAAATTTTGAAACGAAAGACCGGCATCGACCCGGATCAAGACGCGGAGATGCTCAGCATCTTTGAGGGCTTTCGCGTCGCTCAAATGATCTATGATGCCAGGACCGAAGCCGGCCTCACACAAAAAGAATTGGCCAAGGCCGTCGGCACGACGCAGAGCGTGATCTCGCAGCTGGAAAGCGCCGAGTACCACGGACATTCGCTCACGATGCTGGGGCGCATCGCCAAGGCCCTCCATCGGCGCGTGGAGGTCAGGTTTGTTCCCCTGATGCCTGCTCATCGTTCCGCGTGAATGTTATTTGGGCGCACGCGTGATTGACTCGTGAATTGCCGTGATGCCTTGCCGGGTGAAAGGGGCATTATGGTTTTGTGAACAACCAGAATGTCGCCTTTATTCTTCCGGTAAGCTAAAGCTCTTTACTCGTAATTCTCTTCTTGAGTTCTGCCACAGCGTTCCAATTATGGTGCTTGGAATAAGCGCTGAGGGTTCCTGTTTCCTGGAGTTCAATCAGTGCCTCGGTCCAGTAGGCAATGATTGCGCGCCGAACGCCATTCAAACTGAGAAACTCTAATGCAATGTCAAAGTTCCCTTCGAAGAACACCGAGGTCGATCGATACAACCCGGTTGTATAGTTATCATTCTTCAAACGTCCGCTTCTCTTTCTGACCCAGGATGACACTTCTTTGAAGTCATGAACAAGTCGATCCATATGGATCATATGGACCGGCGGCCGGTCATTTGCAGGAACAGTGGCAAAAGCAACTTCGTGCGACCCGATATTGAGAGTGTAGTACCGACCACCGTTCGTTGCGGGAAACAGGCTGAATGTCCAGGCACCTTGAAGATCAAGCCAGTTCAGAATCGCAGCGAAGCGAAACAGCCTGGCGAGAAAGCTGGAGAATTCCTGATCCTGGAACATTCGATCAATCTTTGGTTTTTTGAGTACCAATGACTCATCGATTTGTTCCAGGCGCCTTGAGGCTTCTACGCACGACAGCGCGAACAGCTCCTTCTGTCCTGCGACTGATTTCACAAGCTTACTTCGAAAGGTATAGTGAAGCGCGTGCTCGACCTTGCGCCAGTCCGCAACCTGTCTAAAGTCATGGAGCGACCACGGCCCCAGACTTTTGTATGGTTCGCACGAGTTAATCTCTTTTATGCGCTTGAGAGGAGCGTAATCCGTGCCGCCGATCTTGACGTACTCGCACACTGGCGAGGCAAGCACGTAGATGTGACCTTCCAGGCGCTTTGTATTTTCTGATGCCATGTCCGTCCGTTCTGCTTTTGGATCGGCCGTGGGGGTGGAGGGTGAGTTCCACTGCCAAGCGTTTGGCGGTGAGGTTTGCAGAAGCTGTCGGGTGAATTTCTAAGTTGACCGCAAGCTGATGGCAATGGCTCTGCACTGCTGGGCAAGCCAGCAGTGGTACCTTACGCCTCATCTTCCGCTTCGCCGGCACGATGACGATGTTATTCCTCGCGCGGGTACCACTGAATTGTTTAACCTGGAGCCAACGGCGACACAAGCGTTTTACGCACAACCCCGTCGCCGCTGGCTCCGGGTTAAACGAATACGTCGCCACCCTGACCGCGAGACGCATACTATTGATACCTACGCAGCCAGCGAGCTGTGGGAGGCCTCTCTGAGGCCGATGGCTTGTTCCGTTGGATGACGTCATCGGCGTCGGAGACGCCTCCCACAGGTGCATTCACATTACAGTTGGCAATAATGACTGCCATGCTGGTCTGGTCACAGCGTTGGGTCGTTCTTCGGTTTTATGTTCACGGCGGTTTGCAGGATTCGTTCGAACATCGCCGCGGCGGTGGCGACGACGATCGAGCCGAAAATAATGGCGAGGCGCAGGACAACTCCCGGGGGCCGGTCATCGGGGTCGCTGAACAACATGAAGACGACGCTTCCCACCACGAAGCCAATGATGGCGATCGCGCAATATTTTATGGTGCGTAGTGCCTTCGTGGCTGCGGGTGAGAAGACGGCATCGTGCCCGGCATAGCCCAGCACTTTAAAGGCCTGATAGAGCGCGATGAAAAATGGAATCGACGCGACATACGCATACGCTAAAAAGGGATCGTGGAAGTAAACCTCAAAGGGCGTGGCGTGGGCGTTTCTGCCCTCGATGTTTGGCTCCCACAGCATGAAGGCCAGAGCGCCGATACCGATGAGCACAATCACTGCCTGAAGAAATATCGTTGAGGTTGCTTTCATGGGGTTGTGCTTTTTGTGAAGGAGGATGGAACAATTCTACTCGATTGGTCGGCCGAGTGGGTGGAAAATCTATTCTGAGGCAAAGCGCTTGCGGTGTTGGTGAATTCCATGCCCACGCCGAGTCGTGGGCATGGCACCCCAGGGCCAGTCTGTAGTTTCGCTTTACCACGCCCTTCGCCGACTTAGGGCGTGCCACCCAAGTTGAGCACTTCTTCCGTGCTAGCAAGCGGAGCCGATCCGGATGCTCGCGAATTTGGCTACGGGGAGGTCGGTGCGTTTGGTTTGCTGGCGGTAGATTCGGTCTGGCGACCGACGCTAATAACGCTCCGGATTCTTGCGAATCCGGCTACCTAAGGGCTGTGCGAACTCGCCTTGCGGGGCCGGGCGGTCGCCGGTATTCTTCGCTCGCTTGTCTTTGCCCCGGAACCTCTCTTCACCAATGGGGCGAGCGACCGCGAAGGAGAAACGATGGACCGTTCTCAAACCTGGGCTATGGCCGCGAATCGATATGTTGCCTTACTGCTGGGGGCTGCGCTACTGGTTTCCAGCGGCGGCTGCCCGGCAATTTTGGCTACGGGCATTTATGTGTTCGAAGGCGGCAACATGGCGCCGGCCGAATGCGACGCTCTCAAGGGCGAGCGGGTCGTCGTGATGTGCAAGCCGCCGTCGTCGAACGAGTTTCGACATGCCGGGGCCTCGCGCGGCGTGGCGGCGCGCACCAGTGAACTCTTGGTCAAGAACGTGAAGAACATTGACGTCGTCAATCCGCGCGAGGTCGACAACTGGGTTGACGAAAGCGACTGGGGCGATTTCCGCGAGCTCGCCCAGGCGGTGCATGCCAGCAAGGTTGTGTACATCGAACTCGAAGGCTTCGAACTGTACAAAGGCAAGACGTTGTACCAAGGGCGGGCCGATGTGACCGTGACCGTGTACGACATGAAGAACCGCAGCAAGGTATTGTGGGACAAGCAAATTGGCGAAGTGCTGTACCCGGTGAACAGCGGCATTCCGGCCCAAGACAAACCGGTGCAGCAGTTCGAGCGGGAGTTTGTCGAGATCATTGCCAACCGCGTGGCGTCGAATTTCTATCGACATGATCCCAACGATTCATTCGCCACGGATGCGATGGCGAATCGGTGAGGGGGCGGCGAGCGACGAGCGGCGAGCGACGAGCAGAGCGTTAGGCGTTAGAGACCGGTGTCTTCGCCTTCAGCCCCTAGCTCGCGACGCTGCTGGGGGCTCGCTGCGCTCGACCCCAGCCACCCCGACCTAGCGTCAAACCCTAGCCCCTAGCCCCTAGCCCCTAGCCCCATGCTTCATAACGGTGGCGGGTCGCGACGTGGTTTTTTGGGGGGCTCGGGCTTTGGTTCGGGACGCGGCTGATTCCGGTTCGCCTCCGCCTGGGCGATTCGGCCGGCCACGTCGCTGAAACTTTCTTTCCATTCCCAGCCAAGTGGTTGCCGCAGTTCGCGTTCGGCATCGACGGCCCAGGGCGTGCCCTTATGTTCCGCCAGCACGCGGTTCAAATACTTCTTGGCGTCGTCGGCATCTTTTTCGAGTGCGCTGCTAATTGACACCGACTCGACGGAACGCAATTCCCACGTGTCGTCTTTTGGATCTTTGAACTTGAGGCCTTGCTTGGCCGCGGCCAGCATCGCATTGTAACCCTCCGTCCGGACTTTGACGGCCAGTGCTCGGCCGATCGCCAAGTCGAATCCGGCCTGCCAACGGGGCGTCGTGACTTTTTTGCGATCGCGTTCGCCTTGTCGCAGGATCGCCGCGAGGGCCTCGATTTTCGGCTCGAGCCGGGCCGCCTTGCGCTGCGCCTCGGAAAGTTCGCGCGCGAACTGGCCGTCATCGACGCGCGGAAATCGCAGCCGCACGTTTTCCATTTCCGTCATGGCCGAAAGCTGCGACGCCTCGACGAGCGCCGCGCACGCCCGGTTCGACTTCAGCACGGCGGCATATTGTTTCGCGGAGACATAATCGGGCCGATAATTCCGCATGATGCGCTCGTCGAAGAACATGGAGAAATAGGTCGACATGGCGGCCGACTCCCACCGTTCGACGCGCTTGCCCGATTCGCGATTCGGATGGACCGTGAAATACAGGCCGCCCGTTTCGTAGGCCAGCCGACTGAGCCCGAACGGGCCGAATCCCGAGTCCAACTGTTCCTCTTCTTCCGCCCGCCCGCCAAAGAACAATTTCAGGCGTTCGGGCATCATCGATTCCGGCCCCTGGTGCACCGGCGCCCATTGGGGCGATTGGTCGAATTTCGGATCGGGGTCGATCCACTTCACGTAGGCCGTTTCGCGGCCGAAGGGCGCTGGGACGCCGATAACGTATACCGGAATTTCGAGCTTTCGACACAAATCAACCGCCGGATCGAGCGCTTGAATATCGTCGCCGGCCTCATCGGTGAAAATGACGATCATCACGTTCCGCCGGGGCGTGGCCAAACGGTAATGCCGCAGCTTTTCGGCCAAGAACGCGACCGATTGAAACACGTTCTCGCGCCCACTGGCATTTTCTTCATCCTGGATAGCGCGCACCGCCGCTTTAATCTCGGTAAGTTCGGCGGTGGGTTTCGGCGTCAGCAAGTTGATGGAGTTGCCGAATTCCGAAATTAACGTCAGCAGCGGCTTTTCACCATGTTGCTTGAAGGCGGCGTTGCCCGAGGCCTCGACGACGCCCAATTCCTTGTACACACGGTCGAACCGTTTGGCGATCGACTCACGCTGCGGCTTGAGGCTGCCCGATTGATCGAACAGCCACGCCACGACCGTCGGCCGTTCATCGAGCGACAGGAGGATTTCGTGCGTGATGCGGTCGATGGCGCCGGCGGCGCCCGTTGTGCCGACGCTGCCCGACCCCTTGATGATGACATTCTCCGGAAGACTGGGCCCTTCCAAAATCGTGCGGTTCAAATCTTGAACTTCAATTCCGCCAGGAGTCGGCGTCATCGGCGCGAGGTCGTAGGTGACGCGCGATTCGGCGGCTTCGGCCGGTGCCGAGGCCCGCGCCGCGAGCACGCCGCCTTCGCTCAACGCGCCAATTTGGTCATGGGCCTCGGGAGAGAAATGGAACTCTTGCGGCAACGGCACGTCGCCGAGTTCGACAATGGACACCGACGATTGCCTAAGTCGTTCGCGAATGGGCGCGTAGAGCGCGAGCGACGCCATCGCGAGCAGCATCGTGAGGTGCAAAACGCAACTCACCAGCCAGGCCGACGCATCGCGCAGCGAGAACACCCGGCCCGGCAAAGCCAACAGCTTTGACCACCAGCGTACTCGTGGGTTTTCAGCCGTCGCCACGTAATGAGCCCTCGCCGCCGTTCTGCGCTGCCGCGAACCAATGCCCTACGTCCATTTTCGATGATCGTCACAGTTTCGGCAACTATTGAGTTGGGAGTGGCAGTGAACGAGCGGTCGGCGCTCCACTCCGCGTCGCGGCTAAACGAGCGATTGTTGTCGCGGCGAAGCGCGCTAGGATTGTCGATAACAATCATCAATTATTGAAGCCAGCGTAGCCAATGGGCTGTGGGAGGCCTCTCTGAGGCCGATTTCGCGCTGTAATTGATAGCGGCATCGGCGTCGGGGGACGCCTCCCACAAGATCATTCATAGCGCAGCTTTCAATAGCAGGTGAGGTTTCTCGACCAAGCGACACCGGCCAGATTTTGCCGTATAATAGTCTTCGCGGCCGGGCCGCAGCTCAAGCCATGACTCTGGGAGGAAGTTCCGCATGTTCGCCAGCCGAAAATGGGCGTGTTTGGCCCTCGCTTTCGTACTAACTTTCACCTCCGCCCGCGTTTTCGGTCAGGCTGCGGCTGTGGGCGAAAGCGGCGCCGCTGGCGACGCCACCCCGCTCACCACCAAGGACGGCGTCCAACTCCAGCTCACGTACTTGCCGAGCGCGGTTCGTAAGGGCACGCCGCAAGCGAAGCAGGTGACGCCGGTGGTTCTGCTGCACGATTACAAGAGCAGCCATGCGGCGCTCATGTCGCTGGCCGCCAAGTTGCAAGCGGTGGGCGCCGAGCCCTCGGCCAAGATCGCGTTCGCCGTGGTCCTCGTCGATCTGCGTGCCCACGGCGCTAGCAACAAGCTGATTTCGCCCCAAGGCGAAGCGCTCGAACTCGACGCCGCGAAGCTGAACAAAGAAGGCTTCTACGCCATGGCCAGTCTCGATATGGAAGCCGTCCGCCACTTTCTCGTCGATAAGAACGACGAAGGCGAGCTCAACCTCAACAAGTTGTGTATTGTGGGTTCCGGTATGGGGGCCAGCGTCGGCGTGAACTGGGCGCTACAAGATTGGACGGCCCCGCCGCTGGCCCTCGGCAAGCAAGGGCAGGACGTCAAGGGCCTCGTCCTCGTTTCGCCGCAATGGTCGTTCAACGGCCTCTCGATGCAAGATGCCATGAAATTCGCTCCGCTCAAGAAAAATGTCGCCTGGCTCCTCGTTTGCGGCGAACAAGATGCGAAAGCCAAGACCGATTGCAACCGCATTCAAAAGCAGCTCGAGCGCTTCCATCCCGACACGGCCAAGTCGGGCACCAAGCAATCCAGCGGCCTGCTTGTCGAAATGCAGCCTTCCGCACTGCAAGGCGACATGCTGTTGAGCAAACTCGGTGACACGATCGAACCGGCCATCGTGAAATTCCTTACCAAGAGTGTCGCGGCCACGCAATACCCTTGGACCAACCGCCGCGGAAAGCTGCCGTAGTTGAATTCATGCCTGCGGCGTTTGTTGGCAAGCAACACACGTCTCGGTGGCGCGCCCCGTGCCGCGGGCGTCCCCCGTCGCCTAGGGCAGCTTGCTCGTTTTCGTGCCGCCGATCTTCCTTGTCGCGGCGGGGTTCTTGAGGAAACGCGGCTACGCATTTTGGAAATTTGCACTAGGGCTGCTTCGGCCGTTCGGGGCCGGCGTAGGGTTTGGCACCCCACGGCTTCACCGTGCCGACGGGGAGGCTGGTGAGTTTGGCGTCTTTGGTGGTTGGCGGCGCGATCATACCGTAGAAACGGCCCATCCAGAAGTCTTCGAGCCAGCCCACAGGCGGCGTGGCGGTGCGGCCGCTGCCGCCGTCGTGCTGAATCGCGGAGCGGCTACCCCAGGCACTCGATAACTCGCGCGGCGAAAGGGCTCGCTGGTCGCCGATGTACGGCACGTAGTCGGGTTCGGGCGCTAGATCGGCCCGCTCGGAATTGTGAAAGCGGTGGCTCACCGTATCAAGCGACCATTCGCGCAAGTGCTCGACGGCCGGTTCAACTTCGCAGTCGTTGCCGGTCAGCCCGCCGTAAATGAAATTGAAGAACGGAATCTTCTGCATCCGCATGACTTCCCAATGCCGAGCGAGTGCCCGCAAGTAAACGGAACGCAGGTGCGGTTCATCGCAATACGTCAGCAGCGGGTGGAAGCAGTGGAAGGCCAGCTCATCGTCCCATTCAACGACGCTTTCCGGCGGATAGGTGATCTTTTCGCGCACGGTGTAGGTGTCGTAATGCCACGCCAACAATTGATCGACGCCTTTGCGAAAGAACGGATCGCCCGTGAGGCCGAAGGCGGTCCAGGCGTACGTTTGAGCCTCCAAGCTGTTGAGGCCGCGCGATTCGAAGCCATAGGGGCGTTGCAGATACTCCGGGTCCCAGCGGCCCCAGCGGGTCGATTTCCCATCGACGTCGCGCAACTTCCAGCCGTTATCGATGATATGCTTCGTAATGCGAGCCAGGTGCTCGGCGGCACATTGCTTTTCTTCACCCTGGGCCGCGAGGTCGTGAAACAGCGCCACCGCATAGTAGTGGGCGTTCACTTCATCGCTCGAAGTATCGCCTTTCCACAGCCACTTGCCGTCCTTTGTGGGGACCCATTTGGCCGGCAGGCCGCCGCTGCCTTGGGTGGAACGCTGGCCTTCGTCGACGCCCTCGGCCCAAATCGCTCGGGCGAAGAAGCCGTCGGTGCCCGTAATGGTTTGTAGCCACCGCATGGCCTCGAAGGCGTCTAGCGCCTCGCGGCGGGCCGCTGCGTCGTGCGTCACGGCGTACTTGAAACTCATGGCGGCCAGGTAGTGGGCCGTGTGGCTGCCGTCGTTGTCGCTGATTTCCCGCAGCCACTGGCCATCGTCGCCGGGGCGATACAACTCATGGATAAATCCCAGCCGCTTGTGACCGCCGGCCGCGACCTGCTGTTCGAAGAAGGCAGCCTTCTTCTGCAAGGTGAACGGTTCGTAGCGAATAATACCCAGGCCGCGGTCGGTTGCCGCGTAGACCGTTTTGTTTGCCGCATCGACGGCGACCGCCGACACGTTCTCGCCGGGCAGCCAGTGTTCAGCACCGAAGTATTGATAGTGCTTGCCGATGTTGCGAACCAAGCCGGTCGTCGTGCCGATCCACAGGTCGTCGGCAAAGCCGGGTGCGAGACAAGTGACGCTTTCGCAGGGCAAACCGTCCTTGCCGCTGATGGTCGTAAAGGCCGCACCGCGCAGTACCGCCAGGCCGCGATCGGTCGCGATCAAGAGCCGGCTGCCGAGCGAAAGGCAGTCTGGCGTTCGGCGCGAAGGCAATCTGCCCCAGTCGGCCGGTTCGGTGACGTACATCGCACCATCGAGCAAACGTAAATGGCCGTGGGCCAATAAATACAGAGTGCCGCTGTACGAAGCGATGCGTTCGATCGGGCCGATGTCGACCGGGGCCATCAGCACCTGGCTGCCGTCTTCCATTTGCACGGTCGTATCGCTGGAGAGCCAGCCCGACTCGGGCTTGATATCGACGAACTTGCCGCCTTGCCAGCGGAAGATTTCGTTCCGCGTGGCCGCATGGACGGCCCCGTTGTGCAGGCACAGGTCGACCACTTCGCGGTCGAAGATCTTCTTGGCGGTCTTCGTGTTTTCATCGAACGCGTAGAGGCCGCTGGCAGCCGGGCCGAAGAGCTGGCCATCGAGCACCACGAGCCGGCGCAAACCGGCCGGTGCATTCTTCACCGGTTGCAGCTTGTCGCCCTGAAGCCGCTGGAGCGTGCCGTCGCTGATGGCGAAGACTTCGCCCTTCCACGCGGCTACTGCCGTCACGGGCTTCTCCGTTGCGATCTTGCGGCCGACTTCCTGCTCGTAATCATGATCGGCCGCCGCCTGGTACATCGGGTGCGGCGGCGGGGCGGTCGTGCGTTCGGCCGCTGGGGCGATGGAACACGTGAGCGAAAGAGCGATAACGCTGCACCAACAACGGCGTCGAATCATGGGATTGCTGAGGGTTGAGGGTTGAGGGTCGAGAGAAGGGGTCAGCGGTCAGGGGTTTAGCGGCGGCGGCGACGCCGTCCACCTGCTATAGCCACCGTCGCCAGACGGTGGAACCATCACATTCCACGCTCTGGCGAGCGTGGCTACAGGAAGGACTGTAGGACGGACAATCCTGTCCGTCCAATTCGTTAACCATGATTCGGACGGACAGAATTGTCCGTCCTACGGCGGATACGGTGCTGCTACAATGGCAGTTCATTGGATGCCGATTATAACCACCGCAACGGGGGCACGCGACGCATGAACAAAGTTCGTTGGGGAATTCTGGGTACCGCAAAAATCGCCCGCGAGGCCGTGGTGCCGGCGATGCTCAAGCCCGAGTATCGTGAGCGGCTCGAAGTCACCGCCGTCGCCTCGCGCGATCTGGCGAAGGCCCAAGCGATGGGAGAGAGATTTTCAATTGCGAAAGCGTTCGGTTCGTACGAAGCGTTGCTCGCAGACCCGGCGATTGATGCCGTGTATGTCCCGCTGCCGAACCATCTGCACGTGCCGTACTCCCTTGAGGCCCTCGCGGCCGGCAAGCACGTGCTGTGCGAAAAGCCGATCGCGCTCTCGGCCCACGAGGCCGAACAGCTTGCGCGGGCCGCCGCCGAGCGGCCCCACTTGAAGGTGATGGAAGCGTTTATGTACCGCTTCCATCCGCAATGGCAATGGGCAAAGCAGATGGTCGACGAAGGCAAGTTGGGAGAAGTGCGTGCCGTCCATTCGTGCTTCTATTTTTATGACGATAACCCGCAAGGCATTTTGCATCACGCCGAGTGGGGCGGCGGGTGCCTCATGGATATCGGCTGCTACCCCGTGTCGCTCTCGCGGTGGCTGTTTGGCGCTGAGCCGACGTTCGTTTCGGCCGTGATGGAGGACGATCCCAGCTACGCGGTCGATCGATCGATCGCCGGCGTGATGCAATTCCCCATCGGTACCGCTACGTTCTCTTGCTCCACGCAGCTGGCGAACTTCCAACAGGTGCGGATCATTGGTACCCATGGCCGGCTCGAATTGGAATTGCCGTTCAATCCGCCAACCGATCGGCCGCTCGCGGCCCTCGTCGAAACCGGCGGCATCGCCGAACGCGTGACGTTCGACACGAGCGACCACTACGGCATTCAGGCGGACCTGTTTTCGCGGGCAATTCTTGAAAATAGCACCGTGCCGACGCCGATTGCCGATGCCGTGGCGAACATGCGTGTCATTGAGGCGCTGGTAAGGAGCCATCGGCAAGCGACACAAAAATCAGCCTGAATAAATGCTTCAGCGTGGAGTTCTTGGTATTCTAATACAGCAGAGGCGGGTCGCATGCCCTCGCTCGCGCGGGCATGCTCACGCGAAACATTTGCGCTCCAACGCGAGTGTGGGCATGTCCCTGTTTCGCGAGAGCATGCCACCCAGAATTGGGCTGTTGCAAACGCCAGCATGGCCACTCCGAGCAGTGGCCATGGCACCCCGAACTGCTCTTTAGCAGCGAAGTTCTCAATAGTATTCCGACCAAGTTTTGCATGAGGCCGCGCGATCGATGACACGCTGGATGATCGAGATCGCGAGCTTGTGTCTTTGGCCGTTGGCGGCTAGTGCCTTCGCCGAACCGGCCAGCGTGCCGAGCTTTCCGCACGACATCGCCCCGCTGCTTAAGAACCGTTGTGTGCGCTGCCATGGGCCGGCCGAAGCGAAGGCGAAGTTAAACTTGGCCGTGCCGACGGGCATTATCCGCGGCGGCAAGAGCGGTCACGCGGTCGTGCGAGGCAAGCCTGAGGAAAGCCCGCTGTGGCAGCGCGTGGCGGCCGATGAAATGCCCGAGGATGAACCGCTGCCGGCCGTGGAGAAGCAACTCCTGCGGGCGTGGATCGCCGCCGGCGCCTCCGGCCTTCCCGCGAATGTGCCCGACCAAGCCGATGGCGACGAGCACTGGGCGTTCCAAACGCTGCGGCCCACCACGCCGCCGACCGTGCCGGCGTCATTCATCGTCCGCACGCCGATCGACAACTTCATCGCGAATCAACTGGAAGTCGTTGGCCTTCGAGCCAATGCTGAAGCCGAACGGGCCACGCTCATCCGCCGCGTGGCGTACGATCTCACCGGCCTGCCGCCGAAGGTAAGCGAGATCGTCGAGTACCTGGCCGATACGCGTAGCGACTCGTACGAGCGCATGGTCGAGCGATACCTGGCCTCGCCGCGCTATGGCGAACGCTGGGGCAAGTTCTGGCTCGATGCGGCCGGCTACGCCGACAGCAACGGCTACTTCAATGCCGATACCGATCGGCCGCTCGCGTATCGTTACCGCGATTACGTGGTGCGTTCGTTCAATGCCGATAAGCCGTGGGACCAGTTCGTCCGCGAGCAGTTGGCCGGCGACGAACTGGCGGGCTTCAGGCCGGGCGGCGAAGTCACGCCGGCGATGATCGAGCTCCTCGAAGCGTCGCATTACCTCCGTAACAGCCCCGACGGCACCGACAGTAGCGACGGCAATGAAGACGAATTGCGGACCGACAAGTACTCGGTGCTCGAAGGCTCGATGCAGATCGTGGGGGCGTCGCTGCTCGGCATCACGGTGCAATGCGGCAAGTGCCACGACCACAAATTCGAGCCGTTCACGCAGCAAGATTATTACGCCCTGCAGTCGATCATCTACCCGGCATTCAATGTAGAGAAATGGGTCAAACCCAAGCAGCGGGAAGTCTATGCCGTGTCCGCGACCGAGGTCGCGGCTTGGGAAGCGAAGTGCAAACCTATCGATGCGCAGATTGCGAAGCTTCGCGAACAGAAGAAACCTGAACTCGATGCGGAGATCAAGAAGCTCGAGGCCCAGAAGGGCGAGCCGCCGCCACGGATCGCGCCGGTGTACGACTTGTCGGCCGACCAGCCTGACGTATTCGTACTCACCCGCGGCGATTACAAATCGCACCAGGAGAAGGCACAGGTTGCCGCACCGCACGTGCTGTGCGATGCGAATCATCCGTCGCTGTTGTCGTTGCCGGCGTCGCAGGATCGCAAATCTACTGGCCGCCGACTCGCCTTCGCCCGTTGGCTCACGGAACCGAACAGCCGGGCCGCTGCACTCTTGGCTCGCGTGACGGTCAACCGCATCTGGCAGCAGCATTTCGGCACCGGCATCGTTGCCACGGCAGATAATTTGGGTTACTCGGGCGCAACGCCCTCGCATCCGGAACTGCTCGAATACCTAGCGGCGGAGTTCATCCGCAGCGGTTGGAGCACGAAAGCCATGCACCGCCTGATCATGAACTCGGCGACGTATCGCGCGTCGAGTCGGCCGGCGGCAAACGCCGATGCCGTGGACCCCGACAACCGGTTGCTCAGTCACTTTCCGCTGCGGCGGCTAGATGCTGAAGCCATTCGCGATGCGATGTTGGCCTCCAGCGGCGAACTCGACCTCACTAGCGGCGGCCCGTACGTGCCTACCACACGCGACGATGAAGGCGCGGTCGTCGTTAACGAGGCGACGCCCGGTTCGCACCGCCGCAGCCTGTACTTGCAACAGCGGCGTACGCAAGTCGCCGGCATGTTGCAGGTGTTCGATGCACCGTCGATGGTGTTCAGCTGCCCCTTCCGCACGCCGACGACCGTGCCGCTGCAATCGCTCAACCTGCTCAATTCGTCGTTCGTGCGGCTGCGTGCCAAAGCGCTCGCCAGCCGCGTAATAGTCGCTGGTGGCAACGAGACCGACGAACGTATTCGCTATGCGTTCTTGCTGGTTGCGAATCGGCCGCCCAACGAGGCCGAACTGAACGCCGCGCGCAACTTCATCACCCAACAGCCGAAGCAGTACATCAATCAGGCGAATGCAGTCGAACAGTGCTGGACCGACTTTTGTCAGACATTATTGGCAAGCAATGTGTTTTTGTACGTTGAATGAGTGAAAGTGATTCATAGATTATTGTCGCACTTCGTGAGGTAGCGGAGACAAGGAGAGGGGGAGACAGGGAGACAAGGAGAAACGTGCGGTAAACGCAATCGATGATTCTCCTTGTCTCCCCTTCTCCTTGTCTCATTGTCTAAAATAATACCACGTTACACGTTTCGCGTTCCCGTTGACTCTTAAATCAAAAAACGAACTCTCGCCGCTATTATGAGACCCGACGACCAATACCTGCTGGGGCGACGTGCATTTATCGGTCGGTCGACCGGTATGCTGGGGTCGTTAGCCGTTGCCCACCTGTTGAACTCTGAGCGTGCATCGGCGGCGGCACGAAGTGCGTCGCAGGGGGGTGTGGCGACGCGTCACTTTGCCCCCACGGCCGACGCCGTGATCTGCCTCTTCCAACATGGCGGCCCCAGTCAGGTCGACTTGTTCGATCCCAAGCCCGAGTTGAACAAACACGATGGCAAGCCGTACGAAGGCGAACTGGAAATTCACTTCGTCGGTCAGAAAGGGAACCTGCTCGGCTCGCCGTTCAAGTTCGCCCCGCACGGCCAGTCGGGAATCGTGCTGAGCGAACTCTTGCCGCACACGGCACGCATCGCCGATGAAATAACACTCATCCGCTCGCTGACGACCGAGTCGGTCGATCACGAATCGGCTTTGCGGCTGATCCACAGCGGCAAGTTTCAGGCTGGCTACCCGACGTTGGGCGCGTGGACGATCTACGCCCTCGGCTCGGCCAGCCGCAACCTGCCGGCGTATGTGGTGCTTACCGACCCAGGCGGCTTGCCGGTCGACGGCGTGCGTAATTGGACCTCCGGCTGGCTGCCGGCAACGTACCAGGGCACGGCCTTTCGCCCCGGCAAAACGAGCTTGCCCGACCTCGTGACGCCCGCCGATATGACCGGTTCCGCACGCACGGCCCAGTTGAAGTTCTTGGATGAACTGAATCGCGAGCAATTGCGGCAGTACCCCGACAATGCGGAATTGGAGGCCCGCATCACAAGCTTCGAAACGGCTGCGCGCATGCAAACGGCCGTGCCCGAGGCGCTCGACCTCTCTCAAGAAACCGAGGCCACCAAAAAGCTCTATGGGCTCAATAACCCCGCGTCGGCTGAATACGGTACACGTTGCCTCATCGCGCGCCGGTTGGTCGAACGCGGCGTGCGGTTCGTGCAGTTGTTCCTCAACTTCCAGCCGTGGGATACGCACAGCAAGAACGCGGCCACGCTGAAGGGACTGTGCGCTCGCACCGATCAGCCCAGTGCGGCGCTCGTGCAAGACCTCAAACAGCGAGGTTTGCTGGATCGCACGATCGTCATGTGGGGCGGTGAGTTTGGTCGGCTGCCAATTTCGCAGAGTGCCGATGGCCGCGACCACAACCGCCACGCGAATTCCATCTGGCTCGCCGGGGGTGGCTTCAAGCGTGGTTATTGCCACGGTGCCACCGATGACTTTGGCTATAAGGCCGTCACTGATACGCTCACGGTACACGATCTCCATGCCACGCTGCTCAAAGCGCTGGGCCTCGATCACATCCGCCTCACCTATCCGCACGACGGCCGGCCCGGCAGCCTTACGGATGTGGTTATCACCAAGGCCAAGCCGGTGGATCAGCTGCTGGCGTAATTGTTTTTTTGTGCGAAGAACTACGCAGCCCCCGGCTCGGCCGGGGGTACATACGCAACGCAGAACTGCTCGAAAATGAGACTGGCCTTTGCGGAACCCCCGGCAGAGCCGGGGGCTGATCGACGTGCTCATACCACTCAGAAGCCGCGTTCGGCGCGGACGTCGTCGAAATCGCGCAGGTGATAGTTGATGCCGACGTGATCGAGTATGCGGCAGAGGCTGCGGATGGCGACGCCCATGCCGTCGGGGCCGCTGAAGCCGCCGAATTGGCCGCCGCCCTTGAGGTGCGGTTCGAGGTCGAGGATGACGCCGGGAATGCCGCGTTTGGTGAGTTTTTGCTGCAACTGCGGGATGACTTCGGCGAAGTCGCGCAGGATGCGTTCGTGGCCGGTGTCGCCAAGGTGGACGGGCACGAAGTTCTTAAGCTTGTCTTCGTCGACGTGTTTGCTGCGGCCGCTGAGCGTGGGGTCGTGGTAGTCCTTGATGTGCATCCAGCCGATGCTGGGCTTCATGGCCAAATACTGCTGGAACGTCTCTTCCGGCGAATAGCCCTGGCAAATGATGTTGCCGCCATCGAAAATCGTGACGACAGCCGGGTGATTGATGCGGCGATGCAGCTCGGCAATCAACTGGCCCGATTGTCCCACGAGGTTGGCCTCGATCTCCAGGCCGAACGTGAGGTCGCTGCGGTGGCACATTTCGGCGATTTGGGCGAGCTGGTCGGCCGCTTGGGCAAGGTGCTCGTGCGGGTCTTCGCCTTTGGGTGGATAGAACGAAAAGCCGCGAATGAGCTTCGTTTCGAACGCATGGGCCAGTTCGCAGGCGTGGGCCACCTCCTTTTCAAGATAGCGGTCGAACGGAATGAATTGGTTCGTGGTGCCATCCTCGACATCGCGGAGTTTCACCTTGCCGATCGGCGAGCCGATCGAGGCCACGTTCATGCCGTACTCATCTTCCAAGTGACGAAGTTTCGTGATTTCGCTCTTGGTGAGTTTCATTACGTTCTTGATGCCGCCGCCGACGTCGACGAAACGCAGGCTGTAGTACTGTAGGCCCGCCGCGGCCATCGCGGAGAACTGCTCGACGGCCGTTTTGTGGATCGACGCTTCGTCGGCGAAACCGGAGAGAACGATTTGAGGGCGATCGGACATTGTTTCATCTCGCTTTGACACAACGGCGCAAAGACCTATAAGGGTTCAAATGACCAATGACCAAATCCCAATGACCAATTCGGTGACGTCAAGTAGTAATCATCGGTCATTGGTCATTGGGACTTGGTCATTTCCGCTAAGATGCTGGTCGTGGCTATGACAAATCCTGTTGCGTTATAAAGTTGCCGCGTACTTCGTAGTGACCGTTTCCGTCATGCCGCCGCGGGCGTTGAACGCGGCCTCGACTTTCATCGAGCGGGGCTTCGTCACCGCGACGAGGTCATCGAGAATCGTGTTTGTCACATGTTCGTAAAAAATGCCCTGGTTGCGAAAGCTTTGCAGGTAGAACTTGAGGCTTTTCAGTTCAACGCACCGCTTATCGGGTGTGTAATTGATGGTAATCGTGCCGAAATCGGGCTGGCCGGTGCGCGGGCAGACCGATGTGAACTCGGGCGACACGATTTCGATCGTGTAATCCCGGTCGGGAAATTGGTTGTCGAAAGTTTCCAGCAAGTTACGAAATTCGGACATATTCGCCGCTCCTGTTGGCGGGCCCTGCATTGTGGCATGATAGAAGAGAGGGCGGAAGGGGCGGGGATAATTGCGGATTTGGGATTGCGGATTGAATCTAGCCAATCCGCAATCCGAATTCCGCAATCCGAAATTGGATTTCGAGAAGCAAATCCGTGACTCATTCAACGAAATCAGAAAGTGGAGCCGCCGTGGTCCTTCTTTCGGGAGGATTGGATTCAGCAACAACGGCGGCCATCGCCAAGCACGATCGGTTCGAGCTCCATGCGCTGTCGGTGGATTACGGCCAGCGGCATCGGTTCGAGTTGGAGGCGGCGCGGCGCGTGGCGGAATCGCTGGGCGTTGTGCGGCATGTCGTCGTGTCGGTGGATTTGGCGCAGTTCGGTGGGAGCGCGCTTACCGCGGATATTGCCGTGCCGCTGGACCGGGCCGACGACGAAATCAGCCGCGGCATCCCGGTCACCTATGTTCCTGCCCGGAATACAGTGTTTTTGTCGCTGGCGCTTGGTTATGCTGAAGTCGTGGGAGCGGGCGACTTGTTCCTCGGCGTGAATGCGATTGACTACTCGGGCTACCCCGATTGCCGGCCGGAGTTCATCGCCGCGTTCGAGCGCCTCGCCAACTTGGCGACCAAGGCGGGCGTTGAAGGCACGACGCGGTTCCGGATCCACACGCCGCTCATTCGCATGACGAAGGCCGAGATCATTCGTCGGGGAATGGAGTTGGGTGTTGACTACGGACTCACGCATACCTGTTACTCGCCGAACTCGGCCGGCGTGGCCTGCGGCCGGTGCGATGCCTGCCGCCTGCGGCGGAAGGGATTTGCCGAGGCGGGGATGAAGGACCCAATTAAGTACCTGACCAAATCTGGGGCTTGAGGATGCGGGATGCAGGGGGCAGGGAAATTCACCCTGCTCCCCGTATCCTGCATCCTCAATCCTTCCGACGATGCGCATTGTTGAGATCTACCGTTCGGTGCAGGGTGAGGGATTCCTCACGGGAGTTCCCAGCGTGTTCGTGCGCGCGAGCGGGTGCAATTTGCGGTGCTGGTTCTGCGATACGCCGTATGCTTCGTGGCAGCCGGAAGGCCGCGATATGGCGGTCGATGAGATCGTTTCGCAGGTCGAGGAATGGGAGACCGAGCACGTCGTCGTCACGGGCGGCGAGCCGATGTTGTACGCCGAGTTGATCCCGCTGTGCGCCCGGCTGCGGGCGGTGGGCCGGCATGTGACGATCGAGACGGCCGGCACGTTGTTCTTGCCGGTGGCATGCGATCTTGTTTCCATCAGTCCGAAGTTCGCGAGCTCGGCCCCAGATGCTCGCTATCATTCTCGTTGGCATCGGCGGCACCATCGCGAGCGGCATCGGCCCGACGTGATTCGCAAACTCGTCGCGCAGTCGGAGTATCAAATTAAATTCGTGGTCGACTCGGGCGATGACTTAGACGCCGTAACCGATTATTTGGCGGAGTTCCCCGAGATCAATCGCGACCGCGTGCTCATCATGCCGCAGGGGACCGATTTGGATCAGCTCGAGGTCCGCGCCATTTGGTTGAAGCTGTTCTGTGAATCGGAAGGATTCGTTTTCTGCCCGCGGAAGCAGATCGAATGGTTCGGGTCGGTCCGCGGTACCTAACATGGATGCTTGGCGGTTTATTCTCGCGAGTCTGCGGCACTATCGGCGGATTCACGTCGCCGTGGCGCTCGGCGTCGCCGTGGCCACCGCGGTATTGACGGGTGCATTGCTGGTTGGCGATTCGGTGCGCGGTAGCCTGCGCGATCTCACACTGCAGCGACTGGGCAAGATCGACTCGGTGCTCGTGGCTGGTCACCCTTTTCGGGCCGCATTCGCCAAAGAACTCGCCAGCGGCAAGGAGTTCCAACAGCATTTCACGGCGGCCGAGCCGGCGCTACTGCTGACGGGCACATTGCAGGCTGGCAGTGGCCAGCAAGCTCGCCGAGCGACGGGCGTTTCCGTGATCGGCTGCGAGACGACGTTTTGGGAACTAGGGCAGGGCGGGCCGACACGACCGCTCGCGGACGATGACGTTGCCCTCACGGAACCGGTGGCCAAGGAACTTGACGCAAAAGTCGGCGACGACCTGCTGGTGCGGATTCCGGTCGGCGCGGCGATTCCGGCGGACAGCACGTTGGGAAAGAAGACCGAAACTGCGCAAAGCCGCACGATGAAGTTGGCCGCCATCTTGCCGGCTGAGGGACTGGCACGATTTGGCATCGTACCGAGTCAGCAGTTGCCGCGGAATGCGTTCGTGCCGCTCGCGTCTCTGCAAACGCTGATGAAACAGCCCGCAAAGGCCAACGCGATTTTGGTCGCCACGAGCGACGTTGGCCGCGCTGCCGATAAGAAAGCATCGCAAATACTCGCGAAGGCGTTGCATCCGAAGTTAGAGGATTATGGCGTCAAAGTCGAGGAGGTGGGTGCGACAAAGCAAGTCGTGCAAATTTCGGCAGATAGCTTAGTGTTGCCAGATGAAATCGTGCGCGCGGTGAGAACGGCATTTCATGGCGAGGCTCAGCCGGTCGTTACTTATCTGGCGAATACGGTCGAGACGGGCGAAGGCAGCAAGCTGCGAAAGTTTCCCTACTCGACCATCGTCGGTGTGGAGTCGACGGCGGAACTCGGGCCGCTGCTCGATGACAAGGGGCGGCCGATCAATCCGGCCGACGATGAAATCGTGCTCAACCGCTGGGCGGCGGACGATCTCGGCGTGAAGATTGGCGATACAGTACGAGTTCGTTTCTATGAGCCAGAAAGCACGCACGGGAAGTTACGTGAGCATGAGCCGCCGGTTTCGTTCAAGTTGAAGGCCGTTGTCGATTTGAAAACGGCAGATGGCACGCCGACTGCGGCGGCCGATCCGAAATTAACGCCGGAGTTGCCGGGAGTTACCGATCAGAAATCGATTCACGATTGGGACTTGCCGTTCGAACTCACCGAATCGATTCGTTCTAAGGACGAGGACTACTGGAACGAATACCGCACAACACCAAAGGCGTTTGTTTCGCTGAGGACGGCCGAACGCTTGTGGGCGAGCCGGTGGGGAACTACCAGTTTGATGCGGCTCCCCGTGGCCGCGTCTCTCCGAGACGCGGATTCACATCTCGGAGAGACGCGGCTACGTGCCGTCGAACAATTGCAACAGGCGATCGTTCCTTCGGCATTGGGAATGACCTTCCTACCAGTGAAAGCCCAAGGGCTAGCCGCGTCGGCCGGCACGACGCCGTTTGAAGCGTTGTTCATCGGCTTCAGTTTCTTTCTGATCGCCGCCGCCATCATGCTAGTTGCGCTACTGTTCCAACTTGGCATCGAGCAGCGGGCGACCGAGTTAGGTACGTTGGCTGCGATCGGCGTAGGGCGATCGCGGGTTACGCGATTGTTGTCGCGCGAAGGGCTGATCGTGGCGGCTGTTGGTGCGACAGTGGGAATCATCGCCGGCGTGTTTTATGCCTGGCTGATGATATTCGGCTTGCGGACCTGGTGGCTGGCCGCGATTTCGACGCCATTCATCCGTCTCCACATCTCGCCCCAGAGTTTGGTGATTGGTTGGCTCGTTGGCGTGGTTGTCTCGTGGCTCACCATCTGGTGGTCGATACGCCGGTTGGCACGGCTGCCAGTGACGCGGTTGTTGGGTGGGGGCAGGGAGCAGGGGGCGGGGGGCGGGGGGCAGAGAAAACGCGGACATTGGTCGGGGTGGCGATTATTGTTGGTCGGGCTAGTTGTCGTACTGTGTGCGGTGGGGATTGTCCTGCAAGGCGAATCGCAGGCTGGTGCGTTCTTTGGCAGCGGCGCGGCGATGCTCGTGCTTCTGTTGGGCGAGATATGGCACTGGCTGCGGCATTCGCGGCGTGCCGGTTCGTCGACCAGGTCGTTCTCCTTAGTCGGGCTTTCTGCTCTAAATACAGCGAGGAATCCGGGCCGTAGCACGCTGACGATTGGCCTTGTCGCGGCCGCCAGTTTTTTGATTGTGGCGGTGAGCGCGTTTCGCCTGGATACGGGGGAAGGCGGCACGGGTGGTTTCGTGTACCTGGCGACGAGCGATTTGCCGATTCACTATGACCTCAATACGCCGGAAGGACGGCTGGAACTTGGTTTTTCCGATGCCGCGAGCAAGCAGCTCGAAACTTGGCGGATGTTCGCACTGCGTGTGGCCGATGGCGAAAACGCCAGCTGCCTGAATCTGTATCAGCCGAGTCAGCCTCGGGTACTGGGCGTGCCACAATTATTCATCGAGCGCGGCGGCTTTACTTTTTCCGCAAACGAGAAACAGTACGCGGAGAATCCCTGGCGAGCACTTGTCGACGACTTAGGGTTGGATGATGCCGGCCGCCCCATTGTGCCTGCCGTGCTCGATATGAGCACGGCGATCTACAGTTTGCACGTTAGTGGTTTAGGTTCGCGGCTCACGATTCGCGATGCGGCGGATCGACCGATCACGCTGCAGGTGGTCGGCCTCCTGCAAAACAGCGTGTTACAGGGCAACCTTCTGGTGAGTGAATCGAACTTCTTGAAGTTGTTTCCGGATGTGGCGGGGTACCGATTCTTTTTGATTGAAGATCGGCCGCACGCTCGGGGGCCTGACGTCGTGAGTCCGGCGGCTTCCTTACCGCAAACGCTGGAATCGACACTCGCGGAAGAGGGATTTGACGTCAAGGAAGCTCGCGAACAACTTGCCCAGTTCTTGGCGGTCCAGAACACGTATCTTTCCACATTTCAAAGTCTTGGAGCACTAGGATTGTTGCTTGGTACTGTCGGTTTAGCCGTCGTGCAGCTGCGAAGTGTGCTTGAACGGCGTGGTGAGTTGGCGTTGATGCGAGCCGGTGGTTTCCGGTCGCGGCGGCTTGCTTGGATGGTGGTGTGGGAGAACGCCGTGCTGTTGCTGGGCGGGTTAGCGGTGGGCTGTACGGCGGCGGCCGTAGCCCTGATTCCCCACTGGATGCCGCACGCGGCAAGCGTGCCTCGGGCGACGCTGGCGCTTCTGCTCGGGCTGATTGCGGTGGTTGGAATGGTTGCCGGCTGGTTGGCGACGCGCTCGGTGCTGCGGGCACCGATCATCGGGGCGTTGCGGGGCGACTAGCTGACGGTGCGGGCGGCGGGTAGAGTAGGGGCGAGAAGTGGTGGCGCGCGCGAAGGTAGATTCGGCCTGGCGGCCGACGCTAATGCGGCGCGACTACTCAACAACAACATTTATCCCAAGTTGACAATTCGATGCGGAATTCACTGCTCTTGTTTGCGGCGATTGCCCTGACCGTGCTTTGTTGGGGAATGTACGGGCCCACATTGCAAGCGGGGCAACTGGGGATGTCGACGATAGCCGGCGCACCGGCGCGCTTGCGGCCGTTCGTGTGCGTGGGTTTCGCGTATTTCTTGATCGGTGTGATCGTGCCGTCGCTGTGGCTGCATTTCCGCGGCGAAAAAGGCGAGTGGACGATCTCGGGGCTTATTTGGAGCTTGGCCGGCGGCGCGCTGGGGGCGCTGGGGGCGCTGGGGATTATCTTGGCGTTTACGTTTGGCGGCAGTCCGATCTACGTGATGCCGCTGGTGTTCGGCGGCGCACCGGTCGTCAACGCGTTTCTCACAATCTTCCTGGCGGGACGCATGAATGAGATCGGCTCTATGTTTTTAGCTGGCCTCGTGATTGTGATTTTGGGTGCGGTGGTCGTGCTGATGGCGGCACCGCATGGTGCGCCACATCCGCCTGCGGCAACTGCCGAGGCGCAAGCTACTCCAGCCCCGGCGTCCACGCCGGCCCCTGCCAAGGGTGGAATCGGCACGTGGATGCTGCAGGTGCTGTCGATTGCTCTGGCAATCGCCAGTTGGGGCGCGTATGGACCTGTGTTGCACAAAGGCCAGGCAGCGATGCACCACAGCCGTATGCGGCCGCTGATTTGTGTCGGCCTGGCGTACTTTGTAATCGCGGTGATTGTGCCGTACTTCTTCTTGGGAGAAATGGGCGAGGCCAGTACGTATCGCAGCTTGGGCACGTTATGGAGTTTGCTGGGTGGTGCGTTTGGCGCGATCGGCGCGTTGGGCATTATTCTGGCGTTCAACTCGGGCGGAAAGCCGGTGTTCGTGATGCCGCTGGTATTCGGCGGAGCGCCGGTGATCAACACGTTGGTATCGATTGCCAAGACGCACCAATGGAATAACGTCAGCCCGTTCTTTTGGGCGGGGTTGATTTTGGTTGTCGCCGGAGCGGCGATGGTGCTGGTTTTGGCGCCGCGTGGCGATGCGGGAGTCGTGGCCAAAACTTGAATCGGAGAGGTTGCTTTAGCGTCGGCGGCGACGCCGAATTACATGATTGGGCGCCCATTGCGAGACCGTGGATATAGTGGATAGTGTGTACAAGTAGATTCGGCCTGGCGGCCGACGCTAAATTGCCCTTACTTGTACGTTAGCGCTTTGTCGCTGATATCCTTGCGGCACCAGCCGCCGCTGAAGCGGATGCATTTCACCGCGGTGTAGGCCTGCAGCTTGGCGGCTGAGATGCTGGTACCTAACGCTGTCACGCCGAAGACGCGGCCGCCATCGGTGACGACCTGGCTATCCTTCAGCTTCGTGCCGGCGTGGAAGACCTTCACGTCGGGCACTTTCGCCGCTTCCTCGAGGCCGCGAACGGCATGGCCGCGTTCGTAGTTGCCCGGGTATCCTTCGCTCGCCATGACAACGCACACGGCCGGTCGTGGATCCCATTGCGGCGGGGCAATTTCATCGAGCCGGCCATCGACCGTGGCTTCCAACAAATCGACCAAGTCGCTCTGCAAACGCATCAACAAGGGTTGGCACTCCGGATCGCCGAACCGCACGTTGTACTCGAGCACTCTTACGCCCTGGTTGGTGATCATGAGGCCGGCGTACAGGATGCCGCGGAACGGTCGGCGCGAGCGTTTCATTTGATGCACGGTCGGAACGAGGATCCGCTCCTCGACGCTCGCGAGCATTTGCTCGGTGACAAGTGGCGTGGGGCAGTACGCGCCCATGCCGCCAGTGTTCGGGCCGCGATCGCCGTCGTGGGCACGTTTGTGATCTTGGCAGGCGGGCATCGCGATAATCGTGTGGCCATCGGTAATGGCCAGCACGCTCGCTTCCTGGCCGTGCAGCCGCTCTTCGATCACGATTTGGTTGCCGGCATCGCCAAATTCCTTTTGCACACCAATGCGTTCCACGGCATGGAGTGCTTGCTCGCGGTTATCGCAAACGATGACGCCCTTGCCGGCGGCGAGGCCATCGGCTTTTACGACAACGGGCGTGTCGTCACGCTCGGTGAGGTACACGGTTGCGGCTTTGGCATCGCGGAAGACGCGATAGTCGGCCGTGGCGACATCGGCGTGGCGAAGCAGGCTCTTGCAGAAGACCTTGCTGGTTTCAAGTTCCGAAGCGGCCTTCGATGGGCCAAACGCCTTCAGGCCTTCCTTTTGGAAGGCATCCACCAGACCGGCACCGAGCGCCGCCTCGGGGCCGACGACCGTGAGGCCGATTTGGTTTTGCTTGGCAAAGGCCAGGAGACGCTTGACGTCGGTGGCGGGGATGTCGACGTTTTCGGCGTCGAGTGCCGTGCCGGCATTGCCCGGCGCGGTAAAGACCCGATCCGCGCGGCTGCTTTGCCCGAGTTTCCAAGCTAAAGCGTGTTCGCGGCCGCCATTTCCAACGACGAGAATGTTCATGATCGATGAATTCAATGCATTGAGGCGGGTGAATTGCCCGCTGGGAGTTTTGAGGTAGGCACTTGTCTCAGTTTCGGCGCGCTGGAGCCTGCGGTCAATTGAGTGAATGTCTCCAGGCAACTATGGAGTCCTTGGCCGGTTGCTCTATTCGGCGTTGGAAGTGCTGCCGAGAGCGGGGATTTGACCTTTACGGCATTCCATTCGCTGCTCAAAATGATAGATTCCGCTTGAAATGGTGGTCGGGTTCTGGGCAGCGGTTGACAAGCGATTGTGCGATATTTACATATTAGAAAGAAGTTTGTGAGAAAAATCACAATCCCCTGGTCTGACCGGCCCCGCGCTTCCTATAACCTGTTGCAGCGTTACGGATTTTCGGATCCAGGCGGGCCCGTCGCGAGCCTCAATCGCGGCTGCGGACGCACAATTTGCGCCTGCTCTTCTCCTGTCAAGATTGCGTGATGGACGAGGTACGCGGTCTAGGCCCAAGGTTGAGACGATGGCTGACAAGAAACTAAGTGTCGCAGAGATTTTGGCCGCCGCGCGCAAGGCCGATAAGACTGGCGGCGGAGCCGAAGCGCCCGCCGCGCCGGCTGTCGAGGCAGCAGCTCCCGTTGAAAAACCAGCGGCCTCCGCGAAGCCAACTGCAGCACCGGCAAAGAAGCCTGCGGCCGGTGGTGCTCGCCTGAGTGTTGCTGAGATGATGGCAATGGCCCGCGGCCAGAAGGCGGGCGGCGAGGCAGCGGCACCGGCCGCGCCCGCGAAACCTGCGGCAAAACCGGCCGCGCCCGCGGCGAAAGCGGCACCCGCCAAGAAGGAAGCGCCGGCCGCTAAGGCTGAGCCGGTCGATACACAGAGCATTCTTTCGGCAGCACGAAAGGCGACGAAGCCGGGGCCGATGACCAAGGCCGAGGCGCAGGCGAAGGCGGCACCAGTTGCGGCCGATACGAAGAAGGCCAAGGCCAAGGAAGCGATCGTCGTGCCGCCGATGCCGGTGAAGCCGGACTATGCCAAGCCGACGGCAGCGAAAGCCACCAAGCAGCAAGTTGTTGAGCGGCGCGCGTTCTTGTTTGGCATGTCGGCGTTGGCGGTTGGTTTCAGCGCGCTGAGTGCGACGGCGGCCGCTTGGACGCTGGGTACGGTGCGCTTCATGTTCCCCAACATTCTGCGAGAGCCGCCCAGCCGGTTCAGTGTGGGCACGACGGACAAGTTCCCTGCGGGCCAGGTCGAAGAGCGGTTCAAGGCTCAATTCGGCGTGTGGATCGTGAACACCGAATACAACGGCCAGCAGCAGATCGTGGCGCTCAAATCGGTCTGCACGCACTTAGGCTGCACGCCGAATTGGCTTGAGGCGGAGCAAAAGTTCAAATGCCCGTGCCACGGGAGCGGTTTTTATAAAGACGGCATCAACTTCGAAGGCCCGGCCCCGCGGCCACTCGAACGCTATGCCATCGGCATCGGGAGCGATGGTTCGATCGAAGTCGACAAGAGCCGCACGTTCCAGGAAGAAATGGGCCAATGGAACGACCCGGCGTGTTTCATACCGGTATAGTCGCCGAGGATGTGACGCGGCTGTCCATCGGCAGTGTTAGTGTTATTGTGGTGAATTTCTGCAACGCGAACTTCAAGAGTTGAAACGACATGCCTGGACTAGGCGAAATCATTACGGAATCGCAGATTTGGAAAAGCATCTTCAGGCATCCGATGCCGGTGGACCGCCGCAACCGGATTGTCGTGATGCTCACCAACTTCTTCTTGCATCTACATCCGGTTTCGATCAAGAAGCAGGGCATCGCGCTCTCGTACACCTGGTGTATGGGTGGCGTGACGTTTTTCTTGTTTTTGGTGGAAACCGTTACCGGCGTGCTGTTGATGTTCTACTATCGCCCCACGCTCGAGTGGGCGTACAACGATATCCTCGCCCTGCGTGATATTTATTCACTCGGCATCATGCGCGAAATCCATCGCTGGGGCGCCCACGCGATGGTGATTACGGTGTGGCTGCACATGTATCGTGTATTTCTCACGGGCAGCTACAAGCCGCCGCGCGAGTTTAATTGGGTGATCGGCGTGATCCTGCTATTGCTCACGCTGCTGCTTTCGTTCACGGGATACTTGTTGCCGTGGGACCAGTTGGCGGTGTGGGCTATCACGGTCGGTTCGAACATGGCCCGGGCGACTCCGATTCTGGGGCACGAAGGGCCGGGGCATCAGTTGTTGACGTTGGGCTATCCCATGATCACGAGCGGTTCCGACGCACGGTTTGCGCTATTAGGTGCGCGCAACGTGGGTGAGGAAACGCTCAACCGGTTCTACATTTTGCACTGTATCGCGATTCCGCTAGGAGTTTCGTTGTTGTTGGCAATTCACTTCTGGCGGGTACGCAAAGACGGCGGTATCAGCGGGCCGCTGTAGTGTTGAGATATTAGCGTCGGCGGCGACGACGAATATCCAAGTACGACGTTTACCAAACAAATTCGGCCTTGCGGCCGACGCTAAAATTGGCGCGAAGTGGCGCTCAGGACAGCATGCACGGAATTTCACCTCAGCAGTTTGCCGAGACGGTTTCTTCCTTCCTCGTGCCGTTTTACGTTGCCCTGGCGGCGATGAACGGCATCGCGGCGCTGCTGATGTGGAAGAAATTCGGTCCGGTCACGTATTTTCGTGTGTTCGGCGTACCGATCACCAACGCCCTGGTTTGGACGTTCGTAGCGCTGGGGTTCATGGTGCTCGCCTCGATGTGTGCGGGCGCCAACATGAATATGATGCCGCAGATGCCGCAGTCGTTTCGCGATGCGGTCAACGAGCGAACGGGGCCGGTTATCTACACGTTGGGCACGACAGCGCTACTCATCATTTTGTTTGTCTTCCGCGCGTGGTTCGTGCGGCCGGCGGTCGCCTGGACGATCTGGAATTTGATGCTGCTGTTTCTCGGCCTCTCGATGCCGGACTCGAACTTCTTCTCGATCGTCGCGAAGCCGGACAACGTGCCGATTGTCGCGCTGGTGTTCTTGCTGGCGTTTTTCACGTGGCTGGCAACGTACCGGGCCGTGGAGAATGACCGCCGGATGGACGCGGGCGAGCCGCCGCTGGAAAAACTCGACGATGAAAAAGTGCTCGTGTGGCCAGACCTGGTCTACATCGAGATGATCTGCATGATTGCCCTCACGGCGCTGCTCATTTTTTGGGCTGTGTGGTTGCAGGCGCCGCTGGAAGAGCCGGCGAGCAGCGTGAAGACGCCCAATCCATCGAAGGCACCATGGTACTTCCTCGGTTTGCAGGAAATGCTCGTGTACTACGATCCCTGGATGGCGGGCGTCGTGCTGCCGAGCCTGATCGTCGTAGGATTAATGGCCATTCCTTACATCGACTTCAACAAGCAGGGGAATGGCTACTACACGATCAAGCAGCGGAAGTTCGCGTACATCATGTTCCAGCTTGGGTTCTTGGAGCTGTGGGTGACACTCATCGTGCTGGGGACGCTGCTGCGCGGACCGAACTGGAACTTCTTCGGGCCGTACGAGTTTTGGGACGCACACAAAGTCGAAGCGCTCAACAACGTCAACCTTTCGGACTACTTCTGGCAATGGTGGTTGGGCAAGAGTTTGCCGGCCGTTCCGCAACTGCAGCCGATTATCGATTACACCCCAACGTGGATTTCAAGTTGGTTGCAACCGATTCTACAGTTTGTCGGCATCCTGCTTACTCGTGAACTACCTGGCACGCTGTTGTTGCTCGGCTACTTCATCGCATTGCCGCCGATGATGGCCCTCACGGTATTCCGCAAGTTTTACCAACGAATGGGATTCATACGCTACATGGTGATGGCCAACTTGCTACTGTTCATGGCGTCGCTGCCGATCAAGATGGTGTTGCGTTGGTCGTTCAACCTGAAGTATTTGATTGCGATCCCGGAGTATTTTTTCAATTTCTAGCTGTTAGCTGTTAGCCGTTAGCTGTTAGCCGGAATGGGTAGCAGAAGTATGGCTCAACGCTAATAGCTAATAGCTAATAGCTTCTTCCATGCCCGCCACTGAAAAAACTTGGTACGATCAAGCGTTGCTGCACGTTATTTTTGGCATCACCGCATTGGTGCTGCTGGGCGGCACGCTTTTGATGCTGGCCAAGGACCACAATCGTGAATGGCGCAAATGGCAATTGGATGATCGCGCTCGTGAACGCTGGACGATCCAAGCCCAATTGGCGCAAGCCCAGGCCGATTCAGCGGTGGCGATGACCCGTTTGCAGAAGGACTTGGATTCGGCGCGCAGCACGAAGATCGACGCGGAACTCATCAAGCGATTCGAGCAGTTAGTTTCGGCGGAGGATGAGCGTCTCAAGGCGGCGCAAAAAGCAGAGAAGCCTGCCGATTTTAGCCAGCTTGATAAGGCAACTGCCACGCTGGAACAAGCAGAGAACGGTTCGTCGGCGGCATTAAGTGCGCGCCAAGGCGTGCTCGATGAAATGTCCGCGTTCATCAAAGAGGCCAAGCGGCGTGAAGGCGCGCTTCTGACGACGAAGAAGTTCCGGGCAGCCGACCAGACGGCGGCGATCAGTGCTCGCGGTATCGCCGTTGGCGAGGGCAAGCCGACGGAGGAGATCGAAGCGAAGATTGCGACGCTGAAGCAAGAAATCGCGCAATACGACGTGGCCGTGGCCTCGGCCAAGGACTATCGCGTGGCCTTGGAGGCGCTTGTTAAGCAAATCCAGGGGCCCGAGCTTGAACTGCAAAAGCAGATTGCCGCCCTGCAAACGGAACAAAATCGGCTGCGCGATAACCTCGGCAAGTTCACCACGACGGCTGGCGACTGGGTCAATCGGGGCCCGGTGCTCGATGCGCTCTACACCGGCAACATCAAGCTGGAACAAATCTGGCTGCCGGATATGAAGATCAATTACAACTTTAGCCAGGTGGCCCGCTACGATCGATGCATCGTGTGCCATCGGGCGATTGATAAGACGGCGCCGGGTTCGGCTACGGAACCCGCCTACCCCGCGATTCCGCGTGCCGAGCGCGAACGCACGGTGCAACTCAATACGCCGGCGGAAGCGCCGAAGGCGGAAACGGACGAAGGCCCAGCCGACGCGCTGGCCACCGTATATGGCATCACGCTCGCGCCGCGTGGGCAGGTCGAGGCCTCGGCGATTACGATTCAAGTCGTGGCCCCGCAGAGTTTGGCGGCCATCGCTGGGCTGCAAATGGGCGATATTCTGCTCGAAATCAACGGTGGCCCGATCACTTCGCAGGAAGACGTCAAGCATTATCTGTTCGAAGTCGTGGAGTGGGGCAAGCCGATCGCCGTGAAGATTCAGCGCGGCTTGCATCAGCCGTTTACGTCGCATCCGCGCCTTGATTTGTTTGTTGGCAGCACGAGCCCGCATAAGAAGGGCGAAATGGGCTGCACGATTTGCCACGACGGGCAGGGCAGTGCCACCGAATTCAAATGGGCCTCGCACACGCCGAACGATCCACAGCAGGCGCACGATTGGACGCGGCAGTATGGTTGGTTTAACAATCACCACTGGATTTTCCCGATGACGCCCAACCGGTTCATCGAGAGCAACTGTCTGAAGTGCCATCATGAAGTGGTCGACCTGATGCCAAGCGAGCGGTTCCCCGAGCCGCCGGCTCCGAAGCTTGTGAAAGGTTACGAACTGGTGCGCGAGTACGGCTGCTATGGCTGTCACGAAATCAATGGTTACGACGGCCCACTGAAGCGGACAGGTCCCGACTTGCGAGCGGAGCCGAACTACAGCGAAGTCGCTTCGCAAATCCTCACCGATAAAGGCCTGACGCCCGTTGAGCGGGATTTGGCCAACCAAATTGTGGCGCAGCCAACGGCATCCGCACCTCGCAATGAACTCATTCGTTCGATGCGTGCCGATGCCAACGGCGGCGCTAAGCAAGGTGAAGGCGACAAGAAACCTGCGCCGCCACGATTGGCGCCTGCCACATTGGCGTTGGCAGATGCACTGAAGGATGTCGAAGCGCCGGGTAATTTGCGGAAGGTTGGTCCCAGCCTGCGGCACTTGAACTCCAAGGTGGACTTTGGCTGGGTGTATAGCTGGGTTCGCAAGCCGTCCGACTTCCGCCCGACGACGCGGATGCCGCAGTTCTTCCTGAACCATCAGCATCTCGACGGCGAACGCAAGGCGTTCAAGATTCGCGACGCGGCGGGCAAGGAAATTGAAATTAGCGATCTCGAATACACGCGGCGCTTCGAGCAAATCGAAATCCGCGCGCTCGCGCAATTCATGCTTTCCAACAGTCAGCCGTTCGATTACATCCGGCCGCCGGCTGGCATCACCGAAGCGCCCACGCCAGAACGGGGTAAGAAGGTTTTTGAAACCCGTGGTTGCCTGGCTTGCCACTCGCATGCTGACTTTCCGGACATCCATTCCACCCAAGGTCCCGATCTTTCGCGGCTCGCGGCGAAGCTGAACACCGAGAAAGGCCGGCAGTGGTTGTATAGCTGGGTGAAGCTGCCGAACCACTATTATCCGCGCACGGCGATGCCCAATGTGTATCTCGACCCAATTGTCGAGAAGGACGCGGATGGCAAGCCGACCGGCAAAGTGAGCGACCCGGCGGCCGACGTGATGGCTTACTTGCTCAGCGTGCCGACCGATTGGAAGCCGGAAACGCAAGTTCCCGCCGCGGAATTGACGGCCGACGAGAAGGCGGCATTGAACGATCTCACGACCGTGTGGCTGTCCGCTTCGTTCCCGCGGTTGCGTGCAGAACGCTATGCAAAGGAAGGTATCGATCCCGGTTTGGCTTCCAGCGTGAAAGTCGATGAACGTGTCATGCTGGGGCCATTCCAGAATGAGCAAGATCGGGCGCACCGGCAGCTTGAATATGTGGGCCGGCGTTCGTTGAGCCGCTATGGCTGCTTCGGTTGCCACGATATCCCGGGCTACGAAACGGCCAAGCAAATCGGCACGCCGCTGGCTAACTGGGGTCGCAAGGATACATCGCAACTGGCGTTTGAGAACATTGGGCAGTTCCTGGCGACGCATGAGGAGTTCATTCCGATGCGCGATTTGGGGAATGGCCCTGCCGCGCCTGCGAACCAAGCCCAAGCGGGTCACGAGGCGATGGGTGGCGCCGCGGCGGCTCCCGCCACCGGTGCGGAACATCCGGCGGCCGGTGAACATGCCTCAGGCCATGGAGTTGATCCGCTCGATGAGCGGTTCGATTCCGACACCGGCTACTTCCTGCAGGCGCTCAATAACCACGAGCGCAACGGGTTCTTGTGGCAGAAGCTCCGGATGCCGCGTAGCTTCGATTTCGAGACGACGAAGACCAAACGTTACGATGAACGGCTGCGCATGCCTAAGTTCCCCTTCAATGCGGAACAGCGCGAAGCCATCATGACGTTCGTGCTCGGGCTTACTGCCGAAGCGCCGGCGACGAAGTACATCTACCAGCCGCTCCCGCGGCAGAAGGCGATTGTCGAAGGCCGCCACGTGTTGGATAAGTACAATTGCGCGGGGTGCCATATCCTTGATATGGAGCGGTGGGATGTCGCCTTCACGCCCAATCAATTCGAAGCGCCGCCGGCAACGAGTGATTACCCATTCTTGCAACCGGGGGTTACGCCCGAGCAGATGAAAGCATCCGTCACGGTCGATAAGCGCGGGTTGCTGCATGCCGAGTTGCACGGGATGCCCGTGCGGAATGAGGCGACGGGTGCGCCGCGGCTGGTGGATGCGGATGGTGTGGCGATCGAGCCAGACGATAAGGAATCGCCACGTTTCTTTGAGTTCTCGTTGTTTCAGCCGGCGGTTGTGAATGGCGAGGTGCGAAAAGTCGGCGTGCAGAATATAAAGATTCCCGCCACGCTGGATGGCAAAGGGCTCGCCCAGGGTAAGGCATATCCCGGCCTGGGTGGCGTATTGGCCAAATATCTGTATCCTCGTGTGATTGCCGATGAAAAGCAGAACAACCCCAATGTCGTCCCGACGGAAGCCTGGGGGTGGCTGCCACCGCCGCTGCACAATGAGGGTGAGAAGGTGCAGACCAACTGGCTGCACGACTTCTTGATGGACCCAACGATGATTCGGCCGGCAGCGGTGTTGCGCATGCCGAACTTCCACATGACCAGCGAAGAGGCGAGCACGTTGGTCAATTATTTCGCAGCCAAGAGTTCGGTGGAATTTCCGTACGAGTACAACGCCCGGCGTCGCACCGACTATTTGGCCGGGCTCGAAAAAACCCATCCGGCCGTTTTGAACGACGCCATGAAAGTGGTGACGAACGGCAACTATTGCGTGAAGTGCCACTTTGTAGGCGACTATCAGGTGCGTGGATCGGTTCGGGCGATGGCGCCGAATTTGGACCAGGTATATCGCCGATTGCGGCCGGAATACGTCCACCGCTGGGTTGCTAGCCCACAACGGATCTTGCCGTATACCGGTATGCCGGTGAATATTCCGTATGACCCCACACCGCCGAACTTCGGAGGGATCAGTCAGGATTTGTTCCCCGGTCCCAGCACCGCCCAGTTGGAGGGGATTGTCAGCTTGTTGATGAATTTCGATGCTTACACGGGTCGGCAAAGCTCCGTGAAGAGCTTGGTGAAAGAGCCACCGCCGCCGGCTGGTCAGGCACCGGCCGGGCAACCACCGGCGGCCCAGCCACCACCTGCGGCGCCCGCGGCAGCGCCACTGCAACCACCCCCGCCACCGGCCAAGGCACCCGCCTAGCCGCGTGGATAACTTTACTGGAATCACATGTGTTGAGCGGCAGCACGGAGCCGCGGCGAATTGTGACCAAGCTGGTTTGATCCTTTGGGCGGACCAGAGGATATTTACCACTTCATCCCTTGAAGGGGCATATTTATGTCAAAGAGAAGTTTTGGAACGTTCGTTGTTGCCGCGTTGGCAACGACATTGATGGGCAGTATCTCGGCACAAGCGGCTGGCTGGGGCTCAGTGAAGGGCCGCATCGTGGTCGATGGCACACCGCCGAAGGTGGCGCCATTGGTTGTTAGCAAAGACCAATACTGCATCGACAAGAAGCCGGTAAACGAGGCAATTGTCGTGGGCAAGGAGAATGCGCTGGTGAATGCCGTGGTCTATCTGCGAGTCGCGACCGGCCAAAAGGTCCAGGTCGCTCCGAGCTACGATGCCCAGGCCAAGGAGTCGGTGGTGCTGGATAACAACGGTTGCTCGTTCCATCCGCACATCACGCTGATACGAGTTGGCCAGATGCTGGATATCAAGAATTCCGATCCGGTCGGCCACAACACCAATGTGGCGGTGTTTGCTTTTAACCAAACGATACCATCGAATGGCCAATCGCAGATCAAAGCCAGTACGGCAGGTGCGCTGCCGACGCCGGTGGTTTGCAACATACACCCGTTCATGAAGGGCTACATCCTGTCGCAGGAACACCCGTATATGGCGGTCACGGGGGATGACGGCACGTTTGAAATCAAGGATATCCCGGCCGGCAAGCATGACTTCCAGTTCTGGCATGAAGCCGGTGGCTACCTGAAGAACGTAGCGCTGAAGGAAGGCAAGACCGACAATCGTGGCCGTGCAGCGTTGACGATTGCCGACGGGAAGACCCTCGACTTGGGGGATATTAAGGTAAAGGCCAGCTCGCTGAAGTAGTGTGGCGAAGTTCAAGATCGAAAGACGTTTTTTGTGGCCGCGGGCCATTTTTTGGCTCGCGGCCACTTGTCTGTATAGAGTACAATTTGCACACTTACGGCAGTAAATAGTGTCTTAACAAATGGCGTTTGTTTGCGATGAAACATCGTCGGTTGTACGCATGGTTGTCCGCGGTAATCAGTGTCGTTCCCGTCGCACTGTTGGGATGCGAGCGTCACGTGAATCTCGGCCCGGTCGCCGAGGCGGGGGCCGCCAAGGCAATTCACGAAGCATTGGTGAGCGCTAAAGCGAACCCGGCCGCGGGGGCGAAAACGGCTCCGACGGGTACCGGCTGGGCCACTCTCAAAGGGCAGTTTGTGTTCGATGGCGATCCGCCGCCGATGCCGCCTTACAATGTGACGAAGGAGCAGGATATCTGCACGGTGGGTGGCAAAGCGCTACCGCAAGAGAAATTAGTCGTCGCCCCCGATTCCAAAGCGATTAAGAATGTGGTCGTCTTCTTGCGCGATCCTTCCCGCATTCACGAGTCGGCCAATCCCAAAGCTGATTCGGTCGAATTTGACCAAAAACATTGCCTGTTCTTATCGCATGTTGCCGGGGTCACGGTCGGGCAAACGCTCAACATCAAAAATAGTGATACCACGGGCCACAACACGAACATCATCGGCGCCGGTTTCAATCAACTGATACCAGCAGGCGGCGCGATTCCGTACAAGATCCAAAAGGAAACACAAGTTCCTAATCAGGTGACGTGCAGCATCCATCCTTGGATGACGGCCTACTTGTTGACACGCAAGAACGGCTACTTTGCGATCACGGGGGATGATGGCAAATTTGAGATTCGGAATGTGCCAGCCGGTGAGCCGCTGGAGTTTCAGGTTTGGCACGAAAGCGGAGCAGCGGCTGGTGGCGGTCTCGTCGGCACAACGGCGGATGCGCCTGATCTGAAATGGTCGAACCGCGGTCGCGTGGCGATTACCTTGCAGCCCGACCAGGTGAAGGAAGTAAAGATCGTAGTTCCGGCGGCTGCATTTCATTTGTAGTTGGCGGCAGCGTATCGCAGTTTATTTTTCCTAATGAGTCGAAGCCCTGGTTTTTCGGGGAGAGGAATACTGGGCGAGAATATTCGCTGTGCGACGAGTCCGCCTCGTAATGTCATTATCGTTTCTGGATATTGATGCTCGGGATTACTATTTTCCGTTTAGAACATGCTTTCAAGATCTACATGGTTGGTAACTTGTGTTGGTGCAATCGCGGTCGCGGGTTGCAGCGAGTCGTCGCCGCCGTTTCGGCTCAATATGACGAATGTCGTGGCGAAGCAGATTTCGCTCGATCATCAACAGGCAATCGCCAATATTCTTGGCGGCATGTTTGGTACGCCCGACGAGCCGATCGCCCTGCCGGAAACCGGTCTCGATCAAAGGCTGTTGGCGATGGCGGCCGGCCCCGTGTGGAGCGATAAGGAAGGCGGCAAGCATGGGCTGTATCGGCGGCACTGCGTCCACTGTCATGGCATTTCGGGCGATGGCCAAGGCCCGACGGCCGCAATTTTGAATCCGTACCCGCGTGACTACCGGCCGGGCAT
Organism: Planctomycetota bacterium; assembly: GCA_029781135.1. Classification (GTDB taxonomy): domain Bacteria; phylum Planctomycetota; class Planctomycetia; order Pirellulales; family Lacipirellulaceae; genus JABDGM01. The sequence continues at coordinate 48,923 of JAKOXH010000058.1, forward strand.
CTTCAAGTTCAAGAGCACGTACACGTCGGGGGAACCAACTCTTGGGGATCTGGAGAAGACACTTCACGACGGTATTCCCGGCACGGCCATGCCGTCGTTTGCTTTGTTGCCGCCGGATGAAATTCGAGCATTGGTAGAGTACGTGAAGTACCTCAGCGTGCGGGGGCAGATGGAAGCTGCCCTGGAAAACCACGTGGCCGAAGAATTGGACGCGAATGCGAAGTTCGACCCGGCTACCGATCCCGCGGTGCAGCAGCTGATCGTCAAGGATTTGTTAGGCCCAATCGTGGAATCATGGAACGGGGCGAAGGATCAAGTCATTCGTCCGGAAGATGGGGCGATACCGCCCGCCGAGCGCCCGGCCGGTGATATTGCCGCATCGGTCAAGGCGGGGCGTGAGTTGTTCTTCGGTCCCAAAGCCAACTGCGTGAAATGCCACGGCCCGACCGCGTTGGGTGACGGGCAACAAACCGATTACGACACATGGAATAAGGCGAATTTCGATTTCATCACCGCGACGAACGATAAGATTTCGCAGATTGATTCGTTGCGACAGGACTTAGCAAAAGCCACGGGCGATGAAGCGGAACAGCTTCGTAAACAGATTCTCGAAGCCCAGGCCGAGTACGGTTCGCGCAGCAAACGCATTGCCGCGTTGCTGCCGCCGCGGAATGCTATTCCACGCAATTTGCGGGAAGGGGTATATCGTGGTGGACGCCGGCCGATTGACATTTTCTGGCGAGTGTCCGCCGGCATTCCGGGAACACCCATGCCGGCCAGCGGCCCGGCTGCCGAAGGCGCCCCTGGCACGTTAACGCAGCAAGAAATTTGGCAGCTTGTCGATTATGTGTATTCGCTGCCGTTCGAGCCAGCCAGCATGCCACAGAAGAAGCCAATTAATACAGAGGTTGTGAGTAAGTAGTGGTGAGTAAGTAGTGGTGAGTAGGCGAGTAGGTGAGTAGGTGAGTTTCGCGGCAATTTAACATACTCACGTACTCACTTACTCACCCGCTCATACTCCTAGCGGAGAGAGCCGTGAGACATTTTTGGGCGTTTTTGTTCTTGCTGGTGCCGATTTTGGGCGTGCTGACGTTCTTGTTGGCGCCGTATTACAACCACGCGTTCCCGCGCGACATCTCCGAGCAGGGGCACGTGATCGACCAGTTGTTCATGTTCATCCTGTCGCTCACGGGCATCATCTTCGTCGGTACGGAAGTGTGCTTGTTCTACTTCATGTGGAAATACAACGGCCAATCGAACGCCGAACCGGTGAAGTACTCGCACGGTAGCCACACGCTGGAAGTGGTGTGGACGATCCTGCCGGCCGTCACGCTGTTGTTCATCGCCATTTACCAGATGAACGCCTGGGCCGATGCCAAGATGCGTCGCCCCAACGTGCCGGTGACCGCCGAGGTCACGGGCCGCCAGTTCAATTGGGACGTTCGCTACCCCGGCCCCGACGGCGAACTCCACACGCCCGACGACATCGTCCGTGTTGACGGCGACATTCATTTTCCTTCCGGCGAAGAGGTGTTGCTCAGCATCAAAAGCGCCGACGTTTTGCACAGCTTCTTTTTGCCGAACCTGCGCATCAAGCAAGACGTGGTTCCCGGGATGCAGCAATACATGTGGTTCAAATGCCGTGAGCCAAAAGAGGTCGTCGATATTGTGTGCGCTGAGCTGTGTGGCTGGGGGCACTACAAAATGAGCGGCCGGGCGACGTTTGAGCCACGGGCTGAATTCAATGCTTGGCTCAAGGAAAAAGCGGCCGAGCAAAATGTCCGCCAGGTGGCACAAGCCAAGGAAGAAAAGAAAGAAGAAAAGAAATAATCGCATCGTGTCTCCGCACGATCCCGCACAACGATATTCGACCTTCAATTGGTTTCAGTTATGAGCACCATTACCGCCGACGCGCACGTTCATTCGCATGATGATCACACCCATGCTGGCAGCTTCCTGTCGACATACGTGTTCTCGCGCGATCACAAGATCATTGGAATTCAATTCCTGTTCAGCACGCTGATTTGGTTCCTGATCGGCGGCCTGCTGGCGCTGGGGATTCGCTGGCAACTGGCCTATCCGTGGTCCTCAATGCCAATACTCGGCAAGCTCGTGTATTCGGCCGAAGGCGGCCAAATCGCGCCCGAAGCGTACACCATGCTCTTCACCATGCATGCCACGGTGATGATTTTTTTGGTCATCATCCCGATTCTCGCCGGTGCGTTCGGCAATTTTTTGATTCCGCTGATGATCGGGGCCGACGACATGGCCTTTCCCACGCTCAACATGCTGAGCTATTGGTTCATGTGGCCGGCGTTCTTCGCGTTTGGAGCGAGCTTCTTCGTGGGCACGGGGCCGGCCTCGGGGTGGACGTCTTACCCGCCGCTGTCGCTGACATCCGAAGCGCAGATGTTCTGGCTCATTGGCCTCACGTTCGTCGGTGTGTCGTCGATGATGGGGTCGGTGAATTACCTTACCACGATTATCCAGATGCGGGCCCCCGGCATGACCATGTTTCGGCTGCCGATGACGATTTGGGGCATGTTCATCACGGCCATTCTGCAGGCGTTTGCGTTGCCCGTGCTCACCGCGGCCGGCTTCATGCAGCTAATGGACCTCAAGCTGGGCACTGGTTTTTTCATTCCCGAAGGATGGAGTGCCAGTAATTCCTTGCGGGCTTCCGGCGGTGGCCAACCCTTGTTGTGGCAACACTTGTTCTGGTTCTACAGCCACCCGGCCGTTTACATCATGATTCTGCCCGCGATGGGCATGGTCTCGGATATGCTCTCCTGCTTCGCCCGCAAACCGCTGTTCGGTTACAAGCCGATGGTGTACTCGATCGCGGGTATCGCCGGCCTCGGCTTCATCGTTTGGGGTCATCACATGTTCGTCTCCGGCATGAACCCCGTGCTCGGCATGACGTTCATGGTCGCCACGATGTTCATCGCACTGCCCAGCGCGATCAAGACGTTCAACTGGCTCGGCACGATTTGGGGCTCGAAGATCCAATTCACGACGCCGATGCTGTTCGCGTTGTCGTTCGTATCGATGTTCATCATCGGCGGTCTTTCCGGCATCTTCATGGCGGCCACACCGGTGGATATCTTCATCCACGATACCTACTTCATCGTGGCTCATTTCCACTACGTGTTGTTTGCTGGCACGGCGATGGCCGTGTTCGGAGCGATCTACTTCTGGTTCCCCAAAATGTTCGGCCGCATGATGAACGAACGTTGGGGCAAGGTCCACTTCTTCCTGACGTTCATCTTCCTCAATGGCGTGTTCTACCCGATGCACATTTTGGGTTGGGTCGGTTTCCCGCGCCGGTTGGCCGACCCGTACCACTATGAAACGTTTCGTCACCTGTTGCCGCTGAACCAATTCATGACTTGGTGCGCCATCCTCATGGTGACCACGCAAATCATCTTCGCCATCAACTTCTTTTACAGCATCTTCTTCGGTCCCAAGGCGGGGCGCAACCCGTGGCGGGCCAACTCGCTGGAGTGGCAGGCCCCCAGCCCGCCGGGCCACGGCAACTTCGATTTCCAACCGATCATTTATCGTGGCCCCTATGAGTATGGCTCGCCCGAGGTCGACGAGGATTACTATCCGCAAACCACGCCGCCGCCGACCGATCGGCCGCTAGCGGTACCAGCCCATTGATCATTGATGTTGCAGGATTGAAGTTGGACGTCGATCAACGGACAACAATCAAATGAATACTGGCCCAGAACAATTTGAATCGCGTTGGCCACACCGTTGGGCGGTGCTGTTGGCATGCGTCACGTTTCCGTTGTTATGGGTAGGCGGCCTGGTGACCACGACCGACGCCGGCATGGCGGTTCCCGATTGGCCGAACACCTACGGCTACAACTTGTTCTTGTATCCCTGGCAAACCTGGCTCAGCGGACCGTGGGACTTGTTCATCGAGCATGGGCACCGGCTGCTCGCATCGTCGGTCGGGATGCTAACGATTGGTTTGCTCGTTCTATTGTGGCGAACCGAAGAGCGTCGCTGGATGAAGAGCATCGGCTGTGTCGCCCTGGGACTTGTCATCTTCCAAGGCGTGCTCGGCGGTATGCGGGTGCTGTTCGACGAGCGGACGCTGGCTATGCTCCATGGCTGTACCGGCCCGATGTTCTTCGCGCTGACAGTCGCCATTGTTGTGTTCACGTCACGCAGTTGGACGAAACCGACTCTTGCCGCGGTTTCGGGCGCCGCGAACATTCGCTGGCTCTCAGTTGCCACGGCCGTCCTGGCTTATCTTCAAATCATGCTGGGAGCTGTGCTGCGGCATGTGCCGGTTGATGCTGAACCGATGACGTTTATGCTGGCGGTAAAATCGCATGTGGGTTTAGCCGGCGTGCTGGCAATCCATATTCTGGTCCTGGCAATTCTTCTGCAAATTCGTGCCCGATATGTTCGGCCGTTGAATTGGCTGTCGATCGCCCTGGTCGGCTTGCTGCTCTTGCAGGTGGTGCTGGGTGCAAGCACGTGGATCGTGAAATTTGCCGTACCGGCCTGGGCGACGGCGTGGATTTCCCCCCAATCGGTCGCCGTTCAAGATGGCGGCTGGGCGCAGACGCACGTAATCACAGCCCATGTTGCCGTAGGCTCGCTAATCCTGGGAACGGCAGTTGCCCTCGCACTGTACTGTCAACGTCTGCTCGTCGAAGTGCCGGCGTCGAACGGCGTCGCACACCGTAAACTGGGGGCAGCCGTATGAGTCGCATCACGTTGGCCAACGCGCTGTCGCTTTCCCGCAGTCGAGCTCGCGCCAATGTTTGGGTGCGGGTCGGCGATTACATCGAACTAACCAAGCCACGGATTGTGGTCTTGGAATTGGTGACGATTGTGGTCGCGGCTCATTTGGCATCACCGTGGGGCATCCCGGCCGCCGTGCTGATGCATGCGGTCATGGGGGCCGCGCTGGTGGCTGCGAGTGCCGGTGCGTTCAACCAATGGTGGGAGCAATCGACTGACCTGCTCATGCGGCGGACCGCAAATCGGCCCTTGCCGGCTGGCCGGCTCACAAGTCGCGAGGTCATTTGGTTTGGGGCCGTTACATTAATTGTTGGTGTTACCGAACTGTGGCTCGCGGTCAGTCCGTTGACCACGGCCATGGCGCTGGCCACGTGGCTGATTTACGTCCTGATGTACACGCCGCTCAAGACTCGGTCGCCGTTGAATACGGCGGTCGGCGCGGTGAGCGGAGCGCTGCCGATTCTCATTGGTTGGACGGCCACGGGCGCACCGCTCGATATGCGCGCTTGGGCGGTTGTGGCCGTGATGTTCCTGTGGCAATTCCCGCATTTCATGGCGATCGCTTGGTTGTATCGCACCGAGTATGCGAAAGCCGGCCAGCGGATGTTGACGGTGGTCGATCCCACCGGGCTTCGCGCGGGTGCCCAGGCAGTGGTTGGGGCACTGGCGCTCGTGCCGGTGAGCATGGTTCCAGCGATGTCTGCTCGCGCCGGCAGTCCGGGCATTTATTGCTTCTGGACGCTATTGCTTGGCGTCATGCAGGTTGCCGCCGCACTCATGTTCTTGATTCATTGTGATGACCGCTCGGCCCGCCGCTTGCTGCGCGCCAGTTTGTTGTATTTGATTTGTTGGATGGGTTTATTACTGATGGTCGCCGTGTAACACGGAAGAAAACAGATCACGAATTATGAGCGATTCCCACGCACCGAAGTTTTCTTACCAGCCCGCGCTGCCGATTCCCAACGGCAAGACGTGCTTGTGGCTGTTTTTGTCGACGGAAATCATGTTTTTCGCCGGCTTGATTGGCACGTACATCGTGTTGCGGTTCGGTGCCGTCGCGTGGCCCGCACCGCACGATGTGCATTTGAGCGAACCCATCGGCGCGTTCAATACGTTTGTGCTGATCTGTTCCAGCGTCACGGTGGTACTCGCGCTGGAGGCAGCGAAGTTGAATCAGGCCTCAAAAGCGAAAGGTTGGTTGCTGCTCACGTTTTTGCTGGGCTGCGTGTTTCTTGGCGTGAAGCTGTACGAATACAACGCGAAGTTTTCGCACGGGATTTACCCGGTGCGGCCACACGGCCTGGTGTACGACAAAGCCGATATCCACTACGCTGCCGCCGTGCGCAAGCGGCTCAACGATTTGAAGACGGATCTGACAAACACCGGTGCGGCGGTCACGCCCGATGATCAGGCTCGCATTACGGTGATCGATGATGTGATGCGGCAAGTCGATGAGGCGGAAGCGGCGATTCGCAACGAGCCTGATTCGCCAGCCGGCGTCATTAAGCTCATGGAACTGGCGTACCAGATTTACCCGCCGCACGATCATGGAACGGTGCTGCAAGCCGCGGAAGCTGGGGCCGTGCCACCGGCGGCCCTGGTGAAGTTCGCCGCGCTGGAACAGCCCGTGGCGGGCGAAGCAGCAAACAGCCAGAACGCCGAGCGCGAAGGATTAAACGAAAAGTATCCTTGGTTGCGATTGCCGATTATGATCCCGGGCGGCCCGATGTGGGCCAGCACTTACTTCCTGCTCACCGGCTTTCACGCGCTCCACGTGCTCGTGGGGTTGATCGTGTTCGCACTGTTGCTCTTCAAAACCCTCGATCGCAGCCGGGCCAACGTCGTCGAAAATATTGGCCTGTACTGGCACTTTGTCGACCTGGTCTGGATTTTCCTGTTCCCTCTGCTGTACCTGTTCTAACGATTGGTCCCGGTAACTTCGCGGTCCTTTCGCGGCCCGAAGAATTGCCCCTAACGCTTACACGAAACAAGAATCATGTCTGATCGCGACCAACATAGCGAAGTCGGCCACGATAGCCACGAACACATCGCGCACGGCGGCAACGGCAAGTATATTGCGGTCTTTATTGCCCTGTGCCTGCTGACGATGGGCTCATTTTTGACCTATTTTCCCTTCTGGCGCGAGCATGTGCCGTATCAGGCCAGCCGGGCGCTCATGTTGGCCATCTCCTGCACCAAGGCCATGTTGGTTATCATGTTCTTTATGCACCTGTTGTGGGAGGCCAATTGGAAATGGGTGCTCACGATCCCGGCCACGTTCATGTCGGTATTCCTCATGCTGATGCTCGTGCCCGATATCGGCTGGCGCATCAACAATGGTTATGCGCGGTATTCCGAGGAACGTTGGGTTTACGCGGCCAATCCGCAGAAGATTGAATCGTCCGATGTCAAGGCGGCGGAAAAAGATCTTTCGCGCGAGGACACACATTAGGGCAGGTTATCAGATTCTATGCGTATTGCAGCGCTCAGCCATTGCTAGAACAGTTGGGTTTAGCGGCGGCGGCAACGCCGCTGCGAATGCATGTTGCTGGATCGCCGCAGAAGACATAATCCGCCCGAGAAGTTGCACACAGTATGTCTAGTTCGTCCGCCGTTATTATTTCCCACCTTGCCCATCGTTACGGCGAGCACGAAGCAATTCGTGATTTGTCGTTCAGCGTCGCCGAACGCGAGATCTTCGCGATCCTCGGCCCGAACGGCAGCGGCAAGACGACGCTCTTTCGCGTGCTTTCGACGCTGATTCCCATTCAGCAGGGCGATGTTCAGATTCTGGGCTACGACCTGCGGCGGCAGCCTGCGGCCATCCGCTCGCAACTCGGCGTCGTCTTCCAAGCGCCCAGCATCGATAAGAAACTGACGGTGCTCGAAAACGTGATCCACCATGGCCGACTGTACGGCTTGGGGGGCCGTGCGCTACACAACCGCGCGGAAGAAATGCTCAGCCGCCTGGGCCTGGCCGATCGCCGGCGGGACCTCGTCGAGAAACTCTCTGGCGGTTTGCGGCGACGCGTCGAACTGGCCACCGGCATGCTGCATCAGCCGCGGCTCTTGCTGTTAGATGAACCTTCAACCGGCCTTGATCCTGGCGCGCGCAGTGATCTGTGGCAGTATCTCGAACAAGTCCGCGATAATGATGGCGTCACGGTCGTGGTGACGACGCACTTGCTCGAAGAAGCCGAGCGGACCGACCGAATCGCCATCATGCATAAGGGCCAACTATCGGCGCTGGGAACGCCGCATGAGTTGCAGGCCGCCGTCGGCGGCGATGCGATTACGATCCGCACCAAGGACGCCGCGGCACTTGCGGCAGGCATCCGGGAGAAGTTCAACATCCCCGCGATGGTCGTCGATAGCTCGGTGCGGCTCGAACAGCCGAACGGCCATCAGTGGATTCCGCGCCTCGTCGAAGCGTTTCCCGACGCGACTGAGGCCATCACGCTCGGCAAGCCGACGCTGGAAGATGTGTTCATCCACTTCACGGGCCACCGCTTCTGGGACGAAAATGACCAGGAAGAAGATCAGCCGAAAAAGAAGAAGAAACATTAGAAACCGCTAATGCACGCTAATAGTTGCTAATCGCTGGAAAGGTCACGGTTCAATCGCTGTTAACGAATTGGTAAATAAGTGCTGCGGCAGGGTGGCATGGCCTCGGAGGTACTCCGACGTGGCCATGTTATTCGAGAGATTCCATGCTCACGCTGCGCGAGAGCATGCCACCCTGCGGGCTCAATGTGAAAAATTGATCGATCCTGGAAGTGAGAGCCGCGACGGTAGCGGGGATTTTGAACAAGTAAAATTAGCGCCTATTAGCGTCGATTAGCGGTTTAAGAAAGCAATCATGGCAACCAACGTCCAACCTACTCCGGCGTCCGTCCCCGCCTTACCCGTCGTGTTCACATTATGCGAGCGCGAACTGGTGCGGTTCTTCCGGCAATCGAATCGTGTGTTTGGCGCACTCGGCCAACCGATCATCTTCTGGCTGTTGTTTGGTGCTGGCCTGCGTGGTGCCCAAGTTGGCGGAGGCAGCAACCTCGACTACGCGCACTTTTTCCCCGGCACGCTGGTGATGATTCTCTTGTTCACGGCGATCTTCGCGACGATTTCCATCATCGAGGACCGCCGCGAAGGGTTCTTGCAGGGCGTATTGGTCGCACCGGTGCCGCGCTGGTCGATGGTGATGGGCAAGATTCTCGGCGGCGCGTTGATCGCCATGTTACAAGGTATTATCTTCTTGTTCCTTGGCTGGCTGACCGGCGCGCTCGGTTGGGCGTCGATACTGCAGACATCACTGGGCGGCGTTATCGGTGCGATCGCGCTGATGTTCGTGATTTCCATCGCGCTCACGGCGCTCGGTTTTCTCATCGCGTGGCGGATGGATTCCACGCAAGGTTTTCACGCCATCATGAGTGTGTTCTTGCTGCCCATGTGGCTACTCTCCGGCGCGTTTTTTCCGATGGACGTTTCGGGCTGGCTCGGCTGGGTGATCCGTATCAATCCACTCACCTACGGGGTGGCCGGGTTGCGGTATTACCTCCAAAATGTAAATGCCATTGTCGACCATCTGCCGTCGATTTCCACCTGTTGGCTCGTCACGCTCGTATTCGCGGGCCTCACCTTCGCCGCCTCTTGGTGGATCGCGGGCACGCGGTCGACCGGAGATTTGTTATGAGCGCCGATCCGCAAGTTCAGCCGCCGCAACCTGGTGCAGGGGTCGAGCCCTCGCGAGGTACCGGGTCACTTTTGCCGTGGGTGCTGTGCGTCATTGTGCTCATCGGCATGTTGTACGGCGCATATACCTTGTGGAAAGTAAAGCGATTCGAGGTTGCCAAGAGTGAGGCCATTCCCCAAAACGTCATCGGCCCCCCGCTCAAGGAATTCGAACTGACCGAACGTAGCGGTAAACCGTTCCGTTCGGTCGATATGCGTGGCCACGTGTGGGTTGCCACTTATTTCTTCACGACCTGCCCTGGGCAATGTTTGCGATTAAATGCCAATATCCAAGTGCTCAGCAAGATGCCAGACCTTAAAGAGGTGACGTGGCTCAGCATCACTTGCGATCCCGATACCGATACCATCGAAGCCCTGCAGAAATATGCCGATCGTTGGCAGGCCGACCCGCAGCACTGGCTTTTCTGCCGGGCCGAGTTGCCCTATATCCAGCGTGTGGCCAAGGGCATGAACGTGTATCTCAGCATGAAGGGGCATCAAGACTTCGCTATCGTCATCGATAAGCAGGGCAAAATCCGCGGCATGTTCGATGGCACCAGCGAGAGCCAGTGCAAGCGGCTCAAGAACGTGCTGCTGGAGTGCTTGGCGGAGAAGTTCCCCGTTGAGAATGTTGCTGGCGAAGCCCCCAAAGAGAAATCGAGTTGACGACGCTGCTGGCCGCCCATCCGTTGGTGCATGTGAACGCGTCGCTCAATGCGTTCGCGACTATGCTGCTGCTCCTGGGCCTGTTCTTCATCAAGCAAGGGCGGGTGACACTACATAAGAACACGATGCTGGCGGCGTTTGCGGTGTCGGTGGTCTTTCTGGTCTGCTATCTGTGGTATCACGCCCAAGTTGGCAGCGTGCGTTTCACACATCCTGGTTTCGTCCGCTATGTTTATCTTGTGATCCTGGCCTCGCACGTGCTCTTGGCTGCCACGGTACCCTTTCTGGCCGTCCGGCAAATCTATTTGGGATACCGGGCCCTCGGTTGCTGTGGTGGCGAGTCCGACTTAGAAAATGTGAGTACAACCGTCGAAATCTATCGCCAGAAGCACGTTCAGCTGGCGAAATGGACTTATCCTATCTGGCTGTATGTCTCGGTGACGGGGGTTGTCGTGTATGTGATGCTGTATCACCTCTGGCCGCCAAGTGGGCAGTAAATTAGAATTATCCTGCAGGGTAAATTGCAGTATCGCTCCATGGAGAGTTCGCCCTATGAAAGCCATCTATCACTTATTTGAGCCAGGGATCTTGCGATGGGTTATCGGTGCCCTCGTCGTGGCTCTGCTGTTGCTACTGGCCAGCGTGGCCGCCGCGTGCCCCACCTGCAAAGAAGGCTTGGCACAGAACGACCCTCAAGGCCGGGCGATCGCCGCCGGCTACTACTATAGCATCCTGTTTATGATGTCGATGCCGTACCTCGTGCTTGGCACGTTCGCCAGCGTCGCCTATTACACGATTCGCCGCGCTCGCCAAGCCAATGCGGCTGTTGAAGGACCGCAGTCTGATGCCTGATGCCACTGCTCAATGAGCGTTGCCAACTCGGGTGGAGCACTGCGGAATTCGCGAGAACTCCGACGCTGTCGAATGGAACTTGATCATTCGCCAGCGCGGAGCATTGGCTTCTTCTCATACTGCTCGGGAAACGAGCGCATCGTATCGGGCCACGCGTACGATTCTAGTTTGATGTCGTCACGCCGACGGCCGACGACCCGGAAGTAGCCCAAATTGCGGCCGGCATCTTCTTCGACCGCGGCGATCTCACTGACGTTATCCGGCCAGGCCAACCGATGCCAACACGACCAAAGCTTCCAGCCATCGTCCATTGTGTCGGTGGTCGTGATCTCGAGGAGTTTCGTGCGTTCCCAATGTCGCCGCCACCAATTGGCCGAGTGGAGTGCCCATACATCTTGCGTCCAGAATGTGCGCAAGTGCTCGGGTAGTTCACCATCAATTTCCTGGATGAGGCCGGCACCGGCGATGCCGATCGGTCCGCCTGGCTTCACGAATTGGACCAAATAGTTCAGGTACAAATCGTCGGTGCCAAAGTACGAATAGCAGTCCACGGCGACGATCGCATCAAAGAACTCCGCGGCAAAGGGCAGGGCCCGCGCATCGCAATGCAAAGGAACGACGCGGTCCTCAAGCCCAGCATCGCGAATTCGCCGCCAGTTCTCCGTGGCGGCAATCCATAAGTCGGTGGCCCATACCTCGACACCAAACTCACGGGCCAAAAAGACCGACGACTTCGCCCGGCCGCAACCTAAATCCAGCACGCGCATTCCAGGCTTCAGGTCGAGCCGTTCGCACAACCACTCGGTTTGCCAGAGTGGGTTACTGCCCATCCCGCCTTCACAAATCCACTCGTCGGTGTACTTCGCAGAACGTGGAAAGCGTCGATTAAGTTCGTAGCGGTCGATCATGGTGTGTGTTGCGTCTCACGTTGCATTTGGCGGAGTTCGCTTTCGTTCGGCCACGGGTCCCAATGTTCATCGAAGGCGATCCACAACGCCCGGGCGTAACGGAAGAACCACATCGGGAACAGGATTCCGAATGTGGTGAGGATGATCAGCCGCTGCATATCGGTCAGCACGTCGCCGAAAAACATGGCAAAGTACATGATGGTGACAAGGAGCGCCGTCACGCCGTAGTTGAAGTAGATCGACCCCAGCAGATAGCCGGCGTCGCGGTTGAATCGTCGTCCGCAGGCTTGGCAGGCATCGTACATCGCGAACCAACCGCGGAAGATGGGCGCGCGACCACAAGCAGGGCACTTCAATCGCAACGCTCGTTGCTGCAACCGGCCGATCGGCTGCGATGCTTCGTGCACGCTATGCCGATCGTCTATTGTTGGTCCAGGTTGTAAATTGGAGCTCATCGTTTCGCCATCCTACGCGAGTCGCCGCCGGTCCGCCACCGCCGTCTTGCCGTGGGAAACAAGCAATGCTAAGGTGCTGGCCATGTACACCGTGGCACGATTCCTGCAAATTATCGGGTTGGCGATTCCGCTCTTGGCGATTGTCGCCCAACTGAACGACGCAATCAAAGCAAACACGATGCTCGGCTTTCTTGTAGCCGCCGTGCTCGTCTTTTCCATCGGCCATTTGCTGCAGCGCTATTCCGGCGGGCCACAATAAACAAACAGCAAACAGTATTGCCCGCATTCGTAAACTAGGCCATCCGAGATGGCCGCGCTATAATGATGCTGGCGGGTAACCCCGGTTATTCTTTTGCCGAGTCTGCTGCTCTGTGCGGCTGCGTGGGTCTATGCACTTCAACTTATACTTTGCCCGGCAAGGATTGAGACAACTTCGGGTGCCCTGGCCACGGAGGCCGCCGACGTGGCCAGGCGGGTGCGGCAATTCACATGCCCACGCCGAGCCGTGGGCATGGCACCCAAAAAACGAGTCATTTCTCACCGAACACAGTATAGCCACTTTGAGAATGCGCGGGTTGGAATTCTTGGGGGCAGTGCTGGCCGTGTTCGTTCTTACGCCAATCGTTTTCGGCCAGCCTGGTGTCTTGATTTTCGGCGGGCCATTGCCGCAAATTGAACTTTCGGAACCGCGCATTGAAGTGGTTTCGGGTCCCGTGGCCGCCCGCTTGGAACAGGCGCGGGCATTGGCGGCTGCCAAGAACTGGGATGAAGCCGTCGATATCTATCGCGAGTTGGCCGCCGAATCCACCGACCGAGTCGTCGCGATCGACGGCAGCCGATATGTTAGCCTTAACACGTACTGCCAAATGCAACTTGCGAACCTGCCGCCGGATGGCTTGGCAGCGTATCGACGCCTTGTCGATTCCGCCGCCGAACATTGGTATCGCGAGGGGCTGGCCGCCCGCGATGAGCAGAAGTTGCGTCGAGTCGCGTCCGAATTCTTCTGCAGCAGTTGGGGTGATGATGCGCTTCTTGTCTCGGGCGAACTCGCGCTCGATCGGGCTGACTACTCCGGTGCCCGCCGAGTGTGGGAGCAAATGAACCCGCTCCTGTGCGATCCTAACGGCCGATCCCTTTGGCAAGCATTGCAGGGCATCGATCTCAAGACACGATGGGACGAAATTGACCGCCGCTGGAACGAAAGAACGGCGCCGGCAACTTGGCTGACCTATCCTGATTCGCAATATGACCTAGCCCAAATTCGGGCGTGGCTGATTCTCGTGGCCATGCGTGCCGGCGAATTCGACCGCGCGGCATTCGAACTAGAAGCGTTTCGACATTGGCACCCGCAGGCCGAAGGCCGCCTCGGGGGCCAAAAAGTCGTGTTTGCCACTGCTTTGGAAAAACTCCTCGCCTCCGCCCGCGACTGGAAGCCCGTTCCGGCACCAACGGCTTGGCCAACCTTTGCCGGTTCGCAATCGCGCGATGCGATTGCAGCGCCGCTGGGGCCCACACTCGTGCCGCTGTGGGATCACCCCGTCGAACTTGTGCCGCCACCCTTTGCCCGCCGGCTCGTGCGCTCTGTGCAAAGCAGTGTACCAACGGAAAACCCACGCGAAGTAGGGCGACCGCTATCTTGCTTTCCTGTCATGCACGGCGAGCAAGTCGTCTTTGCCGATGGCCACGGCATCCACGCCGTCGAACTCGCCACCGGCAAGCCGGCGATCACGGCGGACGGTGTGATCTACCGCAATGAACCCATCGAGCCCGAACGCCAAATCGGCCAATTTCCGTTGGTTGCCGAGGCGGGAGTATCTTTCGGCGTACCACGGCTGACGTTAAACATCATCGATGAAATCGTTTTCGCGCGCGTCGGCACGCTGCCCACATCGCGGTCGGAACTGCCAGCTAGATCGGGCGGCGATCGACTCGTCGGCCTCGATCTTCGTCGCGAAGGCTTACTCACCTTTCACGCCAAACCGGATGACGCCTCTTGGGCATTCGACGGAGCGCCCGTCGGCGATGGCGAGCATTTGTTCGTTGCCATACGGCACAACGGGGCCACGCCGCAAGCCGCCGTCGCCTGTTTCGACACTTCCACGGGAAACCAATTATGGCGTACGCCAATCGTCGCGGCCGATACGCCAGCTGGCAACCTGGGCGACGAAATTACACACAACCTGCTAACGCTGGTCGGCGACCGTATCTATTTTAATACAAATCTCGGTGTCGTTGCCGCGGTCGATGCGCGCGACGGAAAAGTGTGTTGGCTGCACAAATATCAGCGCTGGATCGGCAAGCGGTTTTCGCCCGGCGCAACGATGCCGCCGTTCTTCGAACGCGATCCCTTGCCATGCTTGTACACTGACGGCGTCGTCTACGCCGCCCCGGCCGATACTCCCGCGATCCTCGCCCTGGATGCCGACACTGGCCAATTGCTCTGGTCGTGTGACCAGCTTGCGGACGGTCTCCATTTGCTCGGCGTAGTCAACGAGCACCTTATCGTTAGCGGAAATCGCCTGACCGCGCTCGACCGCTTTTCCGGAAAAACTAAGTGGATTTGGCCGGAAAGCCAAACGGCTGGAATCCGCGGCATAGGGCGCGGACTGGTCGCTGGGGCTGAAGTCTTTTGGCCGACGCGCACGGAAATCTACGTGGTTGATTCGCAAACCGGGGCACGAACGCGATCGCCCCTCAGCGTGAGCTCGGTTAGCAACTGCGGCGCAAATTTAACGGCAGCCGCGGGGCAGCTTATCATCGCCGGATACGATAAACTAATGGCGTACGGGCCGCCGACCACTCCGCCGCAAACCGAAAAACCATCAATTCCCGAAAACACCCCGCGGACTGGTCGCTTCAGCGACCGGTTACCCTCACCAGCAAGAACCAACTAAATTGGAGGTTTGTACCGCAGGCCGGCACGACTGAATCGTTTAACCTGGAGCCAACGGCGACAGAAGTATTTTGCGTACATCGCCGTCGCCGTTGGCTCCGGGTTAAACGAAATCGTCTCAACCCTGACCGCCCAAGGTATAACAGAAAAGCACATGCCTGAACCCCAAGACCTTCAAGCCGTCGAGCGGCTCAGCGAAGCCTATCGCAGTATCGCCGACGAAATCTCCAAACGCATCGTCGGCCAACGCGAAGTGATCGAACAACTGCTGATCGCACTTTTTGCCCGCGGCCATTGCCTGCTCGTGGGCGTCCCCGGCTTGGCGAAGACTCTAATGATCCGCACGCTGGCCGACGCCCTCTCGCTCAGCTTCAATCGCGTGCAGTTCACGCCCGATTTGATGCCGGCCGATATCACCGGCACCGAAGTGATTCAGGAAGATAAGCAATCGGGCACGCGGGCCTTTCGCTTTCTGCCCGGGCCGCTATTCGCCAACATCGTGCTTGCCGATGAAATCAACCGCACGCCGCCCAAAACGCAGGCTGCACTATTGGAAGCCATGCAGGAACAGCAGGTCACCGTGGGAGGCCAGCGTCACCCACTGCCCAACCCATTTTTCGTGCTCGCCACGCAAAACCCGATCGAACAAGAAGGTACGTATCCCTTGCCGGAAGCTCAGCTTGATCGCTTCCTGTTCATGGTGCTCGTCGATTACCCCAATGAAGAAGAAGAGTTGGAGATCGTAAAACGCACGACCGCCGACGTAGCCACGCAGCTCACGTCGACACTGTCGGCGGACGATGTCATTGAGCTTTCGCGGATCGTGCGGCGCGTACCCGTGGCCGATCATCTGGCCCGCTACGCCATTCAATTTGCCCGCCGCACGCGTGTCGGTTACGGCGATGTGCCCGACTTGGTACGTGCCAACGTGAGTTGGGGCGCTGGTCCGCGCGCCAGCCAATATTTGAT
The DNA here is from genome assembly GCA_029781135.1 of Planctomycetota bacterium. Lineage (GTDB taxonomy): Bacteria > Planctomycetota > Planctomycetia > Pirellulales > Lacipirellulaceae > JABDGM01. The sequence goes on from JAKOXH010000058.1 coordinate 65,158, forward strand.
CCTGGCCGCGAAGGCTCGCGCCGTTTTGCACGGCCGTTACTATGTGAGTGCCGACGACGTTCGCGCCGTCGCGGCCCCCGTGCTACGCCATCGTATCGTCACGAATTTCAACGCGGAGGCCGAGGGCATCAAGCCCGATGACATCGTGGCCCACCTGGCGAAGTCGATTCCCGTCTCCGAGCATGCCGCCTGAAGAGGGACTATCTTCCGTGTCGCTTGAGGTACCCGCCACGAGCCGGCTGCTCGATCCCGCAACGCTTGCTCGCCTGCAGGGGCTCGAACTGCGTGCCCGTCGCATCGTCGAAGGTTACGTTGCCGGCCTGCATCGCAGTCCTTATCACGGCTTCTCCAATGAATTCGCCGAGCACCGCGAATATGCGCCGGGCGACGACCTGCGCTATGTCGACTGGAAGGTTTTCGGCAAGAGCGACCGCTTCTATCTCAAACAGTTCGAGGTCGAAACGAATCTCATCCTGTACCTCGTGCTCGATTCCAGCGAGAGCATGCAGTACGAGGGGCCACAGTCGTCGTTGACCAAGTTCACGTATGCCCAGAGTGCGGCCGCTGCCCTGGCGTTCTTGGCGTTGCATCAACGCGATGCCGTCGGCCTGACGATGTTCGATCAAGAGATTACGCAATTGGTGCGGCCCAGCAGCAATCCCACCCAACTCAAGCAACTTGTTCGCGTGATGGAGAATTCATCGGCCGCACGCAAAACGCGCACCGGCCCAATCTTCCACGAATTGGCCGAACGTTTGGGGCGCCGCGGGCTCGTCGTGATTCTGAGCGACCTGTTTGACGATGCCGAATCACTGCTCGCCGGTCTCAAGCACCTGCGTCATCGCAAGCACGACGTCATCCTGATGCACATTTTGGATCCGGCCGAAATCGATTTTCCATTCCAACAGGTCACGATGTTCAAGGGGCTGGAAGCCCTCGGCAATGTCGTAGTCGACCCGCGCGGCCTGCAGGCAGCTTACCGCCACGAAGTACAATCGTTTGTCAAACAGATTCGCGCCGGTTGCCGCGATCGCCAAATCGATTACCTGCTGATCCGCACCGACCAACCAGTCGACGCGGTGCTGACGACATTTCTCTCGGCCCGCAAGAAACAGATGAAATGAGGATGCAGGTACCTGAGTGCCATGGCCACTGCTCGGAGTGGCCATGCCTGCGTTCGTTAGGGTCACATGCCCACGCCGAGCCGTGGGCATGGCACGCTGGAACTTTCGTTTTTCAAACTGCTAACCGCCAAGATGCCAAGAACGCCAAGGAAGAGACAAACTACGAGTATTCTTCATGGTCTTCGAACAGGAGCAAACAAAGAAAACAGAGCATAATTCAGACTCCGTGTCCTCTGTTTCCTCCTGTTCCAAGACGTGGTCTACTTGGCTTACTTTGCGACTTGGCGGTTTGTGATTTGAAGTATCAGCCAATTGTCATTTGTGAAACTACTTTCGCTTGACTTATTTCGCCTGCGGGAAAATTGTCGTCGTCAAATTCATGCAGTCCCCTCTACTCGCCTTTGGTTTCGGCAATATCGCGATGCTCGGCTGGCTCGCGACGGCTGCCGCACCGCTCGTGATCCATCTGTGGAGCCGGCATCGATTTCGTGAAGCACCCTGGGCGGCCATGCAGTTTCTCCTCGCGGCCTTGCGGAAGAACTCGCGGCGGATGCAACTCCAACAGTGGATTCTGCTGGCGATTCGCACGCTGATCATCTTGCTCGTCGTGCTTGCGGTGGCCGAGCCGTATGGCGAACGCATTCTCGCGGGCGGCGCGGCTGCGCCCACCCACCGAATTCTGCTGCTCGATTCTTCGTACTCCATGGCATATCGCACGTCGGATACGACCGCTTTCGCTCGTGCCAAGCGGATGGCCGCCCGCCTGGTTCGCGAAAGTCGCGCGGGCGACGTTTTCACGGTCATCCGCCTGGCGACGCAGGCCGAGGAAATTGTTGGCCCCCCGGTCATCGACCATGCGGCGGTTGCCGAGCAAATTGAATCGTTGAAGGAATCACAATCATCGGCCAATTTGAGGGCCGGCTTGGCACTCGCCCAGTCAGCACTAACTCAAGCCGGTAGCTCGCGGCCAACACCCGCTCAAAAAGAAGTGGTGATCTTCTCTGATCTACAGCGGCTGACGTGGGCCGATATCCAATCGCGCGCCGATCGCAAATCCGAAGTGGCGGAGCTGCTCCAGTCGATTGCCAAGCAAGCGCCGGTTGCCATCATTGACGTCGGCCAACCGCAGGCCTCGAATCTTGCCGTCACACGCTTTGAGGCTGCGGAACCGCTGATCACGCCCAGTCGCGAAACGACTTTCCATGTCGTGCTGCATCAATTCGGCACCGCACCGCGACCGAAGTGCCGTGTGGAACTTCTCGTCGACGGCACGCCGGTTACCGAGCAAACGGTCGATGTACCGGCTGGCGGCGATGCCACGCTGACCTTTAGTCATCGCTTCGCAACGGCCGGTAGCCATTCGCTCGCCGTTCGTGCCACCGGTGACGCGTTGAAAATAGACAATACCCGCTGGCTCGCGGTGCAGGTTATTCCGGAAGTGCGCGTGTTGTGCGTGGCCGGCGCGCCGAACGCCGCCAAATACGTTGCCGACGCTCTCAATCCCGGCACGAAGAGTGATGCACCACTTCAGCCAAAAGTCATCAATGAAGGCGAATTCGCCGATACAGCTCTCGCCGAGTACGCTTGCGTCGTTCTCTGCAACGTCGCGCAACTGACGGCGAACGAAGCGGCTCGGCTTGCTCGCTATGCGGATGCGGGCGGGGGCGTCATCATTTTTTTGGGCGATCGTGTCGACGGCGCCAGTTACAACGCGTTGGCAATTGCGACGAAGCCAGTGCAGAAGATCGACAGTAAGTCGTCATCGCCGTCATCGGCTGGGGGCTCGCTGGCGCTCGACCCCAGCCACCCGGTGCTCGACTTTAGCCACTCGGCGTTGATCCCGGCACATCTTGGTCCAGTCGTTGCCAATCAGCAGTTCGGTCTCGATCCACTCGATTATCGCCACCCCATCGTCGCCCCGTTCCGCGGTCGCGAACGAGCCGGCCTGCTAACAACTCCCGTCACCCGCTATATCCGTTTGCAACTTCCGCCAGATCAAACGGGAATTGAAACGGCGGCCGCCCTACCCAACGGCGATCCATTCATTGTCACATCAGCACTCGGCCGCGGCCGCGTCGTGCTGGTGGCGACCGATGGATCGGTCTCATCCGTCGATCCGCAATCCGGCGAGCCCTGGACGATCTGGCCCACCTGGCCAAGTTTTCTGCCGCTTGTCCGCGAGATGCTTTCCTACGCGGTCGGCAGCCAACAATCTCGCTGGCAACAGCAAGTGGGAACGCCGCTGGCCGGGCGCGTTCCAGACTCTACGTCCGCTGCCCAACCGCAAGTCCGCCGCCCTGATGACCGCCTTGCGGCAGTCGCCACCCACAATACATCCACCGGTCGCGAATGGAGCTATTCTGATACCGACTTAGCCGGCATCTACGCTATCCAAGGCTTGCCCGCGGAGCAGTCGCAACAGTTTGCCGTCAATCTCGATACCACCGAAAGCGATTTGGCCAAGGCCGACGCGAGCCAGTTCCCGCAAGAAGTGAAAGTGAAAGACAATTGGCAAATTGGCCCGAGCCGCCAGACGGCCGACCTGCTCACGCAATCGTCGTGGAATCAGCCGCTGTTGTGGAGTACGTTGGCCTTGCTGTTTGTGGAGGCATTCCTCGCCTGGCTATTTGGTCGAGGTGAGTTATGAGCGGACGAGTACCGAACGCCGTTGCCGATTGGCTGGGCCTCAATGTACCCACCGGCGGCGACGGTGCCACCTGGCAGCTCGATTCGGCGTGGCACTGGGCGCCGTGGGCGACGCTATTGCTAGTAATTGCCGCCGTTGCCTGGACAGCCGTTCTGTATGCCCGTGAATCGAGCAGCGTGGACCGGCCCTACCGCATGCTCCTGGCGGCGCTGCGACTGGCCGCCCTTGGAATTCTGCTTAGCATCTTGGCCCAATGGGCGATCGTCGTGCGCATCACTGGTTCGCCGTCCATCGCCGTAGTCGTCGATCGCTCCGCCAGCATGGGCATCGCCGATCAATACGATGACGCTGCACTAGCCGAAAACATCAAATCGCAGCTTTCCGCCAGTGGCCTCACGGAACCAAGCCGCATCAACCAGGCGAAGTCGTTGCTCTTGCACGATGATGCCCGTTGGTTGAAAGACCTTAACGCACGCTACCGATCAGAATGGTATTGGCTCGCAGGCGGAATCGAGCACGCTTCATCTGACCGTGACGCTCAACGCCTCGCCAACGCCATTCGCGAGTTGAAAACCGATAGCGCGGACAGCAACGCCACGCGCCTGGGCGATGGCCTCAAACAAGTGCTCACCGATTTTCGCGGCTCGCCGCCCGCTGCGATCGTCGTGCTGACCGATGGCGTCGTCACCGAAGGTGTTCCGCTTTCGGGTGCGGCCGACAACGCCCGTCAGCGCGGCGTGCCGCTGTTCACCGTTGGCCTCGGTCGCGACGCCCCACCGCGGGATATCGAATTAACCGACGTGCTGGTCGATGACGTCGTGTTCGCGAACGATCTCGTCATCTTTCAAGCGCAAGTGAAAGCGAGTGGCCTGGAAGGACAGACCGCCAAAGTATCGCTGTTTCGCGACGGTGTCGCCCAACCAATCGCATCGCAAGAGATCAAATTGCCAGCGGCTGGCCAATCGCTCAGCGTGCGACTAACCGACCGCCCCACGAAGCCAGGCACGATCAAGTACACCGTTGAAATTGCGGTGCGCGAGGATGAAATCAATAAGGAGAACAATCGCCAACAGCGCACCGTAACCGTTCGCGATGACACCATTCACGTCCTCTTGGCCCACGGCTATCCCAGTTACGAGTTCCGGTTCTTGAAAACGCTGCTGGAACGCGATCGCACTGTGAAGCTCTCGACGTTCTTGCAGGACGCCGATGCGGCCTATGCGGAACAGGATAAGACGGCCTTGCTCAGCTTTCCCGTCGATCGCAACGAATTGTTCAACTACGACGTTCTTATCTTCGGCGATCTCGATCCGCAACTCATGCCGCGGGCCACATGGACGAATTTGCGCGCGTTCGCCACGGAGAAGGGCGGGGGAATGGCCTTCCTCGCGGGGCCACGCTTTCTGCCATGGCGATATCAAGATAACTCGGATGTTACCAGTCTGCTGCCAATCGATATCCAGTCGCTGCCACGCGACCCCAACTTGCCGGCCGCCATAACCAACGGTTTCCGCGTTCGTCCGACCGCCCTCGGGCTACAAAATCCGGCACTCCAACTCGGCGATTCGCCAGTCGAAACTGAGAAAATTTGGACTGAACTTGCGCCGTTGTATTGGTTGTTTCCCATTACGGCTCTCAAACCAGGGGCGCAAGTTCTAGCTGAAGGACCCGTTATGCCCGAGTTGAGTGGCGATTTGCCAGCGGCTCCCACCACTCAATCCGCAATCCGAAATCCCCAATCCGCAATTCCGGTCGTCTGCTTCCAGTATGTCGGCGCCGGGCGCGTCGAGTTTCTGGCTGTCGATTCCACGTGGCGCTGGCGAATCGGCGTGGGCGACACCTACTTCTCGCGATTTTGGGTGCAAACCATTCGCTTTCTGGCTCGCGGCAAATTGAATCAGGGCCGCGGCGCGCAACTCACTTCCGATCGCCGCGAATATCGCCGCGGTGAAACAGCTCAACTGCGTCTGCGGTTTCTCGATGAGCGTTTGGCACCCGTCGGCGACGAAGCCAAAGCGATGATCGAAGCAACCGGCCAAGAACGCCGACAAGTGAGTCTCCGTCGTAATCCCGCGACGGAGGGCGTGTTCGAAGCAACATTGCCCGATCTCCGCGATGGCCAATACGAAATCTTGCTCGCCGAGCCGAAAATTGCCGGCACCCCACCGACCACTCGATTCACCGTCACCGCGCCGCCCGGCGAATTCGCCCGTCCCGAGATGGATGCCGCCGCCCTGCGTGCCGCCGCCGAAACAACCCGCGGCAAGTTCTATACGTTCGCCGATGCCGACCAACTGCTCGCCGGCTTGCCCCCTGGCCACCGCGTGCCGATCGAAAACCTGCCGCCGATTCCCATTTGGAACCGCTGGTGGTTGTTGTTGGCGTTTTTGAGTTGCCTTACGACCGAATGGATCCTCCGCAAGCGAAAGGGGATGATGTAGTTGGCCCCAGACCGAATTGCGACTGTTCCAGTATAGACTTGACGGCAGGTGCCGGCAGCGAGTTGCGAGGTGCGAGAACGGCGCACCTCGTAGCTCGTAGCTCGCGCCTCGCCGCTATCCCGCATCCTCACCCCTCCCTCACATGCACCCCGTAACGCAAAAGATCGACAACCTTCGCCGCCAACTGCTCTGGCGTCGCCGAGTAACGGCCGCGTGTTGGGTGTTCGCTGCCGCGGTTGGGGCAGCGTTCGTGCTGGGCTTGGCCGATTACTGGATACATTTCCAAGACACCGGCCTACGAATCATGGCTACCTCGGCCTTCGTGCTTTTCGTGGCCTGGGTCATGTATCGATTTTGGTACATTCCCGGTCGTGGGCGCTTACGAATGCTCGATGTGGCACGTCGCGTCGAATCCCATTTCCCGCAGTTGCACGATGCCCTCGCCAGCGCCATCGAATTCCTTGGTCAGTCCGAGGATGACCAACTAGCCGGCTCGGCCCAACTGCGCCGCTTGGTTGTCGCTCGCGCGCAGAGCGAAGTCGAGGCTCTACCGTTAGGCGATGTCATCGATCATCGGCCGTTACGCCGTGCCGCAATCGTCTGTGGAATCGGAGTTGTTCTCGCTGCCACGTGTTTGCTCATGGATCCAAACTCAGTCCGCACGGCCGTTACCCGCTTGGTCGCCCCGCTTGGTCCGACGCAGTGGCCGCGTCAGCATCAGCTCGCGTTCCGCAATTTGCCCGAGCGCGTGGCCGCGGGCGATTCGTTGGAAATTGAAGTCGTTGACGAAGCCGGCCAACTGCCCGAGGACACTTGCCTCGAAATCGCCACACTCCACGATGGCGGCCGCGACGTAGCCAACGAACGGCTCGTGCGCACAGGCAACGCATTCATCGCCCGCAAGGAGAACATTCAACGCTCGTTTGGCCTTCGCGCCCACGGCGGCGATGATGACACCATGCCCTGGCAATGGGTCGAAGTGATCGAACCGCCGCGCCTTGAATCGCTGGAACTTAAGGTCCATCCACCCAAATATTCGGGCCTGCCGGTGACCGTCTCCGAGCGGCAACTCAACGTTCTCACCGGCAGCGGAATTGAAGTAAACGGAACGACCAACAAGCCTGTCCGCGCCGCGCGAATTCTCCCCGAGGGTGACGGCCCAATTGCAGCAACGTTGACGACTACGTCCAGCGGCGAGCCCAACCGCTCCTTCCATATTGCCGCGGATCAATGGATTGCTCACAAAACCGGCACCTACCGCCTCGAACTCACCGACGACCACGGTGTCACCAGCACCGTGGGCCGCGGGAATCTAACCGTCGAGCCCGATCCGCCCCCGAGCGTTTCTTGGCGGCATCCGGCTGGAACGATCTATGTGTTGCCTTCCGCCGCTTTGCCCCTTGCGGTGCAAGTCAAAGACAATCTCGCCGTTCAAAATGTGAAGCTTGTTTACGAGCGCAACGATCGCTCGGAATCGGAGCGACGGAATTACCCCACGGAACCGGCCATCGAAATCTACCGCGGCCCCGAACAGCCCCGCGCTCGCGAGAAAGCTGTTCCAGGCGACGGAGAGAATCGACTCGTCGAATTCACCTGGGACTTAACGTCCCTTAAAGTGCCGCCGGGGGCGCAGTTAACCGTCAATGCCGAGGCCCAAGACTACCGCCCCGGCACGGGCCGCACGGCAAGCCCGTTGAAGGTATTCGTCATCAATCGCGAGCATTTGGAATCGCGGCTCGTCGAGCGGCAATCGCAAATCGTGCGGCAGCTTGAGCGAGCGCTTGCATTGCAGCGATCGACGCGCGACGACATCCGCCGCCTCGAAATCGAAGAACGCGATGTCGGCAATCTCACAAAAACCAGTTGGGCAACGTTGCAGGGGGCCGAACTCAACCAACGCCGCGTTGGCCAAATCCTGGCGGACCCATCGGACGGAGCGATTTCCATCGTCCGGGCGATTCTGGATGAGCTCGCCATGAACCGGTTCGCCAACTCGTCGCTCGGCGAGTCGATGCAGGCCGTGGGCGCGGAGCTGCAACGGCTGGCCGACAATCCGCTGACCACCGCCGACCACAACTTGACGGAACTCCGCAAGACGCTTGAATCGGCCCGGCCCGCCAACACGCCAAGTGGCACTCGGAAGGACAACCCATCACAATTCGATGCCACAACTCAAGCCAACATTCAAACAGCGCTATCCGCAACCTCGACCGCGCAAGATGAAGTGGTTGCATCCGTGGAACGACTGATCGCCGAGCTGAGTGGCAAGGTCGACTACCGTCGCATCGCTCAATTGCTGGCCGAATTGCGGCAAGATCAAATCACTCACGAAAAGAATGCCCGCGCCGATATCGGCCTGGGAACCGTCGCGCTGCAGCTGAGCGAACTTTCGCGAACGCAACACGCGAGTCTCAATGCAGCCTCCGCGAGCGAAGCGGCGATTGCCGAGCGGTATGCCAAAATCGAACAGTCGCTCACGCAACTTGCCCAGCAAATGAATAAGGAAAATGACCCGATGGCGATCGCGGTGGGCGATGCCGCCGACCTTGCGCGGCAGCTCAACATCAACGCCGACATGCGACAATCCGCCGAGGATCTCAAGGAGAATCGCGTCGGCCCGGCGCTGGATCGTGAAGTCGCAATCGCCGCACATTTGCTGAGATTGTTAAACACTCTGCGGAATGAACCGCCCGGCGAGCCACAGCAGGTGGCCGATAAACTTCGCGCCGCCGAGCAACAACTCGAAGCCGCGCGCCGCAACACCGCCGACCTGCACCAACAAATCGCCAACGCCGAAAATAAACCAGCGAATCCCACTCAGCAGCAGCGACTCGCCGCACAACAGAAATCGACACAACAATCCATCGAAAAGCTCTCCCACGAACTCGATCGCTTGCAGGCGAGGGACGCCAGTCAGTCGGCCCACGACGCGGCCCAGAAACTCAGCAACGACAGTCCTCAGAAGCCAAGTTCCAGCCCACAAGTGCAGCAAGCCGAGAAGTCGCTCGAACAAGCGGCCCAGCAACTGGCCCAGCAGCGTCAGCAGGCCGAGGACGATTTGGCACTCGAATTCGTGAAGCGGTTTCAAGCGGCACTCACTCAAATGGTGGCGCGCCAGCAGCGAGTCGTACAGAAAACAATTGAAATAAATGCTGCGCGTGCACCAGCCGCTGTGCCAACTTCCGAACAACAAAAGCAAATAGCAGAGCTGGCGAACACGGAACGCCAGCTCTCGGACCAGGCCAAAGACCACCGCGAATTGCTGTTTGGCCTCGAAGCCGTTCGGCTCAGTCTGGAAGAAACCGAGCGACGTCTGCAGGCCGCCGCCAAGCTCCTGGACGCGCAAGATACCGGGCCAACCGCGCAAAACACGGAAGAACTCGCGCTGGATCGACTGGACGGCATGTTGCAGGCGTTCGCCCAAACAGCCAATGAAGCTGCACCGAAACCAAACACTCCGTCTGCGAACATCGCACCGGCCAATCCGCAACAGCAAGCGCAGCAACCCCAACGCCGCCCGACCTTCGAGCTTCTGCAAGTGAAAATGCTCCGCATGTTGCAAGCAGATTTGAACGCCCGCACTCAGCGTCTGCAAGACCGCGTGGCGTCCGCCAAACCAGCCGAGGCCTCGGCCCTGCGGCAGGAAGCACAAGATTTGTCGGCCGAACAGGGCCGGCTCGCCAAGCTGGTCGAATCGCTGCTACGAGGCGATAATGAAGAACACCCGCCAAAGTAATTCGCTGGGCGAGAATCCTGCCGCCTTCCTAGGAATTCCAATTATGCGACGCGCTAGTTCGTTGATTGTTGCGGTTGTGGTCTTGTCGGCAGTGTCATCCTTCGCGCGGGCCAACGATTCGAGCCCCAGCGAATCGCTCGGTAACAAACTGCTCGACGACTTGAAAACAACTCCACTCGATCAGCCACCGGCGGCTCCGGCGGCCAAGAATCCGACGACTCAAGACGCAAACGTACCGTCGGAAATCAATTCACTCCCACCAAACACCGCTCAGCCAGTCGCCTCCGCCTTGGTGCCCTTGGTGCGCGTCCAGCAGGGAATGCAAAACGCCCAAACCATGCTGGCCCAACCTGGCATCGATACCCACGCCGGCAACGTCAAGCTCGCGAACTCCGTGCAACAAGAGGTCGTTTCGGAACTCGACAAGCTGATCGCCGAGCTTTCCAAAAAGTGTCAGTGTTGCGGTGGGGGGCAATGCAACAAGCCTCCGCAGCCGGGCGATTGCGACAAGCCCGGCCAACCCAAGCCCGGCAGCAAACCTGGTAGTGCCACCGTCCGCAGCCAATCGCCCGCTCACGATTCCAACGACCGCCTCGACCGCACGAACTCCCAGCCGGTCGACAAAGGCGATATAGTCGACGCCGTGAAACGCCTCTGGGGCCAGCTCCCCGAACGCAGCCGCGCGCAAATGCTGCAATCATTTTCGGACGAGTTCTTGCCCAAATACGAACAAGAAATCGAACAGTACTACCGCCAGTTGAGTGCAGAGGGAGCCAAGAACAGTTCAGGCGAACCAATCAAGTGAGCCAGGGCAATCCGTAAGAACATTCTCCGCGGCGAAACTCGCAGCGGTTCCACCGTTTCGTATTTGGCGGCCCGATCGCAAGAAATCTGGCTTATTCGCCAGTTCATTTTGTCGCACCCAAGGTGTGAAATAACTGTCCCGCCTTTCACGGGGTAAGCGCTGAATCCATAGGACGAGCGACGTGGTTGTGACGAATTACCCCTCCCAACAAGACAACCTATTCGGCTACCCAGAGATAAAGCCGCTATTGCTTCAAATGCCGTGGCAGTAATGGGATAACACAGGAGTACTAGCTCGATAAGACTCAGCTCAACGACTTGGGGCATTCGACGGGCGTGGAAGATTTCTTAGTCTAATCGCCTCTGGAAATAGAATCCTGATCGCAACGTACCCCCCGCCCGAGATGGTGTCATGTTCGCTTTTTGCGAAACATTCAAACGCCGACATGAGAAAAATGCTTGACGCGGGGGGGGCAGGGGGTACAATCGCCATCAGCGGGACTGCACAACGATTAATGAGCTTTGCAGCGTTTGCGGTGCCATAGCGCGGCAATTCCGGGGTACTACAGCGTAAGGGACTTTTTTGCGGAGGTAGTTCTAATGAGGTTGAAACATTGGAAGATCACTCTTGCGAGCGCAAGCTGTGCGCTGTTGCTCGCTTTTTCGCCTGGGTCATACGCAGCGACCATCATCAAGCTGAACCTCGGCAATGTAAGCCCAGATATTTCCATGAACGGCGCGGGTACCCTGGGTACTGCTTCGGATGGCAATGCGGCAACCGTCGGCGACCAAGACACCGACGTTGAATACACCAGCTTCCTGGAACCGATTCCAGATATTCTCACTGGCAATGCGTCGTATTCGATGGCAGGATTGCAGACCAGTGGCGCACCTCAATTGTTTGGCTCACTCGTCGTTCAAAATTTTTCCGGCGGTTCGATCAACTTGTATGACTCGGCCAACAACCTGTTGCTATCCGGTACCTTGAGCACGAGCACGCTTTCCGGTGTTGCCGGACCGCCGGGAACGGGCGGTTTGTTCACGACGGCGGTGGCCGCGGTCACGGGTGGCTCGCTTCAGCCCTTTATTTTGCCAAATACGCTGTCGCTTTCGATCAATCTGACGGATGTGAATGGTGGAGCGGGATTTCAGGTCCGTGGTGACGTACTGGGCGCTTTTTCCGCGGATGCGTTCGTGAATATCGGTGGCGAGCCTGATCCGAATGGACATATCCCCGAGCCAGCAGCGATCTTGCTCCTAGCGGTTGCGGCTTCCGGATTGCTCGCCGTTCGCCGGCGCAGCTAAAGTGAGGAGTTAAATCAGATTCAAACGAGGTGAAGAACGAAAGCCGGTGGCCCGTGGCCGCCGGCTTTTTTCGTCAATCCGTTTAATGGACCGGGTTCAGAACCGATCGAGTGTATCGATCCACCGGGCGAGCTCTTCAAGATTTAGCTCGTTGAGATTGCCCGTGACGTCATTGGTCGTAAGTGTCGAAACATTATAGCCGGCGTCGGACACTGTTTTCAGACTCTGCCCAAACGCAGCGGCAGTATCTTTCTTGGGTGGAATGGCCGCGAACACGGCCAGCCGACGTGCGGGGTCGTTGGGCGGAATCTGCAGTTGCCGGGGCGGCATCGCAGCAATCGCGATTACACCGCGCACTGTGGACCGACTAGCCATTGCCAGGGGCCACGCAAGGGCACCAACATTTCCCACTCCGCCAACAACGATTCGCCGTGGATCTGTCTGATATTTCGTCGTCACTTGTTGCAACAAGCGGTGGAGATACTCGAGGTCGGTTCGTTCCCAGTGGTCGGCGTCTTTCGCCGTGGGAATCATGAAGATGATTCCGTCGCGGTCGCAGATCGATTGCCATTTCCGAATGGTGTCGTCCGGCTTGCTATCGGCCGACGATTGAATCCACAGCACAACGCCGAGTTCCCGTCGCGGCGAGCTATCCGCGGGCACGTAAATCCGGCAGGAATGCTGGAATTCCGGGAGCTTGAGGTCACTCGACTTGCCGGGCTGTACACCCTTTTCAACAACATTGGCCAGGGGTTTTCGTGCCGGCGGCAGATCATTGGGAACATCGGTTGGCAGATTGGCAGCGGTAAGTGTTAGCTCGAGCGACTTTTCCTCACGCACAACTTGAACCGCCACCTTGGCCTCGGCCGTCAAGTTATTCACCGCTTGAATGGCATCATCGACCGAGCCGATCTTGGACTCGTTGATCTTTGTGATCCGATCACCCGGCTTAACGCCGGCTTGCGCCGCGGGTCCATCGGCGTACACCATTCGCACGACGACTCCCGTTGCCCGTTCACCTTTAGCGGCCGCTGGCGAATCTTGTCCCGGTTTGGCGTCCTTCGAGTTTTTGGCGTCCTTGGCTTCGCCTTGAGCTTTTTCTTTCTCAGCATCTCTTGGCACTTCGCGAACTGGTAGCATTCCCAAGAACGCGTGGCGGAAGGCCGGCAATTCAGCGATCAGCTTAACATCGCGTTCGATTCGTTCATCGCCGCGTATGACCACGACGTGCGCGGTATCGCCGCCGTACAGCGTGCCCATGGCGAACCGCAAATCGGTCTGCGAGTGAATCGCCTTGCCGTTGAATTCCGTAATTTTGTCGCCCTTCTTAAGACCCGCTTTGCCGGCCGGCGAGTCGGGACGCACGACGGCGAGTTCGGCGGGCGACGAGTGGGGATTCTCCGGTTTCATCCCGATTCCCAGTAGTCCAGACCGTTGATCCTTGCCCTTCTTCATCTGTTCGATGCGCTCGGCCAGGGGCGCAATCGGCACGGCAAAGCCAATCCCCGAATCGTACCATTCGACGCCGGCAACTTCGCTGGTGGCCTGCGGGGCCATCGGCACCAGAATGCCCAGCACACGCCCCTGAATATCCACGAGCGGCCCGCCGTAGTTCGTCGTCGAAACATCCGCATCGGTTTGAATGGCTTTGCCAAACATCCGATTGACGGCGCTCACAATCCCAACGGTGACATTCGTTCGGTCCGCGCGAAAAGTCCGCCCGATTGCCGTAGCCCACTGGCCCACGCGGATTTCATTCGTTGGCGCGAAACTTGGGACCGGCAGATCGGCCACGCCGGTCGCTTTCAGCAGCACGAGCATGCGGCTATGGTCGGTGGCGACCAACTCAGCCGGCGCCTGCTTGCCGGAGGCGAAAGTGACCAGGATCGACGCCGGCTTCTGTACGAAGTTGAAAGCGCTAGAAAGGACGTAGCCGTCGGGCGAAATCACGAGCCCCGTCGTTGGGCCATCGGCCAAAATCGTGCCTTCGACAACGTCAAGCCCGCCAATCGTGCGAATCTGCACGACGCTGGGGGCGACCTTTTCGGCCGCGGCTGTTAACGCCGCCTCTTCCCGCGCGCCAAGGGAAGCGTCAGGTTGCGCCAACGCCGCAAACGGCGCGACACACAGCCAAGCCACCACGAGGAAGTAAAGCTTGGTGACACACAGAATCGAACTGATCTCAAAACTATTATTTCTTCTCATCCGATGTTGGCGGCGTGGTGTCTTTGGAGGCAGCATCAGGTTTTGCTGTCAGTGTAAACTCCATGAATTGTTCGCCGCGCAGAATTCCTAGGCGGACGCTGGCGTCGTGCTCGATCCTCTCAATCAGTCGCGTTGCCTCGCGGCAGGAATTGGCAACTTGAGTATCGATCATCACCACCAAATCATCCGGTCGCAGGCCCACCGCGGCCGCCGGCGTTTTAGGATTGATGCGATCGATATACGGCGGCGTGCGATTGACCACATCGGGAACGAGAACGATGCCGAGATCGGCGAACGCCAGCGGGTTGGCAGGTTTGTCCGCGTCCTTCATTTCCGCGGGAGTAAAGCGGCCCGCCAGCATGTCGTCGACTGTCGTGGCGAATGCCGCCACCGGCAAGGCGTAGTTGAGCCACGTACCGCTCACATTGCTGCGGAGTTCTTTGCCGAGCATACCGAGCAGCCGGCCTTGAGAGTCGGTGAGTGCCCCGCCGGCCGCACCTGGGTTGTTCGCGGCGGCATCCACAACATACACTTCGCCCCGGTAGTTCGTGGAAAACGCACCGCGGCGGGCGTCGAGCGGGGCGACGGCGGAGACGACGCCGTGCAGCACGCTGACGGGGTCTTCGCCGACGGCAATGCCGAACAAGTTGCTGAACGCCAGCACGCGAGCCCCCGGCTGAGCCTTCGCGGCCATCGACAACTCGAAATGCGGGACTTCGTCCTTGCCCGGATCGAATTTCAACAAAGCGACCTCGGTCATGGGGTCCGAAGCGACGACTTGAGCGACATAATGACGACCGTCATCCAACACGATCGTCACCTCGTCCGCATCGAGCACGTAGCTCCATACCGTCAGCACATGACCTTTTGCCGAGATCAGCATACCACTTTGGTACGCTTCCAGTCCGCGGGCTCCGCCCACCCCGTAAATTTTCACTACCTTCGGCTGCACCTGCCGAGCGACTTGCGTGAAAGGCGCCGCGCCGTCGCTGGCCCACGCAACGCTCACCCCGATGAAGAGGCAAGTGATGGCAAATGCAACGGCGCGAGCGTGTTTGAAAAATTGCGGAATGCGGAATGCGGAATGCGGACTTGATCGGTCAATCCGCGAGTCCATATCCAAAAATCGCATACTGTTTGCGCGCAACATACAATTACTTCTTTTCGGCCACGGCTTTCGCGCCGAATTTGTAGTTGGTAACTTGCAGATCGGCAAAAACGTTGTCGCCGTACCGAACCACCCAGTGATGCGGCAGCGCGCGGCCCTCGACCGGCCGAATGTCATCGAACGTTATTTCACATGGATCATCATCGTCCGACAAAAACAATTCAATTCCCACGAGCTGGGAATTATCAGATTTGAAATAGAATCGCGTTTCCACGCCGGCATGGGTCGCCACCAGACAATCCGCGAGTTTCTCAGTCGGTCCCCAGGGCATCGTACCCAGATAATAAACTTCGCCGAATTTCGTTGGCCCCACAAGTAAAAGCCGTTGCCACAGGTGCAGCGCTGCCAGCAAACCGCCGGAACGCGGCGGCCCCACGGCCGTCGTCAACGACGGCGTGAACTCGACGCCCGACTTCCCCTCCGGCATGGTGATGGAACCGTTTTTCTCCGTGAGTTCGATCGCGACCTCGCCATTCCCCGCCTTGGGCTTGGCATCGATTTTCCAATTCCAGCCAATTTCGGCGAAGTCGCCCTGTGCCAAGAACGCATTCCAAATGCGTTGCCGGTGATAGCGGTTGAACCAATAGTTGGCGTAGCCCGGTGCCGTTTCATAGTACTGCTGCACTTCCTTGGGAATCTCCGCGTCGCGCTTTCCTTTCGCACCGGGATGGTGCGGATCGCGCGGCCCGTGCGGCGATTTGCCCGGTTCAGGATCCTTTGGCGCCGGTGACGGCTGCTCAGGTTTTGGCTCTTTGCCTGGCCGCGGTTTTTCGGGCTTGGGGTGCTCGGGAGGCAGTTGCTCATCGTCTTGCTCCGTTTGCAGCATGGCCTCCAATTCGCCCTGGCGATGGACCGACCCGAGTCGCACCTGAATTTGAACTTCCTTGCCGTCGCGCCGATAGGTCAGCGGCACGCGCCAACCATTGGGAAACGTCCCCAACGCATTCTTGAAGGCATTCGCGGAACCAATCTCGCGGCCCGCAAATCGAACCACCTCGTCGCCATAGCGCAAGCCCCGGCGGTAGGCATCGCTGCTTTCCAAAATGTCGTCAACGACCACGCGGCGGTCGGAATCGGTCGACACCGTCGCGCCGAGCGAGGCGTGATCGACAAACCGACCACTTTTTAATAGCCCCACGAACCGTTTGATTTGATTGATGGAAATCGCGTAGCCGACGCCGACGTTGACGCGGCCGCGTTTTTCGAACGAACCTCGCCCATTGATGCCGATGAGCTTCCCGCCCGAATCAAACATGGGCCCGCCGGAGTTACCGGGGTTGATGGCGGCGTCGGTCTGCAAACAATCGGCATATTCCAGTAGCGTTCCCGATGGAAATTGATACCGATGGACGCCGGAGAGGATTCCATAAGTCACCGTCGGCTTGAAGTCGTCGGCCAGCAGAAACGGATTACCAACCACGTACACCCATTCGCCGACGCGACATGCGTCGTTATCGCCAAGCTCGGCCGCGGGGAAATCGTTGCTGCCCAGCAATTTAATTAAGGCCACGTCGCCGCCCGGGTCGAGCCCCACCAGCACGGCATCGACGAATCGGCCATCGGAAAGGCCGACCTTCATCGCCGGGCCCGTGGGCGCCACCACGTGGAAGTTCGTGAGGGCGTAGCCATCCGAGGAAATAATGACACCCGATCCGCCGCCGTTGCCATCGGCGGAGAAAATCGCAATCGTCGGCTGGGAAATTCGCGCGACGGTTTCGATGCGTGCCTTCTCGGCGGCGAGCACGGCCGGCTCGGGCGATACGGCAGTTTCCGCGAGGATAGGACCTACATAGAAGAGCGAACCAGTGACTGCGAAGAGATGCAGCAGGGTAACGAGGAGCAAACGCACCGCTCTCGCATCGCGACGCGCGGCCGTTACAGAGTGTCCAGCAACCCGCAATCCGCAATCCGCAATCCGCAATGTATTCCGCGTTGTCTTCACTTCACCAATTTCGCATCGCACAGATTCAGCCAGTCACCAGTATCCAGGTTATCGCCGTAGTCGACAACGATTTTCAGTCGCTTGGCGCCGCTAATTTGCACATCGATAGGCACCGGCGGCTGCGAACCAGTAACCGCCGTTTCGATGAGCGGGCGGTCATCGGCGAAAATCGCGAGTTTCACCGCACCATTGGTCGCCGTGGCCGGCTCGATTCCCGCCAGGGCCGTGAACCGATTGACGCTGCCGGGCAGCCGATAAATCAACTCCGTTCGACTCCTGACGGCGAGACCCTTGTTAAACGTGCGCAGAACAGTGGCTTGGGTTTCGCCATCCGCTGATTCAGGCACCCGCAGCGTAAGTAAACTTCCCAATATCGATTGATCCCGCCGCACGCGACCGTAGCCTGCCAAATTCGGAATCCCTGCTGGCTGGCCTACGAGCGATGTCCAATCACTGCCAGCCGGTTCGAGGTCGCTTAGATAGGTGATCTTGCCGTGTGAAAAGTCAGCCAGTTCCAAGTCGATGAGCGGCCATTCGAACTTCGTGCCGCCGGAAGTTGTCACCAACAACTTGCCGCCCGCCAATTCGACGTTCGTTGCCGCTGCCCGCAGCCCTGAACGACCTTGCAATGAAACGCGTGGTTCAGCCACTGCCGATTGGGACGTGCGCAAATAGAAGACCCCTGCCACTTTCGCTCGATCGGCTCGGTTCGATTCGCCGTCCACCTTGAGTTCGACTTTGTCGGCCGTGATCTCGCCCAACACGCCATCGACATAGTCGAGACTCTTGCCATCGCGTTTGCGAACGACCAGCAGATCACCCGCCGCCTTGTTTTGCCGGATTTCGTCCCACTGTTTCGCGAGCGCCCCATCGAGCGGCACAAACCGCACAACGGCCAAACTCTTGACACTGAGTTGCAACGTCCGGTTCTCGCCAAGTGCCGCGGGCAGCTGCAGCGCCGCTTGATCACCAGTGACCAGGACCGACTGGATCGGAATCCGCGTACCGTCAATAAGCTCAGCCAACCCCGGCGCGCTCGCCGGCGTTTTTTCATTCACCGGCAAGCTCGGCCAGCGAATGGCGACAAGCTGGTCGGTCGCAATCGTTTGCTCACTGGCGGGTGCAGCAATGACAACTTGCGCATTATTCCACGATTTCAATTCGCCCGTGACCGACGTACTATCCAGCCGTGCCGCGGTAACTTCAGCAGCGCACAGCCCGCCGCACCACAAGCCAATCATGGCGAACTGCAAGAAAGCAAATACGCGCATCACGACTTGCAATGACACACCAGAAAAGCGAATTTGGCCACCAAATAACAACAACTCGGCCTCGCTTCCTCATTCTTTGCGCTGCTTACGACCGGCCACCGCGTTGACCAGAAACGGCTGAATCGGCGGGCCAAATTACGGTTTGTCAGAGGATTCCTCGGCCGCCAAGCGGCGGAAATACTCCTCGATGACTTCGCGATAGTGCGAGGGGAACTCGCGGCCGATTTCTTGCATGGCCTTCTCGCGATCTCGGTCGTTCATGTTGCCCCAGTTTGCGTTGCGGCCCACGTCTTTGTGGTCAATCTTGCCCGGGCCTTTCATCTCCGCGATGCGGCTATCCTCCATCGGTCGGCTCGATGGCGACTTGCTCGAATTGGCCGCGGCCGCTTGTGCTTGCTGCTGAGCCTGGTCCTCGGCTTTCTTAATCATCTTGTCGAGCGATTCGATGACCCCTTTTTCGACACTCTGCGCCCGTTCCCCAGGCCGACCTTGAGCCAGTCGGCGCCGCACGTCGTTCATCCGCCGAGCGATGTGATCGAGCGATTCATCCTGCAGGCCAGAAAGATCGTGCTTCATCAAATCCGCGAGCTTTTGGTAGCGCGTCGGCAAACTCTCTTGCCGCTGCATCAACTGGGCCAGAGCGCCATCGGCTTGATTCGGCTGAACGAGTTGATGACTCGCGATTGCTCGATAGAACAACATCGTCTCCGGTGCGACGGTATCATCGGTTTCGAGCCCATCGGTCCAGGCGATGGCTTCATCGTAATAGCCTTGCTGCACGAGCCAGCGGGCAAGATAGACCCGCATGTTGTTGCGAATCAAAAGCGGCGTCTCGCTATCGGCCAGCCAGGCAAAATCGGGCAGCTTCTGCGCCGGCTTATTGGCGGCCGCACAAAATTCAACGAGCTTGGCAACCCGGTCATCGGCCTTCGCCAGGCATTGAGCCAAACGATCGAGCAGCGCCGGCTCGCCGCCGTCGCTACCGCTCGTTCGCCAAAGTTCTACGATTTCGTCCTGGCGCGGCGCCGGAAGATTTGCCGTGTGTAGATACTCTTCCAGCCGCGAGAGCGCGACTTCCGCCGAGATCGGTTTCCAACTCGGCTCCGCCACGAACTCACTGCCCGCGTAGGCGAAGGCAGTGGCGATCGGGATGGTCAATGCGCAGACAAAGATTCGGTGGCTACGGCTGCGGTCGGTCATGGGTTCGAGTCCTCGTTCGCTACACGGAAGGGTGCCCAACACCCCGCCGGCCGCCGAGTTAAACATACTCTATTATCCACCCGTAGCCCAAACTGTCCAACAATTAACCAACCGAAATAATGGTTCCGATCGCAGTCAATCGGCACCCCGCAGGCATCGTGGCCGAAAAAAGGCTATCAAAAACCACCGCTTTCGCCGCCAGCCAACGGACACTTTTACCGGCTTCCCACCGAATTCTCCGTATCGGCACGGCATCTCTAAAATCATCGGTTTGTCGTTGGGGGCCGCGGCATAACTCTTCCGCCATGCCCTGCAATCGGCATATTGTGCCACGGCGCGCCCGCAAACAGAACATCAATCGTTACGTTTTTGCTGCAAATCCGCCGTTGCCCGGTAAACTCGCTGCTCGCGGTCGGCCAAATCCTTGAGCGACTTGAGTAGTTCCGGCGTTTCCGCCTGATCGCCTTTGATCATTTCGCCGTAGGTTTGCGTCCTCTTATTGATACGCATTTGGAGCGAGCGGATCATCTTGAGCTCCGCCAATTTATCGACCAACGGCATTTCGCCTGGCTGCCCGGCCATGGGCTGCTGCCCCGGCGGCGTGCGCTTCTTTTCCAGGTCTTTGATCGACTTGTCGAGCGCGGCGATTGTCTCTTCAAGCGCCGCGATAATGTCTTGCTCGATGGCCTGCGTGATCTTGTCCACCTTCACCGCCGCCAGTCGTTCGGCCACCTGTCGCATGTCGTCGCGCATCTGGTCGATCGCCTCCGGGAACGCCACCGACGACCCCTCCTCGTGCAGCAACGAAAGTGCCTTCTCCACTTCGTGAACCAGCTGCGTTTCCTCACGGCTTAGTTTGGCCGATTCAATTTCATGATCGTGCGTGCGCTGCGCCGCCGCCACTTGGTCGATTCGCACCGTACCATCGTAAATGGCCGTTTGCATTTCCAACATTTTGCGAAAGCGCGCGGCAAGCTGAGTGAGCGTGCGTTCGAGTTCCTCTTCACGCAATTGCCGCAACACACGTTCTAGTTCCGCCTTCGCCTGTTCGAGTTGTTTGATGGCCTCTTGCTGCGGCGCGGTTGCGCCCTCGCGTTTAGCCTGTTCCAGCTTCTTCTGAGCTTCCTCCATCCGCTTGTGGGCTTCCTTCAATTGCTTGGTCGCACGATCAGCTGGATCTTTCGGATGCGGTAGCTGATCGTCCTTGTCGCCTGACGACTGTGAACCCTGCTGGCCCTGCGAAGGCGACTGTTGCGAATCTCCGGGCTGGCCCTGTTGACCGTCCTGGCCGTCGGACGGCTTGCCATCACTTGGCGCGCCACCTTCCGTGGGCTTTCCAGATGGCGAAGACTTACCAGGCTTGGAGTCGTCCGACTTGTCCAACTTAGAAGGAGTACCTTCCTTCGGTTGCTTTCCATTCTCGGCAGGCTCGGCATTACTTGGTTTCTTATCGCCGCGCTTCGCTTGGTCGCTCGGCTTGCCGTCCGATTTGTCACTCGGCGAAGATTGCTTCTTGTCTTTATCGCTACCCGACTCTTTCTTGCTGCCTTCGGTCTTGGAGATATCGCCACCGAGTTTCGCCGTGTCGGCCGCAATGCGCTGTTGGTCCTTGCCCAGCGGCGTGAGGTCGTCGCCGCCTTCGGTGCGGGCGCGAATGCTCTTCTGGTCGCGGATGAGGCGGCTTACTTCTTGCAGATATTTCTTAACCCGATCGCGCTGCGAATTGAGCTCATTGTCTCGATCCGCTTTGAGCAAGAGCGCAAGCAATCCATCGAGTTCCTTTTGCAGGTCGGTTTGATTCTTCGCGGCCGCGGATAGCCGCTCATCTTGCAACAACTTCACAATCGACTCGAATCGCACATTGATATCCTGCTCGCGGCTCTGCGCGATGGCCTCGCGTAACAACTTCGCCCGTCGCGGGTCGCTCGTGGCCGACAGTTCCGCCAATCGCCCCACCACTTCTTCTAGCCGCTTGTAACGATCGGCCAACCGCGCTTGCTCGACAGACAGGTCGTCGCCCGGCTTTGCGGTGGCAGCAGCCGGCGCGCCGTCGGATGCCGGGACGCCTTTCGGCTTGGCAGCAGGAGTTTCCGCCGGTGAGTTTTCCGCCGGCTGTGCCTTCGCGGCCAGTGGATCAACCGGCGGCGGTTGCGAGAACGCAAGACCGGCCGGTGCGGCCAGCAACAACATGAAGCCCATGATTGTGTAAGTTTGCTTCATTCTTGATTTCAACAACAGAAAAGAGTCGCTCATCAACCTGGAGAGTGATTTCAACTGCAACTTCTCACTCGAACACGCTCTTCAACTTGTCCTTTTGGCGTTCCTTCGTGCGGCGATTGATTTCTTCCTGATCGGTGATGATCCCGCGGAGCAGGGCCACCACTTCATTATACGTTTCGAGCTCAAGCATTTTGTCGAGCACTTGTCGCATGGCCACGAGCGTGGCGTCGGCCTGGGCAATCGCCTTCTTCAGTTCGGTCGCCGTGGCGGCCGTGTCTTCCAACCGGCTTTCGACCAATTTTAACTGCGTGGCGAGTTCCGGCAGCCGCTCTTCGGCAATTTGATGCAGCGGGCGGGCAATTTGTTCCCCCAGACGGCTCTTTAAATCCGGATTTTCGATCCGATTGTTCGTCAATTCAGCCCCCAAGTCGTCGAACGACTCGGCCACGCCCTTCACTTCGTCGGCCGCCTGCACGACATTTTGCAGCGACCCGGCCACGCGCAACCGCCGGCGTGAAAGCATTCGCTCGGCCGTCACCGCCCCATCGGCTGGCTTCGCCGCGGGATCATCTGGCTTCTTCGCATCGGCCGCGGGTGCAGGCTCAGCCGTATTGGCGTTCGTGTCGTTCGATTGCACGCGGTTCAACAAGTTGCGCGTGTCGGTGAGCTTTTCATAAAGCGATTCGAATCGCTGCCGCAGCGCAAGTTCGCGACGTTCGAGCAGTGCGAGCAACTCCGAAACCGTCACCACATCCAGCGTAAACTGCTGACTACTGCCCGCCCGTGGCTCCTTCGAAAGGTTGTAGCGATCGGTCGCCTTCAATGTGAGCGTAAATCGCTGTTTCGGTTTAAGCTCCAAAACTCGCTGGCCGGTTTGCGGATTGGTGGCCCGCGTGTCGAATGCGTCCAGCTTATCCACCGAAGGCTCGCCGCTCGGCTGTTGTGCCAGCGGACGTTGCTGCAACAACCCCGCATCGACTTGATAATCGTACCACACCCGGTCGAGGCCATAGTCGTCGGTCACTTTGCCCACCACGGGCAAAATCGCCTCGGGCGTGATGGCCGAGCCGATTCCCGCCAGCCGCACGGCCACCTGTGGCACATCATCCTTAACGACCGCGAGGGAAACGCGATATGGCTCCCGCGCCGCGACGCCGTCCGTATCGGTAACGCTCACAACAAGCACATCATCCGATGTAAACGTGCCGTAATCCCATTGCAGCTTCTGGCTGGCGGTGCCCGCAAACGGGACCGTCACATCCTGCTGAGTCTTGGCACAATGCGCGCGGGCCACCGTAAGCGGCTTCGTGGACGACGCATGCAGTACCAGTTTTGTTCCCTCGGGAATACGCATTCCCCCCGTCACCGGCAGGCGACGTGCTTCCCGATGCAGATACTCCGGATACGTGCACTCTATTTCGAGCGCGTACAATTCGGGTCGATCGACGACCTGCAGATGTAGGTCGCGCACGCGATCATCGCCCCCAACAATATCAAAATCCATGTTGCCGGCCACATGCTTGAACTCGTAGCGAAAGAGTTGGTAGTCGCCTTGAGTCGTGGCGTCACCGACACGCGTGAGCATATCGCGGCCGCGACGGCCATCGGCCAGACGAAAGCGAATTTCCACTTCATCCGGCGCCTCGTAGCCATCCGTCCGCGCGTGCACCAAGAGTTCCAGGTCATCATCCTGTGCGAGTTTGTGCGTCCGCCTCCCTTCGGCATCCGGCGGAAAGCCGACGACTTCGAGTTGCACTCGCCGCGGCCACGGTTCATCGCTCAGCGCCAGGCGCTGCAGCCAGAAACCAAATGTGTCGCGCGAACCGATCGCAAACACAATAACTGATAAGACCAGCGCACTAGCGAGACCGATCGCTCGAAAGAGCGGGCGGCGGTCGAACAACTCACCGACCGGCAGGCTCGTCACCGCCTCATTGGCCATTTGAGTTGTATTGCCAAGAAATTCGGGGTGAAACTCAGCGGCGCGTTCCGGTGAATTGGCAGCTTCGACTGCCGTAATTAGTTGTTCATTCAGTTGCGGAAAGCGGCGTTCCAAGAGCAGGGCCGCCGCCCCATCAGAAATGGGCACAAATGCCCGCCGCAACAGATAGCGATAGGCCACGACCAGCGCAACGACAACGGCCGCCGCTATCGCCATCTGCCGCGTCTTGACCGACGGCTCAAACAACCAGTCGGCCGCCAGCCCCAGCCAGAACATCAACCCGACGACCGCAATGACGATCGCCAACCCCTCCCCCCAGACATACGCACGAATCCGCCGCCGCACGCCGGCCAGCACGCCGCGGATGGCTGAGGGGAGTTCGAGCTGGGGAATGGTATTGGTCATGCCTGTGTGATGATAAGATGTTCGATTTGTGATTTAAGATTTATGATTGACGATTTAGATCGGACTGCTGAATGTGCGGGTGCCACTGCTGGCTTGCCCAGCAGTGTAGCGCTGGTGCCCGGGTTCCACTGCTGGACGAGCCAGCAGTGGCACACTTTATCAATCTGAACCTCAATAAATCATCAATCTGAAATCTTAAATCATAAATCTTAAATCCCCTTCCTTACGCTAGCCTGTTCAGTCGCCGCACGATCCACTCCAAGAACAGCGAACCAGCGATGACGCCCAGCAGCCAGTGCATCTGCGCTTTCGCAAAGTCCTTGTCTGGCGCACCTTTTACGACTTTCACTTCGGCCCGGCTCTTGATCGCTTGCCCCAGTGGTGGCGTGGCCCCTTCGCCATGAATTGCCGCGGAAAGCTGTTTGTAATAAATCCCGCCCGAGTCCTTGGCAATCGCCGAGAGCAGCGCATCGTTCCGCTCGGCGTGCGTTCGCTCCAAATCGGGCACACGCACCTGCAGATAACGGCTCAGCGGCTCCTCACTTCCCCCTGGTATCGGCAACGCCAACTGATACGTGCCTTCCTGCAAAACGGTCGCCTGGCCCATGTACATGCCCGGCCGCTCGGTTTCCGCGGTCAGTTTCACGGGCTCATTGGTGCCATCGGGCCTCAGCAGTTGAGCCGTCACACTATCCGTCGTCAACGGTTTGTGCTGGGGATCGGAGAGTCTCGCCCGAACGACCACGCTCTCACCCAATTCGTAACGATCACGCTCGACGAGCAGCGCCCCGCGCGAGGAGCCCCGCAGAATGCGGCCCTGGCTCACATGGCGAATCAGCTTCGTGTACAACACCTCGAAGTAAGTCGGATCTTCATGCCGCAGCCGCCACATTTCGCCGCTGCCCATGTAAAAGACCTGGCCGGCACCGTAAAACTGACTGGCGAAGAACACCGGCCGTTGGTTGGCACTACCGGTTTCTGGGTTTGAAAACCGCGCGTACACCGTCGCCCCCGGTTTTTCGCCCTTCACGCTGAAGCAGCCGAAGACGCCAGGAAAACGATCCCACGCCGCTTCACTGTCGGCCGCGTTCTTGCCGGTCCACAAAAACTTGGCCTCGCGGCCTGCCCGCTCCATCGCCAGCGGCCACGGCGTCTCGCCGCCGGCCTTGTTGTCATCGAGCAGCGTGAGGCGATTCTGAAAAATCACCGGATAAATATCGCGCAGCTTGGCATGTTCGGTACTGCGAATCCACTTCGGCATTTCGATCGGCCCCGCCACGGCGATCATGCCGCCGGCCTCTTCCGAAATCCACTTCCCGACAAGCGCCACCTGGGCAGCATCCAATTTCGTCCAATCCGGGTCGAACGCCACGAGGCAATCGTATTGATATAGCTCATCGGCCGTGCTCGGAAAGTGGTCGAGAATCTTGTTTGCGTCTTGCGAAATGCCAGCCTGAGCAGTCTGTAAGTACACATCCGTAATCATCGTGGCGTCGCGATGCAACTGATTGCGGAGGAACTGGTAATCGCGCATCGGGCCGCTAGCGAACAGCAGCACATGCGTCTTCCGATCCACGATTTCGATTTCCGCCTCGCGCGAGTTATCGCGCGGGTTGCCATCGTCGGCCGGCGGCTTCACGCGCAGCTGAAAGACGAACGTGCCCGGCTGGCCCGGCTCCGTATCAAACGCAATCGGCACCATTTCGCCATCCTTGCCCAGCGCGACACGTTGCGACGCGATGGGGCTGCCCGTACCGGCCGGGTCCTGCGTGCGGCGACGCACCAGTTCCACATCGACCGATTGCCCCGCGTACCCGTTCGCCTGCAGATAGCCAGTTACATTGAGCGTGTCGTTCGGAAACGCGCGCGTCGGCACGACGAGGTCACGAATCGACACATTCCGTTGGCTCGCCAGCGAACCAACGCCGACCGTGAATACCGGAACCTTCGCCGGCTGGGCAGCTTCCACCGCCGCACTTGGCTCGATTCCCGCGTTATTCGCCCCGTCGGAAATGACGACCACGCCCGCCAGCGGCGCATCGCGATACAACCGCAACTCATCCGCCAGCGCCTGCCCCAGCCGCGTTTGCGTGCCACGCGGTTGTAGTTCCTTGGACCAAGCGGATGGGGCGAGGGTCGAGGGTCGAGGGTCGAGTGAGGGATTCTGTGCATCGGCCTTTTTGATTTCGTCTTCTGGCCCTCGACCCTCGACGCTCGACCCTCCACTCTTCACCAACGTCACCACCGGTTCGACTTCCTTATCAAACCGCGCCACGTTGACGTCGTGCGTCTTTCGTAGCTCGCTCACCAGCGGACTCGTCGTGAGGGCGTCGATGACCGATTTAATCCGCGTTGCCCCGCTATCGGCCGAATTCTCATTCTCGCTGAGCCCCATGCTTTGGCTCACATCCACCAGCACGGCAACTTGCGAATTATGAACGATCTCCCGCGTCGTCCGCCGTTCGATGCCGAGAAAGAAGATGATCAAACCGGCGAGTGCCAGGCACCGCAACAGCATCACCCCCCAGCGCGCCCCGCGACCCAACTCGATCGCATCGCGCCGATAGATTTGCCACACCACCGCCGCCAGGGCAATGCAACCCGCCGCGATGAGCGCCGCTGGCAATCGCTCATCATCATACGAATGCAGACGAGAGATCTCATAAACAACTCGTTCCGTCGCATCGCCGCCGGTCGTTGCGGCAGTTGCCGCGCGCGACTCAATCGCTGCATCAGCAGCAGGAACCGAGTGCAGCAGGAAGGCGACACAAAACCCCCAGCATGTAAACCTCAATCTCAAATCTGAAATCCGCAAATCCTGAAATACTTTGCCCGGCAGGTTCATTTCCGACCTCCCGCTAAGGGCTGCAAATGATAACTCGCGATGTAACCCAGCAGCTGTTCCACGAGCAACAGCACAATGAGAGCCACCAACAACGCATCGCCCATTTGAAAGCCGGCGAGTTGCTGGGCGTCGAGCGACATCTCGCGCGCGTCGTGCAATTGAACTTCCACACCCGCCAGTTGACGCGTAAGCTCCGGCGTCGCAGTTAAGGCGAGGTCGCCTTCAGCGACCGGCGGATTGACGGCAAACACACGCCGCTCGACCGGCCCCTTCACCGACTGCAACTGCACTTCATAAATCCCGCTCTCGGCGAGATTCTCAAGCTTCGCCGTCAGTTGCTTGTTCGCCAACGTCGCCTCGACCGCAATCTCAGGCCGCGCGAGAGATGTTCGTCGTGTCGACGGCACCCCCGGCGAGGTCGCTTCAGCGACCGGGGCGGCAGCCCCCGTTCCAGCACTCCGCCCCGCCTCCTGTTTCGGCAACAAAAACCGGAACTGCGGATCGTACTTTCCTTCTTCCACCGATACGACCAGGTTATCGCCAATCGCCAGCAGCGGATCGCGATCGTGCGCTACCGCCAGGTAACTCGCCAATTCATTCGCCAGCACTGGAAACGCCGGATTCAGCGTCCAGTTGGTCCAGCGCCCCAGCGGCGTATCGCCCGTTGAGAGTTTCGTGAGTTGGGCAATCACCCGCCCCTTGCCGAACTTCTTTTCAATCACCAGCGGCGCGTTGTTCCGCAAACGCGCGATAACTTGCGTGCTTCCATCCGCCGGTGGCCGCCAGTCATCCAGCAGTGCATAAAAATAGTCGACCGTCAGCAATGGCAAGAACCCGTTGCGACGCCCGGCGAAAATCTGAAAGAGCGGATGCTGTGTAACCTCGACATCGGGCGTGTTCTCGCCGTCACGATCCAAGAGCTGCGTGGGCAGTTTCAAGGGCGCGGGAAACAGGCCGGCACCGTTCGCATAAAGTCGGTCGTTGTAGAACGCGCGATCGGTCGTTGCCCCCACGCAAAACGCCACGCCGCCGCCGTTGCGAACGTACGATTCTAGGGCCTTCAGTTCATCGTCATTCAAATGCGGCACATCGAGCAAACACACGGCCGCCTGCTGGTTGAGCCGTTCAACATCCGCCAGAAACGACGCTGGCTCGACGTGCGGCTGCCAACCGGTATGTGTATTAGCACTGGGTGCGAGCGCCAATGAAAGTTGGCGGCCGCCCCGACCATCGGCCGAGCCATCAACAATGAGCACCGGTTTCGCGGCCGGCAGTTCGCAGGCATAGTAGCGATGGTTATCCACCGCCACCGCGTCGGCCGGTAACGTCGCCGCTAGCCAGTGGGCGCCCGTGCCGGCGAATTGCACGCGAAACTTGTGCGTCACTTCACCCCGCGGCGCGATGTCATCAAGTACCAGCGCCGGCAACGCATCGCCGTCTTGTTCGAGTTGCACCGTCACGCCGCGCGCGGGCACGTCGCCATAATTCGCGACCGTGATCTCCATCCACATTTCCACGCCGGCCGCACGCACGCCCGAGACCGGCGTTAGCGACTTCACCGCCAGGTTCGGCCGCGCCTCGCGCACACAACGAATCAAATGAATCTGCGCAACATGCTCCTTGTCCTTCAAGTCGGCCAGCAGCTTGCCGATTTCCGTCGCGCTGCCAAACTGCCGAGCGCGAAAATCGCTCACCAAATACACAATCAGCGTTTGCTCTTTATCCTCGAGCGGCAACCGGGGAACCGCCTTGAGCGCATCCGCCGGACCGACATCCGTTTGCGATGCTTCCCAGGATGCCAACAGCGACTCCAACTTGCCGCGAAACGCCTCGTTAATCTGTTCCGCGTAAACCTTGGGTTGCGCGCCGGCCGAAAGCTTGGCCGCTTCCGAGAAGCGCAGCATGGTCACGAGCTGGCGATCCGATTGTTGCGCCGCCTGGTCCACAATCGCTTGTACGGCCCGCTTGCCTTCGTTGAGCGACGTGGTTTCGTTCCACCGGTCACTCATCGAGTAGCTGTCGTCGAGCAGCACCAGGTGATGCGTCGTTCCCCGTCCCAGCAGGCTCATCCATTCGTTTCGCAACACCAGGTGCGAGAGCATCAGCACGAGCACCGCGATCACCGCCATTCGCGTGAGCAACAGCAGCAGTTGCTTGAGCAGAATCCAGCGCCGGTTGCGCCGCTGGCTTTCCAGCAAGAACTGCATCGCCGCCCATTTGATTCGCTGTTGCCGCCGCAAATTGATCAAGTGGATCAAAATGGGCACGCCAATGAGCGGCAGGCCGACGGTCAGAAGTGTGGGAAATAAAAACGACACGATGCAATAGAACTATTGTGAATTGACCTACATATTGCAGTTTGAACTCAGGAAATACTATTCCGAAATCTGCAATCTCAAATCTGAAATCCTAAATCCCCGCTCACCGCTGCCTCTCGTGTTGACGATGCCGCAAAAATGCCGTCAGCGCCGCGTCCAGTGGCATGCTCGTGCGGATCAAGGCGTAATCGACATTATCATGCGCGCAGTTGTGCCTCACGGTCGCCAAAAACTGTTCGAGCGCGGCCAAATAACCTTCACGCAGTGCCCGTGGATTGCACGTGAGATGATCCGCCGTTTCCAGGCCTTCGAAGCGGGCAGGGCGGAAAAACGGAAAATCGAGCTCGTCATCATCCAGCACATGCAGCACCAGTACGTCGTGACCACGCTGCCGCAATAGCCGTAATCCGCGCTGAATATCGGCCGGGTCGACGAACAAATCGGAAATCAATACCATCATGCCGCGGCGTGGATACACCTCCGCCGCCCGCGCGAGCACATCATAGATGCGAGTCTTTTCCTTCGGTTGCCGCTGTTCGAGCGCGTGTACAATCGTATTGAGGTGATTCGTGCTCGTGCGCAGCGGAATCGTCTGGCGGATCGCCTCATCGAATACGGCACACCCCACGGCATCCTGCTGCCGCAGCAGAAGATACGCCAGCGCCGAGGCCGCCGTAATCGCGTAGTCGCACTTTGTCAGCGCGCCCGATCCGTACTCCATACTGGCCGAAGTATCCACGAGCAAACAGCACCGCAGGTTCGTATCTTCCTCGTATTGTTTGACGTACAACCGGTCCTGCTTCGCCCAAACTTTCCAATCGACGCGGCGCAGGTCGTCGCCGGTCGCGTACTCGCGGTGCTGCAGAAACTCGACGCTCTGCCCAAAGTACGGACTGCGATGCATGCCGCTCAGCAGCCCTTCGACAATGTGACGTGCGCGAATCTCCAGCCGACCGATCCGCTTGATCACCTCAGGATGCAAAGATCTTTTGGAAGTGGTCGTCATGGCGTCAAGTCGCAGCAAAAAACCGTAGGGTGGGCACCGCCCACCATCAATGGTACGCGCATTCGATCCTTGCTGGGCGGTGCCCACCCTACGCCGCTACGACGCAAAGATCTTCTCAAAACGCGCGTCGTGCAGGAGTTGGTCTTCGTGGGTCGGTGTGGCTTCAAGTAATTGGTCAATGATGCGGTCGCTAGTAATTCCGTCGCTCTCGGCCGCGAAGTTCACCACGATGCGATGCCGCAGCACCGGTTTCGCGAGCGCGCGGATATCATCGAGCGAGACATGCGGCCGCCCGTGAACGAGGGCCCGCGCCTTCGCGCCCAAAATGAGAAATTGCGTGGCCCGCGGGCCCGCCCCCCACGCCAATTGATCGCGGGCAAAATCGGGGATGCCAGCCTCGCGAACGCGTGTCTGCCGCACGAGCGCCAGGGTGTAGCGGATCAGGTGATCGCTGATCGGCACCGTGCGCACCAATTCCTGCAGTTGCCGAATTTCATCCGGCGACAGAACCGCTTCAACTTGTTCAGCGACACCGCCCGTCGTGCGGCGGGCCACCTCGAATTCCTCTTGAAAACTCGGGTAGGTCACCAACACCTTGAACATGAACCGGTCTTGCTGGGCTTCGGGCAGCGGATAGGTGCCTTCCTGCTCAATCGGATTCTGCGTCGCTAGCACTAGGAACGGGTCCGACATCTGGTGCCGAACGCGGCCCACCGTCACCTGCCGTTCCTGCATGGCTTCCAAGAGTGCCGCTTGGGTCTTGGGCGGCGTGCGGTTGATTTCGTCCGCCAGAATCACGTGCGAAAAAATCGGCCCCGCCAAAAATCGAACTTCACGCTGACCAGTCGACCGATTCTCTTCAATAATATCCGTGCCCGTGATGTCCGCCGGCATGAGATCGGGCGTAAACTGAATGCGGCTGAACGTGAGATTCAGCGACTTCGCCAGCGTGCTCACCAAGAGCGTCTTGGCCAGCCCCGGCACGCCTTCCAGCAAGCAGTGGCCGCGGGCAAAGAGTGCGATGAGCATCTGCTCGATCACTTCGTTTTGCCCGACGATCACGCGCGATAGTTGAGCCTTGATCTGCTCGATCGCCGCGCCCAACCGCGCAATCGAGCCGTTCTGTTGGTCATGATTATTATCAGACATTAATTTTCGTTTCTCAAAAATGATGTTACATCTTAACCAGTTTTGGGTAGACGCCCAGAGTTACAAAAGAGTCTTACCGCTAATCATCGCTAATCGAACGCTAATAGAAAATCACAATGACCTATTAGCGACGCATTCGCGCACATTAGCGGTCAAACATACTTTCTCTCTTCCTCTGCGTCTTTGCGTCTTTGCGTGAGCCTCAAAAGTCTAATCGTCGTTCGAGATCAAAATAATTCCGCCGCTCAGCGCTGATAAATCGGCAAGCAGGCATTGTCCAGTTGCAGAATGACGAGATTCAACGCGGTCGTGTAAATAGGCCCGACGTAGCCTTGCGTCCACTCGACGCCCGTCTTGTCGCCGATCTTCACCTCGGTGGCTTCTCGAATCAGCTTCGCCTGCACCTCGTTGCGATATCGCTCCCACCGTTCACCCCCTTCGCGGTATTGCACTTGGGAGTAATAGAAATGGGCATAGTGCCAGTGGCCGTAGCTGTTGCGGCTATCGGAGGTGAGGTTCTGCTCGCAGTACTTTAACATCCGGGGCACTAAATCGTTATCGTACTGCCCGGCATTGAACAGGCAGGCGATCGCCGCCGCCGTGATGGCCGGTCGACCGCCGCCGCCCTTCGAACTGTACTGCACACCGCCCTCGGGCAGCGTGCAATCCTTAATATACTGCACTGCTTTGTCGATGATTTCCTTCGGCACCGGGATGCCCGCATTGCGGCAACCCCGCAGACCCTGCACTTGCGTGATCGTCGTCGAGCCTTCGTCGAACCCGCCGCCATCTTTCGCACTGACGTATCCCCAGCCGCCGGCCTGCGTTTGCGCCTGGCCAGTAAACTGCACGGCCCGCGTCAACACATCGACCAATTCGGCGCGGCGATCTTCGTCTTCTTCGTCGCCCAGCACCTGCGAGAGGAAAAGCATCGAAAAACCGTGGCCGTACGTGTAGCGATCGTCGCGGACCGGGTCGCCAATAAGCCCATTCGGCCGACTCTGCCGCACGATGTAATCCACGGCCCGACGAATGTTCTCCGAATACTTGCCCTGCGTGGTTGTCGAACCCTCAGAGAGAAAGGCCAAGCCCGCGAGTGCCGTCATCGCCGTAGGGTAGCGGCCCTGCGCCGTCCAGTGGCCCAACTTGTGCTGATTAAAGGCGAGGTAATCGAGTCCACCCGAGATGACTTTCCGCGCGCGTGGATCTTCCACCGCCGCCCTCGCTGGGCGTGGTAGTGCAATGCACATCAGGCTTAGCAGCCAACACAGTTTCCGAAGATATTGTTGCATCACTTCGTCAGTTTGCTGGACGAGGACAGATTGCTCTTAACACCGACTTTCGATCAGAGACTCGAAACCATCTTTGATCGTTTTCAAAGTAGACATCACCGGATTTTCTCGGCCAGTAGATTACGAATCCGTAAATATGAGTGCCCTTGTCATCGAATAACTCAATCCGTGCGCTCAGCGCCAATAGTTTAACATTTTCAACTTCGATACCGTCTTCCAGAGTTTTTCTCAGGCTTTCCCATTCGACTGAGGACAATTTATGCGATTCAACGGTATGCCCATCGAATGTTGAATCATAAGCGTCAAGTTGAATCTCGTTGACGCGATTATTGATCAAGAATCTTGGTGCGATTCTTGTTCTTTTCGTAATTTCTTGAAATTCCTGTTTTGGATTTAGCGGTCCTGGGGATCCAGTGTTCGACAGTGAACCGTCATTCGACTTTCGACAACTCGCACAATTTCCGAAAACAAACATGCACAACAGAACAAGGAAACCCCGAGTCAATACTGCGCTATGAGCCAGAGACATCATATTTGTACTTGTTCGGAATTTAATTTCTCGGAACCAACGAGATTCCGGCATTGATGTTGCGATACGCAACCTTGCGTCGAATTCCACTCGCTGCCATTTCCAAAACCTAACGTAATCTTAGTCCCTCCAAATTAGTGTACGAGTGACATGGACTTGGCAAATTACAGTTTCTCAATCGTCATCAAAATCCCCCGGAGCTTTCTTTTTCGGTGCAGCTGGGCGATTGTTCGGCAGTTCGGGCCGCGGCGGATTTTGCCCGGCGGTGGGGGGCGGACTTTCCAAAGCCCGGCCCAACGCCTCGCCGAACTTCTGGCCAACTGCCCGCAGCCCGTGCTCTTTCTTCTCGCGTGGCGTGTCCAAGTCGTCGTTGGCGACCAGTTGTGGCGGCCGCGGCGTATCGCCAAGCGCCAATACAATCTTACCGGCACTCATTTCCAAGGCTACCGTCGGCGTGGGTTCCGCCTTGCCACGAATTCGAAAACGATTCGACGCTGTGTCTGGTAGCGCATCGTTACGATACAACGTCTGACCCGTTCGCCGATCCAAACACAATAGCCGTAATTGCGAACCGCCACCCGTGGCCGAATCGCGAATCAACTGCCGATCCGCTAGAACGAGGACCGGTAACTCGCTCGGCTGCTGGAGCATCACGCCCCGATTGCGCACCACGGCCGGGCTCGGCCAAAGCGCTTTACCCGACTGCAAGTTGAACGCATAAATGGAACCGTTCACAATCGGGTAATCAAGCGGCGGGCCAATATTCTTACCCTGTGCCGGCCCCGAAACGAACAAGTAAAGTTCGTCACCGCATCGCAGCGTTTGCAGTGATTGCAGGTCGGCGCCCACATCGACTTTGTCGTCGATCGCGACCCGGCCATCCGCTACGTTGATTAAATGGAACGCTCCGGAAGGCTCGACCACCGCCACAAAATTCGGCTCGACGACCGAAAATCGCGCCATCGCCGAAAACTCACCCTGATAAATCGTTTTCTGCGACCAAATGTCGGTAATCGTCACCTGCGCCTTCTTGCGGCCGGAATTAAAACTGATTTGCGTGATCTGCCGGCCGCTAGTTGTCAACCATTCCGCCGGTGGAATGTCGCGCTTACCGAGCAATTGGCCGTCGCTCAATCGCAAGACATACGCCACATGATTGCCGACATCCGCGGCGAATACGAGCTCGCCGTCGCCAAATAGCTCGCAGCCGGCCGGAATATCGCTGTGTGTCCACAGAGTTACGCCGATCAGCGGATCGACGCATTTGAGCTCATCCTGGTCCTGCACCACGACACCGTTTGGCATGGCCGGACCCAACGCGCCGCCCATATTGGCCGCGGCGCCCATGATTCGCTTGCGATTCGAGTAGGCATGGTAGACCACTGGACGGCTCGTCCGCGGCGACGCTGCCAAGGCCCGCCTCACCCGAACTGAAGAGACCGAAAAATCATCCGGCGTCCGGCTTGGCCACAATAGCTCCGACTCGGCATTCTCACCTTCCTGCCGCGCGTCGAGCGCCATCACTTGATTTCCCAGCGTGAAGAACAGCAGATGCCCGAGCCGGGCGCCATGGGCAATATTGGTTTCGCGCTGGCCGATGAAGCGGTTTTGATCGAGCGTCCAGCGCGCCACATCGTTGCCGAAACCATCCCGCGCAACGATTTCAGGAACATCGAGCGCGACAAACCACTGAATGCTGGAGAACCCCGTAAGGAAATCCTGCTCGACGCGCAGCTGCCGGTACCCGTTCTGCCGCTCGAGCATAAGGTGCGGCGACCGCGCCCGGTCTGGCGGTAGTTCGTTGGCTTTGTTCGATACCAATTCGACTTTGACTTGCCCTTTCGGCCAGCCCACTTTGAGGGCCTCGAGCGGTCGATCGGCCCGCGTCGCCAACTTCGCCAGCAATTCGGCCGCCGCGGATTTGCTGGCCGCCTCGGTCGCGGCGGTGAGCTGCAATAGCTCGATTTCCGCTTCTTGCGGCCGTTTCTGCTCGATCAAGAACTTCGCGAGTGCCAGCCGCACTTTGGCAGCTTCCGGCAATTCGCCCAGATGCGCCAGGAAATGCCGCATCTCCGCCGTCGTGCGTGGATTCTCCAGGGCCGGCATTCGCGCGGCGACCTTCGCCTTCAGCGTGCGCTGTTCCTCCGCCGACGCCGCCGACCATATCGCTCCCAAATGGCTCGCCACCCAGCGGTCGCTGCGCACCGTATAGCCCTCGCCGATATTCAGGTAAGCCGGTTCGTCCGCCAAGAAATCGGCCAGCCGCAAGTACGCATCCCAGGCTGCCAGCCGATTATCGGCCGTATCCTGTCCCGCCGCATCAATTCGCAACAACTCGATTTGCTCTTCGCGCGAGTGAATCAGCTTTGACACCAGCGGCACATCGCCTCGGAAGGCGGCATAATCCTGGGCCAATGCCGCCAATAGACTCTCGGCCAGCATTTGCTGCGTGCTCACGTCATCGGGCGCGAGTTCGTGAGCACGCTTCAACATCCGAATCGCCTCGGTCTTATCGCCCGCTGCGCCCTTGATCTCGGCAAGCTCGCGGAGCGCGTGGGCGTCGTCTGGGTTCTTGGCCAGCGCCGCCTCATTGCGTTTTTGCAGGGCCTCCAACTGCTCGAACTTGTCGAGCAAACGCGGTGACTGCGAAATCACGCTGCCGCGGTAGCAAATCAAATTGCCGAGCAAGATATCGGGATTCGGCGAAAGGTCGTTCTTTACCGCTCCGGTCGCGATCTCGACTTCGGCAATCTGGCCGGTCGAAAGTGGCAAGAAATACCGACCTTGGCTGACATAACCTTGCCCCGCCGGCAAAGCGCCCGTCGGCAGCGGCACGCTTTCCTTCTTCCAGGCCACCGCACCATCGCTTAACCGCAGGGCCTGAACATTTTGCACGCCCACGAGTAGCACAATGCCCTGGTCCACTCCGCCCACAAACAGCGCGTCCCCCTGTCGGTGTTTCCACAATAACTTTCCCGTGCGCAAGTCGAGGCAGTACATCTCCGAAGATTCAGGCGGCGTCAGCAGGACGCGGTTATCCACAATAATGGCCGAGTTATCGAGCCACTGGTCGTTCGGACGCACGAGCTGACCTTGCAGTTGCTGTTGTTGCCAAATATTGCGACCTTCAGCCGGCGTGGGAAATTCGCGCGGATAGCGATACACCCAGGCAAATTCGCGCCGCACCACATCAATGCCGATCGCGGCACTCGCGGCTGTCGGGCAAACCAAGATTCCGCCGGAATAGGATGGCGTTGCACCCGCGCGGCGCCGCGCCGGATCAAGGGCGATTCCTTGTTCCAAGCCAATGAGTTGCTGCTGCCAATCCAACCGACCGGTCGCCGGATCGATGGCCAGCAAATACACCGACCCACGAATTTCAGTCATGGCATACAGCATGCCGTCAACGGCCAGTGGCGGCCCCAAGAAAAACGCACCCGCCAACGGGCCAGTCGTTCGCCCGCCGTCCAGTTCCCACACGAGTTTTCCCTGTGTGGCGATATCGTAGGCCGACAGTTGATTCGAAATCGACACGTTTTCCACGCCGCCCATTCGCCCGAAGACCGCATTCACTTGGAACGGCGACGCGAAGTCCTCTCGTGCCGGCTGCATGCCACGTACCAGGAAAATTCGCTTTCCGTCGCTGGCCAGCGACGCCGCCAGCGAATCGTCCCAGGTACGTTCCTCGATCGGCCGGCTTTGCGTCGCTAACAAATCATGATCGCTGGCGGGTGCCAAATCCGCCGGAATGTCCTCGGCATCCAGCTCTTGTTCGTCCCGCGTTTCCCACACCCGCTTCCCCGTCTGCCAATCGACTGCCACTACGTTTTCAGCCGTCCGCATGATCACCATATCGTTCACGGCGATCGGCCGCGCCGCCGGTATTTTCACAATGTTGCGTTGCACAAAGTCGGCCGCTCGATTGCTCAAGAACGCCTCAAGCGTCGGCTCGTTGACGACCCTTGCTTCCCACCGCGGACGCAAATGCGGTTGACCACCTTGCGATTGCACATTGCGCGTCGCATCGCCGTGCAGCGTCAACCAATCGCCATCCGACGTGGCTGCCGGTTTGACTTCACCGACAACATCGGCTAGCCACGCGAGCGGGTCCACGCTCGCCGCAGGCAGCGGAACGCTCTTGCCACGCAACACAACCTGGCCGCCCGGTTGCCGTTCGACTAGCTTACGAATGAGTGCCGCTGCTGTATCGCGCTCGCCCGCCGCCATGCAATTGACGGCCGCCGTCACCGAAAGCTGCGGCTCAAACCGCGCCGCCGCGCGCGGCGTCTCGATGAGATCGCGAAACAACTCCGCGGCCGCCAATCGATGTCCCAGGTCGGCTTCCATTTCCGCGAGCAGGAACGTCGCTTCATACCCGGCCGCCGTATGAAAATATTGCCGCACGACATTCGCAATACCGTTTCTGTCGCCCGCTTTCAACGCTGCTTCGAGTTGGCGACGCGCCGTCGGCCCGTTCAGCAATTCATACGCGTCGTATCCTTCCGGCGGCAGTTCACCAATCAACTGCCGCGCCGTGGCCTTCAACCCCAGTTGCTCGCGATCCGTAGGCGCCCGCTCCAAAAACGAATCTTCATTGCGCGTGAGCAAGTTCTGTAAAAACGGCAGGGCTTCGTGAAACTCATGGCCGGCGATCCGCTCGCGAGCCCGGCCAACGGCCTTCGCAAGCGCGCGATCGGTCGGCAGATACACGCCCGACACCGCATCGCGGTCGTTCGCTTCCCCAGGCCGGTTACGATCGGGCAACACTTGCTGCGGCTGCACAATCTGGCCCCAACAAATCGGTCCCGGCAACGCAGCAATTGAAAACGCCGCCGCTAGAGCAGCCAGAATTCCGCCCCCGAGGCGAGTCTTCGCACCCCCGCGCAATGCTGACTCGAAAAACAATTGCATGACGATCCTTCGATACTGGGGGATAGTTGTCCCGACTACGGCGGCCAAACGAGTCTGTCCTTTCCGTCCTGGAAAGTCGGGGCAGGGGACCGTGGAAACGGTCCTGCGGCAGTTCCAATTACAGTTTGCGTCAGGTATTTTTCGTAGCGACCCAACCATTGGGGGAATCGTTCACGGTCGGGCAAACACTACGCCATATAACGGTGCGGAGCAGCGGTCGGTTCAGCTGCTCGCGTTTACGATTCCAAACCATCCCCGCCGCGAGAAAACCACCTAACCTAAAGCTGCAATTAATCTTACAGCCTTTCGCAATTCGATCAAGTTGCCGCCGAATCGGCCTCCTGGATTGCCGTTTTTCAGCCCCCGGGCGGCTCGCCCACGGGCGTTTTCCCGACGATTTTAGGGTTCTCCACCCTGCGTCGCGCCAAAAAACCCCATTTTTCTCGGCAAAACCGGCATTTTCCGCCTTGTCTTACTAGGCCAGCAAGCCTTAACTTGCACCATCCACAACGCACGGAGGAAGGTACGTTGTACGGTTTAAAGACCCTTTCCTAAGCACCATACAGTCTGGAGGATTCAGTTCAATGGCGAAGGCCACTACCAAACCGCCCTCGAAAACCGAGATCTACGCGAGCATTGCCGAGGTCACCGGCCTCTCGAAGCGCGACGTCAGCAACGTGTTTGACGCGCTCAACGAACAGATTAAGAAGTCCCTCAGCCGCGGTGGTTCCAAGACGTTTGCCATGCCCGGTCTATGCAAGATCGTGGTTCAGCACAAGCCGGCCACCAAGGAACGCAAGGGCATCAATCCTTTCACCAAGGAAGAGACGACCTTCAAGGCCAAGCCGGCCCGCAATGTCGTGAAAATTCGTCCGCTCAAGAAACTCAAGGACATGGTTTCCTAACCACGTCGCCGAGTCTTGTTGATCATCGACAAGCCTCACCGCACAACGCCGAGCTGCTGCTGGCCTCGCCAATAGCACTCGGCTTTTTTGTTGCGCGACTTGGTTTAACTCCGTCGCCCTTCGGGAAAAGGCCGCGCAGCCCACTTCTCCCCCTCCCTTTGGGAGAGGGCTGGGGTGAGGCGACGTTCGAAAAACTTCCAATCACCCGTGGGTGACTCGGGTCGGGCCCAGAATATGTCGAGGGCGCTCGCACCACTCCGGATAACACTCTATCCCATTTAGCCCCCAGTCAATGACCCGGGGGCGACGACTTCTCGTAACCAACAACAATTCGTATTGCTCCGACGCATCGCATGGCGGGCGTAAGCAGCAACTGAATCTATCCGCTATCTTCCCAATTGCCCGTCACGCTTTGCCCCACGCCGGCAAAGGCGACGTCCAGCGCCACTAGCACAGCCGCTCCCTACCACACCGCCGACCATATCACACGGCAATATCAAATTTTTCCAGTGTGTTCCCCGCGTACACCTGGTAATAGACTTCATCGAGTCCGTTGACAGTACCGTCGTCATTGCCATCCGCTGGCAAGTTAGACGCCGATTGTCCCAATTCGTCACGCCAGAGAACGTAGTCTCCCGGGGGACTCACAAGACCGTCACCGTTATAATCCCCAACGAGCTCGAACACCTTATCGGAAATCCCAGGAGCCCAAGCGACACTAGTAACCGGGCCATGGATTCCGCCAATGCCGTGTAGGATCAGCGAATCGGTAATCTCAATGTCGCCTTCCGAAACGTTCGGTTCCGGCAGATTTGCGGCCGTGGTCCGCTGCCGAGTCAGCACGAAGTTCCACGCCGGCAGCCAGATTTCCTGCGTGCCGGCCATCGCGTTGGCCAAGGAAATGGCGTCGCGCAGGGAAAGGTCCACCAGGTCCGTCGTGCCGTCGTAACTGTCGACCGCGCTCGTCACGACATAGGCCACCGTGGTGCCAGTGGGCTTGATGTAATCGCCGTTGACGCCGTTGGTAAAGCCGGTGGCGGCGTTGCCCAGCCGATTGTAACCGCCGGAAGTGAACGTGCGATTGGTGCTCGCAAACACGTCCACACTCGCGGAAGAGGAAGCCGTGTTATTCACGATGATCGAGCGCGTGACGGTCACCGCTCCCCCCGTACCGGCACTTGCCATCTGCAAGTACACGCCGCCCGTCATGTTGTCGGCGTAGTTCACCGTGATGACGCTGTTGGCGATCGAGCCGTGCGCCGTCGCGCCAAAGAAGATGGCTCCGCCGTAACCGGAACGGGTCGTCGCGTTTCCCACGACTGCGCTATAGTCCAAATCGAATTGTCCGCCGTTTTGCACGCGGACGGCCCCGCCATCGCGCTGGCCGCTGGTGGTGGGGGCCGCACCCAGGGCGAGCGTGGCGTGCGCTATGCCGAGCAGACCGAGATTGGCGACATCAAAGACGCGGTCATCGGTCGTGAGGTTGCCGGCGTCGATGATCGTGGCCCCTGGCCCCGCACCGACGATCTTCATGTTGCCGAAGATATCGAGGTCGTTGTAGGCCGTGCTGTTCGCCATCTCCGTGCCGCTTCGTGTGAGGTAGTAGTGCCCGGCCGGTAGCTCGATCGTGGTTGCTTCGGTGGCCGTATTGGCGTAATTGATCGCCTCGCGGAGACTGAAATCGCCGAAGCTCACGTCGGAATCGTAGTCGTCCGTCGTGGTCGAAACATAGGCCCGGCCCGGCTCGTAGGACTTCCAGTTCTGGTAGTTCGTCGTGCCCACGATATTGTCATGATCCAAGTCGCCCGCCATCACCGTGAACCGGAAGCGGAACTCGCCGCCCGCCGTACCGTTGCCGCTGGCAAACACCGATGTCCCGGTCTGCGTCAGCGACCAGGGGTTGGTGAACTCGCCGTCGAGCGCGGCATTGCTAGAATTGTGGACACTATCAGCTAACCGTACCAAATAGCGGCCATCAGGCAACTCTGAAGCGAATGTCCACGTCGCAGTCTGTGGGGATGGTTCATAGACGAAACCAACGATGCTCGGAACGGTACCGTCCAAATTGATAACCTGTAGCGTGTTCTGTGATACAGTCACGCCTTGACTGAACGTAAGGCTGAGCTTCGTTACACCGCTAAGCGGCACGCTCCGCAACTGCTCGCCCGATCCGGCAACGCCGGCAAAGTCAAACGCGAGGCTGCTCGAAGCCAGCATCACCCCCACCAACTCTGGCGGAGAGTCCGGTCCCACCAGCGCATCGAGCATTCCGAATCTCGTCAGTGTTCGCGTGCTGCCAAACATATCTCGCCAGATGACGTAGTCGGCGGTGTCAACTTTTCCATCGCAATTTGCGTCGGCCCGCAAATCGCCGCCGCTCGTTGAATAGGTGTCGCTCCAAATCTTGTAGTCGTTGTAGTCAACCGTTCCGTTGTCGTCAAAATCGCCAATCGGATTGTGCCTGTTCGGCTGCCACGCGTTAGCCCAGATATTGTAGTCATTCGTGTCGACGTACCTATCACCGTTTCCATCCGCTCCTTCATA
Source organism: Planctomycetota bacterium (assembly GCA_029781135.1). Taxonomy (GTDB): domain Bacteria; phylum Planctomycetota; class Planctomycetia; order Pirellulales; family Lacipirellulaceae; genus JABDGM01. The sequence goes on from JAKOXH010000058.1 coordinate 107,067, forward strand.
TGGTGCCCGTGGGACATCGTCGTGGTACTGTGCTTTCCATAATGCAAGGTCGCCACAATCCACATCGCCATCGCGGTCGTAGTCGCCGACAAGCAATTCATACGCCCCAATATCCACGATCGGGTCGGGGTCAAGTATTCCCACAACGTCGATCTTCCGTGCGAACCCTGCGCCCCGTTGATCATAGAGAATCGGATCGGCAGTAAGCGGAACAGTCAAATAACTATTGCCGCCTCGATCAATTGCTGGGCTGTTTCCATCGAGAGCGTGCGTGCGTGTTGGACCTCCATTATTCAGCAAATCTCCTAGCCCCGGCGAGTCATTGTTCGAGAGGTTCGTTCCATCCAGGACGGCCGATGAGCCATTGAGATTTAGAATCGTTGATCCTGTGCCAACCAAATTGTATTGAGCGTTCGCGATGTCCAATCGCCCTTTGAGATTGCCGTTCACCGAATGGGCGACGTTCGCATAATTCTGCGAAATAATGGAATTGGCTAGTTGTACGCGAACGCCGGTATAATTTACCATTTCCATTCCGCCGCCCGATGTGCTCACATTCTTCGTAATCGTCATGCTTCTGAGAAACGCGTCGACCGAATCATTGGTTGGACCAAATTGTGCGATGAAAATGCCACCACCCTTACCATTCGCTGAATCAAGCGTGCTGTTCGACGATAGTGTCGAATTGACCGCGACAAACTCGCCATTGAACTTAGCGCACACGAAGATGCCACCACCCTCAAGGTTTGTTTTGTTGTTGTCTACCGTGGTGCCCGTAATGGTAAACCGTGGTTTGTTTGTCGTATTGGATAGATCACCGCGCACATAGGCGTAAATACCTCCGCCATTACCGTTCGGTGCAAAAACGCTCTGCGGAACCTGGTTACCGGTAATCGTGGATTGCTCCACCAATGTTGCCGTGAACGGATGATTCAACGTGAAAATTCCTCCGCCGCGGTTGCTCGCGGTGTTGTTTGAAAACGTACTTCGTGAGAGCACAATCGCGCGCGGCATCGGTGCATTGCTACCAAATGCGTCCGCCTGCAAATTCACACCGCCGCCATCGGTCGCCGAGTTACCAGATATTGTTGAATCTGTCAGCGAAAACGCTGAACCGTCATGGATCAGTCCATAGATTCCACCGCCGTTTACGCTCGTCGTATTGCCGCTAATTGTCGTAGATGTAATCTCTAATGTTGAGTTGTCGCTGCAATCGGCTTTGATGGCACCTCCACTGCCGATACCTTGCGCCATGTTCGCTGTAAACGTGCTGTGGTCGATGGCGATCATCCCGGCCACACTATTGATCTCCAGGCCCCCGCCACCACCAGACGACATGTTCTGATCGAATAGCGAGTTGGCCAGTACATTTAACTGGGAGGCTTCGTTGACTTCGGCGTAGATGCCGGCGCCACCATCTGCCTCATTCAACTGAAACTGCGAGCCGATAACGTCTACAGTCGACGCCCCGTTCATTAACACTCGTGCGCCACCGCCAACACTGCTGGCTACGTTATGGTAGAAAGTGGCATTCTCCAAGTGCAACGAAGAGGCGCCATTCAAGACGGCATTTAAGCCGGCTCCGATGTTGCCGGGATTCTCGCTTAACGTGGTCCCGACTAGTGAAACCGCAGCGCCGTTGTTCAAATCCGCATAGGCGCCGCCCCCAAACGTGGACGTGTTCAATGTCAGCGTGCCAGCGGTAAACGTTGGCCGAGCACCAAACAGCTTGGCATACACCCCTCCGCCACCCACATCGCTGGATGCCGAGAGCGCGTAATTGTTCTCAATCGTCGTCCCGGCGATTGAAAAAACGTCCGACGCGACATGATCCATATCGCCAGAGACGATCGCAATCCCGCCGCCGGTAAATGCTGTGTTGTCGTGGATGTAACTGTCTTCGATCCTGAGAATCTCTCGCTGCGTCGTGGGGCTGCCGCCGGCGACTTGCACGTAGATTGCACCGCCAGTATCGGCTTCGTTGTCATGGATCGCACAGTCACGGACAATCAACCGCCCTGCAGAACGGATTGCGCCGCCTTCAAAAGTTGTATCCGCGCCAATGAGTGTGAGGTTAACCAATTCAACGAGGGGTGGTGAACTGCCTCCTAAAGAATCGGTGATGTTAAAGATTCGGATTCCCGTGCCAGTCTTTTGCCCAGGTGTTGGATCGTTGCCGTTGATGATGACGCCGGACGACAATGTGCTCGCATCGATGACGACCGACTTTCTAATCTCAATTTGCCCCATCGCCCGAACGAGAAGAATTTCTCCGGACGATATGAATTGGATTTTGTCGTTGCTACCGAAGGATACGGTCGTGTTTATTTGCGCTTTCTCGCCGGCCGTTAGAGTCCGTCCCAAATCAGGAATGACACCGCTCGTCGTGCCGAAGTTCACAACGGCTGCCGCTTCTCTAAGCGTGAGCAACGAATCGGCTGTTGTGTTGTCCTGGTTCAAGTTCACCGTTAATACCGCGAGCAGCTGGCGATACTCCAAGGGCTCGAAGCGCAACGTGCGCGCTAGTCCCGCCCGACGGCGAGATTGTCGCTTCTTGATCTTGAACAGACTTTTCGCCAATGTCGATAGCCCGCCAGCTAGCCCGCTGGCAATTCCTATGAACACGGTTTCACCTCCGTAGACGTTGTCGCCGAATTTGTATTAATCCAATAAACCACGCTGATGCCATAAAGAGAATGGACGTGCTTGGTTCAGGGACGACCGAAACAACTCTCAAACCAGTAGAACGAAGTGCGATCGACGGAAATCCACCATTGCGAATGCTCGATGAGAGAGAGAATGATAAAGACTCCCACGATCCGCCACGCCGGCCACGGTAATTCGAGATACTGTCGTTTAAGAGGTCGAGTTCTGATTCCTCCCACTCGTCAGCGTTCCCGCCCTGTGCCATCGTGCCGTAGGGGCTCAGTCCACCAGCAGCCCCAATATCGGCTGGTCCTGCTTGGTCATAAATGGCTGTTCCTGCCATTGTGCCACTGCCTACTGTGACGGGTGGCGAATTGCTGCCGGTCGGATAATCCCAATAGTGCCCCGCAACCGGATCGTAATACGCTGCTTTGTACCACTCGTCCGCACTCGGCAAGAAATACCTCGCTTGCCGGTTGCGAAACAGATTGTTGAGGTCATAACCCGGATCAATCGGTTGCCACAACTGGAAGTTGCCGCTCGCATCGAACTTGTAGGCCGGCACGCTGCCACTGCTCGTGTTGAGCCAGTTCACGAACCGCGCGGCATCGAACCAAGTGATGTTCGTCACCGGCCTATCGGGACCGCGGTTGCTTTTCGAAATCCCCAGCCCGCCTAGTGTGTTGGCCTTCTCGATCATCTGCTCGGAAATCTCGTACTTCCCCATCCGGTACTCGTACGCCACCGCCCCCAGCCCGCCGCCAGACAAGTCCGCCGAATTGCTCGGATTGCCGATCGTCACGAACTCGATTTCAAAAGAATTGGCCCCGGAGCCAAACACGTCACCGCGAACCAAGCCCGTGCCATAGACCAGCCAGATACTGACCACCGCGAAACACCAAGAAGTGCGTTTCATGAGACCGCCCTCCAGAAGAGTAATAGAAATCAACCTACCATGCGCGGAAAGAACTACAATCAACCATACGGGGGACAACTGCTGAACTATTGCTGGCCCAGAACTTCGCCCGCAGTGTCCAATATACCAGCGCTGGGCGCTGAGCATTTTCCGTACCGCCGGAATTCCAGAAGGGGGACGGGAGTCAATTACGGACGGGCACGACCTTAGCGCAAAGCGATAGCCGTAATTGACTCCCGTCCCCCTTCAACTCACACCCGCCCACAGAACAGGAATAGATGGCCCCGAACGGCTCGTTGAAAATGGGGACGGGCACGCCCATGGCGGGAGAGAATAGGAGACAAAAGGAAACAGAGTCTGAACTCGGCTCTGTTTTTTGCCATTCGCTCCCGTTCAAAAACCAAGAAGTATATGGGGATCATCCTCTCGATTGGCAATGGACACGGCCATGTGGCGGCTTGCCGTTTGAGTCGGTTATTCAACAATATTCCCAGTTCCCCATTTCGCACTTCCCACCTGTTGTGCGCGGGTCTCTTGACCCGCACTTGCCCTCGCTCGATCGCTCTTCGCCTGTCGGTGCGTACAATTCTCCATGATTGCCGCAAATGCGGGCGGCGCGAGAGCGCGAAGAACGGTCAAACCAACTGCGTTGGAGAAACGTCATGCGAATATTTCACCACTGGTTCACGGCGTTCGCCAAATGGACTGCTCATAAGTCGGGGCAACCCTTGGCCTTTGTGGCCGCGGTGGCGATCGTGTTGATGTGGGCCGCGACGGGACCTATTTTTGGGTACAGCGACACCTGGCAGCTCGTGATCAACACGGGCACCACGATCGTCACGTTCTTGATGGTCTTCCTCATTCAGAACACGCAGAATCGCGACACCGGGGCCGTGCAAACCAAGCTCGACGAACTCATTCGCGCGATCGAAGGGGCCCACAATGCGCTGCTCGATCTGGAGGAACTCGACGAAGCGGATATCGAACACATCCGGCGCGATTATCGCCACTTAGCCGCCAGCGCGCGAGAAGCGATTGCCCAGGGAAGGCAAGACACCGCGTGTTCCGAACTGGAGCGACGCGAAGAATCGGCGCGGGAAAAAGAAGGTCAACGTGCGCCGCAAGCGACCGACGCCGGCTCGCGCACCGAGTAGGACCGACAATCTCGTCTAACTTCATACCGACGCCAACAACGTCTTCGCCTTGGCAACCAATTGGCCGATTTCGTCGAACTTTCCGGCGGCCAGCAAGTCACGCGGCGCCAGCCACGACCCGCCGCAAGCGATCACGCAGTTGAGCTTCAAATAGTTCGGTAGCATTTCGTAGGTGATACCCCCGGTCGGCACGAAGCGCGCATCGGGGTACGGCCCGGCAAACGCCTTCAATGCCGCCACGCCGCCCATCGTCTCGGCCGGAAAGAACTTGAGCGCAGCCGCGCCGAGCGACATGGCCAACTCAATCTCACTCGGCGTGGCGATCCCCGGCAGCATCGGCACGCCGCGCATCACGACATGTTCCACAACCGCCGGGTTGGTGCCCGGGGCAACGAGGAATTGTGCTCCCGCGTCGATCGCTCGATCGGCCTGGTCCGTTGTGAGAATGGTGCCGGCGCCAACGAGCAAGTCACCGCGTTTGGCCAGAATTCGTACCGCCTGCTCGGCCGCCGGTGTGCGAAACGTCACTTCTGCGATGGGTAGCCCACCAGCCACCAACGCATCGGCAAAGCCGGTGGCACAATCGGCATGATCCATGACGACAATCGGCACCAAACGCATCTTGCTAAGTGTTTCTAGTACAGACCCCATCGAATCCTCCCGCGTTATAACCGCCGCAACGTCAGGCCGCCATCGATATTGAGGACGTTGCCCGTGGCATACGTCAAGTCGCCCCGTGCGAGCATCGCCACCGCCCGGCCCACGTCCTCGGGCTCACCCCAGCGGTTCTCGACCGTCAGCCCATTGGCAATGAGGCGGTCGTACTTTTCCGCCACCGCGGCACTCATATCGGTGTGAATGATACCCGGCCGAATTTCGTACACGGCGATGCCAAATTCCGCCAGTCGATGGGCCCACAATTGCGTGGCCATCGCCACGCCGGCTTTGCTGATGCAATAGTCGCCGCGATTGATCGACGCTTCCGTCGCACTGACCGACGAGATGTTCACAATCACGCCGCGGAAATTCGCATCGGCGGAGCGCTGCTCGATCATCCAGCGTGCCGCGCCTTGCGTGAGAAAGTACGGCCCCTTGAGATTGATGCCCAACACGCGGTCGAAGCTCTCCTCGGTGGCCTCCAAGATATCGGCGCGCACTTTCGGCGCCACGCCGGCATTATTCACCAGCACATCGAGCCGGCCGAATTCTTCACGAATGCCGTCGAGCATCGACGTTCGGTCTTCCGGCGAAGAAACGTCGCCCTGGAAATAGAAGGCCGTGGCGCCGCGCTTTCGCAACGTGGTCAATGATCCAGCAACGTCTGCCTCGTCGCGCACGCCGTTGATGGCCAAGTCGAAGCCGCTCTCCGCCAAGGCAAGGGCGATGCCCAAGCCTATGCCGCGGCTGCCGCCGGTTACCAAGGCCACGCGTTTAGGAGAACTGGACATGACTACATGTTGACGACGTGACGTTGACGTAGCGTTACGGCGATGTCATCGCCGGTCATCGTCCGTTGGCCCGAAGAACGTGTAATACGGCGCGCCCGCGGCCAACCGCCCAATATACAGCGCCAGTTCGCGGGCGTGATAATCGCCCCACATGCTCGCCTCGCCGCACGGCACCTTTCGCCCCGGCGGCACGTGATCCCAGCCGTTCGGCCGATGGTACACCGAATGCAAAATCAAACCCTCATGATCGGAATCGATGGAAAGATACGGCTCGCCGAAAACCGTCCTGGCGATCGCCAAGCCCGCTTCGACGTACCGACTACCCGGTTCGACCTCGCCCTGATCATACACTAGGTAGCGACCGAGCCGCAAAAGTCCTTGTGCGGCGATCACCGCGGCCGAACTATCCACCGGCTCGTAATCATTGAAGGGCTCCGCCGGCCGGTTGCGATAGTCGCCGAGTTTGGCCAAACCCGGGGCGCCAGTGTCCCAATAGGGAAAGCCGCAGGTCGGCGTCTCGGCGATATAGTAGTCGCACGTCGCGCAGGCCGCCTTAAGGAATGTGCCTTGAATCGCCGCCCGCCCGCCGTACGGTTCCAACTCGTCATCGGTACGCGTTGTGAGCCATTCGAGCTGTTCCGCAAAACCAAGCATCGCCCAGGCCAGGCCGCGCGTCCAGGTACTGAAAGCCGAGTAGCCTTGTTGCGTGGCGGGGGCGCGATAATCGCCGCTCTTGGCGTTGAACAAGCTCTCGTGGGCGGTCCTTCCCGCGACATCGTAGGAATCGCGCCCTTCGCCGTACCAGACGTTGTAACGGGCGGTGTTGGTCGCATGCTCAATCAATCGACGCAGCAGACTGATGCGCTCATCGCGCTCGCCCATGAGCACATGACCCAGTTGATGTGCTAGAGCGAGCGAGCGGCACGAACGAATCGTATCAACGAATAGCGACTGCGGCCCGTTGAATGAATATATATAGCCAGTGCCGTCAGTCGTCGTGGCCCAGCGCGCGGCCTGCACGGCGCCGCTTGTCTTGAGCGCGAGTTCGTAAAATCGCCGTTCCCAGGCGATCTCCGGAATGCGACCTTCATTCATCAGCCGCCATAGGTTTCCATACGTGCTAACGTTGTTGAATCCATGATCGTGAACGCCAACATGCGAGACATGCGGCGCCATGACCGTGATGGTGCGGTCACGTCCCAACTCAAGAAAACGCGTTTCACCCGTGGCATCGAATTGGAGAATGGCGGAGCCGTATTGGAAACCTTGCGTCCACTCAGTCCAACCTTGAGCAGTGTAGCGCCCGCTTTTGGTGAACACGGGCGAAGCCGTTCCGGGCGGACAGCTACGTTCGACCGCATCGATGCACTCGGCCGAGCGCGCCCAAAACCGCCGAATTTGCGGTATTAGGTCCGACGGTGCGAGTTTGCGATCCAAATGAATCATTTGTCGATCACCAATTCGGCTTTAGCGTCGGCCGCGAGGCCGAATCAACCCCGAGACACGGATACCACTTCGGCTGAAATTCGGCGTCGCCGCCGACGCGCCGGTCGTCACTACCGCTTGATCCGCGCTGAACCGCCGCCGGCGATGTGGAGCAGCTCGTCGAGCGTAATTTGGCTGGTGTCGCCACGCGTGCTCATGAGCATCGCACCATGAGCGACACCGAGGTTGACGCACTGCTGGGGTTCTTGGCCGGTCAAGAATCCATACGTGAAGCCCGACGCAAAACCATCCCCACCACCCACGCGATCTTCGATCTCCAAATTTGGATACGATGGCCCATCGTAGAACGTGCCAGCGTGCCACATGATCGCGGACCAATCGTTCACGAGCGCGGTCTTCACACCGCGCAACGTCGTGCCGACGACCTTGATATTCGGGTAATCCTTGACGACGCGATTCACCATCGACTTGAACGCCGACGTATCGAGCTTACCCTTCTCAACGTCGACGCCTTCGACATCGTAACCAAGCACCTTCTGGAAATCTTCTTCGTTGCCGATCAGGCAATCGATGTACGGCACGAGCGGCTTCGTGGTCTTGATCGCTTCTTCACTCGACCACAACTTCGAGCGGAAATTGAGGTCGTAACTCACGATCGTACCGCTTTCGTGGGCCGCCTTCACGGCTTCGGCGACCAGCCTGCGAGTGCCTTCCGAGAGTGCCGCGAAAATGCCGCCTGTGTGAAGCCAGCGAACGCCTTGTTCGCTAAAGAGCTTCCTCCAATCAACGTCGCCGGGCTTCATGCCGGCGGTTGCCGAATGGCCGCGGTCGTATAACGTTGCGGAGCCGCGCCTGGAGTGCCCCACTTCCGTGAAATTGAGACCAATCCGGTCGACCTTGCCCGCGCCATCGTATTTGCGGGTGACGGCATGGGTGATATCCATACCGACCGAGCGAGCATGGTTCGCGATAATCCGGCCCATCGGTGACGTGTTGAGGCCGCCGACCCAGCCGGTCCGCAATCCTAGCCGGGCGAGGGCATAGGCCACGTTGTACTCGCCACCGCCGACCCAAACTTCGAGCGCGGGCGCAAATTCAATCCGGCCGTGCGCCGGCGGCGACAAGCGAATCATGCACTCGCCCAGCGAGACCAAATCGAAGGCACATTTATCAGCGGGTTTGACCTGTAATGCCATTATGTATCTCCTGCTGTCGCCGGTAGTTCCTGAACTTGCATGCTAATGCGTTTCTACGTTATACCGATTTGTCGATGTTGGTTCTATGTGCCGAACGAGGGAGTTTTTTTGCCTCCCCTTCGCGCGCCGCCCGCTACCGATTACGCTATTAGTTCGCGCCGGAGTGGCGGAATTGGCAGACGCGCTGGACTCAAAATCCAGTGCCCGCAAGGGCGTGGAGGTTCAAGTCCTCTCTCCGGTACTCAGCGCTACAAAAGGACTTAGAGCGGCTCGGTAGAAAACCTGGACGAGGACCAGAATCATGACGTTGTGAGTGAGGTGCGAGCAAGCGGAGGCCGCGGCATTGGCTGTAGTGGGAGCGGCCGTGGACATGGGCTCCTTGGCGGCGTTTGCTCATCGAGATCGCCGTTTCGACTTGCGCGCGACGACGATAGGCCGGGCGGTCGAACCGCACCTTCATGAGCCGCCGGTAGCGTCCCACCGGGAGCTTAATTCTTCAAGCACCAGACAAGCAAACAGTTGATGCTGCGCAAACTTCTTGGGACTAGAACGGTGCGCATGCTCCGGCATCGCCCGTCGGGCCGTTGCCAGGGCGGCCAGCACCACCGTTTTCGGAGATTTACTCGTGAACGCCACCTCGGCTCTACGCAGCGATGGTGCACGTTTAGATAGCACTCGCGGTTTTCTACAGAGCCCTCCCGTCCCCTTTGGTCACCCCGGCGCCACCCAGGGAATTCCTACGAATTCTTCTCCATTTCCAGCTACTGAAAACTTTTCCACTATTTCCTTGCTTTTGTGCCACCACCTGTGCTATAGTCGCCCGTTGAAATGACCGTTCGAGTGCAGTCTCTGCCAAGCAGACGTCTCGCCGGGACAATGTCAGTTGGCGACCTCTCGGATCGGAG